>NZ_JBALFD010000025.1:0-174431 GCF_036916985.1 Nostoc sp.
AATGCACGAGCGTAACGCTCACAACTTCCCTCTAGATTTGGCTGCTGGTGATGTTGCTCCTGTAGCTCTTACCGCTCCTGCTATCAACGGTTAATCATAAGCTTAAGGCGCTATTCATAGCGTCTCCACAATTCAGAAAAGCGTCCTCCTATAATAGGGGGCGCTTTTTTAGTTGAACTTATATTTGCTGGTTTTAATTATTGAAACCTATGAAACCTAAATTAACTGCTCACATCATCTTTGCAAGTCTGACTCCATTTTATGCAGAGCTAGCTTTTTATTCTCAAACTCTTCACCAGTAATTATTCCAGCATCTCTAGCATTCTCAAGCTGCTTGATTTTACCTACAAGTAGAGATTCTCTTTGAATTGCTGCTTTCTTACTCTCATACTCCTCTTGTGTAAGAATTTCGGCAGCCAGAGATTTTCAGGCTGTCTTGCTTATGATTCCCTACATTTAAACTGCACCAACTTTTATTCCAAAATCCAGCAAAAATGTCATCATAGTTAAGGTAAAAACATTCTGGAGACAAGACAACGGTTTACGCACGCCCTTTAGCACGGTTAATTGAACAATTGCAACGCCTACCGGGAGTTGGTCCCAAAAGTGCCCAACGACTGGCGTTGCATATTTTGAAGCGACCAGAAGCAGAAGTAGAAGCTTTGGCACAAGCTTTAATTGAGGCAAAAAAACAGATTGGCTTGTGTTCTGTTTGTTTTCACTTATCTGCTGAACCTGTTTGTGAAATTTGCCGTAATGCCAATCGTGACAATAACACTATCTGTGTTGTTGCCGATCCTCGCGATGTGATTGCGTTGGAAAAAACCCGCGAATACAAAGGTAAGTATCACGTTTTGGGTGGGGTGATTTCGCCAATTGATGGAATTGGCCCAGATCAGTTGACTATATTGGCTTTGCAGCGCCGGGTGAGTCAGCAAAAACCTCAAGAAGTAATTCTCGCAATTAGTCCGAGTGTAGAAGGGGAGACAACAACACTGTATATCGGTCAGCTACTTAAACCATTTACGAAGGTAACGCGAATTGCTTTTGGTTTACCTGTGGGTGGCGATTTGGAGTATGCAGATGAAGTAACTTTGGCAAGAGCGTTGGAAGGACGGCGGGAATTAGATTAAATTTTAGTCACCTGCTAGTGGCTGCTGGTGCAGTTGGCAAAGCTATGGGGATAGAAAATTTCTGCTCCTGGTAAGTTAGAAGACCTCGAGCGACTTGAAAACCCTTTGGATGTCATCGCCCGAACTTCACGCTTACGGATGCGGCTAGTTTTACTCCGGGATAAATGGTGGCAGCAAGATTGCGGCCCTTTGGTAGGATATATTCAGAAAGATAAAGAAAGTGACCCAGTGGCGCTGCTACCTGTTTGTGCCAATTGCTACGAACTCTACGATCCAATTGTCCAAACCTGCATCCCCATTAATGCAGAGATTGCCGCTACTGTAATTCCAATTGCATATATGTTTTATCGGTCTTTTCCCGATAAAGCTCTTTCTGTTTTTGATGTAGTTAAATTTGCGCTCTCTGGCCGCCGTAAAGACATGTTGATTATTCTTTTTGCCGGTGTGAGCATGACTTTACTGGGAATGCTTGTGCCCCAAGCTACAGCGATTTTGATTGATAATGCAATTCCTAATAGCGATCGCAATTCCTTAATGCAAGTTGGTTTAGGATTGCTAGTTGCAGCGATCGCCACCGCCCTATTCTGCTTGGTTCAAGGATTTGACGAGCTAGCTTTTAGAGAAGAGCTATTTGCTCAGTTGATGCAACGACAAATGGCTTAACCCTCTTTTGTCACTCTGGGGAAATAAAAATTGGGGCTAAATGATGAAACCTAGATTTAACGTGAGTTCGATGAACCTCTCCCTCCCAACCTCCCTCTCCGAAACGGAAAGGGAGGAGCAACGAAAAATTAAGCTTTTTGCTTCCCTCTCCGACACGGAGAGGGGCTGGGGGAGAGGTCAAATAAGACTTGTCGAACTCACGTTAGATTTAATGGGAAGATTAGCGATCGCAAGCTAATAGAAACCTTCAAACAAAGCTCTACAGTTGTAGTATTAGCGGTGAAGCCGCAGGTTTTGGCAGAGGTTATGGTTATGCTGAAGGATAAAATTTCACCTGATGCTTTATATTTTAGTATTGTGGGTGGAGTCAGTATTGCATCTCTGTGCCAAGGGTTCGATCATCCTACTGTTGTACATACAATGCCGAATATTGCAAAGTTGGTCATGGGACTACGGTGTAGAGTACATCATCAACTGTGACAGAGATTGTCTACAGTACTTGCTTATCTTGAAGATACGTATAAATTCTTAGATCCCCAAATTTTTTAAAAATTTGGGGATCAGGTTTAATTGATACCAAAAACGGACTCGACAGTTGACTTAATCGAATCTCGTGCATCCTTTAAAGTTTGGCTAATGGGATGTTTTGCCTGTAAAAATGCGCGGGCACAATTGCGTCCCGGCATTCCCGAAATTGAACCACCTGGATGAGTACCTGCACCAGTCAAAAATAGATTATCAATTGGTGTTTTGTAGTTCGCTATTTCTGGCAAGGGGCGGAAAAAGATCATCTGATCTAGAGTCATGTCAACATGGTAATAATTGCCTTTATATGCACCTAACCTTTCTCCTAGTTCTGCTGGACTTTCTACACGACGAGCAATAGTTGCATTCTTGACATTTGGTGCGTAGTCTGCCAACTTATCAATTACTCTATCTGCAACTTTGTTTTTCAATTCATCAGTCCAACCAGTACCTTTTAAACCAGTGCCTTCTGCGCCAGCAATTTGATAAGGGGCAAAAAACTCAATCCATAAAGTGTGCTTGCCTGATGGTGCTAATGTGGGATCTAAATAACTAGGCATTACCAAATACATTGATGGGTCAGCATCAGGAATCTCTCCCAAAGTACATTTGCTATGAGCCTGTTCTACATGAGCTACGGAATCTGCAATTAAGATAGAACCGACGAGATATTCGTCTTTGTGAGCGTGGTATGGAAAGCGCAGTGGTTCATCTAAAGCCAAATCTATTTTGAGGATAGTTTCGTTGTTATTAACGATGCGGCGTTCTAATCTTTCCCATAGATTTGGATCGGCTGCATCAACATCGCTTTTATCAGTCATTTGTAAAAATAATCGCTTGGCATCAATATTAGAAATAACCCCATATTTAGCGCGATATTCTTTATCACCAGCAACCCGTACACCTACAGCTTTGCCATCATCAATTAAAACTTTTTCAACATGCTGGTCTGTGAGAATCACGCCACCTTTACTTGTGACTAAATTCACCAAAGCTTGCACAAGTGCGCCAGTTCCGCCGCGGGGTCTGGCCATTCCTGGATTATGACGCATTGCCATCATAATTGCACCAATAGCAAGGGTTTTTTGTGATGGCGGCGCACCAAGTTCTGATGCTAGTCTGGCTAGTGGTGCTTTTAGAAATTCCTCATCAAACCACTCGTTAAGTAAATCTTCAGCACTGGTTAACATCGTGCGAATGAAGTCCAGCGTTTTGTTTGGAGAACCAATCACCGAAAATAAATCTTTCAGTTTTGTGATGTCGTAGTTACCAAGGATATCTATAATTGATTTTGGTGGTGCATTGAACATCGGAATCATTGCACCTAGCGATCGCTGCCAAAAATCTACAAATTCTGCATATTTTCTGGCGTCACGCTCATTGTAACGAGCAATTTCGGCACAAGTCTTTTCCACCGACTTATGTCCTAAGAAATACTTACCGTCAGGATGAGGACAGAAAACAACTGGATCGCACTCTAAATAATGCAAGCCGTATTTTTCTAATTCTAATTCTTCAACAACTGGCCCTAAGTGAATAAATTCATGGTCAATAGCACACAAATTAAATTTAAATCCTGGTGCTTCTTGGGGTAAACACTCTTCAGTTGTTGCTGCACCACCTGGAACAGGACGCTTTTCTAGTAACAGAACGCTATAACCAGCTTTTAGTAAATAAGCTGCACAAACTAGCCCATTATGTCCAGCACCGATCAGCACAACATCATACTCTTGCATAACTTGAAATTTAAAAATTAAGTAGCTTTCCAAAGCTATATTAAAAAAAATTTCTGATATTTACATCATCCTTCAGTAACAAAAATTATCTTTAACTCCTGTCAATCTTACTAAGGAGATAGTAGAGTTGATGATGAGGGTATTTGCCTTAACTGAGCTTCTAGCATAAGGATTAAATTACCCTTCTGTGCTTCTATATTTTTGATATTAAAAGCGATATCTTCCCATTCAAAATATGGTAGACTCATTAGTTGTTTAGCTTTCTGCATCAATGCTATAATTAATTCTATTGAAATCCCCTCTCCCTCAGTGCAGTTAAAACCCTCCAGCATCAATGTTTGTGAATGACTTCGTGGACGTGCGATCGCAGTATAAGCTAAAGGGCGAGTATTTCCCATTTCCTTTAATAGCAACTTTCCCCTAAATTCTATTTTGCCATTACCAGGTAAAAATACCTGAATTCCTTTCGGCTCAAAATTTACAATTTCACCATCTACATTCAACTCGAAGTTTTGCATTTGGTTGCGAACAAAGTCTGATTCCAAAGCAGTATTAATATCTAATTCAGTGAGTATAATTCGAGCAATGGCATTTACTGGCTGATTGAGTTCTATTTGACCAAAAAGAGCGCTGAAAGGATTGATGGCAATACTATCTGTTTGCAGTATTATTTCCTGTACTCGAATGTCTGGTTGGATAACTAATCCTTGACCTGTAAGCGAAACTCCATCAGCCTGTCCTTGAACTATTTTCAGTAGATCGGTTTGTATATCTATTTCTATTTGTTCTACTTCATCTAGCTGACTGGATATTCTTTTTTCAGCTTCTTGGGATAGAAATTGTTCCTCCAAGCGATGCTCTTCAGGCATAAATTAGTAATCTCCTAAACATCCTATTATTAGTTACTGTAAAGGCTAGTTCTGAAGATTAAATCTATATTCGGGTATATGTCCCTCTCCGAGTCGTAGAGGGATGGTTTTACGTAGTAACACCTCTTAGTAGTCAACACGGTTCGGTTAAGGTTTTTTGATGAAAATTTTATTTTAGATCGCTAAAGACGCGATTTATCGCGTCTCTTGACTTAACCGAACAGTATTGTCTTAGTAGTCTGTTTTTTTACCGCTAATTAGATTGGACACTATATAACTTGTCAAACCCAGTTATCTTAAAAGTCCCCAATCCCCAGTACCCAGTCCCCAGTACCCAATCCCCAGTTCAAATCTGCTAAAGTTTCAGTTACCCTGAATTGTAATGTGAATATTAGAGACTGGTGCAAGTTAAGACAGGCAATAATAGCGCCTGGATATTACTGTTTAATTACCAGGATCAAAGCGCGATTCTCCTGTGGAGAGGCTGCGCGATCGCGTGCAGAATATTTACAGTATTGCCTAAAATTATGGATAATTCCCCAGTGGTCGCTCAATCAGATGCATCCCTACCAAACTACACTCAGCAAAATATACCTCTAGTGCAGTCAGCAATTGGCTCGAATTCACCACCGAAGCAAAAAGTAGGAACTGACTTTGACTCTCGCATGATGTTGCGGTGTTTGGAACTTGCTCGCCGCGCTTTAGGGCGGACTTCGCCAAATCCGCTAGTGGGTGCAGTGATTGTCAAGGATGGCAAAATTGTCGGCGAAGGGTTTCATCCTCGTGCAGGCGAGCCTCATGCAGAAGTGTTTGCCTTAAAAGCCGCAGGCGTTGGCGCTGCTCGTGGTGCAACAATCTATGTTAGCCTTGAACCTTGCAATCACTACGGACGTACTCCCCCTTGTTCGGAAGGATTGATCCAAGCAGGGGTAGCAAGAGTAGTAGTGGGTATGGTTGATCCCAATCCATTGGTAGCTGGAGGTGGTATCGCCCGTTTGCGGGCGGCGGGGATCGAAGTCTTGGTGGGAGTAGAAGAAGAAGCTTGTCGTCAGCTAAATGAAGCTTTTGTGCATCGCATTCTCTACAAGCGACCTTTAGGAATTTTAAAATATGCCATGACTTTAGATGGAAAAATTGCTACTACCTCTGGTCATAGCGCTTGGGTGACAAGCCAAGAGGCCCGCAATGAAGTACATCAACTGCGGGCGGGTTGTGATGCCATAATTGTCGGCGGTAATACAGTCCGACAGGATAATCCTTACTTAACCAGCCATCAGCTGGGGGCACATAATCCCCTGCGGGTGGTGATGAGTCGCCATCTTAACTTACCGGAAAGTGCCCATCTGTGGCAAACTACGGATGCTCCAACTTTGGTTTTGACACAGAAAGGTGCTAACCCCGATTTTCAAGAACTGTTGCTCAAACAGGGTGTGGAGGTAGTGGAATTAACATCACTGACACCGGATAAGGCAATGGCATATTTATATGAACGGGGTTTTTGTAGCGTGCTATGGGAATGTGGTGGTACCTTAGCAGCTAGTGCGATCGCTCAAGGAGCAGTGCAAAAAGTTTTGGCATTTATTGCCCCAAAAATCATTGGTGGTAACATTGCTCCCACACCAGTGGGCGATTTAGGTTTTACTACCATGACCGAGGCGTTATCTCTAGAACGTGTTCGTTGGCGTGTAGTAGGCTCTGACTGCTTAGTGGAAGGTTATTTTCCTCAAAAAGCCAATTGACTATCAATTCATGATGATTTTGCGATTATGAACATTGGCGTTCATGAGCAATATCACGTATAAGGGCTAGCCGAGATTGAATGTAGTGGGATAGATAATCAGTTTCGTGAGAATCTAACAAAACTTGCGTTTCGGTTTGTTTCACTAACCACTGCACCAAGCTAGCATCATCCAGTTGTAAGAGGAGCTTGGCTTGGGCGGTTTCAACCACTGACCAAAGCTGACGCATAATTGTAGGAGTCATCAGACCTCAATTGAATAATTTAGCTTTGCTCTTTTTAGATTACACAATTCCAATCGCAATTTACGACATGAATATAGAAGCTGAGACAAGTATTATTAAAAACTTAATAATGGTATTTATAACTTTATGAAGATTAAGAATTTGAAATAGGTATGGGGCAATGGGCATTGGGAAGACAGATTTTCATGGGTTTAGTTGTAAAACCTAGAAAACAAACGGGCTAATTCTAAAAATTTAGTTTTTGTGCTTGGTAAGACTGAAATTGTCTTGATTATAGCCCAATTAAGGCAGTTTTGTAGGCACTATCTTGAATGCTAAATCTGTCTTATGGGATACAAAATTTTAGCTTTTGAGAACAATGTTTTTCAGAAAATTAACACTGTTTGGCTGTAGATGGACTGACAAAATCATGTAAATCTACATCCCAAATGCTGATGTAAATAAAATCACATTGTTGGCGGATAATCTGACCTTTAACTGAGCCATTCTTAAAACTAAAATTATCAGATTTACGCTGTTGTACCTGTTTAAGTCCCTGCTTAATTTCTTCAGTGGCTTGTCCACTTAACATTCCATTCAAGGTATCTTCCATTACTTGTGGGTCTACCGATTGGGCAAAAGATACCTCAGTTTGGCGCAGCGATTTAGAATTACGATCGAATAAGTAGCCAAGGTCAATTTTGTTTGGTACTAGTTTGTAAACGACAGCACGAGTCTTGCCCCATGCGCCTCTTAAATCTTGATTTGGTTTGCCAAGGGTAGCCTCTACGGCGCTTCTTGGTGTACCTGTAGGAAATGCCGGAACGCTAGCGACTTTACTGGGTGGCTGTTCGTTGGTTTGTGGCGCTGAAGGTGCTTCTGATGTGGGAACTGCGCTTTCCTCATTCTTTGGTTCTGGCTGTGGTGTAAGTACTGCTACTGGTGTTGGAGTATCTGAAGTTATAGGCTTCCTTTTTGGCTGTGGTATAGATACAACCGGAGGATTAGAAGTTGGCAAAGTTTCGGGAATTACTGGCTGTTGTCGTGGTGAGATCGGTACAGATGGAACTGGAAGTGGAGAAGTTTGGGAAGAAATGGGCGGTTCGTTAGATATAGGATTCGGAAAAGATTCTGGCGATGGGGTAGGACTTGTGGCAATGGTTGTTTCTGGCTGTTTCTGACGAATGATGCCAGGTATGACGACTGCACCAATCAAGCCGCCTACCAGCAAACTACCAACAATTACAGCAGATTTTTGCCAGTTTCCAGGGGCGGAAGATCCTGCGATCGCAGAATTATTTTGCGGAGAATATAATGGCTGAGTTTGTCGAGTTGATGTCGTAGAGGGAGAAAAACTGACTGTGGCAGTATTTGCAGCTAACTCAGGAGGTATATTGCTAGCAGATTGCAGGGCATATAGCATTTTACTGGCAGTGCTGTAGCGATCGCCAGCATGAGGCCTAATTGCCTGATTGAGTATCGCCGCCAATTGAGAAGAAACATGAGGCGCGTGCTGCTGCCAAAGTATTTCCCCAGTTTTCAGATCGGTTAGTAGTTCTTGCGGGTGTTTGCCAGTCAGCAGATAAATCGCTGTTAGACCTAAGCTGTAGATATCAGTCGCGTAAACTGGGCGGCCAACAGCTTGTTCGCTAGGCATATATCCGGGTGTACCAATGACAAGCGATCGCGTCGGGTATCCTGAGGGATTCACCACAGAACGGATTGTTTCTTTAACTGCCCCAAAATCAATTAACACTGGTTCGCTATCAACAGAACGGAGAATAATGTTATCTGGCTTGATATCGCGGTGAATAATGCCTTTGCTGTGAACATAATTTAAAACTGAAAGCAGACTCAAGAGGATTTGCCGAACCACAGTTTCACTCTCAAATCCTTTGGCTTCGACAATTTTTGTCAGGGTTTGGCCGTGAATCCATTCTTGGACGAGGTAAAATTGCCCGTTCTCAGAAAAGTAGGCATAGAGTTTAGGAATTTGGTAGCTACTTTCACCCAAATACTCCAAGGTTGCGGCTTCCCTTTCAAATCGCTGTTGAATAAGTTGATAGGTTTGTGGGTCATTATTAGTGACCGGTTTGAGTTGCTTAATCACACAGCGACGGCGAGAAGGCATGTGAACATCTTCTGCTAGAAAGGTTTCGCCAAACCCACCAGCGCCGATTACCTGGATAATTTGATAGCGATTGTTTAGCAGGGTTATTGTCATGAAAAATTATAAGCGTAGACACCCAATGTGGAGCTAGAGACTTCCTCTCTTCTCCAGGCTTGTCGTCAGACATCGCCCTTTCCAAATGTACATCAGATGAGTTATGGAGATTAAATTAGGGGCTGGGGATTGGGGATTGGGGATTGGGGATTGGGGATTGGGGATTGGGGATTGGGGATTGGGGATCGGGGACTGGGGATTGGGGATTGGGGACTGGGGATTGGGGATTGGGGATTGGGGATTCAGACACCAAGCAAAACAATCAAGAAATTTCTTGCCCAATCTTCAGCAAGGAGTCCCGGAGTGTCTATTACTCACCTTCAAGCTTGATCGAACTAACAGTGCATCTTGTAAAGAGACTTAACTGGAAGAATCAGGTAAAGTATCAGTGAAGTTACTGTAAAAAAGCGAACTCTTAACCTATCCATAATCTATCTATCATCGACAATCCGGTAATCTAAATTTTCTAACTTAAATGGCGTGGGTAGCGGCTAATCAAAATGCGCTCACAGACTCAAGGAATAATCAAGGATTATAGATGATGGCAAAGGTTGGCTACTCAGTATTTAAACGCGTCACCACAGCGCGTTTGCTACGTCAAATGTGTTTACTAGCGCTGACTGTGCCATTGTTGGCAAGTTCGACAATCAGTTTGGCGAGTGCCAACGATAATGAGTACGAGGGCGAGAACGAGTCATACGCCATCGGACTTTGGGGCGATCTCCCCTACTCGGATTTACAAGCAACGACAGGGGTTCCAAACCTCATTGCTGACATGAACGCCCAAAACCTGGCTTTCACAGTCCACGACGGCGACCTGAAGGCGGGTAACTCTATACCCGGCTCGGTGACGCCGACCACTTGCAGCAATGACCTCTACACCCAAGCACTTGGCTACTTCAATGCTCTGAAAGCACCAGCAGCCTTCACACCAGGCGACAACGATTGGACTGACTGCGATCGCCCCTCAAACGGTGGATTCAAATCACTTAATCGCCTCGACTACGAGCGTCAGGTATTCTTCAGTACGAATTTCTCCCTCGGCCAGCGTCGGCTAGCCCAGGAGGTGCAGACAGCACCGCTATGCCTTGGTGAAAACCGCACAGCTGTTCCCTGTGTTGAAAACCGCCGTTGGACGGTCGGTAAGGTTACTTATGCCACACTCAATATCCAGGGTTCGTGCAACAACCTATGCGATACTGCGCCTGACCAGGAAGAGTATGCGGCGCGAAACGCGGCTAATATTATATGGATGAGACAGACTTTTCAAGTGGCAAAGACACGCAAATCGGTAGCGGTTATGTTTATCTCCCAAGGTAATCCAGGGTGGGATCTGACCGACGGAACTAGAGCGCCTTTGCGCGATCCCAAGACTCTCGCAGAAACCGATGGACAGCCTGATGGCTTCCAGAGCTTTTTATTAGCGTTGCGCGATGAAGTAATTGCTTTCCGTAAACCCGTTGTCTACGTAGACGGCGACTCGCATTATCACCGCGTTGACAGGCCATTTCTGGATGCTCAAGGCAGACGCCTCGAAAACTTCACTCGTGTCGAGACATTTGGCGACAATGCAGCGAACGGTACTAACGATGTGAATTGGGTCAAAGTGACCGTAAATCCTCGTAGTCGAGAGGTGTTTTCGTATCAGCCACAGATTGTTCCCGGTAATCGAGTAGCGGTTCCATCTCCGTAAAGCCACGGTGTAAGTAGGTCGGCATAAATAATTATCGTTGGAAAAAGGCAGGGAGCAGGGGGAGAAAGGGTTTGAGCCTTATTTACTTTTCTTCACATAGTTTGGTTTTATTGTGCCAACTTACTTACACATAAATCCTAAAAACCTAGCTTGAAGGCTTGACTCGTTCCTAGTCTCTAACTGGGAACGAGATAATCTCTCAAAACGTTAGAGAGACGCGATAAGGGACTTCCAAATAAAAAAATATTCAACGAAGAGGCAGGGGGCAGGGAGCGGGGGGAAATGACCCCTGACTCCTGCCTAGTTTGCGGAGCGGAACATGTTCTTACGTCCCCCACTTCTGCTAAGTGGTTCTCGTACCCTGCGGGAAGCTAACGCAACAGTTGGGGTCGAATCCCAATTCTTTTCTATCCCCCTTGATCCCTGCTCCCTGCCCCTTTTCCTCTTTTTCAATTAACTCTTGTGGGGTGGGCATCTTGCCATTAGTGTCAATTTAAGGTAAAAACCCATTTGTCAACGATGGGTTTTGTGAGGAACGAAGTATAAAGGTGAACTTTTTCTAACTTTTATACGCAAGCTGGGAGTGATGCTAATAAACAAAGCATTAATAGTCCCTGAAAAAGTTCGTTTTTTGTCCCTTTCAAACCGAGTTTTTGAGCATAAATGCTTATTGACATAGGAAGTTTGAGCTAAACTTGACACCTATGGCATCTTGCCCGCCCAGTCTATAATATGGCGGGCAAGATGCCCACCCCACAATATTGGATAATTTATTTCTTGGAGTTCCCTAAATCGCCGTCTCTACAAAGAATTTATCTATCAATTATTATGTTATTGACAGACTACTAGGCGAACTCTATAGTTTCAACAAACTCCAAAATACTCTCCTTAATGTCTTCGGCCTCTTCTTCCACAGAATCGGGAGTTTCGCCATTAATAAAGCTGTGTTGACTACTAACTATATACAAAAATTCACCCCTGATAAAGGTAAGCAGTCCTCGGTACGCATCTAATCTGATCGCAGTTCCATTATTTTCTTGCTTAGAAATCGTGGAACCTTTGGGCATATCAATTAATACGTAGTAAGCACCTCGCAAAGTATTTTCCAGATATTCGGTATATTCCACAGAAGCATCTGGTACATTGGCAAAAATCGCCTGCGGTACATACTTGTCTACTAAAATTGTTTGTAAATATTCTTCTTGTCCAACAGCCTCCAATTCCTCTAACTGTTCCAGGGGGAAGGGATAATAATCAATTCTCAGCAAAGTACCGATGTCATCAGAAAAGCCAACTACTCCTTCCTGGCTCTGAATTCTACCGCCCTGCTGGGGATCAACCGGAATTGGCACGGTAAAATTACCTAATGGGGATTGATATGCCTGTTCACTAAAATCTTCGATG
Source organism: Nostoc sp. (assembly GCF_036916985.1). Classification (GTDB taxonomy): domain Bacteria; phylum Cyanobacteriota; class Cyanobacteriia; order Cyanobacteriales; family Nostocaceae; genus Nostoc. The sequence continues at coordinate 12,210 of NZ_JBALFD010000025.1, forward strand.
ACTACTGTTTCATCATCATCGTCATCATCATCGTCTGCATATTCTTCATCTTCTGCTTCTTTAAAGGCTGCAATTACCTCCTTGATGATTTCTTCTGCTTCTTCATCCTCCAGTTCTAAGGCTGCTTGTAGCTTTTTGAGGTAGGCTTGTTTCGGTTTTGGGATGGCGAGTTCATCGTCTAAAAGTACTATTACCCCAGCAGCAAAACCATCTAGCACTAATTCATCTGAGAGAGATACTTTAGCGACATTAAATAAAGGCCCAATTCCCTCTTCTTCGGCAATGGAGATGAGTCTATCAACTATTTCTGTGATTTCATCTTCTGAGTATTCCTCGAAAACCTCGAATTCCCAGAGAATACCAGCTAAACTCTCTGCATCTACCTCGTCAATCACTGAATCTGCAATTGCAGTGACAGTTGCGATCGCCGCCACCGCTTCTTCTGGACTTAGTGATTCCTCTGATGTCTTTGGTGAGTTAAAAACCTTGTCATATTTAGTCATATTTGCTACCTAAATTAATTCCTTGATAGTAATAACAGATTGAAAGTGACAATGGTCAGTTTACCAATGGAGCGAATCTTCTAGAGAAAAAGTTGGCTAATACGTTATTTACCCACTCAGTGCTGAGTGCTGAGTGCTGGGTGCTGAGTAAATTTAAGAAGTACTCAGTACTTCTGCACTACGGTAAAAGCCCCGCCCCTTGTGGGCGGAATCTTCTTATAGAGAGAAGGTTGATACCCCGCCCCGGGCGGTCTTTCAACTCAGCACTCAGCACTTGGAACTCAGCACTCTTCATTCAGTATTGCTCAAATGTCACAAAACCTTGTTGACAGCTAATCTCCAAAGAATTGAGGTGTTCTCAAATCTGTTGTCGAATATACACTTAAACACCAGCTAGGCTCAATATTTACCGAAAGTCAATTTAACTAAATATTGTAAATTTTTGTGATCGAGCAATTATCGTTAATAACTGCTATATTCCTTTGTTTTTATCCTCTAGCAGATGAATTATATCTATCGATAGAATTATAAACTAGCTAGCGATAGATACCTACACCGTGGGCAGGATGTCACAATGCCGATGTTTGTAGTGACACACAATACTCGAAGTGTTTGTAGTGTTAGTTCTACAAATGTAAATTACATGAAATTTTGAGTTTTTTTTATGGTAAAAACCCCTCCATCCCAGTTTTCACCAGAGCAATACAAAGTTGATTCTGTACAAGAAAAAGTAGACGCTATTATAGAAACCCCACTATCGGAAACTGAAATTGACCTAGAGTTTCTTTACACCAGAGATATTGAATTTCGTCAGGAAACTATTTACTTTCTTGTGGTCGATCGCTTTTATGATGGCGATCCAGATAATAGCGAAGGTGCAAATTCAGAACTGTACGATCCAACTAGAAAAGATTGGGGTAAGTACTGGGGTGGCGACTTGCAAGGTGTCATCGATAAGTTAGACTATCTTAAAAACATGGGAGTTACCGCCCTTTGGCTAACTCCACTATTCGAGCAGGTAGAAGAGTTATTTATTAGCAATGCGGCAATGCATGGCTATTGGACAAAAGATTTTAAACGGATTAATCCTCGCTACATTGCTGATGGAGAAAATCCTTCTTTAAATGCTACTCAAGAAGAAAAAAATACAACCTTCGATCGGTTAATTGCAGAACTACATAAGCGCAATATGAAGCTGGTGCTAGATATTGTCTGCAACCATAGCAGCCCTGATACCAGTGGTAGTAAGGGTGAATTATTTGATGATGGTGTAAAAATTGCTGACTTCAATAATGATGTCAATAATTGGTATCACCACTATGGCGAAGTGCAAAACTGGGAAGATGATTGGCAAGTTCAGAACTGTGAACTAGCTGGTTTAGCAACCTTCAATGAAAACAATACAGAATATCGGGAATATATTAAGTCAGCAATCAAACAATGGCTAGACCGGGGTGTGGATGCACTGCGGGTGGATACTGTCAAGCACATGCCGATTTGGTTTTGGCAAGAATTCACTGGCGAGATGACCAATCACAAACCAGATGTATTTATTTTTGGTGAATGGATTTATAGTAATCCGAGTGACGATCGCTCGGTGGAATTTGCCAATCACTCAGGGATGACACTTCTAGACTTTGGTTTGTGTGTGGCAATTCGAGCCGCACTAGGGCAAGGTTCAGAAATGGGATTCCAAACAATTCAATATATTTTCGATCAGGATTATCGCTACAAGGGGGCAACAGAGCTAATTACCTTCATCGATAACCATGATATGTCCCGCTTTCAATCGCTGAACCCCGATCCAGCGATGTTGAAGGTTGCGATCGCTTTAATTATGACATCTCGCGGTATTCCCTGCATTTACTACGGTACAGAACAGTATCTCCATGACGACACCGATGGTGGTAACGATCCATACAACCGCCCAATGATGGAAAATTGGGATGCTGATAGTGAAATTTATCGTTCCATCAGGCTGCTATCTGGGTTACGGCGACTGAATCCAGCCGTGTCAATGGGTAGCCACTGGCAAAAATACTTAACACCAGATGTTTACTGTTATGTACGCCGCTATCGTGACTCTCTGTGTTTTGTCGCTTTAAACCGAGGCGGAGAAGTTACTCTCCCAGAAGTAGAAACAGAATTGCCTGATGGGGAACATACCTGCGTGATGACTCGCAATAAGTATGAGATAAAAGACGGCAAGATTTATAACCTGGTACTAGAAGAACGGGGAGTGCTTGTTTTCAGTCATGTTGGCGAACGAATCAAAGCACAGACAATTGTCCGCGTCCAACTGAATGGCGTGGATACTCAACCCGGTGAAATTATTGTGGTGACAGGAGATTGCCCAGAGTTGGGTAACTGGGATATCAGCAAGGCATATCCTTTAGAGTATATCAACTCAAATACCTGGTCGGCTGAGATTCCCTTTGATGAAAGTGCTGGTAAACTGATTGCTTATAAATATGCCATGTGGCGGGAAGGGCGATCGCCTCTGCGCGAAAATCTGGTAAATCGCCGCTGGGTGATTGCGAAAGAAGGTACTGTCAAATGGCGTGATACCTGGGCATCAGGAAGAGAATCATAGAGTTTATACGGTAGAGTCTGTTCATCATACTCAGTGCTGAGTGCTGAGTGCTGAGTAAGAATACTCAGTACTTTTGCACTATGATAAAAGCCCTGCCCTTTGTGGGCGGTCTTTCATCTCAGCACGGGCTAAACGCCCCGCTACCGCTAACGGAATTCGGAACTCAGCACTTTTCATCATATCCAGTGGTAATAAGCCAATTTGCAGTTTACCATCATAGCTATCTATCTGAAGTTATAAATTATTTTTGTCTCAAGATAGGACAATATAATGATACTTTCCCCCTTCTGGATATTACTTGAATTCTCAAAGATGAATTTAAACGCTGAATAACTATGTACAACGGACACAAATATTTGTCATAAAAACATCGTCAGATAGAAGAATTAAAACTTGTCTAAAAGTAACTTATAGATATTGCAGCGCTTTTCAAGTGAGCAAAAAAATCAACAATTAACATACTTTAGGAACAAAGAAAATGAGTATCGAAGATAAAGCAAAAGCTTTTGCTAAAAACATCGAAGGAAAAGTACAAGAAGCAATTGGCGAAGTAACTGGCGATCCTAAAGATAAAGCTGAAGGTAAAGCAAAACAAGCTGAAGCTGAAGTCCGCAACACTGCTGAGAATATCAAAGATGAAGTTAAAAAGAATTTAGAATAGTCCAGTCGGAAGTTGCCCCTAGCTTTAATAATTTGCTCAATTAGGGGCAAGCAAATATACCAGCCGATTTCGATTCGCCAAGGCAGGTGTGTTTTTACTATACTAGGTAGAAATTTATTTAGTCAGAAGGTTCAGTAAATAACTATTTACTGAACCTTCTTTATTTATTAAATCTGTGTTTTGTCTGAGATTTTTAGGCATTTGGACAAGAGCGATCGCAAAATATTTTCTCAAGCTTTCACTGATTTTTTCAAAGGTGCTAATTCATGATTAATCTTCTATTTACCTATTTTTAGTGTTCATCAGCCACAGGTAGACGTATAGTGAATGTACTACCTTTTCCTGGTTCAGATGTCACATCGATAGTGCCTTGATGTGCTTCGATAATGTAGCGAGATAGATATAGTCCCAAACCACTACCCGAACGTTGGTGTTTCCCTTGACGAAATCGCTCGAATAATATTGCCTGATCTGGTTTAGAAATTCCTGGCCCTGTATCTTGGATATCAATATTCACAGCTACGGGAGTGAGATAGCAGTGAATATCTACAGAACCTTTGTCTGTAAATTTGATCGCATTACCGATGATATTTGTCAAAACTCGCCGCAGTTCGACGCGATCGCCCATGATGGTGCTTGCAGTTTTGTCTTTATCAAGATTTACAGCTAACCCTTTTTCTTCAGCTAGCGGAGTTAATTCTTGGGAAACCTCACTAACTAATTCCTGAATATTGCAGGGAGAAATTTTTAAGATTTTACAGCCCGCTTCATGACGATAAACTTCTAGCAAGGTATTTACCATTTCCAGCAGGTCTTGATTGCTGCCAATCATGGTATCAATTATTTCTTGCAATTGTGGCGAAACTTCACAAAACCTGCCTTCCAGCAAGAGTTTTAATACGCGGTTAGAAGCTACTAGGGGTATGCGTAAATCGTGAGTAAAACGTGAGACAAAATCTGCCCGGAGGTTAGCCATCTGATCTCGTTCGTCGATGCTATGCTTGAGACGCAGGAGCGATCGCACTCGTGCATGTAGTTCATCAGGATCGAATGGTTTACGAATAAAGTCATCTGCACCAGCATCAAGTCCTTCCACAACACTAGACTGATAGTGAGCCGTGAGCAGCAGAATGGGGATAAATGGCAACGCCTGATTCTTTCGGATGCGTCGAGTAAATTCATAGCCATCAAGCTCCGGCATCATCACATCTAAGAGAATTATGTCTGGTGGTGACTCCTCAACCATAGCCAGAGCTATTTTGCTATTTTCCACCAAGGTAATTTCATAGTCCTCATCTTCTAGGACTGCTTCTAAGACCAGTAGATTGTCAAAAACATCATCGACAACGAGAATTTTATCTTTTTTGACAGTTTTAGTTAAAGACATAGGCTAAATAAAAAAAGAAGTGCTTGGCTATTCCTAGCAAATCTAGTAATAGCTTACTTCAGGAACGTTGACATTATTAAGGATTGAGATTTTCTTTGAGAGTTTCCTGAGCTAAATTTTCTCTTCTCTAAGCATTTATACGAAGAATGTTTAAAATTTTGTATAAAATACTGCTTTATTTATTTTAGTCTTAGAACCCCAGGGTCTTTATATCTGAGTTGCTGACACCGAAACTCTTGCCTTAGAAAGGCTTACGAGATAAGGTTATTTATGTCTCATGGGAGATGAAGTTTAGGGAACAATAGCAACTGCATTGCTTTTTGTATAAGATCCCGAACAGAAGAACGAGATTATTTTAATCTGTACTTTAGACAAATAACAGTAAAATTAAGCAACTATGAGTGAAATCAAGATCCTTTTGATTGAAGATCACAACCTGACAAGAATCGGCTTAAGGTCTGCCTTACAAACTCAGCCAGAGTTCAACATTGTTGGTGAAGCAGCCAATGCAGCCGACGGCATTAAGCTCCTGAAAAGTCTCAAGCCTGATGTTGCAACTATTGACATTGGTTTGCCTGACATGGATGGTATTGATCTAACACGCACATTTAGGCAATATCAATCAGAAAGCGAAGATTATACAACAAAGCTGCTAATTTTAACGATGCAGAATAGTGAACAGGCAGTTTTAGCCGCATTTGCAGCAGGTGCAGATTCTTATTGCATGAAGGATATCGAAACTGAGAAACTAGTAGAGGCTGTGCAAACAACTCATGCAGGTAGCTCATGGATTGATCCAGCGATCGCAGACCTTGTACTACAACAAATACGTCAAGATTTCCCCGATGGCAGTAGAGGTGCATCTGGAAAAAGAGTCTTGATTGAAGGTATTGACCCAGATATTGAGAAAAGTATAGTCAGCTATCCTTTAACTCATCGGGAAATGGATGTTTTAGAGTTGATTGTCGCTGGGTGTGACAATGCAGAAATTGCCAAAAGACTCTATCTAACAGTCGGTACTGTCAAAACTCATGTTCGAGGTATTCTCAATAAACTCTGTGTTGCTGACCGTACACAAGCTGCTGTCCGTGCTTTGCGTGCTGGATTAGTACCTTGAGCAATAATGTAGTAATTATCAACTGCATACACAAGAACACTTAACAAATAAATAAACAAATAACGTAATTCCCCAATCCCAATCCCATTCCCCAATCCCCATTCCCCGTTATCTGGGACAAAGATTTATTAAGAAATTGTTACAAAGTTTAGTAGAATGACATAATTGGCAAATAAGTATTTTTTCTCATATACATGATAGCGGATCAATTTCCTTGGCTTACCGCAATTGTCTTGCTGCCACTCGTTGCTGCTTTGCTCATCCCTGTGCTGCCTGATAAAGATGGCAAGCGTGTGCGGTGGTATGCGCTGGGTGTAGGTATCGCAGACTTTGCCTTGATGTGCTACGCCTTTTGGAAGCATTACGATGCCAGTAGTGCTAGTTTTCAACTTGTGGAAAATTATGCTTGGGTGCCTCAGTTAGGTTTTAACTGGGCGGTATCGGTAGATGGACTTTCAGCGCCACTTGTGCTTCTAGCAGGATTTGTCACCACACTCTCGATATTTTCGGCATGGCAAGTTGATCATCGACCCCGCCTTTTCTATTTTTTGATGCTGGTGCTGTATTCAGCACAGGTAGGGGTGTTCGTTGCCAAAGACTTGCTGCTATTTTTCATTATGTGGGAAGTAGAACTGATTCCCGTCTACCTACTAGTTTGCATTTGGGGTGGGCAAAGGCGTCGTTATGCCGCTACGAAATTTTTGTTGTATACCGCAGCGGCTTCTATATTTATTTTAGTTGCAGCCCTGGCAATGGGGTTATATGGCGGCGGGAATATGACATTTGACATCACCGCCCTCGCCAGCAAGGAATATCCCCTTAGTCTACAACTGCTACTTTATGCAGGATTGTTGATTGCATTTGGTGTCAAGCTTGCTGTTTTCCCCATGCATACCTGGTTGCCTGATGCCCACGGCGAAGCATCCTCTCCTGTATCGATGATTTTGGCTGGTGTGTTGCTGAAGATGGGCGGATATGGACTGATTCGCCTGAATCTTGAGTTACTTCCTGATGCACACATTTACTTTGCGCCGGTTCTAGCCATTGTCGGTGTTGTCAATATTATCTATGGTGCATTGAATTCCTTTGCTCAGACCAATATGAAGCGGCGTTTGGCTTATTCGTCGATTTCTCACATGGGGTTTGTACTGCTTGGAATTGCCTCCTTCACTGATTTGGGAATCAACGGCGCGATGTTGCAGATGATTTCGCATGGTTTGATTGCATCGGTGCTGTTCTTCTTGGCAGGCGTTACTTACGATCGCACCCACACAATGGTAATGAAAGATATGGGCGGTATTGGTCAAGCTATGCCCAAAGTCTTTGCCTTGTTTACAATCGGAACGATGGCATCCCTAGCACTTCCCGGTATGAGTGGCTTTGCTGGCGAACTCTCGGTATTTGTTGGGATGACAAGCAGTGACGTTTACAGTTCGACTTTCTGCACCGTCACAGTTTTTCTAGCCGCCGTTGGAGTCATCCTCACACCAATCTATCTACTTTCTATGCTGCGAGAGGTATTTTATGGTAAAGGTGCAGCACTTCTATGTGACATCAATAATGCAGGCTTGGAAAATCAAGAAGATGACGGAACAGTTTGTTTTGGTACAGACTGCTTAGTACCAGAAGATGCTGTCTACGAGGATGCTAGACCCCGTGAGGTCTTCATCGCTGCCTGTTTTCTGCTGATGATTATTGGTATTGGTTTCTATCCCAAGATGGCGATGCAGATGTACGACGTGAAAACCGTTGCAGTGAATGCTAATCTTCGCCAGTCTTATGCCATAGTCTCGCAAACAAATCCCCAGATTTATGCTAATAAATTCTTGGTTCCGCAAATTTCAGAGGTTGAGGTAGCGCCCATTTTGGGAACTTTGAAGTAAGCTTTTTGACTAATAGATTTGTCTAAAAGAGTTTTGTCTACAACTAGCTACTACCTGTCTATGGGTTTTTATTAACATGAGTTCGATAAAAAAGGGAAAAGGTTAAAGGGGAAAGGGGAAAGGGATGAGCAGATCGCCCACAAGGGGCGAGGTTTTTACCTTCCTCATAAAATTTGGATTATTTCGCTTGACTTCGGGCGAGATTTTTACCTTTCCCCCTTCCCCTTCTTCATAAACCTCTCCCTAGCCTTGAACTAAAGTTCAACGAAGAGGCAGGGGGCAGGGAGCGGGGGGAAATGACCCCTGACTCCTGCCTAGTTTGCGGAGCGGAACATGTTCTTACGTCCCCCACTTCTGCTAAGTGGTTCTCGTACCCTGCGGGAAGCTAACGCAACAGTTGGGGTCGAATCCCAATTCTTTTCTATCCCCCTTGCTCCCTGCCCCTTTTCCTCTTTTTCAAGTCTCTCCCTCTCCGACTCGGAGAGGGACGGTTTTGCGTAGTAAAACCAGGGAGAGGTCTTTTTTACGGCTAATTATTATATGGACACTATAGATTCGTCGAACTCAGGTTTGATGAGGTGATGACTTTGGCGAAATGATCTACGCAACCGATAATTACTGCATGATAGTATAAATAATTAGGTTGCGTATGAGTAATACTTCCTTCTTCTGTGGACAGAAAGAGCAATCTTTATAAAAGCTAGAATTGTTGAGAGTATCTGCATCCTGATATTTGATTAACAGATGAGTTATAGTTGCCTTATACTGCCTCAAACGTGGTGCGATCGCACCACGTTTGCCACCTGATATTTAACACAGCTTCATAAAAAATTGGTATCAGCATTTACCTGACATTATAGGACTCCTATTTAATTTAAAAAATCTCAGTACAACATAACAAAGATAGTCAGGTTTGTATTTATTGCTGAACCTATACACGTATTTATTGACGAAAGCTAATTAATCAAACTCAGGTTGTGTTAAAAATTCATATACTTTTTGTTTTAGTTAGTTAAATATGCGAATTAAGAGTTGATTTTAGATAAATCAGCATTTTAAAAAAATCAGTAACATTGCTCTTTTACTAACAAGTTAAATCTAACTAAAATATTAATAGTTGTGCTGGCTTAGTTGATAAAAACTTCAATTATTCCAGGTGGATCTATTTGTCAATTTTCTATCAGACCGATTCATTAGTACTAAAATAAGCACTCTCTTTTTACGAAGGAGAAGTTTATTTTCACCTTTCCTGATGTAAAAGGTAGCGGATTAACGTACTAAGAACTAGTAAGTCTATTCATTGAGAAATCGCTGTAATTAGGTTTCCTTAAACAACAGCGTCATGATTTGTGTTGGGAAATTGCGGTTTTTTCCAATTAATAACAAACACAACTTTTTTCAGCTTTGAATATTTATCAACCCATTTTACCAATTCCCATGCAACAATATATTTCTTATTTGCTCCTACTAGTACTAGGAACAAGTTCAACTTTCATCATTACTCCATGTCAAGCTCAAACTCCGGCAAAACCCAATAGTCAAAATACTGATAAGATTAATTCCATATCTTCAAATTCATCTTCTACTATCCAATTGAGTGATTTTGCTAATTCTACTAATAGCAAATCATCTATTGTCTCTGAAGCATCATCTAGTAACTCTTCTGCCGCTAATGCCAATATAACAGAAAATAAGCCTAAGCTACGGGTTCCTATCTCCAGCAGAATTTTTCCCACACCTTCAATGCAGCAATAGTTAGCAGCTAAATATTGAGTTTACTTGCTTGGGCTGACAGGTATCTAAATTCATACATGATATACAACATTACCTAGTGAAAATACTACCCTAGCGAGAGATTTTTAATTTTTCTCTTTTGTTGGAGTAGGACAAGTATCATCCATAGACATCTCCGAAAAAGAATTGTTTTGACGTAGCACTGCTACGTCAAAATAAAGGTTCTGGGTAACGCATTAATCTCTGGAGATGTCTCATCTATAGCGGCTCTCGTACTATGTGGATTTGCTCTTGGCGTTCTTGAAGAGTAGCCGCTACGCGTCTATGTATGCAATATACTTTAGCCTCTCTGCTTTTAGTACGCTAAAAGCAGAGAGGCTTTGATTGTTACTCCCCAACGCTTCTATGGTTCTGTTTTTGTTAGGTCAACTAAGCTTCATCGAAGGCTTGAAAAATAACCTCTTTCACACTAAATTTGCTCAGATTTTCTCAATTTGAATTTCACCGTCTATTCCTACACTAATGATACTGTTTTCTGGGCAAGCAATCCAATTACCTATAAATAGCGGTTCAGACGCAATAAGTACGGATTTTGGAAAAGTCGGATCATCTCTTATCCAGTAAAGAGATGGAGGCGGTGAAGTGGTAGCAAAACGAGAAGCTATTAAACGGTTTCCGTCACTAAAAATCACGTTGAGTGAGGCTTCTACTTGATAGCGTTTTGCCATTTCTAAAAGCGTTAATAATGTAGCACGTAAAGCATATTCTGGAGGTCGATGTTTGTTAATTTGACTTTGTGAAAGTAACAATGCAAAAATGTGTTCGGAGTCAGTGCTGCCATTAATTTTTTCGTAGAAATCTTGGGTTAAAGCGCTGCGGATTTTTCTGTGTAATGTTTTGCGGAAATTCTCAATTCGTCCATTGTGGATAAATAGCTGTTGTTGATGGTTAAAAGGCTGACAATTAGCAAAATCTACAGCTTGTCCTGGTGTAGCACTCCGGACATAAGCAAGTACACACTTTGATTCAACGTAACGGCTGAGACTGGGTAGGTTTATATCATTCCAAATAGGTAGAGTATTTTTATAGATAAAAGGATCAGTATCTTTTTGATTATGATACCAACCCACACCAAAGCCATCTGCATTTACCACCCCAGATAGCATTTCGCGGGGTCGATAACTCTGGACTATGAGTGAGTGTTCTGGTTTATACAGAAGATGTTCTAAAGAAACAGGCGAACCGAGGTAAGCAAGTAAACGGCACATTATGAATATTCCACCTTCTATCAACACAATTATTGGACAACAGCCTTACCCGTTTTTATTCACCACTATCAGTGGTTCCCACTTATATGGTTTTCCCTCACGTGATTCTGATTATGATTTGCGTGGTGTGCATATTTTACCAGTTCAAGAAGTAGTGGGATTAAAGATTATAAATGAAACTATTGAAGTTTCAGAAGTTCGCGAGTCTTTAGAAATTGATTTAGTAACTCATGATGTCAAAAAATTCTTTTTGATGCTAATTAAAAAGAATGGCTATGTGCTAGAACAATTATATTCTCCTTTAATATTAACAACGTCACCCGAACATAAGGAATTGAAAATTATTGCTAAAAATTGTATTACTCGTCATCATAGCTACCATTATCTTGGTTTCGCGACAACGCAATGGAAACTTTTTCAGAAAGAAGATACGCATCAAGTTAAGCCATTACTTTATGTTTATCGAGTATTGTTAACTGGAATTTATTTGATGCAGACGGGAGTAATCGAGGCTAATTTAATTAAGCTAAATGAGGTTTTTAATTTATCATATATTCCTGATTTAATTGCCCAAAAATTAGCAGGTACAGAAAGGTCTATTTTGTCAGATGCTAATGTAGCTTTTTATCAAAGAGAATATGAGCGTCTGCGTAATCAGTTACAGGAGGCATCTCAATCTAGCCAATTACCTGAAGCATCTTCATCTGCTGCGGCTTTGCATAATTTGCTGGTACACTTGAGATTGGGGAGTGAATTATGAGTTGTTAAATTCTGCATTACTTGTAGACAACGATACTAGTTTGCTTGTGTTTTAATAGGTAGAATAATTGCAAACTCCGTCCCTTGTTCAAATTCCGACACCACTTCTATTTTTCCTTGGTGTTTATCAATTATTTGATAACAAATGCTTAAACCTAAACCAGTACCTTTACCAACTGGCTTAGTTGTAAAAAAAGGGTCAAATAGTTTATTTTGAATCTCTGGTGGAATTCCAGAGCCGTTATCTCTAATCCCTACTTTGATAAAAGCATCATCTATCTTTGATGTATTTATAATAATTTTTTTACTTTTGTCTGAATGAGTTTTCTGATCTAACAGAGCATCTATCGCATTACTCAGAATATTCATAAATACCTGATTGAGTTGTGCTGGATAACACTCAATCAAGGGTAAATCTCCATATTTTTTAATGACTTCAATTTCTCGTTGAAGTCTGTGATTTAGAATTAACAGAGTATTGTCAATTCCTTCATGAATATCTACCTCTTTCATATCAGCTTCATCTAATCGAGAAAAGTTACGTAAAGATAAAACAATTTCTCGAATGCGTTCAGCACCCATTTTCATAGAAGAAAGTAGGCTTGGCAAATCTTTATTAATAAAATTTAAATCAATTTCTTCAATATTTTCTCTTATTAAGTAGATGGGATTTTGGTAGTGTTGCTGATATAAATTAACTAGATTAAGTAAATCTTGAGCATAATCACTGGCGCATTGAATATTTCCATAAATAAAATTAACAGGATTATTAATTTCATGAGCTATGCCTGCTACCATCTGTCCAAGAGACGACATTTTTTCTGTTTGAATTAATTGTCCTTGGGCTTCTTTTAAGTTTTGCAGAGTTTTTTGAAGTTCTTGGGTTCGTTCTTCTACCCGTTGCTCTAAACTTTGGCGAGCTACTTCTAGTTCCTGGGTTCGCTCTTCTACCCGTTTCTCTAAACTTTGGTGAGCTAGCTTTAGTTTCTGGGTGTAATCTCCCACCCATTCTACTAATTGATTTAGGGAAGTAGCTAATATACCTACTTCATCATTACTTGTAATATTAGCTCTGAGTTCAAAATTCGACTCTCCCGTGATTTTTCTGGCAACGTCGGTAACTATTTGTAGGGGATGGGCGATTAACTTACTGGTATATAGTGCTAGTATAAGTGCGATCGCAGCTGATAATAGCATACTTCCAATAATAACTTTAATCCGCAATATTTGGGCGTTCTCAAAACTAGCTTTTGCTTGCTTTTGTTGAATTTCAGCATCTCCGATAATCCGAATTAATTCGTCTGAAAGTTTCTCAAACTCAACTGAAAGTTCGGCTTCTTGACTAAAAAAAAACAATAGCTGCTCTTGGTTAGCTTTTGCTTCTGTTGCGGATGATTGATTTTGTTCTATCTCCTGCCAAAAGAGTTTTACTGTTTGAGTATATTTTTGGGTATTTTTTTGATAATTTACTAACAAATTTGACAAATCTATATTGTTGATTATCAAATTATCAGAATGTGTATTTATAAATATTTTTAGTTCAGACAACTGCTTATTAAACCGATTAATTTCGTCTATGAACTTATTTTTTTCAAATTCTAACCAGATAGTATTTTCTAATACAGTAACTAATCTTTGCGGATGTAGTCTCACTCTAGCTACTGTATTTTCTAAATTTTTTAATAGAGATTCTTGCTGATAAGATAAGTTCAACTGCTCTTGGGCAAGTGTTTCATAGCGATATGCAATTAACAAACCACTTGTAGTGCCTATAAAAGCAATACCGACTGCTACAATATAGCCATAACTAATTTTTTGAACAATGCTCCAGTTATCACTTAAGTGACTAAGCATCATAAAAATTCTTTTCAAATAGTTTTTTGTATTAACTATCATTTATGAATTTACTCCTATTGTGCAGCCAGCAATGAAGAGTGCTGAGTTCCGTTAGCGATAGCGGGGCGTTTAGCCAGTGCTGAGTTGATACCCCGCCCACAAGCAGGGTAAAAACCCAAGTGCGAAAATACCGAGTACTCCTCTTCTTACTCAGAACTCAGCACTGAGTATGCTAAATAATAGTGAGTACCAAAGCAGGTTGCGCCGTTTATAGGTCTGAATGATATTACAAATGTAAAATTTATTAGTTGATATTTAGTAATATACTTATGCAGTTTATTGTTTTTCTGTATTTATGACTTCTGTAATTTTACGGAAATAAATTTTATCAGTTTAGTAATCCTATTTGTTGCAAAATATTGGGTGTATCCCACTTTAGAAAAAATACCTAGCAATTAGAAATCGCGGTTCATCTTGCACAGAAACAAAGCCCGTTGATACGGGTTTCATAAAACCTTGTATATGGAAGCTGCATAATTTATCTCCCGATGCCTTTGTGAGACTACAGGGAGATTTATTATGTGCATCTTTAATAAAGAATTGGTATTAGGAGTTAAGAGTTTTTAATTCCTAACTCTAATTTTTTACAACTTCAAATTCCAGGCAGCAAAAGCTAAAGTGCCCCAACCTGCAAGAAAAGCTGCACCGCCTAGTGGTGCGATCGCTCCTAAGGATTTAATACCGGTTAAGCTAAGGGCATACAAGCTTCCTGAGAAAATAGCAATGCCAATGAGAAACAGCCATCCACTGGCGATAAGAGTGGGTTGAGGGGACTCGGTACGACTAATTAGGATGGCTACTAGAAAAAGTGCTAAAGCATGATACATTTGGTAACGAGCGCCAGTTTCAAAAATTTCTAGCGATCGCTCACTAATTTTTTCCCGCAACGCATGGGAAGCAAAAGCACCAGCAGCAACCGACAAACCGCCTAAAATGGCAGCTACGCTCAAAAAAATCTGCGTCATTAGACTTAGCCGTAAGTTGATTATTAGTCATTAGTCATTAGTCATTAGTCATTAGTTAATAACAAAGGACAAATAATCAATGACAAATGACAATTAGACATCAAAATGATATGATACAGCCCCTTCTTCGTTCACCTTAAAGTTTGCATTGAATTCTTTAGCTTTTTCATCTAAATATTGTCTGGCGTGGGCTGCGGGTAATTGTGACTGCATCGCAAAGCCTAAAACAGTTACGCGCCCTTGATTTTCTTGTAGCATCTCATAAAAAATCGATTGCAGGCGATCGCTAACTTGTTGATTAAGCGCCTTTTTCTCCTGCCGACTTTGACGGTATAATCCTAATGCTAACCATGTGCCCAGTGTTAGGGTAGGGACACCAAAAATTAGACCACTAACAGCAGTATCATCATTTTCATAAGTAGCATAAGGTGAGGGGAAATCATACTTATCTTCAGGCTGTATAATCACTTTACGTGTAGCATATTTTTCAAATACCGCTGTTGCTGATAGCGTTACAAACATGAATCCGAGTGTCAGTAGCCAACCGGCAGCTAATTTTTCAGCAGTTTTCATAGTTTCACTTCAGATTTACACTTTGCTAGTGATTTTAACCTGACTTTCACAAAGGTTCCACTATATCAATCTAATGCCAGCGACAGTTTTTTAGCTTTTGCATTAGACTTTTTGACTACCTTGCTTGAAGAAACAGTGTTATTAAGCGCGTACAAGATACTCAGCAATCATGTAACATTTTAATATACTTACTTCCTTATAAAAATTCGGCGTTACACAATTTTAAGGTGGTTGTGGGGTGGGAATTCTATGTGCCCAATAATTAAAATGCGATCGCTACCTTTGTAATCATGTATAATTCTGCAAAGCAGAACAACGGTTATTTAGAGAAAAAACAAAGCTTGATGCCAACGGCAATATCTACCACATCTCAGGTTTGAGATTGTCAAATCGCAGCAAAGGATATGATAGACCTTTGCTGCGATTTTAACTTTACTTGCGTGTAGCTTCGAGTAGGCGAGAAAAATAGAAGCGAGTCTTCGTCATTTCCCGTCGTTCTAAAGAAAAGCCATTACTTTCCAAGATTCTTATCACATCAGCCTCACGGTGCAAATATGCACGAGTGGCTTTACTTGGCCCAGGAAAGAAACTGCCAATTTTCTTGAGTATACTCAGGGCGCAGGTCTTTGGCGCAAAACTGAGAATTATCCGCGACTGTGCCAAAGAACAGAGGTGAGATATCATCTCATCGGCTTTTTCTTGAGGGTAATGAATGAGAACATCTAGGCAAATAACAGTATGGTAGCTACCACTCAGCGATTCCAAATCCTGTACAGCAAAAGTTGGATTTTCATCATTTCCCAAGGTTTGCTTGGCTCTATCCCTGCCTTCTTCCACCATTTTTTCAGAAATATCGGTGGCATAGACTTTAGCACCATCTACCGCCAGGGGAATGCTAAGACTACCGACACCACACCCAGCATCACAGATTGATAGCTCTGGTAAATTGTTATCAGCCTTCAGCCAACCGAGAACTGTATCCACGGTTTGCTGGTGTCCATTGCGGATGTCTAGTTGGACTTTGTTGACTTCGCCATCGCCGTAGATTCGCTTCCAACGGTCAAATCCTGTGGAATTGAAATACTCGCGAACAATCGTTTTGTCGTCGGCTGCGTTCATAAACTTTGATTTTTAGGGGTTCCCAATGCTTAAAATTATCATTGATAGGAACCCATAAGAGCGGTCTTCCAGATTTTTCTAGATGATAGTTTGCCGATAGGCAAGGATACTTACGTATATAGAGAAATTAGAGTGCCGAATTCTTGGGTAGACTTACATCTTGCACTTATTTTTCCATTGTCGTTTGTATAGCTCACCCGTTCATTTTTACCATGATTCAAAACTTTTGTTTTTGCTTCTTTTAAAAACCTATCCCACTATTCTAAAAATCCTTACTTCTTTTCGTAAAATATATTTCAATATGCTTGGGTTAAGAGCTACTGGCAACAATTTTAGGTTTGAAAGACGCGATAAATCGCCGTTTCTACAAACAAGTGTTTTGGGTTTATCTGAACTGTATTGAATATAGTTTGATTTTTTCGCGCCGACTTACTCATTCACTACAACAGCAACAAGCAGAATGAGCGGTTTTAGTTTATTTACCTCGTTTTATAATATTTACGAGGTATTTTTATTGACTTGCATTTATGCCAATTACTCCTATGATTATTAAGGAAATCGACAAAAGTTTGATGAGTGTGGCAGATTCACGAAACCAAATAATCCCAATAATAGCAATTAGAATAGTTCCCAATCCAGCCCAGACGGAATAAGCCACACTTACTTCAAGTCTCTTGAGAGCAAGGGTCAAAAAAGTAAAACAAAGTCCATAGCAGACAAATATTAATACTGAAGGAACTATTTTCGTAAATCCCTCTGATAACTTCATGCAGGTTGTGCCTGAAACCTCAAAGAGGATTGCGATAATCAGGTAAATCCAGCTTATTAACATATTTTTTGTAAGTGGTTTGTTAAGAGCAACTGACGGGCGATGTACCACACACTATCAATGTAAAAAACAGTACTGAAGCCACCCATTAACAAATACATTTAATTAAGTATAAGTCTTTCGACAGTTAAACACAAACGTACAATACTATATTTTAGCTTGATTTTGGGGCTTTGTGGCTATGAGATTAGTCAAACAATTTTAGATTTTAGATTTGCCCTAGCAATCAAGTTAGAGGCTCATCAATTAATTGTTGGATTTTAGATTTATTCTGGCGTTAAATTTGGAGGCAACTCTTTAATTTTGAATCTTCAATTCCAAAATTCCAAATTTAAAATCTAAAATTCGGTAAAGCATTGAGGCAACGCCTACTGTAGTATGATTGTGATTTTGTTCTACTAATGGTATAAGAGATGACGGCTAAATTTGAATACAGCACTCTTGCCGATTCACAAGATATCCAGCACCTTGGGCATATATTTGAGCAGTGTTTTATCAGCGCACTTGGAGGTGAGGAAGCTTATATCAATCTAATTGGCATAGAAAATTTCCGTATTATTCGTGAGTCAGAGCAATTAATTGGTGGATTGGCAACTTTGGATATGGGCCAGTGGTGGGGTGGTTTGCGTGTACCAATGACAGGAATTGCAGTAGTGGGCATTGCTCCAGAGTATCGTGGTTCGGGAGCTGCGATCGCTCTTATGGAACAGACCCTCAAAGAACTTTATGCTAGGGGTATACCGCTCTCTGCTCTCTATCCAGCAGTTCAAGGCTTGTACCGAAAAGTCGGGTATGAACAGGGGGGTAGCTGGTGTAATTGGGAAGTTCCGACTAAAAGTATCCAATTGCGAGAGCAACCCCTACCTTTGCAACCAATATTTCCGCTCAATCATCAAGTCTTTCACGAACTATATCAGCAGCAGGCGAGACTAACGCATGGATATTTAGACCGACATCCAGCAATCTGGGAGCGCTTAATCCAGCCAGATGAGAAAGAAACATTTTACGCATATTTTATCGGTACTAAAGAGAAACCCCAAGGATATATCCTCTTCAGTCAACATTCAACAGAAGATGGCGCAATCCTGCGGGTCAAGGATTGGGTAATTCTCACAGTTGCGGCTGCACAATCATTCTGGTCTTTTCTGGCCAGTCATCGCTCTCAAATTGAGCAGGTGCGATGGAGGAGTTCTGTAAGCGATTCCTTGACATTGCTGTTACCAGAGCAAACTGCCAAACTCAAACAGACGATGCGTTGGCTACTGCGGGTAGTAGATGTAGTCAAAGCATTGGAAATGCGTGGTTATCCATCGGGAATTCAAGCTGAATTGCACCTAGACATTCAAGATAATTTGCTAGATGCAAACAATGGTAAATTCATCCTTTCTGTTGCCAATGGACGCGGTGAAGTTACAAAAGGTGGAAAGGGTGAATTGCAGCTAGATATCAGAGAACTAGCACCACTATATACAAGTTTGTTCACTCCCTACCATTTACAAATAGCCGGAAAACTGCATGGGACAGAAACAGCTATATCAGCAGCTACGCAAATATTTGCAGGTGCATCGCCTTGGGTGGCTGATTTCTTTTAAGGGGAGTGTATAAAATATAAGCGACTTCCAACCAAATAAAAAAACATATAACTTTTCTTGTGGGGTGGACATCTTGTCCGCCCTTATTTATGAGCAAGCGAGACCCCACCCCATAAAATTGGATAATTTCTTGATAATCCCTAAGTTGGAAACATAATTAATCTTTGGCTCGTCGTTCCGCTAGATTAACAATTTCTGTGGTTGTCAACTCACATTATCAATGAAACTGTGAGCGATTTACTTTGATAAGTAATGATGATTTTTTGTGCTTATCTAATCCTAAACATCATTTCAAAAAATAACTCAACAGCATTTCTGAATTTTTCTCCGGAATTACAGTGCGATCCTCAGAAAACAATCTAAGGTAAAGTTGATTAGTTGCTACATCGTTGCACACCTACAATCACAACATGAAATCACATTTACTTGCGATCGGTTTAAGCAGTTTGCTTCTAGTTGCAGGACAAGCTAAAGCCTCACGATTACAGTCTTGGTACTTTGACTCTCAGCAAAACCAATTACACCTAACTACAACTTCTGGAATCCAACCAAAAGCCTTTTTATTGGATAATCCTAATCGATTAGTAATTGATTTACCTGGAACTAATTTTAATTCAGATAGTGTTAAAAAAGCTTTTGGTAATACAATCAAAGAAATTAGGATTGGAAAACTGGACAGTCAAACAACTCGTTTTGTCATCCAATTTGCTCCAGGTTATCATATTACTTCCCGTAATTTATCCATTAGGGGAGATTCTCGTTCCCATTGGATTGTAAAATTTAACTCATTTGACCGCCAAAGCAATAGCATGGGTGGAGAAAATAGAGAAGATATTGCCATCAATTCCACTGATGCTTCAACATTTGCAGGAGTTGTCAATCTTGGTCAAGAAATGCAGGGCATCAGTTCTCAAATTCGCGCATTGTTAGCAAATTATAAATCATTGAACCCTGGAATATTTTTCTTAGATTTAGATACAGGTAACTATATAGATATTAATGGTGAAAAAAGATTTGCTGCTGCCAGTACAATCAAATTTCCCTTGTTAGTGGCTCTTTTCCAAGAAATAGATGCTGGTAGAATTAAACTAACAGATAAATTAGTGATGCGGCGCGATTTAAGGGTTGGTGAATCTAGAATTATGCAATATAAACCCATCGGAACTAAATTTAGTGTCCTAGAAACTGCTACCTTGATGATGACAATCAGCGATAATACCGCCACAAATCTGGTTCTCGATCGCTTGGGTGGTGCAGCAAAAGTTAGTCAACGTTTTCGTAGCTGGGGATTGCAAAATACAGCACTTCGGAATCTACTTCCAGACATCGCTGGCACAAATACAACAAGTTCCAAAGATTTGGTCAGGTTGGCGGCGTTAGTTTCTAACAATCGTTTACTATCCCCAAACAGCCGCAATCAAGTTTTAGGGATCATGCGTCGTGTCAAAACTAACAGTTTGCTACCGGCTGGTATTGGTAAAGGAGCTACCATTGCCCACAAAACTGGCACATTGAGATTTATCATCGGTGATGCAGGTATTATTGAAATGCCCAACGGAAAAAGCTATTTAGCAGGCATTTTGGTGCAAAGACCAAACTACGATCGCAAAGCTGGAGATTTTGTCCGTGAAGTTTCGAGAAGAGTCTACAATTACCTAAACCAAACCACAGTTAGCAATATAGAACCGAACTCTAGCGATGCCTCCGGCGGGCTACGCCTACGCACTCGTTAGCAATGGTAAGCAGGGAGTTAATATTTCAAACAATCTCTCAATACTTGTCGGGTTTTGGGGAAAAGGGGAAACCTTTAACCTTTTCCCAATACCTAATTCCGAGTTAAAAATACAAAATCTCAGCAGTATTATACTCTCTCTCATCTATTTTTTAAGGGTTAATACTTATTTATTGAGATTATTTCTAAAAATTTTCTGAATTATATCCATATCTAGCCCTGGCGAATAGAATTCGCGGCTATACAGACAAAACCCACCTCCGTGGGTTTCCAATTTCTTGAGTCCGCGCAGGCGGACTTGGTTTGTGTAGCCGCGATTTTTAATCGCCAAGTATATTTGCTGTATTGAATTCTATCCGTAAATACCACAAAAATAAAATAAAAAAGAGAGCCACTTAAGCAGCTCTCCAGATCATCAGGGTGCATCTACTTACCACAGCATATCATTTTAGGTATGAGGGTTGTCACCAGCTTTTATATGAAGACTTTGTGAAGGAAGACCGGGAAAATACTTACTTGGAAATTGGGCATGGGGCATTGGGCATTGGTTATTCTCCCCTGCCCCCTGCCTGATGCCAACAATAATTATTTACGCCGAACTACTTAAGCATTCAGTTTTTTCTCGACCAATTCGTTAGTCAGCTTAGGATCGGCACGTTTGCCTGTCTTTTTCAGAACTTGTCCGACAAAGAAGCCTTTGAGGTTGGTGTTACCGTTGCGATACTTTTCTAATTCTTTGGGATTGGCGGCTATGACTTCATCAACGATAGGTTCCAGTACACTAGGATCGGTGATTAACTCTTGACCTGCAAAGGCTTTCTCAGGAGAAATACCACTCAGCAAATCTGGGAGCTTTTCTTTAGCTTGAGCATTGCTAATTTTGCCCGTTTCAATGCGAGTGATGATATCTGCTAAATTGGTGGGAGTCAGGGCGATTTCAGTAATACTGAGTTTTTGCTTATTGAGGTGGGCTGCGATATCTTGAGTAATCCAATTAGCAGCAGCTTTGGGATTTGCTCCAGATGCGATCGCAGTTTCAAAATATTCGGCTATTGAACGATCTTCTGTCAACACTCGCGCATCGTAAGGAGAAAGCCCCAACTCACTTTCGTAATGATGGCGTTTTTGGGCTGGTAATTCTGGTAGTTCGCTCCGCCATTGCTCTAATTGTGTATTTGACACCTCAATTGGTGCTAAATCTGGTTCGGGGAAGTAGCGGTAATCGCTTGAACCCTCTTTCACCCGCATACTACTTGTGCGTTGAGCGCCTTCTTCCCAGAGACGAGTTTCTTGGATAATGCGCGAGCCTGCTTCGATGGCGGCGATTTGGCGCTCAATTTCGTAGTCAATCGCCCGTTGAATGGCGCTGAAGGAGTTCATGTTTTTAATTTCTACCTTGGTGCCAAACTCCTTTCGTCCCACCGGACGCACGGAAATGTTGACATCGCAGCGCAGAGATCCCTCCTGCATATTCCCGTCACTCACGCCGAGATACCGCACAATCCGGCGTAATTCTTCGGCATATTCAGCAGCTTCTAATCCAGAACGCAAATCGGGTTCCGAGACAATTTCTACTAATGGGATACCTGCGCGATTGTAGTCTACCAGAGAATAGGAAGAACCGGAGAGGCGATCGCTACCAGCGTGTACTAATTTTCCCGCATCTTCTTCCATGTGCAAACGCGTAATACCAATGCGTTTGCGAATCGGATTCCCCTCAGCATCTACCAACTCAATTTCTAACCAACCATGTTCTGCGATCGGTAGATCATATTGAGAAATTTGGTAATTTTTGGGTAAATCTGGATAAAAATACTGTTTGCGGTCAAATTTACTATATTTAGCGATTTGACAATTTAGTGCCAAACCAGCCTTGACGGCATATTCTAATACTTTCTCATTGAGTACAGGTAAAACCCCAGGTAAACCCATACAAATCGGGTCGATGTTAGTATTGGGGTCAGCACCGAATGCCGTAGAGCTATTAGAGAAAATCTTGGTGTTGGTACTCAGTTGACAATGGGTTTCTAAACCAATAATCGCTTCATACTCAGTTTTTACAGTGGTAGCAGTCGTCATAATATCAATAATTTGGGCATAATCCTTGTAGTGGTACTATTGTAGCGGCGTATTGAGTTGCGCTGAAGACGGTTATTTGGGTGAGCAATGCTTACCGTGTTGAGCTTGAAAAAGAAGGTGCGAACCTAAAGTGAAGAAAATCTTGATTATTGGTTCTGGGGGTGCTGGTAAATCTACCCTAGCCCGCGCACTGGGAAGGATTTTAGGTTTAGAAGTGATTCACTTGGATGCTTGGTACTGGAATCCTGGTTGGGTTGAGACTCCAAAAATTGAATGGCAAAGTATTATCCAAGACCTAACCCTACGAGAATCTTGGATTATGGATGGTAACTATGGCGGTACTCTCGACCTTCGTTTGTCGGTTGCAGATACGGTAATTTTTTTGGATTTTCCCCGAATTTTATGTTTGTCGCGAGTGATTAAACGTCGCTTCATCTATGCAGGACAATCCAGGCCTGATATGGCATCAGATTGCCCTGAAAGATTGAATTGGGAATTTCTCAAATATATCTGGTCATACCCAATTATCCGTCGTCCTGGAATTCTAGAAAAACTTAGTCAACTAACACCAAACCGCCAAGTTATTATTCTGCGCAAACCAACAGAAGTCAGAGAGTTTTTGCAAAATATTTCCCACTATTCAGATTTACTCAATTGATTTTTATTAAAAGTATCTGAAAAAATTGATCAAGTAGATATTGTTATTTATCTTACAATATACTATCAGTATAGCATTTCCCGACCTAGTAAGGTACAGCCGTAGGGGCAAGGCACTGCCGTGCCCCTATACCTTGCGGTATAATGTTGTACCTCATCTGAATGAGAACCGCTATAAGCAAGGTTAACTTAGTATAAGAAAGTATGAAATTACCACATTAGGTCATGGGGCAACTCAGATTATGATTGATGTCAAAACAGCAGTGAATGCTGCATATCAATATATAAAATCCATACAAGACATGATGGGTTCTTCATTAGAAGATTTGAGACTTGAAGAAGTTGAACTTTCTGAGGATAAAAGCTTCTGGTGGATCACTTTAGGGTTTAATATTCCTAAAAAACCTCCTAAAAACCGATTTGAAGACTTAATTCCTATCTCTATTGCTCCTACCATTGTCCTGTATGAACGAGAATATAAACTTTTTAAGGTAAATTCTGAAACTGGCGAAGTAGAAGCAATGAAAATTAGACAAGTATGAAAGATTTGATTGCTTCCCTTGTTCGTCGTTATTGCCAAAAAGGAGTTTTAATTGATACAAATATTCTGCTTCTCTTCTTAGTTGGAAGCGTCAATCAAGAACGAATAACTAAATTTAATCGAACCCAGCAATTTATACCAGAAGATTATGAGCTTCTGCTAGAATTTATTGCACGCTTTCAAAAGCTTGTAACAACTCCGAATATTCTGACAGAAGTTAATAGCCTTGCAAATCAACTTGGTGAACCTGACGTTCTCAGTGCTTTGCAATATTTGCTCAATTTGTTAAAAATGTTGCTCTTTTGGATGAATACTACATAAATAGTTTAGATGCTGTTAATACTGAAAAATTTGTCAAGTTCGGACTTACTGACAGTGGAATCCTGACTTTATCTAAAGGGAAGTATCTTGTACTGACTGATGACTTCAAGCTATCAAGTTATCTTCAGAGTGTAGAAGTTGACGTGATTAACTTTAACAATATTCGCGTCTTTAACTGGAAGTAAAAATATGAAATTATTTTGGAAGCGTTAATTTCTATAATTTATACATATAAATTAAAAAATGGCTGGGAGTGTTGCCGTGTTTCCACCCCAGACATCTTTTATTCTTAACTTGCTCCTCACACACAAATAGATATTATCACTACCTCTATCAAATGGCAAGTATATTGAGTGACATTTTCAAAATTCCACAAGCAATCTAATTTCTGACAAATTAAAAAGCGCCTGGGAGTGTTGCCGTGTTTCCACCCCAAACGCTTTTTATTTTTAACTTGCTCCTCACACACGATTAAAATATATCACTGCTTCTATCAAAGGGCAAGTAAATGATGTGACACTTTAAAAAGTGTACACCTGATGGTCAACAATTTAGTGTAAAAAGTGACGTACACCAGTTAAGACCATCAGCAAACCCAGTTCGTTAGCAGCTTTGATTGAATCTTTATCGCGCAAACTTCCCCCTGGCTGGACAATGGCTGTAATTCCTGCGGCTGCGGCTGTTTTGACTGAATCATCAAAGGGGAAGAATCCATCACTGGCGAGAGTTGCACCTTTGGCTTTTTCTTGAGCTTGTTCTAGAGCTATTTTAACTGAGCCAACGCGGTTCATTTGACCAGCACCTACTCCTAGTGTAGTGCGATCGCTGGTCACAACAATGGCATTAGATTTAACGTGTTTGCAGACTTTCCAAGCAAACAGCAACTCGGCTAATTCGTCGGGTGTGGGTTGACGTTCGGTAACTACTTGCCATTGACTGGTGTCAGCAATCACGTCATCGCTAGCTTGGACAAGAAAACCACCTGCGATCGCTTTCACTGTATCTTTAGGACCACTGCTCAAATCAGCTAGAGTCAAAACCCGCACGTTAGATTTCTTAGCCAGGATTTCTTGAGCTTCCGCATCACAACTTGGTGCAACCACACATTCTAAAAATGTTTTAGTTAACTCGCTAGCTGTCGCCGCATCAATCGGACGGTTGAGTGCGACAATTCCACCAAAGGCAGAAGTAGAATCAGCATTAAAAGCTTTTTGATACGCTTCGGAAATTGTACTTCCCAATGCAGTACCACAGGGATTTGTATGTTTGATGATCGTTGCGGCTGGGGTATCAGTGAATTCTGCAATAATTCGGCGTGCGGCTTCTAAATCAACTAAGTTATTGTAACTAAGTTCTTTGCCTTGCAGTTTGGTCGCAGTTGTCCATCCCGTTGGGGTAGTACCAGTTTGATACCAGGCAGCGGGTTGATGGGGATTCTCGCCGTAACGCAGAGATTGTAATTGTGTACCGTTAAGGCTGTAATGCTGTGCTTCGGCGAGATAAGATGCGATCGCTTGATCGTAACTAGCAGTGTGCGAAAATCCTTTTAATGCCGCCTTTTGGCGAAACTCTAGGGATGCCACGCCGTTATTTTGGCGCAATTCCTCTAAATACTCGTCATACTGTGCTGGATCGCATAATACAGCGAGATGAGCGAAATTTTTCGATGATGCCCGTAGCATAGCTGGACCACCGATATCAATTTGTTCAACAGCCTCTAATAATGTTACCCCTGGTTTAGCGATCGTTTCCTCAAAAGGATAAAGATTGACTACTACTAAATCAATCGGGCGAATTTGGTTATTTTCTAAATCTGTAATATCTTCGGGAACATCTCGCCGCGCCAAAATCCCGCCGTGAATTCGGGGATGTAGGGTTTTGACTCGACCACCTAAAATTTCTGGTGAACCTGTGTAATCTGCAACCTTGGTGACAGGGAGTCCCGCATCTTTGAGGACTTGGGCTGTTCCCCCACTGCTGATTAAATCAAAGTCAAATTCTTCAACCAAGCTACGGGCTAGGTCAATTATACCAGTTTTGTTAGATACACTCAGCAGGGCTAGACGCGCCATTGATCAATTCCTTAAAATTAGGCTAGAAGCAAAGGATCTCAAGTTTTGCATAAGCCTTGGTTTACTTCAAGACCATTTTGAATTTTAGATTTTAGATTTTGGATTGGGAATCGCTTTCTGTGTCTGGGTTTTGTGAAACCATCTGTCGCACTCATTTTTCAAATTGGTATTAGTCTCTAAATATTGGCGATCGCCTAAACATTAGACATCTCCGAAAAAGAATTGTTTTGACGTAGCAGTGCTACGTCTCTACAAGGGTTCTGGGTAACGCATCTTTAATTTCTGGAGATGTCTACTGGAGATGTCTATTACTTATCGATCTCATCAAATAATTACTGATGATTTTCTACCAGAATTGGAAATTACCCCTCACGCAATCGAATATTTTATTTGAGTGCAGAAAAAATAAATGTCTGTTCAACCGCGTGAGGTCAATAAATGATAAATCGCCGTCTGTAGAAGAATGTTCATCTATCTTTCAGACAGCGATCGCTCTTTAACCCAATTTATTGCCTGATATTTCCTCTACGCTAATGCTGCTACCTTCTCTAGTAAGCCTTGAAACAACCTCAAGCCATCACTACCCCCCAGCATTGCGTCTGATGCTCTTTCTGGGTGCGGCATCATCCCCAATACATTGCCCCGACGATCGCAAATTCCGGCGATGTTGTTCAATGAACCGTTGGGATTTTCGCCTTCATAGCGAAACAAGACTTGCCCGTTATCTTCAATTTCTGCGAGAGTGGCTGCATCGGCGTAGAATCGCCCCTCTCCGTGGGCTATGGGTAAAGTGATTACTTCACCAGTGCTATAAGCTTCTGTCCAAGGAAGATTAGTCCGCTCAACTTTCAAAGGGACGCGATCGCAAATAAAATGCAAATCCCGATTTCTGGTTAACACCCCCGGCAAAAGTCCGACTTCAGTTAATACCTGAAAACCATTACAAATACCGAGGACAAACTTACCTTTTTGGGCGTGTTCTACAACCTGCTGCATCACCGGTGAAAAACGCGCGATCGCACCGCAGCGTAAATAATCACCATAACTAAAGCCACCAGGGATAATCACGACATCCAAATCAGCAATATCTGTTTCTTGATGCCAAACCATGCGAGTCGGTTGTGAGAGCAAGTCTCTAGTTACATAAGCAACATCGCGATCGCAATTAGAACCGGGAAAAACAACAACACCGAATTTAGTCATTAGTCAAGGGGAGTGGGGAGTGGGGAATGGGGACTGGGGATTGGTGATTGGGGAGGCAGGGGAGCAGGGGGCAATGGGAAGAATCAAAAATTACCTCTTTCTCCTCTGCTCCCTGCTCCCTGCCCCTCTGCCTCCCCTACCCAGTCCCTAAAATACCCCAGTTTGAGTTTCGACCTCAATTAATTCAAAGCGGTAATTTTCAATTACGGGATTTGATAGCATTTGGTCACAAATGTTATCGAGGTCTTGACGAGCTTTCTTCTCATCAGTAGAGGTGATGGTGAGTTCAATGTACTTGCCAATCCGCACCTGGTCAACGTTCTCGTATCCCAGTTGCTTAAGACCAGATTGTACAGCGACACCAGCGGGGTCTAAAACTGAAGGACGAAGGGTCACGAAAATTTTGGCTAGATACTTGGTTTGCACGGGCTTTTTCTGAATGCTGCGATCGCTATACTATAACTTTATGCTCTAACTGAGTGAAAATAAGATTACGAAGCGGTTAAAGTTAATTGAGCGATTAGCCCATCTAACAGCTTCAACTACAGTGGCATATTTAAATAATTGTCTATGAGAGCCATACGCACCCGCAGTCAAGAGCGTATTTTCAACTTACTGAAAACCATCAAAAAAGGCATTTCTGCCCAAGATATTTACGTAGAATTACGTAATACAAATCAAAGTATGGGTTTAGCGACTGTTTACCGTTCCCTAGATGCCTTAAAACTCGAAGGTATGGTACAAGTGCGGAATTTGGCTAATGGTGAAGCCCTCTACAGCCTCGCGCAGCAAGATAAACACCATCTTACTTGCTTGCAATGCGGTGTCTCAATTCCGATTCATCAATGCCCTGTTCATGACTTAGAAGACCAGTTAGAAACCAGCCATAAGTTTAAAGTTTTTTACCACACCCTAGAGTTTTTTGGGTTGTGCAGTCAATGCCAAGTAAACCAAGCTACTGAAGTTGGTCAGTAGTCACCCAATCTTATGTTTTCTGCACGCGGACTGGTTAAGCCTAATTACAGGAGTAATGAAGTGTTGAGAATTAGCGTTGAAGAAGCAGCTATAAATTTAAAATCTCTCTTAGAACGAGTAGCTAGGGGAGAAGAAGTAATTTTGCTAGAGCAAAATAAGGCTGTAGCTCGTTTAGTTCCTCCGCTACAAAAGAAAGAACGATTAGCAAGTATAAAACAATTTCGTGATTCTCTTACGATTAAGGGTGAATCATTGAGCGCAACTGTCATAAATGCGCGTACAGAGGAACGTCATTGATTTATTTAGATACAAGCGTTATCGCTCCTTTGTATTGGAGAGAAGCTTTAAGCGATGCAGTTGAACAATTACTACTCAATGAAACTGAAGTAGGTTTGATTCAAACAAAACTCAACCAACTAAATACATCTGCAACTGTTAATTGCCAATTTTCCAAAACACTCAAAACGGGTAAAATATCTTGCTGTTCTTTTAATTCTGGTAATTTGTTGGGTTCAAAAATCATGATTGACTCATCAGCCGAATCGAGCAACCAACCTAGCTTTGATCCATTTTGAATAGAAAAAGTAATTTTGCTGATAACTCGGTTAGGCGATTGTTCTAGTGATAGAATTTCAATTATCCAATCTGGAGGAATTACAAATTTATTTGTAATTCTACCTTTTACATCAAGGGGAATTCTTTGCCATTCAAATACAGCAATATCTGGTACTATTGAACGACCTTCAAATGTACAGCGTAATTCAGGAAAGGCATAAGCTAGTTTTTCCGGTTTAGCAATCTCATTAATAGCTGTGACTAAACTGCTCTGTAACGTACTGTGTTCTCCTTGTGGCATAGGTTTTTGGTATATTTGCCCGTTAAAATACTCACTTGCTGGTTTTGTTTCTGGTAGTTTTAAGAACTCTTCTACATTTAATGCTGTAGTTGACTGAATAGATAAGGTCATAATTTACAACTTATCAAAGCTTGATTATTTTATCACTGGAAGAATGCGACAATTTAGTGCTTAGGAACGTGGATTAAATAAGATGCAAAACTTAATCCTGTCTCTCAATCCCTCTCCTTTATAAGGAGAGGGATTGAGAGTGAGGTAAACCAGGGACATAAATTGCATCAGCTTGTTCTTGTTCGTGAATAGTAGTATCAATTTCGTCAGGGAATGCTTCAGCATAAAGCCATGCTGTCACTAAGTTAGCTGCACTAAGTAGGTAGACACAAATAAACCTAACTATGTAACGAAAAGTAAAAACGGTGAAAGCCTTGCGATTGCTTGATTCCACTTCGTTCCATTCGCAATGACATAGTTATAAATTTTCTCATCCACCTACTTAAGTTGAGGATATTGATCTAGAATATCAGCATCTTTAGCAGCTTGTCGTCGATAACTTACCAACAACCAAACAGGAATGCGTGTTTCGGCAATACAAGCATCAGCACCCATTACACCAGGGGTTTTGGTAATTCCATCATTGTTGCTACTAATACCTTGGGTTAAGATGCGAATTGCTTCAACCTTTTGGGCTGGTGTTAAGGATAGTAAATGTATTTCTAACTCTTGGGCTGTCATTGGAAACTATCTAAGATTAACTATATTTTAACGGGTTTGAATATTTACTACACAAGCGTATAGGCGTAGCCCGTTGTAGACATCGCTTAAAATTTATTCCCCATCTTCCACTGCGCCTAATGCTTTGAGTGTGGCGATTTCTGCTGAGGTTAAACCTTTAACGCCTGTGATGTTCATACTTGCATAAAGTCTATTGTCTAGTGTTGTTAGGCATTTACCAGACTGAAAATCCCAAACTTTAATTGTTTCATCTCTACCGCCACTGACTATAGTCTGACCGTCAGGGCTAAAAATAACAGTATTTACCCAACTATTATGTCCTGACAAAGTTCTAATACGTTCGCCAGTCTGGATATTCCAAATAATGATTTGTGCATCATTGCTAGCACTGCTTAAAAATTGACCATCTGGACTAAATGCTACCGCATTTACCCAATCTATATGTCCATGTAAAGTTTTTAGACATTCGCCATTATGGATATTCCAAAGCTTTACCGTTTTATCACCACTTGCACTAGCAATCATGCGATTATCGGGACTGATTGCCAATGCACTTACCATTAAAGTATGACCTTGGATTATGTTTAAGCATTCTCCAGTATGGACATCCCATAATCTCACCGTTTTATCATAACTACTACTGGCTAGGATTTTATTATCAGGACTGATTACTACAAACCATACCCAGTCAGTATGCCCTTGCAAAGTTTTAATGCAATCTCCTGTACTAACATCCCATATATTGATTTTGCCATCACCACTACCGCTTATGAGGGTTACGGCATCGGGAGCAAAAGTTACTGAATTTACTCCTCCAGTATGACCAGATAGAGTTTTCAAACATTTTCCAGTAATGATATCCCATAACTTAATTGTTCGGTCATAACTACTACTGGCTAAAATACTACCATCAGGGCTAATCGCAACTGAATTGACTCTACTTATATGTCCCTGCAAAGTTTTCAAGCATTTTCCTGTAGTGAAATTCCACAATTTTACGGTTGTGTCCTCACTGCAACTAGCTAAAACTTTACTATTAGGGCTAATAGCAACTGAACGTACCCAACTGGTAGAACCCTGCAAGATATTCAAACACTTTCCGGTATTAATGTCCCATTTTCTGACAGTTTGATCCTCACTACCACTAATTAAATTTGTGCCATCAGGACTAATTGCTATTGAGCGTACCCGACTAGTGTGTCCTTGTAAATTTTTTAAGCATTCCCCTGTTTTCAAATTCCATAGCTTTACCGTTTTATCTCTACTGCTACTTACCAATATCTGATATTTATTATCGATAGCAACTGAACGTACTGTATCCGTATGTCCTTCAAAGGTTTTTAAGCATTCTCCAGTGGCAATATCCCACAATTTTATAGTTTTATCTCTACTACCACTTATTAGAGTTGTACCATCTAAATCAAAGAAAATAGACCTTATTGAATCGGTGTGTCTTTCAAAAGGTTTTAAAAATTTGCCAGTAAAAATATGGAATATTTTTACTGTTTTATCTTTTCCTCCAATTGCAATAATTTTACCGTTAGGGCTGAAAACTACTGAATATATACTGCTTATATTTTCTAAAGTTTTCAGACATTCTCCAGTGCTAAGATTCCATAATTTTATAGTTTTATCTCGACTTCCACTTGCTAATATTTTACCGTCTGGACTAAATGCTACCGAATTTACCCTATCGCTATGTCCTTCCAGAACTTTCATACATACTCCGGTGGTAGTATCCCACAACCTTACAGTATGGTCATAGCTAGCACTTGCCAAAATTTGAGCATTAGGACTAAAGACTACTGAGCGTATCCAATTATTGTGTCCTTTACATTTAAAAATTTGTTGATCATTTCCAGCCAGCCATATACTAATTTCACAATTGCCATCAGCTGCTGCAAATAGCTCGCCATTAGGACTGTATGCAACTGAAAAAACGGCACCGAAGACCTTTGGGAAAACTGATTTAGTTAGGTTGGCTCCTATAAAATGAGCATGCGTAAGCTCGCCTCGGAAAAATCTGCTCCTTTAATAACTGTATTGGTTAAATCTTGCCCCTCCAAAGCCGCCTTATCAATCTTCACCAACAATGTTGCCCCATTCCCGCCAAGATAACCCGCTTCATCTTCAGTTTTGCCCCGCGTTGTCTCAATCAGATTAACAATGCCAGCTTGAGCATCTATATCAATCATCGGTAAAAGCAAATCTATGACTGCTTTTGTGAGTGATGCTTTGCCAAAAGTCTCCCTTAACTTCTCAAAAGACTCACTTGTAAATGCTTTTAGTGGTGCGTAGGCGTAGCCTATTGTAGACATCGCATCATCCAATTGACGCGAAAAATAACTAGACCAAGTGTAATTAACTGGCGCTACACTGCTATCCAAGCCTGATTGTGCTTGAGCTAACTCCGTAAAATCGCTAGATAACGCTCCCAACTCTGCGGCAAATTTATACGCTACAAAAAACTCTAACAAAGACCGATGCGCTGGAGTATAATCACCATCAGCATTGCGGATGAGCATTGTTTGCCCCATCATGTCATAATGCCAATGGTCTAAATCCTTCTCTTCTTGCACCACCGAACCAAACAACCGCCGAATTCTGTCAGGGAAAAGCCGATAATTGAGGCTCATTTCATCTTTAGACAGCATTTCCCAAGAAAGTTCGCACAAAAAGTATAACTTTTCTGCCAAAGAAGTAAAGGTGCGATCGCTCTTAATATCCCGTTCCATTTTCCGCCGCACCGCATACAAGTAAACCCGCGACATATCCACAGGTTTACCCGCCTCAATATCTGGTAAAGCTTCCAAAATTAACTCACTCATCACCGGACGACGGGCTAAATCCAATAACTGCGGATTTCCCATGACTTGCTCAACCGTTGCAGCTTCCGTTTGATGCGACAACACCAGCCGAATTTGCTCGTCGTTAAATTTCTCCAGTTCCAGCACTTCAAACTGCGGTGTTTCCCCTGTCAGTTGCTTGGTAGATGCTTGCAACTCGGCATTGAGTAAAGCGCGTCCTTCCTTGGCTTCGGGAAAATGTTCGGTGCGACAAGTCAAGATAACCTTGGCACCAGGAACTACAACTTTTGCCAGTTCCCAAAAGTTATTAATCATCTGCTGACGGTCAACTTTTGCTGCCATTTCGTCAAAACCATCGAAAATTAGCAGCAATTTACCCATACCGTTTAACTGGTCAAATACTTCACTCGTTAAACGGATATTGTGTTGTGTAAAAAAGAACCCTGCCAAAACGTTCTCAACATTTATTGCTTTGGCAAAATCTCGCAGTGTAATTACCAAAGGCAAACGGGGACGCTCAACACCGCGCTTTTGGGCATCTCGGTAACGCTGCAATGCCACCCAAGCATAATGGAAAGCAAACCAAGTTTTCCCCGTACCAAATTCTCCTAGTATAGAAATATGCTCTTTGGCAGGATCATCCAACCACATATCAATGTAACCATCAATCCAACCATCGCGATCGCTATAGTGACTAATACCGATACGCTGCTTAGTATCGGGGTCAATTTCCTCTTTTGTGCAAGCTAAAGGAACGTATTTTATATCTATTTGCCGCCGAATAATTTCCGCTTCTAACCAATCGAGATAATCGGTAAAATCAGCATCTTGGTCAATAAGTTCGTCAAAAGTGTAACAACCTAAGTGGCGATTTTCATCCTTTTCTACCTCATTTCGTGCTGCGCGTGCAATCCGTCTGGCTGTTACTAACCAACCTTCATCAGTTCTCTGTTGCTCCACAGAAGAACGCAAAACAGCTACATCCTTGAGTCCAACTTCCCCCTCAATTCCTCTGATTAAGATGCGGTCATATCGGTTACGCCGGGTTGGCACATTAATAATCCACTCAAAATATGAATCACCCCAAATTTCATACTTTTCAAAGCGGTAGCCCAAGGTTTCAAACCAACCGCGCATTTGTTGAGCTAGGGCTATGGCTCGACATTGATTTTCGGTAGATGTTCCGGCCTCTAGCAGTGCGGGGGAATTCTGTGCCAACCGCGCTATTTCTGTCCGAATACCTTCCAGCGTCGGCAACCTGTCAAGTAGTTCTTGGATATTTGCAATGCGTTTTTGCAAAGAGCCAATTTGTTGATTCATAAGTGTATCTGCTGGGTTGCGAGTGCGTTTAGCAACTTCCGCAAACACAATATAAAACGCGGCAATTTCCCGTCTAATGTCAATTCCCAAACTTCTAATGTCATCACCCAAGGAATAGGCATCAAGCCAAGCATCAACCTCAGAAAGCAAAATTGAGGGGTTATTATGGTCAAATGCTTTGCGGAAAGCCTGTTTGATTGCTTCTTGGCGAAAAAGTTCTAAAACAGGCTTGGATTTACCAACACCGTACTCTACCAATGAGTATGCATAAACCCCACTAAAATCTGCTGGTGGATGCTCTGGATCGAGGTTAAACTTCTGAAGTAATTTAATTACAGTCTCATTGCGCCGAATTTTTTCCTTAATCAAAGGATTAGCGATCGCAATAATAGCGTTGATGACCTGTTCTGGGTTAATTATCATTTGTCATTGGGCATGGGGCAAAACAGTTCCGAGTTCCGAGTTCCGAGTAAAGAAATGAGATTCCCCACTCAGCACTCATTACTCAGCACTCTTAAGGGGCATGGGACATCGGGCATGGGGAAGAAATTAATCTCTACTTCCTAACTCCTAACTCCTAACTCCCCACTCCCTACTCCCCATTTCTAGCTAGGACGATTATTTTCTAATCCTGGTATTTGTTTAGAAAATAAATCGTTAGAGTCAACTTGACCATTTGAGATAACTGAGCGCATACCCTCAAAAGCAGCAGGAATAGTGCGCGGATCTATAAATAAGACCTTGCTGCTATCGCTTCTCCCAATTGTTGCGCCCATATCTAGATAGCCCAAAGCAAACAGAACTTCTACTGCTTTGTTAGCATTGGGATTTGTCTGGAGCTTTTGGGCTATAATTTCTGCTGATTCTGCGATCGCCTGGGCTTTTAAAACCTGTTGCTGACGTTCCGCTTGAGCTTTCAGAACGAGCGCCTTTTGTTCAGCTTCCGCTTGCAGAATTGTCGATTTTTGACGAGCTTCCGCATCCAATATTTGCGCCTCCGCTTTACCTTTAGCACTATTGACAGCAGATTCGCGTTCGCCCTCAGAAGTTAAAATTGCTGCCCGTTTGCGTCGTTCTGCCGACATTTGCAATTCCATCGATTCTCGCACTGCCTGAGATGGAATAATATCTCGCAGTTCTACCCGTGTCACTTTCACACCCCAAGGATCGGTAGCAACGTCCAAATCCCGTAACAAAAGTTCACTGATGTGGGAACGAGCAGTAAAGGTTTGATCCAACTCCAGTTGCCCCATTTCGGCGCGAATTTGAGTCAACACCATATTTATCATTGCCGACTGGAGATTTTCTACCTTATACCAGGCTTTTTCCATATCCACGATGCGCCAGTAAAACACTGCATCTACCTCAATGCCAACGTTGTCACGGGTGATGCACTGTTGGGGAGGAATATCTAAAACTTTTTCTTTGATAGTTCCTTGGTAGACAACTTTATCCAGAAAAGGAATGACAAAGTTTAATCCTGGTTCAAGTTTTTTGTTATAACTACCCAATCTTTCCACCAAGGCTTCATTGCCCTGATTGACGACTTTTACCGTTCCTGCGACAGCACCACCACCAAGGGCTAAAAATACTAGTAAAAAAAATTGTTCCATTGCAAATCTCCTGGTTTTTAATAAAGTGAGTGGGGAGTAGGGAGTAGGGAGTGGGGAGTGGGGAAATGAGGGAGATGAGGGAGAACAAGGAGAACTTGCAACAAGTCTTTCTCCTTGTCCTCTTCCCACCAATCCCCAGTCCCCAGTCCCCAATCCCCAATTCCCATTAACTAAGAATTCAACAGATTTTCTGGTACGACAATTAAAGTAGTACCTTCCCTCCTAACTACATAAACTTTTTGATGGGGTGGTACGGTAAATTTCTCATCATCACATCTTGCTTGCCAAGAATTTCCCTCATACCGTACCCGCCCTGTTTTCCCAGGCAGAATTTCTGTTAAGGTTTCGGCTATGACTGCATCCTGAATTTTCGATTTGCGTCGTCGCGGTTGCAAAAAACGACGGGAAAGCACGATTAGGGCTGTGGAAAGCAACAGCCAAACTACAACTTGCAACCATACACTTCCCATACCCACTCCAGACAGCAGCGCCACCACAAAAGCGCTAATTCCCATCATGAAGGCGACAAACGCCGATGGTAAAAACAGTTCCATTAAACACAGAACTGCTCCTGCCAGAAGCCAGATTAAGGTAAAACTTGGCATAGCGCCATCCTAGTTTCTACATTGACGTAAATGCATTTCTACGATTAGATACAGCCAGACGTAAGTTATTTACAGAAAGCAAAACTTGATATTTCTACCAATAATTTTGATTAACTTCAGTAACAACGTGTAGCTAGCAGTACACAAGTCCAGTTTATTCTAGCCTTCAATTCATTGCCAGCTAAAGTTAATCGAAGTTCATGAGTTGATTGTTTTTTAAATTTATACCTTTATGATTTCTACCCAACTGATAATTTTTTGTATAAATCCACGCTGTAATAGCCCCATTAATCCAATGGGGGATAGTGTTTGTGCCAATTGCCAAACTCCTTTAGTTCACCGCTATCTTCGGGCGACTGGCTCATTGTCTGCTCAAATTCCACCAGGTACAAAGGTTGCAGATAGGTATGAAGTAATTAAACAGCAGATTTGGTTGGATACTCAACCGGGACTACCGCCAGATATACCTGAAGAATTGCCAACAGAAGTAATTCCTTATTTACGGTTATATCAAGAGCGGTTGCATTTACCCCAGGCCTATGGGTTTGCGAGTAACCTTGAGGGAGATACAACTGATATCCTTTTATTGGAAAATGTGCCGATAGATAATACAGGAAATATCTATCCAACTATCGTTGAGGCATGGGAGCAAGCAACAGCAGTACGACAAGTTTATTGGCTGTGGCAAATTCTCCAACTTTGGACACCTTTATCTGAACTGGGACTTAGC
Organism: Nostoc sp.; assembly: GCF_036916985.1. Lineage (GTDB taxonomy): Bacteria > Cyanobacteriota > Cyanobacteriia > Cyanobacteriales > Nostocaceae > Nostoc. Next base: position 49,332 of record NZ_JBALFD010000025.1, read on the forward strand.
CACAGTTTACTAGTAATAGATAACTTGAGGGTCGAAGGTTGGTGTGTGCGACTGTTGGAACTCTACCAAACACCAGCAGATGAGAAGCTGAGTTTACAAAGTCTAGGTGAGTGTTGGCAGTTTTGGGTAGTGTCTGCCAAAGCATCAGTAGCCAAAGGGTTACAGAACATAGTTCAGGAGATGTGTGAAACTGAGATTGAGTTAGAAGCGATTAATTTTCAACTCAATCATTTACTACTAGCGGCTGCGGCAGAATTGCCATTAGTCTTGAAGGTGGCAGGCTCTACAGATATTGGCCCAATCATGGCGCAAAATGAAGACGCTTGCTATCCCAATGCTTTGAGTGATTTAGATGAACCTTTATTACGCCACTTGTCGATTGTTTGCGATGGTATTGGCGGCCATGAAGGCGGTGAGGTTGCCAGTAAGTTAACAGTGCAGTCTGTAAAGTTGCAAATTCGCGCTTTACTAGCGGAAGTAACACAACAAACTGGGCTTTTACCCCCAGAGTTATTACAAGAACAATTAGAAGCAAGCTTACGGGTAATAAATAATCTGATTTGTGCCCGCAATGATGAACAAAAACGCCAAGGCAGAGAACGCATGGCTACAACAATTGTCATGGCGGTGCAAATTCCCCAACGAGTCCAGACAAGTACTGGATGGCAATCAAATAATACCCATGAACTTTACTTAGCTAATGTTGGCGATAGCCGCGCCTATTGGATTACTCGAAATTATTGCCAGCTACTCACTGTCGATGATGATGTGGCAACGCGAGAAGTCCGCCTTGCAAAAAGCTTGTATCGAAAGGCACTTCTAAGACCAGATGCTAGCGCCTTAACTCAAGCATTGGGGACAAGAGATTCAGAATCTTTACGTCTCAAGGTTCAGCGATTTATTGTGGAAGAAGATGGCATCTTGCTACTGTGTTCTGATGGTTTAAGTGATAATAACTGGGTAGAACAATCTTGGCAGGATTATGCAATACCTGTGTTAGCGGGGCAAATGACAGTTGAAGATGCTGTCCACAACTGGATTAACTTGGCAAACGAAAAAAATGGGCGTGATAATACATCGGTTGTTCTGACTTATTGCCGTGTTTCTCCAGAATATTTAGTACCTGTGACTCCGGCGTTGCCAGAAGAAATTATAGAAGCAGAAATACAAGAGGAAGAAGAACAAGCAGAACGAGAAGAAGAGGAGGAACAAGTAGAACTAGAGGAAGAAGAAAAAGAAGAAGAAGAGGAATTAATTTCCTTTACAGAAAGTTCGGAAACTCTGCTAGATTTGGATTTAGGTTTGGATCTAGATTTGGATCTTTCAGAGGAAACACCTTTCATACCAGAAATTCGACCAACTTTCATTACAAAACCTAAACGGGATAAGCGTTTATTAAGACTGGGGGAAGTCTTAGCATTGCTTGTAGGGGGTACAAGTCTGGGATTATTTGCTTGGTGGCAAATTAATCCTCAAGGATTCCAGCAGATGTGTCGGCAACTTCCCCAAGGAGTGGAGCAATTTTGTTCCCCTAGAAAATAGGTTATACCGAAATATTTTAATGTTGATGACGAATATTACAGTATTGATAAGGAATATTGTAATCTTTATCATCAAAATTACAATATTCCTTATGAATGTCGTAATATTGATGAGGAATATTGTAATATTCCTTATGAGTGTTGCAATGTTGATGAGGAACATTGCAACGTTTCTCCCAAACATTGTAATGTTGGCAAGAACAACTTCTACATTTAGGGTGACGGACAATCAAGTGGCGATCGCTAGTAAGTCGAGATAGGTTAGCGATCGCACCACACATAACTCTACATCACTGCACCAGGCGGGAACTGGCAATGTAACTCAGTAAATATGCGATAAGGTAAGGGTATCACAACCTGCTCTCACCACAGAAAAGATGAATATTGACCCCGTATCTGTAGTTAATGCTATTAAAGCTGTTGCACCTGCTACTGTTTCTCTTGCTATACAGCAGGCTCAACGTAACGAATATATTATTAAAATTCTAAAAAGTTTTAACCTTGATTCAATACAGCCTCCCAAAGATTTTGAAGGTGTTTATGCTTATGCTTTGGTAGAGTATGGCGTATTTAAATCTGATTATATACTTAATTTTTTTAGAAATAAAGAGATTAAAAAAGCTTTTGCCAAGGCTTTTGCAGAAAACGCATTGTCTACCAATAATAAAGAATGGAATACATTAAAAGATGAGGCACAAAAAGCAAAAATAGAATTAGCTCAGGTTCAGGAATTTCATCAAGTTTTTGTCAGTTTGGCAAAACGCTCTAAGAATCCTGGAGAAGTTCTATCTAATATACCTACGGAACTTACAGAATATTCTCCTTATCCAGATGAGTTTAAGGCACTAATTGAAGAGAAAACAAAAGCATTTTGTGGTCGAAAATTTATATTTGATGAGTTTGATGATTTCCTCAAAAAGCATCCCAAAGGTTATTTTACTGTGATTGGGGATGCGGGTATGGGGAAAAGTGCGATCGCGGCCCAATCCGTATCTAAATACAAAGCTATCTGCTACTTCAATATTCAGGCAGAAGGTCGCAATACACCAGAGCAATTTCTACAAAGTATTCGTCAACAACTGATTAATCGCTATCAGTTACAGAATGCAGACAATGATAATTTACCTACTTTGCTAACGAAAGTAAATGAAAAGCTGACCGTTGGTGAACCCTTAGTAATTGTGGTTGATGCACTCGATGAAGTTGAACAACCAGGGTCAGGAAATCTTTTAGATTTACCCAAAAATCTGCCAGAGAAGATATATTTTCTGCTAACTAGGCGACGCTATGCCCAAAACGAAAAGCGCTTGTTAACCGAAGAAGTTCCAGAACAACAGTTAGATTTAACAGCCAATAAGTATGAAGACTGGAATCGAAAAGATGTGACAGAGTACATTAGTACATTTATCAATGATGAGCATGAGCATCCTGGTTTAAAGGCATGGATTCAAAAACGCAACATTCAGCCGCCATATTTTATTGAGCAGGTAGCACAAAAAAGTGAAAATAATTTTATGTACCTGTACTATGTCTTACCCAGTATTGCTAGAGGAGATTATCAAGACTTAAGTTTAGAAGAATTACCTGAGAAACTTCAGGGATATTATGAACAACATTGGACGCAGATGGGAATGGAAACTCCAGAGAAGTGCACAAATGCGATTATCCTCTGTGTACTGGTTGAGGTCGGTAAACCAATTTCCTGTGAATCTATTGCCCGCATCACTGGTCGAGATGAATATGATGTCTTGGAGCTTTTGAATAAGTGGCTGGAATTCTTGAGAAAACAAAAACAAAATGAGGAAGATTACTACTCAATTTATCACCAAAGTTTTGCAGATTTCCTCCGCAATCAACCTAGTCTAAAAAGAGAAAAAAAGAATAATAATATTGATTGGCAAGAGGTTCATCGTCTGATTTCCGATTCTAATGACCAATTGTGGGCAAGCCTCAAACCTAGTGAGGACGAAGATGAGTAGTTTTACTGAGAAATTTGCCCAGTTATCTTTAAGCGACCAGCGAACTATCCTTATTGACCCTCGTGTTAAAGCAAAGATAGGAAAGTGGAAAGCATTTTACAAAAGACTCACTGATTTTGATTTTATTGATGCTAAAGTCAACCATTCTGATTTTGGTGTGCATTCACTAATTGAGGATTATGATTTAATTAACGACTCAGAGCTATTAAACAACCCAGAACATAATCCAGAGCAAGTTAAAACGCTGAAATTGATTCAAGGAGCTTTGCGCCTGTCAGCGCATATCTTAGAAAAAGATAAAATGCAACTAGCAGGGCAATTGTGGGGGCGAATGCAGCACTTTGCAATACTAGAAATTCAAGCAATGCTCAAAGTAGCAAAACAACAACAAATTTTACCTTGTTTGCGTCCGTTAATATCTAATTTAGTTTCTCCTGCTGGAAGTTTACTTCTGACCCTCACAGGTAATAGCAGTTCGGTATATGCAGTAGCCGTTACCCCCAATGGCAAGCAGGTGATTTCTGGTTTATGGGACAACACACTCAAACTCTGGAATCTGAAAACTGGGGAGGATGAGCGTACTTTCTATGGTCATAGTGATAGGGTAATAGCATTAGCCCTCACTGTCGATGGTAAGCAGGTAATTTCTGGTTCAGGTGACAACACACTCAAACTCTGGAATCTAGAAACTGGGGAGAATGAGCATACTTTCTACGGTCATAGCAGATGGGTAACAGCAATAGCTGTCACCCCCGATGGTAAACAGGTAATTTCTGGTTCAGGTGACAACACACTAAAACTTTGGAATCTAGAAACTGGGGAGGATGAGCGGACTTTTAAAGGTCATAGTGACTCAGTAACAGCAGTAGCTGTCACCCCCGATGGTAAACAGGTAATTTCTGCTTCATGGGACAACACACTCAAACTCTGGAATCTGGAAACTGGGAAGAATGACCATACTTTCTACGGTCATAGCGACTTGGTAAGAGCAATAGCTGTCACCCCCGATGGCAAGCACGTGATTTCTGCTTCATTAGACAACACACTCAAACTCTGGAATCTGGAAACTGGTGAGGATGAGCGTATTTTCCACGGTCATAGCGACTGGGTAAATGCAGTAGCCCTTACCCCCGATGGCAAGCATGTGATTTCTGCTTCATTAGACAACACACTCAAACTCTGGAATCTGGAAACTGGCGAGGATGAGCATACTTTCTACGGTCATAGCGACTCGGTAAATGCAGTAGCTCTTACCCCCGATGGCAAACACATGATTTCTGGTTCATGGGACAAGACACTCAAACTCTGGAATCTGGAAACTGGCGAGGATGAGCGTATTTTCCACGGTCATAGTGACTGGGTAAATGCAGTAGCCCTCACTCCCGATGGCAAGCACGTGATTTCTGGTTCATGGGACAAAACACTCAAACTCTGGAATCTGAAAACTGGGAAGGATGAGCGGACTTTTCAGGGTCATAGCAGTTCGGTATATGCAGTAGCCGTTACTCCCAATGGCAAGCAGGTAATTTCTGGTTTAGGGGACAAAACACTCAGACTCTGGAATTTAGAAACTGGGGAGGATGAGTGGACTTTTCAAGGTCATAGCGACAGAGTAACAGCATTAGCCTTCACACCTGATGGCAAGCAGGTAATTTCTGCTTCAGGTGACAAAACACTCAGACTCTGGAATTTAGAAACTGGGGAAGATGAGCGGACTTTTCAAGGTCATAGCGACAGAGTAACAGCAGTAGCCTTCACACCTGATGGCAAGCAGGTAATTTCTGCTTCAGGTGACAAAACACTCAGACTCTGGACTTTAGAAACTGGTAAGGATGAGTGGACTTTCCACGGTCATAGCGACTCGGTAAATGCAGTAGCCCTCACCCCAGATGGCAAACACATGATTTCTGGTTCAGGTGACAAAACGCTCAAACTCTGGAATTTAGAAACTGGAGAAGATGAACTGACTTTCTACGGTCATAATGACAGAGTGACAGCAGTAGCCCTCACCCCCAATGGCAAGCAGGTAATTTCTGTTTCATGGGACAACACGCTCAAACTTTGGAATCTGGAAACTGGGGAACAAATTGCCACCTTTACAGCAGAGGCCCAATTTTATTGCTGCGCTGTTGCAGCAGATGGGATGACAATTGTGGCAGGGGAGTCTTCAGGGAGAGTGCATTTTTTGCGGTTGGAGAATGTTTAAAAAGTATGAACACTTCACCTCGACCCCCAACGCCAATCAATAGTCCCTCCTACCCAACTGAATTTCAACAAGTCATTCTCGAAAAAAGTCAAAACTTTGTTGGTCGCGCCTTCGTCTTCACCGCTATATCCAACTTTCTCCAGCGTTGCGATCGCGGTTACTTTAGCATAATTGGCGCACCCGGTAGTGGCAAAAGTGCCATCCTCGCCAAGTACGTCACAGAAAATCTCCACGTTCTCTATTACAACGCCCAATTACCAGGCAAAAATCGCGCTGAGGAATTTATTACTACTATTTCCACACAAATCGAGACAGAAAATTTTGCGTCTCTACATTCCCTGCTTCAGCAAGTCAGCGATAAACTAGAACCTCAGCAAAAGTTTATCATTGCTATCGATGCCTTAGATGCTGTTAACCACACCGACCAAACAAAAGGCTCAAATCTCTTTTATCTTCCCAGATATCTGCCGCGTGGCGTTTATTTCCTTCTTACGCGCCGCCCATACCTGCGAAAACAATCTGGTTTGTTGATAGAAACACCTTTTCAAATTCTTGACTTAGCAGAATATCCACAACAAAACCAAGAGGATGTACAAGCATACATTAGACAATACGTCAATCATAACGAAGAACTTACAGCACAACTAACCACCAAAAGCGAAAACAATTTCATGTACCTCAGCCAGATTTTACCTATTATCTCTAAGGAGTTTGATCGACTCCCCGCTGGTTTAGAGGCGTATTATCAGCAGCATCAGCACAAAATGATTCCTCCGAATTCGTCAAGCCAAGAGAAGGAATTGAAATTATCTGTGCTGAGTGTGTTGGTGCAAGTTTCATCATTCATATCAGCAGGAAGCATTGCTAGTACAATTAATGCTGATGAATATGATGTTGAAGAAGTTCTGGAAAATTGGCGTGAGTTTTTAACACTCCAACAAATAGATGGAGAAATCCACTACAGTTTTTATCATTCCAGCTTTCGAGATTTCTTAAGCAAGCAAGTAAATTTTGGTTAGCGATAGTTAGGTTGGTGAAAGCCAGCTGTTACCCTGAATATACTTCTTGTACACGCTTTTATATCAAGTCCGGCTAATTAGTTTTAATTCTCAAATCTATGCAGCAAGCCCACAAGCGCCTCTCCTCTGCTCCTTTACACCCCTGCTGCCTTAATGATAAGTCTTTAACCGGACATGATATTCCCCGATCGCTCCATCCATCCCTACCCCTTACCGCTCTTGCGCCCATGCAGGATGTGACAAACCTCTGGTTTATGAAGGTTATTGCCCACTATGGCAGCCCTGACTACTTTTTTACCGAGTATTTCCGCGTCAATGATACCTCACGGCTCAATCGTCATATTTTGGCATCAATCACTGAAAACGACACAGGTCGGCCCGTTTTTGCTCAAATGATTGGCGAAAGCATTCCAGACTTAGTAAGAACAGCAAAGGAACTCTGTAGCTATAATATCGCTGGAGTTGACTTGAACCTGGGCTGTCCCGCACCGAGAATCTATCGCAAAAATGTTGGGGGTGGATTACTGCTTTTACCAGAAAAAGTGGATCGGATTTTAGGAGAACTGCGCCAAGCAGTGAACGATCGCCCTTTAACCGTTAAGATGCGCGTCGGCTTTGAAAATACAGATAACTTTTATGAAATTCTAGATACGATTAATCGCCACAGCATCGATTTGCTGAGTTTGCATGGTCGCACGGTGAAAGATATGTACCACGGAGCAGTGAAATATGATTTGATTGGCGAAGCGGTAAGACGAGTCCATTGCCCAGTGCTGGCCAATGGCAACATCCACTCTGCGAAAACTGCTCTTGAAGTGCTTTCCCAAACAGGCGCGGCGGGTGTGATGGTGGGACGCTGGGCAATCGGGAATCCCTGGCTTTTTAATCAGATTCGCCAGGCTTTGCGAGGAGAGGCGATCGCACCCGTTCCTTTAGTGGAGGTACGCAACTATATTGAGCGGCTATGGCAAACCCCCACAGCAGCAACTATGCCAGAGCGCGCACGCGTCGGCTATCTCAAAATGTTCCTCAACTACATTGCCCTGAGTGTTGACGCTGAAGGTCATTTCCTGCGGCTGATGCGACAGACACAGACCGAGGCAGAACTGTTTAACCTGTGCGATCGCATTCTCCTTACCGATCTGACAAAAACTTTAGCCCTAGCACCCTCCTTGAGTCTTAAACCCCTTAATTTACGATAAAATAATTTCCTTTACAGAAAGTTTGGAAACTTTGCTAGATTTGGATCTAGATTTGGATCTAGGTTTGGATCTAGATTTGGATATTTTAGAGGAACCATCTTTCATACCAGAAATTCGACCAACTTTCATTACAAAACCTAAACGGGATAAGCGTTTGTTAAGACTGGGGGAAGTATTAGCATTGCTTGTAAGGGCTACAAGTCTGGGATTATTTGTTTGGTGGCAAATTAATCCTCAAAGATTCCAGCAGATGTGTCGGCAACTTCCCCAAGGAGTACAACAATTTTGTTCCCCTAGAAAATAGCTGAAATAACACTCTCATCGGGTTTTTACCTATTGTCAGTCATAAAAATCAGAATGTTAATGACCAATGTTTGAAGATTAGTCACCTCAGTTCAAGCGGGAGCTACTTCAGTTCAAGCGGGAGCTACTTCAGTTCAAACGGGAGCTACTTCAGTTCAAACGGGAGCTACTTCAGTTCAAACAAATCATCCAAGGTCGAATCTCTCCCTGCCCCGCCCCCTGCCTCCTGCCCCCTTCAATAAAATGAAAGTGCCAGTTATTGATTACCGCCAAGAGAATGCTGCTAATTCACTATTGCCGAAATCCTCTATCCTTTCAAGTTCTGGCTGGAGTCACCTGCATCTAGGAGTTTACCAACAGCCAAAATTTGAAATCGCTGAACATCAACATACGATGCATGTCATTGCTTGTGGGCTTGTTGGCTCACCAGGAGAACTACAAGATCGCAAAATGGCATCAGGAGAGCGATGGTTAGATGGAAAGCTGGAGCCAGAAAGGCGCAGAGATGGAGATATTGCAATAATTCCGGCGGGGATTTCCCATCGCTGTAACTGGAATACTTCAGTTGAGTTTATGGTTTTGGCAATTGAGCCTGCACTTCTCCAACTAGTGGGTCAGGATTTTGTTGCTGGCAGCATTGAACTCACACCTCGGTTTATGAGTCAGCAAGATGTGCTAATTCAAGGAATTTTTTCGAGTTTGAGAGATGAATTAGAGTCAGGCAAAATTGGCGGTGATTTGTTGATTGACAGTCTCAAAACGACATTAGCAATTCACCTTTTACGGAACTATTGCAGCACGCAACCAAAGCTTTCTAGTTATTCAGATGGATTATCTCAAGGAACGTTGCAAAAAATCACAGACTATATTCATGACTATCTCTATCAAGACTTGAAGCTCATTGAATTGAGTGCGATCGCACAACTCAGTCCCTACTATTTTCTACGTCTGTTTAAGCAACGGATGGGAATCACACCCCACCAATACATCCTACAACGCCGAATTGAGAAGGCAAAATATTTGTTACAGCACAGTAACCTGAGCATTGCGGATATTGCGACGCAAACAGGTTTTTCCGATCAAAGCCATTTGACAAGATGCTTTAAACGCCAGGTTGGTGTCACACCAAAACAACTCCTACAAGAGCGATCGCAATAATATACTAAAATCCCGCAACTTTCTTCTAGAATCCTCAATTGCAAGTTTTTAAGCTATTAACAACAGATTCTATCGGAGAAAGAAGATGCCAATTGAACAAACCGAGGTGTTAATTTCTACACTAGATGGGCAGATGCCTGCTGTTTTGTTTACACCAACTCATCCTGAGCGTCAGTCTGCCATTCTACTGCTGATGGAGGCATTTGGCTTAACGTCACATATTCAAGATGTAGCAGCCCGAATCGCCCATGAAGGATATGTAGTAATCATCCCCGATCTATACTACCGCGAGTTGCCCGACAACAAATTTGGCTACGATGAAGTTGATCGGGCAATGGCAATGATGTGGCGCTTGGATTTCGGCCAGCCAATGGTAAACGATATTCGAGCCGCATTAGCCTATTTAAAGTCACACCCAGCAGTCAACCCCAATCACATCGGCGTAACCGGATTCTGTCTGGGTGGCGGTTTAACCTTTTTCACAGCTTGTAAGTTGTCAAAGGAAATTGCCGCAGCGGCTCCCTTCTACGGTATGGTTGCCGATGAATGGATTGATGCAGTGAAAGATATTACAGTACCTATCTATCTATTTTTTGGTGGAACTGATCCGTTTATTTTAGGCGATCGCATTCAACAAATAAAATCGCGGTTTCAAGAACTGGGCAAAGACTACACCCTAAAAGTTTATCCCGATGCGGGACATGGTTTTTTTTGTCACGAACGATCCGACTACAATCCCTTGGCGGCGGAAGATGCTTGGCATCAACTTACACGATTTTTTGATCGACACCTGCGAGGAGAACACTAAAAATTATGTAATATAGCAGGGGACTGGGGACTGGGGACTGGGTTGAAAGTGTTTTTGTATATAGGTTTTATCATCAGTTAATGTCCTAACCTTCTTGTCCGTTGCTATACATCCTCTAAAATCGGGTTTCATACTCAACTTGGAATTGATTTTCATCCCCCAAATTAGTTGAGCCTCGCATCAGAATTTCGTCATTGACTCGATAAAGCACATTGTAAAGGAAAGAGTCATCGCTAGTAAGGGCGCGCGATAAAGAGGCAGAGAAATTTCTATTGATGTCAAACACACCTTCTGCTGATAAATTTAGAACCGAAGTTGTTGTTGTTTGATTGGTAGATGGAGTTGGAAATATCCGAAATTCACTGAAACCAATAGCCTGTCCGATCGCAGTAATAGTTCCTTGTAAACTACCTAAAATGGTAGAACTAGCGAAATTAGTCAGCCCTTGGCCTGCATTTGTTTGACCGAAAGAATTCAGAATTGAGCCACCCAATAAAGCAACTATTTCACCTTTACTACGGCTAGGTTCACTGGTCAGTTCTAGATTGTCGCCCAATTTACTCGCTGGCCCGTTTACACTGGCTTGAACGGTAACGGTACGTAAAGTTCCAAAGTTGTTTACAGAAGCATCGCTAATTTCAGCAGACAATGGTGATTCCAAAACTTGACTGTTCTTTACCGATGCTTCCGGTACAATTGCAGTCAGCCGGACATCTAAAGTAGGATCAAGCCCTTGACTTGGACTAAACCGCGCAGTTTGTTCGTAACCCCGCGCTAAGGTAAACTCAGTGGAGAATAAGCTGACTCTTCCTCCTGTTAAACGAATGACTCCTTCAGGAAGTGGCTTGGCTAATGTACCATTAATGGTCAAATCGCCTTTAGCGTCAAAGCTCAATAGGGGCTGACTCAATGCAGCTCCTCCTGGTACAAAGCTTAGTAAAGATTGAGTGGTAACACGAATATTCTTGTCTAAAATCAACTTTAAATCTGCAAATTTTATCGGTAGATTGGGTGGAGTTGCTGCGCTAGTGCTTCCGCCTGCTGTTGTCACTGGGTTAGCGCTTCCGTCTGCTGTAACTACTGGGTTAGCGCTATTCTCTGCTGTCGGTGTAGCGTTAGGGTTAACCTCTTGTCTATTTAGATTTATGACTTTAGTATTAGTCTCTGCTGTAGCTGCTGATTTTTTATTATTAGCAGTCGTTGAGTTGCCAATAATTACCTGACCATCACTCAGTTTAATCTCTCCACCAATTACAGGTTTTAACGCTGTTCCCCGAATGACAATATCACCGCCTACACCTCCTTCATACAGTCCTGCAAGCTTAAAATTGAGTTTGTCTGCGATTGATACTGTCAGAGGATTCGCTGCGGTTTGCTGAGAATCAAAAATTGGCAGGATGCCTGATGCAGTCACTTGCCCTTGATTATAATTACCTTGGATATTTTCAACGCTGACCGTACTACCATTAAATTGCGCTGTCCCTGTGACATTCGTGAGAGGATCGGATAAGGCTTGAGCGCGAAAGGTAGCATTATTAAGTGTGGCATTTCCGTTAATAATTGGTTCGTTTAAAGTACCTTGAATATTTAAATCTACTTTTCCTTGACCGTCTACCCAAGCGACTTGATTGTTGGTAAGCAGGTTTAATAGTGCTAATCCTTCATTTTGCACATTGGCGTTGATGCTGATTTGATTGCTATCCGGTTGCACGTCGGCAAAAGGTAAGGGAGCCGGTACGCTACCTGTAATGGCAACTGGCTGCGTTCCGGTCACTAGTAAGGTGCTATCAAAATTCAAACGAGCTTTGTTGTAATCAAAATTAACCTCTCCTGTTTGTACAGGTTGTTTGTTGAGAGTTGCATTCGCTAAAGTCACTTTGCCTTTCGCACTAGGGTCTTGCAAACTACCCGCTATAGTGGCATCAGCATTGACATTACCAGTGATATCTATGGGATATTTTTCGATAAAAGGTTCTAAAAGTGATAGAGGTAAACTTGCTACATTCAACTTTCCAGATAGTTGTTCAGTTCCTAACTGTCCTGAAAAGGCCACTAGTCCTTGATTTATCCCAATACTCAATGGCGAAAGTGTGACTATACCATCGGCGAAATTGCCTTGAGCAAACACTTGATTGATGGAATATTCACCCCATTGCCAGTTTGCACCTTGAAAATTAAAGCCGACATTCAACCCAGATTTTAACGAGCCATTGGCTGTAATTGCTCCGCTTAAAGCACCTGTTAATTCTGCAAGGCTGGGCAAAGAGGGGGTTTGTTTTGTTTCTACTTGCTGTTGTTTGGCATTGGCTGCTGTAAGATTCGAGAAGTATGCTAGCTGTGTTTTCAAATCTGCATTGGGCAAACTGATAGACTCGGTATTAAGTGCCTCTGCTCCTGCTAAGGTGGGAGGCTGCAACCCGCTACCAAGGTCTTGAAAGTCGTAGATATTGAACGCTTGTAGAAGTCTCTGGATTTTGGCTTGGGCAAAATTAGCTTGGAATTGAAATTTCGGGTCATTTCCTGTTTGCACATTGCCACTAAGAGCGATGTTGCTATCGCCAATCCGCAATAGACCATTAGCCAAGCTAGCAGTACCATCGGCATAATTGATGCTGCCACGAAATTCATCGGCTGCAACTCTGGCAACCCGAGGCCGGGCGATCGCTACATCCCCCGCAATGGCATAATTATTCAGATTGACAACTAAATTACCCGATAGTTGCCCCGCCAATGGTTTCAATTGATTGTTAGGCAAAAAGCCGCCAACCAGAGCGATGGGAAACTGTTGAGCGTTGATGAACAAGTTATCTCCCTCAGTTCTACCTGTGGTGAGTGCGCCATCCCGCCGAACTAAAAATGAAGTGGGACGATAATTTGCACCTAAGTTAAGCGCAATCCGGTCTTGCTTTCCAGCTAATCGCAGAGTTGCCCCTTGTCCACCTTGAAAATTCACCTTTCCGGTTAAAAGTGGGTCAAATGCCAAGTCACTAACCTTAAAATTCCGCAGTCGGATATTGCCATTAGCTTGCGGTACATCTGGAGTACCTGTAACTTTTCCATTAAAATCTAGTAGCCCTGCTATTGCAACGTCACCAGGAACTTTAAAACCAGTATTTTGTAAGTTGAAATTCTGCGCCAGTACATTTAAATCAAATCCCGCAATTTGGGGTGCGCCAGTTGGGGGAGACTGAATAGCGATCGCACCATTAGCACTCAATCCTGGGGTACTTGCGTTTTCAACGATAATCTGCTGTCCATTCCACTGAAATTGTGCGGTGAGCGGTTTTGCTAGCAACGCTACCCCTTGGGATAGGCGGATTTGTCCGGCGGCGCGAATATCTGCCAGCTGGAAAGATTTGGTTGTGCCTGCTAACTGAATATTACTATTGAGCCGTCCTCGTAGTTGTGGTGAAAACCGATTGAGTTGAATTTGAGAAGTTTGGACACCCCCTTGCCAACGTTCTTGGGCAACTTCACCTCTGGCCCGAATTGTCCCACCTGCGACGTTCAAAACCGCATCGGGGAAAAGGATATTCTCTCCTTGTTTGGTAACAACAACCCGTCCGGTAGTGGGATAGGTGGCGTTGGGCGCTTGCACTCGCGCGACTGTTTGCAAGTTGCTGAGAGTGCCGGAAATATTCGCATTTGCCGAGACATTCCCAATGGTGATGGAGGGTGAGGAATTGTAGGCTTTGGCGATCGCATCCCCTGGTAAATTTTCTGCTTGCACATTCAACGATACCCTACCTTGGGGTGCAAGCTGAACTTGACCGCTAGCTGTGACTTGTCCTCCCACCTCTGGATTTGCTTGAACGCGAGCAATATTGACGTTTAACGGTCTACCGAGAGAACCAGAAATTTTCGCGTTCGCAGATATACCACCAACATTAATTGGCGTTGAAATACCATAACCTTGAGCGATCGCATTTCCTGGGATACCTTGAGCTTGAATATTTACACCGACTTGACCTTGGGGAGCCAGTTGAATTTGACCATTGGCTGTGATTTGCCCTCCGGCTGCTGGTGTTACCCGAACATTGGAAACATTAAGGTTCAAGGGCTGTTTGCTCAGTGAGCCAGAAATTTGGGCTTTTGCAGAAACATTGCCAACTGCGATCGGTAGAGTCACGCCATAGCTGCGTGCTAGTATATCTCCTGATATCCCATCAGCTTGAGCATTAAATATTACTCCATCTTTGATTCCAAGATTAGCTTGACCACCGCCTGTAATTTGACCACCAGCTACGGGGACTATTTTCAGATTGGAAACAGTAAGTTGAGATGCAGTTTGAGAGACATTCAACCGGAAATCAGTATTGATAGTTTTAAATTGAACACGGTCAACTTGAATAGGTTTGGTGTTGCTTACTGTACCACTGAGGACAGGTTGCTGAAGTAGACCTAATACCTGAATATTTGCTTGAATTTCGCCACTAGCTGGGACTGATGAATTAACTTTCAGGGTATCTAAGATATTTTTCGCACTAACTGGTTTAATCTGAGCAGAAAAATTAAAACCTGTTTGAGAATTAATTGTTCCATTCGCTATAATGGGAACTTTGCCAAAGTTCGTACTCAGATTATCTAAAGCAACTGTCTGCCCCTGAAATAGAAATTTCCCATTAAAATTAGAAATCTGCTGAGGAATATTGGGAATTTTGGCAGTGATTTGATTAGCTGTCGCGGTTCCTGTAATCGCTATGTCTGAAAGTTTTGGAGGAATCTGAACGCCTAAATCGGCATTTAAATATCCTCCTTGTAAAGCGATGGGTAACTGAATTAATCGAGTAATATCAGATGCTTGGAAATTTTGTGCTTGTAGTTGGAGGTTAGTTTGTTGAGCTTTTATTTGGGTTTCGCCAACAATCTTAACAGCGCCTCCCCTGGTGAGTTGAGTATTGATGTCATAACCAATCCTTTGATTTTGGTCTGAAAATCGGGCAACACCACCAACATGATCTAATATTACTGAGCCTTTCGGTTTCGTAGGTGCGGCGAATGGCATCAACTCGACATTGCCATCTTGAATTTGCAGTGTTTGCAACTCAATTTGAATCAAGCCTTGTCCTCCCCCAGCCTTAATTTGCGTTGTCACCCAACGACCATCTTTATCCTGTTGAATATAGACGTTGGGTTGAACTAACGTGACATTTAAAGCCAGTTTTCGGGTAAGTAGAAGTTGCAACGGCGAGAATTGCACCTCTAAAGCTTTTACTACCACCTGATCTCGATCAGTGGGAATTGCTGGTATCGATAGAGAGTTAAATCTCAGACTAGTTAGCGAAAAACGTTCAACTTCCCCAACTTTGACTGGACGCCCCAACAATTGCTGGAGATTTTGCTGTACTAATGGGGCTAAATCCTTATATACATAACTTCTAGCCCACCAAAAACCAACTATAATTCCAACTAGCAAAACCCCACCCACAGCTAAACTGGTACGTCGTAAAAGCAGGAGCCACAGACGAGGATTAGATGGTTCCTGATTGTTTCCTGAATTTGGAGATCGCGTCATGATTGTTACCAGTACCAGTACTTTTTTCTAGGTGAGGCTAGAAATAGGCTAGTTGCAGTTGTATTAGCAAGTCACAAGCTATGGTTTCACAATATTATGACTTACGCAACAACCTTAGGTTACACTGCTTTTATTGCCCAGCATTTTTAGTAGTTTTCTTGCAGCTAAAACGCCCATAACTCCTGCGCCAACTACTTCCACTGCTTGGACAACTTTTTTGCCCACATCATGGGGATCAAGGTGATGGTGAAAAATCTCTTCATCTAACCATTCACTTGCAGCTTTGAAATCATGAGATGGTGTCGGTAATAGGGTTAAATAAGTGCCTTGGCGGATTAAATGTCCGGATTCACCTGCAACTTCAAAAACATTAAAAAGATTAGCAGCAGCGTTATTTAACCCCAATTTTAAGAGAGTTCCACGGATATTTACCTTTGCTGGTTTGAGTTCTTCGCCGAAAGCGATCGCTTGCAAATTTTGGGCAATATTGGCTCCTTGTTGATAAGCAACTTGGGCTGTTGGCGGTAGTGAGTTATCTGGAACTGCTGCACAATCCCCGCCGGCAAAGACTTCTGGAAATTCGAGTAGTTGCATTGTGGGAGTAACTAGAAGGCGATCGCGACGATCTCGATTTTCTGGGGAAATTGGTAAACTTTTAATTAGTGGATGAATAGAAGTACCAGCTGTCCAGATTGTGGTACTTGTTGGCAATGTCTCAATTTGCTCATTGTGCTTATATTCAATGGCGTTAGCATGAATCTTAGTGGCTTCTGCACCTCTGAGAATTTCAATTGGAATCGTGCGTTTTTGTAATTCTTTTTCAGCAATTGGGCGCAGAGGATCGTTAACATCACCATTGAGGATTTCTTGACCGTGATTGAGCAGTATCACCCGAATTTCATCAGATTTTCCTCCCAAAGCGGTATACCAATGTGGCACTAAATCAGCTAAAGTAGCTGCCATTTCTATACCACTTGCACCACCACCAACTACGACGATTGTTAACAGTTGACGACGTTGTTCTATATCTTCAGTTTGGATTGCTTTTTGCAAACAGTCGCCTAAATGTTGGTCAAGAGCGATCGCATCGGCTTCTGTCCAAAATGGAAAGGCGTATTCTTTAGCACCTTCTAAATGATGATAACCAGTAACACTACCCAAAGCTAATACTAAATTACTGTAGTTGTAAGAGTTTCCCGAAGCTAATTTAACTTGTTGTTGATGCAAATCTATGGATTCCACTGCATCTTGAACAAAGATAACGCCACTGCCTTTAAGCAATTCTGTAAAACGCGGTACTACTTGAAAAGCATCCATCTCGCTACTGAAATATTCGTAGAGTAACGGCTTAAAGCAAAAGCGTTCATTTTGATCGATCAAAATTACAGAGCGAGGATAATGTTCGTGAGCTAGATTTAAGGCGGTAAATAAGCCGGTGAAGCCACCACCGACAATCACAGTTTGGTAAACTGGGCTGTTCATAAAATATCTCCAGAGTCTTGTAAAATCAGGAATTTGCTAGGATGTTATGCTGAAAAATTGAAAAAACTTGAGCCTAGTGGTCTGTCAAATTCATTTTGATGGTTAAGAGAACGAACCGCAAAGGACGCAAAGAGCGCAAAGCAAGAAGGAAAGAAGAGAAATTGAAATTTGATTCATCTATTAAATATAATGGGTGAACTCATTCTTAACTTTTCTTCCTTTGCGTCCTTTGCGTCCTTTGCGGTTCGTTTCTCAACCCTCTCAAAATTAATCGGACAGACCACTAGCTAATGCGGGTGCGCTAACTCTCCCAATTAACCAACTTCCTATCCATAATCGCAATCTTCCACTGGGGATATTTTGCTCTTCTATTTATCAGAAAGTTGGATTTAAAACCCCGCAAGGGAATAAGTAGGAAATCTCAGAAGTTATTTTTAGGGAGCTTCTGCACTTCAGGTCTGAGAAATGTCACAATAATTCCAGCATTTACCAATTACCCAATTACTTATGGCAATACTTCAACTGATTGAACCTGAAGTTAAAGATTTGGGTGGGTTTGTTGCCCGCCGTAGCTTGCCATATCCTCATCGTCAAATGGTTGGGCCGTTTATCTTCTTCGATCATGTTGGCCCGTCTGTTTTGCCACCCCACAAAGGTATCGATGTCCGACCACATCCTCATATCAATCTCGCCACTGTAACTTACCTATTTGATGGTGCTTTGATACACCGCGATAGTTTAGGCACTGTGCAGGAAATTCAACAAGGTGCTGTGAACTGGATGACATCGGGAAAGGGGATTGTACATTCAGAGCGATCGCCCGACATTGATCGTCAAAAAGCAGCTACCATTCATGGTATTCAAACCTGGGTTGCCTTGCCTGTAGAATACGAAGAAACCGATCCTAGCTTTACTCACTATCCTGCTGAAACTCTTCCGACTTGGGAAGAAAATGGCGCCCTCATCAAACTCATTGCAGGAGTTGCACATTCCTACACCTCACCTGTGAAAGTTTTCTCACCTATTCTCTATTTAGATGTGGTGCTGTCTGCCAATTCTCACTTTACTATCCCCACAGGTTATTCAGAGAGGGCAGTATACAGCGTCACAGAAGGTTTGAGCATTAATGAGCAACTGCTAGAGCCATATCGCCTCGCTATTCTAAAGGCAGACGATGAAATAAGAGTTTCTGCTGCTGCTGCGGCTCGATGTATTGTTATTGGTGGTGAACCATTGGGTACACGCTACAAATGGTGGAATTTTGTTTCTAGCCGGTCAGAGCGAATAGAGCAAGCAAAAGCCGATTGGCGCAACAACCACTTTGCTAGTGTGTCAGATGAAACAGAGTTTATTCCCCTGCCAGAAGTGACGATTGAGGCTAATCCATTTTAGTCAGCGCGATCGCATCTGAAGAAATTCCAGCCACCAATCTAAGTACAGATTTGGTGGTGGGAAAAATGGAGGTTTAGATGAATAAAAATAACGCAATTAAAAAGACGCTGAGGATAACAGCAAACCCAATAGCATATTCGACTCTGCGACTAAAAAATCCGACAGCCGCAATTAGAGCGATCGCTAGCCCAATAATCCCAATGTATTGCTCTTTTTGTAACCCTTGTGCAATGAGTGGGTCTTTACCTGGTGCGGGAGTTTCTTGAACTGCTTTTGGGGCAAGTTCCGAGGTTGGTAGTTCTTGGATGAATAAATTCATAAAATTACTCCTGAAAATACTTAGTGAACTGAACTTTTTATGCTCGCCAAAGGTAGAGAAGCGAGAATAGGAAGACCCAAACTACATCAACAAAGTGCCAAAATAGAGTAGTCGCACTTGCACCGAAGTGAGTCTTATCATAATTGCCGGGAATGAATGAGCGAATCAGCATAATTATCTGAAGCACAACACCAGCCAGAACGTGTAAACCGTGGAAACCTGTCAGCAAGTAGAATGTGGAACCAACTAATCCTGTGGTAAGTTTGAAATCGAGATTTTTCCACTCAATTAATAGACCAATTAAAAAGTAGATTCCCATTGCGATCGTGATCAGCCATAGCCCGCGAAATTTACTCAGTTGATTTCGTTTGAGAGCATTTTCTGCTGCTTGAATTACAAAGCTACTAGAAAGTAAAACTACTGTATTAATAATCACGAGCTTAGACAATTCTGGCCCAGAAATACCGGGTGGTAGCCAGTTATTAGTATTCAGTCTCAGAGCAACATAAGTAAAGATGAAACTCAAAAAAATGATACTTTCAGACAACAGGAATACAGTAAACCCAAACATTCCTTTGCCATGATGATCTTCATGACTCCCGCCACCACTCGGCAAAAAGCGCTG
The DNA here is from genome assembly GCF_036916985.1 of Nostoc sp. Lineage (GTDB taxonomy): Bacteria > Cyanobacteriota > Cyanobacteriia > Cyanobacteriales > Nostocaceae > Nostoc. Next base: position 68,881 of record NZ_JBALFD010000025.1, read on the forward strand.
TAACCAATTCGGTAAGCGTCGCCGCCATCGGTCGAAACGGATCGGACTTTCATCTATATGAGTGCCACGATGTTGCATAATTCGTAATTCGTAATTCGTAATTAATAAATTCAGGTTTCATCTGATTTTTCGGACATAACGAATTATCTTTAAAAACCTCCGCGTCCCTTTGCGCTAACCTCCGCGTACCTTTGCGTTAAAAAGCTAGGATTTAGCGCAGCTTTATCAAGAAACGAAATTACTCATCATCATCAGAATTTTCTACAAATGAATATTTTGGATCGCCATAATCGTAAGGAGGTCTGTTGACAACAGGAATCTCTTCAAAGTTATCTCGCGGAGGTGGTGAAGAAGTTGTCCATTCCAATCCTGTAGCGTGCCAAGGATTATCAACTGCCTTCGCTCCATATAGCCAAGAACCGACAATGTTAGCAATAAAGGGCAGCGTAGATGCTCCCAGCAAGAACGATCCCAGGCTAGCAATAACATTCCAACCTTGATACTGGGGATCGTAGGAGGAAATTCGGCGTAGCATTCCTTGTAGACCTAATGGGTGCATGGAGAAAAAGGTGATATTGGCAGGGATAAAGGTCAACCAGAAATGCAGTTTACCCCAACCCTCGGCGTACATCCTGCCAGTTATCTTGGGAAACCAGAAGTAAATTCCGGCAAAGATTGCCATCGTAATAGTATTAAAAACGATGTAGTGGAAGTGACCGACGACAAAATAAGTATTATTGACGTGGATATCAAATGGCGTGGCGGCAAGCATTACACCAGTGACACCGCCAAAAATAAACATCGCTGCACCTCCCATCGCAAATAACATTGGTGTCTCTAGGTGCAATTTGCTCCTCCAGATTGTGGCAGTCCAAGCGAATGCCTTCACACCTGTGGGTATAGCAACTAACATTGAGGTGGCCATGAAAGTCATCCGCATCCAGCCAGGGGTTGCACTGGTGAACATGTGATGCACCCAAACGAAGATGCTAATCCCAGCAATACCTAAAGTTGCGATCGCCACTGACCGATAGCCAAATAGAGGATTGCGAGCAAAGGCTGGCAGAACTTCCGCAATAATACCAAAGGCTGGTAGCGCCATGATATACACGGCGGGGTGAGAATAGAACCAAAATAAATGTTGGTAAATGATCGGATCGCCACTTCCTTCCGGTTTAAAAAATTGTGTACCGAAGGAGAGGTCAAGCAATAGCAGTATCAATGCACCCGTCAAAGAAGGTAAGTTAATTAGCTGCAACAACTGGGCGCTAAAAACTGACCACACAAAGACCGGCATTCTAAAAAATGTCATCCCTGGCGATCGCATCCAAAAGATAGTGGTAACAAAGTTAACAGCCCCCATAATTGAGGAGATGCCAATTAATACTAGGCTAACTATCCAAATAAATTGACCGTTAATCAACTGACCGGCTGGAACTTGCAGACTAACTGGCGGATAAGACCACCAGCCAGCTTGTGCAGTCCCGTTTGGTAGTAAGAAGCTAGACAGTAGGAGAAGACCGGCTGGTGGTAAAATCCAAAAAGAGATGGCGTTGAGCAGGGGAAAAGCCATATCCCGCGCTCCAATCATTAGCGGTACTAGGTAGTTAGAAAGACCTGCATTGAAGGGAATAATCCACAGGAAAATCATGATTGTCCCGTGCATGGTGAATAAACCATTGTAGAGGGGGCGGTCAACTAAATTTGCTTCCGGGGTAAGCAACTCAGCCCGGATGATCATCGCCAACAGCCCGCCGAGAAGAAAGAAAATGAAGGTCATCACCATGTACTGAACACCGATTACCTTATGGTCGGTGCTGAAGCTGAAATATTCCCGCCAGTTATTTTCAGGTTCTCTATCTTTGGCTATAGCTTCATTTAAATCATGTGTCATTATCTATCTTCCTTTGATTCGCTATAGCAGGTTGAGCAGGTGCGACGGTGTACCAGCCACTTTTAAATAATGTCTTTGGTGGTTGGATATTTTCGGCAACTGCCTGATTTTTAGTGTTAGTAGTTTCGCTAGAGACTGTTTGCGCGAGCCACTGATTATACTTATCAAGGGATTCAACGTATACATCTGCCTCCATCAAGGCAAAATAAGCACCACTGAATTGAGAATCTTTCAGTCGATATTTACCTGAGCGAATGGGTGTAATCACAATGTCAATGTTTCGCCCTGGAACAATATCTTGCTTTAAACGAAACTCAGGAATGTAGAAGCCGTGGATTACTTTCTCTGCCTGCATCTTTAAGCGAGTGCTGCGATTGAGTGGCAAGTGTAATTCCTTAGTGGTAAGGTTATTTGGATAACGGAAAGACCAATCCCACTGCCTAACGAAAACATCAATTGTTTCAGATGCAGGTTTGGGGACATCGCTAACGATTGCGGCGTAGGCGGGTGCAGATTCTAGGGGTGTGTGCAAATGCACAATTTGGTTTAAACCCAGAATATTTAATTGCTGATAAATATTGAAGCTTTGCAAGGCAATCCATATTACTAACAGAGTCGGGGTCGCTGTCCATAATATTTCTAACTTCCCATCACCTCTAGAAGGGTGTCCCTCGCTGTAGTCTTCTGGGCGGGCGCGATGGAAAGCGATCGCATACACCATCACACCAAGCAGCCCCAGCAAGATAAATGCTCCAATTGAGACTAAAAAGCTAAATAAATCATCTACCCGTTGTGCTTCTGCTGTCGCCTGGGGAGGCATCCAAGAAAACGCCTGTTGTCCAATCCACCGACTGACAATCATTAGCACTGCTACATAAAATGCTATTAGTACATATTCCCAAAAACTAAACATAATAATTTCATGTAAGAGTGCTTATTGCTTGATTATTTGAGTAGTAAATTTGGGCTTCTACCTTCTTGGAGTAACTTGGCAGCCGTAACATGAATTCCAAACTCTTCTCCCAATTGCGCCCCCAAAGTTCCGTGAACGAATAATATTGCCAATATTCCCAAACCTGCTAACAAGTAACTCCACTGCACTTGCCTGGAAGCATCCTTGCGCCAACGATAGCGTTGCAAACCTCTCCATATTGTCATGGCTGCGATCGCTCCCAACAGCAAAACGCCACCCAAACCATGCAAAAGCATCGTCCAACCAGCAGTTAACCCCCAAACGCTCTTTTGATCGATTGGTGGATTTGCTAGCAGTAGCTCAAAAAAACCTGCTGCAACGGTGAAAAAGGTAATAAAAGCTGCTCCTATGAGGTTATACCAACCGACATCAAAAAAACCAGAACGCAGGGCAGGCAGACCTAAAAATTTGAAGATTGGTTTTTCTAAAGCAAAAAGCGCTCCGGCAATATCAAAAATGATGGCAATAATGAACAAACCCAATGTTAAATGTACCAGTTGCGGATGTATGGGAATCTCATAAGGTAATCCGTTAGCATTCAGCCTCAACCTCAACTGATCAATAAGCTGCCAGTTCATGGCGAAACTCCCTGCTTCATGGCTTGCACAACTGGCTCAATGTGTAACCCGTACACCCAAACTAGCTTGCTTCCTAGATAGACTTGCAAACATACTAAGCAGACTAAAAACGTTGCAGCACCCAAATAAGCAGGCGGTACTTTCCGTGGACTGCTGTTGCGAATCACAAAACGCCAAGCTGTAATGCCAACGACAATAGCCGCCAACGACCAACCCATCACCGTATGAAAATTTAGTGTTGGTTGAACTGCTGGGTAGATGTTAGCCAGACCTGCTTCAAACTGACCAACAATCACCGCTAAAAAGATGGCTGCTGAGGCCACAAACATATTCCAGAAACTCACCTCAAATAAACGCACGTTACGTGTGAAATAGCCCAGCACATCGCATACAAAAGAAAAAAGCACCATCGCGATTACGAAGTGGACAATGATGGGGTGTAGAGGGTCAGGGTATGGTAAATTTTGGTTATTTAGAGACAGAGCAGGCATCGCTAATTATTTTTCCTAAATGTCAAAATATTCACTAAAATAACCATAATCTCAGTTGATCTATATCCAAGTTGATATTTACAAAAACGAAAGAATGGCTATTTTCAATTATTGCTGATCATAATTCTATTATTTAATTCATAGGGGAGTATCTCACCTTTGCAAATATACCAGGAGATTAGAAATCGCGGCTACACAAACGTTCGCGTAGCGTCTCGCTGAGAAGTCCGCCTACGCGGACTCAAAGGATTTGAAACCTACGTAGGTGGGTTTTGTCTGTATAGCCGCGAATTCCATTCGCTAGGGCAAACGTGTTTTTACTCCCAAGTCTAAATAGATTGATTAGCTCAAAATTTTTATTTAATCAATAACCTAACTTGCTCTGAATATACCATAAATCTTACTTAAGATTGATATAAAGTTGAAAATTCCAATTTTACAAATCTTCAAAATAAAGACATACTTTTGTCACATAAATGACAAATAGCTGAAATATTTTTCAGTCAAACAATATACTTATTCAATATGGTTCTGTTAAGGTTTTTGATGAAAATTATAGGTCGTAAAGACGCGATAAATCGTGGTGACGACGAAAGACAGATTATTGTCAAGACGGCGATGCATCGTGTCTCTTGTCTTAACCGAACAGTATTTTTATACTCATTTATCTTTCTCTGGATAGATTATAAAAATACTAGAGTTTTATTAAAGTAATAAAACGTTTTGCTTTTTTAATCAATAATTTCCTGAGTTGACAATCTAAATTGCCAAGGTAATGCTACGTCCAGAAAGCAAAAATATCATGAACTTGGTTTGATATGAAGTTTATGATATTTTGTGAACTATAACTAGCAAAATGGACATAAAATACTGAGATGAAATCCATACCAGACAAACGGGTATTAATCACAGGTGGGAACCGAGGGATTGGGTTTGCGATCGCTCAAGGTTTACTGGCAAAAGACTATGAAATAATTATCACTTCGCGATCGCTCGATAACGCCAAACTTGCGGCCCAGAAACTTCCAGGCAAGGTAATTCCCATCGAATTGGATGTCACTGACGATCGCTCTATCAATCAAGCTTTCAAAACCTTGCACCAAAAGATTGATCGGTTAGATGTTTTGATCAATAATGCTGGTGTGTATCCAGATAAGGATATAAATATTCTGACTATTTCTCGTGAGTTGCTTGATTCCACAATCAATGCCAACACTTTTGGCCCAATTCGGATGGTACAGGCATTTTTACCCCTATTGGAAAAATCCTCCGATGCCAGAGTTGTTAACGTTTCAAGTGGATATGGAGCATTATCAGACTTATCTGCTGGTGTTCCAAGTTACTGCCTATCGAAGCTGGCATTAAATGGCGCAACAATTATGTTGGCACAATCTTTGGACTCCAAAGGGATCGTCGTCAATTCCATTTGTCCAGGGTGGGTGAGAACAGATATGGGTGGTTCATCAGCACCCCGTTCGCCAGAAGAAGGTGCTGACACTGCAATCTGGTTGGCTACTGATGCTCCGCGCAATATAAGCGGTAAGTTTTTGCGCGATCGCAAAGTAATTTCTTTTTAGATGGTTTTTAGGTAATTGCAATAAAAAAGATTTAATTACTAATACTTCTAAGTTTTGTTTCAATCCCTAATAGGGATTTTAGGTAATTGCAATTAATCTGTCGCTCTTGCACTCCACTCTTTTGCGCCAGCGTTTCAATCCCTAATAGGGATTTTAGGTAATTGCAATTGAACTTGAACGATTAAATAAGGCAGAATTTTGCGTTTCAATCCCTAATAGGGATTTTAGGTAATTGCAATGCCTGCCAGAACCAAGGTGAGGTAAAGGAAGTAAAGTTTCAATCCCTAATAGGGATTTTAGGTAATTGCAATATTAGATGGTAATAAAGAAGGTTTACTAGAAGAGTTTCAATCCCTAATAGGGATTTTAGGTAATTGCAATACAAAGACACCATAACCGATTTTTATGATGTACTGTTTCAATCCCTAATAGGGATTTTAGGCAATTGCAATTATTCCATATCTATCGCCCAAAAATGGATTGCATCAGTTTCAATCCCTAATAGGGATTTTAGGCAATTGCAATAGCGGGCTTCTCAAAGCCTTGTTTTATTTGGTTTTCAAGGTTCGCTTGCGCGAATGGAGAAATCATAACACGAGGAGTTGTGATTTGGCTAGAGGCAAATGGCTGAAAACTAGTCTACATAAGGTGCGCGGATGGTTTATAAATGCTAATGCTTTGAAATTCTTGCATATAGGGCAATTCAGGCATTTTTGTAGTTACCCCATTTCCAACACCTACCTATCCGCACATTCAGCCAAAAAAAACTAATCCGATAGGAAAGCTGTTTACTATAGATATCCTACTAGATTAGGTTAGCTCAGTTATGGGCAATGCTTGGGATGAGCTACGCCTAAGCAATACCTACACCCCCATCAACCTTATTTGGCAACGTCTTCAAAGTCTGTTATCGCACAAGCAAATTCTCTAAAAGCTGTTTTAATCAGAACCTCTTTTGTTCCCCTTTCCAGCGCAGAATTGCGTATGAGGTCTGTTAATTCTATGAATAGCAGAGAAAACATAAAACGATCTTGGCGGTCAACTTGTTTCAAGCAAGAGGATATAAACTGATAAAGCTCTGTTTTTCTAGGTTTAGTTTGTTCATCCCATATTTGCAACCCAAGCCGAAAAGTTCTCAAACGGATTTCATTACTGTTGAAGGACGCGTCTTTGTAGCGGACTGATACGCGCTGGGGTATATCCATGAGTTTTAGCTATACATATTCGATGTAAAGTAATTATTCACTTATATTTTGCCTCAACCGGAAAAATCTGATATTTTGCACCAATTCCAACAACTGCCATTGTTCTAGAGCAATACAGTTCAGAATGAGCAACAAAACACTTCTAGAGACGGCGATGTATCGCGCGTCTCGAAAACCCAAAATTTTTGCCAGTAGCCCTTAAACCAAGCGTATTGTCTTCTAGACTGGCTTTTTCGTTAAGTTGACACCAATGGGCACTGCCGTACCCCTACACCTTGCAATATGCTGTTGTCCTCATCTGAATGAGAACCGTTATATTACTTTTGATGCTTGATGAGCATTTAGAAAAACAGGTTTCCCACCTTGCCCAAGAGATATTGTTAGAGCAGCAAGAATTTCTACTAACTCACTACCTACCCAGCCAGATGAAACTTCTGAGGGAGTATTGTTGAGGATAGAGACAACAAAGGATGAGCAAACCTTCTGCAATGGTTCCCCTGGATCTAATTCCAGTACCACCTGCTTTTGATTCACAGGAATAAAATGATTGCCCTGCTGTTCAAACTCTCCATGTAGCAGGGTTAGAGGTGACGATCGCGACATTTCATCAAAAATCAAACTACCAAGGCTCCCCACAATCCCCAGCCGTCGCTGCTTATCAGGATTCAACCAGCACAGGTGAATGTAAGCTTGAAAGCCATCTGGGTATGTTAGTGTCAACCATACTAGATCAGCTAAACCTTGAGGCAGAGGAGGATTTGTATCTTTCTTCCCCTCTACTCCCCTGCTCCCCTGCTCCCCTGCTCCCTGTAGCCACACCGTACCTGTTGCTTGTACTTTGATAGGAATTTGACCAAGCCAAGCGTTAAAGATAGCAATATCGTGAATAGCTAAGTCCCACAGGGCATCAACATCTTGTCGGACAGGCCCTAAATGGGTGCGCGTCGCGTAACCATAGCGTAAATCACCTAATTTACCCGCCTGTACTACAGTTTTGCCTCGCTCAACTGCTGGGTGAAATAAATAAGTGTGGTCAACCATGAGTATTAAATGATGCTGCTCTGCTAAATGGCAAAGTTCCCGACATTCTACTGGGTTGAGAGTTAAGGGTTTTTCTGCCAAAACATGATATCCCTGTTGGAGAGAATCTTTAATCAAGGCATAGTGGGTGGTAGCCGGAGTTGCGATCGCCACCCCTGTCAACTCTGGCACTTTTTTTAAGTCTTGCCATTGAGTTGTTAATAATACATTTTCATCTAAGTTAAACTGCTGCTTTACTGCCGCTAATCGTTCTGGGTGGGGATCTACTACAGCAACTACATCTACTTGGGGATTTGCTAAGAAATTCCGCAGCAGATGCACTCCCCAACGCCCAACCCCGATGACCGCAATTTTAATTTGGTTTGTCATTATTTATGAGTCATTTGTCATTTGTCATTAGTTATTTGTATACAAAGGACGAGGGACAAATGACCACTGACAATCAACTGATTATCGACTAATCGCCCTTATTTTAAGCTCAGGGTATTTGCGGATTAGGAATTGCTAAAAAAGCTACTTTAGCTGCGGCTTGTTCAGCAGTTTTGATCGAGCGTCCCTTACCTTGTCCAAGCATTTTGCCGTGCAGCCACACTTCAGCCATAAAACGTTCTTGATTGCGGTGCGGTTGACTGACTTCCACAACTCGATATTCTGGTAAAACTTTAAATTGCGCCTGAGTCCATTCTTGGAGAGCAGCTTTGTAATTAAGTCTGGCAGGATCGAGGCGAATTTCTGTTGCTAGTTGGTGGAAGTGGGGATCTAGCCAAGAGCGAATCAGTTCCAGATTTTGAGTACTTAAGTAAAGCGCACCTAAAACTGCTTCAAAAGCATCTGCTAGTCGTGACTCTAGACCAACTTTATCAGCAGTAGCACTACCAGCGACTAGTAAGTATAACTCTAAACCATAAACTCTGGCCAATTGAGCGAGAATGCGATCGCTCACCAACACCGAACGAATTGCCGCAAAATCCCCTACTGGACAATCGGGATAATTTTCCCATAACACAACAGCCGACACCAGCCGCACTACTGCATCGCCGACAAACTCCAGCTGTTCGTAATTTGCCGACTCAGAAACAGTGGGATGAGTGAGCGCTAAATCCAGTAGTTCCCACTTTATAGGTGCTTCTAGCGATAAACCTAATTTTTGGACTAAACTTTCGAGTTGCCGTTGACGGCGTGGATAGGCAAGGGGCATTACATGATAAGGGGAAGGGGGCAGGGGGAGCAGAGGGGGAGGAACTAGCTATATATTTTTTATATCTCTAAATCTCTTGGACTATTACTTTAACAACTTTTTGCTACTTCTCTCTATCTAGCTTCTCTTGGATAGCTTGACGGCAAAATTCAGGAGGATCGTCTTTAGCTTTCACTTCTTCCTTCATTTCTTTAGTGACACGCAAATGTAGATATTCAGTTAGTGGTCGCTCTCTGTCCGTGGTGAATGGCTTTAAGTTATCTGGATTACCTTTATTTTTAGACATTGTATAGAAATACAAATAAATTTATTCTCCACGTGTATATCAGTGGAGAATGTTAAATCGATGGGCATCTTAGCCTGAGAAACTTGCTGCCCACCGATTTCCACTTTTACAAGAGGTAACTCTATTTTATGTTTACGCGCACAGAATTAGAAGTTAAAAGCTTAAGAGCGTTACGCGATTTATATCTGATACAGTATGGCATCCAAGCAATAGGGAATCCGGCTGATAAGGCATCATACATTAATGCATTTCTGACCTTCCCTGTTATCGCCTGCAAGCAAGTGTCAGAAAATAAAGGATTGAAGTCTCCCATGTTCTCTCAAGTAGAAGCCTTAGAAGCAACACTAGAAGCTATGGGAACACTGACACCAGAGCAATCAGCATTGCTCAAGGTGACGATGGAGGGGAGGAAGCTAGAGTATCCAGCACGGTACAGTCAAGAGAAACTGTTTGGACTCTATCGAGTTAAATGGCATCTGGATACAGCATTAGAGATATTGGGAATGCTTTAAATGATGAATTAGCGTGAGTTCGATAAACCTCTCCCTGCCTTGAACTAAAGTTCAAGTCTGTCCCTCTCCGAGTCGGAGAGGGACGGTTTTGCATAATTAATGAAGAGTGCTGAGTTCCAAGTGCTGAGTGCTGAGTTGAAAGACCGCCCGGGGCGGGGTATCAACCTTCTCTCTATAAGAAGATTCCGCCCACAAGGGGCGGGGCTTTTACCGTAGTGCAGAAGTACTGAGTACTTCTTAAATTTATTCAGCACTCAGCACTGAGTGGGTAAAACCTTCTTAGAGGTCTTTTTTACGGCTAATTAGATAGACACTATTATGATTCGTCGAACTCACGTTGAATTAATGACGAATTAGCGATGTCTACGACGAGCTTCTCTACGAGACGCTAGGCGTAGCTTGCTTCCCGAAGGGTACGCTTACGCACAAAACCCGTACAAAAAATAATAGAGTACAAACCGTGAAAGGTTCATACTCCATTAAAGGGGAGAGAGCAGGACATAAGCCGGGTTCTGTTCTCTTGCGAGGGCAGTTATCTATCTGGGACGTTTGTTACCAAACGCCTCAAGCGGCTCTCATTGAGCGGAACTGGTAAAAGACCAACCATAGTCCCTATCGCCTTGCTCCCAACCGGGGTTTACCGAGCCAGCACCTCTCGATACTGCTGGTGCGCTCTTACCGCACCTTTGCACCCTTACCAAATCAAGTAAAAAGTAAAAAGTAAAAAGGCAAAAGAAAGATTTCTTTCTTTTTACTTTTGCCTTTTACCTTTTGCCTTGTTTTGGCGGTATCTTTCTGTGGCACTATCCTCACGATCGCTCGCACTGGACGTTATCCAGCAAGTTTGGTCTTTCGGGAGTCCGGACTTTCCTCAAACCAGTGACTAAGACTGATCTGCAACCGCCTGCGCCTACTCTCTCCTTAGATCCAGTGTAATCTTGGTTGGCATAGTGTGTCTGACTGCTATTGCTTTTTTTTATTCCAAGGTAGAGCGTAAGTCCAAGGTAGCTTCCTGACTGTGAAAGGACAATTGATAATACTAATGGGAGGAAAATCACGACCTGGGGCTAGACCTAAACGCACTTCAGATATCCTCAGCACCAGTTGCAGGGAAAAGTCTAACTCCTTTCTTCTATTAATAAAGTCGTTGTACAACTTTTTTTGCCCTTTTTGTAGCCCATTGATATCAATTAATGGTTTTTTTGCTGAATAGGTTCCAGCTTCTTTATCACGCTCGAAAACATCTTCTGCTGTCACCGTTTCCGAAAGTGTTTTCTTGGGAGCAATTAGGCTCGGACTTTGGGGTACTGCTAAGTCGCGGGTTAAGTCTGGTGATTTCCGAATCACGCGGCGCGATTGCTTGCTATGTTCAACTACTAAAGAACTGTTGTCCCAGTCAACGTATACGGCAACATTATCAGATTTATTTTCAATGCTAATTCCTAAATCTTTCAAATCGTCAATTGGATATGAGGCTTTGAGTTTAAAGGAAATTCCAATTTTATCGTCGAGATTTTGTTCTTTTAGTTGCTCATCAACGGTTCCTTTCTTAAACTCAAACTTAATTTGGTCATCGATGGATTCAATCATGCGGTTAAAAACATAAGAAACACCGATAATATAAATCGTCAAAACTACTAAATTCTGGTCGCTACTCCTCATAACTCAAAAATCTTAACTCCCGGTGCTAATGAATATATATTCAGACTTATTGCTCATCTGCAATTTTTAATTGCGCTTGGCTACTACAGAATTTTGCAGCCAGCCTCGTCGCCAAAAAAAGAATAGCAAACCAAGTGCGATCGCCAACATCACTGCCCAGCAAAGTGGATAACCCCAATACCAATTCAACTCAGGCATATTATATGGCGATTTTTCGGTATTGAAATTCATCCCATATATTCCGGCGACAAAAGTCAGGGGAATAAAAATTGTTGAAACTACCGTTAGTACCTTCATGATTTCATTCATTTTGTTGCTTACTGCTGAAAGGTACACATCCATTAATCCAGATGCTAGTTCTCGGTAAGTTTCCACCATATCCATTACTTGCACCGTATGGTCATAACAATCTCGGAGGTAGATTCGCACGTCTTCATTAATCAAATCACTGCCATCTCGAATTAAGGCATTAATTGCATCCCGCTGGGGCCAGATAGCACGACGTAGTTGTAGTAATTCTCGCCTAATTTGATAAATATCTTGTAGTGTTTGTGGGGTAGGTCTGACTATTACCTCCTCTTCTAATTCTTCGATTCGCTCACCATAAAGCTCTAGCACTGGGAAAAAGCCATCAATAATTGCATCTAATAGGGCATAAGCTAAATAATCCGCTCCCTGTTTACGGATGATACCTTTGTTTTTTTCAATTCGCGATCGCACGCCTTCAAAGCAATCATGTTCTGGTTCTTCTTGTACTGTCAACAAATAATTTTTTCCTAATATCAAACTTACTTGTTCGCTATAAAAACCACATGTTCTTTCCTTTGGTACTACCATACGGGCAATGAATAGCAATTGATATTCATAATCCTCTGTTTTGGGGCGCTCCGGTACATTGACTACATCTTCTAAAACTAGAGGATGTAACTCAAAAACGTTACCTAATCGTTGTAATATGTCTTGGCTACCTAAACCTTGTACATCTACCCAAGAAATCGATTCCCTCTCCAGATAGGGGACACACTCCTCTGGGGTTGCTATTTGTTCACGGGTGAAATTGGTTTGGTTATAGTCAATCAAGAAAATGATCGGTAGCGGAGCATCTGCATCAATAATGATGGTTCCTGGTAAAGTCCCTGGTTGGTGACGGAACTCATCTTCATATCGCTTAGTGGCTATTTTAGGAAGGCGACGCAATTTTCGTACCATGCAATAATATTACCTACATTGGGCATGGGGCATTGGGAATTGGGCATTGGGCATTGCTAAAAACAACTAGACTGTGATCCGAGGACGTTTTGATTGATTTCAGCTTTTACTATTAATATTACAAAAATTAATACAAAGACTGTAATTTTTAGATTCAGGAATTATTGAGGTTTGGTAATTTAGAAATCGGCATTTTTTTAGTGGTCAGTTATACTTACGACTAATTACTGATAACTATGATGATTATTTTTATTTATGCCCAGCTACTTCCCAGCAATACAGATAACATATTGCTTCTGAATCAGCAATGGTAGGTATAAAAAAGCAGTTTGCCTTGGCAAGACAAACTGCTAAAAGAATATTTATTTGGGTGAGCAGAAGTTAGAACATGCCCATGCCGCCCATGCCGCCCATGCCGCCCATGCCGCCCATGCCGCCCATACCACCCATATCAGGGGCAGGAGCAGCGGATTTCTTCTCTGGCTTTTCAACAACGATCGCTTCGGTGGTTAAGACCAAACCAGCAATGGAACCGGCATTTTGCAAAGCTGAACGCACGACTTTGGCAGGGTCGATAATACCAGCAGCAATCAAGTCTTCAAATTCGCCAGTAGCGGCATTGTAGCCAATGTTGAAGTCGCTATCCCGGACTTTCGAGACAATTACAGAACCTTCAGCACCAGCGTTATCTGCTATTTGGCGCAAGGGAGCTTCTAGCGCTCGTTCGACAATATCAGCCCCAATTCTTTCTTCGTCATTTTGTAAGGTCTTTTTAATCGCTTCTACCGACTTAGCTAAGTGAATTAAAGTTGTCCCACCACCAGGAACAATACCTTCTTCCACAGCAGCTTTAGTAGCGTTGAGTGCGTCCTCAATCCGCAGCTTACGGTCTTTGAGTTCGGTTTCGGTTGCTGCACCCACTTTAATCACTGCCACGCCGCCAGCAAGCTTGGCGATGCGTTCTTGGAGTTTTTCTTGATCGTACTCAGAATCAGTTTCTTCCAACTGTCTGCGAATTTGACCAATCCGCTTTTGTACCTCTGGCTTGGTGACACTACCAGCGACAATTGTGGTGCTTTCTTTGTCAATGGTGATTTTGCGGGCAGTTCCCAGCGCTTCTAGAGAAGCGGTGTCCAAACTTAAGCCGATTTCTTCCGAAATCAACTGTCCATCGGTAAGAATCGCAATATCTTCTAACAAAGCTTTGCGGCGATCGCCAAATCCAGGCGCTTTAATGGCAGCTACAGCTAGTACACCCCGCGCTTTGTTTACTACCAAAGTTGCCAAAGCATCACCTTCGACATCTTCAGCGATAATTAGCAAGGGCTGACCAGAACGGGCAACTTTTTCCAAAATCGGTACTAAATCTTGGATGCTGCCGATTTTTTTATCTGTCACTAAAATTCGGGCATTTTCAAATTCGACGATTTGCCGTTCGTTGTTGGTGACGAAGTAGGGAGAAATATAACCCCTGTCAATCTGCATTCCCTCAACTACTTCTAGTTCGGTGGTTAGGGATTTGGATTCTTCAACGGTAATTACACCATCTTTGGTGACTTTTTCCATTGCTTGGGCTAACATTTGGCCAACTTCTTCATCGTTACCAGCAGAGACAGTAGCAACTTGAGCGATCGCACTTCCTTCTACTGGCTTGGCTATTTTGGCAATTTCTAGTACCAATGCCTCAATAGTTTTGTCGATCCCGCGTCTCAAGCTAACAGGGTTACTACCAGCCGCGACGTTCTTCAAACCTTCTCTAATCAAGGCTTGTGCTAAAACTGTGGCGGTGGTTGTACCATCCCCAGCAACATCTTTGGTTTTTGAGGCCACTTCTTGGATGAGTCTTGCACCAGTATTTTCCAAAGGATCTTCTAATTCAATTTCCTTGGCAACAGTGATACCATCGTTGACAATTTGAGGTGCGCCAAATTTTTTCTCTAAAAGAACATTGCGACCTTTAGGCCCCAAGGTGATTTTTACGGCATCGGCAAGGGCGTTAACACCCCTTTCTAGAGCTCGCCGAGATTCCTCATCAAATGCAATAATTTTCGCCATGTTTCATTTCTCCAGCGCTTCCATTAGACAATTTAGCACTCACAGCGCCAGAGTGCTAATCTCTCAAGCGGCTCAAGTTACAAATGGAAATAAAAAAATTGATTAATATACAGGTGATGCTCATATTAGATACTGGCAGTAATGCTTGAATTGGGAGATGAATTTAGAGAACTCCCTTAAATACCTCGGTATTGCCGACCCTGGCGGCACCGGCTGGTTGGCAGTAGTATTTACGTTCCTCTTGGCTTGGGTTGTAACTTGGCGTTTAATTCCGACAGTACGCAAATTCGCCTTGCGGGTAGGTTGGGCTGACCAACCCAACGCCCGGCGACTCAACCGAGAACCTTTACCCAATGCTGGGGGGCTGGCTATCTACGCGGGTGTGATTGCCGCGCTGGTACTAGCTAGCCTTTTACGACCGATCGAACTCCAAACTGTATTAGCTCAGGTGCTAACTATTCTGTTAGGGGGTTCGATATTAGTCCTTGTAGGCTTTATTGACGATCAGTTCGGCTTACCGCCCTCTGTACGATTGTGGGCGCAAATTGTCACGGCACTGTTATTGGTAGCTAATGGCATCAGTGTTAAAGTTCTGTTTGGCACTCCCATCGACTCGTTCCTGTCCATATTGCTCACAGTAATATGGGTAGTAGGGATTACCAATGCCATCAACTTGATGGATGGTTTGGATGGTTTGGCGGGAGGAATCAGCTTTATTACTGCCATGAGTTTGTTGGCAGTTGCAGCCCAATTTAACAATCGTGCAGCGGCAATTTTGGTACTTGCAGCCTTGGCGGGTGCTGCATTGGGCTTTTTACGTCATAATTTCCATCCATCACGAATTATTATGGGTGATGCCGGAGCATACTTTTTTGGCTATGTGCTGGCAGCAACTAGTATTTTAGGTAAACTGCAACAAAACACAGTTTATGCCTTAATTCCTACGGTTTTATTTTTGTTGTTACCGGTGCTAGATACAACTCAAGTATTTGTGCGACGGCTACTAGCAGGAAATAACCCTCTGAGTACTCCTGGCAAAGACCACCTGCACCACCGCTTACTTGCTTGGGGACTCTCCCAACGCCATGCTGCGTTTACCCTTTGGTCAATTACCTTAGTTTTCAACTTGCTTGCAATGAGAATACAAGGTATGAGTTTGGCTGTAATGGTGGCTACCGCCAGTAGCATTATTATTCTTTTGGGTTTTACTGTTTGGCAAAGGATACGCCAACAGCCTTAGTTGGTCATTAGTCATCTAGCCCTATTAAACGCAGCCGCACACCTGCTAATGTCTAGATGAACTAAAGAGTCAATTTTACTGTTGCCGCGCTGTTGCCCCAACAGATATTCTCAGATGTGGCGAATTTCAGCCAATATCTCGCGGTCAGTTTCGATTTTTGGCTGGATGCTACGAAAGAGTGCGATCGCGATTAAATTAAGTCTAAATCAGCGATCGCCACATAAAATCGGTGCGTTAGCCTACGGCATAACACACCCTACAAAAACTCAGCACTATTTAACTATTACGCCGTAAGTCCCCCATCTGAATTCTGTACCCAGAATCAGTGGTGGGATATAAGGCGGTTGATGAGGATTGCATCTAATATTGATATTGATTTTTTTGCACAGCAAAGACAAATATTAGATGTATGACGAATCAACAATTATTTTCTTTTAGTAGTTTACCGCAATATATTTTTATGATAAAACACAGGTATTAAGGAGGTGATGTTGAGTGCTACACAAAGTTGTACAAGTCCGTTTATATCCGTCAGTTGAGCAGCAAATCCAATTAGCTCAAGCTTTTGGTTGCGCTCGTTGGTGGTGGAATTATGCCCTAAATAAGTCGATTGAGACTTACAAAGAAACGGGGAAAGGACTTAGCCGTGCAGCACTCAATGCACTTCTTCCTGAACTCAAAAAGGCAGAAGAAACCGTATGGTTATCTGAGTGTTATAGCCAAGTTTTACAGGCTACAACGCTCAATCTAACTACGGCATACAAAAACTTTTTTGAAAAACGTGCTGGATTTCCTAAGTTCAAATCCAAGCATGGTAAACAGTCGATTCAGTATCCTCAAAACGTCAAAGTTGTAGATGGTAATGTCAAACTTCCAGGCAATATTGGGGTAGTCAAAGCCAAAATACACAGAGCGATTGAGGGGAAAATCAAAACTGTTACCATTAGTAAAACGCCTTCAGGTAAATACCTTGCATCTATTCTGACTGAGTTAGAGGGCGAAAATCCTCTTATCTCAGAGGGGAAGATTTATGGCATTGACTTAGGGCTGAAACATTTTGCGGTTGTTACTGACGGCGAGAAAATCACTAAATATGACAATCCTAAGCACCTTGCCAAACATGAGAAAAATCTTAAGCGCAAACAGAAAAAATTAGCACGTAAACAAAAAGGGAGTAATTCAAGAAATAGATATAGAAAAGTTGTTGCCAAAGTCTACGAGCAAGTTAGTAACTCAAGGCAAGATTTTCTACACAAACTTAGTTACAAGTTGGTCAGCGATAGCCAAGCTGTCATAGTAGAGAATCTTAATGTATTAGGCATGGTGACGCTCGAAGACTCGCTAACGCTACGCTATCGTAATCATAAATTGGCAAAGTCAATATCTGATGTTGGATGGGGAACATTCACTAACTTCTTAGCATACAAACTCGAACGAAAAGGCGGGAAGTTGATTGAGATTGATAGGTGGTTTCCTAGTTCAAAACTCTGTTCTAATTGTTTCTATCAAGTGAGTGAGATGTCATTAGATGTCCGTGAATGGACTTGTCCTCATTGCAATACTCATCATGATAGGGATGAAAATGCAGCGATAAATATTAGAGCAGAGGGTATCAGAATGCTAAAGGCGGAAGGTTCAGCCGTCTCTGCTGTAGGAGGGGAAGTAAGTCCTCAGCTTGGGCGAAAGTCTAAGTTTCGGCATTCCCCTGTGATTACAGAAGCCCACACTGTATTTGGTACTCCAAATCAGTGTGGGTAGTTCACGCCATTACCATACCGCCATCGACGTTAAAAACTTGTCCGGTAATGTAGGCGGCGGCGGGATCGGCGGCGAGGAAGCGCACCATGCCAGCGATTTCTTCAGGCTGACCGAAGCGACCGAGTGGGATGTATTTGAGAATATCTTCAGGATTGTTGAGATCGCTGGTCATATCGGTGGTGATGAATCCAGGGGCGACGGCGTTAACGGTGATCCCACGAGTCGCAAGTTCTTTGGCAACGCTTTTGGTGAAGCCGATTACACCTGCTTTGGCGGCGCTGTAGTTTGATTGTCCTGGGTTGCCCATTAGCCCAGCAACAGAGGTAATATTGATAATCCGCCCCGATCGCTGCTTTAGCATAATTTTACTGATGGTGCGTGTACATAAAAAAACACCAGTTAAATTAAGGTCTATCACAGCTTGCCAATCTTCTGTCTTCAAACGCAAAAGCAGATTGTCGCGGGTAATGCCTGCATTGTTGACTAAGATATCCACACGACTAAACTTTTCGGTGACGGTCTTAACTAGTGCGTCTACTTGATCACTTTTAGAAACGTCAGCTTGGATCGCGATCGCCTGACCTCCGGCTGCTGTAATTTCTGTAACAACTGCCTCAGCCGCAGCACTAGAACTAGCATAATTAACAACTGAGATCGCTCCTTGTGAGGCTAATTCGATTGCGATCGCGCGGCCGATTCCTCGTGATGCACCTGTAATAATTGCGACTTTATCTTGTAATAGTGTCATTTAATGTTCCTCAATCTTATAAATACTGCGCTAATTATCTTATGGTGATTTCGGGAACATCTGAATATTGTCTAGATAATATCTAACTCTTGCGGGATGACAATCTTGCTAGCATGATACAAATTAGATAGTTATATGTCGTTTTTAGCTAGATATAGCCCTACTGAATCAAAAGCGCAGAAAACAATATCCCCGACTTCTTAAAGAAGTCGGGGATCTGTAGGTTGCCACAACGCAAGGAACCCGCGCAAGGCACTTCTCTTCTCTACGAGACGCTACGCGAACGTCTGAAATTTCTTTAATTTTGAATTTTGTTAGCGCAGCGTTAGCGAGTCTGCGTTCGCTTTTAGCGTCTCGTAGAGAGCGTCATTTTGAATTTTGAATTGTTAGTTGGTTGTTCAGAATAGGTTTAAATACATATCTTAATGCAGATGCACAAACCAAAATAAGATACGTTTTTTATTATAATTATTTAAGCTTTTGGCTAGCAAATCAGTCTATATTAACTAATCTAATCTTTTACCAACAAAAACCATAAACTTATACCGATTTTATTTTCTAAGAATTACCATTGAAACAAACAGTTGAAAATCGGTATGTGTCATAATGGCAACTCAAAAAGAATTTAACAGCTTTGATGATATGCTGTCTGCTTCTGATGTACCTGTATTAGTAGATTTTTACGCTGAATGGTGTGGCCCTTGTCAGATGATGACGCCAATTTTAGAGCAAGTCAATAATCAACTTAAGGATCGTTTGCGGATTGTCAAAATCGACACAGAAAAATACACGGAATTGGCTACTCAGTATAAAATTGAGTCTCTCCCAACCTTAGTATTGTTTAAGGAGGGTAAGCCTGTGGATCGAATAGAGGGAGTGAGGCAAGCAGCGCAGTTGGTGCAATATCTACAAACAAAGATTTAAGCTAACACTTAGAATTTTGATTTTGGTTCTTAGAGGCGCGAAATATCGCGTCTCTTTTAGTAAATAGCAATTGTGCGCCTCTGCGAATTAAATCACTGATAAAATCTTAAGTAAATATTAAGCATATTTACTTATACGTCTAGAGAAAGTAGTTTAGAAATTAAGATAGCTATATTGTATAGATATAACAAAATATCTTGACAAGTAAAGCATTATATGAATAACAAGCAACAAAGACCAGACAAAGCCTATATTTGGGTGAATATTGATTTTGATAAGGTTAAACATAGAATAGATGCGGTGACTTGCCAGATTGAGCGGGTTATACAAAAACACCAACTTTCTAATAAAACTGGTAAATCAGGTAAAAGAAATAATTAGGTTATGTGTGAGGCTATATCTATGATGCGCTACGCACTTTATTTTTGGCGTAGCGCAACCTAAGCATCGCAGCAGTTTTGCATAAAATATTTTGGGCAAAAAGACAATATTATTATTCGATAATTGTCCACCGAATTTATACTTATTTATTAGTCATTATTTTATCCTCGACACTCCTGAAAAGGAGTGTTATTTTTGTGAGGATATTTGCTTGCTAGTTATGGTGTAAAAGGGTGTAAAGAAATGATGGGATGGCTATTTGGAGGTCTTGTCAAACAATTTGAGAGTGCGGCTAAGGAGGTTGTCAGAGATAGTAGCAAAGAAATAGCTAACTTGTTTGATGAGAAACTTTACCCTTTAGCTGACAAGCTTGATTATATAGCTCAAGAAAGCATTAATCATGCAATAGAAAGAACCGAGGAATTAGAAAGTAAGGTTAAAGCTGACATTGAATATCTGTTAAATACAGCAGATGAAAAAGTTAATCATCACCTTGAGAAAATAGATAAAATTCGTGAACAAGCTCTCACGGAGACTATTAGTAAAACTAATTTTTATTTAGAAAATAGAATTAATCAAATGTCACTAGCTGTAATGCAGGCGATTAGCTTATCTCAAAACAGCATTGAGCAGAGTTTGGAAAGAATCGAATATTTAGAAAATAAGTTATTTCAAGATGCTAATCAAATAGTTGATAAAATATCTGAACTGATAGATGGCAAACTTGAACTAATTCGGAATGAATTAAAAAAATATTTAGTTCACGGTTTACCCAGTCCTCTTGATAAATGTAGACAAAGGCTCAAAATAGCATGGAAGCCTGGTGGCCTATTTTCTGATGTTGAGCTTTATGAGTTAAGCGAGTGCTATGAATTGAGTAAGTTAGATGAAAAAACATCTATTGACGAGGTATTGAAGATTTATGGACAATTACAACAAAATGCCGCTATGATGGCTGCTTTAGTAAGAAATTCTCCAGAATTGAAAAATCAAGCTATTAAAGACTGGATAAAATATGGTTTACTTTGTAAGTTTTGGCGTAGCATCATGAATAATTATGATTTCAAAAACAATGTTATATCAGAGGATAAGTCTTCAGAAATTTTATTAATAGACAAGCAATAAAATAAGCAAAGTTATTTTATGTTCAAAGCAAGTAATGATAACTGGAAAACGCCATTAGGATATTACGAAAAAGCAATTGAAGAACTCAGGCGTACCCGTGAAGAGTTGCAGGATATGAAAGCAAATAATAATTTGCATAATATTGAATCAACTATTGCAAGCTTCCAAACGGAAATAAAGGAATTAAAATCTGAGCTTCAGACTATGCAGGAGCGATTGGCAAATACTGAAGAAACGGCAATAGAAACTCAGATGAATTTAGCTGAGACTCAAAAAGCCTCACTAGCTGCTAAAACTGAACTACAAGCTTTGAAAGAAATTATGACAGATGAACAAAAGTCAAATTATAGAATTCTCGAAGAATTAGTTCAAATAAAAGAGCAAATATCTCAATTACCATCTCAAGTTTTGGAAACAGATTCGCAAACATCAGTTCTTAAATATTTATCAGATGTGCAGTTACATCTGTCTCAATTGGCAGCAGAATTAACTCTTGTATCTCATACTTCTGGTATTGATTACAGAAAATTGCAGGAACTACTAGCAGAACAAAAATGGCAGGAAGCTGATAAAGAAACCTATTCTACTATGCTCAAAATATGTGAGCGTGAAGAAGAAGGCTGGTTAGATGATGGAGAAATTAAAAGGTTTCCTCGTCATGACCTTTATATTATTAATAAACTCTGGGTTCAATATAGTGAAGGCAAATTTGGTTTTAGCGTCCAACAACGTATTTGGCAAACCAAAAAAGATTATAAGCGCTTTGCTTATAAAGTTGGATGGCTAGCAAGTCTTGCTAATAATGAATGGGTTAAATATGAAGAATATACTTTCAGCTTAGACGCACCTAAAGGACACTTTCCATCTATATCTCGGTTAGTGGGTTTAGATTCTACAAACCTTGGTGGGGTTCAGCATCGAGTAAAGATTTTTTTGTCACGATATTAGTGATATAGGGAAATATGCTTATTAAGCACCAAAGTTATCCTGTAGCCTTGCGTCGCAGTTTGCTTTAGGGGCAAAACCCTAACATCATCTGTCAGGCAGCTTAGGATATTTTAATCCCACCAATAGGCAACAACGATCGCATCACAATCCTGGCGAACATCTTCACCCAATAGCGCTCCTTCCAATCTAGTTCTGAGTCGGCGTTTCAGCCGCAAACCGTAATCTTCATTCGTGCCATCAGTGACTTCTACTGAATCAGCTCGCCATTTTTTGCCCAAATCTAAAAGCTGTGACACTTTTGTATCTTGGTTCTCTGTCAGGATGTATAGTGTATCCGCAGGATAAGCAATGAAATGGATAATGCTGGTTTCAGGCATGGGACGATAGTTTGCCATTGCAAGCAGGGTATCGACCATACCACCAAAGCTTAAACCGTTTTCATCTGGTGCAAAGATTGGTTTTGTGAACAGAAAGCTTGCCCATAAATTTTTGTGGTTGGAAAGGTCAGTAATCACTTCTTCGCCATCAAACTCATTGAACCGACGCTGCCAAACCAAGGCAGCGAAGAGTTCTTGGGGAGAATAGGATTTTGCAATCGATTGGATTTTGCCTAAATCAAGCATCACATTGACGGTAAGTAATATTTTTAACAAAACATTTGTAACTACCCTTGCAGTTTATTTACCCAGTGCCTGCTATTCTTATAGTTACTTCGGTCTGTCATAGCAGATAGATTATCCTCGATAATGTTTTATTTGTGAGCGCTCATATACCATCGTGGTAATGTGGGTGCTTTTACTTTATCGCTGATGGCAAAAATCCGGTTTAATTTTGAGGCGATATTTGGTGTTTGGTAGACTAAGCTGAGAGTGAAGCTTTAACTTGACCAAAACGGCGATCGCGACTCTGGTAACTCAACAAAGCCTGATAAAATGCTTCTCGATTAAAATCTGGCCAAAGAATATCGGTGAAATACATCTCTGTATACGCCATTTGCCACAAGAGGAAATTACTCAATCGCATCTCACCGCTAGTACGAATCAGCAAATCGGGTTCTGGAGTGTCTACGGTGTAGAGGTGTTGTTCTACAAGGCTTTCATTCACTTGTTCGGCATTGAGTTCACCCTGTTCCACGAGTTGAGCTACTTGACGGCAAACTCTGGTAATTTCGTTGCGGCTACCATAGTTGACTGCAACAGTAAAGTGGATTGCTTGATTGTTCAACGTCTCTGCCATTGAACGTTCCATTTCCGTTTGGAGAGACTTGGGTAAAGCTGATAAATCTCCAATAAAGGAGATTCGCACACCTTCCCGATGCATTTGAGCTAACTCGCGGTGTAGTAATCGCTCAAACAAATGCATGAGAAAATCCACTTCTTCAACGGGACGCTGCCAATTTTCTGTTGAAAAAGCATAAGCTGTCAAGGCTTTAACTCCCCAATCCTTGCAGCAACGCAATAGTTCTTTGAGTGTTTTTGCTCCTTGGCGATGTCCAGCAATGCGCGGTAATCCTCGACTGGTTGCCCATCGTCCGTTACCATCCATGATGACGGCGATATGTTGGGGGATTTTTTGAGGGTTTAAATCGGTGGGTAATTTTGATTTGTCATTTGTCATTTGTTATTTGTCCTTTGTTTTGACTATTTAGTTTCAAATAAATTTTGTAAGTACTCTGGTGTGAGGGTGTTGTTCCAACTCCACAGGCGATGCATTGTGTAAGTGAAGGTGAAGAGGAGGGTTGTTTTGTTGGTTAATGACCAAGCATTCCAGCTAAGGGTAGCCATCATGCGGCGGAGGGTACGCATGAGGTTGTTACGCTGATAGTTTGGCGATCGCGTTTTGATCAGCGTGCGTCCAATTCGCATCAACCCAGTATCAGGGAAAGTCCAGACTCCAAACCCCCAGAATTTGGTTGTATGGTTGATTTCATCCTGTGCTAGTTCTTCTAAAACATCCTGGAGTGCGCCAGTGGTGTGAGCCATGAGCCAAATATAAAGACAGGTTGCACCGTATTCTGTGGCAATGCGGTGTAAGCCGTGGCGATATAAGTCTTCGTAAGCGTCATCTGTGGGGAGATAGCTTCTAACAGTCCGAAGTTTGGGGGTAATTTTCTCACCTGTTAATTGGGTGTAGATTTTGATTAATGCAGGTGTGTGCTGACGTTCTTCCTTTTCCCACAAACCAAGTTCCAGCAGTTCGCCATCTTTACCGACAGTTCCACCAACAAACCGAGCCATCTGAGGATGCAATTTTTCTAAATACTGCCGACTGGTTTGGGTATAGCCGCGAATGGGCGCTTCTGTGTCCATCGCACCTATCAATATAGATAAAAATACCTCTGCGTCTAAGCCGATAATTTGATTGCGGTTAATCGTCTGCCATTCAATGGGTTTCCAGGGACGCGGTTGAGGATTGGCAAACTGTATCGGTAAATCTTGCAGACGCTCATGTAGTTTTTCGACTGCAATATATTTGTCTATAAGTGAGCGAATGCGCCGCTGTGTTTGCAAGTAGTGAGGGCTGGGATAGCTTTTACCTGCTAAGTCTTCTGTGATTGGGCTGAGGGTATTAAGCATATTTTTATACTTAAATTTTTATCTCCATGCCCAATAGCCTAAGCGATCGCACTTCGTTTTGTCAGTCGGCTGAAGTCGGCAGTTTTATGTGATGGAGTTGCAAAAGTCGGAGGAAAAGTTGGATGAAATTGTCACATTCTAATTCAGCAATTATTTATCTATTAGTGACAGAGTAATTAGAATTAAGGAAAAATGCTATGAAGTTATATTTTAAGCATGAGGCTGAATCTGACTTAGGAATGGGGATTGCTTATATAGAATTTGATGGCGATTGGGCCTCCAGGCAAGTTGAGATTTATGGGGATAAATGGTTTTTATCTAACACAGTTTATCATCCAGAAACTAGAGGACTAGCCTTGTGCGACCAACCACTATCAGAAACTTGTTTAGGAACAGAACATGAAATATCAGAAAGTGAGTTTGAGCTTGTTTGGAGTGAAGCTCTTAAAAAGAGTATGTTAAATAACTAAAAATTGTTGTCAAAATAGCAATACTTTTAAAGCACTAAATCAGTTTTACTCTAAGTAATGGAATCGCCCCTCAATCTTCTGGCAATTCCCCAAATTGCTGACGATAACGCTCAAGTTGTTTTTGCGCTAACTCTAACTGTTCTTCTGGAGTTTGATAGCGATTTCCTTGTTGGTCATACCAATACAAAACCTGACGCTGGATATTACCAGATACATATTGCCCTCTACCAATTCCCAAACCAATTTCTGGCATCCAAAAGGGTTCACCAATTTGCAATTGATAGCTACCATCTACTAAGCAATAAACTTCAAAAGGTTGGTGGCGATCGCGTTGCCAATACTCTGGATTATAAATAATGTAGTACAGTACCCCTAGCTTGGCATACATGTCTAATTTTTTGTCATATTCTCCACCAGGAGTTAAGGAGACAATTTCCAAAGCCAGGGTAGGCACAACGTTGTTTTCTTCCCAAACAACATAGCTTTTACGAGATTTACCTTCCTTGCGGCGTTCTACACCTAAGCTCAAAAATCCGTCTGGCACAATCGGCACAAGTGGACTAACCCCTGTGGTGTGGTAAACGCCCATATCCACGCTGAAAAACCAGTCATTACGGTTTGCCCAAATATATTGCAGCAAGAAAAGAAGCAGGTTAGGAATAAAGTTCTGGTCTTCGTTATCCACAGGGGTATCGTCTGAACAAGGAAGTTCAGCACTGCTAGGCAATTGACGTGGGTCTGATTTCACCATAAGTAATGACGGTGGTGGAGTGACCTAATGAGTTTTATTTTATTAGATGAGAAAGCTTTATTCGGAAAAGTCGGGAAAAAAGTCGGGTTTACAGAATCTTATCCGAAAACTCCAGCAATATAACTGTAGAGTAATTTATAGTTGTCCTTAAAATCTGAACTCCCCTCGTCGTTACACAATGGACGCTGAAGCAGCATTAGCATGGTTAGATGCCACAATTCCCCCGCAGACTGGGGAACGGTTGAGCGATTTGCAAAAAGTGATTCTTGTGCAAGTTTGGTTGGGTAGAAAATACTTGGATATCGCTCATGCTTACGGTTGTACAGAAGGACACGCCAAGGATGCTGGTTCTCAGTTATGGAAGCTGCTTTCTAAAGTATTGCGAGAAAAGATTACCAAAAGTAATTGTCGCGCTACTTTGGAGCGAGTTCTGAGAAAAACTACTGCGATATCATCCAGTCTGATTGATTACTCGCGATCGCCACATCCCACCCCAAAATTAGAGGATACCAATTTTATTGGCCGAACAGAAGCGATCGCTCACCTGAATAATTTGGTAAATCAGGGAGCGAAAGTCATTGTTATTCAAGGTGAGGGAGGCTTAGGCAAAACTACTCTAGCGCAACAATATCTCCATCAGGGGTTTGACTTGGTTTTAGAACTACTGATGGCAAAAGAAACGCAGAATATCACCCCCGCCGAACGAGTAGTAGAGGAATGGCTAAAACAAGATTTCGATCAAGAACCTGGGGTAGAATTTGGTGTAACTTTGGGACGACTCAAGCGCCAACTCCACAATCGGCGAATTGGGGTGTTAATTGACAATCTCGAACCTGCATTAGATCAACAAGGTGGGTTGATTGCTTCTCATCGCAACTATGTAGAACTATTGCGGGTTTTGGCTGATGCTAGGGTGCAATCTGTTACCTTGATTACTAGCCGCGATCGCCTTTGTGAACCTGGGCTAAATGTGAATCACTATCGGCTTCCTGGCTTGGATGAAAGTGTATGGCAACAGTTTTTTAGCAACCGAGGATTAGCCATCAACTCGTCAACCTTGCAAATCATGCATCGCACTTATGGCGGTAATGCAAAAGCAATGGGAATTCTCTGCGGTTCGATTCAAGAGGATTTTGACGGTGATATGGTTCTTTATTGGCAAGAAAATCATGCCGATCCTTTAGCCGCAACCGACTTAAAAAATTTAGCGGTTAGTCAAATTAATCGTTTGCAAGCCCTCGATCCCCAAGCATATCGCTTACTTTGCCGTTTGGGATGTTATCGTTACCAAGATATACCCAGTATTCCATCTCAAGGGTTATTTTGTTTACTTTGGGATGTTCCACCCGATGAACATCGCCAAATCATTGCCTCATTGAGAAATCGGTCTTTGGTGGAGTGTGATAAAGGTGAATACTGGTTGCATCCCGTGATTCGGAAAGAAGCGATCGCGCGTTTACGCCCCAGCAATGAATGGGAAATTGTCAACCACAAAGCCGCAGAATTTTGGACAACTAGTATTAAACAAATTGAAACTTTTAAAGATGCTTTGCAAGCTCTGGAAGCATATTATCATTATATAGAAATTCAAGAATTTGAGTTGGCGGGTAAGGTAATTTTAAAAAGCCGAAATAATCAGTGGCAGCAGTTTTTACCTCTTGGTAGTACGTTGTATCGGATGGGTTTAATTCAGCCGATACTTGCGGCAATTAATCAAGTTGTTCACAATCTAGAAAATGACCAAAATCTCAGTGAACTTTACAATATATTGGGTGATTTGTATTGGATAACAGGTAAAATTAGCCAAGCGATCGCCTGTCAAAAAAAGACTATTACTCTGGCAACCCAAACGCTAAAATCACTTGTACCCCAGCCAGAAAATAAACATACAGTTTACTATTTGAGGATGCTAGAAGTAGATTCTTTATTAAGTATTGGTCTTTACAAAATAGATTTGTGGGAACTAGAGGCAGCCGCAAAGTTATTTCAGCAAGTAGTTTATCTGGCTCAAAATACCGAACATCACCGTTGGGCAGAGAAAGCCTCAGTCTGTTTAGCTTTGGTTTATTCTTATTTAGGTTTGCGTGATGCTTCATCTGCATTAGCAAATGTAGCTTATCAAAATATTACGAACGAAAAATTGGTAGAACAAACTGGAAGATTTGTCTATTTCATGCAAATTTTAGGTCAAACCTACGTCAATTTAGGTGAATTTTCCCAGGCAAATCAGATATTCCAGCAAGCTTTGACTTTTGCTGAAGAAAGTCACTATATGCAGGTAAAAGCAAAAACTCTCAATGGTTTAGCAGAAATCCATCGACAACAAACAGATTTTGCATTAGCTCTTGCTAATCATACAGAAGCAATCGAACTTTTGGATAAAATAGGTGCAAAGTGCGATCTAGCTGAAGCTTATTTTCAATTGGGTTTAACTAATCAAAAGATGGTAAAGCCCGATGAAAATCAAATGAATTTCAATCGGGCAATTCAGCTATTTACTGAAATTAAAGCACCGAAACAAGTTGAAAAAGTTTCCAACCTGTGTTCATCAAATTTGTGTCACTTGATTAAGAAATAAAAAGATAATCCCCATAAATAAATTGAGGGGCAACTCTTGGAGACGCACTCGCGTTCAAACCATTTTTCTTTTTCTTTCTTTTGCCTTTTTACTTTTTACTTTTGCCTTGTTCGGTGAGTTAGTGCAACACCAATTTATTCATGGCGAGTATAGGAATCCTCAAATTGAGTTTTGAGTCTCTGAGCCATAACTGCCAAAATAATTAATGTTATAGAAGTAGATACTGCGGCTATTTTTATTCCAGAAGTATCTGTAAGTATTGCGATCGCTGCGAAAGCGATCGCAACTCCTATACAGCTTTGTTGTAATCGTTTGGTTAAGCGATAAGCTTGGTTACAAGAATTACAAATCAGTGTGTGTTGTGAGAATCGGTCTAAGGTTTTTAAATGTTTATTATCCTCGCTATTAGCAATATTTTGGGCAGTGGAAAAACCTTGATAAAAAGGCAAAGATGAGCCGTACTTATCTAACCATCTGCGATATGCAACGACTAATGTATCTGATGTTTTGAGCGGTAAATACAATTCTTTTAATTTTTTTCCTAACCGCTCAATTTGTGCCTTTTGTTCAACAACTATTTGTAAATCACCTTCCAAGACTTTGTTACGGGTGATTAGATGATCTAGCCAAGGAGGCATCAACTTCGTTTTCAAATCAAAAAAGTTACTATAATTTCTGACGAGAATCCTACATCTATTTCTACCGAGGGGAATTGAATACAAAGCTGTTCCCAAAAATCTGTTTTCCTCTCCATTCCCAAGTCTGTAAAGAACTAAGTTTGGAGCAACAAAATCTAGTAATTGCCAGGGCTGATTGGGTTTTTTTGTCTTTCGATATCTTCCACGAATTCCTTGATGGGAACTCTCAAGGACCTCTATTTCTAGTGGTTGGGCTTCAGTGCGATCGCTAAATATGCCCTCATGACTAATAGGGATATGCGCGGGGTCAATAACATTTTCAATAAAATAGCTTTGATCATAAGGTAAATCTCGCATGTAATCTAAGTTAAAACATTCTGGTTTATCCCAATCTGGTACAGTTGGTATTAACTCATCAACAGCGGCTTCAGCTTCACCAGCCCAAATCCAAATAATTCCTTGACGTTCTATAACTTTAAAGGATGATACACAAGCACTAACAGGAATTTTTGCTTCTTTTGATAACTGGGGAATATGCAAACATTTACCATCTTGGCCATATTGCCAACCATGATACAAGCACTCTATTCTACCATCAATAATTTGTCCATCAGACAGTCTAGCTGCACGGTGGGCACAACGATCTGTTAAACAAATTATCTGTCCATCTGTGTTTTTAAATAAAACAAAAGGCTCTTCATATAATGAAAATCTATAAGGGCGATTTATAGGAAAATCTTGGAGAAAACACACAGGATACCAACATTTTCTCCAATCAAATTCTGACTGAGATTCAAGAGTCTCGAAAGTAGAATTTTTGGGTGTCGTCTCTATTTTTTTTGTTTCTAATATCATAGTTTTCTCCAGAGTTATATTAGTCTATTTCTCAGCAGAAATTATCCAATTTTGTAGTGGTAGGTGTATTTGTTCTTAAGTCCAATTTTCTTTGCTAAACTCTAAATAAAATTAATACTAAGAATCCACCACCACTACATTTAGCTGTGAGGCGTGTATACTTATTTTTTTTGCAATTAAAGCAGTTTTCTTTTACATGAAGTACAAATTTATGGGTTTTTAGGCAGGAAGTAGAAACTCTTTAGTCTAATTTTGAGTTCTGCATTTTCTACTTCATTTACTTGAAAATTGCTGTAACTTAGTGAAGGCTATCTCAAATATTTCTTCTATATACAATTTTTTAGGAATATTTACAACCCTCCTCCGGCACAAATATCTGTCTCATTCAGTTATTACTGATATAAGTTTTATAACAAGAATTAAATAATACATTTATTGAAAATAGACGATTCAGTATAATATTTCCCCTACTGCTAACCATCCATAGTTCAATACAGTTTAGATAAGCCCAAAACACTTGTAGAGACAGCGATTTCTCGCGTCTCAAAAACCCAAAATTGTTGCCAGTAGCCATTAACCCAAGTGTATTGATCCCTAGTCAATGTCTTAAAATTGGCTACAGGTACAGTAATTATTTACTCACCCATTGCTCCCATTGTTGAGCAGAGCGATCGCGTTCTGCCTGTGACCCTACAGGATCATAACTTCCTAAACTCTGCCATAACTTATTCCAGTCATGCCCTTGGGGTAACTTACTCACCACAGCTTTAACAATCAAAAAAGCCCGTTCACGAGTCAAATCATTGGGTGCTTGCAGCAAAGGAACAACCAAAGGCAAAACTTCTTTCCCCCCTCGCATTAAAGGATACATCGAAGCTGTGTAGGGATTGTGTAGTATATCAGGGTAATCATCAAGGGTAGCCACCAAAGCGGCCAATGCACGTTTATCCCCTAATGTGTATAGGGCAGTGGCAGCACGGGCGCGTACTTCTGGATTAGTGTCATGGGTAGCTTGGAACAAAGCATCAGCACTGGCGGGGTCGCCAATTTCGCTCAATCCCTCAGCAGCGAGACGACGGGTACGGGGATTGGAATTAGTCAAGGCTTCCAACAAAATGGGGGTAGCTTGTTTGCCTAAACGGATCAATTCACCCAGAGCTAAACCGCTAGTGTCTTGATCTGTGGAGTAGAGCCGTGCTTTGATCTGCTCTACATGTGTTGCAGTCGCATCTTGATTATTCATATATAAATTTCCTCCAACGACCAGTATCAAAACTGTCATGAATATTCCTGCCGTTCTCCAGATCACGGTGTCGCTCCTCCTCCCCCGGCTGGTGCTGCTGCTGGCACATGCTGAAAGC
Organism: Nostoc sp.; assembly: GCF_036916985.1. Taxonomy (GTDB): domain Bacteria; phylum Cyanobacteriota; class Cyanobacteriia; order Cyanobacteriales; family Nostocaceae; genus Nostoc. Next base: position 99,915 of record NZ_JBALFD010000025.1, read on the forward strand.
TCAAAACAACCCGGCGATTGCCCCGACGATTTGCTTCTTTATCTTGGTTAGTAGTGGCATCTGGGGTAAAGTCTTCGGTTGAGCCAGAGCCGATAGTTACAGCACTAATTTGAGTTTCAGCTACACCCTTAGCACGCAGGGCTGCTCCAACTGCCTGCGCTCTGCGTAAAGATAAATCCAGATTGTGTTGAGAAGCACCGCCGCGTCTGTCAGCGAAACCTTCGGGAGTAACTTTTACGTCAGGGAAGCGCCGCAGGTAATCTAAGAATGTATCGATTTTGCCTGTTTCGCTGGAATTGAGTTGGTCGCTATCGAAATCAAAGTAGAAAATGACTGGTTCGTGTACGTAAAAATCTCGATGCTTCTCCAGAGCCGCATCGAAAGTGGCGGATTGCCCATCCTGTGCTGATGCCTGATCGTTCTCAACTTTACCAGCCCGAATCTGGAAGCCCCAATGAAGCGCACCGTAAGTTGTCATGGTGTCTTCTCCCCTAGCCACCGTCTGAAAGTCGAAGTTGAACTCACCGGCCCCTCCGGGAGCGTCGGTTAGTTCTGCGGCTTTGATGTCGGTAGGGTCATCGGAGCGTTTGTAACCGATAGTAGCTCCGCTTGCACCACTGGAAGAGGGTCGCGAAAGTCCAGGGGTTGCTGGATTGGGTTGGGCTGGGTCGTTGCCAAAGGGATACTGAGCAGGTAAAGCACTTCCGCCAGGGGCATTGGTTCCTGTACCACCGTGGGCAGGTGCATCATTGTGCAGTACATCAGTGAAATATCCGCCCTCAACTCCTGTGGTGGCATCAGCAGTTGTGCGTAGGCTAGCACCACGAGCCGCAGGTAAAGACTGAGGTTCGACGTTTGTGCCTGTAGCATTTGTCAAACGCACAATTTGAATCAGTCCAATTTGGTTAGAGTAAGGAGCGGTGGTTTTGGGTTTGAAACGAATAGTAATCGGTAGACTCGCTCCGTTTGGTGTGGCATTGACTTCAAAAGTACCGTGAGTCAGGTCGTATGTGGGGTTAATTGCTCGTTGAATTAATAATTTTCTCTGAGCTGCACCTGTCTGCTGTACTACATGAGTCAGTTCATGGGCAGTTAATGCATCATTACCTGGTGACTTACCTGCACCAAAGAAAATGTTTTGTTGGTGCGTAAACGCCTGGGCATTTAAATCCCGATTCATCTGTACCGATTCATTGCCTGTATGTACGCGCACTTGACTAAAATCAGCACCGAAGCGGGGTTCCATATAGGAGCGTACCGTATCTGGTAAGGGGCTGCCTCCACTTTCACTGCTGTTTAGTCGAGTCTCAAAATTATCCTCTGTCTGGAAGCTGCCATTGGTAGAGAGTTGTAGCGATCGCTTTGTTTGCAATTCCTCTTCTTCTTCTGGCATTGCTTCCCGTTGCACCAAGGGAGTTATAGCCGCTGCTAGAGGTTTAGTTTGTACTTGGTCTTGAGTCTGTGTATTTTGTAAACCTATGGGTTCAGGTTGAGCCATTCGCATGATCTGGTCGGCGACTTTATCGGCTTCCTGCTCATAATAATCGTCTGGCGCACCAACTGTAAGTTTTGCCTGGGGACGATGCAAGGATATACGACTAATGTCGTGATTAAGGGGCTGTTGTTTGATGGCTTGTGGTTCTAATAATTGCTCATCAATAGCCTGCGCCTCTTGAAGGTCAATTGATGCCTCAGTTACTCTTTGAATTGAAGAATTATTTGTTTGTAAACCGAAGCCACGTGTTGGAGAAGCTAGTGTAGGAATAGTTGAGGAGGCTAGGGCAGGATTAGTAAAGCTTGATGTGGCTGATTTCTGATGCCCAAGCGTGCGTAGAACTCCAGTGGCTTGTCGTCCGACATCGCTCATCTCACCTTTCCTCCATCAATATTCTTAATTAACAGACATTATAGGATTTGTCTAATTGCGATCGCTATCGACTTAAGTGTAAATTATCTTGCTCATGCCCAGAGCCTAGATGAGTGTCACTGTTTTCGGGCATTGAGTTCTGATAGGTTTTTATCTAAAATAGCCAGTATAAATTTGGCTAAGGTTGTTTATGAATTCCCGCCGCATTCTCAAAGCTGGTGAATCTTATACTTTCAGCCGATATTTTGAATTGCCCTTCACTATTGATGATATTTTAGCCGAATTAAATTGCACTGTGGAAAGGAAAAATCTCACGCTCCCTGAATATTCAGAAACGACTATCTGAAAGGGACTCTCGACTACTATATTGCAGCACCTCAAAATTTATTGGTCATCGAAGCTAAACAATCAGATTTAGTTAGGGGATTTACTCAACTTGCGATCGAATTAATCGCCCTTGATCAATGGACTAAATCTACATCTGAGCTTTTATATGGAGCAGTTACGACTGGTGAAGACTGGCGTTTTGGAGTTTACCATCGCACAAATCGTCAGGTGATTCAAGATCAGAAACGCTATCAAGTCCCAGAAGATTTATTGATATTGGTAAAAATTCTTACAGGTATTGTTATTGGTTAATCAATTGAGTGGCGATCGCATTTTACAAAAAACAGCAATGCACTCTAATCTCTCAGACTATAAGCTAGTACTACACGGCTTAAATAAAGCAACCATTTAAAATAGCCTTTACCATAGTACGGAGGTACTGAGTAATCTTCTTACTCACTCAGCACTCAGCACTCAGCACTCAGTCTGGTAAATGAGCAGCACTCTGAATGTTTTCTAATATTAAATCGGGGCTATTACGTTTAATCAAGCCAGTTAGGACTTTACCAGGGCCAATTTCCACTACTCGCTGGATGCCGTTAGCTGGGAGTTGTAGAGAAATTTCTCGCCATCTTACAGAACCAGTCATTTGTTTGTTGAGGCGTTCCTTTAAAATCTCGGCATCAATAGACGGAATTGGTTCTACATTAGACAACACTGGTACAATCGCTGGTTGAAATTCCACAGATTCTAGAATATCTTGGAATTCTGCCGCTGCTGGTGCGATTAAGTGTGAATGAAATGCTCCAGAAACTTTTAGCGGAATCGCACGCTTTGCTTTAACTTGAGTCATCACTGCTTGCACAGCCTCAGTCGTGCCTGAAATTACTACCTGACCTGAACTATTATCATTTGCCAGCACTACATCAGGTGTTTGGGAAATTACTTTTTCTAACTGTTCGGGGTCAAAGTTGATCAAAGCTGCCATCATCCCACCAGAGGCGCTATCCATGAGTTCTGCACGACGCTTTACTAGATATAAACCAGCTGACCACTCAAAGACACCCGCAATATAAAGGGCAGTATATTCTCCCAAACTATGACCAGCAACTAAATCTGGCTGGTGTCCTTGTTTGCGGAGAAGATCGGCAAGAATGCTTTCTACCACATAAAGAATTGGCTGGGTGTATAGTGTCTGTGATAACTTTTCTTCTTCGTTTTGACAGATTTCGATTACAGACCAGCCCAAAATCTCTTCGGCTTGGGCAAATTTGTCTTTAGCGGCAGGTATATCTAATAAGTCCATTCCCATTCTCAGGGTTTGAGAACCTTGTCCGGGAAACACCCATGCAGTTTTAGTCATTGGTCATTAGTCATTAGTCATTGGTCATTGGAGACTGGGGACTGGGGACTGGGGACTGGGGGCAGAGCTTCCCAATACCCAATACCCAGTCCCCAATCCCTATCTTCCCCATTGAAAAATTGCTGCACCCCAGGTAAGACCAGCGCCAAAGCCGGATGCAGCAATGATGTCATTGGGTTTAATTTTACCTTGCCGTACCGCTTCATCTAAAGCTAAGGGGATGGAAGCAGCTGAGGTGTTGCCGTACTGGGCGAGATTACTGATAACCTTATGTTCAGGGACATTCAGGCGTTGGGCAACGGCATCGATAATCCGCTGATTGGCTTGATGCAACAGCAGCCAGTCTATTTGATCAATGCTAAGGTTGGCTTGAAACAAGGCTTTATCTATGATTTCTGGCACTTTTTGAACAGCAAAGCGGTAAACTTCTTTGCCGTTCATCGTAATCGGTTGGTAAGTGCCTTTGGTGATATTTACATTCGGGAGTAGTTCTTGGGAAGCGCCTGTGTATGCAAGATTGAGGTGATGGTTTTGAGTACCATCACTTTTAAGTGCAAATCCTAATAAGCGATCGCTTTTGGCAGCCTGTAACATCACTGCCCCTGCACCATCACCAAACAAAACACAAGTGCGCCGATCTTGCCAATCTACCCAGCGAGAGAGGATATCTGCCCCGATCAAAAGTACATTTTTGTACGTACCAGTTCTAATGTATTGGGCTGCTGTCACCAGGCCAAACACAAAGCCGGAGCAGGCAGCTGTCAAGTCAAAGGCTACTGCGTTGGTGGCTCCCAATAGAGCCTGGACTTGACAAGCACTACCAAACAAATCATCAGGGGTGGAAGTTGCCAGTAGAATCAGGTCTAGGTCTTCTGGTTTAATGCCCGCAGATGCGATCGCCTGACTGCTGGCGGCAGTAGCGAGTACACTCAAGGACTCTGATGGCAATGCTAATCGCCGTTTACGAATTCCCGTTCTTGTGGTAATCCACTCGTCTGATGTTTCAACTACTTCACTCAATGTCTGGTTATGTAAGGAAGTTGCTGGTACTGCCGAGCCGCTTCCGGTAATTGCTACGCCTAAGTTTTGCACTCCTAATCCCCCAAGCTATCAGCCTTTTTGTCCTTTGTCTTTTGTCTTTTGTCCTTTGTCAGTTGTCCTTTGTCCTTTACAAATGACCAATGACGAATGACTAATGAGCAATGACTAACCGCTCTCGCGCTCTAGGATATATTGGGACTGAATTCGTTGTATCACCTGGTTATCAACAGCTTCTTTAGCCATGCGAATTGCATTAAAAATTGAAGGAGCTTGTGAGCTACCGTGACCGATAAAACAGACTCCTGCCACGCCTAACAGCAATGCACCACCATGTTCTGCGTGATCCATTCGCTGCTTAATTCGCTTCAGGTTTGGTTTTAAGAGTGCTGAACCGATTTGACCGTGCAATCCTTGGGGTAATTCTTCCCGCAGAATTTGCAGAATCACTTCTCCAACAGCTTCGGCAAATTTTAATAATACATTGCCGACAAAGCCATCGCAGACAATCACATCAAAGCGACCGGAAAGCACATCACGCCCTTCGGCATTGCCAATAAAATTAATTTGAGAATTTTCGCGTAGCAGTTGGTGGGCGCGGACGGCTGCATCATTGCCTTTAGAGTCTTCTTCACCGATATTTAGCAAACCCACTTTCGGTTCAGTTGTACCCAAGACATACTGACTGTAAGCCGATCCCATAACACCAAACTGCTCTAAAAACTTAGGACGGCAATCTACATTTGCGCCAACATCAAGTACTAGCACTGGCTTACCAGCAATAATCGTGGGAAAAACAGTCCCGATCGCGGGGCGCTCAATTCCCGGCAATCGTCCTAAGCGGAGCAAAGCTGATGCCATCGCTGCCCCAGAGTGACCCGCAGAAAATACGGCATCTGCCTTTTGCTGCTTGACTAAATCCATCGCCACATTGATCGAAGCCTTGCGTTTGCGTCTAACTGCATTTAAAGGCTCCTCATCCATAGCGATCGCTTCTTCAGCAGCCACGATCTCCACCTGCCCTAAACTTGTTTTTGATGGCAAGGCAGCTTCTATTTGTTGGGGATCACCAACCAACAATATATCTACACCCAATTCTTCCCTTGCTCGCAATGCGCCAGCAACGATTTCACCGGGTGCGTGATCCCCTCCCATTGCGTCAATTGCGATCCGTATGCGAGTCGATCCCATTGCTCACAGCTTCTAGAAACCTTACAAATTTTACCAGATGGCTTTGCCGAAAAAGCTTAACTTTCTGACCGCCAAATTACTTCTGTTACGATTGCAACAATTTTTGCTGGCTAGCTCAAGATAGCACGAATTGTTCGGTAGTAGGGAGTAGGGCATTGGGCATGGGGCAATTCAATTTTGGATTTTGAATTTTAGATTTTGGATTAAATTTCAATCTAAAATCCAAAATCTAAAATCTAAAATTCTTACTCCCCAGCACTCAGCACCCAATCAACTAGTGTCCGAACGCCGTAGCCAGTAGCTCCTGCACTGTTGTAGCCATTTTCTTTATCTGTCCACACTGGCCCAGCAATATCTATGTGTGCCCAAGGGGTTTGTTTGACGAATTGTTTGAGGAAAAGGGCTGCGGTAATTGCACCACCTGGACGAGGCCCTGTATTTTTCATGTCCGCGATACCAGATTTTAGCCCTTCAAAATATTTTTCTTCCATTGGCATCCGCCAAATCTTTTCCCCTGAAGTTTCCGCAGCTTTTTCGATTTGGAAAGCGACAGCTTCATCGGGAGTGTACAAACCAGCAATATCCTCACCCAAGGCAATGACATTGGCACCAGTCAGGGTGGCTAAATCAACGATCGCATCTAAGCCCAATTTGTCGGCATACACCAAGGCATCTGCTAGGGTCAAACGTCCTTCAGCGTCGGTGTTGTTCACTTCGATGGTTTTGCCGTTTGAAGCTGTAAGAACGTCTCCAGGGTGCATAGCGTGACCGCTAATCATGTTTTCGGTCGCTGCCGAGATAAAGTGAACTTCTGAGTCTGGCTTAATTTGAGCGATTGCTTTTGCTGCACCCAAGGTGGCAGCTGCACCGCCCATATCAATTTTCATGGTTTCGATGCCACTACCAGCACCTTTAATGTTGAGTCCGCCGGAGTCGAAGGTTAAACCTTTACCAATAATTGCTAATTTCTTTTTGGGTGTACCTTCTGGCTTGTAAGTTAGGTGAATAAATTTCGGTGGCAAATCTGAAGCTTGGGCGACTCCTAAAAAAGCACCCATACCCAACTTTTCGCAGTCTTCCCGTTCTAGAATTTGCAGTTGTAAACCGTATTCCTTAGCGATCGCTTGAGCAGTTTCCGCTAAAGTAATTGGTGTTACCGCGTTGGCTGGCGCTGCTACTAACTGCCGTGCCAAATTTACCCCAGAAACGATTTGATGAGCGCGGGTAATTGCGGCTTCTTGTCCACCAAAACCCAGTAAATCTATACTTTCTATTTGTGAACCTTTATCTTCTGGTTCTGATTTAAAGCGAGTATCTTGGTAAAGTGCCAATTCTACACCTTCGGCGATCGCTTGGGCGCTGGCTGCTGGATCGTTGTTCCATAATGGAAAACTAAATCCCAAAATTTTGCTTTTTTGCTTTTTTCCTACCCTGGCAACAGCAGCAGCAGCGCGTCGCAGAGTATCTAGTTTTAGCTCATCTGTTTTACCCAAACCGACCAAAATCAATTTCCGCACTGGGTTACCAGCATTTACACGGGTGAAAATAGTACTGTTGGCTTTACCTTTAAATTCTTCTTCAGCAATTAGTTCTTTTAAAACCCCAGAAAACTTTTGATCTAAAGTAGCTAGTTCTCCGGTTAACTCTACTGCATCTTCAAATAATCCAATTGCCAAACTATCGCCTGCCCACTCTAGCAAAGGCTTATCACTAGGTTGAATTGTCATTTTGGGATTTTGTGTAAATATTCCTTCCTGTACCAGTATTGCTCAAAATTCTGGTTTCATGGGGAGGGACTGGGGATTGGGGATTGGGGATTGGGGGAGCAGGGAGAAGAGTTTTCCCCTCCGCTCCCCGCACCCTGCCCCTCTGCCTCTTTTCAATGCCCCATGCCCTATGCCCCAATTTTATTTGTGTCAATGCCAAATTTGCTGGCGATCGCTTCGATGATTTTTTGCTCAACTGGTGTAATCTGATTGTCAAGCTGGGCAATTTTGTAACATTGAGCCAATAAGGGTATGGCAAAATCACGATTCAGTTGATTGAGTAATATATCTAAAGGCTGAGGTGATTTGATATTTTTGGCAATGGCATCCAACGAGGTAGGAGTTAGATTTAGAGCTTTTAATTCTGGTAAAATTTCTTTCCAAGTCTTTTCTGGATGACTAGCTAGAATCATGTGAACTAAGATTTGATCCGTGATGGCTTGTTGAGCGATCGCACTTTCTAGATACTTTTCACTTTCGGCTTTTAATGTTGCTAATGTCTGAGGCGATGCCAGAGATGTTGATTCATCCAGCTTGGTTTCGTAAAATTGACAAGCAGCATACCCTAATGAATAGATCATCGTTGCATTTGAACTAGCTCCAATAACTGCACCCGCTAAGGGCACATTTCGCAGCAAGCCTAATCCCGCAGCTTTCAACAAACGCCCTCCACCCAAAGCCAACCCAAAAATTGCCAAAATTTCACCTTTGCGGGCAGGATCTTTTAAATCTAGCCCGTAGACAGATGCAATTTGATAAAGCATTTCTGACTGCAATTTTGTTGTGGCTGTTAAATCAATTGCCAATAATGCCACTGCTATTCCTGGCAAAAAACTAGTGGCTAGTCCAACTGTGGCTGCTTGAGTTGCTTTTTCCACCATGATTCGGTGAGCAAGCTGGCTAGGTGATTCATTTGGATACTGTTTCTTAAGCTTGTTTACCGCCACTTCTGCTTGTTCTAAATCAACAAGGTTAGTATCACTAATTAGCCAATTGAGATTTAAGACTCCAGATAGTTTTCTAATTAGCCAATTTTCGCTGAGGCGATTCACAACCTGACCGCTGCTTTGAGTTGTTTGCTCAATAAACTTATGTGTTTCTTTTGCCGTTGCTTCTCCCACTCCTACTGCTGTGTCTAAAACTGCTTGGCAAGTCTGAGCAATAGTTTTAATCAAAGACTCTAATACAGACGGTTCATTTTCTATTGATGATTGAGCCTGGATTCCTACTTCTGAAGTTTCTTTGGGTAGATTAACTGGTTTATTCACTTTTTTTTCTTGGGGTTTGTCTGCCATTGCTTGACACCATCCTGTAAAGCCTCTCTTTTTAAACTTGTAGCGAAAGTGTGAGTGGCTTGACATCTCCCAAAAAGTACAACTAGTCAGAGTTAATAGGAATTATTCTGGGTCTTAACTATAGATATACAAAATTTGACTGAGGTTCTTATTTGACACTTTTAACTTTTTACTTTTGCCTTTTTCGGTGAATTCACTATTATCGACCAGCTTTGAAAATTTGTTCTGCTGTCAAAATTAACTCAGGGAAACCAGTATATATAATGCGTTCGCTACCCATAAACTGACTAACTTGGTATTCTCCATCAATTAGTTGATAAACTGAAATAGTGGTTTGTTTGGGATTACCAATAAACTTCCTATCTGGCAATGCTGCATAGTCAACAATTCAATATTCTGGTATACTCATTTCTTCATAATCGGCAAGTTTCAAATAATAATCATCGCGCCAATTGTTACTGACAACTTCAATCACCAAAGGAATTGATGTACCCTTAGTAACAGGAGAAGACTTTTCCCAAAAAGGTTCATCAACTAAAGCAACATCATTTAGTATTAATACATCAGGAAAATAACCTGATTCTCTTTCTGGTGGTTTCACAATTGCTTGATTGAAAATAAAGTAGGGGAGATTTAATTGTCTAAACTCTAAAGTCAATTCAGCCGCCGAAAATCCTTTTATAAATGCTGCACCTTCCTTTACTTTTTAACTCTACTTGTATCAGCTTTCTTTTCTAAAAATTCGTTATTATTAAGAATTTCGTAGAGATTAGTATCTTTTTCTAGCAAGCATGCGTGTCCACAATTTGGCAAGACCACAACCTTGTTATTTGGTAAAATATTTGCTATCCGCTTCACTTCAGTTACGGAAGGCAAAAGGCGATCGCTACCACCGGCAATTAACAAAACTGGTTGAGTCAAATTACCTAACTGTTCCTCATCAACATGAAACTCTCGTAGCAAAGACAACCGCCAAAGAACCGTTTCAGCTGGGACAGAACGCATAGTTTTCAGCAAATCGTGGCGATCGCTGCGAGAAATGCGTGACAAAGATGCTAAAAATGGTAATAATCCCAGTGCGCCAACATCATACAATCCTGATGGCACTAAGTAAGTTAGTTGAGATGCCCAACTTAACCAAGGGCGGAGATGAAAGGATGAAGCTGGGTTAATTAAAATGATTCGCTTAAATAAATGAGGTGCTTGGATTGCTACTTTCATTGCCAAGCAACCACCAAAAGACTCACCACACAGGTAAACTGGTCTCTGAGAGCTTTTTTCTAATTCGGCGTCGATCAAGTCCAATACACTCTTCGTTAGCATATCCCAAGTGTTAAGGTCTTTCCGGGGAAGCGCCAAAGAGCGCACATCAAAGCCAGTTTCTAATCCTGCGGTTTGCGATCGCAATAGTTGACCGGTTCCATCCATTCCTGGTAAATATACCAATAGCGGATACTCTAGCTGTACTCGTTCAGGAGTCAGAAAACAAGGCTTTAGCTCAACTTCAGAAATAGTCATTGGTCATTAGTCATTAGTCATTGGTCAATGGTATAAAACTTTTGGACTGTTGATTGTTGCTTTTGGGTGAAGTTCGGTGTTTTGACCAAAAGCAAATAATCCTTTGAGAACAAGAGACTAAAAGTCGTGGGCACAATCCAAAATCCAAAATCCAAAATCGAATGGCTCTAATAGGAACCTTGACGGAGTAAATTGCTAATTTCACTATGACAGTGTTCTGTCAGTTCAGCCACAACAGTTCTAGCTTGTTTGCCATGATATTTTTGATGATATTGGGGCGTAATCCAATAAGGACGACCGATTAACACCGCAACCCGGCGATAAATTACCAAAGGATGCCAACCACCTTGCTTAAATAAGGGTTCTGAAGGATCAAATACACTCAAAAGCTTTAAGGGGAAGCCGGAAGTGTTGACTTCTTCTAAAGAGGCGATCGCGATCGGTAAAATAGCTAAATCCTGTACATCAGCTCGTAATGCCAAATGAGCAAATCCCCGTTGAAACTCACCCAGATGATTTGGTTGAGTAAATTTCACCATTGGTTCTGTCCCTTCTGGAAACACTCCCACCATCTGCTTGGACTGCAATAGCACCTGCGACTGCGAAAAAAAGCTTTGCTGGCGGTTTTGAGTATCCTCCAAGGGAAAACACCCCAATTGACCGGTGACAATCTCCCGCATGATTGGCACTTGTCCCATATAGTGATGACAAGCAAAGCGAATCGGACTCGATAACGCTGCCATCAAAATCAGTGCATCCATAAAGCTGCGGTGATTGCTGACTACCAACACGCTAGCATCCTGGGGAATGCGATCCTCATAATAGCGAAACATTTGCGTTGAAAGTGCCGCCACCAAAGCGCGAGAAATCTCTAGGGGGCTATTTCGATTCATACCTAATCAATATATTTTCCGGTAAATATGGCGATTCATCTTAATTTAATTTTTACATTTCTTTACTATTGCCATGACCGTCTTAAGATAGAAATATCTAATCGACAAAAGCAATGAGATTTTCTGCGTTCTCAATTTTGTATTCTTGATCACAAGAATATCTAATATAAACTATTCATAAAAATTATGATTAGTTAGTTTCCATTTTTTAGGTAAAAATGAATTTAATTGATGTCTATTACAAAACAATTCTTGACCTGATAAATTTGCTAGTATAAAGATGTTATTGGAAAAAATAGGAATAATATTGTATAATTGCGTGGTTTTGCCACCAAAAGCTAAAATGTAAAACGTTTTAATAAGTTAATTTTATTTTGTATGAATCTAGTGAATAAAACAACAAACACATTTGCGCTGACCACACCTCTATATTATGTAAATGATGTACCCCATATAGGTAGTGCTTACACGACGATCGCAGCCGATGTAGTGGCGAGATTTCAAAGACTACTGGGAAATCAGGTATTACTAATTACAGGTACAGATGAGCATGGGCAAAAAATTCAGCGCTCGGCAGAAAGTTTAGGCAAAGCACCACAAGAATTTTGCGATGAAATTGTCCCTAGCTTTGTGAGTTTATGGCAGTTACTAGACATTCAATACGATCGCTTTAGTCGGACTACTGCGCCTCGTCATGAAGCGATCGTGAAAGAATTCTTTGAGCGAGTCTGGAAATCTGGTGATATTTACCAGGGACAACAACAAGGCTGGTACTGCGTATCCTGCGAAGAATTCAAAGAAGAACGGGATCTGTTAGAAGGACACCGTTGCCCAATTCATACTAACAAAGAAGTGGAGTGGCGAGACGAACAAAACTATTTTTTCCGCTTATCTAAATATCAAAATAAGCTCACAGAATTTTATCAATCTACACCGGATTTTATTCAACCAGAAAGTCGGCGTAACGAAGTCCTCAGCTTTGTAAATCAAGGGCTACAAGACTTTTCAATTTCGCGGGTAAATCTAGATTGGGGTTTTCCCGTACCAGTTGATCCCAAGCACACCCTTTATGTCTGGTTTGACGCGCTGCTAGGTTATGTCACAGCATTACTAGAATCAGACGCAGAACCGACTTTAGAAAATGCTTTAAAAACATGGTGGCCGATTAATTTGCACCTAATTGGTAAAGATATTCTCCGCTTCCATGCAGTTTACTGGCCAGCAATGCTGTTGTCGGCTGGCTTACCCTTGCCAGGGCGAGTATTTGGGCATGGCTTTTTGACCAAAGATGGTCTAAAGATGGGCAAAAGTCTGGGTAACACCCTTGATCCTGTTGCGTTAGTTAAACGCTATGGTAGTGATGCCGTTCGTTATTACTTCCTTAAGGAAATCGAATTTGGCAAGGATGGAGATTTTAATGAAGTTAGGTTCATTAATGTTCTGAATGCAGATTTAGCAAATGATTTAGGTAATTTGCTCAATCGCACCTTGAGCATGGTGAAGAAATACTGTGCTGAGAATAATGTCCCATCAATTGGTAATGAAGCGATTCCTGACGAAAATCCTTTGAAAGCAATTGGTTTACGTCTGGGTGAACAGGTGAAACAAGCATACCAAGAGCTAGCTTTTAGCCAAGCCTGTGAGGCTATCCTTTCACTGGCGCAAGCCAGTAATAAATTTATTGATGAACAAGCTCCTTGGTCATTATATAAACAGGGACAGCAGGAATCAGTGGAAAAGGTTCTCTACGCAGTTCTAGAATCAGTTAGGCTAGCAGCTTATCTGCTATCCCCAATTATTCCGAACATCAGTAGCGATATTTATCAGCAGCTAGGTTTTGGAATAAATTTTAACGATCAAAAACAAAGTTCAGCTAACGCTTCTTTTGCCATTCATGCGACATGGGGAATACTATCTAGTAAACAACCTTTGGGTACACACCAACCGGTTTTTCAACGAATAGAAACCCCGAAAAACGATTAGTCATTATCAAACTCTGATTTTGTTCAATTTCTTATTTTCTCACAAAATTTATCGTGGCTGAATTTAAATCAGCTGCGGAACGTTATCATAAGCCGCTGTGACTAGCATCTAAAAGTTGGTAATTTGTATCAAAAATAACAGGGATAAAAATTGAGGTATCACAACGATGTTGAATAATTTGGAAAACGATTCAATCTTTACGCCAGAACAGGTTTTGGAGAATCGGGGTAGGGTTGCCATATTTATTGATGGCTCAAATCTATTTTACGCTGCACTACAACTAGGGATTGAAATCGACTACACCAAGCTATTATGTCGATTAACAGGAGGTTCTAGACTGCTGCGTTCTTTTTTCTACACAGGCGTAGACCGGACAAACGAGAAGCAACAGGGGTTTCTGCTGTGGATGCGTCGCAATGGCTATCGAGTCATTGCTAAAGATTTAGTCCAGCTACCAGATGGCTCTAAAAAAGCTAACCTGGATGTAGAAATAGCGGTAGACATGATGGCGCTAGTAGATTCTTATGATACCGCAGTTTTAGTTAGCGGTGATGGGGATTTAGCTTATGCAGTCAATTCAGTCAGCTATCGTGGCGTGCGGGTAGAAGTCGTCAGCTTGCGTTCCATGACCAGCGACAGCTTAATTAATGTTAGCGATCGCTACATTGATTTAGAAGCCATCAAAGAGGATATTCAAAAAACCCCTCGCCAAAGCTATCCATACCGTCCCTTATCTGGGATCGGTTTTTTGGAAGACACTAGAACTAGTGATGGACATTTAGAAATCCAAGAATAATGGCGTATAAGTTTCATAAAAGGGGGAGAAAGGAAGAGAGAAAAAATCAAAATTTCTCCTCCACTCCCTCCTTTCTTATTTTACCTTTGACTTTTTTCTTGGTATTTGGTTTAGTTGCTTGTGGAGGCAAATCTCCCCCAGCTTCTCAACAAAATACTGAGGCTTCATCTAATTCAGATAGCGATTTAACTTTCTTTGGTGTCACCCTAGAACAAGCAGATGAAGTCGGACGACCGATTTGGAAAGTCAGGGCTACACGGGCAAAATATACCAAAGAAAAAGAAATTGGTCAGGCCGAAAGTCCTTATGGTGAACTATACCAAGATGGCAAAGTAGTTTACAAAATCAAGGCAGATGTAGCAGATATTGAACAAGATGGGAAGCAGTTGTTTCTTAAGGGTAAGATATTTGCCACAGATCCTAATAATGGGATTGTGTTGCAAGGCAATGAATTAGAATGGCGTCCTCAAGAAGATTTGTTAATTGTCCGCAACCAGATTAATGGTACTCATAAACAACTACAAGCAGTAGCACAGGAAGCGCGAGTTAAAACCCGCGAACAGCGCATGGAATTTTCGGGAGGGGTAATAGCCAATTCCACCGATCCCCAAATGCAGGTTAGAACCGAACATTTAATTTGGAATATTAAAGAAGAAAAACTGATTGGCGATCGCCCCGTCCAAATTGACCGCTACAAAGATAATAAAATTAGCGATCGCGGCAAGGGGAATTCTGCCGAAGTCAACTTAAAAACTAAAATTGCCACTGTCAAACAAAATGCTCAACTAGATTTACTAGACCCACCACTGCAAATAGCTAGTAACTCTATGATCTGGAACATGAACACAGAAACCGTGACCACAAACTCACCCACGCGCATGTTCCAGCGTGCCGAAAATGTCACAGTGACAGCTAATCAAGGTGAAATGAAAATACCGCAAAAAACCGTTTATTTAACAGGAAACGTCAACGCTGTTGGTCAACGTCGCCAATCTTTGAAATCCAATACATTAACTTGGTATTTAGACAATAAGTTAGTTGAAGCTCAAGGAAATGTGACTTATCGACAAATTGACCCACCGTTAAATTTTGCTGGTGAAACAGCCGTTGGTAATCTGCAAACAGAAAATATTGTTGTCAAAGGCGGCAGTTCTGCCGGTAGGGTCGTCACGGAGATTATTCCCCAAGAAAGAGCCAATCGTCGTTAAGGAGGCAGGGGAAGCAGGGGGCAGGGGGCAGGAGGTTTATATTCAAAAGGGGATTCAGACTAGTACAAGAAGGCAAAAGTAAAAAGGCAAAAGTAAAAAGAAAGAATGCTTATTTCGTAAGCTTTCTGGCTATTTTAAATGGGTGGTTTATTTACGCCGTGTTGTACTAGGGTGTTGACTCTGTGCGTTTTTAGGGCGTCAAAATTCATGCAAAATATGTTCCGTCATTGCGCTGACACAAAAATAGCATGAGCCAAAAACCTCCAAATTTCATCAAAGTCAACAGCCTACCTCCTGACTCAGCACTCAGCACGGGCTAAACGCCCCGCTAACAGCACTCAGCACTTTCAAGCCCCTAATGAACAGATTTAGATCGACAATAGCAATATAAGCAGTCTAACCAAAGCAGGTATGGGGCAATGGTGCGATTAAAACCGTGGCAGTGGGTTGTATTAGCAATCCCGATCGCGTTTATCATCATTTTTTTACTGGTATCCGCCGGTTTGCAAATTCATGCATGGGGCATTAATTGGATTTGGGGTTTGTTTACCCTTTTATTCGTGGGTTGGCGTTGGCTGCTAGTCAAATGGACTCAACCAGCTGTTAACCAAATAGAAGCTGTATTAACTCAAGTCCGTGAAGAACTGGAATCGACGGCAGAAGATACAGTACAACCAGTGGGAAGTGATACTACAAAGCTTGCAGAAACCGCACTCCAAGAAATTCTGCAAACAGCACAAAGCGATCGCCCCATTTGGGAAGACTGGCAAACTTTTTGGACGCGCTGCCAAGATTTAGTCGTGGCGATCGCTCATATTTACAATCCTCAAATTCAATATCCTCTGCTGAATATTTACGTTCCCCAAGCTTACGGGTTGATTCGCGGAACGGTGGATGATATGGATCAGTGGATGCAAAAGTTATCCCCTATCCTCAATCAGGTAACGGTGGGACAAGCATACCAAGGATACGAAGTCTACCGAAAGTTGGAACCATCGGCTCGGAAATTCTGGCGTGTTTGGAATTGGGCACAGTGGGTTTTAAATCCAGTGGCGGCGGTGGCAAAACAAGCCAGCCAGGGTTCCAGCAACCAAGCAACTCAACAATTGTTGGGGAATTTGAGCCAATTATTTCGGGAAGCTGCCCTGAGAAACTTATGTCGGCAGGCGATCGCACTTTACGGACGCAGCCCAGTTTCAGCAACCGTAGTTTCCACACCAACTTTACCCCAGGCAAAAACCCAAACACTCCGAGAAATCTTAACTCAAGCTGAACCAGCCGAGGCGGTTGGGCAAAAGCCCGTTAATATTCTGCTGGTAGGGCGCACAGGATCGGGAAAAAGCAGCCTGATTAACACGCTATTTCAGGCGGATCTCGCAGCCGTTGATGTTTTACCGAGTACCGATCGCATTCAAAATTATCAATGGCAGGCTCAAGGTGGGGAAATTCTAACGCTTTGGGATACACCTGGTTATGAACAAGTCAACCGTGGCGATCTCCGAAATTTGGTGCTTGATTATGCCATCAACGCAGATTTACTGCTGTTAGCTACTCCTGCCCTCGATCCTGCCCTGCAAATGGATGTGGACTTTTTGCAAGATATCAAAGCAGAAGTTGCAGATTTACCTGCGATCGCGATCGTCACTCAGGTAGATCGGCTGCGTCCCATCCGCGAATGGCAACCACCTTATGATTGGGAATGGGGCGATCGCGCCAAAGAAATTGCCATTCGCGAAGCCACTGAGTATCGTGCCAAACTGCTAGGAAACTTCTGTAATCTAGTTTTACCCGTGGTTACAGGTGACAGCAAAACAAATCGAGTTCCTTGGGGAGTGGAGGCGCTATCGTTGGGATTAGTCGATGCGATCGCGCCGACCAAGCAACTCCGTCTCGCCCGCTTTTTGCGTAACTTAGAAGCCCGTATTGTCGCTGCTGCCAAAATCATTGACCACTACACCTTCCAAATGACGACAACACAGGGATTAACGGCTTTGCTCAAAAGTCCCGTCCTCCAGTTTGTTTCTACGCTCTCAACCGGATCTCCAGCTTTAGCATATATGTTGGCAGAGCAAATTCCCGTGGAACAGTTGCCGATTGTGATTGGCAAACTTCAAATGGGATACGACCTTTTCTCGCTCTTGAATACAGGCAACTCCAACTCGCTCAACTTTGAATTGCTATCCCTTTGGCCGCTACTGCTGGAAAACTCCGCTGCACCCGATCGCAACGCCTGGGCATTTGGTCACGCCCTAGTAGAGTACTGGACTCAAAATCTAACAATTGAACAACTCCGAGAGCGATTTGAGTATTATTTGGCGATCGCTAAATAAGGAAACTCCAAGAAATAAATTATCCAATATTGTGGGGTGGGCAACATAAGCGCCCACCCCACAAGAGTTAATTGAATTTCATCCTGTCTCTAGCTTCCCTCTCCGCTCCCTGACTTGAAAGTGCTGAGTGCTGTTAGCGGTAGCGGGGCGTTTAGCCCGTGCTGAGTGCTGAGTAAAAATACTAGTTCCCAGTCCCCAGTCCCCAGTCCCCAGTCATTCTTTCATTCAAGGCTGTGAAACTTGTTTGATCAGGACTGCCCCCTGCCTCTTCGTTGAGGGTGAGGTAAACCAGAGACATAAATTGTATTTTATTTAATTCTTATTCCTAACTACGTAACCGCAGTACATCAAACATCAGAGGTTGCATTAGAACACACAAATTTTTTACGAACATTCACTGATTTACTTAAAAATATTTATACTACAATAGGATAAAAAATGCGTTAAAAGATTGTACTCTCAATATCTAAAGTTAAGATTACGATTAAGAGTAAGTATCTGCTGAAACCTACCCGCTTTACCTGAGTTTTTATACAGACATCCCTTTTGTTTGGAGTCTTTTATGAAAAATATATTACAAACCTCCATCTCTCAAGAACAGAATTCACATCAAAGCTATAACATTTCGTCTTACAACAGGCTGCTTTCGGTCGTGAAGGATTTGGCTTGTGTGCGGACTATTGAGGAAATTATTGAGATTGTGCGTTTAGCAGCTCGCGATCTGACAAATGCGGATGGAGTCACTTTTGTACTGCGGGATGGTGAATGTTGCCACTATGTCGATGAAAACGCCATTGGGCCGCTTTGGAAAGGTATGCGTTTTCCGCTCAAGTCTTGCATTTCCGGTTGGGCAATGCTCAATAAAAAAGCAGCCGTAATTGAGGACATTTACCAAGATGCACGAATTCCTATTGACGCGTACAAAGTAACTTTTGTCAAGAGTTTAGTGATGCTTCCGATCAGGGTTTCTGAACCATTGGGTGCGATTGGAGCCTACTGGAGTACACGACACCTAGCTACACCCGAAGAAATCGGACTGCTTGAGATTTTGACAGATACTACAGCAGTTGCGATCGCTAATGTGCAACTTTTTCAGAAACTTACGAACCAAAACGCCCTGAAAGACAAATTTATTGCGATGCTGGCTCACGAGTTGAGGAATCCTGTTGCCCCTATTTCCAACGGCGTTCAGCTACTCAAGTTAAAGCTGGGTGAGACTGGTGCAGTCGGGGAAACAGTTGTAATGATGCAGCACCAGATTAAGCACCTCTCGAAATTGATCGATGAGTTACTTGACGTATCGTCTATCACTTATGGGAAGATTTCATTAAACCTTGAGAAAGTTAATCTGGTGGAATTGGTTCGCCAAAGTCTCAATGACCATGCACAAGCAATCAACAGATGGAATCTTAACGTAGTACAAGACCTGCCAAACACACCCGTGTGGGCTTATGTTGACTCCACTCGCTTCTTCCAAATCTTTGGGAACCTTCTTGATAACGCCTTAAAATTCTCAAAGCCAGATGGGACGATCTGGGTGGATTTCTCAGTTATTCCAGGTGAAAATGGCTTAGGTAGTGAGGCAGCCTTATCCGTAAGAGATACAGGCATAGGAATAGACCCGACAATATTACCAGAACTTTTCGAGCCATTCACCCAAAGCGATCGCAGCTTAGACCGTTCAAGAGGCGGACTAGGCTTGGGACTTTCGGTAGTAAAAAGTCTTGTAGAACTTCATGGTGGTCATGTTGAAGCCTCAAGCAGAGGGATTAATCTGGGAGCAGAATTCAAAGTTACTCTCCCTGTATGTGAAGAGATTACAGCCTTGGACAATAACCTGGAGATTACAGAGGCGGCTAAAAAATCGTTAAAGATTTTAGTCATCGAAGATAACGAGGATTCAGCCGTATCATTACAAGCAGTACTTGAGTATTTTGGGCATGAAGTTTCCATTGCCAAGAATGGAATTTTAGGGGTAGAAACTGCAAAGAAGCTTGAGCCTCATGTGATTATTTGTGACATCGGACTTCCTGAGATGAATGGATTTGCCGTTGCACAAGAACTGAGTAAAGACTCCAAATTTAATCGCTCAATTCTGATTGCACTCACCGGCTACGGTAGTCAGGAGGATCGGCAGCTTGCGCTGAAAGCTGGTTTCAAATGCCACTTAACAAAGCCTGTAGACTTTGAAATTCTGGTAGCAGAAATTGATCGATACTTTGATGGAGTCTTATCAAGTTGACAAATTTTGCTACTTTTTATTTCATTGAGAACGAAGTGAAGCAATTGCAGAGGCCTTGTGATTGCTTCACTCCACTTCGTTGCGCTCGCAATGACATATCGTAAGCGATTACCCGGAGATATCAAATAGAGATTTAAACTTATTTGAAACAGGACTATCTGCGTAAGCATCAGTCAAAAATTACGAATTACGTAGCTTGCTTCTCGCCGGAGGCGAGTATTACGAATTAAAAAGTCACTACACTGCGAATTGATTCACCCTTGTGCATCAATTCAAACGCATCATTAATTTGCTCAATGGGCATTATATGGGTAATCAAATCATCAATATTGATCTTACCTTCCATATACCAATCAACAATTTTTGGCACATCTGTACGCCCTCTAGCGCCACCGAATGCTGAACCTTTCCAAACGCGCCCAGTTACTAGTTGAAAAGGACGAGTACTGATTTCCTGTCCAGCACCAGCAACACCAATAATCACACTGACACCCCAACCTTTATGGCAGCATTCTAATGCTTGACGCATCAATTTGACATTACCAATACATTCAAAGCTGTAATCAGCACCGCCTTTTGTTAAATCAACCAGATAGGGAACTAAATCACCTTCTACTTCTTGAGGATTAACAAAGTGCGTCATCCCAAACTTTTCTGCCAAGGCACGTTTGTTGGGATTAATATCTACCCCGACAATCATATTTGCCCCTACCATCCGCGCCCCTTGGATGACATTTAAGCCTATACCACCCAAACCAAAAACCACGACATTTGCCCCAGGTTCCACCTTGGCAGTATTGATGACTGCACCAATACCAGTAGTTACACCGCAGCCAATGTAACAAACCTTATCAAACGGGGCATCTTCCCGAATTTTTGCTAAGGCGATTTCCGGCAGCACCGTATAGTTAGCAAAAGTGGATGTACCCATGTAATGATGAATCATTTGCCCGTCGATACTAAAGCGACTAGTGCCATCGGGC
Organism: Nostoc sp.; assembly: GCF_036916985.1. GTDB lineage: Bacteria > Cyanobacteriota > Cyanobacteriia > Cyanobacteriales > Nostocaceae > Nostoc. The sequence continues at coordinate 120,715 of NZ_JBALFD010000025.1, forward strand.
ATCACACCGCGTCCTTGAGTTAGGCGAATGGCTTGACAGAGATTAGTTTTGAAACTCAGACAATATTCGCACTGACGACATTCGGGAGTATAGAGGGGAATCACATGATCCCCTGGTTTGAGACTAGTGACACCAGCGCCTACTTCCACTACCACGCCAGCACCTTCATGTCCCAAAATAGCCGGAAACAAACCTTCGGGATCGTCACCAGATAAGGTAAAAGCGTCGGTATGACAAACCCCGCTTGCTTTCACTTCAACTAACACTTCGCCGGCTTGTGGCCCCGATAGTTGAACTGTTTCAATCGTCAATGGCTTACCTGCGCTGTAAGCTACTGCTGCTTTAACTTGCAATTTCAGCGCTCCTGTATAGTTTTTTCATTGGGCATTGGGCATTGAAAAGAGGCAGAGGGGCAGGGGGCGGGGGGCGGAGGGGAAAATTCTTCTCCCTGCTCCCCCTCATCCTCAGTCCCTAATCCCCAGTCCTCTCATAAAATATTAAACACATGATAAACTTTTGTATTACTTCATTGGATTTACTCAGCAAGATTGCCGCTATAACGATAAATATTATTACCTTTGTTAAAATATCATTCTCTAGCTAGATTGGTTAAAGGCGGCAACAGCTGTTTTGACAACGATGTAAACTGGATGTCAGCAGCAAACCCCAAATAATTTGTCCACCCCTCAATTAATATATTTTATTACAGCTTATGAACCCTGCCCTAACTCAAATCGGCGCTCAAATGTCCAACCTGACTGGCGTCAGAGCAATCATGAAGGATATTATCGAAACATTACGAGCGGGTGCAGGGCAGCAGTTTATTAATTTGAGTGCTGGTAATCCGTTGATTTTGCCAGAAGTAGAGCAATTATGGCGGGATTGTACTGCACAACTTCTTGCTAGTCCAGAATATGGTGAGGTAGTTTGCCGCTACGGCTCAAGTCAGGGTTATGCACCATTCATTGAAGCGATCGCTAATGATTTTAACAAACGCTACGGGTTAAACTTAAGCGATCGCAATATCCTCATCACCCCCGGCAGTCAAACCCTCTACTTCTACGCTGCCAATACCTTTGGTGGCTACACCCCCAGTGGCGAGTTAAAACAAATCGTTTTGCCCCTCAGCCCTGATTACACAGGTTACGGCGGTATCTGCTTAGTTCCAAAAGCCTTAACTGCCTACAAACCAACTCTCGATATTGATGCAGCTGCCCACCGATTTAAATATCGCCCCGACTTCAGCAAACTTACGATTACAGAAAATACTGGTTGTGTACTTTTCTCTCGCCCCTGTAATCCTACAGGTAACGTCCTCACCGATGATGAGGTGAAAAAAATTGCCGCCCTAGCTGCACCTTACAATTTACCTGTGTTAATTGACTCCGCTTATGCGCCTCCTTTCCCCGCATTAAACTTTACTGAAATGACTCCAGTGTTTGGTGAGAATATCCTCCACTGCATGAGTTTATCGAAAGCGGGATTACCAGGGGAAAGAATTGGTATAGCTATTGGAGATGAAAAGTGGATTGAGGTGCTGGAGTGTTTTCAGGCAAATATGAGTCTCCATTCTTCACGTTACGGCCAAGCGATCGCAGCTTATGCAATCAATTCTGGTGCTTTAGTGGAAATTTCCCACACTGTCATTCGTCCCTTTTACCAAAATAAATTTACTGTTTTAGAAACCAGCTTAGAAGAAGCGATGTCCAAGGATTTACCTTGGTTCCTCCATCGCGGTGAAGGAGCAATTTTTGCTTGGTTATGGTTAGAGGATTTACCCATCACTGATTGGGAATTTTACCAACAATTAAAGCAAGTAGGTGTAATTATTGTCCCTGGAAGTACCTTCTTCCCCGGTTTAGAGGAAGAGTGGGCACATAAACACCAATGCTTCCGCATCAGCCTCACCGGCAGCGATGAGGAAATTGCCACTGGTATGCAACGTTTAGCAAAAGTAGCTGAAGAAGCTTATAAGCGCGCTGCTGTGACTGCCTAGTGTTGAGTGCTGAGTGCTGAGTGTTGAGTGTTGAGTGTTGAGTGTTGAGTGCTGAGTGTTGAGTGTTGAGTGTTGAGTGCTGAGTGAGACAAGGGAGACAAGGGAAAAATAAGCAATAACAAATGACTAATGACTAATGACTAATGACAAATCAGATAATTGGCTAGAAATTGGTAAGATTGTTTCCCCTCAAGGATTGTCTGGAGAATTGCGGGTTTATCCTGTATCAGACTTTCCCGAAAGATTTGAGGTACCGGGAAAACGTTGGTTGTTGCGTTCAGGTGACACAGAACCGCAACCAATCGAATTATTGACAGGACGTTATATCAGTAACAAAAACTTGTATGTGATCAAATTAGCTGGTGTAGAAAATTGCGATCAGGCGGAGGCGTTGCGTGGTTGTACGTTAATGGTGCCAGCTAGCGATCGCCCCCAATTAGGCGAAGATGAATATCATGTCCTCGATTTGATTGGCTTGGAAGTCTTCATGCAGGTATCTGGTGAACTCGTTGGTACAGTGGTAGATATCATCCCTGCTGGCAATGATTTGTTAGAAGTCAAGTTACACCCATCTTTTAGCACTGACAAAGAACAAGTGACAAATGACAAAAAGCAAAAGACTGTTTTGATTCCATTTGTGGAAGCGATCGCACCAGTAGTAGACTTGAAATCTAATCGCATTGAAATCACACCACCGCCTGGGTTATTGGAAATTAATAATTAGGTTATTCCTTAATCTGCCTCTAGCTAGTTTTGCTGTACTGGATAGTTCAAGGAAAAGCAAAGCTTGAAGCATGAGAAAATTAGATTACATACTCTATCTATGAATCTAGGAAGTGTGGCAATGCCAGACAAACCAACAGCAACTATTCACAGGCAACTACTGGAAATATTGTCCCAATTGCCCAAGTCTAGTCAAGAAGAAGTATTAGATTTTGCTATCTCTCTCCAGAAAAAAAACTAACTCAGCATTAGGATGCTATTTCTGATGTCGAGGCTGCTGCACTGAAAACTGAGTTTGCTAATGAAGATTTAGCTTTTGCAGAATCCGTTTTAACTGATTATATCTCTCGACTTCAACAAGAGGACGCAGTTTGATGCGAGGAAACGTTTATAAGGAATTTAGTCAAGAAGGCTGAAAAAATTCATCATGGGTAGATGGACATAATCTAGAAAACAAGTAAAATTGCTTACGGATGAATCCATCAAAAACCTTTTGGAATGGAGTGTCGATAATGACATTAGCAACGACTCCACAAACAAAGCCTTTAACAGATGAAGAATTACAGAAGATCAACGCCTATTGGCGTGCAGCTAACTATCTTTCCGTTGGGCAGATATATCTACTGGACAATCCGCTACTAAGAGAACCCCTAAAGCTGGAACACGTCAAACCCAGACTTTTAGGGCACTGGGGAACAACGCCAGGGCTGAACTTTATCTATGTTCACCTGAATCGGCTGATTAAGAAATATGACCTAAACACAATCTACATTGCTGGCCCCGGTCATGGAGGCCCTGGACTGGTAGCCAATACTTACTTAGAAGGCACTTATACCGAGTATTACCACAACATCTCCCAGGATGCTGAGGGAATGAAGAAACTTTTTAAACAGTTCTCTTTCCCCGGTGGTATTCCCAGTCACGTTGCACCAGAAACTCCTGGTTCGATCCACGAAGGTGGGGAATTAGGTTATGCCCTTGTCCACGCTTTCGGTGCTGCCTTTGATAACCCTGACTTAATTGTTGCTGCTGTTGTTGGTGACGGTGAAGCCGAAACAGGTGCTTTAGCAACTAGCTGGCATTCCAACAAGTTTCTTAACCCTGTACGTGATGGTGCTGTATTGCCGATTCTGCACCTGAATGGGTATAAAATTGCTAACCCAACGACATTAGCACGAATTAGCCGTGAGGAGTTGGAGAGTTTATTTGTGGGTTACGGCTACAAACCATACTTTGTAGAAGGTGACGATCCCGCAGATGTCCACCAGCAGATGGCAGCAACTCTAGAAACAGCGATCGCCGAAATTCAAAGTATCCAAAGGGAAGCCCGCGTACATGGTTTCACGGAACGTCCCCAGTGGCCGATGATTGTCTTGAGAACCCCTAAAGGTTGGACAGGGCCCAAAGAGGTGGATGGCAAAAAAACTGAAGGTTCTTGGCGATCGCACCAAGTCCCCTTGAGCAACATAGCGAAACAGCCAGAACACCTGAGACTCCTAGAAGATTGGATGAAGAGTTACAAACCAGAAGAACTCTTCGACGCTAACGGCACACTGATTCCCGAACTAGCAGAACTAGCCCCCAAAAAGCATCGACGTATGGGTGATAATCCCCACGCCAACGGCGGTATTTTGCTGCATGACCTGAATATCCCGGACTTTCAAGACTATGCTGTAGATGTTGCTGAACCAGGGAAGGCGATCGCCGAAGCTACCAAAGTGACCGGCAAATTCCTGCGGGATATCATGCGACTTAACCAAGAAAGTAGCAATTTCCGCATCTTCGCCCCCGACGAATTAGCATCGAATCGTCTAGACCCTGTGTTAGAAGTTACAAACCGGGTTTGGGAAGCCGAGATTTACCCCGAAGATGACCACCTTTCCCCCGACGGTCGGGTGATGGAAATTCTCAGCGAAACTTCTTGCCAAGGATGGTTAGAAGGCTACCTCCTCACAGGTCGTCACGGATTCTTCACTTGCTATGAGGCATTCATCCACATCATTGATTCGATGTTCAACCAACACGCCAAATGGTTGAAAACCACCAGACATATTCCCTGGCGTAGACCGATTGCTTCTCTTAATTACCTACTCACTTCTCACGTTTGGCGACAAGACCATAACGGCTTCTCTCACCAAGACCCTGGTTTTATCGACCATGTACTTAACAAAAAAGCCGAGATTGTTCGCGTGTATTTGCCCCCCGATGCCAACACTCTGCTGTCGGTAACTGACCATTGTCTAAAAAGCCGCAACTATGTTAACGTCATCATTGCTGGAAAACAGCCAGCATTGCAATATCTCAACATAGATGCAGCCATTAAGCACTGCACCAAAGGCATTGGCATTTGGGAATGGGCAAGCAACGACGAAGGCGGCGATCCAGATGTAGTGCTGGCTTGTGCTGGGGATGTTCCCACTTTAGAAACCTTAGCGGCTGTAGACATCCTGCGTCAGCATTTCGCAGATTTGAAAGTGCGGGTAGTGAACGTAGTCGATTTGATGACACTCCAGCCAAAAACCGAACATCCCCACGGTTTGAGTGAAAAAGATTTTGACACACTTTTCACCACCGACAAACCCGTTCTCTTTGCCTTTCATGGCTATCCCTGGCTGATTCATCGCTTAACCTACCGCCACACTAATCATAAAAACATCCATGTGCGTGGCTACAAGGAAGAGGGAACTACCACAACTCCCTTTGATATGGTTGTTCTCAACGATCTAGATCGCTTCCATTTAGTAATTGATGTAATCGATCGCGTCCCCAAACTAGGATCTAAGGCAGCTTATGTCAAACAGCAGATGCAGGATAAGCTGATCGAACACAAGCACTATATTGAGAAGTACGGCGATGATGTGCCAGAAATTCGTGACTGGAAGTGGCCGTATTAAAAGTAGATGAGGGGAAAGAGGCAGAGGGGAAACTCTTCTCCCTGCTTCTCCCTTTTTTATAACTTACGCAGAAGAGATCCTCTAACTCACTTAAAAAGTGGGTCTTATTGATAATAAGATAGTATTTAGGCAAAACTAGAGATGGTGACAAAAAAGTAAAAAGTAAAAAGATAATCCCCATAATTAACAATTCAAAATTCAAAATTCAAAATTCAAAATTAAAGAAATTTCAGACGGGGATTTAGCGATAAACGCGGTCTTGGGCTTTGCCCAAGTGGAGCGATTTCTCAAGACAAACCCCGACTGAAATGGTTACTACATGTAGATGTAGGGGTCTTAAACACTTTAATTTACGATAAATTTAGGGGAAATAATCACGGACGTATCAAAAAGTAAAAAGAACCAAGTAAAAAGTAAAAAGAAAGATAAACTTATTTGTTTCTTTTAAGTTTTAACTAGTGCAAGTGCTGCGCCACGACGCTCGTTCGCTCTTAGCGTTCCCGCAGGGTAGGAAGCAATCGCAAAATTTTGGTAAAAAACTACAGTTCTCAAGTTAGACGAGGTTTATGTAGGTCTTTGGCTCTTGTTAATGACCAAATTCTGTAACAATGATTAACAACTAGCCAGAATACAGTATTTAAGCTACTCATGAGCCAGAGTTCTCAAAACAGCCCTTTATCAGGCAAACCCGTTCAATCATATTTCCAGTGGTTATACGCTTTCTGGAAATTCTCTCGCCCGCACACAATTATTGGTACAAGCCTAAGTGTTTTGGGTTTATATTTAATTGCCGTTGCCATTAGTACAGGCACGATAAATACAGGCGCGATAAATACAGATGCGATTCATCGCGTCTCTACAACAACGTATTCCCTACTACCTTTGTTGGGTGCATGGATTGCTTGTCTGTGTGGCAATGTCTATATTGTGGGGCTGAATCAATTAGAAGATGTGGAAATTGACAAGATTAATAAGCCTCATTTACCCCTAGCATCTGGTGAGTTTTCTCAGCAAACAGGGCAATTGATTGTTGCTTCTACTGGGATTTTGGCACTAGTTGTGGCGTGGCTAACTGGCCCGTTCTTATTGGGGATGGTGGCGATTAGTTTGGCCATTGGTACTGCTTATTCTTTACCGCCAATTCGCTTGAAACAGTTTCCCGTTTGGGCGGCGCTGTGTATTTTTTCGGTGCGCGGTACGATTGTGAACTTAGGGTTATATCTGCATTACAGTTGGGCGTTGCACCAAAGCCAAACGATTCCGCCTGTGGTATGGGTGCTGACGTTATTTATTTTGGTGTTTACCTTTGCGATCGCTATTTTTAAAGATATCCCCGATATGGAAGGCGATCGCCTCTACAATATTACTACTTTCACCATCAAACTCGGCTCACAAGCTGTGTTTAATCTGTCTCTTTGGGTAATAACTGCCTGCTATTTGGGAATTATTCTGGTTGGGGTGCTACGCCTCGCCTCAGTTAACCCCATATTCTTGATAGTTACTCATTTGGGGCTGTTGGGTTGGCTGTGGTTGCGGAGTTTGACGGTAGACTTAGAAGATAAAAGTGCGATCGCTCAATTCTACCAATTTATCTGGAAACTCTTTTTTATGGAATATCTGATTTTTCCTATCGCCTGTCTTTTGGCTTAGACAATGCTAGAAACCTTTCCCACTAGTTCGATTATCGCTGCTGTTGTAGTTGCGATTAGTCTGTCAATCCTTGGTTATTTCGCTTGGAAAACTTTGATAACCTCAGACTTGTTTCAAAAAGGCATCAATCTTGCTCAAGCAAAAGATTACCAAGGTGCAGAAGCAGCCTTTCGTAAAGTGATTTCCATCAACTCTACAAATGATGTGGTGCGGTTGTTTTTGGGAGATGTTTTAAACCAGCAAGGACAAATACAAGAAGCAACAAAATTATTCCAAGAAGTAATTCACCGCAGCCCGAAAAATCCTGATGCTTACTTGCGTCTGGCAAACATTCTCATGCAGCAAGAGCGAGAAGAAGAAGCGAAAACTAACCTGATACAAGCTAAAGATTTATTACAAAAACAGAGGCAACCTGAAAAAGCTCAAAAAATCACTAAACTGTTAGATAAAATGAGTGTTAAGTCAAGTGAATCTTAAGTTGAATGAGAATTGCGAAGATTAAATTTTCCTATTCTGTCTCCTAATTTTTTTGCCATTCTCATCATTATGGTGAGAATGGTTTTTATTTGGGAATTTCCTAGTGTCTACCGTAATTATGTTCCAATATAGATCAATACAATTCAGAATGAGCAACAAAACACTTGTGGAGACGGCGATTTATCGCGGCTCAAAAACCCAAGCCTATTGCAATATAAGTAAGTTAAAGTTTAACTCTTGATTTAAAGTCATTTTTTTAACGAACCGCATTTACATTAACGTCTACCTATTCTCTCATTCCTATCTTCAGACAGGATATTATTAAATTTTATAGATTCCCAAAAATCAAGCATTTATGCCAGACATAATATCAGAATTGTGGACTAATTTTTTTACATCAGAATCATTTATTCCACATGGACACTGCTATCTATGGCAAACAAATTTAGTTTGGTTGCACATATTATCTGACTCTCTCATTGCACTAGCTTATTACTCAATTCCAGCGACACTATTTTACTTTGTCCGTAAGCGAGAGGATCTGCCCTTTGATTGGATTTTTCTGCTATTTAGTGCATTTATTGTAGCTTGTGGCACTACTCATTTAATAGAGATTTGGACACTTTGGCATCCCATCTATTGGGTATCGGGGTTTGTCAAAGCAGTAACAGCCATAATATCTTTTATTACAGCAATAAATCTTGTGTATCTAGTTCCCCAAGCATTGGCATTTCCTAGCCCTGCTCAACTAGAACAAGCAAATCAAGAACTTCAAATCCAAATAGCCGAACGCTTACGGGTAGAAAAGGAACTGCGAAAATACCAGAATCATCTAGAAGAAATGGTTGCTCTTCGCACCAATGAAATTACTAAAACTAACGAGCAATTACAACAAGAAATCCTTGAACGCCAACGCATCTTAGAAATTCTCCGACAAAGCGAAGAACGCTACCGTTACTTAGCTGAGGCAATTCCTCAACTTGTATGGACAACTAAACCTAACGGTGAATGTGATTTTTTTAATCAAAATTGGTGCGATTACACAGGACTAACATTAGAGCAGTCCTTAGGTTCTGGTTGGTTAGCGGCACTGCATCCAGATGATGTCCAAAGGGCTGATAAGGTGTGGTCTGATGCTGTCAAAAGTAGGACTATATATAACAATGAATATCGCTTTAAACGGGCTTTGGATGGTTCCTATCGTTGGCAACTAGCGCGAGGTTTACCGCTCAAAGATGAGCAAGGTTTTGTAGTCAAGTGGTTTGGAACATGTACAGATATCCACGAACAAAAACAAATACTTGAAGAACGGGCACACCTGCTAGAATTAGAACAAATAGCACGAGCGAAAGCAGAAACAGCCAATCGAATTAAAGATGAATTTTTAGCCGTCCTTTCTCATGAATTACGCACTCCACTAAACGCAATTCTCGGCTGGTCAAAGTTATTGCAAACCCGCAGGTTAGACCAAACAAAGACATTGGAAGCACTAGCCACAATTGAGCGAAATGCCAACTTACAGGTGCAACTCATTGAAGACTTGCTGGATATCTCCAGAATTTTACAGGGCAAACTGACACTGAATATTACAAAGATTAATCTAGAATCTACAATATTGTCGGCACTACAGACAATGCAGTTAGCGGCTGAAACAAAGTTGATTAAGGTGAATACAGCATTTGAACCAGATGTGAGACAAATTATGGGCGACTCAACTCGTTTGCAACAAGTCGTCTGGAATCTCCTTTCTAACGCGATCAAATTTACACCCAGGGGAGGAAAAGTAGAAGTGCGATTAGAGGAAGCTGATGGCTATGCTCAAATAATTGTTAGCGATACAGGTAAAGGAATTAGCGCTGACTTTTTGCCATTCGTGTTTGATTACTTTCGCCAAGCAGATAGCACCTCTACAAGAAATTTTGGGGGATTGGGATTAGGATTGGCAATTGTGCGTAATATTAGCGAAATGCATGGCGGCATCGTCCAAGCAGATAGTCAAGGTGAGGGTAAAGGGGCAATATTTACTGTTAGCTTACCGCTTTTGCCAGATGCAAGCCCAAAGCTAACTGATGAACAAAATGACCTGGCATTATTAACTCCCAACTCTTTACCCCTCAGTGGTATCCGGGTTTTAGTTGTCGATGATGAAACTGATTCGCGAGATTTTGTTGCTTTTGTATTAGAGCAAGATGGGGCTTTTGTCATTGCAGTATCTTCGGCTGATGAAGCATTACAAACCTTAGTAGAAATCAAGCCAGATGTGTTAGTTAGCGATATTAGTATGCCATATATGGATGGCTATATGTTAATAAATCAAGTGAGAACTTTGAGTCCAGAACAAGGTGGGCAAATTCCAGCAATTGCCTTGACTGCCTTTGCAAGAAATGATGACCAGCAGGAAGCGCTAAACGCTGGGTTTCAGATGCATTTACCTAAGCCTCTTAATCCAGAAGATTTAATTGCAGCCATTATTAAACTTATGGGAACAAAAGTATCAGTAATTATCTAAAAAAACGACTTTTTACTTTTAATCAAGCTTCATCTATAGCAATCCTAAATCAGTTATGAAATTACTTGTTGAGCTAGGGAAGAAGGATTAAAAATGTACTTTGTTTTTTCACAAATGAAATTGGCAAGCTTAAAATAGTGCATCAGACATAGGTTGGGTGGAGCGGAGCGCAACGCAGTGGCTTCCCAACCTACAATTGTTTTGCAACATTTTAGCCTTGCCACGCTACTACGTGTATTTCAAAAATCAAATAGGAGTCCCAATACTTGTCGGGTTTTGGGGAAAAGGGGAAGGTGGGGCCCCCTCTGGGGATAAGGGGCGGGGGAAAGGGAAAAGAAAAAACCTTTAACCTTTACCCTTTAACCTTTTCCCCAAACCCAATTCCGAGTTAAAAATGCTTAACCGAGCAGTATTGATAGGAGTCCTATATATTGTGTACAAACAAACAATTATATGAGAGTACACTTGTATCAAGTTAGCCTAATCACTTATAATTCGTCCTATAACCCAGCCAAAGCTACCCTTTTACTCCTTTCGGAGCAAGCACAGAGGAGCTAAGGTATTTTGTGATGGCAATTAGCCGAACTTGATATTAAATGTCAACCAAGCAGGTAAGGTAAGAAAAATGCTGAGAAACAAGAATCTACTGGTAGCAGCTATTATCTGCTTGTGTTTGAGTAATGGAAATACTTCCTTTGGTAAAGATGTTGGCGTTGTTTTAGCAAAAATTCCCGACTCAGATCAAGCAGCACTTCCTCAGAACAAAAACGCAGTGGCTAAATTAGAGGAAGGAAATAATCTCTATAAACAAGGAGATTTAAAAGGAGCAGAGGCAGCTTTTCGGAAGGCGATTGAACTGCAACCAAACTTTGCACAAGCTTATATTGGTTTAGGAAATACTCTCGACGATCAAGGTAAACCACAAGAAGCGATCGCACAATACAAAAAAGCCATTAGCCTCGATCCTCAAGATTCTGGAGCATACTTTAATTTGGGTTTGACTTTAGCGAGAGTGGATCAATTAGAAGCAGCGATCGCACAATACAAAAAAGCTATAAGCTTTGATCCCAAGTATGCTGAAGCTCACTATAACTTAGGAAATGCTCTCTACGCTCAAGGTAAGCTCACAGATGCAATTACCGAATATACCCAAGCGATTAGCCTTAAACCAGATTATGCCCCAACTTACGCACGTTTGGGAAATGCTCTATACGATCAAGGCAAGCGAGAAGAAGCGATCGCACAATACAAAAAAGCTATAAGCTTTGATCCCAAGTATGCAGACGCTCATTATTACTTAGGAAACGCTTTGTACGCTCAAGGGAAACCAACGGAAGCAGTTGCAGAATATACAGCAGCCATTAGCTTCGATCCGAAAAACCCAGCAGGTTATAACGCCTTGGGAAATGCTCTATACGATCAAGGCAAGCTAGAAGATGCGATCGCACAATACAAAAAAGCTATAAGTTTCAATCCCAAGTATGCAGACGCTCACTATAATTTAGCAAGTGCTTTATACGCTCAAGAACAGTTACCCGAAGCCATCGCCGAATATACTCAAGCGATTCGCCTCGATCCGAAACATGCACAAGCTTACACGGGTTTGGGAAATGCGATGGACGATCAAGGTAAGCCACAAGAAGCGATCGCACATTACAAAAAAGCCATTAGCCTCGTACCCAATTATGCTTATGCTTACTATAATTTAGCCATCACTTTGGGCAGGCAAAAACAGCTAGAAGAAGCGATTTTAAATTTCAAAAAAGCCAGAGAGTTATTCCAAGCAGAAGAAAATAAGGAGATGGTTGAGCAAGTTGATCAGCTAATCCAAAAAATTAATACGCGAACGAATTGAATAAAGGGGATTGGGGATTGGGGATTGGGGAAGAAGAACTATTGACAAATGACAAATGATCGTGAATCAAGAAAGGGGGAAAGTCTATCTTGTAGGTGCTGGGCCTGGAGATGTGGCATACCTGACAGTAAAGGCTTACAATCTTTTAGCTGCTGCTCAGGTGTTAGTCTACGATGCTTTAGTAGATGCTCAATTATTGCAGTGCGTACCAGATAATTGCCTCAAGTTGGATGTTGGCAAACGCGGTGGTAAACCCAGTACAAGCCAGGCAGAGATTAACAAGTTACTTATAACGCACTGTCAGCAAGGTAAACAAGTTGTACGGCTGAAATCAGGCGATCCGTTGATTTTTGGGCGTTGTACTTCTGAAATTGAAGCGTTGAAAGCATCCGATTGTGATTTTGAACTGATACCAGGAATTTCCTCAGCCCTTGCAGCACCTTTGTTAGCAGGAATTCCCCTGACAGATCCGGTTTTAAGCCGCGCTTTTGCAGTATTGACAGCGCACGAACCAGAGGTTTTAGACTGGGAAGCACTCTCACGGTTAGAGACACTGGTAATTTTGATGGGAGGGCAGCATCTAGCAGAGATTGTAGATCAACTGATGCGGCACGGGCGATCGCACTTAACACCCATTGCCATCATCCGTTGGGCAGGAACTCCTAATCAACAAATTTGGACAGCGCAACTAGGCAATATTTTGGAACAAACTACCGGATTATCCCTTTCTCCGGCGGTAATTGTGATTGGCGAAGTTGTTGGGCTACGCAAGTACTTACAACCTGAGAAAATAGATTATCAGGATTCGACTACAGCCAAAACTTTTAGCCTCCCTGCTATGTCAAGCAACTTCTCCCGATCTCCCCTTACTGGTAAAATAATTTTGGTGACACGTTCAGTTAGCCAGTCGAGTCAATTTAGTGATCGCCTGATCGCATTAGGTGCAACAGTCATCGAAATGCCTACTTTAGAAATCGGCCCGCCTTCCAGTTGGGAAGCTTTGGATCGTGCGATCGCTCATTTATCTGACTTCGACTGGTTAATTCTCACTTCTACCAATGGCATAGACTACTTTTTTGAAAGGCTAAATGCCCAAGGTAAAGATACCCGTGCCTTAGCAGGTGTCAAAATTGCCGTTGTTGGTGAGAAAACAGCCCAAAGTCTCAAACAACGCTCTCTGCAAGCAGATTTTATTCCCCCCAATTTTGTTGCCGATTCTTTAGTAGAAAATTTCCCAGAGCAACTGGATGGTAAAACGGTTTTATTTCCCAGAGTTGAAAGCGGTGGAAGGGAAGTTTTAGTTAAAGAATTAACCATCAAGGGAGCAAAGGTAATAGAAGTTGCTGCATATCAATCTTGTTGTCCTAGTAGTATTCCACGTGCCGCAGAGTTAGCTCTGCAAAACCGCAAGGTAGACGTGATTACCTTTGCCAGTTCTAAAACTGTGCAATTTTTCTGTGAGCTTACTAACAATATATTTTCCCACAACTCTGATGCTAGCCAATTCTTAGAAGGCGTTTGTATTGCCTCTATCGGCCCCCAAACCTCCAAAACTTGCCATACTTTATTCGGACGTGTGGATGTAGAAGCTGAAGAATATACTTTAGATGGTTTAACCCAAGCACTAATCCTATGGGCGACAAATTCTTAGATGAGGGACTGGGGACTGAGGACTGGGGACTGGGTACTGGGGACTGGGAATCAAGGACAAGGGAGAATTATTGAAGAAGTCTCTTGCCAATCCCTAATCCCCAATCCTAATCCCTAATCCCCAATCCCCAATCCCTAATCCCCAATCCCCAATGCCTAAACGTATAATCGGCTTAACTGGAGGTATTGCCACAGGCAAAACCACTGTCACCAATTATTTAGCTAGCGTTTATAATCTGCCGATTTTGGATGCAGATATTTATGCTAGAGAAGCAGTATCTTTAGGTTCGCCGATTCTGGGTGCGATCGCTCAACGTTACGGCGAAAAAATTTTACTACCCGATGGCAGCCTCAACCGCCAAAAGCTAGGCGAAATTATCTTTAATCGTCAAGATGAACGCAACTGGATAGACAATTTGATTCACCCTGACGTGCGCGATCGCTTCCTCAAAGCAATTGCCCAGTCTTCCTCACAAATATTGGTGTTAGTAGTGCCTCTATTATTTGAAGCTGGGATGACTGATTTAGTTACAGAAATCTGGGTAGTGCGTTGTTCTCAAGAGCAACAACTACAAAGATTGATACAACGAAACCATTTAAATCGAGAACAGGCACAAGCTAGAATTAACAGCCAATTATCTATCGAAGAAAAAGTGGCTCATGCAGATGTCGTTTTAGATAACTACTCCACCCTAGAAGAATTACTGAACCAGGTAGATGTAGCCCTAAAAACCTACAACTAGATACTAAATATTATTTATATTAAAAAATATACATAAACAACATTTTCAAGATACAAAAATTTTATAATATTGTTAAGGAATAAACACTCATATCTCACAAAACTTTATCTAATAATTAGGTGGTTTTACAGTTGAATTTACGGTTAAAATTACCGTAACTTTAAGTAAGTTAGCTTTAATAAATTATCAGTTCTACTTTTTAATTTTTATTAAGTGCCTTCTCTTCAATTAGGATAGGTATGAACTTAAGTTTTAGTTTTTTAAATAAATTATCTTTGGTTATCTCTTCAGCAGCAAAATTAAAACAGAAGAATAAAATACACGATTACAGTCAACAAACTTGGGGGAGCGACTACGTATTTGAGCGCCTCAACGAAGGATTGATCGGCTACATGACTGGAATAGGGACAGGCATCAAACCCTGTGATCGCATTATTTTACGAGAAGGTTGTGAATCTTATCAATATCAAGTTGAAGAAATTGATTACTATTCCGATCCATCTGATATGTGGATAGCTTTACTCAAGCAAGTAAATAGGCAAGAATAACTATTTATTCTTGCCGATGCAGAACGCTACAATATTACATATCCCTTAGAAAATGACTCCTCTTGTAGAGATCACAAGAGGAGTCATTTTCCGCTAGACTTAACTTAAGGAGCGTGAATTAAATAAGATAGAAAACTTCATTCTGTCTCTAGCTTCCCTCTCCGCCCCCTGCCCCCTGCCTCTTCGTTGAGGGTGAGGTAAACCAGGGACATAAATTGTTTGTTATTTAATTCTTATTCCTAAGTATAGGCTGAAACTTATATTTATCAGGAAATTGGACTTGATTAATCACAATAGAAAAAGTTTCACGCCCCAGTCCAGAACTTTTACTCAATAAAGTAGGTTACTTCCCTTAATTAGATGAAGTTGAACTAACCTGTCGAAGAAACTCGGTATTCAAATCTAGCTTTTTTCCTAACCATAAAGAATGCTCCGTATGATCTGAGACAGCATCGCCTGTATTTGGGTGGACAAGAATATCCAATCCCTCACGATTGAGCATTAACCAAGGAACGACTTGAGCAAATTGATTAGGTAAGAAAGCAACTTGATACATCCCTTGTGGGTGGGGACCGATGGGGTGGTCAAACCAGCGTCCGAGTTGCACATCAAACCTAGCGCCCAATCCTTCACGTACACGCGCAGCTACATCCTGACTCGCAGTATCGAAGTAAACATGAGCGTGAAAACCAGCGATCTCTATAGTATCTTCTTTCATAGATCCACTTTTCGCTCTCAACTCTAAATTTTGGGTAGTGGACTTTTTCTTTCTTACTGAAAAAGCGATCAATCAATTATATCCCAATACCGTGCAGTTAAAGATAGATTGTGGAAATTTGACTCACAGAAGTTATCGATTGAAGTAATTAGTGGTCTGTCCCATTAATTTTGTTGGGCTGCTAGATCCCCGACAACTTCTGCGAAGTCGGGGATCTGAACACCACTAACCTCTCAAAACTTTTGAGACAGACTATTAGGCTGACAAAGTAGTATTTAGTTAACGCTGAAAGCACTTGTAGTTTCTTTGACAACCTCATCTATTTTAGGAGTAACTGAAAGATGTACAATATGCACTGAACAAGGAGCATGGTGAAGAACGTAATTACTCACACTACCGAGAAATAGTTCCATCAACCCAGAACGACCCCGACGCCCCATAACAATTAGATCAGCACCATAACTATGGGCTAAATCACAAACAACCCGGCCAGGATTACCAACATTTTGCGTAAATTCTGTAGTGATACCTGCTGTGTTAGCTTGAGCAGAGAAAGATTGCAACATCTGGATTCCTAGATTTTTGAAGGTATCCCACTGCTTTTGGTATAACTCAAAGCTTTGACTACTCAATCCTGGATAGTAGTCCATATTAGATAACATCGGTACGTAAGGACTACCCTCTTCTTCTGGAGATAGGACATGCAGTAGCATTAAACTAGCTTGTGTTAACTTTGCTAAACCCAACGCTTCATCAAAAACCTGTTGCCCTACTTCTGAGCGATCTAATGCAACTAGAATCTTTTTAAACATCATAATAGACCTCCGATTTTATTGGTAATTGGTCTTTACGGTTTCGGTTTTCCAGATATTGGATTGTCAATAACGATCAATCCCTCAACTATCTTTAGCGACTTTTGAATTTCAAATTTATAAGAAGAATTTAGAACTCAGGAGCGGAGCCGGAGACGCTCCGCCTCCAGTCAGAATGGGCTAAATGTGCCCTGCTACCGCTAACAGTATGAATTCTGTATGAGTGGGTGATAGCGCAGCGTTAACGAGTTCGCGGTAGCGAGTATTTTCGAGTCGCGTCTGAATATTGGTTAAAACCGTACTTCTTTCTCTACGAGACGCTACTGCGAGCCTCCCGTTATGCTAACGCCCCTAGTGGGCGAAAAAAATTAAAATATTCTCGCCTTAAAACTCTATCTATCACTTTATGGGTAGAGTATTCTGAATTCTGACTCCTGTTTTATTAAATGTTTTCGCTTCATATTTATCTTTATAACAAAAGAATTTGAGGAACTTGTGAGGAAAGCAATTTATTTATCTTTGATTATCAAGTGCTAAAATTACTCCACTGTTATTTAGTCAATTAAGGAAATATATTGTAATGACCTCCATCCTCCATCCCCTGCGGATTGGCAGACACATTGCCCGCTATCCCATTATTCAAGGTGCAATGGCAGTAGGGGTATCTGGTGCAAAGCTTGCTGGAGCGGTTGCCAATTCAGGTGGAGTAGGTGTAATTGCCTCACTGGGATTGGGGCTGCATTCTCCTGACTTTCAGCAACGCAAAGTCAGGAGCTTTTTTGAAGTTAATCGACTTGCTTTGATAGATGAACTTACCAAAGCCCGCGCTATTAGCCAAGATGGAGTAATCGGGGTTAATATTCTTGTTGCCACCAAAAATTATCCAGTGTTGGCTCAGACATCTGCTGCCCAAGGTGCAAATCTGATTATTACTGGAGCAGGATTGCCTTTGAATTTACCCAAATACACCGCAGAATATCCCGATGTGGCATTGGTGCCGACTATATCCAACTTGCTTGGGGGCCAGTTAATCTGCCAAACTTGGGAACGTGAATACAATAGACTACCCGATGCCTTGATTATCGAAAATTGTCAGCTAGTTGGAGGGCATTTTACGCAGTGCGAAGACATGAACTCTCCAGGATTCTCAATTGAGAGTGTGATTTCTCAGGTGCGAGACTATTTAGAAAAACAAGTGGGTGTGATGATTCCGTTAATTGTAACGGGAGGGATTTGCGATCGCACCGACATCGATTGGATGTTGGCAATTGGGGCAGATGGCGTACAAATCGGTACTCGCTTCATTACCACAGAAGAATGTGATGCCGATCAACGCTATAAAGACTACCATCTCAAAGCCTGTCCAGAAGATATTGTGACTGTACCCAGTCCTGTAGGAAAATTCAGCCGCGCTTTACATAATTCCTTTGCAGAGCAGGCAATAACTGACTCATCAACAAGGCTAGAACAGAGATGTATTGCCAATTGTTTAGAGGACTGTCTGTGTCGAGACGCTGGAAAAACTTATTGTCTTCTCCAAGCACTGGCTAAGGCTGCATGTGGAGACATAGAACATGGTCTAATTTTCTCTGGAGCCAATGTTAGGTACACTGAGCGAATTACGTCCGTCACAGAACTGATGGCAGAATTAACCCAGCCTCAAAAACCAATATTCTCCAACAGTTGTCCACAGGAAGAATGCGCTTCAGTTATAAATTAAAGGTTGTAATTATTATGGATGTAGATGAAATTCTCAAACGCTATGATACCGGAGAAAGAAACTTTCAGGGAGTAAATCTGCAAGAAGCAGAGCTAACCAATGCAAACCTCAGAGGTGCGGATTTTAGCAATGCCGATTTACGTCAGACACGGCTGGGTAAAACCAACTTTAACCAAGCATGTCTGCGGGAAGCAAACCTGAGTGAAGCGATCCTGTGGGGAATAGACTTAAGTGAAGCAGACTTGTATGGTGCTATTCTTCGTGAGGCTGATTTGACCGGTGCAAAGCTAGTTCAGACACGCCTAGAAAAAGCCAACTTAATCAAAGCTAGTTTATGTGGTGCTAATTTAAATAGTGCAAACCTCTCTGGTTCCCTACTATTTGAAGCAGATTTACGTCCCAGTTCCAATCAACGCACAGATTTAGGATATGCAGCTTTAACTGGAGCAGATTTAAGCTACGCCGATCTCAGAGCTGCTTCATTGCATCATGCAAATTTAGATGGAGCAAAGCTATGTCGGGCAAATCTGAGTCTGACAATACAATGGGGAGATTTAGCAACAGATTTAAGTGGAGCTAGCTTGCAAGGAGCAGATTTGAGCTATGCAAATCTAAATAGCGTTATTTTGCGAAAGGCTAATCTGCAAGGAGCAGACTTAACTGGAGCAATTCTCACTGATGTTGATTTCCAGGGAGCGATTATGCCCGATGGTACAGTTCATGATTGAAGTTTACTGTGTAAAGGAACAGGAAACAGAAGCAAATAGATATCTACTGAGTTTTTTCAAAAATCAAATACGATTTCTATATAATATATTCACTGTTTGAAGAATTAGTGAAAAACTTAAACAAATGGCTGTTTATGAGCAAATTGGCAAAGGCTATGATTTGACTCGTCGGGCTGATCCTGACATTGCTGCCCGATTAGCTGTTCACCTCCAAATCAAATCAAATTCCTCATATCTCGATGTGGGATGCGGCACAGGAAATTACACTCTAGCTTTAGCAAAACATGGTGGTATTTGGCATGGAATAGACCAGTCAAAGCAGATGATTGATGCTGCGAAGAATAAGAGTAATTTTGTAGCTTGGCAAGTTGCCGAAGCTGAAGCTTTACCTTATGCTGATGAGATTTTCTCAGGTGTGCTATGCACTCTAGCAATACATCATTTTGCTGCATTAACCCCTGTTTTTCAGGAGATTTATCGTGTGTTGATGGGTGGTCATTTGGTATTATTTACTGCTACACCAGAGCAAATGAGCCAATATTGGTTAGTCGAATATTTTCCAGAGGCTATATATAAATCTGCTGAACAGATGCCAAGTTTAGAAAATGTCAGATTTGCTCTCAATGAGGCAGGTTTTAATTCAGTAGATATCAAACCTTATTCTATTTCAGAAAACTTACAAGACCTATTTTTATATAGTGGTAAATATCGTCCTGAAATATATTTAGATGAAAATGTCCGCTCTGGAATTTCGACGTTTTCTTTGCTAGCTTCTGCGGATGAAATCACCGCCGGGTGTCAAAGGCTGGCAGCAGATATTAATACAGGACGCATCGCTGATATTGTCAATAAATATGAGAACAATCACGGAGATTATTTGTTTGTAATTGCCGATAAAGTAGTAAGTTGAGCTAATACATAAGGGACTGACAAATAAAAAAATATTCAATTACAGTAGTTTTCAGGTCAATAGCTGTAATTCTTGTGGGGTGGGCGACACGAAAGCCCAGTCAATATGGCGGGCAAAATGCCCACCCCACAATATTGGAGAATTTATCTCTTGGAGTTCCCTAATTAAATTACTCCTGGCCCTCTACCCCGATTGTCACTATTTTCTGTTAACTTGCCTTCTTCGTCCTGATTAATTTCACTGAGTTCTTCAATACGTTCTGCTCTATCTTCTGCTGCTTGTTGGCGTGCATCGCCTGGTTGTTCGTAGTAAATTTCTGGTTCAACTGCATAGTTGTTCAACAAACCTTCTTTATCCACAGTATAGCCATCAGTGGTGCGTATACTTTCTGGATCGGTTTGGTCATCGGTGGAGGCATCTGCCTTCCCTTCTTCTGTAGGGAGTGTTTTATACTTATTTCCTTCTCTTTCAATGCGGGCGGCTGTTTCTGCTGGGATAATACCGCGATCGTAAGTATCTACTTCAGCACGATCAGATGAATCTATACCTTTATTAACTGCTTCATTAGCCATAATTTATGTCCTCGTTAAAGAATCTATTAAATAACTTCAAGAACTAGATTAGGCTGTTTTTTATCTCCGAACTACTATCTTTAGAAGTGATTTAAAATTAAATATAATGTTATATTCTCTATCTTTTGAGGTATCAAAAAAATCATATTTAAGCAAAAACCACCATGCCCTGCTTTCCCGCCCTGAAATAAATTTCGGGCTAATAGCTTAAGTCCGTTGAAACGGACTGAAATCAGAGTAATCAGGAATGATGGGTTAGATCCCCTATTAACGTGAGTTCGACAAGTCTTATTTGACCTCTCCCCCAGCCCCTCTCCGTGTCGGAGAGGGGAGCAAAAAGCTTAATTTTTCGTTGCTCCTTCCGTTTCGGAGAGGGAGGTTGGGAGGGAGAGGTTCATCGAACTCACGTCCTATTAATTCGCCAACAGTCTCATTCCATTCGCGGCTATACAAACAAAACCCACCTCCGTGGGTTTCAAATTCTTTGAGTCCGCGTAGGCGGCCTACCCTTCTCCTTCGGAGACGCTACGCGAAAGGGTTCTCCAAAGGAGTACGTTTGTGTAGCCGCGATTTCTAATCGCCTGGTATATTTGCTTTCGTTGAGATGCTTCCCTACCTGACAGACTACTAGTACAAGAAGGCAAAAGTATAAAAGAAAGAATGCTTATTTTGTAAGCTTTCTGGCTATTTTAAATGGGTGGTTTATTTACACCGTGTTGTACTAGTGGTCTGTCCTATTAATCTTGTTGGGCTGCTAGATCCCCGACAACTTCTGCGAAGTCGGGGATCTGAACACCACTAACCTCTCAAAACTTTTGGGACAGACTGCTAGTTTAGTGTTCAGGAAATTTATTCACCCACAAACTGGTTTTTCAGGAATTGAATTTCAGCGGACAATTCTTGCCGAGTTGAAGCCTTCAGTAGATAGCGGGAAATAAACCAAGTGGCGTAACCAATTCCAACTAATTCAAAGAGGGGTGATAGTAGTGGAATGTCGTTGATTGCATCCAAAACTGCTAGCACTACCTTGGCTGTAACAATCGCCGCCAAAATTAAAGTAACAGTTATTAGAGGCTGCTTGTAGTCTTGAAAAAAGCTACTTAAGTATTGGGGCAGTTGCTCCAAAAATTGAGTAATTGGTCTGCTAATTTGTTGCCATTGAGATTCAGGTTCACGGGCTGGTGGTAACTTTGGCAAGTTTGCAGTATTACTACCTTCAAGTGCTAGCGTACCTGGTGAGAATGAAGCATTGATCAATTCTCGTTGCTGTTGTTCAGTTCCCATAGTTTTTGTTTGGGGCAATTACAATAGTTTGTATAACTGACTAATCGTAAATAAATAATAATTATTCGAGTCGTCAGTTGTCAATTCTTAATGGTCAGTTATAAGTATAACTGACCACTAATACTGAGTAAGAGTATTTAATTTTATTTATGCCTACCTACTCAGTTGGATTTTTTGTTAGCTTTCTTAGCTTTTTGGTGGGGCAACAGTTGCTTTAACAACTACACTTTTGACACCTTTAATTTGCTTCGCTAAAGTTTCAATTTTAGCTAATTCCTGTTGATTGTTGACAGTTCCGGCGACAGTCACAACACCACCATCTGCGGCATTAACTGTTAGTTGACCTTTGGGGATGTTAGCCTCCAACTTGGAGCGAACTTCACTTGCTAAGTCACCTTTAGCTCTTGTTGTATCGCCACCAGTGGTATTGTTGCGCTGTTCGCGGGCGCGAATATCCTCATTTAGCTGTCTTCTGCGAACTTCACTTTGTGCATCTTTTTGAGAAGCTTCTGTGGTCTTTGCAGTCGGTGTTTGGGGGGCTTCATTAGGATTATTGGGTGCAGATTCACTTGTTTTAGAAGCGTTATCACAAGCAGCAACACCAAACATTAAAAGGGTGCTAATTAAGAAGGGGGTTAGCTTTTGCATAGGTTTAATTCGCAATCGGAAGGTGAAATTTGTTGATATTTACGGCAGAAAAGAGGAGCAAGTTTTTTTAGTCAGGAGCAAAGTTTTCAATTTCTTTATCCTGCAATTTTGGGCAATGAGTTTGAGTGACAACTACTTTGGGTTAAAGTGCTTCATCACGACGATCAACAATAACTACGGCAGGATCGTTTCTATGAGGCTCTGCTGAGTAATTGGTGCGATCGCTATTATGCGTGACTTGTTCAAAACCTGGGCGAGGTTCACTAATCTCTGTGGCATCATAGATAGCAAATTCTTCAATACCTCGATGTTTGAGAATTGCTTCAGCTTGGTGGATTTCAGCTTCCGTACCATCGATAATTACTAAGTAGTCGCCTCTTTGGAAGCGATCGCTATATACTCTAGCTCTATCTTCAGGAATTCCCAAGCCAACGAGCGCACCAACAATACTCCCAGCCGCCGCACCGATGGCACCACCAGCCAATGTTGTTGCCAAAGCCGTTGCTACTGCGCCACCTGCAAGCACGGGCCCGATTCCAGGAATTGCTAAAGTTCCTAAACCAACTAATAAGCCAGTCAAACCGCCGACGACTCCACCTGTTGCTGCTCCAGCTTTTGCACCATCGTCTGCTTTATTACCTATACCAACATTTCTGTCTACATCTACGCCAGCGATCCCATGACCGTTTGTATCTTTGGCAATGATGGAAACTCTATCTAAAGAAAAACCCGCATCTCGTAATTCTGTAATTGCTACTTCTGCATCTCGGCGATGTGAAAATATCCCGATGGCACGTTTAGCGACACCACTATAAGCTGGTGTAGGAGTAACATAATCAGTGCCTACATTTGCCACATCTGGATTATCGAAAATGCCAAACTCTTCCACACCCCGCTGATGTAGAATTGCTTCGGCTCTGAGAATTTCTGCATCTGTGCCATCAAGAATCACTAAATAGTGTCCTCGTCTCACGCGTTCGTCGTAAACTCTGGCTCGTTCTTCGGGAATTCCTAAACCAATTAATGCACCAAGCAAACTACCTGCTACTGCACCAATACCAGCACCAGCAAGAGTTGTAGCTAGAGTAGTTGCTGCGGCTCCAGCTAACATAATTGGCCCAATGCCAGGAATTGCCAGAGTACCAAGACCGACTAATAAGCCAGTTAATCCGCCCAAAGCACCGCCTGTGGCTGCTCCGACTTTAGCACCTTCGTCAGATTTATCGCCGACGCGATCGCGCACTTCAGCCCCAGCAATATCATCTCTGTCCCCATCTTGGGTAATGACAGAAACTCTATTCATGTCAAAGCCGACTTTTTTCAATTCATGTAGTGCATTCTCAACATCTCGGCGATTAGAAAATACGCCTACACCGCGTTTATGTACAACACCTACAACCATTATTTTCTCTCCTCAGCAACAATTAATTATTCACAAATGTATAGCTTGTAATACCACCTATTAATACATTTTTAGTTCCCGTTTACATCAATCGCTTGGAAGAATTTTTATCTCTATCATTAGGCATAGGTGACTTTATCTAAATGGCTAAATGATTTTTAAGTATAAAAAGTTAAATATTGATTACTACTAGTTATCAATGACTGCTTTAAAAATATGTTACAAAATATTGCTTTTTTGATATTTTGTATTTCCATGAATTCCTAAAATTGCATTACTTAGTAAAAGAAAAATATTCTTTTGAGATACAACTTTTGGCAAACAAACCTACTACCTAAGAAAGTACCAGCGTAGATAACTGATAATTAAGCTGATAAATAAGCCATTTTCTAAATGGGTATGTAATTGAGCGCAAGTGAGAAAATCTTATGTTTCAAGGTGTTTTAACCATTTTGGGATGGAACTGGTTGCCTTTTGGATTAGAGCCTGTAAATTTAGCTCAGGAAATACTAACTCCAGAAAAAGCATCAGTTCTTTTTTCTGGATCTAAATTCTTAGTGGCAATGCTCGCTGGAGTTTCAATGGCATTTGCCTTTCAATTGTTACTCACAAACTTTTCAGTCGCAGTCGGAATTTCATCTTGGGAAATTGACTCTGATTCTGACGATGAGTCAGAAGGTTTGGGTAAGACTATTCGTAAAGTTCAAGCTAAAGCTGGTGCTTGGGCATTAATAACCGCGAGCATTGCATTATCTATTGCTTGTTTTTTAGCCGTAAAACTTAGCTTAATCGAAAGTGCATTTTTAGGAGCAATTATTGGTGTAGTCATCTGGTCTATCTATTTCTCACTAGTAATTTGGTTGGGTTCATCGGCGGTAGGTTCTTTAATTGGTTCTATATCTAATACTGTCACTTCAGGTTTTCAAGCTCTGATGGGTACAGCAAATGCTGGCATTGGTGCTAATGCGGCAAAAAAACAGTTAGTTTCTACTGCTGAAGAGATTACAGCCGCAGTCCGACGGGAATTAACTTCAGGTTTTGATTCTGAAGGTATTAAAAATACGCTCCAAAGTTCCTTAAGCTCTCTGCAATTACCAAAGCTGGATATTAAAGAAATACGCACTCAATTTGACCAGCTTCTTAAAGATACAGATTTACAATCTGTTGCCAATAGTGATTTACTGCAAAATATTAATCGCCAAACATTTGTTGATTTAATCAGCAGTCGTACAGATTTATCTAAAGAAGATATCAATGGCATTGCTGACCAATTTCAAGATGCTTGGCAACAAGCTTTGAATCGTAAAAATCCTACAGAACAAGTAATCAATTTACTTAAGTCTGCTACTCCTGAAGAACTGAATTCTGAGCAATTGGGTGAACGGCTTCAACAACTGGTTACATTGGGAGGCGGTAATGGCAATGGTGTAATTAAGCAAGCAATTCGATATGGTTTGAGTGCTGCTGCACCAGCAGTTATGGAGCGAGTCAATCTTTCTAATATCGATGTGAACAAAATTACAACTCAGTTGCAAAAGCTGAAAGAAAAAGTTCAAGATGTCGATGTCGATGAAATCACAGAACAATTCAAAAAGTTTAGAGAGCAAGCAACTGAGCAAGTATCTGCAAAATTACCAATATCACTAGAAAATGCAATTAAGGCAGATGTCGAAGACTACATATTGCATTCGTTCCCTTGGCACTTCAATCGAATTACTCTAGTAGATGAATTTAAAGAAGTCATCTATGACGTAAATGCAGATCCGACAACTGTGAGACGAGAGTTGGAAGAAATCAATCAAGAATATTTCACCAACTTACTAAAGCAGCGGGGTGATATCAGCGAAGCCAGGGTGAAAGAAATTTCTGAACAAATGGAAAGCGATCGCCTGGAAGTTTTAGAAACTGTCAAACAGGCCGGAGCGCGCGAAAAAGGGCAAGATTTCCGCAGCCGCATCGAAGATTATCTGCGTTCGACGGGGAAAGAAGAACTCAATCCTGAAGCTATTGAGCGGGATTTTGCTAAGTTGCTGGACGATCCACAAGCTGGTTTTGAAGATTTAAGCGATCGCTTTGGGCAATTCGATCGAGATACTTTTGTACAATTGCTCCAACAGCGTCAAGATATCAGCGAAGAGGAAGCTAATAATATAGTTAGTCAACTCGAAAGCAACCGCGATAATCTGTTGAATCGTGCTAGAGAATTGCAAGAACAAGCAAAAGCGAAAGCTGATGAACTGCGCCAAAGGGTTGAAGAATATCTGCGGAATACTAACAAAGACGAACTCAATCCCGAAGCTATCAAACGTGAGTTTAAAATTTTGCTAGACGATCCGCAAGCCGGAATTAGCCTGTTGCGATCGCGCCTATCACAATTTGACCGGGATACATTGGTACAATTGCTCAGTCAGCGTCAAGATTTGAGCGAAGAACAGGTAAATCAAACTCTCGATCAACTTGAAGCAGTCCGAGATAGTATTTTGCAAGTACCGCAGCAAGCGAAAGAACAGTACGAAAAAACCACAAAAGCGATCGCTGAATATCTCCGCAATACCAACTTGGAGGAACTCGATCCAGAAGGTATCAGAGGCGATTTGGAAAAATTACTCGACGATCCCAAAGCTGGAGCCTTAGCACTGCGCGATCGCTTATCTAATGTCGATCGAGAAACCTTAGTTAAACTTGTGAGTCAACGCGGCGACTTGAGTCAAGAGCAAGTTAATCAGATTATCGATCGCGCTCAAGATGCCATTGGTGATATCCTGAGAGCGCCACGACGTTTAGCCAAGCGTACCACTCAACAAGCTTTAGATTTTGAAGCCAATCTGGAAGAATATCTGCGTAATACCAACAAAGATGAACTCAACCCCGAAGGAATCAAACGCGATTTACAATTGCTGCTGTCTTCTCCCCGCGCTGGACTTGGGAATTTAAGTGATCGCGCCTCGAAATTTGACCGTTCGACAATTGTGGCGCTATTATCCCAACGGGAGGATATCTCAGAAGAAGAAGCTAACCGAATTGTGGATCAAATTGATTCTGTTCGTAGTTCTATTGTTGAACAATTCCAACAGATTCAGCAGAGAGTGCAATCAGTGCTGGATGGAGTTTTTGCCAAAGTTCGCAACTATCTCAACTCCCTGGATCGTTCCGAACTCAACTATGAAGGCATTAAACAAGACTTTGCGAAAGTCTTCGACGATCCCCAAGCTGGATTTGAAGCATTGCGCGATCGCCTCAGTCAATTCGATCGTGATACCTTAGTTGCTGTATTGAGTTCTCGTGAAGATATTTCTGAGGCTGATGCTAACCGCATAATTAGCCAAATAGAATCAGCGCGGGATAGCGTATTGCACCGAGCCGAACGCATCCAGCAAGAAACCCAAAAACGCTTAAAAGCAATTCAACAGCAAGCTAAAAAGCAAGCGGAAGAAACTAAAAAAACCGTTGCAAATGCTGCGTGGTGGATATTTGGGACAGCGATTACTTCTCTTGCGGCTAGTGCGATCGCCGGTGCGATCGCTGTGACTGGGATAATTCTACCTGGATAAAATATCTCTGTCATCTTCAATAGATTTTTTGTAAAAGTCACTAAACCCCACTCCTAAGCGATCGCTCTTAGAAGTGGGGTTCTTATCATGAGAAAATCAGATAATACAATCGCAATACAAGCGATGATGCCACGGAAGGAAAAAAAATGTCGGAGAATTTGAGAAGCCAAATTGTGACGCAAGGGGTGCAGCGATCGCCTAATCGGGCTATGCTGCGTGCAGTTGGTTTTAAAGATGAAGATTTCAATAAAGCCATTGTGGGCATTGCCAATGGCTACAGTACGATTACTCCCTGTAATATGGGGATAAATCAACTGGCGCTCATAGCAGAGGTGGGGATTAAAACTGCCGGGGCGATGCCGCAAGTGTTCGGCACAATTACCATCAGCGAT
Organism: Nostoc sp.; assembly: GCF_036916985.1. Classification (GTDB taxonomy): domain Bacteria; phylum Cyanobacteriota; class Cyanobacteriia; order Cyanobacteriales; family Nostocaceae; genus Nostoc. The sequence goes on from NZ_JBALFD010000025.1 coordinate 148,497, forward strand.
GGGATTTCGATGGGAACTGAAGGGATGAAATATTCCCTAGTATCGCGGGAAGTCATTGCCGATTCCATTGAAACCGTCTGTACTGGACAAAGTATGGATGGTGTGATAGCGATTGGCGGTTGTGATAAAAATATGCCAGGGGCAATGCTAGCGATCGCGCGGATCAATATCCCGGCAATATTCGTTTATGGAGGCACGATTAAACCCGGTCACTACAACGGACGCGATTTAACTGTTGTCAGTTGTTTTGAAGCTGTTGGTCAATACAGTGCTGGAAAAATTGACGAAAAAGAATTATTAGAAGTTGAAAATCGAGCTTGTCCTGGCGCTGGTTCCTGTGGGGGAATGTTCACAGCTAACACCATGTCTTCAGCATTTGAAGCCTTGGGGATGAGTTTGCCCTATTCTTCAACAATGGCGGCAGAAGATGCCGAAAAAGCCGATAGCACCGAAAAATCAGCCTTTGTATTAGTCGAAGCGATTCGCAAACAAATCTTGCCTCGCCAAATTATCACCCGCAAATCTCTAGAGAATGCCATTTCTGTAGTCATGGCGGTGGGTGGTTCGACCAATGCAGTGTTGCATTTATTAGCGATCGCCCGTGCCGCTTATGTAGAGTTAACCATAGACGACTTTGAAACTATCCGCGGCCGTGTTCCCGTTTTGTGTGATTTAAAACCTAGTGGTAAATATGTCGCCACAGATTTACACAAAGCTGGTGGCATTCCTCAAGTAATGAAGATGCTACTTGTGCATGATTTATTACACGGTGATTGCCTTACCATCAGCGGTCAAACAATTGCAGAGATATTAGCAGATATCCCCGAAGAACCATCCGCCAATCAAGATGTGATTCGTCCTTGGAATAACCCAATGTATCCCCAAGGACATTTAGCCGTCCTCAGAGGTAATTTGGCAACAGAAGGGGCTGTCGCCAAAATTACCGGGGTAAAAAAACCAGTGATTACCGGGCCTGCACGAGTGTTTGAATCAGAAGAAGCTTCTTTAGATGCAATTTTAGCGGGTAAAATTCAACCTGGTGATATTCTAGTCATCCGCTACGAAGGGCCTAAGGGTGGCCCTGGGATGCGAGAAATGTTAGCTCCCACCTCTGCAATTATCGGTGCTGGTTTAGGTGATGCTGTGGCATTAATTACCGACGGACGTTTTTCTGGCGGTACTTACGGCATGGTGGTTGGTCATGTTGCACCAGAAGCAGCAGTTGGTGGTGCGATCGCCCTTGTAGAAGAAGGCGATAGTATTACTATTGATGCACCCGCTCGTCTATTGCAGTTGAATATATCTGAAGAAGAATTGGCGCGTCGTCGTGCCAATTGGCAACCTCCCGCTCCACGTTACACTAAAGGCGTGTTGGCGAAATATGCCAAATTAGTATCTTCTAGCAGTATTGGCGCTGTGACAGATTTGGACTTGTTTTAATTAACCTGACATAATTTCAACTGCCTACACTGTACAGTCCGGTACAGTGTAGGCTTATCAATATGTAGGTACTAACGCAAAATTAATTGAACATTTATTTAAGCTGGAATGACCTTGTGATAAGCATTTAAGACAATGCCAATATACAATTAATTTTGCACAGGTACTTAGCACCCATTTCAGTCGGGGTTTAAATCCCAATACGGTTCAGTTAAGGCTAAAATTCTTTTTTTAACGAACCGCAAAGGACGCAAAGGACGCAAAGGAAGAGAAGGAAGAGAAGCTTAACTGAACTGTATTGGTTTAAATCCTCGTCTGAAATGTCTTTAATTTTTAATTTTTAATTGTTAATTATGGGGATCTATTAAGTTTTAGCACCCCGCCACCCATGCAAGATTGGCATAGTAAACAATCCCCACGCCAAACCCGTAATTAACCCAAAAGGTGTAACCAGATAATTATTAAAATTCCACAAACCAAAAACTTGTGCTGCCAATTCCAAAGGATAAGCCATCATCAGCACACTTGCTAAAGCCACACCACTCCAGTCATACTGACTCAACCAGTAAAATCCCTTACCACCAGTTATCCCATGCAGCAGACGAGTAATCAGCAAACCCGTGACAGTGCCGTAGCAGCGCATACACACAGCCATAATAAACGGTGGTGCTAAATCTAACCCCATATCTGGTTGCGGACACACATGATTACCCATGAAGTAAATGATGTCCGCAATCCCAGGAAGCAAAGACACTCCAGACGCAGCCAAAAAGGGAGCGATAGGCGGGCCAAAAACCATCCCTACCAACAAGAAATCAGCAATCAAACTAACCCAATTAACCTGCAACTCTTCACTGAAAGCTACTCTTGTCATTTTCCTTTCTTCGCGCCCTTTGCGTCTTCGCGGTTCGTTTCTTAACCTACCTTATTCACATAAGGACTTGTCAACTTATCCAACTGCTGAATCAGCAGACTGAGAAATAATCCCACATCCGTCACCACACCCACCGATTCTACAGAACCGCGATCGCTTAACTTAGTCACCACAGCTGGATTAATATCCACACATACCATTTTCACACCCGCCGGGGTCATATTCCCCACGCCAATGGAGTGCAGCATCGATGACAACATCAAAATCATCTCCGCACCTTCTAAATATTTGGCATATTCCTCCTGTGCTTGAATCAAATCCATTTGGGTGTCAGGCAAAGGCCCATCATCCCGAATCGAACCCGCAAGCACAAAAGGTACATTATTGTGAACACATTCATACATCACGCCACTTTTAATTGCTCCCGCCTCCACAGCTTTCGGAATACTGCCATAACGGCGGATACTATTAATTACCTTCAGGTGATGCCGATGTCCACCACGGACGGCGACACCCCGCTTCATGTCCACACCCAAGGAAGTGCCCATGATATTTTGTTCGATGTCGTGAACTGCGATCGCATTCCCACCCAGCAACGCCTGTACATATCCTTCCCGAACTAGTTGCGCCAAGTGTTCGCCGCCACCAGTATGAATTACCACCGGGCCAGCCGTGACAACTACTTTACCACCAGCATCGCGGATTTTACGCAATTCCCAAGCCACTTGCTCAACGACTATTTCCACGCGCCGTTCGCTGGAAACTCCCGCCGACATAAAGCTGAATTCTTGAGTACTGCGGAGTTCCCGCGATTCAGTTTTGCGGATGGTGCGGATACCTAAAACGTCTACAATTACCTGTTCGCCAACTTTTAAATCGCGTAGAATTTTACACCGAGCAACTAAACCAGTGGGAGATTGAGTAATGGCGATCGCGCCATCCATCCGCTGATTTTCTACCTTCACCCACTGACCACTAATTCGCACTTCCGTGGGATAAATGGTACTGACATAGAAATCATCAGGCGCAACACCATCTTGGATTACCGGCTCCAGTTTGGCATCTCGCTCATCATGGGGTAAATCTACAGCACCCAAATCAATCAACATTGAGATGATTTCTTCCATCACCTCATGAGATGGTGCTGATACCTTCACCTCTGCGGCTGAGGTACTTTGCCGTTGTTCTCCCAAGTTGAAATTTAAAACTTGGAAGCTTCCCCCGGCATCTATAATCAAATCCAAAGCGCGGTTGATTAAGCCAGCATCTAGCAAATGTCCTTCCATGCGAATGACGCGGCTTTCTACCGAGACATTGGCATGAATTTCATCTCTAACTGGTTCTGTCACCCGCAGAGTTAAGCATTTAGCCGCACCACCAGCTTTGAGAAATTCCGTCAGCGGTGTTTCCAACACTTGGAAACCTACATCTGCAAGGCGGGTTTTCAAAGCATCACTCGCCTTGTTCATGATCACGATGTTATCCACATTCACTGTATTACAAGCGAAGTTGACTGCATCGGCTTCAGCAATGGCGATTCGCTTTTCTGGTGCGACTCGTATTTCAATTAAGCGGTTGGAGTAAGAATCAAAAGCACCGGGATAGTACAGCAAATAGCCATTTGTTAGGGGACAAAAGCAGGTATCCAGGTGATAGAAACGTTCGTCTATTAATCGTAGGGATAGCACCTCAATATCCAGCCATTTAGCTAGATAAGGGTGAGAATCTAATTCCGAGCGGAAACCGTATCCCGCCCATAACCAGCGTCCTTCCCGATCTAGCAGTGCGTCTCCTGCTCCCTCAAAGGGTAAATCTTTGGGAAGTTCATTGACTGTATAACCATTTGCCTCAAACCATTGCTTGAAGAAAGGCTCCTCGCCCTGACGTTCTTTGTGCAAAAAGCGGCTGAGAACGACATTATCACCTAGAACTAAGCCAGCGTTGGCAGTAAAAACCAAATCAGGCCAGCCTTTTTCTGGTGGTACTAAGTCTACAATGGCGTGTTGTTTGAGGATTTGATGTAGTCCCTGCCACTGTTCCACGGCGCGATCGCGCGATGATTTGTGAATATTCCCTTCCATCCAAGGATTAATCACATAATCTACATCGTAGTGGTCAGGAGGGCACATTAAAAAGCGAATCCGGGAAGTCATAAAAATCTTAGCGTTTTATATGCTACAAGCTTACTTTGAATACAGATTTTTTTTCTCTACAGGTAAAATCTGCTACTAGAGCTTCTATCTTTTGATAGACTTTACAAAGCCTTCGTGATCAATTCTATTACTGGAAGACGGTAATAATACTAATTCAAAATTCAAAATTCAAAATTCAAAATTAATAAAACCTGCTTTAATCTAGATTGTCAGGAAAGTGGGGCAAGTAAAAACACCATTAAAAGCAGCAAATATTGGTAGCGATCGCGTCCTTTCCTCTTCCTTATCCTTTATATAACAAGGGATTGGGAAGGGGACAAGGGTAAAACTTGTCCCCTTCCTAATCCCCAATACCGAGTTCAAGCAGTCACGATATAAGACGAGTTGATCGCTGCTACACGCCCAGCATCCACCAAAGCTTGATACACGATCGCCGCTACCTCACCACGCGTAGCATCGCGGGTAGGATTAAGTTGTTTTAGGTTTGGGTAATTGACGATAATTTCCTTGTCTATAGCTTTTACTACCTCATCCTTGGCATATTCAGGAATTTTGGCTTGGTCATCGAAAACTTTGATACTTGCCGTACCATCGCTAGATAGCCCCAATCCATTCACTAGGGAGACAATCACTTGCACGCGCTGGATGTTTTTGTTGGGGCCAAAGGTATTATCGGGAAAACCAGAGAGAAATAAACCTTGATATGCCTGCTGAATTACCTTGGATGCCCAAAAGTCTGCTGGTACATCTTTGAATTTGCTTGCTGCACGATTTGGCGATGGGTTGAAAGCTTTTACCAATAATGCCGCGTATTGTGCGCGTGTCATCGTTGCATCGGGCTTAAATGTGCGATCGGGAAAACCATTAATTATCCCCAATTTGACTAATTCCCGAATAAATCCACCTGCCCAATGATTCGCAATATCAGTTAATTCGATTGTAGGCGTTGGGGTTGGAGTTGTTGGAGTTGGAGTTGTTGGAGTTGGAGTTGTTGGGGTTGAATTTGTTGGAGTTGGAGTTGCTGGGGTTGGAGTTGCTGGGGTTGAATTTGTTGGGGTTGGAGTTGCTGGGGTTGTTGGGATTGGAGTTGTTGGAGTTGTTGGGGTTGAATTTGTTGGGGTTGAATTTGTTGGGGTTGGAATTGTCGGTGTTGGAGTTGTCGGGGTTTGAGTTGTTGGTGTTGGCGTTGGAACCGGACTATCTGCAAACTCTATGTTTCCGGTGACTTTAGACGCATCTATTTTATTTCCTAGAGAAACCAGCTTGTTAGAACTGGCATTTTGCAAATCAAATTTACCATTATTGCGTAGAGTATTACCCCCTGGATTATTGTTACTGCCGATATCCGGGAGAGCAGTTCCAATTACTGTGATACCATCATCAGTGTTATTTTCACTGACATTATTACGTAATACGGGACGAGCGCTACCAGAGATGACAATCCCAGAACGGTTTTCATAAATTCTATTATCTCGAAGGATAGGTGATGCAGTATCACTAATGGCAATGCCAAAACCTGTTTTGGAGTAGGTATTATTTTCAATTTGACCTTTAGAATTTTTAGCGATCGCAATTCCATTAGCTGCATTATCACTGAACACATTACCTAGAACAACTGGATTAGCATCGCCTGTAGCAAATACGCCCTCCCGCTTATTATTGATGAAGGTGCTATTAGCAACAGTTGGGGCAGTTGATTCAATCCAGACACCACTACCACGGCTAGCTAGATTTGTTACAGTCACTCCCCGGAGTTCGGCTTTGTCCAGCAACACAAATGTGACATTCTGACCAGCAAAAGTACGGCTTAGGTAGTTACCACTTCCCTCAATCAAAATACCATTACCTTTGTTGGTTTCATTCCCCACCACTGTTACACCAGATGCAACCGTTAGCGGAAACACTTCACCGCTAGCAGCATTGTAATTACCATCTGCTAGTTGAATCTTGGTATCAACAGTAGCGACCTTGAGGGCTTGCGTAATCGTTTTGAAGGGGGCTTGTTGACTACCAGCGTTGGTATCGCTACCTGATGCTGGATTTACGTAAAAAGTTTGAGCCATATTTATACTTTAATAAAATACATAGCTATCCTAGCGCTAACCGTGAAAGCGGGTAGCGTTTGATGCGTTAAGTAACTTAAAGTACTTCTCACTGCAAAGTTAAAAACTTATGCAAAAGCATAAGTATAAATTTTTATTCTCGCAAAAGCTATTAAAGAAGGATAATCTGCAATACCTCTTTTAGGGAACGAGAATCTATTAAGCTCAAAAACATCTAATTTACATAATCGAATTAAACATAACTCTTGTGGGGTTGACATCTTGCCCGCCCAGCTTATGCAATTTAAATATGGAACAGCTTAGTTGTCATCTCAAAATGGAAGGTTGGCTCCAACTTTGGCTGTTAATGCTATTGTGGAAACTTGAGCATCCCATGTCGTCCCCCACTCTGTCACTCTTGTCTCACTGTGACATTCCCTATATATCAACTCTTCAGAACTTTTCTGCACCACTAAGCAAAAAGCCTTTCTTCGATAAGATGACTAAATTGTGGTTGCCAAATTAACTTTGATAATCAGATCATTAAAATCCTTGTCGCCACCATTTGGCAAATCCTCAAAGCCAAAAGTATTACTAGCTAACAGGCGAATGTGATCCGTATGATCAGAATTAGCACCCAAGAATGGGAAATAAACCGCCGGATCATTATTAGGATTGTTATCTAAAAGCGCATCAGGTTTAGCATTAACAATAATGAATGGAGCAAAGATAGCACCAGATTGGAAAATACCAGTCTCAGTAGCAGTACCTTGATTTTTCACACTCAAATCAATACCAGCAACCCGACCACGCACAGCAGCCTGAATATAACCAGCCTGTCCCGCGAGAATATCAGGCTTGCCGTCGCCATTGGTATCAATTCCACCATTTGGATCAGTCACCTGATAAAAGCCGACGTAATCGTTGTAAGATGCTTCTCTGTAAACATTAAATTCCGCTTTGACTGATTGTTGGACATCTCGCAAATCAATCATTTCCCCTTGAAATTGACCTTGGAGATTTGTACCCAAAGGTAAAGCTTGATTTGTCAGGTTAATGTTCACTACCAAATCATTAAAATCTGTGGCACTCTTACCAGAAGCATCCTTCCAACCGAGAGAGAAACTATTATTACCCAAGTCGGTAATTTTTTGGGTTGAGACACTAGAAAACAGTAATTTTCCGATAGAATTAGGATCATTGCGTACAGCATTAAGTGTACCGTCTGGGACTAATAAGAATCTAAAATCCTGACCAGAATTCAATTGCAGCAGCCTGCTGAGATTATTAGTATCAAAGCCATTGGGGTTATTAGCGATCGCAGATAAAATTACTACTGAGCGTTGTAAAGCAGCTTGGGCATAACCTTCAGCACCAGGGGCAATACCGTTAATCGTACCTTGAACATCATCAACAGTAAATAAACCCAGTTCATTCACCAGCGGAGAATTGTGTCCAGTGAGTTTGATTTCCAGTGTTGTCTTGACATCCTGACCTGTGATGTTGAAGATATCATCATTGGGGTTAGTCAGACGACTGGGTATTTCGTCATTAACATTAATAGTCAACCCCTTCTCAAAGGAGAGATCACCATTATCAGTAGTGCGGACGCGGATTTGGTAAGTAGCCTTAGTTTTAAAGTCTGGAGAATTGTTGATTTTGAGGGTATTGCCATTAATGGTGAAGGCATTATTATCAGTATCGTCAATTCCCGAAACTAAGCTGTATGCGAAATTATTGTTTTTATCTGGGTCGGTGCTGCTGAATGTGCCGATGGCGGTGTTGGCTGGTGCTTCGTCGTTGACGGTGTTGGCACTCAACTCCAAATCTGTGGGTGCTTCATTGAGATCGTTGATGGTGATGGTTAATGGCTTCTGAAAAGTCAATCCACCATTATCTTTAGTCTGAACCAGGATGTTGTAACTGGATTTGTTTTCAAAGTCTGGGGAAGTATTGATTTGTAGTTGATTCCCGTTAATGGTGAAGGCACTATTATCAGTATCACCAGTGCCAGCAACTAAACTGTAGGTGAAAGTATTGCCTGTATCTGGGTCGGTGCTGCTGAATGTGCCGATGACAGTATTGGCGGGGACATTTTCGTTGACATCAGTTTTATCTAATGCTAAATCTGTGGGTGCTTCATTGACATCCTTGATGGTGATAGTTAATGGCTTCTGAAAAGTCAATCCATCATTATCTTTAGTCTGAACCAGGATGTTGTAAGTAGGTTTATTTTCAAAGTCCGGGGAAGTATTGATTTGTAGTTTATCCCCGTTAATGGTGAAGGCACTATTATCAGTATCACCAATGCCAGTAACTAAACTGTAGGTGAAAGTATTGCCTGTATCTGGGTCGGTGCTGCTGAATGTGCCGATGACAGTATTGGCGGGGACATTTTCGTTGACTGTGGTGTTGCTAAGGCTCAGGTCGGTCGGTACGTTCTGGTAGTCAAAGGCAGGAGAGTTAAGGTCTAACCCAATGGTATTTTGAAAGATTGCAATGAGTTCATCGAATTCGCCATCGCGTTTAATGCTGAGGTATGTGTCGCCACTGATCTCTTGTGAGCGGTACTTATCAAACGAACCGAGAAGTTGAACTTTATCTTGTTGGGCATTGAACCCGATAATCCGGGCGTAGTCGTTATTTCCGGTAGTGGTGGGGTCGCCATTGTCATAGTAAATACTGGTATTGTTGGCCAGAATGTAGATATCTGGGCCGGGACCTCCCATCAGGGTGTCGATCTCTCCCTTTCCCTTTCCATAATGACTGTTACCAGCCACCCCATCTAGGATATCGGCTCCAGCACCACCAATCAGAAAGTCATTTCCTGCTCCACCAGTTAGGGTGTCATCCCCGGCACCGCCATCGATAGTGTAGTTACCCGAAGCCGTATCTAAAATGGTAACCCTATCGTTGCCATCCCCTGTATTAATGGTGTTAATGGCGCTGCTTGTAGATGCCGTGACGATATCTGCACCAGAACCAGTTGTAATAATTTGCTTGCCCGCAGTAGAGGTTGCTTCCACTTCAACTGCACTTGTGCTGGTACTGGTTATGGTTTGTGCGCCTCCAGCAGATATGGCATTCACTTGGACAAGATTTGCACCATTACCACTATCGTCACCAATCGTCTGCTCCCCCGCTCCGATGGTAGCTGCAACAACTGAGTTAAGACCTACACCTTTTATATTCAGTGCCCCGGCGTTAGAGGTTGCTGTCACCGTGGTAGCACCTAAACCCGTTACAATCGTCTGTGCACCGGCTTTGGATATTGTTTTGAGGGTTGCCGTACCCGTGAATGTGGTCATGGCGATGTCAATCGCACCGGCCCCAGATGTTTTTGTTGTTAGGTTTACGCCTAAGGCTGCAAATGCCTTTTGAAAATTAATACCTGTAGTAATGGTTTGTGCACCATTAGCTGTCGTATTGATTTCAATATTCTCGATATTGCTTAGATTAGTCCAGAGAGCATCAGGCGGTGTGATAGCACCGGCCAGAAGATGGTCAATACGCAGCGTATCAATACCTGATCCACCATTGAGGGAATCGCCAGAACTAAAAGTATCCGTTCCCGCACCATCATAAGTCCCATTAAGTGTGTCATTGTCTGTGGTGCCAACAATTGTATCGTTGTTGGTGGTTAAAGTGTAAATAGTCATAGTTATTTCTCCAATTCAGTAATGTCAATACCTTTGCCAAAATAAGAGCCTAGAAAAATTTTGGTAAAACTGGCAAAATTACTCATAAATAAGCGTTTCGCTTAAAAGGTAGTTTGTCATCTCAAACCCTTATACTGCGGTCAATACGTTAAAAAAACCTTGTGGGAAACCTTATGGGAAACCTTAAAGAACTTATTGTTTTTGTCAAACCTCAGAGAACAGCGAGTTAATACTGAAAGCGTCATTAGCTCACCCTCGTAAATTTACGAAGGTATTGTAAACCGTAAATATACGTAATTCTTAACTTAAGTAAGTCTTAGAGGATGTTTATTCTGAGCGGCTTCAGTAATACCTGAACATCAGTCAAAACCAAGATTTAGCTATTCCTATACTCTAAACGGTTAAAAATTGGACTTTTTGAAAAGTCTGAAAATTCAGAGACAACAAGCTATCTAGCTTTTCCTGTTTGTCAGTATTAGCGGTGTTAATACAGTTAGATATTGCTGCCTTAAAATCAGCAAAGTTAGCACTGAGTAATTGCCGTACTAATTTTTGCAGAGCATCTGCGATCGCGCTGTAGGGAATATTGCTCAGAAATGTCTTGAACCGCCAGTTGAATGCTAGAGATTTGACCGAATTTCTGGTACGATCGCTATTAACTAAAGCTGCAAAATTAAGGTTTAATGGGCACAAACTTATTAATGGGCACAAACTTATATTTATCAGTGCCAGGTATTTGTTGAACTTTAACTAGGAAGATGGGATTGTCTTTATTGTCTTTGCGATCGCCTGATTGTAAAAACTGAATCTTTCCTGTGGCACCATCGACTGAAAAACTGTTACTATACAGAGTCTTTTGGAGTTGGTCACGAGTGTTGCTTTGCTGCAAACCTTTAATAATTGCCAGAGTTGCATCATAGCTTGTCGCTGTTCGCCAATTCACAATTTTACCCCAAAGATTCTCAGCATTTTTTCCAAATGGATGACTGGTAAATGCTGTGGGATGCCAAGGTACAGGGATAGTCATATCGTTGATATTTTGCCCTTGTTCTAAGGTTTCTTGAGTCAATGCCGCTGGAGTACCAAATAGAGCTAATTGACCTTTATTAGCTAGTAATAACGCATGACCCTTGACCAGTTGTGTCTCTTGATTTGTCAATATAGAAAGCTAATATTAAGGCATTAGCACCTCTATTTATAGCTTGGGAAAGGACTGCTTGTGGGTTAAATTGAGAATCCCGAAAATCACATTTTGTGAGGTTGATAGTGCCGCCAGCGTTTGTTATCGATGTGACCAAATAACTCTTAACCGATTCATTATCTGGATTTTTATCCGAACAGATCAGAAAGTTAGTTTTCCCCCTGTTATTGATGGCGTAACTAGCAACCCTTTCTGCTACCTTAACAACACTAGGAGCAGTACGGAAAATATAGTTGTCTTGACTTTGATTATCAAAGCTGATGTTTCGGGTATAACTAGTAGGAGATATCATCACCAACTTACCTTGATATACTAGACCTCCGGCCCTGGAAGCTTTACTTGAATTATGTCCCACTACAGCCAAAATACTGGGATAATCGACAAAGCTCTTTGCAATAGTTGGGGTAATAGTTTCGCTATTATCATCATTAGCGATCGCTACTTCCAATGCTTTGCCATTGATACCAAAACCGCTATTCACTTCATTTTGAGCTTGAGCCACACCGCGTAACATCTCTTGCGCTATGTTTGGACTTTCGCCAATAGGTACACTCACAGCAATTTTGAGTCGATTTCCTTGTTGACGAGCTTTAGCATTGTTCAAGTAAATCAATGCTTCTGGATCGCTAGGATTTGTTTTTCGATATGCTTGAAATTTATTAATAGCAGTCAGACAATCACCTTGAGTTAATGCTCTAACTCCAGCTTCTTTGTCTGAGTTTGTATCCTGCTTCAATAAGATTTTTTCACCAAAACTGATTCTGTCGCCCGAAATATAATCCTCCATAGCACAAGAGCTAGAGGCATCTCTGTGAAAAAGAGCGTATATTACAGTGCCACCAATAACGACGCCGATGATGCAGGCTCCTATATATTGGAGAAAATTGCTATTTGGGGGGGGTGGAGGAGGTAAGGGAGGTGAGTTTTCGGCAATTATTGGAGCTTCGATTAGCGCTATATCTTCATCTCTAAGTCCTAACGCTTGCTGAAGACGTTTCAAATCAGCATGAGTATTGTCACTAACAGATAATTTACCTTTAGTTGCTTCGATGAAGGCCTTTTGATATTCCTGTAAATTTTCTTTGTAGTCTTGATAAGGTTTTAAAACCTCAGCCTCGATAGCAGAAGCTTCATCAGGTTTAAGTCCTAATTCTTTTTGTCGCTTAGTTAAAGGAATACGACCCATATTAATAATCTCACCGTCTCTTACCCAATAATCAACTTCTCGACGATATATGAGCTTGGGATCATCAATAGGTGCTTTAGCAAGGTTTATTTTATAGCCTTCTTTGATAGCATATATCTCCGGTTTCATTGCCGGAGTAGCTTCTTGTACTGCCTTAGTAGCATATTCATGCAATTCATCAACGGAAATCCAACCATCTTCATTCTTATCTGCTGCACCAGTCTTCAGCCCCTCAACTATGTAGCGGGTGTAAGTTGAAGTATCTGCTCCTTGCTGTTCAAAAGAATATTGGGTTGAGGTACTAGATGTCAGAACAGCTCGCCCTTCTCCACCCAATTGGTTTCTGATATCAACAAAACCATCATCTTTCGCTGACATTCCTTCAGCAAATGCACCACTAAAGCAACAATCAAGAATTACTACCTCGCGTTTGCAACGGCTATTACTCATGACCGAATGTACGGAGTTAGCTGGTACTGTTGTGGCCTTAACTAGTTCTCCTTTGTCAGTTTTTTTAGTGTTGCAAGCAGCAAAGTAAAGCTTGCCATTCTCATCCTTGATGCCATGTCCAGAGAAAAACAGCAGCACGAGGTCATCTTTTTGACGATTGGCAAACAAAGCCTCGATCGCTTCATCCATTACTTGTCGTTGAGGATTTATCAGCAGTGTTACGTCATCAAAACCGCCAATCTCTGGGTTTAGCAAAACTCGCTGCATCGCCTCGACATCTTTTGCCGCTGCTGGCAATGGAGTAAGACCAGGCTCATACTTACTGACTCCGATTAGCAGTGCTACTTTCGCCATCTCGTTATTCTTCCTTGCTGCTGGAATTTCTTAGTTACCTGCGACAAACTTTTGCGCTTGTTCAATGGCGGCGGTTAATTCTTCCCGACTGCTAGCTTTCACCTTAAGTTTTTTGCCGTTAGCCTCAACTTCCAATTCAATGCTTTTGTTACGCAAGCGATGTCTGGCGACAAGCCGCTCCGCGTCTACGCCTAAAAATCCCAATAATTTCTTAAAATTATTAATACTCACCTCTGTCTGCAACACCCCCACCAGAAAACCGCCAACAGACTTAGCTCCTTCAGGGATTTCTGTAACTGCTACGAGTTCAGCACTTTCGACATCTAGCTCATTGATTTCTCGCAGCAGATTTCGTGTTTCCCATTCTTGCTCATCTGCATCTAAGTCTGGATTAGAAAGTGCGATCGTCAGTTTGACGTTAGATTCAGAACTCATTTTATACCCTTTTCAGTTTTTAGGCAGTCGACTGTCAACAGATTTCCGTAGTTTCTCTATTGACATCATAGCCACTATGTAAATTTCCTGAAACTTCTTCAATATTTTTACAGAAACTCATAAAATTTAAGTAAAAATTAACGTGAGTTCGACAAGTCTTATTTGACCTCTCCCCCAGCCCCTCTCCGTGTCGGAGAGGGGAGCAAAAAGCTTTCTCCCCTGCTCCCTGCTCCCTGCTCTCTTGCCTCTTTTTCAACCAAGAAATTCTTTAACCAAGCAGTATTGAGGTAGGTGTAGCTATGGTTTTAGCCTGGTAAGCGTTTTTGATACCAACCCAGTTACTAGCAATTGGCATTCGCCAACCTGTTCCAAAGGCGCGATCGGTGATTTTTAAGCCGGGGGGTGCTTGTCGCCGTTTAAATTCAGCCCGCGCTACCATTTGGATTACTCTATCTACAATCACCGCATCGTGACCAGCTGCGACAATTTGCACTGCTGATTGATGGTTGTGAATCAGGCGTTGCAAAATGTCGTCCAAAATTTCGTAGGGCGGTAGAGAATCTTGATCTACTTGACCCGGTTTGAGTTCGGCGCTGGGTGGTTTAGTTAAGACGTTTTGCGGGATGATTTCATTATTGCGATTTAACCATTGACAAAGTGAATACACACGGGTTTTCGGAACATCTGCAATCACCGCTAACCCGCCATTCATATCGCCGTAGAGGGTACAGTAACCCACAGCCATTTCTGACTTGTTCCCAGTAGATAAAAGCAGATAGCCAAATTTATTAGCGATCGCCATTAATAAATTACCGCGAATCCGCGATTGGATATTCTCTTCAGCCAGTCCAAACTCCGTACCCGCAAACAATTCACCTAATGTTTGATCGAAGCCTTGCATTAACTCGCCAATTGGTAAAAGATTAGTCTTAATCCCCAAATTTTCAGCTAATGCTACAGCATCACTAATGGAATGCTCGGAACTATAAGGAGAAGGCATGAGAACACCAAGGACATTTTCTTTACCAAGTGCAGCCGTAGCGATCGCAGCTACTATTGCAGAGTCAATCCCGCCACTTAAACCCAACACTACTTTAGAAAACCGACACTTACGAGCGTAATCTCGCACTCCCAAAACTAAAGCTTGCCAAATTTCTTCATCTTCCGATTCATATATCGGTTCTACAGAACCCAACTGCAAATCACGTTGCGCCTCGTCAAATTCCACTACTAATAAATCGGTTTCAAAACCACGGGCGCGACACATAATTTCACCTTGACGATTTAAGGCAAAACTACGCCCATCAAAAATTAGATCGTCATTTCCCCCGACCTGATTAGCATAAATAAATGGTTGTTGAAAACGTACTGCACTATGTCTGAGCATTGTTTCACGAAACTGTTGCTTACCAGCCGTGTAGGGTGAAGCAGACAAATTTACAATCAAATCTACACCTAAAATTGCTAAGTCAGCAATCGGATTTGCGGCATAACTCCGTTTACCCCAAAATTCCTCATCGTTCCATAAATCTTCACAAATAGTTACGCCAATATGGATATCATCGAGAGTGAAATAATTAGCTTGTAAGCCTTCTTCAAAATAGCGACGTTCATCAAATACATCGTAAGTAGGCAAAAGTCGCTTGTGAAAAAGTTGCTCTACCTTACCATTCTCTAACAAAGCTATGCTGTTAAATAAAGTTTTACCGCCACTAATATGCGCTTTGAGATTCGGTTCAACAGTTCCTACCAACACAGCTAAATTTGGTGGTAAATCCTGAGCCAAGTTTTGTAAAGTAATGCCCATCGCTTCCACAAAACTTGGATTTAATAATAAATCCCTTGGTGGATAGCCACACAAAGAAAGTTCCGGTGTCAACAACAAACGCGCACCGCTAGATGCTGCTCGTTGTGCCGCTTCCAGGATTTTTTGGGCATTTAAAAGCAAATCACCGATAGTAGGATTAATTTGAGCGATCGCAATCTTCATTTTAGTTAAGAGTTAGGAGTTTGAGAAAGTTTGCCTCGTTCCCAGCCTCCGGGCTGGGAACCAGTTAACTCTGGGTAACAATTGATTAAATAAACACCAAAGGTTTATCTTTTAAGGGAGCAAATGCTTCCGCGTCAAACTTATACAAGCTAGCTGGACGACCAGCACCCCGCGATACCTTAATTCCGGTATCGCATAAAAAACCTAACTTGAGTAGACGCGCCCGAAAATTGGAATAATCGGAAAAATTGTCACCTAAAACTGTGGCGTATAACTGATATAAATCATTCAAGGTGAACATTTCTGGCAAGACTTCAAAAGCCACCGGACTATACTCTAATTTATTTCGCAACCGCCTATGTCCATAAGCCAAAATTTCATTATGGTCAAAAGCTAGTTGCGGCACTTGTTTTACTGGATACCAAGCTATACCAGTCATGCGATCGGCAATTAATTCAGCTTCTTCAAATCGCACTAGGGCAAAGTAACTAACTGATAGATAACGTACACCATAACTATCAGTTGCTTCCCGTGGATCGCGATTCGGCCCGCCAAATGTATAAAGTTGTTCTAAGTAGAGATTATTGACCTTAATTTTTTCTGCCATAATGCGATAGGCAGCATCTTCTAAAGACTCTCCAGGACGTACCAAAGTACCGGGAAGACTCCAATGATTTAAAAATGGTTCTTGCTGTCGCATTACTAGGAGAACTAACAGCCGATTTTGTACAGTATCTACAGAAAAAATTACATTATCAACACCAACCTTGAAATCGGCCAAAGGTTGTTGGTTTAACGGAATTGGTATCTTTTTTTGTGAACGTCCTGGCATTCGTACAAATGCTCTCGATTAATATAGGCAACTACAGGGGCTATGAGGGCTTGAGAATCTCCATGTTCGCGGTACGCTGTTGAGGAAACATCTAGACCGATCAGACTGGCGATCGCAATCTTCCCTCCCAGCTTTTGCACTACCTCTGAACTAGATTCATCTATTGCATATCCGGGTCGCGGTACAATCAGTAGTCGCACTTCCTGTAACAAATCTTCAATGCGATACCAACGTGGTAGCTGACTCAGTAAATCTGAACCAATGATCATTGTTAATTCAGCATCCTCACCCCAAATAAGCTTCGCTTTTTCTACTGTTTCCAGTGTTCTAAAGCTGCTCAATTCTTGTTCCAAAGCAATATTGTGCCTTGGTGCGTCTATATCCGCAATCAACAATCGTAACATTGCCGCCCGATGTTCCAAGGGTGTTTGATGGGACTTAAATGGATTATCCGCTGCCCAAACTGCTACCCAATCATAACCCTCAGATAACCAACTCAGAATTTTTTGATGTCCAGCAGTTGGTGGATCGGCACTAGTACCAAACAAAGCAATTTTCATCATCTTACTTTGCGTCCTTTGCGGTTCGTTTCTTAGTCTTCTCCGTTAACTCTTGCAGTACAGCAGAAATCTCCACTTGCACCGAGACAGGATCATTCAAACGCCGTGTCTCTTGTGGCAAACTAGCAACTGAGGCGGCGGTACGCTGACGAATTGTTGCTAACGATTCCAACGGCTGCACCCGTTCACCTTGTTGCACTACCAGCTGCAACAAAGGTTCTTCTTCCACAGAACTTTCACCTAAAAGTCCCAACCTGTCTGCTTTTACCTTACCTCCCGTAAACGAGCGAAAAATCTGCTTGCATCCTGGATAAGTAACTTTACCACTAGACTGCTTCATCACTGGGATACCATCAATGTCTACAAGTTTATAGACTCCGTTTACAGGCGAACCTGTAACTAGTCGTGTTCCCAGTCCGTAACCATCAATTTGCGCCCCAGCAGCTTTTAATCTGGCAATTTCCCACTCATCCAAGTCGCCACTAGCAAAAATTGGCACACCGGGAAGGAGCGATCGCACCTGTTTTGATAAGGTAACTAAATCTCCTGAGTCCAATCGCACTCCTGTTAATTGCATTTCGCCGGAATTTACTTTTTCAGACAAGCGCTGGGCAGCAGCAATGGTATCGTAAGTATCAATCAGCAACGGCGCACCCGGAAAATATCGATGAAATGCACTAAAGGCTTGTTCTTCAGTGCCTTCTATTGCTGACAACGCCATCACCAGGGCGTGTGCCATAGTACCACTTGGTTGTTGTCCCAGTTGTAGCGCTGCTAACACATTGGAGGTGGCATCTAAACCACCTGCCAAAGCCGCCCGCGCCGCCCACAAAGACCCTTGGGGACTAAATGCTCGTCTTGTGCCAAATTCTAAAAGTGTTGCTGATTCCCCCGCAATATCCCGCAACCGGGCTGCTTTTGTGGCAATCAAAGTTTGGTAATTAATCGTATTTAAAAGGTAAGTTTCCACTAGTTGCGCTTGCCACAGGGGTGCTTCTACTCGTAACAGTGGTTGATTGGCAAACACAGCCGTCCCTTCTGGTACTGCCCAAACGTCACCCGTAAACTTTCCCTCAGCTAAAAGTGACCAAAAGCGATCGCCTGCGTGAGCGAAAATTCCCGTTGCCTGTAACGCTGCAATTTGCGCCGAACTAAAGCGGATTTTGGCTAAATATTCCAATGCTTGCGTTAGCCCCATTGCAATTAAATAACCAAAACCCTCTGGCAATCGCCTGACAGACAATTCAAAACTTGCCCGTCGTTGTTCTATACCTTCGCCTGTGTAACAAGCTGCCATTGTTAACTGGTAAAGGTCGGTCAGCAAGCTGTAGTCATCCGCAGAAAGGTTTAATTCCTGGTTCTGCTGGCTTTGCTGTTTATGTACATAATTCAAATCTGGCAAAGTTGTCATGCAAGAGCTTCCTTACAAGATGCTTCTTTTATTTATGGTAATATTTACCATAAATAATGTCAACTACCAGCAAGTATATTTCTGAGATCGCTGTCAAAAGGTGGATTAATAGTCAAATTAATACTAACTTTATCAAATACTTAATATTTTTTAATAGTAATAGCTAGTAATAATGTTAATCGGAACAGGCAGCCAATGAAAAAAACAAGATTCTGTCAGAGAAAGTTTGTTTGCCAGCCTCTTTCCCCAACTAGAGTTGAAGAAATAACTATGTTACAATTAGAATCGAAGAAAAAAGTTTGGCTTTTTGAGAAGCTAAAGTATTGCGAAGTTATCTAAATAAACATTGCATAAGTTCTCAATATATTGAGAATTAGCGCCAGCTTTGAATATTAGCATTACAGTATAGGCATCACCATTAAAGTGACTCGAAAAGAGGAGTCAAATATTATGGCTATTTCCAAAATCATTGCTAACATAACCCAGTATATTTCTGAAGCTGCGATGCGGATTTTTAGGCCTACGGATGATGCTTATCCTGTTATAGGGGTACAACCTTTTACAGGTGAGCCTTACGATAAGCGTAAAGATGATAATGACTAAGTGCTGATACAGCATTTAAAAAATAGTTATGAACAAAAAGATCCCCGACTTCTTCAGGAAGTCGGGGATCTTTTTCTCTTGGTGAAAAGCCAATCAACAAAAATCGACGGGAATCCCATCCCAACAAGAGAGGTGTTCGGGATAGCCACCCGCCGATTTAGTCATTATTGATACACTCAATTATATATTTTCTGTGCTGCCCTAGTAGAATGGAGATTAGCTTTAGCTTCTTGGAATTCAGCCACAGCGGTAATTTTTTATCCTGATATTGGCGCTGGCGATCGCTTAATGTCGCCTCGCTAGCAGTCATAATCCGGTTAAATTTAGCAGTTTTGGCGGTAATTTGACTGTTAAAAGTGTGAATTTGAGCCTCGATTTGCACTAGCTGCAACTTAGCTTTCTCAATATCAGTTTGCAGTTGGCTTTTTTTAGTTTGTAAGCGTGAACATCTGCAATGCGGCTGACTACTTCCCCACTACGTCGTCCTTCAAAATAAGATGGGGGTAAATGTAAGAGTTTGCGCCCATATTCTAGAGTTAGTCCTAATTGCAATCTTTGACCGAAATAGCCGATGAGGTGCGATTGTACTAAACCAATGGCACTTTTAATTAATGTTCAGGGTGATTACGCCTTGATTTTTGAAATATAAGTAGGGTACGTTACGGCTTATGCCTAACACACTACTTCAATCTTTTAGTGGGTTACGCTTCGCTAACACACCCTACATGATAACTCTGCATCAAAATATCAAAACATTCTTGACACAATACTTTTCTATGTCCAATGAATCTCTTTGGAACGAAAAGCTCTATCCCAATCGTTAGCAATCACCTCCATCATATTGATCATGCCTTCATAGCCAAAATATGGCTTGTCAACATAAGTTTCTCTGTTAGTGGGGCTAAATACATCAAAAGCAATTTTGATTCCTAATTCCTCTGCCATGTATTTTTCCCATGCCGAGCCAATCACAGCATCAACATCCAACTCTTGTAAGGTCTGTTTAACTTGATAGCCATCTGCCGAAAATGCTACGCGGGGAGCAAGACCAAGACTATCTAGTTCTCGCTCCAGAATTAAACGAGAATCAGGCATCGCCGAGCGAAATAATAAGACTTCAGGAATCATCTCCAATTCTTCAAAAAGCATTCTGACTAATCCAATGCCAAGCGTCCCATCGGCAGATACGGCAATTCTACAGTTACGATATCGGGGAATAATCATCAATGCTCGTTTGCGAAGTGTATCTACGACCATTTCTTCGCCTTGTTTAATTAGCGGTTCGACTTTTTCTTCGATCTTGAAATGTGCCGCCAATGCCTTCAACCATCGAGTAGTGTTATTTACACCTACCGGTAAAGGTATATCATCAAGGATCAATGGGATGTCATGAGTCTCTTGCATTTTCCGAGCAAACTTATACCCAACATCATGACTGAGAACAATATTGGCCGTTGCTTCACCAGCTTGCTCCAGTTCTTCAAATGAGGTATTATGAGAGAACACAGTTTGCACTCTGATCCTCAAAGATTTTAACGTCTGCTTTACCCATTCCAAATCAGCCCACCAAGTAGGATTAAGATTTGCCTGTGGCGCAATGATATTTACAATCCTTGGCTTCCTGCCCCTTCTCTTAGTCTGCCTTTTTTTGATAAAAGGAAGTAAAGCCTCCAAACCCATCTCCAAGCCATCGTAAGCATTGCCCCGAAACCCACCAGCCATTAAAGGAACGAGTTTAGCTTTGATATCTGGCTGAAGCTGGTTGCACAATCCCGCAATATCTTCACCAATAATGTCTGCCGCGCAAGTACCAACGACAAACATCACCTTAGAATCAAAAGATTGATCCGCTTCTTTAATCATATTTTTGAGTTTCTCAGACGCTCCCATCACAATGTCTGACTCAAAAAGGCGGGTACAACCTACTTTTCGCTTGGTGAAATCAACCTCATGAGCATCATACCCAGCTGCAACAGTGGACGCGCAACCCTGTGGAGACTGAATCACAATACTGACATCTTTAATGCCAGCAACCGTAGTTGCAATACCTTCAAGGGCGCACCCAACAACTGGATCTTTACTATGGTCACAATTATCAAAAGTTAGTCCAGCAGACATTTTTCCCTCCTGTTTCTCTAAGGTTTGAATATGGTCAACCCGTTTCACATAGCCTGTAGCGACTTCTGCCTCAACATTTCCGTGTTTCACGCAGCTTGTAACGGATTCCGCTTTGACATTTTTGGCTTAAGCCTTGCCCGTATCAGACGCCACCGAATCAGCGTGTAGTTGGGTTTTGTTTCTTAACCCAACATTTCCGAGAGTTTGTTGGGTTTCACTTCGTACCTCTACGGGGAAGCAAGCTACCACCCAACCTACAATTTTCTTCGTTAGACAAAATTTCATTCATTACTCGTTAAAGCATTTTCCCCGCTTCTTTCCTGCTGCATATACGGTACAATCTGGCAGGTCTTGAGCTAGTTTTCCGGTCAATGATTGAGCAGATGCTAACCCAGAATTTTTTGGGAACACCATTTGCTTGGTCAAAGCACTCCGAGGTCTAAAGCCATATTGAAGTGCTGTTTTAATACACCTTGCGACCTTTAAGGCTCCGCGATAGCCAAATCTGGGACGATTTAAGATAGCATTTAAATCGACGACGGGAATATGGGGAAAACTCAAGGAAGAACCAAAATAAACTACCGATTCTGCATCAAGACCACCAATGAAATCCAGTAATTCATCTTCTGTTTGTTTCATGGACTCGTACTTGCCAAAGGCCAGTGTCCCTTTCGTAATCAGGATTTCCGGGTCTAACCCTGTTTCCAACAAATAATCTACACTGGTTTCTCGTGCTTCTGTACTCCAGGGATGGAAATTATAGATTACCGCACGCATCCCAAAATCACGTTCCAACATGTGGGCGATGGACAAGCACTTGATAGCATCATGTCCTTCGATAATCGCTAATTTCCCATCTATATAACTCTTAGCTTCCTCAAATTCAGTTTTAATTGCGGCATATTCTCTTTCCATCAAAGCAGCCGCTTGTTCTTCCATGCCTAAATATTTTGCCGCCCCTTCGAGCCATTTTTCTGTAGCACTAATTCCGTATGGGAGGATAGTAGAATTTAACGGCGTACCGAACTTGTCTGACATGGCTTTGCCGATGGTATAGCCAAGATCCAAACATAAGGTACAATTAACTGCCGCACTCGGCGCTTGCTTGAGTTCTTCTAATGTACAATCACCTGCGATGACGCTGTGAACTCTTGCCCCCATTGCTTCTATTAATCGCACCAGTTCTTTGACATCAGTTTCGACTTCCGTCCTTTCAGGGCCCATCTTTGCGCCCACAATATTGACAGAATCAGCTAGTTGTGCTTTCCGTTCTGGAGTTGGCGGCTCCATAAAGTCTACGATTTGCCGAAATACGATATCAAATCCACTACGATACTCCCCGGCGAATCCTTCACAATGTATCGTCATGATCTCAGCATCGATTTCGCCACGTGCCTTATTCACTACGTCATCAACACAATCGCCAATAATACCAGACGCACAACTAGTAGCAACAACGATCGCATCGGGATGGTATTTTTCATCTACTTCTCGAATCGCGCCTTTTAATTCTTTTTCCCCTCCAAAAATTACCGCTTTCTCACTCATGTTCGTAGTCACCACGGGTTCATAAGGGGAACCACTATTGCGGCTATTGGTCAGCTTGTATGCCCGCTTTACACCATAAGCACAGCCACTCGGCCCGTGAGAAATGACGATCGCATTTTTAATCCCACTTAAAATCTTCGTTGCAGTCCAAAATTTACAAGGGCGGGTATGACTACCTTGTAAAGTGGTCTTAATCTTACCCTCTTTTGCCAAGCGATACAGTTCGCTCAAATTTCCGTAAAATACGACATTCTGATCTATCATGATAGTCCTCCAAATATTTCATCTTTTTTAAACGCAAAGGATCGCTGAGGTTGGCGCAGAGGAACGCAAAGTTTTGAATAGAGGTTCAAACTCTGCGCTCCTCTGCGTTTTACTCTGTGTTCCTCTGCGTTGAAAATTCAATCTACCAGACGTTTAAGATCCACTCGCGATCGTGCTTGTTCTCCATATCTGCAAACATGGCGTTGGCAATGTTGTCTGCTAGCCATTCTGCCCCTTTATAGCCAATCACCGGATATTTCCACAAACCTGCGCGGTCAAAGCTAGGAAAGCCTACCCGAACCATCGGAATCTTGTTATCGATAGAAATATAACGACCCTTGGAATGACCTAAAATCAAGTCGATTTCTAGGGATTTATCTGTAATGCGGCGCTCCAATTCCCAGAGGTCTGCATTCCAGATAACTTCAATATCACAAGCTGCTTGCTTCTCTAACTCGGCAATTCTTGGGTCTTTGGTGCAGGCTTTGTTGTCGTCTCCCAACAACATCAGCACTGGCTCTAACTCAACTTCTAAGCAGAACTCTGCTAGACCAATTACTAAATCGGGATCTCCGTAAATAGCTACCTTCTTGTTGGCGAAGAACATGTGTGCGAGATCGGCGATCGCATCAATAGCTTTACCCCGTTCTCTGACTAAAGATTCTGGTATTGGTTTGCCAGTAAGTTTGCTGATATTTTGTAGCCAGATGTCGGTATTTTTGATACCAATTGGTGTTGGGCCAATAATTGCAGGAACCTTAAACTTCTCTTGTAAGAATTCGGCTGCACTACCGCCTTCATATTTACATAAGGCAATAGTTCCCAACGCATTAGCAGAATCAGCGATGTCTTCGATGGTAGTATTCCCAAAGGCAAAACTTGTCTTATCAGGCATTGTGGGCGCATCGAAGGTTTCTGTATCCAGTAAAATGTTTCCTGGAACGTCCATCTCTTTTAAGATGCGTTTAACTTCGGTAACATCTCCAGGGTTCAGCCACCCAGTGATGATGTTCAACTTGCCAGTTGGTTCACCTTTTTTTGCTAGGGTAGAAATGATTGCATTTACGCCGACATTATAGCCAGTGACTTGAGAGCCTTTGTAACTGGGAGTATGTACAGGAACCAGGATAACCTTGCGATCGGGATAAGCCTGCTTTAAATGGACGTTGAGCTTGTTAATGGTTCCTTCGATATCGTCCCCAATTGTTTCAGTTGAACAAGTTGTAATAATTGGGATAATCCGTAAATCGGGATATCGTGCGATTAAGGTCTTTACACCTTCCTCAATCCGTGGTATACCTCCAAGAACAGCGCTATTTTCATGGAGTGAAGAAGAAGCAATGTCGAAATTTTCCTTCAAATGCTGGGCAAACAGGAGACGAACGAACATACTACATCCCTGTCCTCCATGCACCAGGGGAATACAATCTTTGATTCCGATGGAAGCGTATTCAGCCCCAGCAGGCTGACAGGTAAATATAGGATTGATGATTCCCTTGCGTTCTTTCTGTTTTACGACTAAAGACATTCTCTTGACTCCTATGTGGTAAAAAATTGCGTGATTTTGTTTGGCGTTGCTGAACGAAGAGATGAAGTGTCTTTTCGAGCTTAAGAAAATGGAGCGATGTCTGCGGCAAGCTAACGCTGCATCCAACTAAGAAGCAAGCTGCTCATAGCATCGATTACAGAAGAAAAGTAGAATTGAATTTCGTGAAAATCTTGAAAGCTAGATGAGATGCTTCTGTAGTCAGATACCAAGCTTCTTAGGAATGCTTTTGGTGTAGCCCTTCGATGACATCGCTCTCTACTCTGTAAGTCTCTACTCTGTAAGAAAATTTCTGCACAAACACTAACAGGATGACAAGACTCTAATTCATGCTCCAATTCAACAACGCCGTTCGTTGGTAGGACTTACGCAAAAACCCTCTCAAACTCTCATTCCCCCGTAGCCTCTGCGTCCTCTGTGGTTTCTTTTCCTTACCTTTACGTAAGTCCTAGTTTGGTTGAATTACCGATCTAATTGCTTTAATAAAGCGAATAATGTAATTCACCATTCTTCGACTTGGTTATTACAATATCGATCAGCATTCCCTTAACAGCTTCCAGTACTGCTTTCTTTTGCGAGTTCTCCATGCTATTTAACCATGCAAACCTAATTTCCAGGTCAGCTGCAAGGATCTTCGCATCTGCATAAAAACCTCTCTCGATCAAGGTTTCTAGAACTACCTTTTCTCCAGTCAAGATTTGGGCGGTCTTATTGAGAACACCATTGATGTTTTCTTCCCGATCCCATGCACGAGAGTGAAACTGCCACAAACAACGTTCTTGAATTAATTTTGTGACTTCCGCAGCTCGCTCTTGAATGTATGACGCGATTTCCTTAGCTTGGACTTGAACCTGTGGTGCAACTTCCTTAGCTTGTGGTTGAACCTGTGGTGCGGCTGCCTTAGCTTGTGGTGCAACTTCCTTAGCTTGTGGTTTAACCTGTGGTGCAACTTCCTTAGCTTGGACTTGAACCTGTGGTGCAACTTCCTTAGCTTGTGGTTGAACCTGTGGTGCGGCTGCCTTAGCTTGTGGTTGAACCTGTGGTGCAACTTCCTTAGCTGGCTGTTTAACCTGTGAAGTGGCTTCCTTAACTTGCTGTTGAACTAAAGAAACGACTTGCTCAGATACCTCTTTGGTTGCTTTACCGTTGCCATTACCATTAGTGCTTGGCAGATTTTGCTGACCACGGATATCAAGGTTAGCGAGTTTCATCAGAGGGGAGTAAATGGCATTATACATATCGCGTGCCATATTCACCGCACCTTCAAAA
>NZ_JBALFD010000026.1:0-3937 GCF_036916985.1 Nostoc sp.
GTAAATCAGCAACCACAGGAATGTTGAGCGGGAGCAGATGCTCTGCATTCCCAATTCCAGAGAGCATCAGCAGTTTGGGAGAATCGAATACACCCCCTAGCTATCTAATTGGTATACAAGGCAGGTAAGCTGAGGAAAGCACCTAGCAGCAGTAAAAAATTAGTGATAGTAAAGTTGCCTCGCCATCGCCCGGAACGAAAATTCAGTAATATCAAACGAATAATATTAGAATGTTCACTCATCGAGTGCGTGCATTGTGGGGCAGAATTAGCGCTACGCAGACCAAGACACATGCGTAAAACGATTCAAACAATGGATGGTGTAGTATTTGTGGCAGGTAAGAGTAAAGAATGTACCAATTCCAGTTGTACACATTTTGGTAAACATTACTACGCTACTGGCGTATTAAAATACAGCTTACCTTACAGTACATACGGGCTAGACGTGCTGGCATTTATAGGTTGGCAGCATGAACATGAGCATCAACAGTTGGCAGAAATTCGACGCTTATTAAACCACCGTGGTGTTGAAATTAACGAAAGCAATGTAGGTAAGCTATACCGTCAATTTCTGGCACTATTGGGTGGAACGATGGCACATACGCACTCGAAATTAGCTGCTACAGCCGCTGAACATGGTGGTTTAATTTGGGCAATTGATGCCTTACAGCCGGAAGGACACGGGACTCTGTTATACGTATTATATGAAGTATTAAGTGGTACACCAGTCAGTGCAATTCAATTGCCACAAGCACAAGGACAACAGCTAATTGAGTGGCTGCAACCATATCAAAAGTTAACGTACAAAGTGCTGGCAACATTGTCAGATGGGGAATCAGCAATCATCGCGGCAATGAATTCAAGTTGGCCAGATGCGCCCCATCAACGTTGTCAGGCACACTTTCTCAGTAATTTGAGTGGATCTGTGTTGCCATTAGATACAAAACTACGACAACTATTATTGGCAGACTTAGATGGAATGCCAAGAGTCCCTGAGTTCTCAGAAAGACCCCAAGACCCAGGCTCCGAACAGCAGCAAGACAGTCTCCCCTTTTTTCAGGAATCCCCTATTTGTCACGAGACATAGAGTTAATGGCAATCGAATCCCAGATTTGGGCTGCGATTCGGGATTGTGTCAATCGCACCAGTCGCAAACCTTTTCGCTGGGGCGGTTTAAGCGGCTACCAGCAATTAGAAACTATTGGACAGATACTACGTAGTTTACCATGTCGAGAAATTGATACAGATTATTTGTCTCTTTTGTCAGTATGGATTGATCAAGCTTTAAGCAACAATCTTTCGGTAGCGTTGGATTTGGAACAGGCTAACCTTTGGTTACGATGAATTGCTGATTGTTTGCATTACCCGAAATACTCCCACCCCTGACTGTCTAATCAGTATATTTAGGCTTATCGATTAACGTTTTTGCTAGGATTCAAGCTTTCAAATCTATTTTTATATACCGATAAGACAGTCAGGGTCCACATGTGCTAAACCATGCATTCCGTTGGCAAACGTATGAATGACTACAATAGTTGTTCCATATTGAGCAATCTTCATATTTCTTCTCCCCTAAATTTTTAACTAGCATGAGCCACGGCGCTGTTAACCATCCATTCCAAGGGTCGAGGCTGAAAATTTAATTCGCGTTTTGCCAAAGCATTTGATGCGCCTCGCATCTGAGTACCATAATAAACAGCATCCGCACCACTAATTCGCAGAGCATCCTCAACCGATACCTGCGGAGGTGGTGGAGCATTAAGCCACTGGGCATAAGCAGAAAGCCACTGGCGCACCGCTAAGGGTTGATCGTCCGTAATCAGGTAAATGCCAGGATTGCCTCGTTCTGCAATTCCACGCCTTGTTCGGCTAAAATTTGTGCTTTTTCTAAAGAACGTGTTAATGCAGCTACTTCATGTCCTTGCGCTAGCAATTGCGCGATTAGCGTCCGACCGATCGCTCCCGTTGCGCCTGCAACAAAAATCTTCATTTGTGAACCTCCTGTTGAAACCTGCAAAATATTTGAGAATCGCTAGTTGTGAGAATATGAGTTTCTCTCCTTGAAATAGCGATCGCCAGCCGACTGATAAACTTGAGTAGTATGACTTTGAGTTCAGCCGTACCAAAGGTATTGGTTAAAACGACTCTAATATTTCAAGTTCCCATTTTCGTTACAGATTCCTTGAATTTTTATTCTGTTAAAGACCGCCTCTGTTCGATTAACAAAGTCAGACTGAAAACGGTAATAATACGAAAGTAAAACTGTTCAAGATTAGATGTAGTTGTTGTTGCCATATCACTTCAGCACTAGCGACGAAGGATTTCCCCACTTACCACTGAATACGAATTGATCCAGCGGTTTGCGTTGCCTTGGCGATAGGTCACGTTCCTTGAGAGCATCTGGGAGTGTTATCGGATCGCCTTGATATCCGATCGCCATAGCCGTCCATGCCTCAAAACCTTCAGGTATGTCAAAGAGATCGCGTGCTTTGTCGGGAAGGATACCGATCATCTCATGGACACAAATTCCGCGTGCCGTTGCCTCTACCACAAGATTGCCACTAGCAAGTCCGAGGTCGTGAATAGCAGCCTTGTTCTCTTGATTATTGCGAGTAAATCTGAGACTGGCAATGCCCAAAGCCAGAACCGGAGCGTTTTGCGCCCATATCTGGTTTGCTTCCACGAGACACCATAGGAGTTGTTGAAAATGGTCAGGGTTTTCCTTGGTGGCAACAAGATAGCTCCAGGGTTGCTCGTTGTAGGAAGATGCTGACCACCGCGCCGCCTCGAATAATGAACGGAGATCGGCTTGTGAAACCGGACGATCCTGGAAGGCATAAGGACTCCAGCGTTCTGCGAGTAATTCATGAATCGGATAGTCTGTTAACGCTTTCTTTTTAGACATAATCGCTCCTTCGGTTCTTGTACTGCCTAACTTAGTCTTGATTGAATATGAAATGACTATACATGCAGGATTTGTCAAACATATAGCAGTTATCACGTAGGTTAGGACATCAATTGATCGTAAAACCCCGACACCAAGGGACTTTCAAGCCTGTTTCCTGCTATAACCAATTTTAGATGTGAACATTCCTAGATAAGACAAAAGAGCATCGTTGGTTGCGTTAACATATATTATTTATCTTGATGATGTGAAACTTGACTTCTATATATATATGGGTGTGAGCAAATCAATATTATGCAGCTAGTGAGAAAAAATTTTTCCCATCGTCGTAGCTAGCGCACAGGAGTCGATTCTTCTCACAGGCAATGGTTCAATAATTGCCGCAGGTAGGGGTAGCAGTGATCAGGATGGGGACTTAAACCTCCAAACAGGAAGACTCAACATTAAAAACCAGGCAAAAGTGACCGTCAGCAGTTCGGGCACAGACAGTGCAGGTTCCCTGTCTGTGGATGCCAATTGCATCTATTTCACAGCCAAGGCAGTATCCGATCTGACACCACAGGCGATTGCTTAAGCTTTATTACATTGTTATTTTTAATACTATTAATTTTGACAGTTTTGATGTAAACTCTCTTAAATAAAGAAAATAAACTCTGCAAAATGTATGTAAAATATAAAGAGATTTAGCTTTATTTATCTCATACAAAGAATAGATAAACAAACAATTTTATATAATAATTTGAAATTTTTCTGGCAAGACTTTTAAGTTTATTCACGTGAAGTAAATAATCCTGAAACTGAATAAAAATCATTAAGGCAATGAGAGATTTAAACTTCTTAAAATGGTTAGACATTGCTATTACCAGTGCAGTAATTTGCACTGGTAATTGTTTGATTGGTTTTGCCAGTGCCCCTTGTGCGATCGCTCAAATTACTTCAGATAAGCTGTTCCACATTTCAATTGCATAAATGGTAAACTAGATATATCCATGCATTCAGCATTATTATGCCTGCCAAAGGGTTTCTAGCTCAA
>NZ_JBALFD010000027.1:0-364559 GCF_036916985.1 Nostoc sp.
TGTTAAATCAAGGAGAGTTAATTATTAAATGGGGAAGAAAAGTTAAGAATAAGGGCAATATTACTATTGCAAGTTAAATGTGGAATAGCTTACCTTGTATGGTGGTGCCGGGAATGATACTTATTCTTTCCTCGCTAATACTGCCTTGGGAACTGACACAATTATAGAAACCACAACAGATGATACTGATACTATTGACTTGAGCGGTACTACATCTGCTGTCAACCTAAATCTAGGTGTCACTACCACGCAAACGGTTAATAGTAATCTCAAACTGATTCTCTCTGCCAACAATGTCATCGAAAATGCAACAGGTGGCACAGGCAATGACACTCTTACTGGTAATACACTCAATAACACCTTGATTGGCGGTGGCGGAAATGACCAACTCCAAGGGTTAACAGGAAATGATACCTATTCTTTCATAGCTAATAGTACCTTGGGAACCGACACAATTACAGAAACCTCAACCGGTGGTACTGATACTATTAACTTTGGCGGGACTACATCTGCTGTCAACCTAAATCTAGGTGTCACTACCACGCAAACGGTTAACAGTAATCTCAAACTCATTCTCTCTGCCAATAACGTTATTGAAAATGCAACAGGTGGTACAGGAAATGACACTCTCACTGGTAATACACTGAATAACACTTTAATTGGCGGTGGCGGAAATGACCAACTCCAAGGGTTAGCAGGAAATGATACTTATTCTTTCATAGCTAATAGCGCCTTGGGAACTGACACAATTACAGAAACCTCAACGGGTGGTACTGATACTATTAACTTTAGCGGTACTACAGTTGCCGTCAACCTAAATCTAGGTTTAACCACCTCGCAAACGGTTAATAGTAATTTCAAACTCATTCTCTCTGCCAACAACGTGATTGAAAATGCAACGGGTGGCACAGGCAATGATATTCTCACTGGTAATACACTGAATAACACTCTAATTGGCGGTGACGGAAATGACACTCTTGGAGGAGGCAATGGTAATGATACTCTTACAGGTGGAGTTGGTAATGATAAATATCTGTTCCAAAGCAATGCTGTCTTTAACACAAGCTTAGGTGTTGATTACATCACCGATTTTCAAGCCGGACAAGACCAGATTGTGCTGAGTAAAACCACCTTTAATGCTATTACCAATAGTGCGGGTCAGACTTTAACTGACTTTGCAGTTGTCACTGGTAATCAATTCGTCAACGCTAGTAATGCGCGTATTGTCTTTAGCCAAAGTAGTGGCAGCCTATTCTATAACCAAGATGGCAACGTTCTGGGTACAGGAACAGTATTTGAATTTGCCCGTTTAGGAAATTCTGATATTACTCTCAGTAGTAGCAACTTCAGTCTGATTGCCTAGTACTCTCTCAACTTTCAATTGATAGATAATCAAGTTAGTAGTAAGGACTAAAGTCCTTACTACAAATCCTCAAAACTAGCTTAAAAAAGTACTAGTATCACCTTGCCACAATCCTAAATTCCAAATGCTAAGGAACTTCTAATACCATTTTGGATTTTCAATTTTGGATTTTGGATTGTTAAAGAGTTAGTGGCGATCGCTCGATCTCAGACTCACCACTACTACGCTATCACCTATTCGTACAGAATTCATACTGTTAGCGGTAGCGGGGCGTTTAGCCTATTATGACTCCTGAATTCTGAATTCTTCTTATAAATTAAAATAAAAATAAACTGGATTAAATTTGGAAAAATCAAATGACGGTTGAGAGATGGACGGATGAAATGGTGGATGGATTGGCTTCAAGCGTTACTGAACTGCGGGAAAATCTGCGGGAAAGCGTTACCGAGGTGCGTGATAGTATTGATGGTATGAGGGTAACTGTTCAAGCTTTGTTACAAGTGGCTGCTCAAAGTCAGCGAGATATGGAATTAATAAAGCAACGACAAGAAGAAAATGATCAGAGATTTAATATTTTATTAGAAGAAGTCCGCTATTTAAGGTGAGGCAATCAAGGGAGTTAAAGACTTGTTAGCGATGCCTAAGTTGGGCTACGCGCTACGCCTTCCTTGATTAAAGTGATCGCTAGGGTAAACTAGTCTAACGCATAAATATTTACGCTGATTTGTTTAGCACATCAGATTTTGAGCCAAAACTCGCCTACCGAATGAATAAGTGTCTTACAATTACGAATTACGTTAGCGTAGCGTTAGCGAGTCCACGAGCGTCATTATCAATTACTAATTATGTTGACACTTTCCACAAACCAGGTTTATCCCGTTATTTGGCACAACGACTCAGTGTCACTAATTGATCAAACGCGCTTACCTAACGAATATATCTTTGTGGAAATTCACCGCAGTGAAGATATGGCGCGGGCAATTACAACGATGATTGTGCGAGGTGCGCCAGCAATCGGTGTGGCTGCTGGTTATGGTATGTATCTTGGTGCAAGGGAAATTCAAACAAGCGATCGCACCGAATTTTTGCAACACTTAGATAAAGTAGCCCAGTTGTTGCGTTCTACTCGTCCAACAGCGGTGAATTTATTTTGGGCAATTAGCCGAATGATCAAAGCCGCCTACGAAACTCTGGGAACTGTAGAAGACATCAAGCAAACCCTGTTCCAAACAGCCCAAGCAATCAACGCGGAAGATTTGCAAACCTGTCAAGCGATCGGCGACAATGGTTTGGCAGTGTTGCCCACTACCCCAGAAAAGCTGAGACTACTTACCCACTGCAACGCTGGGGCGCTAGCTACTGCTGGATATGGCACTGCTTTGGGTGTGGTGCGTTCCGCTTGGAGGGAAGGACGTTTAGAACGTTTATTTGCCGATGAAACCCGTCCCCGCTTACAAGGTGCAAAACTCACCACTTGGGAATGTGTACAAGAAGGTATTCCAGTAACATTAATTACTGATAATATGGCAGCCCATTGCATGAAACAGGGTTTGATTCATGCTGTAGTTGTGGGTGCTGATCGCATTGCGGCTAATGGCGACACTGCTAATAAAATTGGTACTTATAGTGTAGCGATCGCAGCTAAAGCCCATAATATCCCCTTCTTTGTTGCTGCACCCCTTTCCACCGTTGATTTTGAATTAGCTGATGGCAGCAAAATTCCCATTGAAGAACGCGATTCAACAGAAATCTATCAAGTTGGTGATACCATTCTCACACCTGCGGGTGTTGATTTTTACAACCCAGCTTTTGATGTCACTCCGGCTGATTTGATTACAGCCATCATTACAGAGAATGGAGTATTTACTCCTGGGGAATTAGTGAAATCTCAGCCACAGCAAGTAGCCTAACATCAATCCTCTATGAAGATGCACATAACAAGACCCCTGTTATACT
The DNA here is from genome assembly GCF_036916985.1 of Nostoc sp. GTDB lineage: Bacteria > Cyanobacteriota > Cyanobacteriia > Cyanobacteriales > Nostocaceae > Nostoc. The sequence goes on from NZ_JBALFD010000027.1 coordinate 3,320, forward strand.
CCATAGGTGTCAAGTTAAGCTCAAACTTCCTATGTCAATAAGCATTTATGCTGATAAATTCGGTTTGAAAGGGACAAAAAACGAACTTTTTCAGGGACTATTAATGCTTTGTTTATTAGCATCACTCCCAGCTTGCCTATAAAAGTTAGAAAAAAGTTCACCTTTATACTTCGTTCCTAACAAAACCCATCGTTGACAAATGGGTTTTAACCTTAAGTTGACACTAATGGTTATACTCCCACGCCACTTGCTACAACTCTCTTAACTAGAACGAGGTAGTAGCTGTCAACATGATCTACTCTGTTGAGCTAACCTCCATAATTTTAGATATTAAAAGTTACTAATTTTATGCTAACTGCGTAGCGTACTAGACCTACAACATCATAAATATTGAGCCGTTTCATCAAATGCGCTCGGTGTGCTTCGACTGTTTTAGGACTGATGTTTAACAACTCTGCAATCTCTTTTGTGGAATGACCTTCTGCAATGAACTTTAGGATTTCAAGCTGGCGTGATGTTAATGAAGAAGTAGGCTTGTTGTTAGAAAAAATGTACTCCTCATTTGTCAGTATTTCTGACTCTAGTTGATGGGGCTTTGTAATTTCTAATTTTAATTCATCGTTAACGAAAGCAAGTTTTGTAGTATAGTCTTTAACCTTCATTTTTAATTCTTCATACGCTTTGTATAATACTATTTCTGCTTGCTTATGTTTAATAATATTGAGTGCCGTTTGAATAGCAACATATAAGTCTTCTTGACTAACAGGTTTTAAAATATAACCAAAAGTAAATGTTAATGTTGCCCTTTCTACAGTACTCTTATCAGAGTATGCTGTAACATAAATAGAAGGTATTTGAAGACAATTCCAAATTTCTTCTGCCGCTTTAATGCCATCTATTTCACCCGCCAGTTTAATATCCATTAAAACTAAATCTGGGCGAAGCTCAGTTGCTTTATCAATTGCTGTTTCTCCATCATCTACAATATCTACAACAGTGTATCCTAGCCACTCTAAATTTTCTTTTAAGTTCATTGCAAGGATAAATTCATCTTCTACAATAAGAATCCGATGAATGTTAGCGATCGAGGTGTTCATGAGACTATTGGCTTGCTATATATAGATTATTTGTTTTTTATAGATTTTCATACAATGTTTCTTTTGTAACCGATCAAAATTTCTACAACTGCTACTGATCAAATCCAAATTAGAATTGTGTTCGTTATTTCATCGGGTTGCAGTGGCATAAGCCTTGGTTATTACTACTAACTTAACTGTGATAATGTAGACCGATTCTACATATATAATTAGTGCCCACAAATCCTTCATAGTCATATCCGTGAAAATACAGTAGTTCCTACCTTCTCAGAGGAACTAAAAGACTACTCTAAATCTTTCTCCTGCACTGGTTTATAGTGCGCGATCGCATATTGGGTGAGCCTGGGAACCTTAGGGCTTTTAAAAGTCTAATTTATCATTTTTTTCTGATAATTAGGAAAATCCTTAAATAATTTAAGGATTTTCCTGATTGTATTTTTTTTCTATTCTAGGCTAATCTTATAAAAGATTGTAAAAAGAATATTTCATTACGTAAAGTTTATAACGTGAATCACTTTCAACAAGCTTTTGTCAGGCTGGCTCCTCAATTCTCTAGCTTAAGTATTGTATACAATACAATTGCTTCTCAGATAATCGTTCACGGAAAATAGCTGCTTCAACAAAAAGCCGTGAATTAAGAATTTTACTAATTCTATGTATAGAATTCATACTTCTTCTCCCTTGGAGACGTATTTTATTATGACCTTTTGAAGGCATATTGCATAAACTCTGATTTTAATAAATTTTATTTCCTTATAAGGTAGTTTCTACTCATAACAGTAACGTTATTTTATCAATTTATAGCAGATAGATATAGATTATGTATGACTTGCAAAAATTTACTTTGAGAGATATGTCAGAATGTGGTTTATCTCTGCGTAATTTAGGCAACCAAGCTAATAATATGGAGGAAGCTAGCACTTATATTGTTCAATATCTTTATAACAATTTAATTGATCTAAACTCTGGTGAAAAATCCTGTGCGCTTGTCCGTTTTTTTAAAACTCATTCCTATGGAAAACTCACACCAGATTTACAAGAATATACACATAGTTTGTTGACTAATCAGGTACTAGAAGATAATCTCAAGTGTTTAACCTTATTGGCAACTGCTGGACAACTACCAGAATGGAACTCACGGCATAAATCTGAGAGACATAAGGTAATTCCTCTCTTCAGTAAAGAGATGATCGGTCGCATACCGATGATTTTTCAACTTATCCAACAACTAGGGCTAAATCTTGATACTGTAGTGCGACCAGACCCGAATTTATTAACTGATTTAGAACAGCGGATGTATAACGTCTTTTATGTTCCTGATGCCCTGGATAGTCCTTATATTCCTTCACAAATATCATTTGTAATTCCTTATAATATCAAATCTGTAGTTGGCTTTGGAGGATTATTACCTTCAGGCAACATATTTGTAGTTTTAATGTTCTTGAAAGTTATAGTTCCTCGGAGCAGTGTTGATTTATTACGTCCTTTAGCATTGAACGTCAAGATGACAATACTACCTTTTGAAAATGACAAAATTTTTATTGAAGAAGAGCAACTTATTGAAGCTGAGAATATCGTAATGACAAAAAATGATGAAATCTTTCAACATCTAAATTCACAAATTGCAACACTAACTCAGTTATTAGATGTTTCTGATCAATCTACGATCAGTCAATCGGATCGTCTTGAACAAACAAATGCCTACCTTCAGGAAACTTTAAAAAAGCTTCAATCAACTCAAATTCAACTAGTACATAACGAAAAAATGTCTAGTTTAGGACAACTTGTTGCTGGTATTGCTCATGAAATTAACAACCCTGTTAACTTTATTCATGGTAATCTTAACTATGCTAAGGAATCAACCGATTCCATATTAAGAATAATCCGAAAATATCAACATTATTATCCAAATACTCCCCAAGAAATTCAAAAACTAATCAAAGAAAATGAATTAGATTTCCTGGATCAAGACCTTACAAAAGCTTTTAGTTCTATGAGAGTGGGAACGGAGCGAATTACTGAAATTATTAAGTCGCTGCGAAATTTCTCTCGTTTGGATGAGTCAGAAATTAAACAAGTTTATATTGATGAAGGCATCGATAGTACTTTAATGATTTTAGAACACCAGTTACAAGCTAGAGATAAATATCCAGAAATTCAAGTTTTTAAAGAATATAGTCAATTACCTTTAGTAGAATGCTACCCTGCTCAACTTAATCAGGTTTTTATGAATATGCTTATTAATGCCATTGATGCATTAAAAGATAGTAGTAAAACAAGGTTCGTAGGTAATAATAAATTAGAAAAACCCAATTGTCTATTACCAACAATTAGCATTCGCACTGAGGTAATTGATCAAGAATGGGTAGCAATAAGAATTGCTGATAATGCTTCTGGAATGGATGAGAGGGTACGTACAAGAATATTTGATCCTTTTTTTACTACTAAACCAGTGGGTAAAGGCACGGGTTTAGGTCTATCTATTTGTTATCAGATTATAGTCGAAAAACATAGCGGACAAATTGGCTGTATTTCTGTTCCAGGTCAAGGGACAGAATTTGTAATTAAGATTCCTGTGAAAGCTAAAAATGGGTAGAAGCAGCGAGACTGTCATTTTTTGCACAGCTACTTAACTCCTAAAATTTGACAAACTCAACAATAGATAGTTGCTAAATAACATCAGTTCGGGATCAGAAAACTAAGGCTTACCTAGAAGTCATGAAACTTATTGAAGAGATTAGCTAAAAGTCTCAGGGTGTTGGTGATTTACGGCAGTTATTTCTAAATAAGTGTTTAAGAAAGGAAGGGGGCAAGTAAGCCGAAAATATGTAGAAGCATTCAGCTACCCCCCATTCTATGTTCACTTTAGATGCTCTGTTTTGGCAGATTGATGACTTTTGTCAAAAATTTGAACTTCAGTGGCAGCAAAATCTCTTGACTCACGAACTCAAGACTCGTAAGCGAGAACAAGCAACTAATTAGCCCTAATATACTTAACCAAAATGCTGAATAATTGCGTCGGCAAATTCAGAACATTTTAAGGGTTCAACTGGTGGTTCTAGCAATCGGGCTAAATCGTAGGTGACTTGACTATTTGCGATCGCATCGCTTAAACCTTTCTTAATTAGGTCTGCGGCTTCTTGCCAACCCAAAAATTCCAGCATCATCACGCCAGACAAAATCACTGAACCAGGATTAATCCGATCTAAACCGGCGTGTTTGGGTGCGGTGCCGTGGGTAGCCTCAAATATGGCACTAGAATCGCCAATATTTGCCCCTGGGCCCATTCCCAATCCCCCAACAATGGCAGCAGCAGCATCAGACAAGTAATCGCCGTTCAAGTTCATCGTCGCCAAAATCGAATACTCATCCGGTCTGGTTTGGATTTGTTGAAAAATACTGTCAGCAATCCGGTCATTCACCAAAACTTTATCTTTCCATTTACCCTCGCCGTGGGTTGCCCAAATTGTGTTAAGAACAGTTTCAACTTCCTTGACAACTTGCGCTTTCTTGTCTTCGGTAAGATTATCAAACCCAGGTTCAATCTGGCGGGCATTTTCTTCCAAGGAAATATTCGGATTTTTTTCCTTGTTACTCAAAATCCAAGATTCTTGTTCTGTAACAGTTTCTTGGCGAAATTCACTGGTTGCTAGTTCATAACCCCAGTCGCGGAAAGCGCCTTCGGTGTACTTCATGATGTTGCCTTTATGCACCAAAGTCACTTGTTGCTTATTTTTGGGCAATAGCAAAGCGTGTTTAATGGCACGTCTGACTAGGCGCTGAGAACCAGTTTTGCTGATGGGTTTGATGCCAATACCAGAATCAAGAGGAATACGTTTTTTCCCGTGTTCTGGGGTGGCGGGGATTAGTTCTTCGTTAAGAATCTTAATTAAGCGATCGCCGATTTCGCTACCTTGTCGCCACTCAATCCCTAAATAAATATCTTCTGTATTTTCCCGATAAACAATTACATCCAGCTTTTCAGGATTTTTGTGCGGTGAGGGCGTACCTGCATAGTAACGGCAAGGACGCACGCAGGCATACAAGTCAAAAATTTGCCGCAGCGCCACATTTAAAGAACGAATTCCTCCCCCAATAGGAGTAGTCAAAGGCCCTTTAATAGCTACACCATATTCTTCAATTGCTGTGAGAGTGTCCTGAGGTAAATACTGATAAGTCCCGTATAAATCACAAGCTTCATCTCCAGCGTAAACCTTAAACCAGCTAATTTGACGCTGACCCTTATATGCTTTGGCTACAGCAGCATCGAGAACTTTTTGGGTAGCAGGCCAGATGTCTATACCTGTGCCGTCGCCGCGAATAAAGGGGATAATTGGATTGTCCGGTACGATTGGTTCACCATTTTTGAAGGTGATTTTTGCTCCGGCTGCGGGGGGGGTAATCTTGTCGTACATCGTTCACACACTCCTAATCGATACGCTGCTAGTCAAAAAATCCTTATGTGGCAGGCTTGTATATTTTGCTATGTCTTTTGTTCACCAAGCCAGAAGGCACAGATTTTCCCCCTATTCCCCTTGTACATTATTTGGGGATTAAGTGTGGGATTTCAGTGAAGCGATCGCAATTTTGTACGATCAAAAATAGTAAACTACTTTTCGCTATCAGTACTTCACCTTGGAGAATCCTCGATAGCTTACCGCTCTTTCACTGACCGCTAAAACGAGAATGGCATGACAGACCCAATGATTTTATCAGACCCGGCAAATGACATCGACTCCCTCCGACGACCGTTAATCGCTGGGTCTGAAAAAGTCCAACAACAGATAATCCCACAGTTAGCTGAGTTGGGTAATGAGGGATTAGACGTGTTGATGGAATTTTTACTGAAACGACGTGAAAACCCAGCGACTTGGATTGATGGCAAAGCTTACCAAGTCCTCTATAACTCTGATGCACCTCAAGTCAAAGAATTTCTGCGCTCCTCTTTTCCTGAGGGAATTGTACCTCTAAAATCAGAGTGCGGGATTAACTACAATTCTTTGCAACAGCTACTTGCTGCTCAAGACTTTCAAGCAGCCGATCGCGTCACCATCGAAAAAATGTGTGAACTATCAGGGCCAACGGCTGTACAACGAAAATGGTTGTATTTTACTGAGGTAGAAAATACCTCGGCTGTTGACTTGCAAACCATTAACAACCTCTGGTTAGTCCACTCAGAAGGTAAATTTGGCTTTTCAGTGCAGCGAGAAATCTGGTTGAGTTTGGCTAAAAATTGGGAGAATTTCTGGCCGAAAATTGGCTGGAAAGCAGGTAATAACTGGACGCGATACCCCAACGAGTTCACCTGGGATTTGAGTGCGCCTAGAGGTCATTTACCCCTCTCTAATCAACTCCGGGGAGTACGAGTCTTTGCTTCTTTACTCTCTCACCCAGCTTGGTCGAAGAATCTAGAAAAATGATTTTGAGCCTGTGTATAAAGAGATTATGATCAATCCCACTTACCGAGAATTCTACGTCATCATTGAACGGGATGAAGATGGCTACTATGTTGGAGAAGTTCCTCAGCTACAAGCTTGTTACAGTCAAGGAGAAATGTTGATGAGTTGATGGCTAATATGAAAGAAGTAATTGAACTTTGTTTAAAGGATGTCTGAGAAGTCAAAAATATCATGTTGTAATCTGCAAGCAGAGTATGACTTAAAGAGCCTAAAAGTCAGAAAGTTTGGTTCTGAACGAAAGAGCTTCGGTAAAACAAAAATTCGTTTAGAACCTGATGTTGCAGAGGTTTTTCCTAATGCCGATGCTGTCAAAAAAGCTTTAATATTTATGATTAGAGTTGTGCATAACAACCAAGTTTCTGCACTTGCAAAGCAGCCTCACAGTTCCTCGAAGGGTGCAGATCAAACCTCCTAGTGCTTAGTTGAAAGTGCCGCCGATCCCAAACTGAAAATATCAAATCAGATCATGGCAAACGTTCGTCTAGAAGATATTAAGCGTAGATTTAACAATGTCACCGCTATTGAGGACATTTCCTTTGAAATTCCTGATGGCGAATTTTGGGTTTTAGTTGGGCCATCGGGTTGTGGTAAGTCTACGATTTTGCGAACGATCGCAGGTTTAGAAACCGCTACATCTGGCAAACTCTTTATTGGCGATCGCTTGGTGAACAATATCCCCGCCAGACAACGGGATGTGGCAATGGTGTTCCAAAACTACGCTCTCTATCCTCACATGAGTGTGGCCCAAAACATCGGCTTTGGCTTGCAAATGCGGAAGGTTGACCGGAAAATCATTCAAGAACGGGTGATGAATGTGGCGCGATCGCTTTCTCTGGATCACCTGCTGGATCGTAAACCCAAACAACTTTCTGGGGGACAGCAACAACGGGTAGCATTAGGAAGAGCGATCGCTCGTGAACCTCAAGTGTTTTTACTTGATGAACCTTTATCTAATTTAGATGCCCAATTGCGCGATGATACCAGGGCAGAATTGAAACAGTTACATCAAGAATTAGGCATTACAACAATTTACGTCACTCACGATCAAGTTGAAGCCATGACTTTGGCTGATAAGATTGTCGTACTCAATCGCGGACGGATTCAACAAATCGGCGATCCTCAAACTATTTATGCAAATCCGGCTAATCAGATGGTGGCAAGTTTTTTAGGTAGTCCACCAATGAATATTCTGCCTGCAATCTATCAAGATAATGGTTTTGATGTGAGTGGACAGTTATTAGCAATTCCAGCAGATGTGAAGGAAAAATTAAATTTGCGTCAGGGATATAGTTTTGATTTGGGGATTCGTCCAGAGCATATTTTTATTAAGGAACTGCCAAGACGCCAAGAAGAAAATGAGAGCCAGCTGATTGTAGAAGTTAAAGTGGTGGAACCTTTGGGCAGGGAAACTTTGATTCGTGCTGGTTTACCTGGTTCGGCGGTGGTGTTGAATATTCAGGTGGGTGGGGATGCGCGTTTGCGTCCAGGCGATCGCCTTGCTCTGCAACTAGATTTAAATCAGTTGTTTATATTTGATCCCAAAACTGGGGACAGAATATTATAAGCGCTTCGGAGTGTAAAATATAATTGTTTTGTGTGCGATTGTTGTAATTGGTGACGAGGGATAGGTTAGCGATCGCATCCAGAATCATCACCACACCGCCGTTAATCCAATTTTTGACCGTAACTCTGACCTTGCCCTTGCGTCGTGCGATGCCTGCGGCGGGCGTAGCCATCGCGGTCATTTGTTAATCAAATAGCGAAAATTTGCTGTATCTCTTGCTGAGTAAGAACCTTGGCGCGTCCATGCCGATTTACTTTCACCTTTCACCGCTACACCCCGTTAACTTTTAATTTTCAGGTTACAGCAGTGAGAAGTGTTTATATCCATAATCAGGATGAAATAATGATTCAATCACTACAAAAACTATTTACATTTGATGAATATATTGAGTTTTTAGAAACACAACCGGAAAACATTCGTTATGAATTACACGATGGAGATATTATTCAAATGCCTCCACCATCAGGTAAACACGAGCAAATAGTAGCATTTTTAACAATGATGTTAGGGTATGAGTGTCTTCGTCTTAAACTTTATTACGGCATACCTAAAACCACCACAGTGAAGCCAGAAAATAGAATGTCAGGGTACTATCCTGATGTTTTATTAATGAATTTTTCTAACTTGGATAATGAACCATTATGGGAGAAACAATCTATCCTTAGTAAACCAGCTTCAATTCCATTAGTGATTGAAGTCGTCAGTACTAACTGGAGAGATGATTATCATAAAAAGTTTGCCGATTATGAAGAAATGGGTATTCAAGAATATTGGATTGTGGATTATGCTGCTTTGGGTAGCAAGGAATTGATAGGGGACCCCAAACAGCCAACAATCACAATTTACTCTTTAAGTGATGAGGGTGAATATCGTGGTAAACAGTTTAGAGGAGACGACCGTATAGAGTCGCCAACATTTCCAGATTTAAATCTAACTGTTGAACAAATTTTTTCAGTGCGTTATTGATGAATTAGACCGTAACCGCCACAGGCAACGTACTGAAAGACGCTCTAAAAATCCTGTAAAAAATAAAGAATCACACCAGTACTGTCTAAAATCGTCACGAGGCAGTTATAAGTTACTAAAGGTGCGATAATATTTGAAAGTTTTCAATCGGTTTCTGAATTTTAGTACTTAATATTACAAGTCTAAACAAAGTTTCTTAAACTGCCAGCAATAATCGCCAATTCCCAATTTTTTGTAGCCAGAATCTAAGAAAATAAAAACTGCAATAGAGACTTAATCGATTTCGCTGTAAAACTTATATGACTATTAATCGACGCCATTTCTTGTTCATATTCACAGTAGGTGCGGGTGCTTTTGCATTAGATGCTTGTGCATTAGCAGAAAAATCTCCTGAGGCAAATACTACAACTCCCGATACAACACCAAATACAACAGGTGCTATCCAACTGCCCCCTTTAGCTTACGCCTACGAAGCACTGGAACCGCACATCGATGCCAAAACAATGCAATTTCACCACGATAAACACCACGCAACCTATGTGAAAAACCTGAATGCAGCCTTAGACAAACACCCAGAACTCAAAGGTAAAACTGTTGAAGAACTGTTGCAGAAACTTGACAAAGTACCACAAGATATTCGCAAAACAGTACGCAATAATGGGGGTGGTCATGTCAACCACTCAATGTTCTGGAAAATTATGAAGCCAAAAGGTGGGGGAGAACCAACAGGAGATATAGCGTCTGCTATTAATCAAAACTTTGGCTCTTTTGCAGCTTTCAAAAAACAGTTTAACGAAGCTGGTGCTGGTCGTTTTGGTAGTGGTTGGGTTTGGCTAGTACGTAACAAAAATGGCAAGTTGGAAGTGACAACTACAGCTAATCAAGATAGTCCTTTAAGTGAAGGCAAATATCCTATCCTGGGTAATGACGTATGGGAACATGCATATTATCTCAATTACCAGAATCGCCGCACCGATTATTTAGATGCTTGGTGGAACGTGCTTAATTGGGATGAGATTAACAAGAGGTTTGCAGCCGCAAGTAAATTTGCTTAAAGATTGAGACAAGGAGAAAAGCAGGAAGAGATAGAAAAAATAAAAACTTGATCTTCCGCTCCTGTCCAAATAATTTGTAATTACGATCAATGTGGGCTGCTATACCCTTTATAATTCAATACGGTTCACTTAAGGGCGACGGGCAAAAATTTTGGGTTTTCGAGACGCGATAAATCGCCGTTTCTACAAGTGTTTTGGTCTTATCTGAACTGTATTGCTTTATAATTACGAATTACGAATTACGAATTACGAATTACGAATTAGTTAAAGAGGCTTTTGGGTAGGTACACCAATAGCACGGGGAAACTGAATTGGTGTGGTGGCTACCTTACGCAAATAGACACAGTGGCGGATGCTGTGACTCAGGGGTGTTGTAAATTGTTCGATTGATTCAATCACGCCACCCAACTGCTTCACAGCATTCTGCAAAGCAGTTGTTTCATCTTCTGTCCAATTACCGCGATAAATTATGGCTAAACCGCCCTGTTTGAGCAGTGGTAGGGTATATTCTGCACATACCGAGGCTGCACCTACAGCACGAATCAATGCAATATCGTAAGCTAATCGATGCTGGGGATGATGACCGATTTCTTCCGCTCTACCAACCAGAGTTTTAGCATTGCTAAGGGCAAGTTCAGTTAATATATTGTCGATAAAAGCAATTTTTTTCCCAGTGGAATCGAGAAGAGTAATTGTGCAATTAGGTACTGTAATTGTTACTGGAATACCTGGAAAACCTGCACCTGTACCAATATCGATGAGAGCAGGGGAAGCAGTAGAGAAATTTGCTGATAATAGGGGTGCAATTCCTCGCAGAGAATCCCAGAGATGTTTTTCCCAAAACTCTTGGGGGTCAGTGATGCGAGTTAAATTTAGTTGGCGATTACCTTCTAGAATTAACTCATAAAGCTTTTGAAATTGCGCTTGCTGTTGGACAGTTGGTTGCCAATTGAGAGTTTGCTGCCAGATTTCTGCCATCTCAGGCAATAAGTTAGTCATTGGGAATTGGGAATTGGGCAATTCAATTTTGGATTTTGGATTTTAAATTTTGGATTATTCAATTTGGTTCTTCGGTTATTTTTATGGAAAACCTGGTTCAAAACCATTAAAAGCCTTACCCTGTAAGCATTTCATTTAAAACAGTACCATAATTTCTTATAACCCTTACCCCGCAAGGGTTTTGTCACAATCAATCCTCAATCACCATAAAAGGGGCGCAAGAACCTTCAATTTAAAATCCAAAATCTAAAATCTAAAATTCTTGCCCTCTCATTTCCCCACTCCCTATTTATACTGCTGGTAGAGGTTCTTTAGCTTTGGCTTCTAGTGTCTTTGGGTCTACTGATTCTAGTTCACCGTGGTTGAGTGTCCAGCAACGATCTGCGATCGCTAGCAAATCCCCAGCATCGTGTGTCACTATTAACAGTGTCCAATCTTGTTTCAGTTTCGCTAATAAATTTACCAGTTGCCGACGCATTGACCAATCTAACCCAGCGGTGGGTTCATCTAATAACAGTAAATTTGGCTGGCGAATCAATTGCACTGCCAAAGCTAAACGTCGCTGCTGACCACCACTCAAAGCATGAGGGGCAACGGAAAGCGATAAATGCTCTAATCCCACTTCACTCAGCGCTTGTCTGACTCGTTCTGACCCTAACTCAGGATGTCCTAAACGCAATTCTTCTAAAATCGAACCGCCGCAAAAGTGCCGCTCTGGAAACTGAAATACCAACCCAGCCAATTGTTGTAGCTGTTCGGCTATTAGTTCTTGTTCCCGCCAGAAGAGTGCGCCAGTTGTGGGTTCGGCTAGTCCCGACAAAATTTCTAGTAAGGTACTTTTACCTGAACCACTTGGGCCAATAATCAGACCTAGCTGCTGGGGTGCTAATTCCAAGTTGACCGATTTGAGAATCGCTGTTGGGCACGCTGTAGGGTGATAATTTACATTTCGGAGATAGAGCATTTGTTAAGATTACCAAAAAGTCAGCAAATTACTGATTAACTACACTGAGGTATCTAGAAAATTCTGGAAAAATTTATAGCGTATTATCTGCCTTAACACCTTAATATCGCAGCAAGAATCATTTACATTTTCTCTATTGTGGCAGACTCACCCTGAAAGAGTGCTGAGTGCTGAGTAATGAAGGACAAATAACTCCTGCCTCCTGCCCCCTGCCTTTCTTCAGTAAAATTAAACTTAACCATTTTTTGTATTCTAAGTAACACATACAACTATTTCAACCGCAATTATTCTGAGGGTTAAAATGACTAAAAGGTTTTCTTCTCCTCGATTAATAGTGTCTGCTCAACTCATTACCCTTGTTCAGACTGCTTTTGCAGCTGCGTTCGCCTTTGGCGTTGCCCCTTGGGCAATCGCACTTAATTTGTGGGTAAGTCCTTCTCTAGCTGGTGATCCCTTTCGCGATCGCGAACCTCATCAAATTGGCGACCTAACAGAAGCAGCTTTTAAAGCAATTTTCCAACAGGGCAATTATCCAGCAGCAGATCGTTACCTGCAACAAGCAATATCCAAAGAGCCAAACGAACCTCTAGCTTATGCCATAAAGGCATCTTTAGCATACGGAAATAAGGATTGGGCTAAACTCGATACCTACAGCCAGAAAACTTTAGAAACTGGACAAAAACTAATTTCTAGCGATCCGTTGCGTGGTAATTTATACACTGCTGTTGGTCATTTTTTAGAGGGTGCAGTAGTTATCACCCGTGAGGGTACAGTCAAGGGTGTACCGCAAGCCTTTAGTCGGTTGCGACAAGTTTATGAATATTTAGATAAAGCCGAGACAATCTCTGCCAACGATCCAGAACTGAATTTAATCAAGGGTTATATGGATTTATTATTGGCGGTTAATTTGCCTTTTGCTAGCCCAGATCAGGCAATTCGACGCTTAGAACAAAATGCTGCTCCTCAATATCTAGTAGAGCGGGGTGTTGCTCTTGCTTACCGGGATTTAAAAAGGTATCCACAAGCACTAGAGTATGTCAACCGAGCAATTAAAACCACATCCGATAATCCAGAAATTTATTATCTCAAAGCTCAAATCCTGAAAGAATTAGGGCAAAAAGAAAAAAGCCAGCAGATAATCCAGGAAGCGATCGCAAATTTTGACAAAGCACTGACTAAAAAATCCCAACTCCCAGGCGATTTAGTCAAACAAATTGAGGGTGAACGCAAAAATGCTGTGAGCCTGAAGAATCCTTAACCCCCATTCTCCATTCCCCACTCCCTACTTTGATATGCTTATTTGCAGACGAGTAATTGAGAGATTAGACCAAAATGGAGATTCAGTTCCGCGAAATTAATCCTTTTGATATGTGGATTTGGCTGAAATTCAGCACAAATCCTTCTGCGCGTGAAAAGCAGTATGTAGAAGAAGTTTTCAATTCCTGGTTTTATTTGGGTAAATTAGGTGCATTTAATGCAGAGAATCTTCAGGTGCAGGACACTGGACTCGATATCAGCTACATGAATTATGATGAACAAGGTTATGACAAAAGCCTACTAGCACTGATGCACAACATCGGTGAGTTTGAATATGAGGGACAGTGGGGGCGTTGTTGGTTTGACTTAGGAACCAGTGATGCGATCGCATTGGATATTTTAATCAACGCTCTCACCCAGCTAAGTCAGGAATATGTGACCATTGAAGAATTGTACATCGGTGGCGAAAATCCCGATTGGCCTATTGAGGATAGTGAAAGTCGTCCTCAGTCTATTTATGATAATTAGTTATAAAAATGAGTAAAGCAGGTGAAATTAGGGTAATAGCCTTGGGGCTAATTAGGAATGGCGAACGCATATTTCTTTCTGAAGGCTACGATCCCGCAAAACAAGAAACATTTTATCGGGCTTTAGGCGGTGGTGTTAATTTTGGTGAAACCAGCCACGCCGCCTTAAAACGGGAATTTCAAGAGGAAATTCAGGCAGAATTAACGAATATTAAATATTTAGGTTGTATAGAGAACCTGTTTATATTTAATGGCAGGCAAGGTCATGAAATTATTCAGCTTTATCAATGTGACTTTGCTGATTCAAAATTTTATCAACTGGAAAGTTTAATTTTTTCCGAATCACCACATCATAAACATAAAGCGTTATGGATAGATATTTCTCGCTTGAAATCAGGAGAATTCAAATTAGTACCTGAAGTATTTTTTGAATATTTATAAATCATTTGAAAATTTCAACTTCATGGTAAGCGCTCATCTTCTAGTTCTTCTAAAATCATTGCCGCGATGCCTGCGGCGGGCTACGCCTACGCATCTTGTTCATTGGCAGGCAAGTTTTTTAGTTTAGCGATCGCTTGTTCAAGTAGCTCTGTCATAGCTGTCAATCGTTACAAAAGTCATACTATAAAATTATCTATGCTTGCACTCTGTTGGGGTGGTTAGGGTGCGATCTCTTGGGGTAAGAGCAAAGCGCGATCGCTCTCAATAGCAGAATTCATAGGGTTTAAGTAGCAATGTTTAATTTCCTAAGCTAAAGCCAATTTCTTTATGTGTGTTGCAGAACAATAAAGACTCCAATATTTTTAACTTCTGTTCTGGCAATCTAAAATGTAATCTTTTGTCTTCCTTTAGCATAACTTTGCTATCAGTTTACTATTCTTGCACAGTCAGGCGATTGCTTTTTGTGTTGTAAGGTAAAAAGCAATTGTATTGTCTTATAAAACTAAATTAAAAATGGTAGTCTTTTAAGATACTACTTACTTAGCATCTGGCAGGTACGCTGAGGAAATTCTGTAATTGTTCTTTTATATAGAACTTTAGGAGATAAGTATATGCCTAAACAAAACCGATTCCTCCGCTCTAAGCGTCTTCGCGCCCTATTATGGTATGGCGCTGGTGGTAAATGTCCAAGATGCGGCTGCCAGTTGCTAGACGACTTTGCTGCTGACCATGTGATTCCTTACTCTATCAGCAAGCAAACTAATTTTCACCAAATGCAAGCATTATGTCACAAATGTAATAGGGAGAAAGGTGCGATGCAATTGAGAAAACACCAAACTGATATGCTGCAAATTTGTGAACAAATTAAAGCTGAAGTCAGCAGCGTTAGGACAATTATTGTCAGCGTCACTCCAGGAGGTGGGAAAAGTTTTTTACCAGTAATTGCTGCCGCCCGTTTAATTCCAACTGTAGCTGATGCCATCTGTTGGATTGCGCCGCGTCAGTCACTACAGAAACAGGCTGAAGAGGCTTTTGCAGATGGTAGATTGAGGAATTTTTTGAAGCACAATCATATTATTCGCTCTGCTACTAATGAACATAACCCATGTCGTGGTCTTTCTGGCTATGTTACAACTTATCAAGCCTTGAGTTTTGATCGAGGTACTCGCATTAACGCTCAAGAATTTGCTACTAAGCGATATATTTTATTTTTAGATGAAGTTCATCATGCTGAACTGGATAGCGCCACCCATGAAGCAATTCAACCTCTGGTAGATCGGGCAGAAGTTGTAATTTTAGGAAGTGGCACTTATGAACGTGGTAACAGCCAGCCTATTGCATTTTTACCTTATCAAAAAGTTCAGGGTGGAATCACTCTCAACCTTGAAAATTTGAGCGATCCTAAAATTGCTGTAATTCGGTATACCCGCCGAGATGCTTTGGTTGAACATGCTATTATTCCTTTGCATTTCCAACTTCTTGATTGTCGCGCTGAATGGATAGATAAGGAAGGAGAAGCTCGGACAATCGACAGTTTGGCAGAAGCTGGAGATGACAGTGGGGATGGTTTGCATACCGCTTTAAATACTGAGTATGCTTTTGAGTTATTGAGGCGCTGTCTTGATGACTGGCAAGCTCATAGACAGTTAAATGGACGAGCCAGGATGCTAGTAGTAGCCGCCAACATTTCCAATGCAAAGCGTTTCCTGGAGTGGCTTAAAGACATGAATGTTATGGCTGCTATCGCTACGAGTTCTGATACCAAAGAAGCAAAGAAAGCAATTGAACGTTTCAAAACTCACGGTAAAAATTCTGTAGATATTTTAGTAACAGTGGCAATGGCATACGAGGGTTTAGATGTACCTGCTGTAACCCATATTGCTTGTTTGACCCATATTAGAAGTACTCCTTGGATTGAGCAAATGGTAACGCGGACTGCACGTGTTGATCGTGGTTCAGGCTCTCTAATCTATGAACACCAGTTGGGATATATTTACGCTCCAGACGATCAATTATTTCAAGATTGTATTGCTAGTATTCAGGTGGAACAAGAACCGTTTTTAAGAGAACAACAAGAAAAACTTAGGAATCAATCATCTGACTCTGGTAATGAACAAAACGAATCTAAGTTAACTATTAATGACATCATCCCTTTAGCTTCTGCCGCAACTCGTGAAAGAGCAAGTGGTATCAATGGGGAAGCTCTGGACTACCAAGAAACTCAGCGTCTTATGGCAGCAATGGCAGGAGTTGGATGTGTTGGTATTAGTCCAATCCAGTTCAAAAAGGCAATGGAAATTTATCAGTCTTCTCAACCAGTGGGTGATCCTTATGGTATTACTGAGTCAAACGTTTTGACTTCTAGTGGAATTGAAGAGAAACTCAGGCAGTCCATTGAGAACCACAATCGGAAGTATGAATATCAAAATCAGCAACCGTATGGAAGCATTAATAAAGAAATTAAGAAAAGATTCGGCAGGCCCCGCGAGGAAATGACTATAGAGGAATTAAAGCGGGTCTGGGCATGGATTCAGCAAAATTATTCTATTGACCCAACAGCGTAACATGACTAAAAAAATTATATAGTACTATAGTACTATATAATTTTGCATTTTCCCTTCTCCTAACTCTAGAGAAAGTGACTGTGATGCAGGGACTTTGCTAATCTAGCTAACCTAGAAATGTGATGATTTATAGAACACCTGTGAAATCTAATGTTTCCAAGGTAAGAACAGTAACGGTTGGCGACCCTGGAAATCTTGCAGCTCCTCCAGGCTCTCAACCTTGGGCGATCGCAGTGCGATTGCAAATACAATCTCTGTTGAAGGACAATGCAAGCAGTGTCAAACATCTACGAACTTGGCTCAAGGGCATAGAGGAACACGCTGGATATCGTCAGCTGATAGATGAGAACGGTCAACCATTCCCTTCTTATGGTTCATTCTGCAATGCTAAACCACCTTGGGGTCTTGGCTACCCTCCAGAAGTAATTGACCAGATTCTCAAGGAACTGGAATCAGTTCAAGCAAAGCAGATTCAGGGAGAAGAACAGCAACCTAATAGTTGGGGCAATTTAGAGGGTTATTTGCAAAGGTTTTCTAAACTGGCTAAAAATTGTGCAGATAATCAACCTATTAATGTAAGTAAAATCGGCGAAGTGTTGCATATTGTTTCTAGCAAAGCTCACATCTGGAGGAAGCGATGGCTCGATCTAGGGTGGATTGAACCAGTATCAAGTAAAAGAGATGGCTATTACCAGATCACGCAGGAAGGAAGAAGACTGGTACAAAATTGGTTAGAAAAAGAGCCATCCAATGATACAAACTATAAATTATGGCTAACGATTCCTCGCTGCAATTCCAAAAAAGCGGCAGAGGAACTAATTAAATCTTTAGATGTTGATCAACTGAGAGAACTTTATAATCATATAGGAAAATCATTGAATCAACAGTCCATTGACAGTACAAATTGTCAGGACGAAACTAGCCACTGCTAACAGAATACCTTAAACTCAAATTGCTGGTGTCGTTGTCTTTATGTTTAACTTGGAATTACGGCTTGCTCCAGCGTCAATCATCTTTATAAATTTCTCTACGATGCCCTACTCTGACAACAGTTACGACTAGGACATCATCATAAATATGATACAAAATCCGATAATCGCCTACTCTAATGCGATAACGATTTTCACCATTTTTTAATTTGCCGACACCATCAGGGCGAGGATCAAGAGCTAATTGTTGAATTTTGCTCTCTAGTCTTTCTTGAATATCTACGGGTAAATTTTTGAGTTATTTAGATGCACTTTTGGAAATTTCTACTTGGTAGCTCATGCAGTTTTTTGCTGATGTTCTGACCAAGTTAAAGTACCATTTTCTGCTATATCTTTTAATCCCTCTTCAAAGTCTATTTCGTCGGACTCATCTTCCTGTTTACGAATTTTCAACAGGGATAAAATCTCTTGCAATGTATCGTCATAAGCCAGTTCTAATTGTTCATTAATAGCCTTGATTAACGCTTGCCTTTTAGTTGGAGTTTCCATGTTTTCACTCTTTTTAACTGCTCGTCATTGTCTATTCTTTGAACACCTTATTTTACTCTAAAATACTTCTCAGTAAGTCTGAGATGTGTTTTCACTTGATGACTAATCTTTTTCTACTGATCAAAGAACAGCGGCCTCTGGAATCGCACCTTGCATTCTCCCGAAAGCATCAATCAAATTTTGCAATTGTTGATCTGCTTTAAAAACTCCTAATCCACGCACCGTCACTTTGCCTGGAGAATAGACAAACCGCGTCTTGAGATTGTCTGGTAAGTTCGCCGCTAACAAATTCCAAGCAGGTTCCTCCATCGGCGTTTCTAAAACGACGTGCTGCTTTTGTTCTGGTTTTATCCGGCTAAATCCGAGTTTTTTCGCTAGCTGTTTGAGTTCCATGACTCGCAAAAGTTGATTTGCAGGGACAGGTAAAGTACCATAGCGATCGCTCCACTCGGCTGCAATTAGCTTTAATTCTGATTTAGATTTGGCTGTAGCTACCGCTCGGTAAGCACTCATCTTTTGATCCAAATCGGTAATGTAATCTGCTGGGATAAATGCCGTCAGGTTGAGATCAATTTGGGTATCCTCCACTTTCGGAATTTCTTGTCCTCGGATTTCCCGAATTGCTTCTTCCAGCATTTCCATGTATAAATCAAAACCGATGGCATCCATTTGACCGGATTGTTCAGCACCTAGTAAGTTACCCACACCTCTGATTTCCATATCGCGCATCGCCAGTTGATACCCAGAACCTAGCTGAGTAAATTCCTGAATTGCTCGTAAACGTTGCCGTGCTGCATCAGATAACGTCCGTTGCTTCGGATAAAATAACCAAGCATGAGCTTGGATACCTGCACGTCCCACACGACCGCGTAATTGATACAACTGTGCTAATCCAAAGCGGTGAGCATCTTCAATTAAAATCGTGTTGACTCGTGGAATATCTAAGCCAGATTCAATAATTGTCGTACAAACCAGGATATCTGCATCGCCATTGCTGAAAGTGAGCATGGTTGATTCTAACTCGCTTTCATCCATTTGACCGTGAGCGATCGCAAATCTAGCTCCCGGTATCACTTCTCGTAAATTGGCTGTTGTCTCTTCAATGCCGTCCACTCGTGGAACTACATAAAATACCTGTCCGCCTCTGTCTAATTCTTGACGAATTGCAGTGCGGATACTTTCGGAATTAATCGGTGACAAATGGGTTTTAATTGGTCGTCTGGTTGGGGGTGGCGTGGTAATCAAACTCATTTCCCGAATTCCCGACAAGGACATATATAAGGTTCGGGGAATGGGAGTGGCAGAGAGGGTAAGCACGTCCACTTGAGTTTTCAAGCTTTTAATTTTCTCTTTCTGGTTTACCCCAAATCGTTGTTCTTCATCCACCACCAATAGTCCTAAATCTTTGAATGCCACACCTTTACCCAAAAGTTGCTGTGTGCCAACAACTACATCTAATTCACCAGTTGCCAATCGTTTTTGAATATCGCGGCGTTCTTCAGCAGAGCGAAAACGGTTGAGCAAACCGACATTTACGGGATAAGGTGCAAAACGTTCTTTGAGTGTATGGTAATGCTGCTGTGTTAAAATAGTCGTTGGCGCAAGGAGTGCCACTTGTTTACCGGCGATGACTGCTTTAAAAACAGCACGAATCGCCACTTCCGTCTTCCCAAAACCGACATCGCCACAAACTAAGCGATCCATTGGGCGATCGCTTTCCATGTCGCGTTTTACATCTTGAACAGCTTTAAGCTGATCCGTCGTGGGTTGGTAGGGGAAAGAATCTTCCAATTCCTCTTGCCAAGGCATATCACTGGGAAAGCTAAAACCTTGTTGTTGCGATCGCGCTGCATACAGTTTCAACAAGTCCACCGCCAATTTTTTGATGGCTTTACGGACTTTATTCTTCGTATTTTCCCAAGCTTTACCAGTCATTCTGTTGAGTTCCGGTGCTTTATCACCTCCGGCGCGGAACCGGGATAAAGCCCCTACTTGATCGGCTGCGACTCTAAGTAACCCATCAGCATATTGCACCACCAAATAATCACGGGTTTCGTCATTAATCGTCAAACTTTCCAGCTTGACAAATTTACCAACACCATGATTTCTGTGAACTACATAATCACCAGGACGCAGCTTATTGGGATCAACTTGTTTAGAAGTAGCTTTGTGGCGCTTGCGGATATAGCCGGGAGTCGCCAAGGAATGCTGCCCAAAAAATTCTCGATCTGTAACGATTACTACTCGATAGGTAGGCAGGATAAAACCTTCGAGTTCGGCAAGACCAGAATATTTTAGGGCTATGGGAATATGGTTAATTTGCAGCTTATCAATTGCTTGGTAATCGCGGGGATTGGGGATAAACTGAGCCGGACAATCATGTTCTTGCAACAGTGAGACAGAACGCGAAGGTTGAGCAGAAAGCAGCCAGATCGAGAAATTGCGATCGCGTTCTTGGCGGATGGTTTCAGCTAGTTTAGCAAACTGGTGTGGTGTAGCTGGAATAGGACGGCTGGCAAGATTGATCCCACTATTCTCCTCTGACAGTTCCGATAAATATAATGTTTTAAATTTGGCAACGTCAGCCAAACACTCATCAAACGAACGGTGAATTTTCGGTAATGAATGGGGAGTAGGGGAAGAATCTACCCCATTCCCTATTTCCCATTCCCTATTTCCCATTTCCCATTGTTCTTCCGCATTTTCTACCCAGCGATCGCTATGAGCATGGCATTGTTCTGGCTCATCAATGGCAATTAGGGTATTTTCTGCTAAGTAGTTTAGCAGAGATGCTGGTTGCTCAAACGCCAACCCCAAAAAGCGACGGCTACCCTCAATGAGTGCTGAGTGCTGAGTGTTGAGTTCTGAGTTAAATTCTGACTCAGCACTCAGCACTCGGAACTGGGCACTCTTGTTGAGTGCTGCCATCACCACAGGAGTGAAGCTAGTGGGGGTAAGAATTATCTGATCAACTTTGTCGAGGGCGGAACGTTGGGTTGCGGGATCAAATTCCCGCATTTGCTCAATTTCATCGCCAAACCATTCCAACCGGACTGGAAACTCAGAGGAAACCGGGAATACATCAACAATATCGCCCCGCCGACTCCATTGCCCTTCCATTTCCACCAAAGGCACTCTTTCGTACCCCAAAATAGTTATTTTCTCACTGAAGGCATTCAAATCTAATTCCATCCCCTTTTTCAGGGTAAGACAGAATTGACCAAAAGCTTCTGGTGGAGGCAAATGAGGTTGCAACGCCCCTTGAGTAGCGACAATCGCCAAAGGTCGCTTCGCTCCGGTATTGGGGGTTGGGGATTGGGAATTGGGAAGAGACAAGGGAGTAACTTTTTCACTAATGCCTTCTTGTCCCCCCAGTCCCCAGTCCCCAGTACCCAGTCCCCTATCCCCCATTCCCAAATCCGCCAATACCTGCATTTGCCCCCAACTCATCTCAGTTTCCGGGTCAAAGGGTTCGTAGGGAGAAGCCTCGGAGGTGGGATAAAAATGTACTGTTTGCCATCCCATTGCCTCCAGTTGTGCATAAACGCGTCCAGCCTCCTCCAGAGTGGCGCAAACCACGAACAAATCCTTGCCCTGAGCCTGTGCTAATGCTGAAGCTACCAGAGTCTTGGGCAGCCGAGAAATGCCATTTAACCGCAATTCTTGTTGTCGATTCAGCTTAGAAATAAATTCAGTAGTGAGCGACGATCGGCCTAAGGCACGCACAATAGAAGAAAATGACATAAGTACTACTTAGCGATGGAAGTCTTTGTGGGTCAGAAAATCTTGAGGCAGTTTATGTCAACCATTTTAAAAGTGTTAACAGCTTTCTTATTGCTTCGGTGGAAAAATAATGCACAGCCACTAATAAACTTAAGAACTATAATTATGACTTTATGTATAGTCAAAGCATTTATTGAAGCACCTTTAATACTAGATACTAGGGATTGAGCTACGTTCGCTCTGATAAACCGCAATTTTAAACATGTCCTCCATAACTTTTGAAATTTTAATCATTTTGGTGCTAATTATTGCCAATGGCGTGTTTTCGATGTCTGAGATGGCGATTGTCTCAGCACGGAAAGTTAGGCTACAGCAGCTTGCCAATCAAGGAGATGCCAAAGCAAAGGCAGCATTGAAACTAGCTGAGTCTCCAAATCACTTTTTGTCAACCGTTCAAGTGGGTATTTCCCTGATCGGTATCCTGACTGGTGCTTTTGGAGGAGCAACAATTGCTAGCCGAGTAGCAATCTATGTGCGACTTATTCCCTTATTAGCACCTTATAGTGAACCGATATCCTTTGGAATAGTGGTTTTGCTCATTACCTATTTCTCACTCATTGTTGGCGAATTAGTACCGAAGCGTTTGGCATTAAACAACCCAGAAAGGATTGCCTCGATTGTAGCTATTCCGATGCAAGCCTTGGCGGCGATCGCTTCTCCTGTAGTCTTTCTCTTAAGCGCTTCTACAGATTTGATCCTGCGATTACTGGGAATTACAGCTTCTACCGAGCCGCAAGTCACCGAAGAAGAAATTAAAATTTTAATTGAGCAAGGGACTGAGGCGGGAACCTTTGAGGAAGCTGAACAGGATATGGTAGAGCGAGTCTTTCGTTTAGGCGATCGCCCTGTCAGCTACTTAATGACACCCCGCCCCGATATTGTCTGGCTAGATTTAGACGACTCTGCTGAAGAAAATCGCCAAAAAATGGTTGATAGTGCCTATTCTCGGTATCCAATTTGTCAGGGAGGACTTGACAATGTGCTGGGTGTTATCCCTGTCACCGATTTATTAGCTAGGAGTTTCCGAGGAGAACCATTAGACTTAACCATCGGATTGCGACAGCCCGTATTTGTGCCAGAAAGCACCCGTGGCTTAAAAGTTTTGGAATTGTTCAAGCAAACCATCACTCACATGGCACTAGTAGTGGATGAATACGGTGTGATTCAAGGATTAGTCACTCTCAATGACATTATGAGTGAAATTGTCGGTGATGTTCCCTCCACAGATGGACAGGATCAACCACAAGCTGTCCAACGCGAAGATGGTTCCTGGCTTTTAGATGGGATGTTGCCTGTGGAGGAGTTTTTGGAACTTTTCGGTATGGAAGAGTGGGAATCTGAGGAACGAGGTAGCTATCAGACATTAGGCGGTTTTGTCATCACCCATTTAGGTCGTATTCCTGCCGCCGCAGATTATTTTGAATGGCACAGTATGCGAATTGAAGTGATGGATATGGATGGTAATCGCGTTGATAAGGTGCTAGTTATACCGAAGGCAGCTAAATCAGCAGATACGAAAAAATCTGATTAGGATTCGGGATTGGGGATTGGGGATTAGGGATTAGGGATTGATTGATAATCATTGTTTACTATTTCCCATACGCCATAATAACCAATGCCTATTTAACGCGATGTGCAACTTATCCTTGGAACCCCACTTCCATTCCTCTCCCCGAAAGGTCGATAGGCTTTGATTCTTGCTCCTCAACGCTAGTAGGGAAGGGATTGGGGGTTAGGTCTGAGAGAAAGTTGCACGGCGCGTTATTTATGTAATTTGTCAAGTGCGAGATAGACGTTTAACCGCTTCACCCGCCAACAAATGATGAGCTTGTTCTAGAAATTGGGGAATCTTATCGGCGTGGGGATTGTGGGCGAGAGATTGCCGCAAGTCTAATTCCTCTAGCCGATCGGCTTTGTTGCCGGGGAACCAGTGACCGCCATTGCCAAGGAGGTTGTAGCGCATTTTAGCGTAGTCTACCAGATCGTAGGCGATCGCTAAATTCCGCAGCCACAAAATTACCCGAATATTTACCTGACCAGGGGTTTGGTCAAAGGTTGGTAGATTTGTTTCCCAGGATTTTACCCAATCTTCTCCCAAAATCGCGATCGCTTCTTCTTCCAACCTTGCTAAAATTGGTGGCAAAATTTCTGATGACCGATCGATTAATTCTAAAGTCTTCAGGTGTTCATCAAAATCTTGTGGTTTTGCTGCTCCTATGCTTAGGGTATGAACCTCTTGATGACTCAAACAAAATAAATCATTAAACACCATTGGACTCAACGGGGCGCAAAGATTTACTAATTTTTGTGGAGGTTCATACAACAAACCACCTTTATTAGATGGACTAATAATAAACACACCCATGTCGTGACGTTTAGCTGCTTCAATTGCTGCCCAATTCCATTGATTAATGTAGTACCAATGCAAATTTACATAATCAAATTGATTGGTATTAATTGTTTGTACAATTAACTCTGTTGAACCGTGTGTGGAAAAGCCAATAAATCTAACTTTTCCCTCTGCTTGCAATTGCTGCGCTACTTCCAAACAACCACCGGGACGGATACTATCATCTAACGACTCAGAATGATTGATACCGTGCAACCCTAA
The DNA here is from genome assembly GCF_036916985.1 of Nostoc sp. Taxonomy (GTDB): domain Bacteria; phylum Cyanobacteriota; class Cyanobacteriia; order Cyanobacteriales; family Nostocaceae; genus Nostoc. The sequence goes on from NZ_JBALFD010000027.1 coordinate 28,085, forward strand.
AAGGTCAACATAATCTAGTTGGAGATTTCGCAATGATTGTTCAAACGTCTCACGGAATTCTTTCGCATCTGCCTTTGGACTGATTTTGGTTTGAACAATCAATTTTTCACGAGGAAACTTGGGTAATATTCTCCCCAATTGCATTTCGGAAGTGCCATAGCCACGAGCAGTTTCAATATGATTAATTCCAACCTCAACTGCCCTTTTAATCGTCGCTTCTAGATTCGCCTGGTTATCAGCAGGAATTTCATGATTGGGAACATCCTCCCATTTGAACTGATATCTCATGCCACCGCAGGAAAACACTGGCATCTGTAATTCGGTGCGTCCAAATCGTCTATATAACATCAGTGGATTGTGGATTGTTTAGCAACTTAAAATTTGAAAACGACAGTCATTCGAGCTTTCAGTGCCACAATCATTTCCTCTGTTCAATTTGTGACACTAGCAAGATTCTTCCCATTATTAAATCGGTCAAGCCTTTTGGTTATTAGACTGTGACCAGTATTCCAGTTCCAGAGAGTAATTATCTCACCCTATAGCAATCTTATCTGATTTATAAAAATTGCAAGGCTGGGATGCTCGACTTCTCTAAAAAGTTGAGCATCCCAGCAGTTTTGAGTTTTGAGGAGGTGGCCGGTTGTCAGATACCCTTCTTAATTCTTTGGGGACTGCGCCTGGGTTAAGCAATTTTTCAATATTTCGGCCAACACCTGTACGTTGGGTTCATTAAGTAGGTCAAGATGAGATCCGGGAATATAATGGATATCTAATCCTCCAGCCACCAGTTCGCCCCAGCCAAATTGTGGGTCGTATTGTGTACCTATCGCTTCGTCCCGATTTTGATCTTCTGTCCGCAAGAGGATAGCTTGACCAACATAAGATGAAAATGTATATTCATTGCCCGCTTGGATATTAGCATCTATGCTTTTTAAATGCTTGTCAGTTTCAGGTAAATTAAGTACCCCTTCTAAGTAACGGTTATATGTATTTTGGAGATGCCGTTTACGCCAATAGCTCCATCTCACAATTTTTTGCCAAAGGTAGATAGGCCCTTGTTTAACTATATTATTTAAGTGCAAAAAGACTCGTTTAAGAAATGGCGCTCGCCAGCTATAACCTAAACGACAACTATCAAACAGAACTAGAATACCAACTTGTTCGCCTTGCTCTTGGAGTTGTCGAGCCATCTCGAAAGCAACTATACCTCCAAAAGAATAACCTCCCAGAAAATAAGGCCCATTGGGCTGAAGAGTCTTAATTTCTTGAATATAGTGAGTTGCCATGTCTTCAACTCGCGTATGGAAAGGGTATTTTTCATCTAGCCCTTGTGGCTGTAGTCCGTAAAATGGTTGCTCTGAACCCAGATGCAGTGCCAGTTCACGGAAACACAAGACTTCCCCGCCCAGTCCGTGGATACAGTAAAAAGGTGGCTGAGAACCGTTGGGTTGAATTTCTACTAGAGATGACCAGCTAGATTTTGATTTGTCTAAGGTATTTGCTAAAGCCTTGTTTGTTACTGCTATTTCTTCTTCTTGGGAGATTATTTTGGCTAGAGCCTCTACAGTACTTGATTGGAACAGAATGGCAAGAGGCAGATTTTTACTAAACGTCTTCTCAATTTGCCAAAACAGTTTTACTGCTAGTATGGAATGTCCTCCTAGCTCAAAGAAGTTATCTTTGACACCGATAGGCTGGACACCTAAAATTTGTTCCCAAATTTTGGTTAGTTGCAATTCTAATTCATCACGGGGAGCAACGTAGGTGTTTTCAGAATCAAGCCTGGTTGAGTCTGGTGCTGGTAAAGCGCGGCGGTCGATTTTGCCGTTGGGGGTTAGGGGTAAGGTTTCTAGTAAAACGAAAGCACTAGGAACCATATATTCTGGTAGTTGCTCTTTGAGGAAATGGCGCAGTTCCTCTATATTTGGTGTCTGTTCTGGGTGAGGAACGATGTAGGCGACTAGTCGCTGGTTTTCGGGATGATCGACTCTCGCTGTCACGACAGTTTGCTGTATGCTAGGGTGCTGTGCTAGTAAAGCTTCGATTTCTCCAAGCTCGATCCGGAAACCACGAATTTTTACCTGATGATCGATTCTACCGATGTATTCAATATTGCCATCGGCAAGGTAACGGGCTAAGTCTCCAGTTTTGTAAAGTTTTTCACCTTCATTAAAGGGATGGGAAATAAATCGCTCGGCTGTTAAGTCTGGACGGTTCAGATAGCCTTTGGCAACTCCGATACCACCAATATAAAGTTCGCCGATCGCACCCAAGGGAACTGGTTGGAGATGGGAGTCGAGAATATAAAGCTGAGTGTTGGCGATCGCTCTGCCAATCGGTACACTTTTTAAGTTACTCTCTCTTTGACACTGCCAAAATGTGACATCAATTGCGGCTTCGGTAGGGCCATAGAGGTTGTGTAGTTCACATCCCATCGGTTCAAAAAACCGCTCCTGGAGGTCAACTGGTAAGGCTTCTCCACTACAAAACACCCGTTTTAGAGATTTGCAACCTTCTAGACCTTTGGTTTCTAGAAATATCTGCAACATGGAGGGTACAAAATGCAGTGTTGTAATTTCTTCTTGGGCGATGGTGTTGATTAAGTAAGTTGCGTCTCGCTGTCCACCAGGTTGAGCCATCACTAAACGTGCCCCTGTCAATAGGGGCCAGAAAAACTCCCAAACTGAAACGTCGAAACTAAAAGGCGTTTTTTGCAGAACGCGATCGCTTCCAGTTAGCTTGTAAGCATCTTGCATCCATATTAAGCGATTGCAAATTCCCCGATGGGTGTTCATCGCGCCCTTGGGTTTGCCAGTAGAACCGGAGGTGTAAATTACATAAGCTAAATCTAGAGGCAGGACGCTGGAATTGGGATTGCAATTGCTTTGTTGTGAGATTGTTTCCCAGTCGGTATCCAGAGAAACTTTCTGGCTACTTGTAGGTAGACGATCGACTAAATCCCTTTGGGTTAACAGCACCGCCGGTTGACAATCCTCTAGCATATATGCTATGCGATCTTGAGGATATTCGGGATCAATCGGTACATAAGCGCCACCAGCCTTAAGAATCCCTAACAGTCCGACAACCATTTCTAAGGAACGCTCAATACAAATGGCTACTAAAACATTTGGCTGGACTCCACAAGTTTGCAAGTAGTGTGCTAGTTGGTTGGCACGACTATTTAGTTCACTGTAGGTAAGATGCTTGTCTGCAAATTTTACAGCGATCGCATCTGGTGTTCTCTCTACCTGCGCTTCCAATAATTGGTGCAGACATTCAGATAAATCGTAGTTAGTTTGGGTATCATTCCACTCTACTAGTAGCTGATGCTGTTCGGCTGCTGTTAACAGAGGCAAATCGGCAATATGCTGTTCTGTGTTGGCAACAATACCTTCAAGTAAAGTTTGGAAATGCCCTACCATTCTAGCGATCGTTGTCGCATCAAATAAATCTGTGTTGTACTCAATTCCACCTTTGATCCCCTCTGAAGTTTCTTCTAAATCGAGGGTAAGCTCAAACTTGGCTGCACCGCTATGGACTTCTAGTGGGGTAATGTTCAATCCCGGAAGTTCCCAAAGTTCCCTTGGGGTATTGTGGAAGGCAAACATTACCTGAAACAACGGTGAATGGCTCAGATTTCGTTCTGGCTGTAGTACTTCTACTAGCTTTTCAAAGGGTAGGTGTTGGTGGGAGTATGCTCCTAGTGTTGCTTCTCGAACTTGACTAAGTAACTGCCGGAAACTTGGATTGCCGGAAAGGTTAGTGCGTATGGCTAGGGTATTGACAAAGAACCCAATCAACCCTTCGGTTTCAACTTGGTTGCGGCCAGCAATGGGAGAACCGATGAGAATATCTTCTTGTCCAGTGTAGCGGTGCAGTGTTGTCCCAAAAGCCGCCAGTAATGTCATGAATAAAGTGACACCCTCCCGACGAGAGAGTTCTTTGAGTGCTGCACTCAAAGATTGCGGTATAATCAGGGATTGCACTGCTCCCTGGTAAGTTTGGACTGGTGGTCGTGGTCGGTCGGTTGGTAATTCTAATACAGTCTTGGCATCTGCTAACTGGGTTTTCCAGTAGTTGATTTGGTCTGAGAGTATTTCACCCGATAGCCATTGGTGTTGCCAAACAGCAAAATCAGCATACTGGATGGGCAATTTTGCTAGGGGCGAAGGCCTACCGCTCAAAAAGGCTTGATAAACGGCTGCTAGCTGCTGCCAGAGAATGCCTATTGACCAGCCATCTGAGGCGATGTGATGCATGACCAACAGAAGTATATGCTCCTCTTGGTCTATTTGGAGCAAGGTAGCTCGCAGCATCAAGTCGGTTTCTAAGTTAAAGGGGCGTTGCGCCTCTTGCTTAAGGAGATATTCTACTTGCTTTTGTGTTACCTTAATTACCTTCAGTTCCACTGACCGAGGCGTGCGAATTACTTGTATGGGGCTACCATCAAGTGATGTAATAAAGTTGGTTCGCAGTGCCTCGTGATGGATAGCGATCGCATCTAGTGACTGTTGCAATACACTTGTATTTAAGTTACCCTTTAACCTCTGTGCATTGGAAACAATATATGCGCGGCTGTCGGGTTGCAACTGTTGCAAAAACCACACTCGCTGCTGGGCAAATGATAAAGGGGCTGACTCTCGGTTGGCTATTTGGGGAATAGTCTGATTTTGAAGATTATTTTTTTGAGTCTGGTTTTGGGCAATTGCTTCAGCTAAAGTAGCGATCGTTGGATTTTCAAATAAGAGTTGCAACGGTATTTCTATTTGAAAGGCTTGGCGAACTCTAGACATCACTTGAGTGGCCAGCAGTGAATGACCTCCCAATTCAAAAAAATTGTCGTATATGCCTACTTGTTCCCGACGCAAAACTTTCGCCCAGATGGTAGCTAAGACTTCTTCTGTGGAATTCTGAGGTGAAACAAAGTTAGTTGACAGCTTAATATCAGATGTATCCGGTGCAGGCAATGCGCGGCGGTCTATTTTACCGTTAGGATTTAGTGGTAGGGTGTCCAAAAATACAAAGAAACTAGGCACCATATATTCAGGTAGCCGTCCTTGCAAAAAGCGCCGCAATTCTACCTGAATAGGGATTTGCTCTGGACTGGCAACAATATATGCCACAAGTTGCTTATCCCCATTCACATCCTCTCTAGCTATAACTAAAGTCTGCGTCAGTGCCGGATGTTGACCTAATATAGTTTCAATCTCTCCTAATTCAATTCGGAAGCCACGTATTTTTACTTGGTGGTCAATGCGACCAAGAAACTCGATATTACCATCGCTCAAATAACGTGCCAAATCCCCTGTTTTGTAGAGGCGTGCCCCAGTTTCAGAGCTAAAAGGGTCGAGAATGAACTTATCTATGGTTAATTCTGGACGGTTGAGATAGCCTCGCGCTAGACCAATACCGCCAATATGCAGTTCGCCTGATTCACCAACAGCTACAGGTTGCAAGTTTTCATCGAGGATGTGAATCTCTGCATTCGTAATGGGGCGACCAATGGGAGCAATTGCATAATTAGTTCCGCGCTGGCAAGTCCAGAAAGTGGTATCAATAGAAGCTTCCGTTGGCCCATAACAATTATGCAGAACATTGTCTAAATTCAGTTGGGCGAAAAAGCGTTCTAGGAGTTCGCCAGGTAAAGCTTCACCACCACAAACAATATGTCTGAGGAATCGGCAATTCTCAATTCCCTTCTCTTCTAATAAGACGCGCAGTATAGAGGGTACTAAGGCCAGGACGGTAATTTGCTGCTCAGTAATCACTTTTACAAGGTAGGCAGTGTCCTGATGTCCAGCAGGGCGAGCCATGAACAATTGCCCTCCAAAGCACAATGGCCAAAATATCTGCCACACGGAGGGGTCGAAACTAAAAGAAATAGTCAGTAAAACTTTGTCTGCCTGAGTTAATCCAAAGGTTGTTTGTTTCCAGTGGAGTTGATTGCAGATACCACGGTGAGGAATCATTACACCCTTGGGCTGTCCTGTAGAGCCAGATGTGTAGATGACGTAGATGAGATTATCAGCCGTCGTCTCATTTACAGGATTTTCTTGACTGTTTTGGATATCCCCTTGCCAGTTTGAGTCTAGACAAACCACTTGCGCCTGATGCGGTGGTAGATTATTGAGAAATTTTTCTTGGGTTAACAATACTGGTGTCTGCGTGTCTTCCAAGATAAAGGCTAAACGTTCTGAGGGATATGCTGGGTCTAAAGGCACATAAGCGCCTCCAGCTTTGAGAATGCCTAGTAGACCTATGATCATCTCTAAGGAGCGCTCCAGGCAAATGCCTACAAGTACTTCAGGCCCAACGCCTAAAGCACGTAAGTGGTGCGCTAGTTGATTTGCCCGTTGATTTAATTGCCGATAAGTAAGTTGTGTATTTTCACATACTACAGCAATTGCTTGGGGCGATCGCTCTACCTGCATCTCAAACATTTGATGGATGCACAGATCCTGACGATGAACTACTTGATTATCATTCCATTCTTGTAGAATTTGAGTACTGATGATGTTAGTTTTAGTTAAGGTATTTAACGGAATATTTTGCTTACAATCTGAAGTCTGGCTATTTATCTGCATTTTCTATATATCAACTCCATCAGGAAATTGCATTTTTTATTTAATTTATTATTTATTGTATAGTTGTGCTTATAGAAAATTATATATAGCTCTGCAAATTAACATCCTCAGGGAGCAAGTTTTATCTATTACAAACAAAACCTAGCTAACCTTAAAACGTTATGCTACCAATACCTTGAGTTCCATCAAGGACATGAATTATGAGTTGCGATACCCAGGTTAATAAATATACATACTCAAATAAAATTCCTAATTTTGTATTATCACATTGTTGACTGACAGCCAGAAAACAGCAATTTGCCTACAGCTTGATACTTATGATAACAAGTTTTTTTCGTTATTTTCATTAATTTAAATAGGTATACAACCAACAAGACTCTATCCTTTTCTAGGAAAAATCGCTGAAGAAAAAATTAATTATTACCAAATCTTCATTGTGTTTGTTCCTATGTAAAAATTATGTAAAGTCATGATTATAATTCTACTTAAGCAATTAAGTAAGTAGCCAATAGGTATAATAGACTGGAGACACTAAAAAACATCAGATAGCTACTGGCATTGGTGATTAGATATCAGTAATTTTTTACTTAGCACCCAGCAACAAGTCCTTTCTTGGAGCAAATCTAAAATTTAATCTAGGGACAAAAAAATGTATCAAAAAAATCAACTCTCTCTCAGGATGTAAAATGACTACAAGGCATATATGACAACGCTCGTAGATATAATAAATCAGTTATTCATTAGAATTTTTTTCATTAATTCTGTTACCAATTATCTAGAGATCCCCATGAAGATAACCCAAGTTTAAGGATAATATTCACATTATGTAAATTTTTGTTACGAAAATCAAATTTTTGATGCTTTTCGTTATATGTTATCCATGTAAGTTTTGTAAATCAGTAATTATGCGTAAGCAAACAAGAAAATTTCTAAGCAAAACCGAATTAGTCTAGCTAAACATGCTACAGTGATTTGTGAGGAGATATGAATTGTATCTCTAAATAGAAACATTAATCTGCAATAAAAGTCTAGTAAGCAAGTCCAGCTATTTATTACAACGCCTTAAAAATTCTAGTTTGTATTTCTACCTGACTTGTTTGATTACTAAGTTAATGTCAGGAGTTTTATTGAGCTATAAGTTAATTCAATAATAAATTCTTTCCTTGGCATCAAAGCTCATGTTTACGGGCTAAACCAGGAGCTAATTATCAAAAAAAGTTAAGCATTCGGGTAGTAGCCACAAGAAGAAAGACCAACCCTGAAATATGCTTTTGATCAAGAAATTAAAGTTACTCTGAAGAAAATCGTTAATAGTAAACTATAAAGGACAGGTTTCTTCGAGAGAAAAATGTGAGATACCCCACTTGTATAGGTTTCCATTAAATTTTAACTACACCAAATTTTATTAAGTATGAGTAATCAAAGCATTGCAACAAATAAATTGAGTGAAGTGCCTTTAGATTTACGTGCGTCTGCATTTGTAACGGTACGTAAAGGTTCATGGTGGTTGAGATTAACAACATTATTTTTGGTAGACTATGCTCTTTTATCATTAGCTTGGATTTTAGCTGGATATCAATATTATGAGCATTTGACTTGGTATATACCTAGTGATTATTTACCAATCTTAATAACTATTGGGATTCAAATAGGCTCACTAGCTGTCCAAGGTATTTATCGAGAAGGTCAAAAACGCTATGACTACTTAAATATTATCAAATCGCTAACTTTTGCTCATGGATTAATACTCCTTGTTTGTTTTTTGTATGAACCAGTTGTTGATATTACACAACCAAGATTAATATTATTATCTTGGTTGCTAAGTATACTATTTATTTGCACTGGTAGATATACTGTAAATGTTACTCTTGAATATCTCCGCAAGCAAAAAAAAATAGTTCGTTCTTCTGTATTTATTATTTCTGATCTTCAAGATCATGAGCAGATTGCTAGCTTTATCAAAAAGGAGAAACATTACATAATATCTGGAACTGCGAATGCTAATTCCTTAGACAGATATCAACGTCAAAAAACATTAAATCAACTTAATGAATTAGGTGTAACAGAAGTTTTTATATCCTGGGATGCTCTAAAAAATAGAATGTTTTTGTGCTGGTTATTTCAAGCATCTGGCATCCAAGTACATATTTTACCGATGGAATTAAAACCAATTTATAGAAACGTAGAATTTAACAAAATTGGGGGAATGCCTTGCCTGAGTTTAGATTGCCCGATAATTACAGGTAAAGATTTTTGGATAAAGCGTAGTTGTGACTTTTGTTTCGCGACTTTATTCGTAATGTTATCATTCCCTATCTACATAGCTATAGCTATAGCTATAAAACTGGACTCTCCCGGCACAGTGTTTTATAGACAAACACGTATAGGTTTACATGGGCAACAGTTTAAAGTATGGAAATTCAGAACCATGAGGTCTGATGCGGAAAAATTACAGAAAGAATTAGAAGCTTTAAATGAAACAAAAGATGGGATTATCTTTAAAATTAAAGATGATCCTCGTATTACCAGTGTTGGTAAATTTCTCCGTCGTTACAGCTTGGATGAGTTACCCCAACTTTTTAATGTTATTCTTGGGGAAATGAGTATAGTAGGACCTCGACCTTTACCTACGAGAGATGTAGATAAGTTTGCTGAACATCATTTTATTAGACATGAAGTTTTACCTGGCATTACAGGTCTTTGGCAAGTCTCAGGTCGCTCAGATATTGTAGATTTTGAACAAGTTATCAATCTTGATCTTAACTACATTGAAAATTGGTCTCTTGGGTTAGACTTTGAAATTCTGCTCAAAACAGTGATGGTAGTTTTGAAAAAAGAAGGTGCCTACTAAGCTGATGAAAAAATTCATAGCAGACAGTAATAATTATAGTGTTTATATATTGATGTAACTATTGCAGTTTACAGTAAAGTCAATTTTTTAACTCATTAAATTTATATATATTTTTATACTTTCAGTAGTGAACTATTTGCTTAAGAGTAATAAAAGCTTTCGTATTCAAGACCTAAACTATTTTTTAACTTCAGAAAATATTGTGAAGAATTCCACATTCAAGGTTGCAATTGATAGAAACCAAAAAAATGTATAGGTAGAAAAATTAAGTCATTATGTTATGAGTATTGATAATTTAAAACTAACTAGATAGGCTAATTAATAATTAAGAATGGTAGAAAAGTATAAATTAATAAGTAATTCCCTTTCAATGATAGTCAATCGGTTAGCACAAAGCATTACAGGTTTTGTATTAACCGCTGCTATTGCTCGTACTCTAGGAACTGAGGCTTTAGGCCAGTATTTACTAGCTTATAGTTATTACTTTATATTTGTGGGCATTGCTTCACAGGGACTAAAAACATTGTTTACTAGAGAACTAGCTCGTGAGCCAGAAAAAACACCAATTTATTTAATGAGCGGTACTTGGCTGCAGTTAATATTTAGTTCATTCAGTTATGGAGCATTAGTAATTGTAGTATATTTACTTCCCTACAGTTCTAAAACATCGACTCTCTGCTATATAATAGGCTTGACGGTCATTCCCTTTGCTCTTTCCAACATCACAGAGGCAATTTTTCAAGCTAAAGAAAAGATGCATCTGATTGCAATCGCTACAGTGCCAGTTTATATCTTACGCCTGATAGTAATGATTTGGGCGATGCGACTGAAATACGGAATTGAATATTTGGGGGCAATCCTAGTTTTTTCAGAAACACTAATTTGGCTAATTGAGTGGATTTTTATTACACTGTTAGTCGAAATACGATGGGAAATTGATAGAAATTTCGTATTCAAGACAATCAAAAGTGCGCGCACATTTTTTGCTATTGAAGCAATGGCTGTAATCAGTGGTAGAATTCAAATCCTAATTCTTTCATTGTTAGGAAATGAGGTTTTAGTTGGTCTTTTTGGTGGGATAACACAATTGCTACAACCGTTTTTGATTATTGCTAACAGCATAACTTTAGCAATATTTCCCAGGTTTTCAAAGGCAGTAGGGCAAGGACGAGACAAGCAGAAGCAGATTAGTGAAAGTATTATCGAAGTGCTACTAATGATAGCATTACCATTATTTGTTGGACTGTTATTCTTTGGCAAAGATTTACTAATTTTTATCTATAATAAAAGCTTTGCTGAAGCAGATATAGCCCTTCAGTTAACTGCTGCAACCCTCCTTTTCTTGCCATTCATCCGCTCATTATCCTATCTACTTGTAGCTAATGGTCTTGAGATAGTCAACCTACGTGAAGTGGTTATTACCACTACATTAGGGAGTTTAGTTGGTGTGGCATTAGTTTCGCATTATCATTTGTTAGGTGCAGCTTTAATGTCATTATTAATGACTATTCTTGGTTTTAGCCAGTATGCTTACTTCACCTATGTTCGCCTATTCTCATTAAATCTATGGCGAATTGTACGCCGCCCTTTAGTAATAACTATTTCGATGTTACCTATATTCGTGTTACTCCAAAGAATTCAATTAGACTTTATGCTAACCCTAATTATTGCAACTTGTGCATATAGTTTATTTATGAGTTATCTGGGTATTCGTGCGTTTGGCGGTTTCCGTTTTTTGTGGGGAAAGTTTTTAAGAGAGCAATAATTGTTTAATAATTTTAATAAATATAAAATAAAATCTTGCTGTTTCTATATTTATAAAATAAGTAATTCAAGCGAGAATATTTAATTATGATCAAAGTTGCCCTATTACATTTTTGCTTTGAAGACTACACTATCGAATTAGCAAATAGTCTGGCTAAATATGTTGATTTAACGCTAATTCAGCCGGAAAAAGTCTCAGAATTTTGTAGAAATTCTCTTGATTCAAGTATCCGCGTCATTAGCTTTAAAAAACCACGAATGCGTGACCCGCGCAACCTGTTATCTATGTACGCTATGATGCGTATTATCAAAGACATACAGCCAGATGTTTTACATGTGCAAGAAACTAACGATTTTTGGTACGATTGGACTTTGTTACTCAATAAGATGCCACCACTGGTGACAACAATTCACGATGTATTCCGCCACCCAGGCGATAGGATGGCTGCATTTGGTTCAGAGTATACCAGGCGTCTTGCCTTTTACCGTTCCCAACAATTGATTGTCCATACTCATCAACTCAAAAAGATTCTAATTGAACAATTCTCTATACCTCAAGAGCGAGTTAATGTTTTGCCGCATGGTGAACTTGGTAGTTTGTATCAGCGTCGGGGTAATCACAATAGTCAAACTCGCGACCCAAATACATTGCTATTTTTTGGACGTATCTGGCCCTATAAAGGATTGAAATATTTGCTTGAGGCTATGCCTTTAATTGCTGAACGCGTACCTGAAGTCAAGCTGATTATTGCTGGACGTGGAGAAAACATCAGACAATATTTTCCTGATGATTATGATGAGAAACGCTACGAGATTATCAATAACTTTATCCCCCTCGAAAAAGTAGGTAATCTATTTCAGCGCAGTACAGTAACAGTTCTACCATACATCGAAGCGTCTCAAAGTGGTGTGGCAGCTTTATCTTATGGGATGGGAACCTTGGTTGTAGCTTCTGAGGTAGGGGGATTGAGTGAAATAATTCAGCATAAAAAAGATGGGTTGTTAGTTCCACCTGGTGATGTCCAAGCTCTAGCTGATGCCATTATTTATTTGCTAAGTGATCGTGAATTGCAACAACGTATGCAAGCTGCGGCATTAGCTCGTTGTCAAGAAGATTTAAATTGGTCAAATATTGCTGCTCAAACAGCCCAAGTTTATTATAAAGAAATGAATATCCAAAAGAAATATTAGCTAATTTATGAGAAAACTACTAATTTTTGGAGAGCAGGCATTCACTGTTGTAACGTTGCTGATTTATTCAGGCGCTATCTTCACCCTTATCCTTTCAGGAGGAGCATTACAGCAGGAACAGGTAGAATATGATAGCTCCTCGATTCGGATTATTTTTTCTTTAATCTACGCAGTTACATTCTTACTACTGGTTTTGCGTTGGAAGAAAACTCTCTATATATTGAGCAAAGGACTCTGGTTTTATCCAATATTCATATTAGCAGCTGTTTCTATTATTTGGTCTGCTGAACCCTCAACAACATTAAAAAATAGTTTTACTCTCATTAACTCCAGCTTGTTTGGCGTTTATTTTGCCTCGCGATACAGCTTAAAACAGCAATTCGATCTATTAGCTTGGGTTTTTGGAATTATTGTAATACTGAGTTTCTTTTTTGCTATAGCTTTGCCTCAGTACGGAATACAATCTGATGCAGGAAAGTGGCGTGGAGTATTCACTCACAAAAACGGTTTAGGGGCAAGGATGGTTACTAGTACTATAGTTTTTTTAATCCTTGGTTATCAAAGTAAAAGACATGGTTGGCTTTTCTGGTGTGGGGTTAGCTTGTCAATACTGCTATTAATACTTGCTGGTTCAACTGCATCATTAGTAAATCTAGTAATTTTAATATTTGCATTTTTTGCTTTTCAAGTTTGGCGATGGTCGTACTCCATCATGATACCAACCCTAATAATAATGGCAACAATAAGTCAAATTTTATATTTTTGGTTGTCTAATGGTGCTGATGTCGTGTTTACTGCACTTGGTAAAGATTCAACACTAACGGGTCGAACAGACTTGTGGCCACTAGTGATGGATATGATTTGGAAACGTCCTTGGCTTGGTTATGGTTATGGTGGATTCTGGCAAGGATGGAATGGTGAGTCTGCATATATTTGGCTTAATGCAGGATGGCTGGCACCTCATCCCCACAATGGTTATCTTGCTCTTTGCCTTGATTTGGGTTTTTTAGGGTTGGGGGTATTCTTATTAGGATTTTGGCGTACTTATCTGCAAGCATTGACTTGGATGCGTGGTAGTAAAACAGCATTAGATATTTGGCCACTGATACATATGACATATATAGCCTTAGCTAGCCTTACTGAATCTGCTTTGCTTGAATCTAATAGCTTGAATTGGATTCTCTATGTAGCGTTATCTTTCTCAGTGAGAATGACACATGAAACAAGAATAATAAATGCAAAAAAACAAGTTACAGCATAGATTTTATAAAATATAAAAACGTTCTAAAGTAGTTTTTTTGAAGTCGTCATTCAAAACATGCTAAAAACAATATGAATTGTGTAAACACATTCTTGAAAAAAATATTTCAGCCCAATAAGATTGAAAAATAATAAATATTTTCAGTTTAAGATTCTATGCGCTTATTTTCATTCATTGAAAAAAATAAAATGAGCAACTCTAACTATAAGGATAGAACAATTATAGAAACAGTACAGCCGATGTCTAAACCTAAAAATCTCAATATTATTCTGTTGGGTCCTAGCTTACTACAGCAGGGTGGCATTTCTAATTACGAGAAGCTTTTTTTGGAGTATGCTCCTTCTGAAGTTAATATATGTCATATTATTACTCACGAAGAAGGAGATATAGCAATCAAAGTCATGGTATTTTTGAAAGCTATATGGAGATTTGTTTGGCTGCTGCTAAGGGAAGAAGTTGATATTATTCAACTGGAAATTTCACAGCGCGGCAGCGTTTTACGACAAGGAATTATGATATTTTTAGCTTGGATATTTCACAAGCCAATAATTCTACATGCTCATGGTAGTCAATTTCATGTTTTCTATACTGATCTTCCAAAATGGTTACAGAATTTGCTAAGTTGGCTATTTTGCAAGTGTCAAAGATTAATTGTCTTATCAGAAAGTTGGAAAACTTTTTACATAGAAAATCTTGGTCTTAAAACCGAACAAGTTGTAGTTTTTTATAACCCAGTAAAAGTTCCTGATGAAGTTCCACAGCGTTCAGTTTCTAATCAAGTAAACTTACTTTTTTTAGGGCGAATTGGTCAGCGGAAAGGAGCATTTGATTTGATTAAAGCCTTCTCTCTTTTGCCTCTTGAAGATCAAACTAGATTAACTCTCATTATGGCAGGAGACGGAGAGGTAGAGCAAGCAGGTAATTTAGTTAAAACTCTAAATTTGGAGAATTATATAAAATTGCCTGGCTGGATAGGATCACGTGAACGTGACATTCTTCTAACTCAAGCAGATATTTTTGTATTGCCTTCTTACAATGAAGGTCTTCCATTATCAATGTTAGAAGCAATGGCTTGGGAGCTACCAGTCATCGTTACGCCAGTGGGAGGTATACCTGAGATAGTTACTCAATCTGAAAATGGATTAATTGTTAGTCCAGGGAATATTGAGGAATTATCAAATGCTATTAAGTCTTTGATTGAAAATGAGGCTTTGAGGCTTTCTCTAGGAACGAAGGCTAGAACAAGTGTTTTTCCTCTAGATATAAAAAATCATTGGGTTTCTTTCCTTGATTTATATCGTTCAGTTTTAAATAGAGATGATAATGTGAGTGTAAACAGCCAATAACTACAAGACTGTAAGCTATAAAGATGCAGATATGTAGCTTATTAACCCCAGTTTCACCAGGTATGACTAGAAGTTATCGAAAGAAGGTAGATTTTAGAATTGACAAGTGAGTGTTTTACTAAACTAATTAAAAATTGGGATTATTATGGCATCACCGAAGAAAGTACTAATTATCGTTGAAAATCTGCCAGTTCCGTTTGATCGGCGGGTATGGATGGAAGCAACTACTTTACAAAAAGCTGGGTATGAAGTTAGCGTAATTTCACCGACAGGTAATGGTTTTGAAAAAGACTATGAAGTTATTGAGCAGATTCACATCTACCGTCATCCTCTACCACCAGAAGAAAGTTCAGTCATTGGCTATCTCCGAGAGTACAGTTGGGCAATTAACTGGCAATTTCGTCTAGCTCAAAGGGTATGGCGAGAGCGTGGTTTTGATGTTATACATATTTGTAATCCGCCAGATTTACTTTTCTTAGTAGCAGGATGGTTTAAATTATTTCATGGCAGATGGGTTATCTTTGATCATCATGACCTGAGTCCGGAGATGTACGAAGCTAAGTATCAACGGCGCGATATTTTTTATCATGGATTACGCTGGGCTGAACGCTTGACCTATGCCACAGCAGACATAGTAATTTCAACGAACGAGTCACACCGAGAAGTCGCTCTTAAGCGTGGGCACAAGAAAGCAGAGAAGGTTTTTGTAGTTCGTAGTGCGCCTGACCTTTCGCGCTTCCACCGAATGCCCCCGAACCCTAATTACCGTAGAGGTAGAAACTATTTGATAGGGTATATGGGTGTCATGGGGGAACCAGAGGGAATCGATTATCTTCTGAGAATGGTATATTATATTGTCCAGAAAAAAAATCGCTCTGATATTCACTTTATGCTAATCGGTAGTGGACCTGCGGCTGAAAAACTCAAGGCATTATCTAAAGAGTTAGAAGTGACTGAGTTTGTAGAATTTACAGGGTTTAAGCAAGGGGAAGAACTTCTAGAGCGGCTTTCAAGTTGCGACGTCTGTGTAGAACCCTCTCCAACATCTGCTTATAACGAAAACTGCACCATGAATAAAATCCTCGAATACATGGCGATGGGAAAAGCAATTGTCCAGTTTGATTTACGAGAGGGAAGACGTTCTGCACAAGAGGCATCTCTTTATGCCAAGCCTAATGATGAGGTCGAATTTGCGGAGAAAATTTTGGAGCTTCTAGATGCTCCTGAACGTAGAGAAAAGATAGGAGCCGAGGGGCGACGCAGAATGGAGGAGATCCTTGAGTGGCAATATCAAGCTCCGAAACTGTTAGAGGCTTATGATAAAATTTGGCAAAGCTAGTTAGCTACTTTAAATTTAAGAATCTCTATTAAATTAAGTGAGTGCTAAAGTGTTCATTTATCCTAGTGCAGTATGATTAGGACACCCTTAACTCACCTGGAATCCAAAAGATACCAAAGTTTTTGCTCAATAGAAGGAAATAGAACACTGTGTACAATTGTGCCCAAATGTGAACTAAATTTGTAACTTATATTGTAAAATTGTATCAGTCTTGCTTGTCAATTGTACTGATTTGTGAGTGATCTAAGTCAATTTTTAGTTTTTTGCTTAAAACATATACTTTGGAAGATTTATGTCAGAAAAATCTATGGAATCTAGAGAATCTATTGATTTAGACCTTAATCATTACTTATTGAGATTGAAACGATGGTGGTTACCGGCCACTGCGATATTTGTAGCTACAGTTATGCTGAGTGCTGTAGCTACACAATTGATGAAGCCATCCTATGAAGCAGAAGGAAAACTGTTATTCAAACTTCCCTCTTTTAAAGTAGCAGGAACTAATCTTTCGCCTGGTTCCTCGGAAGGGGGAGACTCAGGAGATTTGAAACCCTTGGTAGCAACTCAAAATCCCATAAGTAGTCAAATAGAAGTTATTTCTTCCCCTACTATATTGCAGAGGACAATAGACAAACTACAACTTAAAGACAATAAAGGTGAACCTCTGCAAATAAAAGCGCTACAAAAATCCCTGAACCTCAAAATTGTGGGTGGGACAGATGTATTGCGAATTAGCTATAGCAGCCGTGACCCTGAAGAAGCAGCGGCAGTGGTCAACACAATTATGAATTCGTATTTAGAAAATGATATTTTGACAAATCGCTCTGAAGCAGGAGCAACTCGTCAATTTATGGCCAAGCAGCTGCCAAAAACTCAAGCCGCTGTTAATAATGCGGAAGTAGCGCTACGTATATTTAAACAAAAGTATCAGATTGCAGATTTAACAGAGGAGACAAAGACAGCCGTTGCGACTATTGGAAATTTAGACAATGAGATGAATACTGTTAAGGCTCAATTGGATGAGGTAAACGCCCAAACCAATGAACTGCGACAGAAAGTAGAGCTAAATTCTCGGGAAGCGATCGCAGTGAGTGCCCTCAGTCAGTCACCCGCAGTACAGGGAGTCCTTACACAACTTCAAGAGACCGAGCGGCAGTTAGCAATTGAACGCAGCCGTTTCCTAGATGACAACCCCGTAGTTGTTAACCTAGAAGCAAAAAAAGCTAGTTTAAAATCTCTGCTGCAACAGCAAATTGGTCAGACTGTTGGCAATCAAACACAAGTTCCCCAAGGTCAATTACAGATTGGAGAACTCAGACAAAGTCTGATACAAAATTTTGTCCAGTCAGAAATACAGCGCTTGGGTTTAACTCAAAGACTCTCCTCTCTATATAATTCTCGTTCTAACTACGAACAGCGGATGAAAATCATACCCCAGTTGGCACAAAATCAGCGGGAGTTAGAACGGAAAGTTGAAGTCGCAGAATCTACCTATCAAACTCTATTGAAAAAGGTTCAAGAATTACAGTTAGTTGAGAATACAAATACAGCCACTTCCCGAATTATTGCTCAGGCTTTCGTTCCCAAAGACCCAGTATTAACTAAAAAAATAATTGTTTTGGTGCTAGGAGTGATGTTCGGTTTATTTTTTGCGACTACAACCGTACTCTTCCTCGCTATGAGAGATAGATCTCTAAAAACACTTAAAGAAGTTAGAGATGTATTTCGATATACCTTACTGGGAATTATTCCTTTATCTGTTAAAAAGGTTCGCTCCCGTTATTCCAATGCAGAATCAATATCTCAAACAATTGCCGTTAGAGATACGCCTCACTCTTTAACGAGCGAAATGTACCGGATGATTCAAGCCAATCTGAAATTCCTGAGTTCAGATAAGGTACTCAAAACTATCGTCGTAACTAGCGCAGTTCCTAAAGAAGGCAAGTCTACGGTTTCTGCTAATTTGGCAGCGGCGATCGCTCAACTAGGACGTCAAGTTTTACTAATTGATGCAGATATGCGGATTCCTTCTCAGCATCATCTCTGGCAACAAACCAATGCAGTTGGGTTGAGTGAAGTTCTTGTAGGTCAGGTTGAATTTGACATTGCTGTATCTAAGGTAATGGAAAACCTTGATGTTTTAACTGCTGGAGTTAGACCTCCCAACCCACTTGCTTTGCTTGACTCGAAACGTATGGCATCACTAATTGAAAATGTCTCATCTCAATACAACTATGATTTTGTCATCATTGATGCTCCTCCCCTACTTTTAGCAGCCGATGCTTTGACTTTAAGCCAAATGACTGATGGTATTTTGTTAGTAGCCCGACCGGGAGTAATTGATTCTAACAGTGCAGCTGCTGCTCAAGAAATGCTAGAGAGATCCAGTCACAACATCTTAGGTTTAGTTGTGAACGGTATCATTGATAAAAATGAATCTAGTAGTTATTTGAACCATGCTAAAGAATACTTTACCGATCAAGATTTAAGAAGAGAGGTTAAGAAACAAAAACGTATTCCGAACAAAAGCTCTGTTTGAAGAATTCAGAATCAATTAGTGTGGGATTCAGACCTGCAACTTTCTTTTTTACCACTAAATCTCCGATTTAGTGAGAGTCTTAAAAGTATGTTATGTATCTACCAATTACACAAAATTCATACTAAATTCTGGCTTCTGAATCCTGACTTGATAAAGTAGGATTTTGTCTTACTAGTGAACTGAAGATCATAACTGGTATATAACGGTTATCGATTGTATGAAAACACCAAAGTTCTTGCTGTCACATCATTTCAGTAAATTTTTTGGATCTCACTGAACTGCACACCGCTATATCATGTTTATTTAATTAGCTACAAAATAACAAGCCTGTGGAAGCAGGCTTGTTATTTTGTGTAATCGTAGACCTCAGTTTGACATCACTATGAGCAGATAACAGGATATGAGATTGCAGTTACCTATATTCGTCTGCCCCAATATCATATCCACTACCACTAGGACGAGGAGTACCTTCAAAATCAGTTGTCAAACCACTCCAATAGTAACCTCTATTGATTGCTGGACTGCTCGATCTGATTCTAAAGTCACCACTTGAGGGATTCACAAACTGTGGATCTCCAACAACATCGTGAGTACCTCTCACAACGACCACGGCACCATTGGGGTAAAGATTGTAGTCATAGGTGACGTTGCTATTCATCACGTTGGTGTTCGCATTTTTGCCAGGAGAAGGATATATAATGTTGTTTAAAATCTTGATATCAGATGAATAACCACCATAAATATCCCCCTTCCTTGTAATCTCTGGACTTTGCTGATTCAAATATGCCGTGTTGTTGACAATATCGACATGCTCGCTTTCATGGGCATGAATACCCGAACCACCATTCCTGTAGCTAATATTGTTTGCAATTAAAGTCCGTCCTTTATATGCACCATTTGTACCACGTTTTGAAATATCTACAATAATGCCATTACCATCTGTGATAGTTCCACGTTGAATCCAGGGAACGTACATACGATTGTTGTAGACTCTGTTGTTGGTTATGAACATCTTGTATCCCTGGTTGCCGTCAGAATTCCAATTCTGTAAGAAGGAAATGCCGCTAGTACCATAGACAGTGTACCAGGAGTTATTATATACAGTGTTATTATCCACTCTCACATAATCAGCTCCGGCTATTGAAATACCAGCTCCTCCACAGTCATGCACTTTGTTGTTCAGAATATTTATGTGATGAACACCACCACCATTGCGTCCGTCAATGCTTATGCAGTTTCCGTTTGTAAGCACATTTGATGAGTTACTCTTCTGACTTAATGCATAACTAAGGGTGACATTGGCATTGTTTCCTACGACCTCTAACCCGCTGATCTCAATATATGCAACTCGCTTTGCAAACCCGATACCATTCCATGTATTGTGGCGAATTTTTGGAGAATGACCAGGATACGCTTTAAATTTAATCCAGGCATTTGCAGTTCCAGAACGACTAATACCTAGTACAGCCCCACGTCCGGGTGCATTCCTGTATTCCCCGTTCATAATCAGTACTGTGTCACCAGGTCTGGTAAGGTCTGCGGCCCTTTGAATTGTCTTAAAAGCGGATGAGGTAGTGCGTCCGCTATTTCTGTCATTTCCAGTACCACTCACATAGTATGTTGTCGCAGTTGAAACTTGGCTGATCAGCTTGCGGCTAGGTAATGGCATTTGCTGAACAGGGGATGACTGACGAACATCTTTAACTAAAGATTCTGTTATTTTCTGGCCTTGAACCAGACCTGTTAATGCCCAGGGAAGTACAAGAGATGCACTCAAACTGAGAAAACCTAAACCATGAATCATCATAGGGAAAAATAGGGTATGTTGCAAAAACTCAATTGTCAACGGTCAGTAACTCTAGCCTTAGTCAGTAACTCAGTATTGGATACGGTCGTGTAACTGCTATTTGTAAGTTTATACACGGTTTTCTAGGTTTACACCTGCGGATTTTCGCGTAAATATGGCTGAACTGCCTTTTTAGCTTGTGTTCCAAAAAAATTAAGTATCTAGTAAAAGTACTGAAAAAGAATTATCAGTATCCAGAGCTACTCTATTAATGGGCACTAAGCAACCGTACAAATAGCGTCATTTCCAATTGCACATCATTCTACTGTGTATACGCAGTATCTGTGGTTAAGATAGTATATCTGTCATCAATTAGTTAATTTACTTAAATAATTCTTATGATAATGAGAATCAAGAAATGCTAAAAAGTCAGTTATAGAGGAATTTTGTCGCTCATACCTTCTTAAATATTCTCATTATCATAATCAATCTGGGTATATATAACAAGGTTTGCAAAAGCCTATCAATGCACATTAAGAATTTTTAGTGAAACTCTTAGAGTCTACCAATTTGTCAATGAGTAATATTACTTGATTTCTTATAATGGGGATAGAAAATACAATTTTGGAAGAAGAGATGCATTCTCTGTGAGACGCTACGCATAGCAAGATCCCGTTCCGTAGAGAAGGGTATGGCGTAATACAGTTCAGATAAGCCCAAAACACTTGTAGAGACGGCGATTTATCGCGTCTAGAAAACCCGAAATTGTTGCCAGTAGCTCTTAACCCAAGCGTATTGGGGTATGGCGGCCTACACTACTATTAAGGGAAAGCCAGTTCTTAACTTTGCTCTTAATCTGCTTCTGTAGTCGAAACAGTGCGTAACTAGCTTGCCTATATTTAGTGAGTGCCTATTTTAGGCTAAAAGTTTTTTTGGAATAAGAGATACTTTGTATACCTTGCTTCTGTCTAAGAGTAGGTTCTAGGGGTCATTTATTCTTGCTTTCAAAAAGCAATACAAGAGTTAATTTAATGCTCCCACGATGAGTCTATAGTTATTTTCTATAGGTATTTAAATTAAATAAATCGTGAGAAAATACGGAGATAAAAATACTTATTGAGTAAGCTTTTTAGCTTTTTTCTCTCTCACGAATGATTAAGTAGGGCTATATTAACTCTTGACTATTGAGCTTTGATTCAAGGATAGTGCAACTTTAGGGACAAAGAGGGTTGACCAACGCCCCCAACTTGCATCTATATCTTAAACTAGAGTCCGAACAAATTCAGAAGATTAAGGACAATACCTAGAGGCCCAGTTATGGTGTTGATGGTATCACCAGTCTTAGCGGCACCAGATCGGTTAACTACTACAACATCATTATTGCGGAGTATCGGATTAGTTTGCTCATTAATCCCGGCGGAGAAATCCACTTTTACTATACGTTTAGTGACAGAACCATTAGGATTGAGGCGAATCAAATCGACAGCACTACTACTAGCTCTAGCATCATTAAATCCGCCAGCAGCGAGTATAGCTTGATTTAAAGAGCTATTTGGCTGAACATCTGTTAACCCTGGTCTTTTAACTTCGCCTACTACACCAACTTGAATGCGTGCAGGAGACAAAGTAGTTGTAGCTAATTGAGTAGCTTCTGCGGGGTTGATTTCAGTGGCCGTCGGAATAACAATTGTATCTCCGTCTTGTACAATGATGTCTTGATTGGCATCACCGCTTTGCAATAATTGCCAAAGATTTATATCTATAGCTTGTTCTGAGCCATTTCTTGTCGGTCGGCGTAGCCTGAGATGACGAACGTCAGCCTGTGCTGTAATTCCCCCAGCTAGTTGAATTACCCGCGTCACATTTGGTAGACCTGTAGGACTGGCAGTGGCAGTGCCAGCAGTTGCACCTGCCTGAGCCTGAGCATCTGTGTTGCCTGGAGTGACAAGATACGAACCGGGACGGTTAACTTCACCAATAATTGTTACTGTGCGGGGCGTGGTTTGGCTGGCGGCAAAGTTAGCTGCAAATAGATTGCGGGATTCTGCAATGTTGAAGTTGGTTGCTGTTGGCACAACTATGGTGTCTCCATCCCGCAAAGTAATATCCTGTGATGACGTGCCTGTTTGAATGAGTTCCTTCAAATTAACGGTGACGGTTTGCTCTGAGGAACGTCCTGTTTTACGCCGTAATTGAACTTGAGTGACATCCGCAGCTAAAGTCACTCCTTGCGCTGTTGTTAATGCGGCTAAAACTGTAGGGTATTGTACCCCTGGATTGTTGCCGGCGCCTCCACTCAAGCTCAGAGTGTAAGCTCCGGGACGTGTCACCTCTCCGGCAACGAAAATATTGATGGGACGAGGTGATAACAGATTAACTGAGATCAAGGGACGTTTGAGGAAGCGAGCATATCTTCTAGCAATTTCGTCAGAAGCTTGTTCAGTTGTTAGCCCAAGGACTGACACACTACCAATTAAAGGTAGGTTAATTGCTCCACCTGGGGGGACTTGGTATTCACCTGTATATTCAGGTACTTCAAATACATTTACACGGACGAGATCGCCACCACCTAATAAATAGTTAGTATCTATTTGTGTTTGTATGCTTGGTGATGGTGTAGTTGGTGGTAATGGTTGTCCCTGAGCGAGACTGGCAGATGACACAGCGGCATTGAAAGCAGTTAACAAAGCCATACCCACAGATGGCTTAATTATGAATTTAGACAAACTTTTGTTAAGCATATTTACCTGAGACTCTGAAACTACAATCAATAAAGTACTGTCTAAACATTTTTATCTTGACTATACCTAAGTATTCAAGTTCCCCAACACTCTTATTTTCCTAGAAAAGTGTGATTTTCCGGAATAAATTTGTTCATTGAATTTGAATTTTTAGTGAAGTTAACTTAAAGTTAATGCTGTTTGAATAGAGCAATTCTCAAAAAGTATAAAACTTACGCAACTAAAGCCAGTTTATAGAAACAATTATCTTTTCTCCAATCAAGCACTTACGAACAATATTTATTGCCATAAGTCAATTATATGACATTGAAACTGTGATTTTAAATCTACTATCAGTACCCAGGGAGTAGTAAAATTATGAATAACTTCATTAATTAAGTCCAAATAGACTTAGAAAGAGGTCGTAATTTTATTTTTTGTGGGTTGGATTGAGCAAAGATCAACTCAAAAAAGCAGAAATTTGGAGTTTAGTTCTTCAAGTCATCCGATAATTTAGTATTTGTCAACAAGACTAACTAATTAAGCGAGTCATTTTTTCTTTGGATTTGTTGAATAAAAAATTCTTCTAGAGAGTGACGCGACAAGTTCATGGCAATAATTTTGCCCTCCATAAGACGGAGACTAGCAAGAAAATCATAGTAATCATCTTGTAGTGTACCGTGCCAGGAACCATCAGGCTCAAAGATGAGAGTGGGTATCCATTTTTTGAGAATTTCCCAGTCCCCACCTTGACCTTTGATTTGATAGGTGTCTTTTCCGCCTAAGAGTTCATGGAGGGAACCAGAGCAAATGAGTTCACCTTGAGCGAGGATGGCAATGCGATCGCAAATCTGTTCTACTTCACTAAGAACATGACTATTAAAAAAAATTGTCTTACCAGCGGCTTTGAGTGCCAGAATAATTTCCCGCATTTGGTAGCGTCCCACCGGATCAAGCCCAGACATAGGTTCATCCAGAAAAACTAAATCTGGCTCGTTAATTAGCGCCTGTGCCATGCCAACACGCTGTAGCATTCCTTTGGAATAACGACGCAGGAGCTTTTTACGGGCATCAGCTTGAGATAAACCGACTAATTCCAGCAGTTGGGGAATGCGTTGGCGTTGGACACTTTGGGGAATTTGGAATAGCCCAGCGGCCAGCTGCAAAAATTCCCAGCCAGTGAGATAGTCATACAAATAGGGATTTTCCGGTAGATAGCCGATATATTGCTTAACAGTGCGATCGCCTATTGGCTTACCCAACAACGATCCCCGTCCAGAGGTGGGATGAATAATTCCCAGCAACAATTTTAAAAGGGTGGTTTTACCCGCACCATTTGGCCCTAGCAACCCAAAGGTTTCACCTTTGTAAACCGTTAAAGAACAGTTTTTGAGAGATACGACTTTTTGATTTAGCCAAAAACCAGTGCGATAGACTTTTCGCAACTCAGAAGTTAGGACTACTGGTGGAATGTCTATCGGATTAAGTTGAGAATTAGAGTCATCTGCAACAGACTTCATCTCGGTTAAATCACTATTTATCAGCTTAAGATTAATTAGAAGTTACCCGGTAGGCTGATAATAACCATCAACTGCTGGTGTGTCAATTTATTGGGGACTGGGGACTAGGGACTGGGGACTAGGGACTGGGGACTGGGGAATAGGGGGATGAGGGAGCAAGGGAGAAGAGTTTTCTCCTCCGCCCCCCGCACCCCGCCCCTCTGCCTCTTTTCAATGCCCATTTCATAAAACGCCCTTAGAACTGGGAATTACGCCAGCACGACGGGGGTCTATTTCTACAGCTAGCCGGGTTGCTCTTGCAAAGGCTTTAAATGTCGCTTCAATGATGTGGTGGGAATTAATACCATCCAGTTGCCGGATGTGCAATGTCATTTGGCTATGGTTGACTAAAGCTACAAAAAATTCTCGCACCAGTTGGGTATCATAGGTTCCTACCCGTTGAGTAGGAATTTGCAAGCCGTAGCTAAGGTGAGGTCGTCCAGAAAAGTCTAGCGCTACCTGAACTAAGGCTTCATCCAATGGTGCAAGAAAATTACCAAAGCGGACAATACCTTTTCTGTCGCCTAATGCTTGATTCAAAGCTTGGCCTAAAGTAATGCCTACATCTTCGTTGGTGTGATGGTCATCAATTTCCCAGTCTCCCTTGGCTTGGACATCTATATCAATCAGCCCGTGGGAGGCAATTTGATGCAACATGTGATCTAAAAACGGAATGCCTGTTGCTGCTTTGCAAGTTCCTCTACCATCCAGGTTGATGGTAACTTGGACATCAGTTTCACCAGTGGTACGGTGAACAGTGGCAATCCGAGGAGTTTCAGTTAAGCGATCGTAGTTTGAATTAAGTTGGCGATTGGTTGTTTGCATAAGTATTAGGGACTGGGGACTGGGGAATGGGGACTGGGGAATGAGGAATGGGGACTGGGGACTGAATTCTTCCCAATACCCAATACCCAATCCCCAGTCCCTAACTACATTCCCATAATTTCATATCCTGCATCTACATATAGAATTTGTCCGGTAATGCCGCTGGACAAATCACTACACAAGAAAGCCGCAGCGTTGCCGACTTCTAACTGAGTGACGGTGCGTCGTAGGGGAGCTACTTCTTCTACATGATGAATCATATCCAAAATCCCACCCACTGCTGAAGATGCCAAAGTGCGGATGGGGCCGGCGGAGATGGCATTCACACGGATATTTTGTGGTCCTAGTTCGGCAGCTAGGTAGCGCACACTCATTTCTAAACCCGCCTTGGCAATTCCCATGACGTTGTAGTTGGGGATTGCTCTGACACCACCTAAATATGTCAGGGTGACGATACTACCTCCCTCTGTCATCAAAGGTTTGGCTGCACCACTTAGCTGCACCAGCGAATAGGTACTGATTTCTAAGGCGGTGTTGAAGCCAGAACGAGAGGTTTGGCTAAAATCTCCAGTTAAATCGTCTTTGCTGGCAAAGGCTAGGCAATGGATAAGGATATCTAACTTTCCCCACTGTTCGCGGATTGTCTCAAAAGTAGATTTAATTTGGTCTTCATCTTGGACATTACAGGGAAGAAATAAGCTCGGGTTGAGAGGTTCTACCAATTCCGCAACTTTTTTCTCCATTTTGCCGCGTTCATCCGGCAGGTAGGTAATACCCAGATTTGCTCCAGCTTTGTGCAGTTGTTGGGCGATGCCCCAGGCGATCGAGCGGTTATTGGCAATACCTGTAACAAGGGCATTTTTTCCAGTCAGATTTAGCATATAAATTGTTAATGCGATCGATCATTAGGAGCATACTAGAATCTGAGGCTAATTTATCTTTGTTTTATACAGGATTTGTAAAAATGAATATTGGTAAGAGTGTTTGCTGCGTGTAAAAATCTTGATTTTTTATAAAGATATTCTCAAGATATCTTTATTTGTTCTTCAAAAAACCTTTTAAATACAGCTATTGGAACTACTTATCAACAATTAGTAGCTGA
This sequence comes from Nostoc sp., assembly GCF_036916985.1. Classification (GTDB taxonomy): domain Bacteria; phylum Cyanobacteriota; class Cyanobacteriia; order Cyanobacteriales; family Nostocaceae; genus Nostoc. The sequence continues at coordinate 54,952 of NZ_JBALFD010000027.1, forward strand.
AAGGATCAACAATTATGTATCATTATAAACAAAGAGTTATGAAGAGATTAGTTGGAGTATAGGAAAGTACAGAAAGGTTGACGGTGCTTTATTCATTTTTCAGGTGTATTCTTAGGTAATGAGTTTTTGTTTTTCCGGCATTGGGTAGGGGAAGGGAGATGATCGTGACACAAGATAAAGCCCTAGCAAATGTTTTTCGTCAGATGGCGACCGGGGCGTTTCCGCCAGTTGTGGAAACGTTTGAACGCAATAAAACGATCTTTTTTCCTGGCGATCCTGCCGAACGAGTTTATTTTCTTTTGAAAGGTGCTGTTAAACTTTCCAGGGTGTACGAGGCAGGAGAGGAAATAACGGTAGCGCTGCTGCGAGAAAATAGTGTTTTTGGTGTATTGTCATTGCTGACAGGAAATAAATCGGATCGGTTTTACCATGCGGTTGCATTTACTCCTGTGGAATTACTGTCGGCACCAATTGAACAGGTAGAGGTAGCACTCAAGGAAAATCCCGAATTATCAATGTTAATGCTGCGAGGTCTGTCTTCGCGAATTTTACAAACGGAGATGATGATTGAAACTCTCGCTCACCGAGATATGGGTTCTCGGTTGGTGAGTTTTTTATTAATTCTTTGTCGAGATTTTGGCGTTCCTTGTGCAGATGGGATCACTATTGATTTGAAGTTATCTCATCAAGCGATCGCAGAAGCAATTGGTTCAACTCGTGTTACCGTTACCAGGCTACTGGGAGACTTGCGTGAGAAAAAGATGATTTCTATCCACAAAAAGAAGATTACTGTGCATAAACCTGTTACCTTAAGTAGGCAATTCACATAAAAACAATTGGAGGAAGGGGAGTCGGCGCGTGTTGTGTTTTGAAAAATGACACTAATAGCTAGAGGTAAATCTAAAATTGAATAATTTCAGCTATTGCCAATTTCCACTTCTTTCCAGACAATGCTTAAAAGTAGTAGGCTGTATCTGGAAGGATTTCGGTAGCTAAAGATGACCACCGGATACATCCTCATCGCTGCAATTTTAATTCTGGGAGGCGTAATTGCAACCGTGGGCGATCGCATCGGCACACGAGTTGGCAAAGCCCGCCTCTCACTTTTTAATCTACGTCCAAAAAATACCGCCGTACTGGTAACAATTTTTACGGGCGGCTTAATTTCCGCATCAACTTTAGGGATTTTATTTGCTGCCGACGAAGGCTTACGAAAGGGAGTCTTTGAGTTAGAGGATATTCAAACAGACCTCAGACAGAAGCGGGAACAGTTAAAAACCGCAGAAACTCAGAAAAGTCAGGTAGAGGGTGAGCTAAACCAAGCTAGAATTGCCCAAGCAAAGGCACAACAAGACTTGCAGGCAATTAATCAATCCTTGCAGGCGGCCAATGCCAAACAGAGGCAAACACAAGCCCAGCTGAACCGCACTATTAGTCAACAAGCTCAAACCCAAACTCAACTCCAACGCACTCAAGGTCAGCTAAATCAGGTTGTAACTCAGTACCAAAAAGCCATAGCTGAATTGCAAAGCGTTTATAACCAGAGAAAGGAGTTACAGGCGGCAGTTGAGTTACTGAAGACAGAACGTCAACGATTGTATGCGGAAGCGAAAAAAGCCATTGACGAAGCCAAAACAGCGATCGCAAAACGCGATCGCGAACTCGCTAACCGTCAAGAAGTTATAGAAGCGCGCGATCAAAAAATTTCTCAACTGGATCAACTAATTCAAAAGCGTAATGTCGAAATTACCGCGCGAGAGCAAGTGATTGCCAAACGGGAATCGCGCCTCAAAGAATTGGAAGCACAACAAGAGCAACTAGAACTAGAAGTTGCCAGGCTGGAAAAATATTATCAATCCTACCGCGACCTGCGTCTGGGTAAGCTAGCCTTAGTTCGTGGTCAAGTTCTGTCTGCTAGTGTAATTCGTGTTACCCAACCTGCTGCTGCTCGTCAGGCAGTGATACAACTTTTACAAGAAGCCAATCGCAACGCCAGCCTGGAATTAAGCGAGCCTGGTGCAAATCCGGCAAATGTCGAGCTACTGCGCGTTACTCAGGATAGGATTGAGCAATTAGGCAAACAGATTGGCGATGGTCAAGAATACGTGGTGCGAATTTTCTCGGCTGGTAATTACGTCAGAGGAGAAAAGCAGATAGAATTTTTTGCCGATACAGCCAGGAATCAACTAGTTTTTTCCGAAGGCGCGGTACTAGCCACGACTACTGCTGATTCCAAAACTATGACATCTTATCAGTTACAGCAGCGGCTAGAAATACTGATTTCTGCTTCCCAATTTCGTGCCCGTAACGTGGGAATTGTCGAAAATGTGCAAGTAGATGGGACTTTTCTACGCTTTATCACCCAATTAAGACAGTACAATCAACCATTGGAGATCAAGGCGATCGCGGCAGAGGACACTTATACAGCAGGGCCATTGAGAGTAAAATTAGTAGCAATAGTCAACGGAAAAATTATTTTTAGTACTTAAAAGAGAAGTCAGAATTCTTATTTTTAATTTCTTATGAATTTTCGTGAATTTTCACCAACGCAACCAGTGATTTTGGGGTTTGATCCAGGTCGAGATAAGTGTGGTTTAGCGGTGATGGGACTGGATCGGCAACTGTATTATCATGAGGTGGCGCTAGCAAAAGAAGCGATCGCTACCATTGAGACACTACGTCAAAAATTTCCCATTTCCTTAATGGTCATGGGCGATCAAACTACAGCCAAGCAGTGGAGGCAGCAACTATATCAGGAGTTGACAGAACCGCTGAGTATTATTTTAGTGGATGAGCGTTATACAACCCTAGAAGCACGCGATCGCTATTGGCAAATGTTTCCGCCCACAGGGCTAATAAAGCTATTGCCAAAGGGTCTGCGACAGCCACCAAGACCCATAGATGATATTGTTGCCATTCTTTTAATTGAAAGATACTTAAATCGCCTCACTGAATCAGCAGTCAATCAATTTTAGATTTGGAATTTTGGATTTTGGATTGAAAATCAATTTTAGATTTTAAATTTTAGATTGAAGAAAAAATCTAAAATCTAAAATCTAAAATCCAAAATTGAATGGCTTCTAACTTTTAAAGTTGCGCCCGAATAGTAAAAGCATAATCTCCTCCAGGCTCTAGCTGGTAATCTTGTTGCTCCAAAAATCGACCGAGAGGTTCTTTGATTAGGGCACGGCCTTGGGAAGGCTTGACAGCAAGTTCTCCTCGGCGAAAATGCCACTGGAAATGCCACTCAAACTCACCTGCACTCACTTCACCTTCAAGGAAACCGTGTTGCCAGGATTGGCGAGTAATTCTGACATGGGCAATGGTTTCTGGCAGACGTTTTGCACTCACAATGCTTTATGTCAACTGTGGAATAACAGCCGCTCATATAGGCTGGCTACTTATTTTATTTAACAAACATAGCTTAATTAGACAAACTGACAAAGTGGGTATTTGTAGTTGACTAAGTTGTGTTCATGAGCCAAACGACTTCAGGATACTGAAGTTGTTCATGAGCCAAACGACTTCAGGATACTGAAGTTGCGGCTATAACCTGGGCGGATTTTATAACCTAAGTTGGGGTTTATCAGGTTTCGGGTGGAGATGTCAAGCGATCGCGCACAAAAAATTAGAGGTTTCTGAGTTTTTGATATCTCCTGTGATGGTGCTGAGGCACTTAGAGCGGATAATTTTTTTAGTTTCTCAGGAATGAGAGTATCCTAGAAACTGCATATCTGATGCTCTTTTCATCAGTATATTGTGGGTTAATTGGAATTTCCTCGCCAGATTTCAGCATAATTACAGCTCGATAAACTTTGGAGGATTTATATTGCTGTTCTTGAATATCAAAACGCAGAATGCTTCCTAGAGGATGTTCAATAATTTGGTTGCCACGCAAACTTTTCCGTTCGATAAATACCTTATCGATACTCTTATAGAAAGTGCAGGTCGTTGCCGGCGATGTAGCAAAATAAGCAGCGATCGCCATTACAAATAATGTAAATAAACTTGAGAAAAATAGATAACTTTGCTGATTCTGCTGCACTAATAGAGAAACTTGCCCAGAGTTGATAAAATTATTGATTTTTAAAACAACTTCCTCATCCTCTTGATAGCTAATATGCGATAGCAGGGCAAATTCTCCAAATGGAGTCACAATTATAACTTGATAGCTTTTGCTCCCTTTACTACCAGTTTTTGTCAGGATGTATGCTTCCTGAAGATCAAATATTTTAAGTTTATCCATACTTCCCAGCAAATTAAACCGCTTCAATTCACAATTAATTTGGTTTGATGAAGGTCGAATGCAACTGAGACTAAGTGAAGCAGAATCAAAAACTAAGCAGTAAATGAAAAAGCTTAAAAAGATAATAAAAATAGACCATCCACTAAACCAATAGCTAAATGGTCGATGCTTTAGCTGTAATTTGGTATGGGTTTCCGCGACAATTTTCATCGATACGTGTGTATATAATACTTAACCCCTGAGTAGAGTATTCCCCTTGTTGCCCATTTAGCGATCACCAAGTATAAGTACTAGGGAGGATTTATGATGAATGCCTAACTGATGGATAATTGGGACAGAAAGCTATAGCTAAAAGCATGGAAACCAAACAGCTAGGAAAAACTGGTATCTTTGTGAGTGCGATCGGTTTGGGCGGTATGCCCATGTCAATTGCTAATCGCCCTCCCGAATCGCAATCAATCGAAGTTATTCATCGGGCGTTGGATTTGGGTATTACATTTATTGACACTGCCGATGCTTACTGCAAAGATGAGTCAGAGAAACATCACAATGAGCAATTAATTCATAAGGCACTTAGTAGTTATAAAGGCGATGTTAGTCAAGTACTTGTGGCAACGAAGGGCGGTTTGATGCGTCCCGATGGCAACTGGACAAGTAACGGCAACCCAGAACATTTACGCCAAACAATTCGCGTTAGTTTTGAGGCTTTGGGTGGTGCTAAACCCATCGATGTTTGGCAATACCATTCGCCCGATCCTAAATACACCATTGAAGAATCCCTTACACCAGTTAAAGAAGCAGTGGAGGCTGGTTTGATTCGCTTTGTGGGAGTTTCTAACTTTTCCGTTGAACAAATTAAGCGGGCGCGGGATGTGGTAGATATTGTCTCAGTGCAGAATCAATATAGTCCCTGGCAACGACAGCCAGAAAATGACGGCGTGTTGAAGTATTGCGAACAGCAAGGATTGACCTTTTTGCCTTGGAGTCCCTTTGGTGGTAGGCGTCGCCATCAGGACTTGCAAGATATTGCTGCGATCGCTCAGTTAGCGAAAGAAAAAGGCGTGTCGGTGTATAATATCGTTCTGGCGTGGTTGCGTTCCAAGTCACCAGCTATTTTGCCAATTCCCGGTGCTAGCAAGGTTTCCAGTATTGAAGACTCCGTACAAGCTCTCAATGTGAAACTATCTGATGAAGAAGTGCAAAAAATTGATCGGGCAACTTAATCATTCCACTAGTACAACACGGCGTAAATAAACCACCCATTCAAAATCAATGAAACGCTTACGCTGTATTAATTTTGAATTTTGAATTTTGTTAGCGCAGCGTAAAGCCTTCTCTACGAGAGGCTCCGCCAACGGCATGGCTTCTCTACGAGACGCTGCGCGAACGCTTAGAGCGAGTCTGCGTACTCTTTCAGAGAAGCAAGCTACGCTTTTAGCGTCTCGTAGAGAGCGTCATTTTGAATTCCGCCTTGCGGTACTAGCTAACGTAGATGTGTAGAAGTTGCCTAAGATTTTCGTGGCTTGTTTAGCTGTATAAACTCTTTGATTACCTGCACTCAGCGCATAAAAAAAGGCATGATCTTAGAAACACACCGCTTGCTAATGCGTGACTTTATAGAGACAGATTGGCAGGCGGTTTTTGCCTATCAATCAGATCCTTTGTACTTACGTTACACCTGTTGGACACACCGCACACAGAAGGATGTTTGCGAGTTTATCCAGATGTTTATTGATCAGCAAAAAGAGCAACCACGGACAAAGTTTCAGTTAGCTATTATCCTCAAAGAAGAAAATCAGCTTATTGGCAATTGTGGTATCCGTGTAAATGACCCAGAAATGCGGGAAGCAAATATCGGCTATGAACTAAATACTCAATATTGGGGACAAGGTTATGCAACAGAAGCAGCATACGCCATTTTAAAGTTCGGCTTTGAAGAACTGGGAATGTATCGGATCTGGTCTTGGTGTGTTGCAGAGAATCTTGCTTCTATAAAAGTATTAGAAAAAATTGGTATGCGTCGTGAAGGTCATCTGCGAGAAAAAGAGTTAATGAAAGGTAGATGGTACGACAACTTTCTTTACGCTATCCTTGACCACGAATGGAAAGCAAACTAATACTGCTTCTATGAGCTACCTCAGAGACAATATATTAACAATTCAAAATTAAAGACATTTCAGACGGGGATTTAAATCCCGACTGAAATGGTTGCTATATGTAGATGTAGGGGTCTTAAACCCTTGAATTGATCCACTGATAACAGCATAGAGTTTTGCTGGTAAGCGATCGCCTTCATGGAGAATAATCTCTCTTTTGCGATAGCTTTGCACGGCTGCAAAGCTATCTTCTCTGCTGTTTCTAAACCCGCAAACACGATAATTTGCGAAAGTTGTTCCAGGGATGCCTGCATGATTAGCCCGATATTACCAAGGCTGGACGATGATGAATCCAAGGGTTAGCCGCTTCTAGTTGTGCTGCTAGGCTGATAATTGTGGCTTCAGCGGCAGGTTTACCAATTAGCTGCACACTCATGGGTAAACCATTATTGTCAAAGCCTACAGGAATTGCGATCGCAGGTTGTCCAGTTGCATTTGCAGGGGGACAAGGGGCAACCCACTCAATAATATTTTGGAATGTCTCTTCTGGACTCAGCGAAGCCCATTCCCCCACGCGGATGGGTGAATGTAGATAAACCGGCAATACTAGCACATCCACGGTATCGAAAAACGCCACAATCTGCCGTGCCACTACCTGCATTTGAGAAACTGCTTGGAGGTAATGGGCAACGGAACCTGTGCGTGCAAATAGCCAGCGATTCAATGGTTGCAAGGCTTCAACCGGAAGTCCCGCCGCCGCTACCCCAGCTTGCCAAACGATTTGAAAAGGTTCAACTAAAGCACTGAAATCTGGGGATTTTTGTTCAACGTGGTGGCCGAGTTGTTCTAATAACTGGACGGTTTGGCGGACACCTTGCTGACAGTTAGCGTCAGCTTCTCCCAAAGGAGAAATGCTAGTGTCAAAGGCAATTCGCAAAGCACCAGGTTTTGTCTGAGTGGCGGCGAGAAATGATGGTTCGGGATCTGGCAACCAGTAAGGATCGCCTGTGACATAGCCAGAGATGGCATCCAAAAGAGCCGCAGCATCAGCGACAGTCCGGGCGATGGGGCCGTTGACGGCAATTCCAGCCAGGCGTTCGCCTACGGGTGCTTTACTCACTCTGCCCCTAGATGGTTTGAGTCCCACCAAACCACAACAAGCCGCAGGCCCCCGAATCGAACCACCGCCATCAGAACCTTGAGCGATCGCACACAATGCCGCTGCTACCGCCGCCGCTGCGCCACCACTGGAACCGCCAGGGGTGTATTCTAAATTCCACGGATTTCTCGCTGGGGGGAAACCCGCAGGTTCACTGTATGGAAATGAACCTAATTCGGAAGTGGCTGTTTTACCGAGAATAGTAAATCCAGCTTGCTTAATCCTTGTCACAACCCCATCATCATAGTTAGGAATATTATTCAGTAATGCCGGATTTCCATAAGTACAGGTAACACCTGCTACAGCATTGAGGTCTTTAATGGAAATCGGCACGCCAAAAAATGGCGGTAATTCTGAGGTAGTTGTCAATAATTCGGTTTTGGCTTTGGCATCTGCGATCGCTAATTCTGCTGTCACCGTAAAATAACTTCCTAATTGAGGATTTAACTGCCCAATCCGTTCTAAATATATTTCTACCAACTCTAGCGGTGATACTTCTCGGCGACGAATTAATTGCGCCAACTCTAGTGCTGGGGTAAATGCTAAATCAACTTCATTCATAGGTTAGTGAATGGGTAATTTTGTCTTTCTCTGGGATTTTTAAACTGAAATTGTTACTTTAGCAGGATTTAGGGGAATTATACATTTTATAGCTACCTAAGATTTGCACTCAACTAGGATGCTCAGATGCAACAGGCGTGGTTATATTCTTACTCAAGCCATTTTAATTGTTTCGCTTGAAGAAGAATTCAGGAGTCAGAATCAAGACGCGACTCGAAAATACTCGTTACCGCTGCGCTATCAGTAGTGGTTCTGAATCCCCGACTGATTGAAGACCACCAAATTTAAAATTTGGTGGGGATATTAAACCCGATTATTCATCCGCCAGTCGCACAGAATTCATTCTGAATTCTGACTACTGACTCCTGAATTCTGTTCGATAAACTTTCGACAAATCCCTAAGGGGTATTTATGGCTAACCTAGAAATACTTGTTAGTGAATTGCCAACACTAATTCAGAGTCTAAAACTGACTATTGGCGATTCTAATCAAATCATGGAACAAATTATCATAATTAATAATGCTCAAGAAAAACTACGTAATATTAAAAAAATAATCGCTCAGGAATTGCAGTTTGATCACCTGAAAAATTCTGCGATCGCAACACTTCCTCGATTAATTACAGTAGCTACTTTGTTTATACCTCGTCTGGGATTAGTAGATCCAGTTATAATAGAAAAATTTGGGAACTCAGAAACTAAAATTTCATTGACTGATTTACAATCAAAAATTGATAGTTGGATTGAATGGGGTTATTTTTTGCAAGCAATAGCGGCTGATATTCTCAGTGAAGTTAAATTAGTAAATCAACTAAATTCTGATATTATTCATCCAAGTATACCTAGTGAATTTAAAACAATTGCTGAAAGTTTAAATATTAGCTTAGATGTGAAAAAATCTAATATTTTACAACATCAAATTCAACAGATTGGCAATTGCAAAAAACAACTATTACAGTTAAAAGAAAAATTAAATTATATTTTTGATACTATTAAGAATAGTCGTAGTTTATTAAATATTTTATTAGGCGTATCAGCTTTTTATGGTAAATCTGGCTTCGCTTTAGAGTGGTTAGATGACGACCACGAATTAATTATATCGAGTGAAGGTAAATTCCAAGAATTGACAGATATCCTGAATGATTGTGATTTTTTTCAAGAACAAATTTCTACCTTAATAATTCAGGGTGACACTTTAATAGAACAGTCGGAACAAGCCCTAAAAAATATAGAGCAAAAAATTAATAAAGAACCAATTGTTAGCCAGAAAGTAGAAATAGCTCCAAAGTTTTCAACGCCAAAAATAGTGCGTTCAGCTTTGCTTATAGCCTCAAGTTTATTAATCTTGGGTTTTTGTGGTTGGAAAATTCAAGAGCAAAGTTCAAAATTGCAGCAGATGAGTCCAAATTTAACTCAAGAAGGAAGTGCGTTCGTCGCAGACGATGGCGGAGCCATCGCTAACTTTAAATCTGCTCAAAAACTTGGCATGGAGGCTGCTTCTCTGGTTCAAAAGCCACCGCATCCTCTAAAAGTCTGGCAACAAGCACAAAACAAATGGCATCAGGCAATCATCTTGTTAGATAGCATTCCTCACAAGACATCAGTTTATGACCAAGCAAAGAAGAAATTGGCTTACTATCAGATTAACTATAAATCTATCAGTCAAAGAGTGTTAATTGAAAAGAAAGCCTTAGCAAACTTAGAGTCAGCCCAAAAACTAGCAATAGAAGCTAATTTATTTGTCACAGATTCACCTCATTCACAACTAAGTCGGCAACAAGCACAAGATAAATGGCAGCAAGCAATAAATTTATTAAAAGCGATTCCAGAGAGTACTTTTGTCTCTGTACAGGCTAAAGAAATGCTTCCTATTTATAAAACTAATTATGCAGCTATCAGTCAAATATACCAGTACTAAATCATTCATTAAAAATTAGATCCCCGACTTCTTAAAGAAGTCGGGGATCTGGACAGCGCGAATTTTCACAAATCAGATAACAATTACACCTTAGAACGGTCAGTCAAAATCTCATAACCTGTCTCTGTCACCAAAACTGTATGCTCAAACTGAGCCGACAAAGAATTATCCATAGTGACTGCTGTCCAACGGTCAGATAATGTCCGTGTGTGTCTGGAACCTGCATTTAAAATTGGCTCAATTGCCAGCGTCATCCCCGCACGGAGTTTAACATTTGGCATCTCACGGGTACGATAGTTAAATACTGAAGGTTCTTCATGCAGATTACGACCGACACCGTGTCCAGTGAACTCTTCGACTATACTAAAGCCGTTAGCTTTCACATGGTCTTCAATTGCTCCAGCTAAGTCAAGCAGGTATACACCAGCCTTAACCTGTTCAATGCCCTTATATAAAGCTTCTTCTGCTACCCGAATTAATTTCGCAGCTTCTTGTGTCACTTCACCAACAGCAATTGAAATGCAAGAATCACCATGAAAACCTTGGTAATAAGCGCCCGTATCTACTTTTAATACATCACCAACGCGAATCACTTTTTTGGGACTAGGAATACCGTGTACTGCTTCATTATTAATACTGGAACAAATAGAACCGGGAAAACCGTGATATCCTTTAAAGCTCGGTGTCGCACCCATTTCACGGATGCGTTTTTCGGCATAAGTATCCAAATCAGCCGTTGTCATTCCTGGCTTTACTAGCTCGGCAATTTCTTTTAAGACAGTTGCCACAATTATCGCTGATTGCCGCATGATTTCAATTTCACGCGGCGATTTAATTTCAATTCCTCGGCGCTGTTTTTTTGCAGTTGCAGGCTGAGTTGTTTGAGAAAGTAAGTTACTGAAAATGTTCATAGGAAATTAATAATTACTGGTGGCTTTACTGCTAAAGTATCAATGCTTTCTCTAGATTCCTTGAGAAATAATATCTATAATTTAAGTTATTTTAGTCCCTGATAGGGATTCTTCCAGCTTAGGCGCTAATGTATATAGAATAACACATTCGCATACTCCCAATGTGTTGGAGTTGCATCAAAAGCGCCCTAAGTTATTTTTCACTGCACACTACGAAATTTAGCTAAATTATATTTAATTGAAACATTAGACTGCTGCCAAATACTGAGGCTAATAATTTTTATTTTTTAATTCTTGATGGCAATCTCTCCAGTCATACCGGCTTCTGTATGTCCCGGTATTGTACAACGTAAGCCATAATTACCAGATTTTAGAGGCACAAATACCCATTCTGCCTCCGCACCTGGCTTGAGTTCTAGTTCGTGAATGGCTCCTTTGATTTCTACTTTGCCTGCTTGGACTTTTTGTGTCCAGATCCCATCGGCAAAATCTTTAGCAGTAAAATAGTGTTTCAGCTGGCTGGGATTAGTAAGCGTTAGTTGATAGCGTTTGCCCGCTAGGAATTCCAGATGATTTGGTTCAAACTTCAGTTCGTTAGCCGAATTACCCAAGCTAATTGTAATTTCTGTAGCTGGTTGCTTGAGCAAATCGCCAGACAAATTTGCCGCCATTGCTGGAGTAGCAACGATGAAATTTAATCCCAAAAGCAACGTAAATATCACGTAGCTACGCCGTAATATTTGTAGCCAAGTAGTAGCGGCAAAAGTAAGAGATGTAATTACAATTTGGGATAAATGGTTGTAAATTTTCATCGGTAGTTCTCAAAAGGCAATGGTGATGAGTAGAAACAATTAATTAATAGATATTCTTCATTATCCATGCCCAGTGCCCCATTCCCAATGCCTATTTTCACCTAATGTTTTTCTCTGCTAATACAGATGGGCCAGCAGTAACAACCACGATTTTATCTGGGTGGAGTAACTCACGAGCCGCTTGATTAACTTGGTCAAGAATGACTTTCTGAATTTTATCAGTGAAGGAGTGCAATTCTACTTTATCTAGTCCATACACCTCATTCATCAGAATTCTATCTGTTAATTCTTCTGGGTTGGCCAGAGAAACGTTGTAGTTGCTGATGAGAGTGCGTTTAGCTGTTTCGACTTCCAGGGTGGTAACGCCTTGTTGATGGATTTGCTGTAGAATTTCGCGGCTACTAGCGATCGCTTTACTGCTATCTTCAGGACTAGTTTGCATTTCTATCAAAAAAGTGCCCGCGTTCTTCCCGGCTTGGAAGTAGCTATAAATTCCATAGCTCAAACCTTGGCGATCGCGCACTTCTGCCCCCAGTCTACTAGATAAGGTATCGCCTCCCAAAATCTGGTTCAATACTAAGGCGGCATGAAACCGAGGATCGTAACGGTTAATACCTGTGTAACCCATATATGTAACAGCTTGGGTTTTATCTGGTAAAACCGGGTTGACACTCACTATTTTCTCCGGCATTGATACCGTGGGATATTTTAATATAGGTGCTTGGCCACTAACTTCCCAGTCTCCAAACTCATTTTTAATCAGCGATCGCACTTTGTCTAGATCAAAATCTCCCACCAGCGCTAACACTGTCGTATCTGGACGATAATGTTTAGCTTTAAAATCAATCACATCCTGACGCTGAATCTGTTGTAAACTCTCCTCTGTGGGAAAGGTATGTAAGGGATGTTTTTTCGGGTAAATTGACTGAACAAATATCCTTCTGGCTACTTCTGATGGCTCATCTAATTCCAATTGCAAATCGGTTAAAGTTTGTTGGCGATGCAGTTCCAATTCTTTGACTGGAAAGGTACTATTTTTCACAACATCTGCCAATACTTCTAGGAGTATCGGTAAATCCTCTGCTAAACTATCGCCCTCAATATGCACACCTTCTCGGTGGGTTTGAAAGTCTAAACTCGCCCCTCTTTCTGCCAAAACTTTGGCAATATTTAAAACATCCTTGTTCTTAGTGCCATTTAGCAAGTTCTCTGCTACAAAAGCAGCCAATCCAGCTTTATTGTCTGGATCAAATTCCGTCCCGGCTTGAATGTGGCCGCTTAGGGTAACGGTGGGAGTACTACGATCAGGTAACAGTAATATCCGCAATCCGTTAGTAAATTTAAATTCCTGTGGTAATACTTGAGCAATTGCATCTGTAGCCAAATCCACAGGTGGTAAGTATTTCATCACCTCAGAAGGAAGCACAGGTGCTAGAGGAGAGAAATTTTCTGTAGTTTGGGCTGAGTCTGGTTTGTCGCCAACTTCTGTTATTAGTTTCTGAGTTGGTTCAAAAAAGCCTACTGTCCGCGCTTCTTTTGTGAGGTATTTGTTAATTACATTCACAACATCTGTCGGCCTCACCAACCGGACAGCTGCCAAATAGCGGTCTGTGTAGCGATAATCACCAGCAGTTGTCTCATCAGTGCCCAATCGCATGGCTTGAGAGGTGATATCACGGTTACTCAAAATTACATCTGCGATTAATTGGGTTTTGGCTTGTTCAACTTCCTCAGATGTTACGCCTTTTTCTGCTACATTAGCGATCGCACTACTCAACATTGAGTCAATTTTTTTCAAATCTTGTTTAGAACCAGCCGTCACCAACACCTCATACCAGCCAGATTCTCGCAAACTGGTAACGGATGCCGTAACTTCACTCGCTAAACCTGATTCCACTAATGCCTGATAAAGTCTAGAATTCCTTCCCTCAGTCAAGATGTAATCCATCACATCCAACGCAGGTACATCCGGTTGATTTGCATCTGGTAGCGGATACACAACTTGTAACAGTCGCCCTACTCCCGGTTCTCGCAATACTATGGGAGTGCCGAGTGCTGAGTGCTGAGTGTTGAGTGCTGAGTGCTGAGTAGTGAGTGCTGAGTAATGAGTGCTGAGTGATGGAGAAATAGCTCCTGCCCCCTGCCCCCTGCTCCCTGCTCCCTGCCCCCTGCCTCCTGCCTCCTGCCCCCTGGGTATTTTGCCAAACGTCTCTTTAATTGTTTCTAGAGTGTTTGCAGTTTGAAAATCTCCCACAATTACTAAGACGGCATTATCGGGATTGTAAAAATTGCGGTAATATTTCTCTACCTGCTCAACTTCAAATTTCTCGACATCAGCTTTGCTACCGCCTACAGGCAAACCGTAAGGATGATGGGGAAATACTGCTTGCATGACGGCGCGGTTAAGGCGATATTCTGGACTATTTTCGTAACCTTGCAACTCGGAAATTACTACCCGCTTTTCACTCGCTAGTTGCTCTGGCTCAATCTGGGAATTTTGCATTCTGTCGGCTTCTAGCACTAAAAGCGCTTTTAGCTTGTTTCGTTCCACAGTACCGTAATATGCCGTTTGGTCATAGCTGGTAAAAGCATTGGAATCACTACCTAAAGCACTAAACAAACGTCCAAATTGAATCGGACGATTTCGAGTGCCTTTAAACATCATGTGTTCCAACTGGTGGGCAATGCCATTCACGCCCGGTTCTTCGTTACGTGAGCCAACCTTGTACCACACCTGCACCGTCACCACTGGCGCAGTATGTACTTCCTTTGTCAGGACAGTTAGACCATTTTCTAGCACTGTCTTGCGGACATTTTCTGTCAGTGTTGAGGGCATTATTCTTTTTACTAGCAAGGTTGACTGATATTTTTCTTTATTAGAGATAACTGAATGTTGGCCATGAGCAGGTTGATCGCTCAATAACAAAACTGCTAGTAGCCATAAGCTTAAAATTAATAACGGCAAAGGATATCTATAAAATTTGGAAAATCCATATATGTATCTAGAAGATATATCTGTAAAATAAGCTACATATTTTTTTGAGTGACTACAGTTTTACCTGGTAAAAAAATCTTTTACCTCAGCAACAATACAGAAAAATAATATATTAACAATAAAGGTAATAAAAAGCTAAATTATGGTAATTTTGCTAAAACCCGAATGAATTCCAGAGGTAAGCCATCGGTATCAGCGATGAAAGCTACTTCGTAAATGCGATCGCCTATTTGCTGTTGTGTCGGTTCTAAAAGTATCTTCAATGGTTGTAATTCTTGGGTTTGACTCTCAGCAGCAAGTAATACACGCGTTTGTAAATTTGTCAACCAGCTAGGTAAATCTGGTGTAATGTCAGTTAAATCGAACGAGAGATGATAATACCCCACATAATGCTCATCATTAAAGGTATCTGGGGCTGGCTTGGGTTCGGGAATTTGGATTAGTTCAATTCTGCCGCCCAATCCTTCCATCCAGCAAGCTAGGGTGTAGCCTGTGGTAAAGCGTTCCGAGATTGTAAACCCTAAATATTCGTAGAAAGCGATCGCTCGATGAATATTCGCAGTCCGAATAGAAGCGTGGTGCATAAGAAAGTAGTGCTGAGTGCTGAGTAACGAGTGCTGAGTAAAGAGTGCTGAGTAAGACTTTACAAGAGAAGACAGAGGACAGGAGGCAGGGAACAGGGGGCAGGGAGCAGGAGTTATTTCTCCATCACTCAGCACTCAGCACTCACTACTCAGCACTCACCTTTACTCAAACAACCTGAAATAAGGGTAGCGCACAGGGACGCCAGGCTCTTTTTCCAAGTCAAAATTAATTACTTCCCAAGAGGGATCTTCTGAGGTATCGGGGCTAAACTCCACGGGTAAGCCGTACAAACGCGCAGCAGTCGCTTCTGGTTGTCCAGAACGCCAAGGCGTGCTGCGTTCTAAATAGCCACTCATCAATTCCTGATAGCGTCGGGCAATAATCACTCGTGTTGCTCGAAAGCCTTGGGTATAGAGCTTGTCTAATGCTTCGTGAATTTCAAAGCGAATACCATCGGGATGAGTATGCTGTCTATACCATTCATTATTCCACCTCCGCCAATGACGCCCCGATTGCAAATGGATTAACTCTCCATTTTTCGGATTAGCTTCAAAGGCGCCATGACGAGGACACAAATAAGTATCTGTTAGTGTCAGCGCCGGAATAGTCTGGCGACAATGGGGACACTGTATTTCCGGCCCAAACATCGGGTACTGCAAACCTGGATTCATCATGAAGTGCATACAAACATAATTTTGTCTTCACCAGCACTAGTGGGTTGGATTATACAATTCGGCTCAACCACTTTGGGTTACTTGCTCACTGCTGCATAGAAACGGTGTTGCGGCAGGAACATTATTCACTAGTGTTTTCCTCAGCGTAGAGGTTTGACGCTGTGATATTCTGGTTATGCAACCAGCCTCAAAGGTTGGAGTTTCTCCAGTGTTCCTGAGTACCATATTCATATTCTATCGTGTCTACCGCTTCTTACTGGACATCTCCTGATTTTTCTCAAGCTGCCTTTATCGCAGATAATGCTGTTGTTATAGGTTCGGTAAATATAGCACCAGGAGTGAGCATTTGGTATGGAGCAGTGGTTAGGGGAGATGTAGAACGGATTGAAATTGGCGAATGCACAAATATTCAAGATGGTGCAATTCTACATGGCGATCCTGGTTTTCCAACAATCTTAGAAGATTATATTACCGTAGGACATCGGGCTGTGGTACATTCTGCTTACATTGAGCGTGGAAGTTTGATTGGCATTGGCGCAGTGATTTTAGATGGGGTAAGAGTAGGTGCTGGTAGTATTATTGGTGCTGGTGCAGTGGTGACAAAAAATGTACCGCCTTTGTCCCTAGTTGTCGGTATTCCTGGTAAAGTATTACGCCAAGTAACAGAAGTTGAAGCCGCAGAACTGATTGAACACGCTAAACGTTACCAAAAGTTAGCTTTAGTTCATGCTGGTAAGGGTACTGATATTGGTTTTAGCAAGGCTTAGGGACTGGGGATTGGGGACTGGTGACTGGGGACTGGGGGAGAAGTTGGAGTAAGTTTTTTTCCTCTGCCCCATGCCAATCCCCAATGCCCAATACCCCACAATTTAAATATTCTTTACATATCTAGTTGGAAAAATTGCCCACTTCAGCTAAAAATAAAAATGAGAGCAGTTGACAAAACTTTAATTTCTACTTAAGAGAGGGGTTCTAGATATGGATATCGATTTCCGTATAGCGATCGTTTTAGCACCAGTTGCCATTGCCGCTGGTTGGGCAGTGTTTAATATTGGCGCTGCCGCTTTAAGACAAATTCAAGGCTTTTTGGACAAGGAAGCCTAAATTCATTGATAGGGCATGGGGCATGGGGTATGGGGTTTAATATTCTCCCTCATCCCCTTGTCTGCCTCACTCCCCTAAGCTACTTCTTCCCTTTATTTTGAATTTTGTTAGCGCAGCGTAAAGCCTTCTCTACGAGAGGCTCCGCCAACGGCATGGCTTCTCTACGAGACGCTGCGCGAACGCTTAGAGCGAGTCCGCGTACTCTTTCAGAGAAGCAAGCTACGCTTTTAGCGTCTCGTAGAGAGCGTCATTTTGAATTTTGAATTGATTTCTCCCCACTCCCTTCCTTGAATATCGATTCTGTAATACAACCCCTGCAACGCTTTGGTGTCCATCTCGGACTCGATCGCATTGTCAATCTATTGGCAAATCTTGGCAATCCTCATCATCAAGTCCCGGTGATTCACGTTGCTGGCACTAATGGCAAAGGTTCAGTCTGTGCCTATCTTTCCTCGGTACTCACTGAGGCTGGTTATCGTACAGGACGCTACACTTCCCCCCATTTAGTTGATTGGACTGAACGTATTTGTCTGAATGAACAGCCAATTTCCTCTGAGGAATTGAGTCAATTATTAGAAAAAGTCCAAACAGTGATTCGCCCTGATGAAGAATCAGCAACTCAGTTTGAAATAATTACGGCAGCTGCTTGGTTATATTTTGCCCAGCAGCAAGTTGATGTGGCTGTGGTAGAAGTTGGACTAGGAGGACGCTTAGATGCGACCAATGTCTGCTTAGAACCTTTAGTTACAATCATCACTTCCATTAGCCGGGAACACTGGCAGCAACTTGGCCCTACCATCGCTGACATTGCGAGAGAAAAAGCAGGTATTCTCAAACCTGGATGTCCTGTTGTAGTTGGGCCATTGCCACCAGAGGCAGACAAGGTGGTGCGATCGCGTGCTTTAGAATTAGAATGTCCGCTTTTTGCGCCTCAACCCGCCCATGAAATCGCTACAGGATGGGCAGAGTATAGATATGAAGCAGAGGGGCAGAGGGGCAGAGGGGCAGAGGGAGAAATTAAAGAATCAGCCCATCACTCTATTAAATATCCTTTGCCATTAGCGGGACAAATTCAGTTAACTAATTCAGCTTTAGCTTTAGCTGCGTTAGAAATTCTCCAGCAACAAGGTTGGCAGATTTCTGAAGAAGCCATAATAAACGGTATGGCAAAAACTAAATGGCCAGGGCGGATGCAATGGACTACTTGGAAAAACCATAAATTATTAGTTGATGGCGCTCATAATACCGCCGCCGCCCAAGTTCTCCGCCAGTATATTGATAGCTTAGACGCAGTTACTCATAAGCCAGTCAATTGGATTATAGGAATGTTTGCCGATAAGGATCATACTGATATTTTTACCGCTTTACTGCGACCAGGCGATCGCCTTTTTTTAGTACCAATACCAGTAGAACCCTTCCCCGGTAGAACTTCCGCCGATTTAGACTACTTATCAAACCTAGCTTACAACCTCTGTCCCGAATTAAGCGATCGCCAAATCCATCCAGATTTATTCACAGCCCTAGAAGCCGCTACCACAGACAATTTAATCGTTTTGTGCGGCTCTCTTTATTTAGTAGGTGATTTTTTACAAATGGGGAGTAGGGAATAGGGAATAGGGAATAGGGAATAGGGCATTAAATTTCTTCCCCAATCCCCAGTCCCCAGTCCCCAATCCCCATTACCTCTGATTCCACTCTTGCGCTGCATCTTCTACAGCTTTATCTACAGTTTTCTCGCCTAACATTGCTGCTTGCAAGTTTTCATAAATTGCCTTTTGCAGTTTGTTGAAATCCTTTAAAGTAGGGGTTAATATTTCTGCATTTTGTAGTTCTTTGGCAGTCAAAACTCGCGCTTTTTCGATGATTGAAGCATTAGCTGGAATATCTTTAAAGTAACTATCAGACAATGCTTTGATTGTAGAAGGTAGGACATTTGCAGCTTTCGCAAAAGCTAACTGATTTTCGTCATTGGTAACAAATAAAGCAAACTTCACAGCGCCGTCTGGTTGTTTAGTATCGCGAGGAATAACTATGTTCATTACCGCGACATTTTTCTTGCCTGTCTCACCAGTCAGTTGAGGTGCTACTCCTGTAGCTTGAGCAATCTTTGGGGCATTATTTGCGATCGTTTTGAGAAACTCTGGCCCAGAAGCTAGAAGCACTGTCTCACCAGATTGGTATAAATCGATCGCGTGGCGATGTCCTTGGGTTAAAGCCTCTTTAGGAAGCAACCCTTTTTTATACAAGTCTACCCAATACTGAAATGCGGCTTTCCCTTGTGCTGAATTAAATGCCGCTTTCCCATCAGCATCTATAAGGTTAACTCCCATTTGCACGAAAGATTCCAGCACTTCACCGGAATCTTGCGGTACGAAAGTCACAAAAAAGGCATATTTCCCTATCTTATCTTTAATTTGTTGGGCTGCTTGTGCTAATTCTCCGTATGTTGCAGGTACTTTATTGATACCTGCCTGTTTTAATAAATCAGTGTTATAAATGGTTAACCGTGTGGTGAGATACCAGGGAATCCCAAAGCTCTTGCCATTCAGCACACTTGCTTTCCAAATATTCGGCAGATAGGAGGAGCGTACATCATTGGGGACTTTCGCATCTAAATCTAACCAGGCATTTCGTCCGGCAAGTTGGGAAGCAAAACCCGGATTGAGGTTAACTACATCAGGTGGCGTTTTTGCGGAGACAGCTGTTAATATTTTGTTCTCCATTGCTGCCCAAGGTATATCAACCCAGTTAACCTTTATACCTGGATTTTGCGATTCAAAATTTGCAATTAGGCTTTTGAAGTAGTCGGTAAATTGAGGTTGGAGTTGCATTGTCCAAAACTCAACAGTTGCCACTCCTGAAGTAGCTTGTTTTGTACTTTTACTAACATTGCCTGTACTGCAACTTACAATCCAAGTGGTTAATAAGCCAAGCAGTACGAAAGCAACAAGTTGTTTAAATTTTCGCAATTGAATCATTTTCCCAGTATTTTTACGCTTGCTCAGTGTGAAAAGCTTAGACAGAATTGTTGAGATTATAGGCTAAATAAATTACCTGTAGAGACGTAATATATAACGTCCCTATCACAATAAATTTAAATTTTCAATTTAGTAGTCCAGCGGGCACAACTGTGGTAAAAAGTTTCACTAGTCTGTTTGGCAAATCGAAAAAAGGGGTCGGTATTGAACTTGCTCCCGAACGGGTAAATGTAGTTCAACTACGCAAGCAGGGTCAAGGCTTGAAACTAGAAACTTTTATATCGGTAGCAGTTCCAGAAGGCATAGTTACCGATGGTCAAATTACCGACCCTCCAGCGATGGCGCAATTAATCCAGCAGGCGCTAGCTGAAAGCAAAATCAAAACTTCTCGCGTTGCTACTGGTGTCCCAGGACGAGATTCTATCGTTCGGATTATACCAGTGCCCGCAGAGTTAGATGATAAAGAACTGCGAGAAATGGTTCTGAACCATGAAGCAGGTTTGTATTTACCCTATCCTCGTGAAGAGGCTGATGTAGATTATCAGAAACTTGGGTACTTTGTAGATGAAGATGGCATTGAAAAAGTACACGTACTCCTAGTTGCCACCCGTAAGGAGATCACGGATACCTATATAAGTACATTCGAGCAGGCAGGATTACAAATTGATGTTTTAGAAATTAACAGTTTTGCTTTAATTCGGACTATTCGCGAACAACTGCGACAATTTGGGCCGCAAGAAGCAGCAGTACTTGTTGATATCGAGTTCGATAGTACGGAAATCGCCATCATCGTTAACGGAGTGCCGCAATTTTCGCGCACAGTCCCAATCGGGACTTATCAAATGCAAACTGCCTTAGCAAGGGCAATGAGCTTACCCACATCACGAGATATGGAACTGTTACACGGAATGGTCATTCCCCCAACTCCCCTAGACGGCGGTAAAACTGGCGTTACTGAAATCGATCCTGGCATGGCTGCCATATTGAGAGTCTTGGGAGAATTAACGGATGAACTGCGCCGTTCCATCGATTTTTACCTCAATCAAAGTGAAAATTTGGAAGTAGCGCAGATTTTATTAGCTGGGCCAGGAGGTGGACTGCAACAGCTAGATGAATTTTTTACTCAACGATTGAGCTTGCCAACTACCCAAATAGATCCAATCGGGGCTTTGTCTTTGGATGTTGACACTGAGAAATATCCACAGGTACAACGCTCTGGTTTAGCGATCGTACTCGGCCTAGGAATGCGGGAGGTGTAACAAAATGTACAGCCTAGATGTTAATTTTCTTAAAGACCGCCCAGCATACCAGAAAAAGCCTGAGGGAAAGGGAGGAATAGCCTTCAAGTTTCCTACGGGGGATTTGACACTAGTGTATGTGGGAGTTGCAGTAGGTGTAGGTCTTCCAGCCTTATTGGGAGTTAGTTGGTGGTTATTGCAAGGGAAGATTGTGGAATTAGAGGGGACAGTTGCACAACTAGATCAGCAAAGCAAAAAGTTAGATACAGAAATCGGAAATCTTAACAAAATCAAAGCCGAAACGAAGTCAGTTAAAGAGGAGACTCAAGCTTTAGTCACTGTCTTTGACCAGATTCGCCCTTGGTCGGCAATGCTGCAAGATTTGCGCGATCGCATCCCCGCAGCAGTGCAAATTAAGAGCATTAAGCAAATCCCACCCATTGCAGTAGCGGCAGGTCAGCCACCAAACAATCCCGCCGGGGGATTAGAAATTACCGGATTGGCTCGTTCTTTTAATGATGTCAATGATTTCTTATTGAGTTTACAACAATCTCAGTTTTTGAAGCCCACAGAAACCAGAATTATCACCGCAGGATTAGTAAATGCCCCTTTACCTCCAAGTGTGGGTCAACCTACTAATGGTGTAATAATTAAGCCGCCACAAGTAGTTGAATACACTATTCAGTCCAGCATGAACGATGTTCCAGCTTCCGAATTAATTCGGGAGTTGGAGAAAAAAGGCACAGTGGGTTTAGTGACTCGAATTCGTAGTATCCAACAAACAGGAGTCATTCTAAAATGACGCTGAGTGATGATTTAAATTTTGGCGAACAAGGTGGGGAATTTGAGCAGGCAACGCCAGCATCCCCCGTGGTCTTTGGTATTACTTTTACACCAAAAATTATTGGGATTTTGGTGGGAGTAATTGGTTTAGGGATAGCAGGCTATATATTGGTAAGCCTACTGATGCCAGCTTGGGAAAACTATCAGCAGCAGCAGGCCAAAACCTCAGAACTACAAGGGCAAATTGAGCAAAAAAAAGCCAATATCAAACAGATTGATAAAGTTAAAGACGAACTAGCGCAGGCAAAGCAGCAAAAAGTTCAGGTTTTAGGTTTATTTGCTAACGAAAAAAGCTTAGATACATTGTTGTTGGATTTGAACCGCTTAATAGAGTCTGGCAATACTCCAAACTCTATTAGTACGGTAAGAGCCAAACTGGATAAATTCACGCCAGTTTCCCAAAAACCAGAACCCGTTGCCGATGGAAGTCTAGGGCTACAGGTTGACAACAAGCTAAAACGCAGCATTATCAATGCCCAAATTACAGGGACTTATGAACAAACACAATCGATAATTCGTAACATTGAGCGGTTACAGCCTTTGTTAATAGTTAAAGATTATCAATCAACTTTGGCTCCAGCCGAAGCAATATCTCCATTAGATAAAACGCCAAAGCCAATAGGCCCAGCAGCGATTAATACATTATTCCAGCTACAGGTGTTGATGCCACTTAGTCCAGAAGAAATAGCAGCAGCAGCAGCAGCAAAAGCAGCTCCGAAAAAGTAGTTAAGAATGAGAAGTTAGGAGTTAGGAATTAGGAGTTAAGAATTATGAATTACGAATTATCATTCCTAACTATTCACTCCTAACTCCCAACTTCTCATAATTGTTTGTAAACAAGGTTTTATCAGGTGAGGAATGAACTGTGAAACAGCTTCACGGTAATAGTTTTATTTTAGGTACTGCCGCTTTTGTCTTTTTGGCAAGTCAACCAGTTTGGGCACAAATTAGTCAAGTGACTGATGTCCAATTAAATCCAGTTGATGGTGGAATTAGCGTTGCTTTGAAAACATCTTCAGGGTCGCGCCCCCAAGTTTTCACTACGAAAAGAGGCAAGGCTTTAGTCGCAGATGTTATCAATACTCAATTACGATTACCACAAGGTAATAGCTTTCGTCAAGATACCCCAGCACCAGGAATTGCGTCTGTTGAGGTTAGTCAGCTTGATGCCAATAGCATTCGGGTGACGGTAACTGGTAGTAACAACACACCTAACAGTCAACCTGTGGTGCGATCGCCAAATGGAATTACACTCAGCTTTAGCCCATCGGCAGGCAATATAGCATCAGCACCTACGCCAACAGCACCAACATCTACAGCACCGCCTGTTACGACTCCAGCCCAACCTGGTCAAAACTCAGGTGTTCTCGTTCCCAACCCCCAAGTCACCATTGACGGACAACCTGCACAAGCTGCCGGGCCAGGTCAACCTCTGAGTCAGGCTCCACCTTTCTTACCCAGAGCCGTCGCCCCACCTGTAGGAGATATTGCCATCTCTAATACTGATGCTTCTCCTAGCACTATTGACTTGGGAAGTCAGGAACGCGTTCCTCGTTTAGTGCTGCGAGATGCGCCGGTGCGTGAGGTTTTGTCATTGCTTGCCCGTGCTGCTAATTTGAACTTGGCTTATATCGCAGGCGATCAAGCTGCTGGAGGTCAAGGTGGTGCTGCACCAGCAACCTCTCAAACAATCTCCCTAGATATTGAAAATGAGCCAGTACAAGATGTGTTTAACTACGTCTTGCGCCTCAGTGGTTTAGAGGCTAATCGCAGTAATCGCACAATTTTTGTTGGGCCTAAATTACCCAATTCCACCCGTGACATGGTTATGCGTAACCTGCGACTCAATCAGGTAACAGTCGATGTTGCCCTAAACTTTTTGGTCGGCTTGGGAGCAGAAAGTGCTGTCAGCCGAGAACGACAAGTTACCAGTGTTAGTGCTGTGGCTGTTGGGAATGCAGCTGCTCCCATCACTCAAACTCAAACGACCACGGAAACCAAAATTGAACGTCTAACCCTTGAGGACTCTAAATACACAACGCCTTTACTCCGAGGTCTACAGGCATTAGGAGACCAGCGCACTAATTCTTTGACCTTGATTGGTCCTCCCAGGCTAGTTGAGATGGCAATGGCTCAACTCACTCAGCTTGATATCCGCCGTCGCCAAGTGGTAGTTAATGTCAAGATTATCGATGTTAACCTCTTGAACATTCAGGACTACAACACTAGCTTTTCTTTTGGGGTTGGTAACAACTACTTTAGCAATGATGGTGGTGTCGCATCTCTGAATTTTGGCGGTTCCAGACCAGCTACTAGTAATGAAGCGAGAACTAGCTTGACTAGTACACCGATCGTCAATGATGTTCTTAGCACTGTTGCAGCGCCGATAACATTTCCCAAACGTCTTCTCGCTAGTTTGCAGGCTCAGGTTACAAATGGCAATGCCAAGATTTTGACCGACCCAACCTTAATTGTGCAAGAAGGCCAGACGGCTCTGGTCAACCTGACTCAAGAAGTAGTGGGAAATATAACCCTTCAAACAACGGATACTTCTGGTGGTTCTAGGACAGAAAGAACAATTGAGAAACAAAAAGTTGGCTTAACCTTGAATGTGAAAATTGAGCGGATTGACGATAATGGGTTCGTTTCTCTATCGGTTGCTCCTACTGTCAGCGCTCCTTCAGGCTCACAAGATACAGGAAGTGGAACTATTATTTTAGTGTCTGAGCGCTCCCTCACTTCTGGCTTGATTCGTTTACGAGATGGTCAAACGCTCATTCTCTCAGGTATCATTCAAGACCAAGACCGATCAACTATCTCCAAGATTCCTATTTTGGGTGATCTTCCCCTGATTGGTGCGCTATTTAGAAGTACAAACAGAAATAATCAGCGCAATGAGGTGATTGTGTTGCTCACACCTCAAATTATGGATGATTCTGAGAACTCCTCTTATGGCTATAACTACAACCCCAGCCCAGAGGTGCGGCAAATCCTTGAGCGTCGAGGTTTGAAGCTTCCTGGTAGGCAATAAAGGTAATGAATTGGTGAGTCACCTCTCAATATGCTTCGGCTAAAGGGGAAAGGTTTTGAATACATCCTTTCCTCTTTTTCCATAAGAGTGCAAAAAGCACTTTTGCAAGAGGTCATACAAAGGCTAAGGAGCTATTGGTGTCAACTTAACACGAAAGCAAGTCTAAAAGGGTTTCAGCTTAAGTTGACACCAATGGCAAGATGCCCACCCCACAAGAGTTAATTGGATATTTTTTTATTTGTCAGTCCCTAAATTCAACGTCCTAAATCATGCATTTCGTTAATTACTGTCGCACACTTTTGTGTCAACGCTTCTAATTCCTCTTTATTTGTGGAACTGGGAGCATCAATCAAGTTACCAATTCTCACAGTGATGGTAACTGCGCGAGGGATTTTCGAGCCTTTTTCTAAAATCCCCTCAGTACCCGAAATACTCACCGGCAATATTGGGGCTTTTGCTTTCGCCGCCAGCAGCAGCGCACCTCTTTTCGGGTCTGTAATCCGACCATCTGGGGTACGAGTACCTTGCAAGAAAACACCGACAGCCCAACCGTTATCGAGATATTCTAGAGCAGAACGGATGGCATTGCGATCGGCATTTCCCCGACTCACCGGGTAAGCGCCATACAATTTAATCGCTTGCGCCAAAATGGGAATATTAAATAACTCTTCTTTAGCCATATACGCCACTGGACGACGTACACAATTAGAGACAATCGGCGGGTCAAAATAACTAGCGTGATTACTCACTACCACTAGCGGCCCTGATTGGGGGACATTTTCCGTACCATAAATCTGGCCCCGAAAGTAAGCGTGAAACATGGGGCTGACGACTGACCATTTAAAGGCGTGGTAAAGTGCCAGACTGATAAACGGTTCGCGGTTTCTGTCCACAGAAGATAATGCAAATCAAACTCAACTTAGCATAAGCGATCGCAAGCCCCAGAGCAAACGCAAAATTGAAAGAATCGGGAATAGGGGAAGCATAGAATCCTTACGTCCATCCTCCAATTTCTGCCTCAGTTAAAGGTTTCTCTAACTTACTATATTCTGTTTGAGCAGCCCGCAATACGTGTTTCATCTGCACTGCTTCGCCAGCATCGGCAGCGAGGAAAGCTGCATTTAAGGCGATGTTACGGATGTTCCCGCCAGCGACATTGAGCCGTGCTAGTTGCAGAGCATCTAAACCTGTGGTTGGTGTATCATCTGGGAAGACGCGTCGCCAAATCTCGGCTCGTTGCGTTGTATCGGGGAAGGGAAACTGGACTACGAAGCGAATCCGCCGCAAAAATGCTGTATCAATTGCACTTTTCAAGTTGGTAGTCAGGACTGCTAAACCTGGGTAACTTTCCATCCGTTGCAATAGGTAGCTAACTTCTATATTGGCATAGCGATCGCGGGCATCTTTAACTTCACTCCGTTTACCAAATAAAGCGTCAGCTTCATCAAATAACAAAATCACCCCGCCTTGTTCTGCGGCATCAAATACCCGACGCAAATTCTTCTCTGTCTCGCCAATATATTTGCTAACTACCGATGATAGGTCAATGCGATAGAGATCGAGGCGTAATTTATGAGCCAGCACTTCTGCGCCCAATGTTTTACCAGTGCCGCTACCGCCTGCAAATAGAGCGCTGATTCCCAATCCTCTAGCACTCTTGCCCCCAAAACCCCAATTATTATATACAGTACTACGTTGGCGCACATGAGCCGCAATTTCTTGAAGAACTTGTTTCTGTGCCTCTGGTAATACTAAGTCTTCCCAATCACCAGATGGCTCAATTCGTTGGGCGAGTTCATCCAAGCGTGGACGTGCTTGCACACGGCAGGCATCCCATAAAATATTACCGATATCGGTTTCTGGTGTTTGTGCTAACTGTCCTGCGGCTTCTGCACAAGCGGCACGAATGGTTGCAGCACTTAGGTTAAACTGCTCCACTAGGGTTTTAACTTGCCCATTCATTCTTGGTGCAATCCCATTTAGCGCATCTTGCCAAACTGCACCTTGTTCTTTGCTAGTTGGTTGATGTACGTCAAAATTAACCACTAGGCTTTGTGATAAACCTATGCGTTCTCGACTTGTGATTATTAAAAAGCCCTTGGTGCGTTCGATGAAATGAGCGATCGCATTTAGCCGCGCTATATCATTAATATCCAGTTCGTTGCAGTCTATTAGTAGGGCACTCTTACTTAAAATCGTCTCGCGAGTCCACAAGCGGATGAGGTTATCCAACTCGCCAGGCGCTAGGGGAATGGCTTGTGCAGCCATTACCCAGAGATTTAAACCATGAAGTTGAGAAACTTTGGCGGCAATAGCACGTTTACTAGTAGTTTCTTTACTACATAACTGGACAATTGGCAAGCTATTAACCTGGGAAGCTTGTGACCAAATTACTGCTATTCGCTCTGCTAAATCTTGGTGCGAGGGTACTAAATCACTAACCTCTTGTAATGGTTCAATGATGCCAGCCAAGCGTTCGTCAAGATATTGAATGCCCGTGAGATAATGTAAAATCCGCTCATCAATTCTTATGGGACTGAGAGTCAAGGCATGACCATCACCAATTTGAATTAATCGCCAATGACGTAAAGGAGCATTTGGTGCGATCGCATCCCAGTGGACATCGGGTAAAGCTGCCAGAGCTAAACCCAAAGTTGGGTAAGCTCGTTGCGAATCCCCGTGGATTATAGCACATATTTTGGTAAAATCCCCATTCAATTCCATACCTGCACACAACAGCAACAAATCACATTCAAAGGATGAGAGGCTAAACATTTTGCCTACTCTCTCCAATGCCGATGGTGCAGGCATAGCAGCAGCAGCTTGCTGTAAAGCTTGCTGTAAAAGCGCTTGGTTTTTCTCTGGAGCTTGATTTTGCTCTTTTGCCGTGTGATTTTCTAAAATACCACGCACCACGGCGAGAGCTGCTGATAGGTAGCGGTAGTTTGCCTCATCCCAATTGCGATTAATTGTTGTAGCATTCATAAAATAGTCACCTGTGGCGAATCATAAGCCCCAGACCGATTTTTGTGCAGTGGACTTTGGGCGCCATCTACCCGCACCTGGACAATATAAGTTCCTGGCTTGACATTTTTGATCGGAATAGTGATTGCATCAGTATCTTCAGGGCGTGATGGCACAAAGAAAGAGTAAGCAGATGGAGTATTATCTAACACTTCATTGAGTAGTAAAACTACTCGCTGTGCTTTACCTACCTTGGGCTGGAATTTAACATTAATTTCTGCTGTGCGTAAATTGTCGCCACTATTTTCCACTTGGGTGACGAATGCTGTAATTGTTGGATGTAGGACAAAAGCCGCAACGTTTGATTCAACAAGATGATCCATTTGCCCCCCGTTGCCCATTGTCAGGTGTACGATTTGAACACCCTGCACACTTGGGTACAAATCTAGCGGAACTAACAAGCTGATTTGGGTTTCTTTAACTTCTTGAGGTACTAGTAATGTCTCCGTATTACCCAGACGAACTCGTGTGATTTCACCGCGTAACCGTTTACCACGAATTACTAATGTTGTGCCTGCAACAATCATTTGCTCAGTATTTGCTGGAGCCATCACTTGCTCTATAATCGGCTGAGATAATGGCGTCATGTAAAAACCTTCGGGGTTGTCAGATTTGCTACTCTCAATCAATACCATTGATGCCAGATAGGTAGCTGAAGGTCGATAGTGCGTTTGTAAAGCAGACCATAACTTAGAAGTTTCTTCCATGTTAAAAAACTCTGGAGTCAGTTTTATCTGTCCAATTTGTTCAGCTAAATCGGATACAGACACATTTGCTACAGCTTGCGAAAAAGCACTTGAAGTATTGGTTGTGGATGCATTAATCAAAGTACTTTCAATAATATTAGATGTGATCGCCGGGGTTTTGTGTAATAAATGCATCGCATAGCCCAGTAAAAGCTCCGCCTGAAAATCCTTGGCTCCGTAGGCTGTTAGCAAATAATGGAGGTCAAGCGCTAGTGGGGGAGTCGGAGAACACAAGTTTTTATTTATACGTGAATGCTTGCTCCGAAATTCCTGAGATACCCAATCGACATTGCGATTCTGTGTCACTTGATAGAGAAAGAGGTTAAGTTGAGCGCGCTCATCGGCTTCAACTGAAATTCGATCGGGTGGTAGGGCAGTTACAATCACATCACCAACACTAGCAGCGATCGGATCGCTGACTAAACCATTTTCCAGCAAGACTTTTAGTACTGCTGTCACGGCGGCTATAGAGAGCATATTACTCATCCTCATTCCTCATGGCAATAGCACATACTAATCATGTATGCCAGAGTACATTGACAGAATATATTTTGCAAAACTTTAAATATTCTGGGGGTTGGGGACTGGGGACTGGGGACTAAGTATCTATAAGTTCTGCGATAATACAATGTATTAGGATTTACACACATTCTATGAATTATTCTTTTCTCTACAAGAGGCTGCGCGTAACCCTGCAAAAAAGCAAGCTAGACGTAGTATTTCGTAGAAAATGGGGTTCGATAGATTAAGATTTTTGGCAGTTTTTGCGTAAGTACTGTATGTAAATCTCCCACCAAATTTTCCCAGCCCCAATCCCTAATCCATCCCAATTTTGCAAATTGACAAAGATAACAGATTGTCATTACGCTCGCAATGACAAAATATGTTTTTACACATTTGGGATTCTCACGTTCCCAATCCCCAGCCTAAATTTACGTTAACTTCACATCAGGAACCAATTTCAACTACCAAAGGTCTTATATTTAAACATTTTATCAAATTGTCAGTCTTAGTTTTATGTTAAGCTGAGTATAATTAGATAAACAGCTAGTAGCATATATTACAAATATTAATTTAACCTACGAAGCAAGTAAAAATGTAATATTTGTAATAATAGTATTATCTCTGACTAAAGTTAAAACTTTAACGTAACTAAAGATGGGTTGCCCCAGATGAAATCCCCACCTTCTTCAAATTCTTGGAATGGTCGCTTAGTAGGTGATAACCAGCGATACCGTTTAGACAGACGGTTAGGCGGGGGTGGCATGGGAGAAGTCTTCCTAGCAACGGATACCCGTGTCGGTCAACAGGTAGCTTTGAAGCTGCTCAAAGATACACTGGTGGCATCACAAGAAATGAGAAAGCGTTTTGAGCGTGAAGTGGCAGTTTGTGCGGCTTTGCAAAGCGATCATATCGTCAAAATTAGTGACTGTGGTGTAACTCCAGAAGGTTTTCCATTTTATGTGATGGAATATTTGCGGGGGCAAACGCTCAGACAATTACTGCTGCGTGAAAAGCGGCTATCTGTTGAGCGGACTGTAAAGATTATGGCGCAAGTTTGTAAGGGTCTACAGCTTGCCCATCAAGGAGTTACTCTGCAACGGGAAGGCGGCAAAACTACTGAGCATATTCAGGTAGTTCACCGCGATTTAAAGCCAGATAATATATTTCTGACGCCCACAGATTTGGGAGAGTGGGTCAAGGTTTTGGATTTTGGTGTTGCCAAAATTCGTAGTGAATCTTCAGAAAATTCCAATATTACAAATATAACTAGTACATTTATTGGTACATTTCGTTACGCACCTCCTGAACAAATCCAAAGCGATCAAAACCTGGATGCCAGGGGTGATATTTACAGTTTAGGGATTATCCTCTATGAAATGCTGAGTGCAGCTGACCCATTTGGAATAAGTATTAAGGGTAGTCATATTAGTGAGGCTTCTTGGGTATTAGCTCATGCTTATGAGCCACCAAAACCACTGCGATCGCAACCAGGATGTGAGCATTTACCCGTACAATTGGAAGCCGTGGTGATGAAATGCCTCCACAAAAACCCAGCTAACCGATTTGCAACTGTAGAAGAACTCAGTCAGGCTTTGCAGTCTGCTGCCAAATTTGTTACGGACAATACTAGTGTACCCGGACAGATTATTGGGCGATCGCAATCTTCCGACAATCAAGGTTCAAATCACGAAACTGTTCCCAGGCAATCGAACGACGATACCATTCTGCGTCCTCCATCTGCATACAATCAGGGTTCAAATCACGAAACTGTTCCCAGACAATCGAACGACGATACCATTCTGCGTCCTCCATCTGCATACAATCGGGGTTCAAATCACGAAACTGTCCCCAGACCATTTAACCCGATTGAGCAAAACCAACCTGAGGAAACTGTTCCTCCTCTTCAGCCTGAGTACAATCAAGGTTCAAATCACGAAACTGTTCCCAGACCATTTAACCCAGTTGAGCAAAATCAACAGAGTCCTGTGAATAATCCGAACACCAGCAAACCAGACGTGACGTTGTATCAACCACGACAGGCATCTAATCCAGGTGGGCAACAAGTGCCACCAGATAAAACGTTGTTTCAGCCACGACAGGCGTCTAATCAAGGTGGGCAACAAGTGCCACCAGATAAAACGTTGTTTCAGCCACGACAGGCATCTAATCAAGGTGGGCAACAAGTACCACCAGATAAAACGCTGTTTCAACCACGACAGGCGTCTAATCAAGGTGGGCAACAAGTGCAGCCAGATAAAACGCTGTTTCAACCACGACCAGCGTCTAATCAAGGCAGACCACAAGTACCACCAGATGTAACATTGTATCAACCTCGGACTGCATCTCATCAAGGCAGACCACAAGTGCGAACGGATGACACTATTTACCAACCAAGGCTAAATGAGCAGCTAGCTACGAGAATTACTCCCAATTTCTTGCGAATCCTGGGAGTGATCTTGGCCATTGGAGTGACTTTAGCATTAGTAACCTATATATATACTCAATCGCAATCTCGTAAAGAGCCAAGCAACCAGCAAGGTTTACCTAGATAATAGTCGAATTTAGAACTCATCAACCCAAAGGACGGTTAAAAATCAGGTTTTGGAGACGCGATAAATCGCCGTCTCTACAAGCGTTTTGGGCTTATCTGAATTATATTGCCTTAAAACCAAAATTTCGTATGTCAGAATTTACTATTGCATAGAAATAACTCTTGTGGGATGGGCGTCTCGTCATTAGTGTCAACTTAAGGTTAAAACCCATTTGTCAACGATGGGTTTTGTTAGGAACGAAGTATAAAGGTGAACTTTTTTCTAACTTTTATAGGCAAGCTGGGAGTGATGCTAATAAACAAAGCATTAATAGTCCCTGAAAAAGTTCGTTTTTTGTCCCTTTCAAACCGAATTTATCAGCATAAATGCTTATTGACATAGGAAGTTTGAGCTTAACTTGACACCTATGGCAAGATGCCCACCCCACAATATTGGATAATTTTTGTCTTGGAGTTCCCAAATAATTTTTTACCTTGGAACTGGTACTTGATTAATTACCGAGGCAATTACCGCATCAATTTGTAAACCATCCAGCATTGCTTCTGGTTTCAAAATCAGGCGATGACGTAGTAGTGGCGATGCAACTGCTTTAACATCATCTGGTGTGACAAAATCCCTTCCAGCTAACCATGCTAGGGCTTGAGATGTCTGCAACCAAGCACCGGCAGCGCGAGGCGATGCGCCCAAAGTTAAATCAGGATATTGACGTGATGTTCTCACCAACGCCAACAAATAATCAACGATCGCTTCTGATACTTTAACTTCTTTGACTGCTTGTCGTGCTTGCAAAATGTCAGCGATTGTTGCAATTGGTTTTAAACGGCTAATATCCAAACGCCTTGCTGCAAAACCCGCCTGACGATTGAGTAACATTTGTTTCTCAGCAGCTTGGTCGGGGTAATCTACCACTAGCTTAAATAAAAATCTGTCCAACTGCGCTTCTGGTAAAGGATAAGTGCCCTCAAATTCGAGAGGATTTTGGGTTGCAATCACCCAAAATAAATCTGGTAATGGCAAACTTTCACCATCCAACGTTACCTGCATCTCTTCCATTGCTTCTAGTAGCGCCGCTTGTGTCTTGGGAGGAGTACGGTTGATTTCGTCTGCTAGTAGCACTTCAGTAAATATTGGCCCTTTTTTCAAAGTGAAATTGCGGCTATTCAAATCAAAAATATTTGTACCAGTAATATCTGAAGGTAAAACATCTGGTGTTAATTGAATTCGGCGAAACTCCCCTTGAATTAACTGTGCCAACACTTTTACTAGGAGGGTTTTACCAGTTCCCGGTACTCCTTCTAAAATTACGTGTCCACCTGCTAGCAATGCTACTAAAATTTGTTGTATTAGGCTAGATTGTCCGACAATTACTTGATTAAGACTTTGACCAAGGCGAATTAAGATTGGATGGGTTTCGCTCATATTTTTTATTGATAAATAACTAACGCAAAGATATTATGTATAATTCCAAAAATTAATTACGAATTACGAATTAATCTAATGGTTCGCCATTTCCCCAACCAGCTTAACAGGTCTTGTTCACTGATGGGTTGTTTGCGAGATTGTAGCTTTAAAACTGCATCTAGTTCTGCTGCACTTACACCTGTTTTTTCTATCCAAAAATTGATCAAGGCTTCACGTTCTAAAAGTATTTGCCCTAATCCCAAGGCTTTTTGGAGTTGTAGTTGTTCTTGTTTACCCACCATTTCTACAACAAAGTCGGTGGTATCAGCTTTCTGTAAGACTCCAGCTAAAGCTTGGATGTATGCCTCGCTGTTATCTGCAACTGGTGTATCTAAAGCTACTGGCTTACCAAAGCGGCGATTCTGCGCCCAAATTAGCACTAATAGCAAGATACCTACCTGCACCAATATTGGCAATAAAGGAGTTTTAGCAAAAAAGCTAGATAAATCTCCTTCGTTTTCTTTCTTCCTGACATCGGCATCTTTATAACCGTGGATGTATTCATCGACAAAGATTGTGTTATTTTTTTCAGTTACTAGACTAGCTAGATACTTGAAATTACTTAAATTATCTTGGTAGGCATTGGCGGCTAAATAAGGAGTGGTAGAAAAAATCACTTTTCCCTGTTCGTAATTTTCTTTCCAGACAACAGCACCAAAGCGATCGCCTAAATCAACTTGCTCCTGTTTAGCTTTCTTATTTCGTCTACGTGTGTCAATTTTGATATTACCTTGGGGAGATTTCTGCATAGTGCTAAACTCCGCTTCAGTAACCCGCGCCCCCGCACCCAAAATTACCAAAGTATTTCCTTTTTCTACCCATTCACGCTCTTGACTACCCAGTATCGTACCCCCACCTACCTGGAGGAGGGTAACTGGGCTATTCTCTGGCTCAATATCACTAAAAGGTTTTTGCCAGCGTTTAATAGAAGTTCCCTGCTGTTGCATAAAAGCATACCAAGCACCATAGCCATCAGGGGCGCGGTTATAAGTAGAACCAGCATTAAGTTTAGTATTATTGGGAGCCGCGAACAAACTAAGTAAAACCATCGCAAATAGTGCGATCGCTCCGATCCAAGCAAGGCGATTTGGACGTTTCATATTCGACTTTCATTGCCTTTGAATATTACTAGTGTTAATACTTACTTATTTTTCAGATAAAGTCAAAATATACTTGCTTTAGTTTTTCAAAGGGATCGCCTGCTTGATGAATGCTTCTAAATTTTGGGTAGCAGTGGGATTGTCAAACAGAAGGTTGTTTGAGAGTTTTAGGGCTTCACGAACTGAGTATCGCCAATCAATATCTACGGCTAATCGCACTGCAATCTGAATATATTGCGAGGTATCATCTGCAATTGTCTGTGTTACACCGATAGCTTGCAAGAAACCATAAGAATGACGCCCCCGCATAAACTCACCAGGACAAGTGACAATCGGTAAATGACAGGCGATCGCATCCAGTGTTGTGTTACCACCCGCCCAGTCGAAGGTATCTAAGTAAATATCTGCCAAAGAAAGCAAGTCAAAGTAATCATCACGCGGTAGAACAGGAGAGAATACACAATAGTTAAGACTATCTAACCCTACAGCCGCGAATGCCCGTTTCAAACGTTCTTGAGAAATCCCAGAGCGCAAGAACATAAACTGAGCATTGGGAACTTGACAGGCAATTTCTGCATAAATGTAATCGTACTGCGGTAGATATTTATAGGCAGCTTGACTAGAGATGTAGACGATCGCATCTTCTCGTAATCCAAAAAATAATCGGTTGCGGCGAACTGAGTCCACTTTGATCGTAGGATAGGAAATCCCAACACCAGGCAAACGTACAAGGCTTTCGGTGTAGTGATGTTGGCCATTCAGAGGCTCCATCAGTTCGCTAGATAAAAAATAGTCAATGGTGGGTAGTCCAGAAGTGACAGGTTGCCCCCAAGCCATACATTGAATCGGTGCTAAACGGAGTCCAGCAATACATAGTGTGGTGGCATCCATACCTAATTCGGGAAAAATTAACACATCAAGGCGATCGTCAATAACTTGTTGACAAACCTGTTCTAAATTATTTGGCAAATGATAAAACTTTTTACTATAAGACCGGAATAATTGAGTAGCAGTATCAATTTGATGCCCTATGTGATACGAATAAATTTCAAATTTTTGATTATCTGCATATTTCAGCCAGTTTAAGAACAAAACTGTTCCACTCCAGCTACATAAAAAATAGGAAAGATAGCCAATTTTAATTCTTTGATTGTTGCTAATAGAAGAAATCGGATGCCTCTGACTCCATTGCGGATAATTTGCCGCCATAATTTGGTTAACTAGCTGTCCATACTGCTGCTGTAACACGAGATCATTTTTTGCCTGATATGCAAGAAAAAAATTTGTATGATGGCTGATTCCCATTAAAGCTTTTTTCTGTTCATCGGGGCTATTGATTGTTATTTCTTGAATTAGTTTTTCTAGCCCATGCTGAAACCATGCCCGGTAGATATCAATTTCTTGAGGAGTATGATAAGTTTCTGGGAGCATAAGATAGCTCAACATCTTAAATATGTAGTTTTCAGGAAACTTCTCTGTAACCTGTTGAGCGAAGTTACGAGCTTCCAGATAGTTGTGGCTTTGCTTTAGACGAATAATCAGCCAGTAATAGAGTTCTTCTGCTTGAGGGCAATTGCTAATACCATTTTGCAATGTTTTGATAGCTGCTTGCATCTGTCCAATTTTATACAAAACATTACTTAGCTTAAGATAATAGCTAATCTGGTGCGGACAACTGGATAAATACTTGCTGTAATATGGGATAGCGTTTTCAGGCGATTCACTGTCTGCGAAATAGTCACCCCATCTGTGCCAAGATTCTAGGCGAGCCGCTTCATAAATAGTTCGCTGTTTAATTTCTGACAATTCACATCTAGGAACTTTGGCAATTTCTTGCTGCTGGATAATGTAGCGATCTTCGTTATTAATTGCGATGCAAAAGTTAATTAATGATTTAATAATAGACCATTCTTGGGTGGTTAACTGACCTGTAAGCCCTACATTAAAGTCTTCAGAGATATCCTCTTCTAAACTAAGTTTTAGAACTGTTTCAAAAAGTAATGAGTTAGCATTATCTTGTAATTCATCAGATAAACTTTGACTGTCAATTAGCAGTGTTATATCTTGTCTAGCTGGATGTGTGGAAAGAGTTCTGAGAACATTCATCAAGTCTTCTGCGATCGCAGTTTCTAAATTAGACCAATCAGGAAAAATAATAAAATTAATATCTCTTAATTCATTAATTAACATAGCGTTGCAATTACTAATGACAATCTGCCTTGCATATAGGCACTACTATATACGTTTTTACAGCGATGTCATCAGTAATACCAGAACAAAAATATCTCCAACTTCTTTAATAAGTCAGATATCTGAGGTTATAGGGATTTGCAAATCAAATAGAATTACCAAAGCTATTTGATTGCACATAATATCACTCAAATTGCACAAGCGATCGCTCCGATCCAAGCAAGGCGATTTGAATGTTACATTTTTGACTTTCATTGTAATAATTAAGCAGTCTTAAAAAATCGAATAATTTCGCGGACATGATCGAGAAATTGTCCGTCGGTGGAAAGTTGCGCGATCGCATTTCTGGCTTCTCTTGCCAAACGCTCATGTTCGGTTTGATTTGTCGCCCGTAATTCCTCCAAGTTAGCCGCAATTCGGGCTAAGTCTCTGCGAGTCTCTTCAGCAAAGCGTTGTTGAGTTGCAGAGAAGGAATAGGGCTGTTCTGGGTTGAGTTGATCTTCCAACGACTGAATTTTTTGTTCCAACGTAGAGAAGCGATCGCGCAGTTCAAAAATATCTTCGCGGGGATACTTCCATTCTTGGCGAATCATCGCTAACCGTGCATATAAATACTCATAAGCGCGAATTGCGGGACGCAGAATTGTTAATAACAAAGCTGCACCAGAACTGATATATCCCACTGTACTAATACCTGTAGCAGCCAGAGTATAAAGACCAACAGCTGAGAATAAGTGTAAAGCAATGGCAACCCAGAGCGATCGCTTGGCCAAAAGTGTGACATACTTCACCTGTTTCTCATCGACTGCAATTCCTTTCTCAGTTGATTGTGCTGCTTCTGCTAAGACTTCTTTGGCTTGAAAATGCACATTCCACGGTACGGTGACAATTACCAACAGCCACCAAAAACTAGCACCACCAATCACCCAATCAAGAAAGTTACCCGCAGGGATGTGCAGCCATTGCAGTAAGCCAAAAGCCGCCAGTACCACAACCACAATTCCAGCTATAGAACTGATGAAAAAGTTAATATACATTTTGCCCCGTCCTCAGTGAAACTATCACCTTAATTATGGCTAGGGGTTCTCAGTTATACAGATATATTTGTGATGGTTTTTCTAGTTGCACATAATAAAAGAAGGGAGAAATAATGGAATACTTCTTTTTAGAGTTTCAAGTAGATGATTCCAAAAGATTCAATGCTCTTTGTCAAGTTTTCAACGAAATTAAAAAAGATAAAGACAACAATTCTTGGCGTAATGAAGAAGATTGGCTAATTTTTTTTGATCGCAAAGCGCTATCACATTTTTGGTGGCCTAGTGAAAAGGAAAGGACTGAATATTTCCGTCGCTGGCTTGCAACACCTGTGAAACAGAGGCGGACAGATCATAGCCTCAAAACTCCTTGGGACTTTTATTCTATGTTTGATGCTTTTAAAAATGGTGAATATCAATTAATTGCTTGTAGAATGGTTTCTGCCGACAGAGCTAGACTGGAGTTTGAACCCTTTAGCTATCCTTATGGCGGAACTGGGGCAATACAAGCATTAGTTGAATCTTTCGATTTTATAATTCTTGCAAAAGATGATGGTACCGCATACACAAAATTTAACCTGTAGTTTGGCAAAAGAGTGAGGCAATTCAAACCTTTCCCTGTCACTATTGGATGAGATAGCTACGCCAAGTTGATTGAGTATTTTTACTACCTTTTTCTGGAAGCAGCAATCGCCAAGTTTTACCTTCTTGCTGAATTTGCAGGTAAACATCAAAGGGTTTTTGTGGTTGCGTCAAGCGCCGTTTTGGTAACTTAACAATCAAGTCGTAGGTTCCCCGAACGTGGAAAGCTGGTAAATTTTCAATGGTTAAGGGTTGTTCCTGGGTAATTGATAGCCGCTTGATTTCAAATCCTTGAAAATCTAAATCCAACTGTTGGCTAAGTTTTTGTTGAGTTTGTTCTAGCCCAAGTGCGATCGCTTTTTGCACTAATTCGCTAGTCGGTAGCAGTCCAATACTGCCACAAGCTGTTACTAACACTAGCAATATTGCTGTCAAAACTAACCGCACCATGTTGTTCCTGAGATTCCACTTATCAGCGATAGTATAACTGTAGATTCTCTTAATTTTCTCATCTACCATGCCAAAACAGTCTATAGGTCTTGATAACCAACTCTACAATTATCTTTTATCCGTTTCGCTGCGGGAACCAGAGATTCTTAAGAAGTTGCGCCAAGAAACTGCCAGTCATCCCCGGAGTGGAATGCAGATTTCACCAGAACAAGGGCAGTTTATGAGACTTCTGGTACAGTTAATTGGAGCCAAAAAAACCCTGGAAGTGGGAGTTTTTACAGGTTATAGCTCACTTTCTGTCGCTTTGACACTGCCGGCTGATGGGAAAATCATTGCTGCGGATGTGAGTGAAGAATTTACTGCGATCGCCCGGCGATATTGGCAAGAAGCTGGGGTTGCCGATAAAATCGATTTGCGATTAGCACCAGGTTTGGAAACTTTAGATCAGTTATTGGCAACTGGGCAAGCCGAGACATTTGATTTTGCTTTTATTGATGCCGATAAAGAAAATTATGATGGATATTATGAGCGATCGCTGCAATTAGTCCGTCCAGGTGGATTGATTGCCATTGACAATGTTTTATGGTCAGGAAAAGTTGCTGACGAACAAATTCAAGATGAAAGCACCCAAGCACTCCGGGCGCTCAACAAAAAGTTACATCATGACGAACGGATAACACTCTCCCTTGTCCCCATCGCCGATGGACTTACTTTAGCCATCAAGCGACCTTAGAGTGCTGAGTATTGAGTGCTGAGTGCTGAGTGCTGAGTAAATTAATGGATAGATTCCTTGTAGAGACGGCGATTTATCGCGTCTCTCTAACCGTCAAATTCATTTTGTTGAGCTGCTAGATCCCCGACAACTTCTGCGAAGTCGGGGATCTGAACACCACTAACCTCTCAAAGGTCAACAAAAAAGTGATTCTGAATTCTGAATTCTGAATTCTTCTTCAATTGCTTCTCCCCGTGGTGGATAGCCCTTCTACTATCAAAGATGGAGTATAACAAGAACCATTCCAATCACCATCGTTGCCCAATGTTACCAATTGCTTCAGGGCTGTGTAGACATTACCTGCAACCATCGTATCTTTCACACGCCCAATTACGTGACCATTTTGGACGCGGTAACCTAAATCAACGTTGATCGAAAAATCTCCAGAAATACTGCCGCCACCACCCAGCATTTGATCCACAATTAAGCCATCATCTAGTTGTCTAATCAAATCTGGTAGTGATGCCGAACCTGGCTGGATGAGAAAATTAAATAAACCAGGGGTGGGATAGCTGCCTAAACCGGGGCGAAAACCATTTCCGGTGGTGTCAGTACCGAGTTGGCGTCCGGTGGTGCGATCGCCATAGAAGTGCTGTAAAACTCCATTTTGGATAAATACTAAAGATTGAGTCGGAGTGCCTTCATCATCGAAAGGACAACTATAAGGGCCAGCTTCCGGGTCTTGGTAGAGGGTGAGGCTGGGTGCAACTACTGCCTTACCCCGGTGTTCTGCCCAAGGGGAAGCTACTTCTAAGACTCGCTTGCCATTTAACGCTGCTTGCACAGTACCCCAAAGCATATCGGCAGCTTTAGAAGTGAACAAAACCGGGATGCGACCAGTCGGAGGTGAGATATTTTCTCTAGCCCAAATTAACCGTTGTAAAATTTG
The DNA here is from genome assembly GCF_036916985.1 of Nostoc sp. GTDB lineage: Bacteria > Cyanobacteriota > Cyanobacteriia > Cyanobacteriales > Nostocaceae > Nostoc. Next base: position 95,406 of record NZ_JBALFD010000027.1, read on the forward strand.
ATTAGCTAATCTCTCCGGGTCGAGTCCACCCCGTTGAGTTTGTCCATCGGCAACATTCAAAAAATCATCGCCACGTACCCATTCTGCGGATACATAACAGCTGAGGGTAGTGTCAGTATAGTGACAATCTAAACCTTTGGTATTGACTAGTCTAGTGGTTTCTATATCACATTCCCAGTCACCATTGCAGACAATATCGGGATAGGAATCACGGATGAGTGCGATCGCTTCTTTGCCCCAATCTACCAAAACCTCTATAGGCACACTTTCCCCTAAATCTGGGTAGGAGGGCTGAAAGTTAGAGCCTAATTCTACTGGTTCCGGTTGATTAAGTTGACTTAGTGCCAGAGCTTTTTCCACCATGACATCGGCCGTGACAAAACCGTAAGCCACCGTGAGTCCCGGACGCCCGTTTCGCCAAAGCCGTAGTGCTGTACCTTCAGATTGGTTGGTTTCTAGCTGTTTGAGTCGGTTTGCCTCAAAAAACACTGGACGAGAAAGCGATCGCGACTGATACACCTCAGCTGCTTCTGCTCCAGATTTTATAGCTAGTTCCAGCAGCTGTTCTGCTAGTGTATCTTGTGACAAATTTTCAGAACCCATGACCCTTAGTGAATTGTGGATTTTGAACCGCATATCAACGCTGTCCAAGAAAGTCCGAATCGCCAAAAGCCGATGATTAGACTTTCCGCTGATAAACGCAGATAACCATCCAAAAATCATCAGCATGTTTCAGCAGTTGCGTTGAAACCACAGATCAACACTGATGGACGCAGTTAATTATCCCAAATCATTGCCATGTCTCAACGTTTCTAGTCATTAGTCATTGGTCATTGGTAATTGGGCATTGAAAAGAGGCAGAGGGGCGGGGTGCGGGGGGCGGAGGGGAAAATTCTTCTCCCTTGCTCCCTGCTCCCTGCCCTCTTGCTTCTTCCCCAGTCCCCAATCCCCATATTCAAAGATTAACCTCTTGCAACAGCCAAAAACCAGCAAAAGATTGGGCTTTGGGATCAGACTGGACACCGATAAAATGCACTCCGTTAGCTTTTTGCTTGGCTTCTTCAAAACCTTTGGCTTCTGCTAAAATTTGAGGTTTTTTGATATTTGCTACAATCCAGCTTTCAGTCACACCGGTTTCTAAAAGTAATCTTGCCTCTTCACTGGTATCAAATCTTAAGAAAGCCAATTCCAAACCAGACATCCAACCTGCCAAGGGCAACGCTCTTGGTGAGAAAATTAAAATACCAGGAATACGGGCTTCGGGTGACACTTGCACCAACTCTAAAGGGAAAGCTTCACCAAAGCCAATTTCCCATTCTGGCATTTCTGCTAAATCCGCAGCATCTAAGGTGACAAATACCCACTGCTGTCCTTCCAAAGCATCTGGTAAACGTTGTGGCAAAGGTTTCTCTAAGCGGACTGAGGGATTAGTTCCCCCTTGATAGCCTGGTTCTTGGGGATAGACTTCCTTCAGCCGGTGTTCTAACCATTGGTTGAGAACTAAAGTCCGGCGGCTAGGCTGGGCGGGAATGCCCAAATCTTGGCAGGCTTTAGTAATCATATTGTTCATTTGGCGGCGGAAAAAGCGGATTTTAATTGGTGCTTTTCCAGCTTGATTAATAGCCTCTTGCAATGCTGTCCGCAACCAGCCCGAATTTACCTGGGTACTGGGACAATATTGAGCATAACGAAACAAAGAATCTGCTTTTGCGCCGATATCCAAGGGGCTTTCGCAGACTAAGACTTCCCAAACTTTTTTTTGGTTAGCGTCCAAAATCGGACGAGAGTAAAAATCGATTTCCCAAATACTGCCCATGTTTTGCGGTAAAAAGCTGGCTGTTATGTTTTCCTGATATGTTGATCATACGAGTCTTGGGGCAGCATTTGGCATTGGGAATTGGGAATAGGGATTAGGGATTGGGGATTGGGGAGTGGGTGATGAACGTTTGAATTCCGCCTTGCTGTACTAGTAGTAATTCACACTTCAGATAGCTGTTGAGAAAATATTTGCAGCTTAAACTAGCAATTGACTCAAAAATTCTTGAAGAAGGTAGATATGCAAACCAAACAGCTTGGTAATTCAGAGCTTCACATTACCCCAATTGGCTTTGGTGCCTGGGCAATTGGTGGAGGTGGATGGGCTTTTGGTTGGGGAACGCAGGACGATCGGGAATCCATTGAAGCGATCAATCGCGCTCTCGACCTCGGCGTTAATTGGATTGACACCGCAGCTATTTACGGTCTGGGACATTCGGAAGAGGTTGTTGCTAAGGCGCTCAAAGGTCGATCTAGTCGCCCCTACATTTTCACGAAATGCTCAATGATTTGGGATGAAAAGGGCGAAATTGGTCGCAGCTTGAAGGCGGATTCTGTGCGGCAGGAGGTTGAAGCCAGTCTGCGCCGACTTGACATTGAAACCATTGATCTCTACCAGATCCACTGGCCCAACCCTGACTCAGACATTGAAGAAGGCTGGACAACTTTGGCAAAACTCAAGGATGAGGGAAAGGTTCGCTATATCGGGGTTTCAAATTTCAATGTAGAACAGTTGAAGCGTATTCAGAAAATTGCCCCAGTTACGTCATTGCAACCGCCTTATTCTCTGGTGAAGCGCGATGTCGAAAAGGAAATTCTGCCTTTTGCCAAGGAAAATAATATCGGCGTGATTGTGTATTCACCGATGCAGTCTGGCTTGCTCACAGGAGCGATTACACCTGAACGGGTTGCTAATTTCCCAGATGATGATTGGCGCAAGAATAGTAGTGAATTTCAGGAGCCACGCCTATCTCGTAACCTGAAGCTGGTGGAGGTGTTGCAACATATTGGTCAACAAAACGATCGATCGCCAGGTGAAGTAGCGATCGCTTGGACTTTAAACAATCCGGCGGTGACAGCTGCGATCGTTGGCGGACGCAATTCCAAGCAGGTGGAAGGAATCATCGGTGCTGGGGAATTTCGCCTCAATCAGCAGGAATTAGATAAGATTACTGATTTCTTGCGCGAGAATCCCTAAAATATCTTATATTATAAACCCCACAGCTTGATCTGTGGGGTTATTCATAATTTTATTCTGCAAACCCAAAAAGTTTTTTCACTTTGTCGCTACGCCAATAATATGAGGACTAACAATCGGCAATTTTGCATCAAATCGCTCATAATTTACACTAGAAAAACCAGCATTTTCTAAAGCTATCCAAGTTTCTCTATCTGGATGACAACCATCACCGATTACTTTCCAAATCGGACTAATTCTGTTTTGCAGTTGTCGCAATAAACTTCCTTGAGGTGCAGCGACATGTTCAATAAATAAGAAGCGTCCACCTGGTTTCAGTACTCTTAAAATTGCCTGTAATGTATAGTCTATATTCGGCACTGAACACAAAACTAATGTACTAACAACAGTATCAATGCTGTTATCTTCTGCATCTAACCATTCAGCATTACCAATGCGGAGGTCGATGTTTAAATTAAGTTTTTCTGCATGTTTTTTGAGATATGAATGGGTATGTGGATTTGGCTCAATTCCTATCCAGTGGATATCTTTAGGGTAGTAGGGTAAATTAGGGGCTGTTCCTGGGACAATTTCTAATACTTTACCTTGGAGATTCGCAAAAAGAGAACGTTTGCGATCGCCGATAATTTCATCATACGTGCCGCTACTTTTCGCCATCATCCAGGCAAAAAAACGCTTACCAAAATTGCCATAAATCTGATTTGGTGAATCTCCCATAATTTGGTTTACAGTCATCATCTACTTCCTAAATTTTGAGTCTATAAATTGCTGTACCAAGCAACCATTTCTAGCCTCAAGGTACTATATTTTGTATTTTTTATGCCTCACCCATTAGATTCACCTAATAGGGTGATTCGGATTAACTTTAGATACTTTAAAAGATATTTATGCTCCATCTAAAGATAATAAAGAGCGTTCCGCAATTGGGAACGCTCTATTTTTGTAAATTCTGTTAAGATAGTATGGATTTAAATTGAAAATTGCTTGTTACTAAGATCAAGCATGGAGATTTGCTTGTTCTTGCAACCAAGGATCTACAGGTTGTCCATCTTTACGGCGTAATTCAATTTCCACTACCATCACTTCTTTGGAACCAGGAGGCGCAGGTTTTTTATGGAAGATAATGTCATAATCTTCTGGATTATGTTTGCGTTCTTTTAACCATTCCTGTACCTTGGTTGTGGCAAAAAATGATTGCCCTTGTTCAAACATTCGGGTAATCTGCAATTGCAGTGTATAAGGATTGATGCGACCCATTTTTTACCGCCTTTGTTAAGTTAATTTTCGGATGAGTAATCTGCTTACCCTAGATAATCTAACGCTAGTGCCAATTGGTTTTTGTCCTCTTTGGCAGTAAATACAACTTAAGTAATGTTATAATAGTAATCCCAAAAATGACTACACTCCACTACGGAAGTTGTATGTACAATAAGGTACGAAGAAACAAATTAGTTAAGGATTGTTCAGCATTTCTCATTGCCTCTACAACATTTCACTACTTAATTCTGTTATAGATTGAAAAGAGGCACGCCGCTTCAAAAACTGACCAACAGACTGAGATGGTTGTTATGAAGAGCAAAAATCAAGCTGTTTTCGCTTTAATTGTCAAAAGCACTATTGTTTTTTTACCCTTACTGTTATCCGTTGGAATTGCCAGTGGACAATCTGCACCATCACCTAATCCAGCATTAACTCCTACTCCGGTGTTATCGAATCAGGAACGGGAAGAACTAGCACGACTACGAACGGAAAAGCGAATTCAACAGCAAGTCCAATCCGATCTTAATAGCGCTTTTAGCCGTACAACTATCTTATTTGATGTTTGGCTAGTTATATTGAGTCTATTTCCCATTGCAGTCTTGGCCTCGTTATGGCTTCTGCGACGAACGGTAATTCGTGAAATTGTTGATAGGGCAATGCAACAACTACAGGGAATGGAAAAATTACAAAATCAGCTTACCACCGTTAAAGAAGAGGCTGAAAATGTTATTCAAGAAGCTAAAAAAATAAACTATGAATTAGAACAGGAAACTATTGCTTTACAACAAAAAATTAAAAGTGAACAAGAGAATGTATCTATTCTTACATCTGAGCTAGATTTAGCTAAATCACAGGTATTAAGTAGATTAGAAGCTGAACTCAGCAAATCTCAAGAAAATATAGAAAATTTAGAGTCTAAATTTGCTTCTAGTCTATCTAATTTAGAGTTGGATTATCAACAAAAAAGAGATATAGCACTGGAGAATCTCGGAAAATTAGCATCTGTCATAGCAGAAGAACTAGCTGATTTAAAGTTAGGTGTGCAACAACAGCAAGAATTAGCTATTGCTGATTTAGAAGTATCAAAGTCTGAGTTTACATCTCAACTTTCTGGATGGCAGTCTGATGCTCAAAGGCAAACAGATATAGCTTTTGAAAACTTAAATAAATTTCAGTCAGAATTTGCTGGAAAATTATCTGAATTACAGGTAGATGCTCAAAAGCAAAAAGATATCACGCTGGAAAATTTAAGAATATTCGATAAAGAATTGAAGTTTCAATTATCTGAATTACAAATAGATGCTGTTGAGAAAAAAAATAAAATTGTTGATAATTTAGGGGCATTGCAGTCAGAGTTTGCGGTTCAGCTATCTGAGTTGCAAGTAGATGTTCAAAAGAGCAAAGAGCTAATCATTGAAAACTTAGAGAAATCTGGTTCTGAATTTACTTCGCAATTCTCAGAATTACAATGGAATGCTCAACAACAAAAGATTCTAATTTTGGAGAAGTTAGAAAGATTAGAAACTGAGTTTGTCTCTCAACTCTCTGAGTTACAGTTAGATGCTCAAGAAAGAAAGAATCTGATCCTTCAAGAATTAACTGAAGTTATACCTGAATCTATTCCAGAGGTGGTAAATTCTGAAGTTGAAAAAGAAATACAGGAACATCCACAACAACCAGAATTCACTGCTGATGAGTATGTAAAACAGGGAGATGCCTTGTTTTCTGTAAGGCGCTATGAAGATGCGATCGCAGCTTACAACCAAGCGGTTAAAATCCAAGCTAATGAACCTGTGGCTTGGTTAAAACGAGGGCTAACTCTCGGAAGGTTAAAACGCTACAAAGATGCAATTTCGTCCTACGATCGCGCTATTCAGATTCAACCAGATTATCATCAAGCTTGGTGCGATCGCGGCGTTGCTTTGGGAAACTTACAACAGCATCAGCAAGCCTTTGCCTCATTTGAGAAAGCTACACAAATCAAGCCTGATGATGCCGTTGCTTGGTTGAATTGCGGTCTTTCTCTAATAGCATTAGAACAATATGAAGAGGCAATAGTCTCCTTGGATAGAGCTTTAGAATTCCAACCAAATTCTCCCAAAATCTGGGATAAACGCGGTTATATTTTAGTGAGATTGGGACGCGATGATGAAGCGATCGCTAGTTTTGACAAAGCTTTAGAAATTAAGTCAGATTATGCCAGTGCCCATTACAACAAAGCAGCCTGTTACGCACTGCAAAGACAAGTTGAACGATCTCTGCTAACTCTACAACAAGCAATTGAACTCGATCCCAGGTATAAAGAAGACGCAGCAAGTGACCTAGATTTTGATGAGATTGCCGAGGATGAGCGCTTTAAGCTCTTAGTTACAGAATAAAAATCTAAAATGCATTGAGCATTAGTTATTCCGCTCTTGCTTCCCCTGCTCCCCTGCTCCCCTGCTCCTCTGCTCCTCTTCCCCCTTCCCCAGACATCGCTTTAAGTTTAGAGGTAAAAGAGTCAGAGCGATCGCTTGTTTCTGGAGTAAATTGCCCAATTGGGGCATGAATAGTAGCAGGTGGCAGCAGTTTTGGCTGTCGCTGATGATGGCTTAGTGATGGGGAAGGTGGGGGACTTTCTTGTGAAGTTTGCCTTTGGCTGACAGCAGATGCTAGCTGAAGGGTTGCCGAAGAGGCAAATTTCCCAGAAAGCGAAGACTTTAAAGCAGTTTTATTCTCTCTATCTTCCTGCTTCCCTTCTTCTTCAGCTAAAGATGCCTTTGGTTGGGAGCTTTTCAGTTGTAGAGTTGCAGTATTGCTGTATTGATAGCCGTTGCGAATCTTTGATGGTGGTAATTGAGGACTTGTCACTCTCTCTACAGTGGGATTTTTCTTCGCTGGCGCTAGGGCTGGTGTCGGCGGTGAGGTTAAGCTTTGGGGAAACTTACTACAAACCATACGTTCAAATTCCATATTGAAATGATATGTAGCCTGATCCCGGCGCTGCCAAAATACTAAAATTTGTTGCACAGAAACCGCTTTATAACGACCTTGATATAGTGCCTCAATCACTGCCAGGTGTAGCCAATTAAGTGGGTATTGCGTTTGCCAACGCTCAACTAGCTCATTGGCACTATATCCACTGAGATCAAAACTGTAGTTAATTAATAAGGCGATCGCCAAGTTGGCAGAAGTATCTGGAAGTGTTGTTAACATGGGGCTATTAGCTTTAGGCAATAGGTCTAAGATTTGTCACCCACTGCATATTAGCCTAACGTGCTTTTAACTACATGGTTTTTTTTCCACAAGTTACCAAAACGATAAGCAGTGTCCCCTATTTTACTTGTCAACTCCTAGAATGCAACCCTATATAGACTGATTTACAGAAATTTTCAATTATTTACACTACGAATGAGATGGGGATTGGGGATTGGGGACTTAGTGTACTTTAATTAGTTGAAAAGCTCTTTAATTGGCGGTGTTCGCCCGATGGCGACTAATGCCTGATAAACCATTGCTGCAACTTCGGCGCGTGTTGCTAAACGTGAAGATGCAAGGACTTTCGGATCTGGATAGTTGACAACTATTCCCCATCGTGTAGCAGTAGCAACGGCTTTTCGGGCATAGTTGGGAATGGTATGACGATCGCTATATACTTCCAAAATATCGCTATCAACAGCTGGTAGTCCCAGTCCATTCACTAGGGAGACAATTACCTGTAGCCGCTGCACATGTTGATCGGGGCGGAAAGTGCGATCGCTAAATCCGCCAACAAAGCCACTGCTAGCCGCAATTTGGATAGCGCTATAAGCCCAAAAATCCTTGGGTACATCCGTAAAATCAGGTGCTAGAATTTTGGAAAATGGGTTAAAGGCGATCGCCACCATATCTGCATACTGGGCGCGAGTCATGGGTTTATCTAGCTGGTAGCTACTATCAGCAAAAGCATGAGTTAAATTCATGCTCACTAATGCCTGAATAAATGGTTCTGCCCAATGTCCATCTAATTCGGGAGATGCGAAAATTTTTTGAGATGGGGATTGTGTAGGGGTATCAGAATAACTAGTGCTAACTGCTACTTGATTAATTTGGATCAATTCTACCAAGCCCTTGACTAGAGAAGAATTTAATTGATTACTTACGGAAACTAGTTTTTGTGTAGTAGCATTATATAAATCAAATTCATAATTATCACGAAAAATATTATTGGCGGGATCTTGGGTATTGCCTAAATCTGGGACTGCATTGCCATTGACTAATAAACCACCTTGGGTATTTTGAGCAATGAGATTTTGACGCATCACAGGTTGGGCATTACGAGAAAGTGCGATCGCTGTGCGATTTTCTGATAATTTATTATTGGCGATCGTCGGAGCCGCAAAATCACTAATTGCTATGCCTAAAGGGTTTCTTTGAAATACATTCCGCAGTACTTCTCCCTGGCTATGACCTGCCATCACTAAACCGCTAGCAGTATTTTGCACAAATATGTTATCTGAAATTGTGGGCTTGGCAGTACCAGTGGTAAACACACCTTCTCGCCCACAGTCACTCAAAGTATTGTTAGCTAAAGTAGGTACAGCCGATTCAATCCAGATACCAGTACCTCTGACTGAAGGATTGGTAACAGTTACACCTAAAATACAGGCATTATCTACTAAGAGCAGTGTAATATTTTGCATACCAAAGCTGGGACTTTGATGCTCACCACTCCCGTAAATTAAAATCCCTGCACCTTTTTTTGCTTCATTACCCACCACTGTCGTCCCTCCAGGGATGACCAATGGGAACACCTCACCACTAGCAGCGCTGTAATTTCCTGATTCCAGATGAATTATCGTCGGGATTTTGGTTAATTTTAAGGCACGGGTGAGGCTTTTAAACGGACTCAACCGTGAACCAGTATTGGTATCATTCCCTGTCAGAGGGTTGACATAGAGTGTGACAACGAGGGTAGAGTTCACCATTGATAGTTGAGAGTCAATTGTTTTAATTATGACAATCATAAGTAACACTACTTCTAGCAAACTTTTTCAAAGTAGTATCTTTGTGTGTAGAAAATATAGCGCTTCTCGAATGGATGCAATACATTTTGACCTCTCTCCTAAAAGGAGAGAGGCTTTGATGCTCACTCCCCTTCCCTCGCAGGGAAGGGGCTGGGGGTTAGGTCTGTATTTCACGCAATGGAGAACCGCTCAGAATGAGCAACAAAACACTTGTAGAGACGGCGATTTATCGCGTCTCGAAAACTCAAAATTGTTGCCAGTCGCCCTTAACCCAAGGGTATTGAAATATATCCACCTTATTTTTTCTTACAAGTGGATCGTGTGTACACACAAGTTATACCAATTCAAAAAATGTTTGCGACACATAAATCCCCTTCTGCCATCTGCCCTCTGCCTTTCTTCGGTAAATATAGCGTAGCTGACACTAGGGGCAAGATAGGCTGAAAGTATTACTGTATAGGCTTTTAAAATGTTAAAATCACTGCGGTTTTACTCGAATCTCAGAAATAACTGAAGTAGCAGGAAACTGTTCATACAGAGACTCTGCCAGTTTGGTATTCACTTTTTCAAATATTTTTTTAAACTTCACAGTTTCTTGAGGTGTTAATTCAAATTCAGCTAAATCAACAATTGCTTGGCCTTGAAGGATAACTACATCATTCAAGTCAGAAACTTCCACAGCTATTAAAATTTCCTCTACAGCTACTAAATCTTTAGAAGAATTATCCATAGTTAATCATTATGCTCACCAATATTCCTTATTAGGCATCAACTGACAATTAACTAAATCACTTACTAAATTAAATATACTTTGATCATGTTCGGTCTAGAATTTCTCGCACTTTAAAAATTACTAAATCTGGTTCAAAGGGTTTCTGAATGAATCCATCAATCTTTATAATATCAGATAATTTAATATCATTTTGATCAAAAGCTGTTACCAACAAAATAGGAAGGCAGTCAAATTTATTTGACTGTCTGATACGTCGAATAACTTCGTATCCATCTATTTCTGGCATGAACACATCTAGTATTAGCAAGTCAGGTAGTTTCGGGTCAGTTTCAATCTTGTTCAATACCTTTGTACCAGAATCAACGATTTCTATTTTACAACCCTCCGCTTGCAAAATCGCTTCAAGCAAAAAACAGTTATCAGCGACATCATCACAAATTAATATACGTCTGATAGAATTTACTATTGATTGAGACATTAAAACCCTCCAAATGTGTAACCGTGCTTAGAAAAGCAGCTAGTGGCACTTCGAGAGGAGCTACGAACTAGTCCCAATATGTCAAGAGGTGAGTTTCTTTTTTTAGTTGCAAGCTTAATAACTTACAACATTACGTAAGCTCATACAGATGCAATACGTTTTCATATTCTTAATATTAGACTGTAAACCTCAGCTTTAGAATGAATTTTACTATCTTGCACCTGGTGTCAGCTACGCTATATCTACGCCCAGAAGGAAGAAAATTTTAGTTATAGGGAACGCGTTACACATTTTCATCAAGGATTGTTCCTTCTATATTGGCTCCATCCAAATTTGCTCCGCTCAAATTAGTCTGGTTCAAATCTGCTTGAGTGAGATTTGCCTGAGATAAGTCAGCTACAGTTAAATCTGCACCACTTAAATCGGCTCCATCTAGATTAGCCGCTATCAAGCTTGCTTCGTGCAAATCTGCCTCACTCAAGTTAGTGTCAATCAGTTTCGCAACCGTCAAATCAGCGTGATTCAAATTAGCTCCTTCCATTGCTGCTCCATCCAAGATAGCTCCATCCAAAATTGCTCCACTTAGGTTGCTACCACTGAGATCCGCATTGCTTAAATCTGCTCCATTTAAATCTGTCTCAATCAAACTGGCGTGGCTTAGATTAGCGTGACTCAGATTAGCTCCATCTAAAATTGCTTTATCTAAAATTACACCACTGAGATCGGCTTCCCTTAAGTTGGCTTCGCTCAAGTTAACACCAGTAAAATCTCTGACACCTGCGGCATAGTTTTTCAGAAGTTGATCTGCTTTCATATTTGTCGCTATGCTAAAGAACATTTAATTGAGGCTATTAACTGAGGCTATCCAGACAGGCAGTAAATCTCCAGCACGCGCCATTGAAGATTTGTGTGGTGAATCAAACCAGAGTGAATATTGAATCAACTTTATCTAGATTAGCCATCCTTAACTACTAGCGCCACTACCTAGAGTTGTGAGTTACTTTCACACTTAAGACAGATGTTGAGAGATTTAAAATCTAAAATTCAGTAATGACAAAATCAAATAATTGATGGGCCATTTCTAATTTAGAACAAGGTGCAATTTCTAGCTGATTTCCTTGACTATCTAAAAATATCGCTTGATTATTATCGCTACCAAAACCACTATCAGGTTGATCGATGGGATTGGCAACGATCGCATCGAGTTTTTTATTCTGTAATTTTTCTAACGCTGGCTTGACAATATCCCCAGTTTGTGCAGCAAAACCAATTAATATTTGATGCGGCTGTTTATGTTGTGCTAACTGGGCGACTATATCCGGTACTGGTTCCAAGGGTAAGGCTTGGGGGAGCGATCGCTTGGGCAATTTTTCTGTACTATAATCTCGTGGCTTCACATCTGCCACGGCTGCCGACATCACAATGACATCAGCATTGGGTAAATATTCGACCATAACCTGCTGCATTTGCTCGGCACTAATGACAGGAATTGCTTGTACTCCCAATGGTACATCCCAATTAGCTGGGCCATGTACCAAGGTGACACTTGCCCCTCGATGAAGTGCCGCTTGCGCTAAAGCTAATCCCATTTTACCTGTGGAAGGATTACCAATAAACCTCACTGGGTCAAGATACTCTCGCGTTCCTCCAGCGCTAATTAAGACTTGTTTACCGACTAAATCTCGTTTGCCTTGAGTGTGTAATAACGATTGGACGTGAGCGAATATTTCTGGAGGTTCTGCTAATCTACCAGCACCGACGCGATCGCACGCTAATAATCCTGATGCTGTACCCATTCCATGATATCGGCTATCGATCAATAGCTGTTGCCAATTCCGCTGCACCGATTGCTGTTCCCACATATCCGTATTCATTGCGGGTGCTAACAGTACGGGACAAGTAGAAGCCAGCACGGTATTTGTGAGTAAATTATCCGCCATCCCGTAGGCTAACTTGGCTAATGTATTGGCTGTTAAAGGGGCAATTACCATCACATCAGCCCATTCACCCAACTCAATATGCAGCGGACGAGAGTGAGTTGCTTGCCAAAAATCATCATCTGTGTAGGCGGGATGACGAGATAGGGTGGCTATTGTCAGAGGCGTGATAAATTTTTGTGCCGAATGGGTGAGGATGACTCGGACTTCCACCCCAGTTTTAAACAGTCTCGAAACCAGTTCACAAATTTTGTAGGCGGCGATACCGCCACCTACACCAATTAGAACCCTGTTCAATTTTGGATTAGTCATGGTAAAAATTTAGGAGTAAGTAGTAACTTAGGAGCAAGTAGTTACTGAATATTAATTTCCAACTCCTAACTCCTAACTCCTAACTCTCAACCTCAACTACGCTTCATCGTAGGGTTCTAAGTCTAAGAGGTAGATATAGGGTTCAACTAACTCTGGACGCTGAAATGCGATCGCTCGCAATAGATGCCAATCATTTAAACCCTCAAAAGCATTACTATAATTATCCAGTTCCAGACGTGTAGCTAGTTCTTCTACTTCTGCCGCACTCATGGCAGCAATTTCTTTTTGGGAAATGCTTAGAGTTGTCATAATGCTTGCCCCTCCCTTATGCAGCACTCGCCTTCAGCTTGGGTTAAGTTGCGCCAAACGCAGCCACCCAATATATATTACTCATTAGAGACCATTATTTTCGTGAAAATTGTCAGAATTTGTACCAGAATTTATCAAAAATTCGTAATGCTGACTAGCCAATGGTATTGACAACGAAATTTCGTAGCACTTCTAACGTAGGTAAATGTATTTCATGCCCCATATCAAATTCGTGGTATTCTACCGCCACTCCTAGAGACTTGAGAGTTTCCTGTGCCTTCAAAGCAGCTTGCAGGGGCACAACTTCATCATATCTACCGTGAGTGATTAAAGTCGGCGGAATTTTACTTTTAGCTGCTGTTAGTGCATCAGGATGTAAATATCCGCTCATGACAACTAAACCTGCTAGGGGTAATTTTGAGCCAACATCCAAAGTCATTGCTCCGCCTTGAGAAAATCCACTTAAAATGGTGCGTGATAAAGGTATGCCAGTGGTACTTTCTAAAGATTCCAAGAAATCTATTAACAGTTGTCGACTTTCTGGCAACCCTTCATACATATTTTCCACCCGTAGGTCATACCATGCCCTCCCTATCGGGGAATAGGCATAAGGAAAAGGTGCATTAGGCAATACAAACTGGTAATTAGGTAAGTTGATCGAGGGTAACAAAGATGCTACATCCTCAGCATTAGCACCCCAACCATGCAAAGTGACAATTAAGCCTGCGGGGGGTTGAGAAGTTGCTGTGGGAACGGTAATAGCTTGTAAAGACAGAGGTTTACTCCTAAATTCTACTTTTGTACATAGATCCTATCTCTTCAAGCAGCTTAGTATTTAGCGGTATTTGCTGTTGGACTAAAGAATGCGATGTCATCAAGGTAATTTAGGGGAAATTATTTACAAACTTTCTCTGGTAAAGAATTTCGGCGTTGCTGACTGTGGTATGAAAAATAATTTTGCGTTATTTCAAAATCCTTGTAGAGTAGAGACGTTGCAATGCAACGTCTCTACATCCAAATTCATACCTCGATTCAGCAACACCAGAATTTCGTGTGCGATCGCTATAATTGCATTGATTGATCGGATTGCGAGGTGTCTAAAATAGCAACTCGCAATCCGACCATTTCCTATTTTCTCTGCTTAGAGTGATAGAGCGCTAATCACGGATAAATTATCCATCTTGTGGGATGGGTGTCCCCACCCGTCTCAGATTTAGGGCACTCATGTTGCCCATCCCACAAGAAAATTTGGGATGTTTTTTTATTTGTCAATCTCTTAACTAAAGACATCGGCTGAAACATCGAACAAAAAATAGAAAATTATACTCATGATGGAAATTGAAAATTTGGGAGTGACTGTAGAAGAGTATTTGGATGGATTAACAGCAGGTATTGACGTTTTAGAATTGAAGCGGCTAGAAGCAAGGGGAATTCCAACAAACCTAGCTTTGGAACTGATGGCGATGCCTACGGCGGGCTACACCTACGCTAATATCAATATATAGAAGTATACTGAGCATCGACCTTTGAACGCGAATGGCTATGCAACCAGTTGACTTCACTACTCTTACAGCTACCTGTAGCGAAATACGCGCTAACTGGCTGCCCTCGCGGACAGAACAAGTTTATCAACGCGATCGCTACACTATTGCTATAGCATTACGCACCCTGAAACAACGGGATTGGCTACAAATTTCTTGGCATCCCCAAGCGGCACATATTTGTATTGGCGATCCACCACCGCGATCGCCTGATACCTTTACCTTTAGTCAACAATTAATACACCAATTGGGTGGTTTGGCATTGGTAGCGATTGAAGCGATCGCCCCTTGGGAGCGGGTTATTGATTTGCAATTTGCCCGTCGTCCTGGAGAAAGTGCCCTATATCATGTCTATGCAGAAATCATGGGCAAGTATAGTAATGTGATTCTCACCGACGCTAACAATATAATTATCACCGCCGCCCATCAAGTCAGTCAGCAACAATCTAGTGTCCGTCCCATCCAAACCGGACAACCTTATGAAACACCGCCAAAACTGACTGGAACCGTCCCCAGTTTGAACGAATCTCAAGAACGTTGGCAAGAACGGGCAAGTCTAGTACCAGGGGCAATTAAGCGACAATTACTCAAAAGTTATAGTGGCTTGAGTGCCGCACTACTGGAATTAATGCTGCTAGAAGCAAATATCGCCCCAGAAACATCAACGGATACTCTCAACCCCGACGACTGGCGACGGCTGTTTGAGCGTTGGCAAGAATGGCTGCAAGCCTTAGATTCCAATAAATTTCAACCCGCTTGGACAAAAGATGGTTACACCGTAATGGGTTGGGGTGTAGTTGAAAAGGTCAAAAATATTCAGGAGTTACTCAACCACTACTACAGTAACCAGATTGATCAACAGTTATTTTCGCAATTGCGCCATCAATTGAGTCAGAAATTGCATAATATTCTGGCGAAATTAAAGAATAAAGCTCAAACCTTTAAAACGCGCTTGCAGCAATCAGATCGAGCCGATGAGTATCGGCAAAAAGCAGATTTATTGATGGCTCACCTGCAAAACTGGGAACCGGGGATGAAAGAAATTATCCTTGCAGATTTTGAGACAAATTTACCAGTTGCGATCGCACTTCAGCCAGATAAAAATGCCGTCCAAAATGCCCAAAGTCTTTACAAACAGCACCAAAAGCTGAAACGCGCCCGTGCTGCTGTGGAACCGCTACTATTGGAAGTACAGACAGAAATTGAGTATTTAGAGCAAGTAGAAGCTGCGATCGCTCAGATAGACACTTACCAAACAGCAGAAGATTTGCGAGCTTTAGAAGAAATCCGCGAAGAGTTGATTGGACAAAAGTATCTCGAAGATCCAGAATACCGCAGCCGCAGTGCAAACGAAGCCCCCAGCACTAACTTTCATCGTTATCTTACCCCTGGCGGTTTTGAAGTATTAATCGGTCGCAACAATCGCCAGAATGACCAGTTGACCTTTCGTGTAGCAGGGGATTATGACTTATGGTTCCACGCTCAAGAAATTCCAGGGAGTCATGTGTTACTACGTTTAGAACCGGGCGCTGTAGCAGAAGAAGCTGATTTACAATTTGTAGCTAATCTTGCTGCCTACTACAGTCGCGCCCGTCAAAGTGAGCAAGTGCCAGTAGTTTACACTCAGCTAAAACACGTCTACAAACCCAAAGGCGCAAAACCGGGAATTGCTATTTACAAGCAGGAAACCATACTTTGGGGAAAACCGCAATTAACAATTCAAAATTCCAAATGACGCTCTCTACTTCACCAAAACCTAAATCCGTTATTTTAGTTTTTCTCCGCTTGCTTTTTTCTCTGGGTGCAAATTGATTTAATCAATTAGCTTTGAGTTGCCCGTAGATATTAGCAATTTCTTTTTATTGGTTATGCACCTGCTTTTTCTAAATGAGAATTTACCGTGCATTCAAGATGATGTATTTTTTGATTTTGAACATATATAACAGCTTGCTCAAGTTGCTTACTGCCCAAAGAGAATATACCATATCCTTCTTGCCAAGCAAATTTTTCTGATGTAGGGTAAAGATTGTGGTTGAAATGGTGAGAACTACTTCCTTTAATTTTTTTCACAAACTCTGCAATCGCGATTGTTGGCGGTATAGATACTACTAAATGTATGTGGTCTTCAATACCTCCAATGGCATGGAGTCTACAATTTAAACTGTTGGATTTATCAATGATGTAATTATAAAGATCAGTTTCTTTATCGGAGGTAATTAGATGTTGGCGTTCTTTTGTTGCCCAAACAATATGATAATAAAGTCGCCACAGAGACATAATATTTTTTAAATTTTGTATTTATCTACATACATTTATGTTTCCCATATTGCTGGAAAAAATTATCATATTAGCAGTGTCCGTCAGCCAGTCAGCTAGGGAATCAGGAATGAGCCAGAAAATCAGCCAGTTCACCAAGCCAGCCGGCAGCAGCCAGCCAGTAGCCAGCCAGGGAATGAAATTCCCTGTCTGAAAGCTAAAGTCGTCTTCAGACGACTAGGTGAAACTAGTGAACAATTAAACCAAGTTTTTTCTAGTCCTCTTGCACCATTAGACAGCGAATTCTATTCCCTGGCGATCTGGTTGGTAAACCAATGAATTTGGCAAACCCTCAACCCGCATCAAATCTAATTGGCGTTCAAATATTTCATCAATTGGCAACATTTGACCATCAACAGTCATAAATTTATGGTCTTTTGTTGCCCGAATTATTGAACCATCTTCCAAGCAATACTCAAATACCTCTTGTTGTCCGCGATCGTGCCACTGTGCTACAGGTTGGGTGTAAATATTCCCATGATTATCAACACTATATACAGTACATTCAATGCCTTTTTCGACAATTTCTCCAATCGGCAGCAATCCATATTCTACAGTTAATATTTCCGTGTCATAGCTTAAACAATATTCAGCAAACTTCAACATTTGCTCAAATAATTCATCTGCAACTTTTTTCTGAACGCCATTTTTAGCTGCGCCATCTACGAATTTTTCTCGCTGCTTTTGCATCTCAGAAACTTTCTTTTTACCCATCGCCCGACGCAGCAAGTCAGCTTGTCCTAAAGAATATCCCGCCATATCTTGAGCAATTTTCATGATTTGCTCTTGATAGACCATAATTCCATAGGTTTCATCTAATATTGGTTCTAGAACTTGGTGTTGATAATCAATCTTTTCTCGACCATGTTTGCGGTTGATAAATTTAGGAATTAGTCCTGCATCTAATGGTCCGGGTCGATAAAGTGCCAAAATTGAAGAAATATCTTCTATATTAGAAGGCTTCAAATCTCGCACGATCTGACGCATCCCAGAAGATTCTAATTGAAATATCCCTTCTAATTCACCTGCTTCTAATAAATCATAAGTTTTTTGGACATCTTTTGGTAAAGTGCTATGTTCACCTTTAGCTAATATTCTCTGGGCTTTTCTTTCCTGGCGGGGAATTTCATCAGGATCAATCCGATATCCTTTCGTTTCTTGAATTAAATCAACAGTTTTTTGAATAAGCGTCAGGTTCCGTAAACCCAGAAAATCCATTTTCAACAAACCCATTGATTCCAGGTCTTCCATGAAATATTGGGTAATTACAGAACCGTCATTATTTTTCTGTAATGGGACAATTTCATCCAGTGGATCGGCGGAAATTACTACACCTGCTGCATGAACACCAAAAGTTTTGTTAGTTCCTTCAATTCGCATCGCCATATCAAGCCAATGACGAACATGGGGTTCTTTATCATATTTCTCTTTAAACTCTGGTTCTGGAGTTTTATCAGAAACCATCACCTTAAGTTTAGTTGGTTTCCCCCGCACCACAGGAATCATTTTCGCCATTTTGTCAGCTTCCCCGTAGGGAATATTTAATACTCTGGCGACATCTTTCAAAACTGCTTTAGAAGTTAGACGGTTAAAAGTAATAATTTGGGCAACTCTATCTGCACCATATTTTTCAGTTACATATTCAATCACTTTATCCCGTTGTTCAATACAGAAATCCGTATCAATATCAGGCATGGATTTCCGTTCTGGGTTCAAGAAACGCTCGAATAGTAACCCATGATGTACAGGGTCAATATTGGTAATTCGCATTGCATAAGCAACTAATGAACCAGCCGCCGAACCCCGACCTGGCCCCACAGGAATATTATTATCTCTAGCAAATTTGATGTAGTCCCATACAACTAAAAAGTATTTGGAAAAACCCATCTGCTGAATCATTTTCAGTTCGTATTCTAATCTTTCTTTATAGACGGAATCGACTTCCTGGCGAGATTTGCGATTTAACCGTTCTAAAAGTCCACTCCACGCAACATCTTCGGCGTAAGTGTCAGCAGTATGACCAGGGGGAATAGGAGGTGTAGGAATCTGAGGCTCACCCATAATATGGTAAGGCTCGACTTTATCAGCCACTTCTTCAGTAGTAGCGATCGCTTCTACAATCACATCATCTGGTAAATGGTCACGAAATAGCTGCCGCATCTCTTCACCAGACTTGAGATACTCAGTACCGCTATAACGCATCCGCTTATCTTCAATAATTAACTTGCCAGTTTGGATACATAGCAAAGCGTCGTGGGCTTCAACGTCAAAACAAGAAATAAAATGCGAATCATTAGTTGCAACAATTTTAATTCCTAGTTCCCTAGCAATTTTGACAATTTCAACATTTACAATCCGGTCTTCTTGGGAGCCGTGGTCTTGAATTTCTAGATAATAATCATCACCAAATACATCTTTATACCATTGAGCAACTTTCCGAGCTGCATCTGGTCTATTACTGAGAATCGCTTGGGGGACTTCTCCACCCAAACAAGCGCTGGTGACAATCAAGCCTTCATGATATTCTTTTAATAAATCTTTATTAATACAAGGTCGAGAAAAAATTCCTTTACCTTGAACACCTTTGAGGTGAGAAATTGTAGTTAATTTAACTAAATTTTTGTAACCTTTGGTATTTTTAGCTAAAACAACTTGATGATATTTGGGGCGGCGTTCTTGTTTCTCAATATCGCCGTTAATTATATACATTTCATTGCCGATTATCGGCTTAATATTTTGACTACGGCAGATTTTGATCAGTTCAACGGCTCCATACATGACACCATGATCGGTAAGGGCGATCGCTTTCATCTCCAGTGCGATCGCTTGATCCACCAACTCTGGTAGCTGACTTGCCCCATCGAGCAAACTATAGTCACTGTGAATATGTAAAGGAACAAAGGACATAAGCATCTCCAACCACAAGCCAATATACCTCTAGGGGTCTACCTTGTGGTATACCCTTTTGAGCCAGATTTTGCAAAGCAACGGAATATTAGATTAACAGTTTTTAACCAAAATTAAAGCTGTTCTTTTTCGGGAATTGTCACTATCATTATTGTTGTTTTAATAGTTACAGCAGTTAACCAGTACCTAGCCAATGAGTCAAACAGAGAGAACTACTTCGCCTGCAACCAAAGCTAGCCCTTGGTGGCAGCGTATCCCTCTCACGTTGCAAATTCTCATCGCCTTAGTCGCCGCAGTCAGCGTCGGAATTGCCCTTGGTGCGGGGAATCCCAACCCCAGCAACGCGGCTTTAATCAACAATTTAGCAATTCCGGCTGAATTGGTGCTAAAGGCTCTCCGCGCCTTGGCTACACCTCTAATTCTGGTAGCGGTGCTGCATACTTTGATGACTACTAATATCCCTGGTACAGCTGGGCGGCGGTTAGCAGTACTACTTTTAACCAACACAACTGTAGCTATTTTAGTGGGACTTTTGGTAGCCAATGTTCTGCGTCCTGGGACTTGGGGCAATGTAGCCACCTCAACCAGTACGGCAATAACTACTCAGAGTCTCGATCCTTGGGGAATAATCAAAGATGCTGTCCCGGAAGCTGTCCTCAAGCCATTGGTTGATAATAATGTCATCCAACTGATTGTAATTGCCCTGAGTTTTGGCATCGTTCTGCGGGGATTAAAATCTGAACAAATCGCCCAAGGCAAGAATGGATTCCAGCCGATAGAGGATGTCATCGGAATTTTATTTGAAGCGGTAGTCCGCATCCTCAACTGGGTAATTGCCTTAGTGCCGTTCGCAGTCTTTGGAATTGTAGCTAAAACTATTGCGATGCAGGGCTTTGCACCGTTTAAATCTTTGGGTGCGTTCATCGTAGCTGTATTGTTAGCACTGGTATTGCAGGCTTGCTACTACCTCACCAGAGTAAAATTTGGTTCTTGGGTACACCCGCTAAAATTCCTCGCCGGCGGTTCTGATGCCTTTTTAACAGCTTTCTCAACTTCTTCCTCGGCGGCAGCAATGCCCGTAACCTTTGAGGTTTTGCAAACAAAAGTCGGTTTAAGGGAATCTTCTGCTGCCTTGGGGGCATTAGTCGGGGCAAATTTCAATAATGATGGTACTGCCCTCTATGAAGCAATGTCTGCGTTGTATATTTCCCAACTAATTGGCCAACATCTGAGTTTAACACAGCAGTTAGTTGTCATCCTTACCTCGATATTTGCCTCGGTAGGTGCGGCAAATATTCCCAATGCTGGACTGGTAACAATGACACTGGTATTCACTTCTGTAGGCTTACCTACCCAGTACATTGCTTTGCTAGTTACTGTAGACTGGTTTTTGGATCGCTGCCGCACCGCAATTAATGTCATGGGAGATATGACTGTCAGTGCTTTACTTGATGGTAAAAAGCCACGTTCTTTAGATGAGGCTTAGTTTGCCAGCTTTTAGTTGAGTGCAGCAGCTTTTCAAATATCTAATGCTGTTGAGGTCCTTTGGCGTCACATTCTTTACTCCAGCAACGTTCTAGAAGTTGTAGACGCCAGATCAAGACAAAGCGCTGGGGATTCAACACTAATTTAGTCTCGCGGCTAAATAAAGGTTGGTTCAGATATTGCCAAAGAGGAAATTTAATTTTGGTGTGTTTTGGAGTCATAAGAACAAAAAATAATATAAAAGTTTTGTCTAGAAACTGCCTGATAGTGTTTTTCTAGTTAAAGGCTACACTGTGCTTTTGCAATTGTCTTTGTGGCAATTGCGGAATTTCCGTAGGTAAATTTATGTTATTTCCGCTTTAATACTGAAATTGCACGCACCTTTTTTTTTTTGATTCTACATCCCAGGAAAAGTCAGATACGTTGGTACAAGCGTACAAATGTCTGCCCCTATACCCCAATACACTTGGGTTAAGAAATTTATCCGTTGAGGCAGGCAGAGGGGATGCAAGGGATACAGAGGGGGAGAAAAAAGCTTATCTGAACCGTATTAGCCTATACCCGGTTCATTTTTTGCAAAAATGTTTGTTAGCGATCGCATCGCCATCCAAAATCTTAACTCGGTACGCCTGTTAGTAAAATTAACGTGAGTTCGATAAACCTCTCCCTCCTAGCCTCCCTCTCCGAAACGGAAAGGGAGGAGCAACGAAAAATTCCGTTTTTTGCTCCCCTCTCCGCCTCGGAGAGGGGCTGGGGGAGAGGACAAATAAGACTTATCAAACTCACGATTAAAATTAGCAGCAGCTAGCGTGGTAGACAAAAAAATGGGACTGGCAAGATGCCAGTCCCACAATAAAAAAGAGAATTTTTATCAAAAGCAGTTTTGTGAGGTTAAACTTCTCACTCTCTAATAATGAGTGCCTGTTTTACGATGGTTGATGGCAGTAACAGCATCAGGCTTGAGTAATTTACCTTCGTCTACAGTTGCATAAATGACCCAATGATCGCCACATTCTAGACGTTGGCTGACTGAGCATTCCAAATATGCTAAAGCGTCGGTGAGGACGGTACAGCCATTATCTGCAACTGCTGTACTAAAGTTGGCAAATCGATCTTCTCCAGGGGCGAAAGATTTACGGAAATGTTTCATGTAATCTTGATGATTGCCTTCAGGTAGAATATTTAAGGCAAACTTACCGCCTGGATACATCAAAGATTCGATCGCTCGGTCTTTGGCGATCGCAACAGTTAGTCCAGGTGGGTTGAAGGTGGCTTGAGAAACCCAAGCGCCTAACATCCCCGTAGACACATCTCCAAGTTTCGCTGTCACCACGCAAACGGAACCAACAATCCGACCAACAGCTTGTTCCACTGGGGTAGCGGCTTGTTGCGGCACGCGTACCTTTTTAGCCTTTCTCAGTGCTTGGGCAAAGTCTGTACCTAGTTCTTCACAGAATTTGAGAGTGACATCATCAGGTTTAAACTTCACCTTCAAGGTGTCAAAGCCAAAGCGATATCCGGCATCTCGGAGTTTACCTTCGATTAAGTCAAATGCTTCGCCACTCCAGCCGTAGGAACCAAAAACCCCGGCGAGTTTGCTATTGTCACCACTCGATAGCACAATTCCTAAAGCAGTGTGAATGGGAGTTGGTGCATGACCACCGATGGTAGGAGAACCAATGATAAAACCCTCTGACTGTGCTAGGTTGATGCGAATTTCATCAGGGGTAGCAAATTCACAGTTGATTGATTTAACTGCAACTCCACCTTTAGTTAGTCCCAGAGCGATCGCATGTGCTAAAGTCGCCGTATTTCCGTAAGCTGAAGCGTAAAGTAAGGCAACGGAAATTTCGCGCTCGTTGTGAGAACGGCTCCACTCTCCATAAGCTTTGGTGAGTTCAATTAAGCTACTGCGTACCAAGGGGCCATGACCCACAGCATACATTCTCACCTGCAAATCTGAGATTTTCTCCAAAGCTGCTTGCACATGAAGAGTTTGGGGAGCCATCAAGCAGTTAAAGTAGTAACGCTGGTCTTCTTTGAGCGCTTCCCAGTTATCATCAAACACTTCATCACCACAGAGATGAGTTGCAAATAACTTATCTGTGTAGAGAATTTGGGTTTGCTGGTCGTAGGTACAAAGTCCTTCCGGCCAGCGCGGACTAGGGGTGGGGAAGAATTTTAAAACATGACCCTTGCCTAAATCCAGAGTTTCTTTCCCCCGCATCACCAAGACATTTAAATCTTGTTCTAGAAAAGCAGCACGTAAATTGTTCGCACCGGGAAGAGAACAGACAAAAGTTACTTGTGGTGCTAGTTCTAAAATTGCTTTGAGGGTTGCAACTCGGTTGGGGTTGAAATGACCCAGGATAATATAATCCAAAGTTGTCAAATCTAAAGTCTGCCGCAATGCCTCTAAATAAATTTCGGTAAAGCTTTCTGGCGGTGGATCAATAAGTGCGGTTTTATCAGCTTCAATTAAATAGCAATTGGAGGTTGTACCTCTTTCAAGTGCGTATTCAATTTCAAACCGCAGACGTGACCAACTACGTGCCCTGATAGCTTTAGTATTTGTAGCAATTGGTAAAACTTGTACGTCGCGTGGCTTGGAATTGGTCATAGCTGTTTTATAGTTGGGGAACAGAGACTAGGGATTGGGGACTAGGGGACTAGGGACTGGGGAATGGGGAATGGGGACTGGGGACTAGCGACAAGGAAAGAGTTTTCCCAATCCCCAATACCCAATACCCAATTCCTTAGTAGTAATTACCTACTTTGCGATGGCGAACAGCTGTCAATCCATCGTTTTTGGAGACACGACCTTCTTGGACGGTGCAGTATAAAATCCAGTGGTCGCTGCATTCCATACTGGTCTGTATTTCACATTCCATGTATGCCAAAGCATCTGTCAGAATCGGGGAACCGTTTTTCGCTGTTTGAGTTTTTACTCCTGCAAAACGGTCAGCGCCAGGATGCAGGCGTTTGAGGAAGTGTTTTTTGAGTTCTTGATAATTGCCTTCTTCCAAAACGTTGAGGACGAAGCGATCGCCTACTTGCATTAAGGAATCAATGGCGCGGTCTTTGGCAACGGCAATTGTGAATCCTAATGGTTGCAAACTCGCTTGCGTTACCCAGGATGCCAGCATTGCACTTGAGACGTTATCTTTTTTGGTGGTGACTATATATAGTCCGCTGCTAATGCGACCCAGCGCCTTTTCCATGTTGACATCAAGGGACTTAATTTGCTTGATGTTGCGATCGCGCACTAGCAATTGTCCGATGTCTTTACCCGCTTCTTCACACAACTGGAATGTTGATGCTGTGGGAGCCTCTTTAATCCGAATCGGTGGGAAAGCTTCTTTGATGCCAGAGTCCAGAAATTGTCTGCGGAGTGTATCAATGGGTTCATCATCCCCACCGTAACATTCAAACAGCCCAAGAAATTGCTTGTTCTTGGCGACAGCTAGCACCGAACTGATACTAGCTTGGGCGGCGGCGGCGGTAGTCGAGGGCATACCGATAATTATCCCAGCTGCTCTCCCGGCTAGTTCTTGAATTTCTTGGCTGCCAGCAGTACTCAAATCCAGTACTTCTACGCCAACGCCAGTTTTCAGGATACCTTCGGCAATTGCGTGACCAAGGCGTTCGCCATATCCATATTCTGAGACAAAAAACAAGCCGACAGTGGTTTCTGCTTTAGCTTGTTTTTGGCTCCAATTTTCATAGCACCCAGTTAGAACATCTAGATGGTGGTATAATAAAGGCCCATGACCATTGGCGATAATATTAATCTTCCCTAGTTCGTTCATTCGCTTCATGGCATTCACCAAAGAACGAGCGTTAGGGCCCATCAAGCAGTCGTAGTAAAATCTAAAGTCAGCTTCGATCGCTTCTAAATCTTCATCAAAGGTGCGATCGTCACAAAAGTGCATCCCAAAAGCATCACAGGTGTAGAGAATTTGGGTTTTGCGGTCAAAGCTAAAGATTGTATCCGGCCAGTGTAAGTTAGGCGCACTTACGAATTCGATTTCGTGCCCTTTACCAATATCGATGCGATCGCCAGTTTTGACAACCCGTTTAGAAAAAGGATCGTGTACTAAGCCTTCTAAAAACTGAAGCGCAACTTTTGAGGCTAAAACGGTAGCTCTAGGAGCTAACTGGAGAACATCTTCTACTAAGCCGCTATGGTCTGGCTCTGTGTGACTGACAATTATGTAATCAATTGTCTTGGGGTTAACAAGACCTTTGAGAGTCTCTAAATACAGATTGCGAAACTTCTGATGAGAAGTATCAATCAAAACTGTTTGTTCGCCCCTAATTAGATATGAATTATAGGTTGTGCCATTTTGCAGTCCGAATTCGATATCGAAGCGATCGCGATCCCAATCAAGAGAGCGAATCGCCGTTGTGTTAGGGGCAATTTCGACAGTTTGTATAGTTAGCCGATGTTGAACGTTCTCTGCGATCGCTACCATTATTCGTCTCCGAGCGCAAATTAACAGGTTTTTCTTCTGCCCCCATTGTCTCTATTATTTAATGTTGAATGTGTAATGAATATCAGTTTTTGAAAAATTTAACTTGTATCAATTATTGCTGTTTTTTAGCAATAATTATGAATCTTCAAAACCTACTAAATATTAATTAAATATTTCAAGTTTACTGAGTATTGAATTTTGCTGATTTGTCTCGTCTCATCCTAATTCCAAAATATCATACCAATTATATTTTTTGACAATAAAGGCATAGTTTAAACAATATTTTAGGCTCTTCCGTACCTGTTATGCTAAAAATGCCTGTAAATAAGTTTCAAATCCTTATTGGTCAATAATAACAGGCATTATGATTACCATTTGAGCCTTCGTGCTGAAATTGAGTTTATAATCGCCTGCAAGCCTTGATTTTAAAGGAAAACTTTGGGGTTTAATTAAAATTTCAGCATAACACCTACTGAAGAACCATATTTTATTGCCATTTGATTTACCAACCCTAAATCAATCCGGCTCGGTTAAGGCAAGAGACGCGATTCATCACATCTTTGTGTCTGAAATGTGTTGCCTTAAAAATAATTAGGAAAGGTAGGAAAAGTAGGAAAAGTGGGTAAACCTTTTTTAGGCTTTCAACAAGCATCACATAAGCTGTTAACACTAGTTAATCCAATGAGTGTTGAATATGTTGTTGTCTCAATCAAAATCTGGTGACATAAAATATAAACTTTGTGTAAAGTGGAGAAAACAAATACTGTTTTGGAGATAACCAAGGCAAATTTCCAGAGACTAGTTGAATAAAAAGGAACAAGGTCTGTATATCTTTTTCTACTCATCCAAAGGGAAACTAGCATAAAAATAATTTTTAAAGTTTCGATAAACCTCCGTAACTATACGAATAATCTCAGAAATTTAATGATACAGTCCTTTATTATCGACTTTAGACATTCATCAGGACTAACACCAACAAATTATTCTTGTCGTAGCTTGAAGCTGTAGCTTCAAGCTACGACAAGAATAGGTTTGCCTATATAAGCAGGTTAATGGTGTCATCTCTGATATACCTAACTTTTTATAAAAATCCATTTTTGATGATAAATTGCAAACTTTTGAATGCCAACATCTTTAATACTTGTAGTCAAATTTTAGGCGTGTAAATACATACTTAACTTATTAAGTATGTAGGCGTAAATAGACAAAAAAAGTGTAACAGGTTATTGTTTATGGGATGCCGATTAAAAGTGTTTCTAACTGAAGAAGAAAAGCTAACTTTAGAAGAGTTGAGAAAAGCCAAAGATGTTCCTCAACGTACCAAGGATCGCGCTCAAGTTTTACTGCTGAATACTCGCGGCTTAAAAAATGAGCAAATTGCAAAAGGTTTGAACTGGGCGATTTCAACAGTGCGTCAAACCCTTCATCGTTGGGAAAAGATGGGTTTAGCAGGTTTATGGGATGCTCCTGGTCGAGGAGGAAAACCCCGATATTCGGAATCAGATTTAGTTTATCTCGAAAATTGTTTGGCTCAAGAGTCAGAGACTTATAACTCTAAACAATTAGCTAAAAAACTGGCGTCTGAGCGTCAAGTAAACTTGAGTGCAGATCGCTTACGACGGGTATTGAAAAAAAGGGGAAGGAGGTTTGGAAGCACATGTACACCAACCCAGGAACAGCATAATTAGCTGATTAAACCATCTTGGACTCGAATTACTCGTTTCGTTTGAGCAGCGATCGCCAGATCATGGGTGACAATGACGATCGTCATACCTTGTTGGTTGAGTTCGGTGAATAAATTCATTACCTCCTGGGATGTTTGAGTGTCTAAAGCGCCCGTTGGTTCATCAGCTAGCATCAGTGCTGGCCGGTTAACAATAGCACGAGCGATCGCTACTCGTTGTTGTTGTCCTCCAGAAAGCTGGTTGGGAAAATTGTACAAGCGATCGCCTAATCCCACCCTTGTCAGTGCTTGAATTGCTTGCTGGTGACGTTTTTGCTTAGGGATATTGGCGTAAATCATCGGCAGCATAACATTTTGCAGCGCGGTAGCACCTGGTAACAGATTGAATTGCTGAAATACAAAGCCAATGCGCTGATTGCGGATATGCGCCAGTTCGTCATTGCCGAAACTAGTCAAGTTTCTGCCTTCTAAAACGTAGTGTCCGGCCGTTGGACAATCTAGGCAGCCAATCAGGTTCATCAGTGTAGACTTTCCTGAGCCAGATGTGCCCATAATGGCAACATATTCTCCTTGCTCAATTGTTAAATCAATCTGCTTCAACACGGGTACTGTCACTTCACCCAAGCGATAAGTTTTGCTAATCGCCTGCATCCAAATCATAGTTGTCATCTCAATCACTCCGTAAGGCGGCAATTGGGTCTAACTGAGCGGCATTCCGAGCCGGAATCACCCCAGCCAGTAAGCCGACAATGAACGATAATCCAAATCCACACACAACTGACCACACAGAAACGATAAAGGGAAAATGGAAAATCATCGCAGCGCCAAAGGCAATGCCAATCCCAATTCCCATACCAATACCGCCTCCAGCAGTAGAAATCACAATGGATTCGGCTAAAAACTGATTTAAAATGGCGGAATTAGTTGCACCAACGGCTTTGCGAATCCCAATCTCTCTGGTTCGCTCAACCACCGAAACCAGCATAATATTAGCGATGCCAATGCCTCCTACTAACAGAGAAATACTAGCGATCGCTACTACCATCATCGTAAACAAGCCCACCACAGTCGTGAAGGTGTTAACCACATCTGTCTGATTTCTAATGCTGAAATCATCAGACTGGGATGAATTGAGGTTATGACGTAGGCGCAGAAGATTCACAACCTGAAATTGAGCCGTTGCTGACTGCTCTTGATTGGCCAGTTTTACATAAATGCCATTGATTGCAAAACCTTTTAAAGCATTATTCCCCACGATCCGACTTGACATATTAGTTAGGGGAATGAAAACTTGATCGTCCCGATCCATTGGCCCTTCTGAACCTTTCTTCTCAAATACGCCAATAACTTCGTAAATGTTACTTTGAATGCGAATCTGTTCGCCGACAGGATTTTTACCAGTCCCAAATAGTTCATCCCGAACTGTCTGCCCCAGTACAACCACTGATTTAGCGTTGTCCATTTCTTCTTGGGTAAAAAACCTACCTTGGGTAAGGGAAGTATTTCTGGCTTCGGGATAGTTCAAATCGGTTCCGACAATATTAGTAGAATTATTCAACTTCTCATAAACCACCTGCCCCGGACGCTGGAGGTAGGCAGAAACGACTTGAGCAGCAGGAGCCTCTTCTTGGATAGCTTTGGCATCCTCCCAAGTAAGTGTTGAACTAGAACCCATTCCTTGACTGATCCCACCAGAACGGGCGGCTCCTGCAAAAACCTGCAAAACATCGGTTCCTAAAGATTGAATTTGCTGTTCTGTCGCTTTTTGTACACCCTGTCCAACGGAGGTAATTGCAATCACAGAAGTAATGCCAATAATTACACCCAACATCGTCAAACTAGTACGGAGTTTATTGCGCCATAGTGCCTCCATTGCCATTGATAAGATTTCGGTTACTGATACAGTATGGGCACGACGAGAAGTCGCTATTCTGCGAGGTAAGCGAAAGGAAATAGTCATTTTTTGTACCTTGAATTAATTAGTACTTACGCAAAATCATGATAAAACGAACCACAAAGGACGCAAAGGACACAAAGGAATAAGAGTTTCAGAGAGTTCTTGCGTAAGTCCCTTAATGAGCGGGAGGAGCAGCGCCAGGTGGTGGCCCCATTGGCGGTTCTTGTTCAGAACTGCCCGCTTTAGAGCTTCCGGGTAAACCTGGAAAAGAAATACTAGACTTATTTTGAGGTTGGGGCGGGGAGCTAATCAAAACCTTTTCTGTACCGTTTAGTCCAGCCTTGACTTGGGTACGATTGTTAACCGTTGCTCCAGTTGTAATCGGAGTGAATACAGGTGGTTGATTTTTACGTGCCACAAAAACACCTGTTACCTTTTGTTGACGTGTCACTGCGATCGTTGGTACAGTCAGGGCGTTTTGCAACTCACCAACATTGAACTCCAGAGATACATTCATTCCAGAGCGCAATAACTTCTTGGAATCTGAAAGCAGAGTAACTTTCACTTCAAAGCTAGTAACATTTTGCTCTACTGTTGCCTGAGCCGCGATTTGCGAGACTCGTCCTGGAAATGTTTTACCAGGGTAAGCATCTGCCTTAATTACCACTGGTTGATTGATCTGAATTTCAGAAATGTTGCTCTCCGAAATATTTGCCACAACCTGATTTGTATCAGCTAATGCCAGAATCGATGATGAAGTTGCAGAAGAAACCGAACTACTTGCTGTCATTGGCGTAACAAAAGCCCCTGGGTCAGCATACTTACGAATGACAACCCCATCAAAGGGAGCGCGAATCAGTGTGTCATCAATCTGAGTTTGGATGTTTTGTAACGCTCCGCTAGCAGATATCACCTCTGCACGGGCTTGGTCGATATCTTCTTGACGGGTTCCCGCTTGTTGCAGAGATAGTACTTGTTGTTGCTGTTTTACTTCTGCACGGGCTTGGTCAATATCTTCTTGACGGGTTCCCGCCTTTTGCAGAGATAGTGCTTGTTGCGCTTCCGCTACTTGGGCTTGGGCGCTGGCGAGGTCTGCACGTTTTTGGTTTAAAGCTTGCCGAGAAATTGCTCCAGCATCGTAAAGTTTCTGATTGCGCTGAAAGTCGTCGTTTGCTTGGCTCAAAGTAGCTTGATATCTCTCTAAACGGGCTTGGGCTTGAGCAATATCCTGAAAGCGATTACCTGTCATGAGTTTGCGTAATTTTGCTTTTAGTTCCTCCAGTTTGGCTTGCGCCTGAGCAATATCTTGAGGGCGATTACCTGCCATAAGTTTGCGTAGATTTGCCTTTGCTTGAGCCAGTCTCCCCTGCTCTTGGATCAATTGTCCCTGCAAATTAGAATCATCCATATAAGCCAACACCTGCTTTTTTTTGACATAATCACCTTCCTTAACTAGCAGCCTTTTTAAAGTACCTGCCGTTTTAGGACTGAGGTTGATTGCCCGCTCAGGTTTAACAGTCCCATTGGCTGAGACAGTGATAGAAAAATTTGTCCGTCTTAAAGGCACTACCGCCAAGCGTAGATTTGCTTGCTGTTGTTGTTTAACAAGCTGGTGATGAATAAGATAACTGACACCCACAAGTAAAAATAGGGAGATAAATCCAATTAACCATTTTGTTAGACCTTGTTTCTTGATGGGTGGGAGTGAAGATGTGGAGTCAGTTAGCTTGGGTAAATTTGGGTAATGATTAAATGCCATGTTCACTCCTTGAGTAAAAACCAGACCCGCCTCTGTTTAGCTGAGATTTGTAATCGCTTTTCCCACACAATTATTGCCGAGAAAATTTCAAGCATATCTACTCTTAAAACGTTCGATAATTTGCTTAGTACCTTCAACTTCCTTCTTTAATTCTTCTTGTTTTTCTGGCTTAATTTTACTACCAGCTTGTTCCAGGATGTTTTTTAATGCTCTCTCCAAATCAATTTGAATTTGAGTCATTTCATTATGAATCCTATAATTACATTCCTGTTCATTAACGCTCATATTTTTTACCTAGTTGATATAATTCCGACATGATATATCACAAATCAAAGGGGTTAAAGCCTGCAATATCAACACATCTTTTCAGAGTCATTTGGGTAATATTAACTTGATGTAGCCATCTTAAATCTAGAAGCTTATGATTATTAACTCGATAATTTTACTTCATCAATTTTGTTTTCACTTAGATGGCTATTTGTCGGCACATAGTCAGGTTGCACCTTACCATAATCGAGCTTAATAATTTGATCAGCGAGGTGAAAGTAACGGTCATCATGGGTGATTACTATCACGGCTTTACCACGTTCTTTGAGTTTGACAAGACTCTGCCGATAAAATAGGTCGCGAAAGTGTGGCTCTTGGTCAGATGCCCATTCATCAAATAAATAAATCGGGCGATCTTCTAGATAAGCTGTGAGTAATGCGAGGCGCTTTCTCTGCCCTTGGGATAGGTTAGTTGTTGATAAAACACCATCCCTGACTTTAACTTTATGGTCTAACTGCAATTGCCTCAAATAATTTTCCACTTCTCGATCGAGATTCGGATGATTGAATCCCAAACAGCTATCGAAAAGGTAGAAATCAGAGAAGATAGCGGAAAAATGCTGGCGATACCATTCCCGATTTTCATCTGTAATCAATACTCCATCGAGATAAATTGACCCATTTTTAGGTGGATACAATCCCGTAATTAATTTAGCTAGCGTTGACTTGCCACTACCATTACCACCGACAATATATGTTATTTGTCCCGGCTGCAAAGTTATACTAATTGGGCCTAGTAAAAACCCCTTTTCATCGTCAGCAGGGGGATGCATATCTCTGGGCTGATGTCCCGGTGGCCCTAAGAGAAACTCTTTTTCTTTGCCACGAGGCGGATGCATATCTCTAGGCTTACGTCCTTTTCCAGACTTATGTGCTGGGGGCAAAGATGGATTGTTTGGCCCTAAGAGAAACCCTTTCTCATCAATATTAGGGTGATACAAATAGCTCACCCGATCGAGTTCAAGTTTCAGTTCAATTTGACTAGGTTGTTTGACAATGTAGGAGTTAATTGTTGTATCAACTTCTGCTTGACTGGTTAATGACAGCTTCATCATGTTAATTTTCTGCAATGCAACATTACCTTGTAAAAGATCGGGTAATCTGCGTAATAGGTTCTGGAGTGGTAGGGATAGATAGGTAGTAGTGAGGACATAGGTTGACAACATTGCAACTGGGATATGCATAAACCAGGGCAATATGAAAAGCATCAAAGCTAAAGTAGAAAGCTGTGAAAATTGCCCTAATCCATTAGCGATCGCAAAACTTTGCATTGCGGTAGTATTCTTCTGACGCAGTTTTGTGGCACTACCTTGCAAGTTCTTAGAGGAAAAGTCTTCTCGTCTGGTTTTGTGCAGTTTTAGTTCTTTAGTACCTCTAGTGATAGCTTGAAAATGCTTGAATAAATTATCCTCCTCTTCACGTGCTATGGAGAACAAATGTTGTGCTTTGCCGAGTCTAGTTTGGACACACCAAATAGCAATAGCAGATGTAGCGATCGTCAATACAAATATAATGTTGGAAATCAAAGACAAGTAGAATAAACATCCCAAAACAGTAGCGAGATCGATACAGATACTTGGAATTGCTGATACAGCGTGGGAAAGAACTCGAACATCATCAGTTAGTGTTGCAAGTAAACGATTTTCTCCAAGTCTTTCTAGATGTTCTAAAGGTGAAGATAAGATATTTTGACCTAACCTAACTCGCAATTGGTAGATGGCATTCTGCGAGAGATTAATCAACATGAATTGTGCGACAGTACTTGTGAAGAGAGTACAAACAGCTAATGCCGCAAAATATAATAGTGCATTGGGGAGTGATGCCTGACTGACAGCCCGATTTATGAGTGAAATCAGCATTGCATTACTACCACCGCTAATTAAGCCTGTGATAGTTGCAATTAAGATACTCCGCCATGATATTTCCCAAAGAAACCGAATAAATCTCATACTTGTGTCCTTTCAGATTGCTCAAAACTGTGGTGTTGATAATATCAGGATGATTCTTTTAAACTTTTTGAAACAGAATTCCTTCTATTCCAACTCCAGGTGAAAATGAAAAGGCAATTCCAGTTAATGCTTTTGTTTGTTTAGTTGAATCTTTCCAATGGTGATTTGGGTTGTCTAACCCCACATATTCTTTATCAGCAGAAGAATTATTTTCACTGCTAAACAGCATACGTTCCATGACAAATAGTACTGAGGGACTAAGCATATTGCCATACTGACGAAGTATCTCCCAACTATCAGCAACCTGACTATCAGTGAGTCCCAAAGAATCTTGTGAATTCTGAATAATGCGTGTGCCACCAGGATGAATAGCCCAAAGATCAATATTCTCTTTAGTAAGCTCATGGCTTGCTAAAAAACGTTCGATAATTGGATTAACACCAGTCTTAATATAGTCAGGCAACTGACGCGAAAGCTGACAAGTAATTCCATTATCCCGTATGCCAAGAACAATGCCGTCTTCGGTATCTTCAACCAGGTAACTTAGATGATCTCTAATGACGACTTTACCTTGACCGATTGCTTGCTCTGGTTGACAAGCTCCGACAACTACTGCGGCACATCCATCACCAAAAATGCTATGAATGATCACATCATTCATCTCATCTTCAAACACTGCATTGATTGAGCTTAGTTCCAGGCATACTACAAGGACTTTGTGTGTTGGATTAGCTCGCACATGATCGCTAGCAACACGCAGTCCATTCATTGCGGCTGCACAACCCATAAAATTCACTGTTACTCTAGCTGTGTCTCGCCTGAGTCCAAGGCTTTTAATCAATTCTGTATCTATTCCTGGTGCTACAAAGCCTGTACTCGATACAAAAACAATCAGGCGGATGTGATCTTTGATGTTCGTATCTGAGTACAAATGATTGTTAGTCTTTATACTTTCAGAGGCGCTTAGGAGTGCTTTTTTTGCAACCCGTTCAGCTAGGGGAACAGCAAACTCTTGATACATCTGCATCCGAGATTGAATGGTCTGACTATGCCCGTGAGCGATCGCTTCATCGGATAATAAGTTTACCGCTAGGTGTCTTGTATCAATTCGAGTATTTTTATAAAGCTTATCGATCCGGCCTCGATTTTGCTCCAAGCTAGGAATATTTGCAACTAATCCAGCTGCGTCAGATTGTCGAACGATGTTGTCGGGGGTACCAGTTGCAATGCTCTCAATGATTGGTAAAAACTGCTTTAACCTAATCGTACCAAGTTCAGAAGCATTATATTTGGCTTTAATTTCAGTTGGTTTAACAACAGGCAAATTATTTACTTCGTTGTGCATTACTAAGGTAGTTTTAGTATTCATAATTCTTTTTCCTAGTTACAGTTATTTCTGGACAATGTGAGATTTTTTGTAACACAGTTGCTATGAATTACAACTGTGTTTTCTGATTAGATTGAACCAATACCAAGAAATCCTTGGATAACGTATTTCGCCGATGTCATTAATTGTTGTGGGTGAAAGTGTTCTTTTAACAGTCCAAAATTATTTTCTTTTGCCGCTCTTGATGGCCCTAACAAGTAATGTGTTACCAAGATTGGCAGACGATCAAAGAAAAAGTTTTTTGGTTTTGACCAGACAACATTAAATTTCTCTGCCTCTTCTCGGACAATATCTTCGCTGATAATATTTGCAAAACCACTTTTTTGGTATGGAAGTACATGGTGTACGCGGTGTGGACTAAGACCTGCTGATAGAAAGCAGTCAATATACTTGTTCCCAATCATAGTCAAATCATAGGAGTTTCTAATTTGGGATACTGCCCAATCTTCTGACGGATCTACTTCTTCTTCTTCAAAATCATGACTAGCAACAATCATGAAGGTACTTATCCATAGAGTCAAAACAAATTGTGCTAGCCAAGCTCCAAAGTCACCATTCATCCAAAATAAAATCAACTCGCCAACAAGAATTATTCGCATAGAAAAAGTGCCGATATAATGAGGCAAACCTCGTTGCCAAGAGCCATACATATCTTTGACACCAAACTTGAATGCCAGTGTACATATCTCAATCAATCTCACAAACATGCCAGTGAGAACGTGACCAAGTTTATGTACAGTATGAACCGGAATTCGATAGAACCGAGGAAGTTCTAACATGGCTGTGAAAACATTTCTCTTGATATCAACTTGACTTTGGGTAAATGGATGATGCATTAAAGTATGACCATCAGTTACTACGAAAGCCATTGGAACGTAGCTAATATCAAAAATATTTGCAAAGACTTTATTGAGGCGAACTTGGGCGCGATGAATTAGATAGTGACCTGCACCTGTGAGAGAGATTCTCAGAGCCGCCATTAGTGGAACAAAGAGATAAATGGGCATATACTGCATGAAATTTAATCGCAGCACTTGCACCAGGATATAGACAACGAGCAAAATGATTGTCACCACATCAAAAATAAAGTCCATTTGCTCAATCTTTTTTTTCATTTCTGGCTGGTTTATCCTGGCCTTAATTCGATTCAGCAATTGCTCTTGGTTTTGAAAGTTAAACTTTGGTGTATCTCTCCACCCGTCAAAACCTTCACGAAACAAGAATGGTGGAGCATTGTATTTGGGATGAACATCTTCAGGTCTAGCTTTTCGCCCCAAAGCATATTTTTTGAGGACTCTTTTGGACTTTTCGGGATTAGGATGAAAAATATTAACCAGTGTCGTGATATCTCTATTCTTCATACGTCCAATGAAGAATTCACCGCCTGGATGCCGCTTAATAAAGTCGGATAGATCGTATACTTCGCCGTCGTAAATCCAGATATTAGGCAACTCAGGTGGAGGCTCTTTGCCAATTTCACCAGGAGGTCGTTGTGGCTTTTCCTGACTGTTGATATCAGGCATAATAGCTGGAGGTGCTTTATCAATTTCATCAGCAGGTAGTTGTGGCTTTTCCTGAGTGTTGCTTTTAGGCATAATAGGTGGAGGCGTTTTTGTGTAGGCGTAGTCCACCGCCGCAGGTATCGCATCAGCAGTTAGTTGTGATTTTTCCTGATTATTTACACGACTAATATCTTCAGCGATGCTTGCATCGTGAGCAAAAACAAGCTCGGAAATATTTTGATCTTTCTCTTTATTCCTGAATATTTGTATGTGCTTAAAAGCCTGTACTATTACATTCATAATACCTGATACTCCTGAATGTTTTTGAATGTGATTATGCTGCTCATGACGGATCTTTTCTGAAGCATCAGTGTAGTTTTTCATCACTTGATGCATCAAATGTAAACTTATGCAGGCATCTAGCCCAGATGCAAGCAAACACATAAATTAAGTTTGAAAGCTCTTATTTAGCCTGGGAAGCTCAGTAGGGGTAATTTGACTTCTTTGGAAATAAATTTATTTACCAACGAAAGCGATTTACAACGCGAAGTCTGCGTGTTTATCTTGCCGTTCCTAGCAGGGACGCACATCTGTGCCTCCAAAGTGCGTGTTGTATCTAAACGAAAACTTCACGCCATCAACTGCAATCCATACTTCTGCAAAACAGGTTTTATTTGATGCTTTTAACATTAGAAATTAATCGGGGAGAAGTAGGGGAGATGAATCTGTAATTGGTATTTTTGCAATATTACCCATTGAATTACAATGCACTTTTCTGTAATCCTGCATACATGATGATGCACGGGGTAAGCACATCTAAATTTGAGTGTTAAATGTATTAAGTAGTATGCTAATCAGCGGAAGATATCTGGTAAAATTAATTACACGTTATGCAGAACCATTCTAGAAAGACCTTGGCGCACCGAGTTCCCAGTCTAATTTCGCATCTTTACCAAGGATTTTGGGCTTAACTGAATAGTATATAACTTACACATTGACAAAGACAGCCAACTGTGAGTTACCTCTCGTTACAAGGCAGTCCCGATGAAACAAGTTTCACAACCAAGCATGAAAATGTGATGTGAGACGGATCTATATAGATACTTATCGAAGGAGCATTTTAAAGTCAGAGCCTTGTAAGAACTGATTCATAAAGTAAATCTTAAGTAGCTAATCTGACTACACCAAAACCTCCTCAATTCTAACAACGCCAAAGCTAACGTTTCCAACGTTATTCAGCAATTTCACCAA
Organism: Nostoc sp.; assembly: GCF_036916985.1. Lineage (GTDB taxonomy): Bacteria > Cyanobacteriota > Cyanobacteriia > Cyanobacteriales > Nostocaceae > Nostoc. The sequence continues at coordinate 132,913 of NZ_JBALFD010000027.1, forward strand.
ATAGCCGTTTTAACAGTCGCAGGACGAAGCGATCGCGCTCTTTCTTACACCGCTTCTGATATACCCGCGTTTCTGTAAATGCTTTTTCACTTTGAAAAACTTTATTTAGCGTAGGCGTAGCCCACCGCAGGTATCGCATGTACCTACGTCCGCGATAAAATTCTCAAGCACAATAGCGCACTCCATACCAATGCAAATTAACTGGCAAACTGCCAAAACCTACGAAGATATTCTGTATCAAAAAACTGATGGCATTGCGAAAATCACCATCAACCGTCCCCACAAACGCAATGCTTTCCGTCCTGAAACCGTCTTTGAACTGTACGACGCTTTCTGTAATGCTCGTGAAGATACCACTATTGGTGTTGTCCTATTTACTGGCTATGGCCCACATACTGATGGCAAATATGCCTTCTGTTCTGGTGGCGACCAAAGCGTGCGGGGACATGCAGGTTACGTGGATGATACTGGCATCCCTCGCTTGAATGTGCTGGACTTACAACGCCTGATTCGTTCCATGCCGAAAGTGGTGATTGCTTTAGTGGCTGGATATGCGATCGGTGGTGGACATGTTCTACACTTGATTTGCGACCTGACCATCGCCGCCGATAACGCCATTTTCGGACAGACTGGCCCGAAAGTCGGCAGTTTCGACGGTGGTTTTGGAGCCAGCTATCTCGCCCGCATCGTGGGACAAAAAAAAGCTAGAGAAATTTGGTTTCTCTGCCGCCAATATGATGCACAACAAGCGCTAGAAATGGGCTTAATTAATTGTGTTGTTCCACTGGAACAACTAGAAGCGGAAGGTATTCAATGGGCGCAGGAGATTTTAGAAAAAAGCCCGATCGCAATTCGGTGTCTCAAAGCCGCCTTCAACGCTGATTGTGACGGACAAGCGGGTTTACAAGAACTCGCTGGCAATGCCACCCTACTTTATTACATGACAGAAGAAGGGTCTGAAGGCAAACAAGCCTTTCTCGAAAAGCGTCCACCAGATTTCCGCTCTTTCCCTTGGTTGCCTTAGAATTCCAAAAATCGCACCTCACTAAAGGGTGCGATTTTTTTAGATATCAACTTTTACAGCACTAAAAATCTTAAAAACAAATCTTATTTTAAGTAGACTACAAACTCAGTCCAGTAATAATGGATGACTAAATAACCACTGCTTTAGTCTTTACCTGTTCAGATATAGAAGCAGTTATTTCCTCTATCGGGGCAAGAGCAGCATTGTCTAAATCTGAAGCTAGAGATTGACAAGATGTTAAAACTGGGGCTGCATCTGGCAAACCCCAAGCATCCTCTAAGGTTTCCCAAGAAGGTGCAAAAGGTGGAAGCGCCAAAGAGCAAGCCTTCCAAGCTGCTTGAACTGGTGCGCCCAACTGCTGGCACGTTCCACCACGACGACCTTCTGGCTGGTAATGACGGCAATATTTACAGGCAGATGCTAAAACTTTAATGGGTTTCATTAGGATTCATCTTTAGTGTCGTTTCTGGCTGAATTTCATCTTTATATTCTGCTTCTATATATAAAGACAGAGAAAAGCCAAAAAGTCATTATTTTCTATAGGTTTCAGCGATCCCAAGTAAAAAATAAACTTCAGGATATTTTTATAATCTTGTTATATATTTAAATAATCATTAGAGCAGTTACATATAGATATTGTCTAAAACTTATTAGGGATCAAGATTAAAACTAAAGCTTTTGATTTCTCCAGCCTTTTAACTTCCTCCTTAAGGATGCCTAAAGGCAGATAATTTTAGATAAATAGTCTGCTTTGTATACCACATTCGGCAGATTTTGGCAGTAAAATAATATTTTTTCTCAAGATTCAGAATTATTTGATGTAATGGCAGCAAGTTACTTCAGGATAAATTCTGCTTAACGAATAATGCTCAACTATTTTGCCTTCAAAACCGTTTAGCAGCACAGATAGAACAGACTTCCCAGCGTTGGAGTTCACCTGCTGGGGTGGGAGATTGACACTGGGGACAAAGGGGTAAGCCGTGCGATCGCGATCGCATAATCTTCGTCCAATGTCCAAAAGCTTCATTCACATCCTTCGTGGGTGTAACATCAGGGTGTTTAATCTCATCACCAAGATAACTGGGATGCTCATCGGGCGAAACCGATTGTTGCTGTTTTCTCTCCACAGATCGATTTTGCCAGCCAGCAGTAGAGAAGCGAATATCAAGCAAAGGCGTTGGCAGCTTTTTATTTAACTTTAAAAGTAGAGATGTGCGACCAAAAGTCAAGTTTTGCGCCCAAGCAGCACTAGAAGTTGCTACCGACAAAACATCACGCTGAATCGACAATGGCCGAGCATTTGCAGCAACCACAGGGCCAGCAACTTCTGCCCAACACTTAAGCAGAAGTTGAAATGGTTGTTCCTGCCATTTAGCCTGCTTTTCCAGAATCCCTAAAATATCATTAATTGATTTCAACGACATCGTTAAAGGTGGGGAGTGGGGACTGGGGACTGGGGACTGGGGAAGATGATGAGGGAGCAGGGAGAAGAATTTTCCCCTCCGCCCCCCGCACCCTGCCCCTCTGCCTCTTTTCAATGCCCTATGCCCAATACCTAATCTATCTGTTTAAATAATTTCCGCTACTATTGTCACAAATATATCTAAAAGTTAGTTCCAACAATCTACGCTTGAGGCACAGAAACAATGACTCAAAACCCCTTGAACGATTCCGATAATCATCAATTGTCTAAAACACCTGGGTTGAAACCAGCACTAGCAGCAGCATTAGCAAGTTTAGAAGTACCGCTAGATCAAGAGTTAGCTCGATATCGACGTACACGAACTGGTTTAGTATCAAACCAGTCCCGTGTTGCAAGTTACATGAGTAATCAATCCCAGCCATTAACTGCCATTCCTACAACATCGGGCACAACTCAGTCATCGGTAACGGAAATTAAAACCACTGTGCCACCGACATCTGTACCCGTTAATCATCAGGGAACCTCAGCGCCAACTCAGGCAAAAATTGACGTACCACCCACATCTGTAGCAGTGAATCCTGAGATCAACCCAGCACTAGCTACGGCAAAAACCGAGGAACTGAATAATCTTAATGTGCCCTCTACCTCCGATTCTGCTAAAACACAAACTCAACTTCCACCACCTCCACCCAACTTTAGTAGCAGCATTGTGCCAGCACTTGTTAAAGGGACTAAAAGCGAAAATCTCTTGCAACCAGATAACACCCCTAAGCACCCAGATGACTATTTAGAATCTAGTGAAGCACTGCTGCGAAGTTTGGCAGAAGAACAACCAGAAAGCAAGAATCCAAGTAATTCTAGTGACACTCTGTTATCACCTTTGGGAATTGGCTCGATGTTGCTACTACTGGTGGCGAGTCTTACCTTGGGTTATGTAGTGTTCAATCCCAAAAGCTTACCACAGTGGAATTTAGGCAATTTATTTAATGGGAACTCGTCTCCCACACCAGGAAATACTGAAGAAGTTGGCAGTAATGTTCAACCTCAAATCCAACCACCAAGTACATCTATGCCCAAATATCCCAATCTCGCTAATGAAGAGTTTCCTGAGGTGAGAGATCCTAATGATGTAGTTGGCTTAAAACCCAAAGTCCAATCAACCCCCGCAGTAGTCCCTAATCCAGTAGTTCCTCAAAACCCTGCAAATCCTCAAGTAGCTTTACCTGAGGCCAACACAGCCTTAAAACCGACAAATCCGATCGCCTTAGCACCAGTACCGACGCTACAATCCTTGCCACCTCTGAATTTGCCTCCCACTCCACCGATAAAAACCTCGCCTAATGCGATCGCAACTTCACCAAAACCGAATGCAGAAATCAAACCAGGAACAGATGGGTTTTATCATATAGTGATAGATAATAAAGGCACGGCTTTTGCGTCAGCACGGCAAGTAATTCCTGATGCTTATTTATCACCCAACAAAGAATTGATTTATCTGGGTGCTTTTAAAACTAAAGAGCAAGTAAAACAACAAATGCAACTTTTACAGGCAAGGGGAATCAAGGCACGGGTTCAGTAGCCATGAGTTGTAAAAATTTACGATACCATAAGATAAGAGTCCTGAGTCAATGAGTGCTGAGTAGTAGGGACAAAATTTTATTTGTTAACGACCCTACGACAATAATTCTTATACTCAAGACTTTAGTTGGGCATTCAGCACTCTATAACTAAATTGATCACTCAGTACTCACCACTCAGCACTCAATACTCAGCACTCAGCACTGGATTTGGATTTTGTGAATGGAGAGCCGACATGGAATTAATCAACCGTATTCTGCGGGTGATTCGCGCTAACTTCAATAGTTTGATTAGTGGTGCAGAAGATCCAGAAAAGATTTTGGAGCAAGCTGTTTTGGAGATGCAGGAAAATCTGGTGCAGTTGCGGCAGGGTGTTGCACAAGCGATCGCTACCCAGAAACGCACTGAACGCCAGGCGGCGGCTGCCCAGTCTCAAACAGAAGAATGGTATCGTCGTGCCCAATTGGCGCTACAACAAGGCAGCGAACCTCTAGCACGCGAAGCATTGACTAAGCGCCAAGCCTATAAAGAAACTACTACAGCCCTATTTTCCCAGATAGAGCAGCAAAACGAGATAGTAGTTAGGCTAAAAAAGGATATGCGATCGCTAGAGTTAAAAATTGCCGAGGCAAAAACTAAAAAAGATATGTATATTGCTCGCGCCCGTTCTGCTGAAGCATCTTATCGCCTCCAGGAAATGCTCGGTACAACTTCTACCACTAGCAGTCTGAGTGCCTTTGAGCGGATGGAAGAAAAAGTTTTACAGATAGAAGCTCAATCAGAAGCCATAGCTCAACTTAGTAGCGACGACTTGGAAACACAATTTACTTCTTTGGAATCTAATGATGTAGACACCGAATTGGCAGCGATGAAGGTACAGGTTCTCAACCAGGCGGAAAACACACAGCACGAAAGTCTACTCATTCAGGAGAGCCAGAAGACAGCGCAACTTCCCCAACAACAGCAGTTACCCAAAACTCAGGACTCTTGAAAAAGAGGCAGGGGGCGGGGAGCAGGGGGCAGGGGGCAGGGAGCAGAAAGGGGATTCGACCCTTCCCTGTTCGGTAACCACTTAGTAATAAGTGGGGGAATCAGATCCATGTTTTGCAAAGCTTGTCGGCTCAAAGCTTGGGTTATTTAGCCCTGCTCCTTTTCCCCCTGCCTCTTCTTGAAGTTCGACTAATTACCCCGGTTTGGCATATCTTAACAATTAGGAGTTGTTAGGAGATACTGATTCAAACTGGAAAGATTACATTGAAATAGGTAGCTATAAAAAAGTAAAAAAGCTAACTGTCCAACAAAAAGCGTAAATTACACAAGGAAAAACAAAGTTATGGGATTATTCGATCGCATTAAGCGAGTAGTTAGTTCTAACCTCAACGACCTGGTTAACAAAGCCGAAGACCCCGAAAAAATGCTAGAGCAAGCAATCCTGGAAATGCAGGAAGACTTGGTGCAGCTGCGTCAGGGAGTAGCGCAAGCGATCGCCGCCCAAAAACGTAGTGAGAAACAGTACAGTGATGCTCAAAATGAAATCAATAAGTGGCAACGCAATGCTCAACTGGCGCTGCAAAAAGGTGATGAAAACCTAGCACGACAAGCTTTAGAACGGAAAAAGACTTATACGGATACTAGTGCTGCTCTCAAAGCTAGTTTAGATACCCAAAGCACTCAAGTTGAAACCCTCAAGCGCAACTTAATCCAGCTAGAAAGCAAAATTTCTGAGGCTAAGACCAAGAAAGAAATGCTGAGAGCGAGAATCACCACTGCCAAAGCCCAAGAGCAACTCCAAAACATGGTAAGTGGGATGAATACCAGCAGTGCCATGTCTGCCTTTGAGCGGATGGAAGAAAAAGTCTTGATGCAAGAAGCCCGTGCCCAGTCAGCAGGAGAATTAGCAGGAGCAGATTTAGAAAGCCAATTTGCCCGGTTGGAAGGTAGTAGCGATGTTGATGATGAATTGGCAGCTTTGAAAGCGCAAATGTTACCACCCGCAACTCCCCAAAATCAAGCCCAACTGCCACCGCAACAACAAACACCTGCTCCTAATCCTAAGTCTAATGAGGTGGTTGATGCCGAGTTGGATTCCCTACGCAAACAATTAGATCAACTGTAAAATTGGTAGAAAACTTATTTGAGCTAGTCCCACACCTGTTGGCTGTGGGATTTTACGTCATTAGTTATTTGCTATTGACTATGGACTATTGACGACTTTGGGATAAAGTATTGTGTGTGCCAACTTTGATCGCCACCTGATGGAGACTGCAATGAGTAAGGCTGTAATCACCATAACCGATGCTGATTTTGAAACTGAAGTGTTAAAAGCCGAGCAGCCTGTATTAGTTTACTTTTGGGCTTCCTGGTGTGGGCCTTGTCAATTGATGTCGCCCCTAATTAACTCAGCTGCTAGCAAATATAGCGATCGCCTCAAAGTCGTTAAAATGGAAATTGACCCCAACCCCCTCACTGTTAAGCAGTACCAAGTTGAAGGCGTACCCGCCCTCAGACTATTTCAAGGTCAAGAAGTTTTGATATCCACCGAGGGAGTTATCGGCAAAGATAAATTACTAGCTCTCCTAGATACCCACTTAAATACTAATTAGTCAATAGTTCATAGTCCGTATCAAATGACCAATGACCAATGACTAATGACTAATATGCGATTTGCAAAACGTTTACAACCCCTACAATCAAATGTATTTGCTGATATGGACAGAGCCAAGGCAGTCGCTTTGGCCGCTGGACGACAGGTAATTGATTTGTCATTGGGGTCTTCTGATTTACCAGCCGAAGCCCATGTAATTGAGGCGATCGCCCAGTCTCTTAGCGATCGCAGTACTCACGGCTATCTGTTGTTTAACGGTACTCAAGGATTTCGCGAAGCCGCAGCCAGCTGGTACGAACAAAAATTTGGCATCAAAGTCGATCCTCAAACTGAGGTACTACCTCTAATTGGTTCTCAAGAAGGCACAGCCCATTTACCTCTAGCAATACTCAATCCCGGAGATTTTGCCCTGTTGCTCGATCCAGGCTATCCCTCTCATGCTGGGGGAGTCCATCTAGCCAGTGGTCAAATCTACCCAATGCCACTACTGGCAGAAAACAGTTTTTTACCAGTGTTTGCTGATATTCCTGCTCCAGTCTTAGCCCAGTCGCGGATGATGGTATTAAGTTATCCTCATAATCCCACGGCTGCGATCGCGCCTTTATCTTTCTTCCAAGAAGCTGTCGCCTTCTGTCAGCAACACAACCTCGTCCTAGTTCACGATTTCCCCTACGTAGATTTGGTATTTGGGGAGACTGGGGACTGGGGACTGGGGACTAGAAAAAATCTTTCCCAATCCCCAATCCCTAATACCCGATCCCTAGTCCCTTCAATTCTGCAAGCCGATCCAGAGAAAAGCGTCTCCATTGAATTTTTCACCCTTTCCAAGTCCTATAATATGGGCGGCTTCCGCATTGGCTACGCCATCGGTAATGCCCAGTTAATTAACGCCTTACGCCAGGTAAAAGCCGCCGTTGATTTTAATCAGTATCGGGGAATTTTGAATGGTGCGATCGCTGCCCTAACTGGCCCGCAAGCTGGCGTCAAATCTGCCGTCGCTACCTTCCAGAATCGGCGTGATGCTTTCATCAATGCTTTACACCGCATCGGCTGGAATGTCCCTACTCCCCAAGCCACAATGTACATTTGGGCAAAATTACCTTCACATTGGAGTCAAAATTCCATAGAATTTTGTACCCAACTAGTCAAACAAACTGGTGTAGCCGCTTCTCCAGGTGCAGGCTTTGGCAAATCTGGAGAAGGGTATGTGCGTTTTGCTTTGGTGCATGAGCCACCTTTGTTAGAAACTGCTGTAGAAAGAATTGCCGAGTTTCTTCATTGAAATAGGAACTTAGTACAGCACGGCGTAAATAAACCACACGTTAAGTTGACAGCAATGCTCATTGGTGTCAACTTAACGTGAAAGCAATTCTATAACTAGCTTTTAGATTGCCTCGTTCCCAGTCTTCGACTGGGAATCCTCGTCTTTAAGGCTCCGCTTCTCTTCCTGGCGGCTCTGCCGCCAGGAGCAGCATTTCTAGCCTCTGGCTAGAAACGAGATTTGAAAAGGGTTTTAGCTTAAGTTGACACCAATGAGCAATGCTGTGCCCTGACGACAGATGTGGTTCAAATACATAAAAACTGTTGTAAATAAATTTCTTGTCCAGCCTCTAGTAAAGAGTCCCTAATTCCAGAGTGCCTATTTCTCCCTAACTTCTCCACGAGACGCCTTTTTAGATCGGCGCAGCAAGTTGGAGAGAAATGGCAAAATCTACGCAGTATTGATATACGTTCCTACAAATCTCCGTATTATACTGAACTCCAAAATATAACACCGTAATTTTTAAATACATAACATTTTCGGCAGAGTATGTAATTAAACGTATAAAAAAATCGAAAGATTCGTCATCTTTTAATTCATAATCAGCAGTAACTTTACCCAATTAGGTCTTCATGTTTCTTAAACTGGGTTTGTGCGCTGAGATACCAAAGATGGTTAACAATACAGTTTGTCTTTTTAAGCAGCTGTATTGCCAAAAAGCCTGTAGTCAAAACAAACCAAGCCTAAAAAGGGCAGTAGTTTAAAACTTAACTTCCAAACTGACAGAGACTTAAAAACAATGAAAATGACTTTCCAGAAACTTGTAATTGGTGCCTCAATGGCTATTGGTGTGAGCGCTCTTGCCACTGTACCAGCACAGGCTGGAACGCTTACTGGCGCTACTATTGGTGGAACAGCAGCCAGTGATTATTCAGTCTATGATGTTCAAGGTAAAAGCACCATACTCTTGGACGATGCCTCAAAATTAGCAAATGTACAAAAAGTACTGGATGGAAACGCCGCAAATCCTACTGGAAACGTAGAGTTACGAGCTAGCAGTGAACAAGCGAATTTTGATTTCACCAAAAATACCAGCTTGACAGGGCAAATTGGTGGACAAAGTATTACTTTGAGCAGCCTGACATCAGCAGATTGGTTTAGTACTGCGTCAGGATTGAGTACAGCCTATGGAGCAAATAACTTGGCAAATACTTGGTTTAGCCAATTTTATGACGCAGCTGGTCTAGCAGCCAATGAATCTACAATTAAATTGGCACTGGGTCTACCGAGTTCTACCCCTAGCAGCTTCATCCGCCAGCAAGCCTATAATGCGTTTTTCGGCATCAATGGTTTCCAACGCTCCAGCGACCCTAATATCTCTTACGTTAACCAAAATGACACTACTGGCGATATTAAAATTGGGTTAGCGGGTCACTTAAATTTAAAAACTTACTATGCACCTCTATTAGGACAATTGGGTAATTTCCTCAAAGATGGATTCCAAGCTAGTGAAGTTGTTAAAGTTACCTATAATGGCAAGACTGATTTCCTTTACAGCTTTTCTGCTACTGACAGTGGGCTAACCAACAGTTTAGGAAAAGGTGCTGATGGAGTATCTCACAGTGGCAACTATGAAGTTAGCATCAAAGGTGTTGTGCCTCCCGCAGCAGTGCCAGAACCATCTATAATACTGGGTTTGTTGGGTGTTGCTGGCGTCTTTGTGACACAACGCAAATTTAAAAAAGTATCTATTTAAGATTGCAGGTTCAAAACTACAAATAAGAAAGGGAGCTAATTGCTCCCTTTTTCGATGAATAATTTCTTTTTAGATTATACTTTTTCTAAAAATATTTGCAAAAAATTAATTGGTTGTAAGATTATACACCTGTATGCCTCTAGTAAGATATTTGTAATAAGTATTTTGTGAAATGGTATTAATTAACCTAACATCCAGATACAAACTGTTTTAGAAAGACAATTTACATACCGTTATTTTCAGTATTACTTAAGTGTTTTTACTCATACGCTATTGGCGGTTCCATATTTAGAAGTAGTCATTGATTTAAAATCATAACTTAGATAAAGCTTGTAAAAAAAAGCTTAATTTTTGATTAAATTATGCTTCGTTGTATTACTTTTGCAAAAATTGTAGTACGATTGAATTTAATCTATTCAGATTTTCGACTAGATTATACAAGTCAGGTTTATATTCGTTTCACCATAAACTTAAAAACACTAGCATTTAAGTTTATGGTAATAATTGTTGGCTTTTACTTAAAATTATCAGATAATAGGTAGCAATGACAGCACAATTACTCAATGAGAGATAAGCCATTGCAGTCACATAAAGTTAGACGAATTTTACTAGTCGAAGATCATTATCTCAATCGGATGTTACTTAGTGACTATCTAAGTCACTGTGGGTACGAAGTCCAAAGTTTATCAGAAGGCTCTACTTTTTTCTCAACTGTAGAGAAATTCGAGCCAGATTTAATGTTATTAGACTTGAAGTTACCAGATATTGATGGTTACTCACTCTTAAAACAAGTCCAGCAAAAACCTGATTTGTCAAAAATACCGATCATTGTGGTTTCAGCCTTTGCTTTTAAAGCAGATCAAGAACTAGCCCTGAGTTTGGGCGCACGTAGCTATTTTGTCAAACCCTTAAAACTTAAGGATCTCATCCTTACAATTGAAGAACAATTTACTTGTCACCACAGATAAGCTTTTCTGCTAGGCGTGCATTTATTCTGCTTTTTGGTCAGCAATAAACTCTTCAACGCGCTCACTAAGAGTTTGTATGGAACTGCCAATAGTTGAGATTTTCTGTTGTACTTGCGCTAACAATAAAACAGCTGTTTGTAGTTCATTGAGAGTTTCAGCCATAGCCTCACGATACTGTACTTCAAAATCTTGTAAATTCATGGTCTAGCTCTTGTTTGAAATCATTATAATAACTATGTTCTCAATCATAATCGTAAATTTAACTAACTCAATCCGTTAATTCGCTTAATATTATAAATTCAATAAATAAACATAAATATTGCCAATTGACAAAGATTTTATCTGATATTCATATAAGCCTTATCTAAACGCATTCTTTATTTTTAAATAAAGATAAATCAACACACAAAATATTATTTTTATTTAAAATGGAAAGCTCCAGATAATAAAATACAGCAGGGAACAGGGAACAGAGTTGAAAGTCTCTTGGTATATGGCTTTTTGATGAAATTTTGTACCTCATTTACCTGAAATCTGCTGTATCATGAATTTAAAAAAGTTAATAATAGATTGAAAAAGCAAAGTTTTTATTCTGACAGTAGCAGTAAAGAACTAAGGTCGCAGCTAGATCAACTCTCGTTGACTACAAAGTTTTTATGCTTGCGATAAGTTTTCTGACAAGTTTCTAGCTTGGAAACTAATTCACCCTGCGGGAAGCTGCAAAAGTAGCTACAGCAGACTTTTTTTGTGCAGACTAAAGGTCTACCTGACTTACTTAGGAATTGAGAGTGCTGAGTTAGGAGTTAAGAGTTATTATTCTCCCCAGTTCCCAGTACCTCTTTCATCTGTTCTGGCGTATGCAGTTTTTGATGGCTATTTCATCTTTACTTCATAAATAGTCTGTTAAATCGGCACGAAAAAACAATTTTTCTTAAAATAGAGAAAGATTACCTAATTTTGGTTGTGACAATATCTACTCAAATATTACCACTGGTTAAAGATCCAGAACGACTAGAAAACCGTCTAGCCGAAATTCCACCGGAACCGGGGGTTTATTTCATGCGGGACAGGAGCGATCGCATTATATATATAGGTAAATCACGTAAGTTGCGATCGCGTGTCCGTTCCTATTTCCGGGATGGCTACAACAAGAGTGAACGTATTGCTACGATGGTTAAGTTGGTGACAGAAATTGAATTCATCGTCACTGATACTGAAGCCGAAGCTTTAGCCCTAGAAGCTAATTTGATCAAGCAGCACCAGCCATATTTTAATGTGCTGCTCAAAGATGATAAAAAATATCCTTATCTCTGCATCACTTGGTCAGAAGATTATCCGCGAATTTTTATTACTCGTAAGCGCCAATTCGGCAAAGAAAAGGATAAATTTTACGGGCCTTATACTGATGCTGGTTTGTTACGAGAAATTGTCCGCATCTGCAAGCGGATCTTTCCCCAGCGACAACGACCTCAACCACTTTTTAAAGACCGTCCTTGCTTAAATTATGATTTAGGGCGTTGTCCGGGTGTGTGTCAACAGCTGATTTCACCAGAAGAATATCGTAAAATTGTCCAAAAGGTGGCGATGGTGTTTCAAGGTCGAACTCAGGAATTGATTGAGATTTTGACCCAACAGATGAATGCAGCCGCCGAGAACTTGAATTTTGAGTCAGCCGCGCGGATTCGCGATCAAATTTCTGGGTTAAAGTCGCTGACAGCCGACCAAAAAGTATCCTTACCGGATGATACTGTTTCACGAGATGCGATCGCACTGGCAGCCGACGAACAACACGCCTGCATTCAACTATTCCAGATTCGCGCGGGTCAATTGGTAGGACGTTTAGCCTTTGTAGCGGATGCTCATGCAGAACCAGGAGCTATTTTACAACGAGCTTTAGAGGAACATTACCAAACTGCTGACTCGGTGGAAATACCCTTAGAAATTCTGGTACAGCATGATTTACCAGATGCGGAGATATTGGCAGATGTCTTAACTCAACGCAAAGGCAAAAAAGTCACAATTTTGACTCCTTTGCGGCAAACTAAGGCAGAATTAATTGAGATGGTAGAGCGAAATGCTCAGTATGAATTGCAAAGAATGCAGAAATTTGGCGATCGCAATCACCAATCAATGCAAGATTTAGCTACCATTCTCGATTTACCCGATGCACCTCACCGCATCGAGGGTTATGACATTTCCCATATTCAAGGGTCAAATGCTGTCGCTTCGCAAGTTGTATTTATCGACGGATTACCTGCAAAACAGCACTATCGACACTATAAAATCAAAAATCCGACGGTGACAGCAGGACATTCAGATGATTTTGCTAGTCTGGCTGAAGTTATCCAACGGCGGTTCCGTAAATATGCCGAAGATCAGCAATTAGCGCGTTTGGGTAATCCTGACTGGCCGGATTTAATCATGATCGATGGTGGTAAAGGTCAGTTATCATCGGTTGTCGCCGTTTTGCAAGAGATGAATTTATTAGAAGACTTGCGAGTTGTGAGTTTAGCAAAGCAGCGAGAAGAGATTTTTTTACCGGGAGAATCTAAACCCTTGACAACTGATGCAGAACAACCGGGGGTACAGTTATTGCGGCGACTGCGGGATGAAGCGCATCGGTTTGCAGTGAGTTTCCATCGTCAACAACGTAGTGATAAATTGAAGCGATCGCGTTTAGATGAAATTCCTGGCTTAGGACATCATCGACAAAAGCAGCTACTAGGACATTTTCGCTCAGTTGACTATATTCGGCAAGCAACAACCACACAACTTGCTGAAGTAGCAGGAATTGGACCGCGTTTGGCTCAAGAAATTTACGATTATTTTCATCCTGCTTAAAGTAAAAATACCTACTCTTCAAGGTGAGAGTAGGTGAAAACAAAAAGTACATAGAACTTTGAGCAATTCCCAAAGTTCCCAGCAAAGGGTATTGATTCTGACTCCTGAATTCTTTTTTCATTTCATAAATCTTGTCAGCAAATATTAACTAAATCTTAAGATAGATATTTTGTGACTAAATATACAGTAATTTATGGGTTTTAATTTTTGAATACAAGAACGGCTTTTTTGTATTCGTTCTAAATGACTATAAACAAGGCTCTCTCAAGGCATTAATCATAGGGATCAGTAAATCTCTAAGCAAAATTTAATTAAAAATCAATTTATGTATCTAAAGTAGGAGAGTAAAATCACTTAAGTTTTAGGATAATAGATAAAGATATCAAAAACTTTTCAAACCTGAAATTTTGTTTAAAATAATCAGCCAATATTGCAGCAATTTGTTAAGTTGGGTCGAACCAAAATTTTTCTTGGTTTAACTTGTGGCTTTACTAAATAAAAAATAATTACAACTAGGGGTTTTTTAAAATGCAGACAGTACAAAAGATTTACTGCCCAAATTGTGGTAGCCATGCGGAGCGTTATTATATTTCTGATAGTCAATTAACTCGGACACAATGCCCAAGTTGTGACTACTTGATGATTAGTTGCACTCTCACTGGCAAAGTTATTGAGGCTTATGCCCCAGGAATTCATGCACACCGCTAGTTAATAAAAAAATTAAAAATTGGAGAAAGTTTTCTCTAATTTTTAATAATTAAAGTTATTTATAAAAACAGAATTCAGAATCCAGGAGTCATAATTCAATACAGTTCAGAATGAGCAACAAAACACTTGTAGAAACGGCGATTTATCGCGTCTCGAAAAACCGAAATTGTTGCCAGTAGGCATCAACCCAAGCGTATTGATTGAGTCATAATTTAGTATGAATTGGAGTCCTGGCGGATAGGATTTAGCGGTTTATATACATTAGTGGCGGTTCTGAATTCTTCTTCAACAGAAATTTTGAACAGTTACCATACTGAGTGCTGAGTTTTGAAGTTGAATACTCTGTACTTTTGCACTATGATAAAAGCCCCGCCCACAAGTGGCGAGGTCTTTCATCTCAGCACTCGGAACTCAGCACTCTTCATAGATTGTCTTTCTGTTGTCTGAATTGTTGCTGTTGTCTCTGTTCTTGTAATCTCAATTCTTGCTGTTGTCTAATTTGTTGATCTTGTCTGAGTTGTTGATCTTGTATTCTCAGCTGTTGCTGTCGTGTAAATTCTTGCTGTTGTAGTCTTGTTTCTTGCTGTTGTAATCTAAATTGTTGCTGGCGTATCAGTTCTTGCCGTTGTCGTGTAAATTCTTGCTGTTGTATTTTCTGTTGTTGTTGTAGTTGTGGTTCTTGAAGGTTTAGCTGTAGCCATGTATCCTTGAATTGCTCTTGTGTTTGCTGATTTCGTTCCTCTTGTTGTTGTCTCATTCTTTCTTGAAAGGACTCAGGTTGCTGAGGAATCGGTTGAATTATTTGTCCATAAGCAGGAGAATTCATCGGCAAAGCTTTTGCAAGAACAATTGCTAGTACCCATAGTTTAAGCGTCAATGAGCGATTCAACATACGGTTAGTTGTTATAGGTTTGGTTGAGCGATCGCTTAACCTTAATATAACAATTTCTACCACCGTCTTCTTGCAGCAATTGCGACTAATATGTAGATATACGTAAGGTCAAAGTAATTCAATTTACTGAATGCAACAGATTTAATTCTTACTTGCTCTTAATTGCCCACAAGCAGCATCAGCTTCTAAACCACGAGAATAACGGACACTAACAGCAGTATTTTGCTGCTTGAGGACGTTCACAAATGCTTCAATGCGATCGCGGTTGGGGCGTTTGTAGTCTACTTCTTGAATGGGGTTGTAAGGAATCAAATTTACATGACTTTGGAATCCTCGCAGGCATTTTGAAAGTTCTAATGCATGTTCTGGTAAATCATTAACACCAGCGAGAAGAACGTACTCAAAAGTAACCCGGCGGCCAGTGATTTCTACATATTCCCGACATTCAGCCAGCAAATCTTCTAGAGGATAAGCGCGGGCGCTGGGGATGAGTTTTTCTCGTAGTGCTTGATTGGGGGCGTGGAGACTCACAGCCAGAGTGATTTGCAAATTATTTTCCGCGAACTGACGGATGCGATCGCGAATGCCAACTGTAGAAACTGTAAGCGATCGCTGGCCAATACCGACATCTTGATTCAGAGATTTCAGGGCTGCTAGAACATTCTCAGTATTTAACAACGGTTCACCAAGTCCCATAAACACGACATTGCTAACCCGTTGCTGAAAATCTTCTTGGACAGTCAACACCTGATCGATAATTTCGTGCCGTGCTAGGTTGCGTTTGTAGCCTCCCTTCCCAGTAGCGCAGAAATCACACGCCATCGGGCAACCCACCTGAGTAGAGACGCAAACTGTCAACCGGGCTTTTGGGCCTTCTCCCCTTTCTGCGAAGGTGGGGATACCAACAGTTTCAATAATTTGTCCGTCCGTTAATCGTAAAAGATATTTAACTGTACCATCGGGGGCCTCAGAGCGGTAATGTAAAATTGAGCGCCCAATAGGGATTTCTGCTAATTCTGCACGCCATTGCTTGGGGAAGACAGAAATATCAGCTAGCGATCGCACTCCCTTGTCATAGATCCATTCATGCAGTTGCTTTCCTCTGTAAGTAGGTTGTCCCTGCTGCTGAACCCAAGCAGTTAACTCCGCCAAAGAAGCACCGAGAAGGGGAGAGATTAATTCTGATTTTTCTGGGTTGTGTGAGTCAACCTGAGATACAAGAGGCGTAGCAGACATAAAAAATCACGAGTTGGTGTTGAATCTCTATCCTACACCTGCCAGATCAAGTTAGTCTTGACCAAAGAAAATGGTTAATTAACCAAAGGTTGTGCCATTCCAGCCCCACATTGCCCCCTTAGCATCCGCAAACTCTATATAAATGCGATTTTTCGGCACGCCTAGAGTTTGGTTAATCTGGTGGCAAAAGTCCTGACTCATTGCTGTGGTTTGATCTGGCTTCATTGTACCGATGCTTTTAATTTCTATGTAGCAAACCGGGTCAGTATTCCCTGCAAAAGTCATGGGGATTCCTGGTTCAAAAGCAGTCATTACATAAGATTCTGGTTTTCCCAAATGTTTCGCCAACTTGGCTGATAGGTTTAAAAGCATCGACTCAATTTCAGCTTTTTCAGGAGCAGATGCAGAAGTTTGCACTTTAATTAAAGGCATAGTACCGAATTGGGATTTTGAATTTTATTGACATTGTTAAGTTTATCGAAATGCAGAAGCAGTGTGGAGATGAGGGGGATGCAAGGGAGAAGAATTTTCCCCTCCGCCCCCCGCCCCTCTGACTCTTTTCAATGCCCAACACTTAGTTATGAGATGAGCGAAATAGATGACTATGTTCGGGATGATATAAACGCGATCGCCCTGTTGTTGTCGAGAGTGCTGGGCTGATTATATAAAGTGTAGTGCGAATTAGTTTTTCTTTATGAGTACAATCTGCCATTTGAGTCAGAGGGACAACCCTGATTTTTTCATCAGGCCAGCCAATGCGAAAGCAAATCGCAATGGGGGTTTCGGCTGGGTAATGTTCGAGTAATTTAGCTTGGGCATTTTCGACATGACGCGCACTGAGGTATAGGCAGAGGCTAGCCTGATGTGCTGCAAGAGTCGCTAATTCTTCAGTGGCGGGGACTTCTGTACGTCCACTGATGCGTGTCAAAATGATGGTTTGGACTAAACCCGGTACAGTCAGTTCTATTTTTAGTTTGGCAGCAGCGGCTTGAAAGGCGCTGATACCAGGTATAACTTCAAAAGGAATATCTGCCTCTGCGAGGAGGTGCATTTGCTCGTGGATGGCGCTGTAGAGACTAGGATCGCCAGAATGAAGACGGACTAGAGATTTTTGCTGCGATCGCACTCTATCGATCATAATCGCCAAAATCTCTTCTAAAGTCTGATTCGCAGTTCTAATGATCTCCGCATCTTCTCGACAAAGTTCTAAAATTTGTTCGGGTATTAAAGAATCAGCAAATAAAATCACATCAGCAGCAGCCAGTAGTTTTTGCGCCTTCACCGTTAATAAATCAGGATCTCCAGGCCCCGCTCCCACAATATACACAGATGGTTCTAAACCATATAGTGTTTTTTTATCACTATAGTCTTCTGTATATTCACTTTTAAAAGAACACACGGCAATCCCTCAAAAAATTTTTGTGGCAAATTCTTCAGTATGTTTCCGGATTCATCTTCTTTCCCTAGTAGATAGTAATGGTAGATGCACCCTGGTTAAGCCCTAGAGAATACTCTGGGGCATTTTTTATTTTTGGGCATTGGGCATTAAAAAGAGGCAGAGGGGCAGGGGGCGGAGGGGAAAAAACTCTTCTCCCTTGCTCCCTGCTCCCTTGCATCCCCCTCATCTCCCACTCTCCCCATTACCCTTAAGAGTAGGAACTACATCGGGCAAAGGGCGTTTGAGTAAGTAAAGCCAAGCTAATCCAACTAATCCCAATAAAATTCCTAGACTACTGACTACTTGTGCCATTTTTAATGGCCCCAGCATCAAGCTATCAGTGCGAAAGCCTTCAATCCATAAGCGTCCTAAGCTATAGGCTGGCCAGTAAACTAGAAATAGTGTGCCTACCTTCAGGCGTGGCTTACCGGATAAAGACCGGAAAAACAACGTTATGAGTAGCGTAAACACCATTAAATCCCACAGAGATTCGTAGAGGAAGGTGGGATGAAAATAATCGAAACTAGCATAGTCTAGAGGCCGACGATCTGGTGGAATATAGAGCTTCCAGGGTAAATCAGTCGGATCGCCAAAAGCTTCAGAATTAAAGAAATTGCCCCAACGTCCGATCGCTTGCCCTAAAATCAGCGAAGGTGCTACTAAATCTGCTAGTTGCCAGAAAGAAACCTGCTTGATTTTGGCAAAGATTAACGCAGCCACAACGCCACCAAGAATCGCTCCGTGAATGGCAATACCTCCTTCCCAGATTGCAAAGATTTTTTCTGGAGTTGGGGCATATTTTGGCCATTCAAAGAAAACGTAATATAGTCGTGCGCTAGGAATTGCGCCAATCAGCAACCAAAAAAACAAATCTCCTAGCAACTCAGGATTAACATTACGGCGCTTTGCCAATTCCTGGGAAAGGATAACGCCAATTAATACTGCTGTGGCAATCAACAAGCCATACCAACGGATACTTAGTGGCCCTATTTTCACCAGAATTGGCCCTGGTGAGGTGAATTGAAATGCCAAAGGCAAGGTGGAAAAATCCAGTGCCATGAAAAATTACCTAGAAGAGTTCGTTAACTACCCTCGCACTTTGCTAAGTACGGAGTTTCTTGCATCTCGAATACTGGAACTACCCTTGAATTCTCCACAATATTGTGGGGATGTAGGTAAAAATCCCGTATCCAGATTTAGGAGTCTAGATTTAGGAGTCTAGTTCCTAACGCCTAGTTGAGCATAACTTGTGTCACTAAAACAATTGAATTTAGCATCCTTACTCAGAGCGCAAGATGGTAGATTTGAGTAAGTTACACAAAACGGTTTCGATATAATCACCTAAACAACTTTGATATATTTAAAATTGTGATCGCTATTTATCCTGGTAGCTTCGACCCCATCACCTTGGGACACCTTGACCTCATCCAGCGCGGTAGCCGGCTGTTTGAGCGGGTGATTGTCGCTGTACTGCGGAACCCCAACAAGATGCCACTTTTTAGTGTGGAGCAACGGCTAGATCAGATACGCCATTCTACACAACATTTATCGAATGTAGAAGTAGACAGCTTTGATGGTCTTACCGTCAACTATGCTCAAATGCAACAAGCACAAGTTTTGCTGCGGGGTTTACGGGCTGTGTCAGATTTTGAAGTGGAACTGCAAATGGCTCACACCAATAAAACTCTTTCTACCGAAATAGAAACAGTTTTTCTTGCAACCTCAAATGAATATAGTTTTTTAAGTAGTAGTGTGGTAAAAGAGATTGCAAGGTTTGGTGGCTCTATCGATCATCTCGTTCCCCCACACATTGCCCTGGATATATACCAATGCTACAATCAGAAATCTCCAATGTTGAACCCAATCTCAACGGAAGCAATCCCCCCCCTCAAGAATATCTCGGTGGAGAGGGAAGCATAGATATTCAACAAGAACTCAACCGCCTAGAGGAAATAGTTCTCTCTAGTCTTAGGATTCCGCTGACGGGACGCACGCTCATCGATGAAGAAAAGTTCCTGGATCAGCTTGATTACATCCGGGTGGCTTTACCATCGCTTTTTCAAGAAGCAGCAGCAGTTCTTGAGCAAAAGGACGAAATTTTGCTGGAAGCGGAAGAGTATGGACAGCAGGTTGTTGAGGCTGCACAAGCAAAAAGAGCGCAAATTTTAGCTGAAAGCGATATTATTCACCAAGCAGAACAAGAAGCTGAACAACTGCGGCGACAAGTGCAACAAGAATGTGAGGGAATAATGCAAGAAACCCTCGCTGAGATTGAACGTAAGCGGTATGCTTGTCAGCAAGAGTTAGAGATGATGCGACAAACTGCGATCGCTCAGGCTCAAGAAATTGAAGATGGTGCCGATCAATATGCCGATGGACTTTTGGGAAATATTGAGCAGGATCTCAAAGAGATGTTGCGAATTGTCACCAACGGACGGCAACAACTACAAATTGATAACCTCACCCAGCGTAATTCACCTCCTAGCAAAAAAAGATAGAGGTTTTAACAAGAAATGGGGAAAAATTATCGGTTGGGTTTCGCTACTGCCTAACCCAAAAATCCTCGTGAATGAAGAATTTTTGGGAAGCTGTTCCATATTTAAATTGCATAAGCTGGGCGCTCATATTGCCCACTCCACAGGAGTTATGTTGAATTCAATTATGCAAATTAGATGTTTTTTAGCTTAATAGATTTAAAATTTTGGCTTGTAATTAATGCAGTTTGTAGAGGTGGATGATTTTAGCATTTGCGATCAAACAAATCCCCGACTTATTTGAGAAGTCAGGGATTTGGGGCTTGCAATTCTCACAAATCAAATATGATTGCTATATTTATATTTAAAATTCATCAAAACTACAATTCAACACCTAATTACAAAGTATATGTAAAATCTTCCACCAACATACCGGGAACCAAACTACCTCCCAGTTGGCGACTTTCATAAGTTCCTACTTCGGGAATGAATTCTTGAAAAGTAGTCAAATCGACTAAGTTTTCTCCCCAGAAGCGATAAAGACTTTCATCAAAACGCAAGTTTTCAATGGGTGCGATAATTTCTCCATTTTCTACCCAAAAACAAGCATAACGGGTCATACCTGTGATTCTACCAGTGTGGCGATCGCTCCAATTCAAGTAATGCAAATTAGATACATATAATCCTGTATCTAAACTCGGAAGAATCTGCTCAAATACTAAATTTCCTGGACTCACTTCTGGCGCTCGTAAAGTCTCCGAACCATTAGCGCCATTGGCAATTTTTTGATATTCCTTAGCAGTCCGAGAATTCACTAAAGTATTTACTAAATATCCTTTTTCTATTACAGATAACTCCGGTGCTGCTATTTCTCCCAACTCATTAAAGCGTGGTACTAATCCCCGTTGAAAGTTTTCTTTCAAATTAAATGCAGTGGAAAGCTGTTTTTCTTTACGCCATAGAGCAGCTAAAGAACTGTTTCCTTGCTGAATATCAGCTTCGCTCACAGATCCCCAAGAAAGCATTAATAATAAATCTGCAACAGCAGCAGGTGCAAAGTAAGTTTTGTACTGTCCCCGTGGCAATTCTTTAACTGGACGGGCAAGCAATTCTAGTTGTTTTTTCGCTTCGCTAATTTTGGCGATATAAGCAGATTCATCCCAATCACTCCCGGCAAACGTGCCTTTAACGGCTTGTCCAGAGGTGGAAAATAGAGAATAATCTAAGGTAAAAGAATCAGTCGCAAACCAGTGTTTTTGACCGCTAGAATCACCATAAGCTTTAATTACCACTCCCCCTGCATATATCCCGGTAAAATCTAATTCAGCAACTAGTTCTAGCACAGTTGACACTACTGCCTCAGCCACCAATAAATTCCCAGAATTTATTTCTCGACTGGTATTATTTCCTGATGGCAAAACTAGATATGGATCGATGGGTAGTAGAATAAGTTCGTCGCGTAATTCCTGCAAAGCGGTATATGCTAACTGCCAGTCTACCTCCCAATTTCCAGTAAAGGGAAACTGCCGAACACTATTGCGCTGCTCTTTCATCAAAGTCAGTTCGATCCAACCATCTGCAACACAACCAGTTTGTCGCACTTTCGCATGATTAAAACGAGTAAATTGACTTATTTCACTGCTGAGTCTCACAGTAAATTGTTCATCTTCTGCTTTTTTGATCAGCAAACTTTCAATCAGTCGATTAAAGCTGACTTCTAATGCAGATAATTCCTCAATTTTCATGGATATTAAATATTAATAGGGAATAGGTAGATGGGATGACGCAATTACGAATTACGAATTATCTAAGTTCCTCCACCAAAAACTTCGACGTTAGCAAATACACAGACAGGTGAACCATGTCCTACCCAAATGGCCTGATTTGGTTCTCCTTTACCACAATAAGGAGTACCATACATTTGCCAGTTTGTGGCATCTCCAACTTTAATTAAACTATGCCAAAACTCTGGTGTTGTGGCGCGATAGTTAGGATTACGGAGGGTTTTGGTAAGTTTACCGTTTTCAATTAATTTAGCGTACTCGCAACCAAATTGGAATTTGTAGCGGCGATCGTCAATTGACCAAGAACGGTTAGATTCCATATAAACGCCGTGTTCTATCCCGCCAATAATGTCTTCAAAAGTAGCATTGAGAGGCTCTAAATTCAAGTTACCCATGCGATCGATCGCAGGTCGATTCCATGAGGAAGCACGGGCACAGGCAACTCCTGCTACACCAGCTCTTGCTTGACTCTCCAGACTGCCTAAACCCCGTTGCAGTACACCTTCTTTAACCAAGTACTCCCGCGTTGCGACAGCACCCGTATCATCAAAGCCATAGCTAGCAAATTCACCAGCCACGGTGGGATCAAAAGTAATGTTCATCAGGGGCGAACCATAAGCTAGGTTGCCAAAATCGCTTTTATTAACGAAGCTGCCTCCAGCATAGTTACGCTCATCTCCCAAAATTCGGTCAATTTCTAGGGGATGCCCGACACTTTCATGAATTTGCAGCATCATTTGATCTGGGGCTAAAACTAAATTTGTACGGGTGGTTGGGCATTCTTCTGCTGTCAAAAGTTCTACTGCTTGTTCGCCAATTTGCCGCACCCGATGCCATAAATTTTCTTGTTTTAATAGTTCGAGTCCACCTTGGTAGCAGTTTGCTTGGGAGCCGTTATTGCTGCGCTGCTGTACAATTGCTCCATCTTGGGCAGTGGCTCCGTAATTAGTGCCTATAGATAGTATTTTTTGATAAACTTCTGAGCCATTGCTGCTGACAAACCAAGATTCTCTTTCGGTGGTGCTGGCACTGGCTATGGTTTGCACAATCTTGTCGTCAACTTTGAGCGTTTGGCAAATCCGAATTAGTAAATCGTTGATTTCTCCCGGACTCAGAGCATCTAATGGTTCAAGAAATGGCGATTTATATTCACCAACGACTTTCGGACGCTCACTTTCACGGAAGGGATGTATCCACCATTCACTAGCTGCTAGTGCCTGTTTATAGGCTGTTTGAGCAGCCGCTTGCAGGGAAGATAGTTCCAGAGAGTTAGTAGCTGCATAACCCAGACTGCCATTAACCAAAACTTCCAGCATGGCTCCAGCAGTGAAGGATTTGCCGTTTAGTTGGGGTAAGGCGTCACGGACGAAACGGGTAGTAGAAGTTTCCTTTACGGCTCTAATACCAATCCAATCAGCGGGTATATCGAAACTAGCGATCGCTTTTTTAAGTTCAGACCACATAATTTAAGGAATTGGGGATTGGGGATTGGGGATTGGGGATTGGGGATTGGGGATTGGGGATTGGGAAGAATTCAATTCCTAGTCTCTAGTACCCAGTCCTCAGTCTTCTCTAATTACGATGCCAGCGCGTGCTATCACGGCTATCAATTAGCGTAATACCTTGTGCTTGAAGTTCGTCACGAATGCGATCGCTTTCGGCAAAATTTTTGGCTTGACGTGCTTCTTGCCTTTGCTGAATTTTCGCCTCAATTTCCGCATCGCTTAAACCATTACTCGTGTGAGTTTCGGTTTCTATCTCGGCTTCTAAACCTAAGACTCCAGCTAATGTGACGAGTGTTTGCCATTGCTGGTGTAACTCCTCTGCTGACGTTTCGGTTTTCCCTTCATGCACAAGAATATTTCCCTCACGGCGCAATTCTTTAGCTAATTCAAACAATACTGTTAATCCACCGGGAAAATTAAAGTCGTTATTTACACTTTCTTGGAAGCGTTCAACATAGGGATTGGTTACTGGGTATTGGGTACTGGGTATTGGGATATTCCCAGTACCCAATACCCAGTCCCCAGTCCCTAAATCCCAACCTAGTTTTTTGCCGTATTGGTAGCCGAAGAGTAAACCTTCTTTAATGGTGTGCCAGCCATTGGTTGCTGCGACGATCGCTTCGTCGGTAAAATCTATCGGTGTACGATATTGAGCGGTTAACACGAACAAGCGTACCGCCATCGGGTCAACGCCTCGATCCAGTAATTCTCGAATAGTGGTAAAGTTGCCCAAAGATTTGGACATTTTTTCACCATCTACCTTCACCATACCGTTATGTAACCAGTAACGCGCTAAAGGTTTTCCAGTGACAGCCTCAGATTGGGCAATTTCGTTTTCGTGGTGGGGAAAAATTAAGTCAGCACCACCAGCATGAATATCTATGGTATCACCCAGGCGATCGCGCACCATTGCCGAGCATTCTATATGCCACCCCGGACGACCTGCGCCCCAAGCTGATTCCCAAGCAGGTTCTCCCGGTTTTGCTGCTTTCCACAAAGCAAAATCAAAGGGATCTTTCTTTTTCTGATATTCTGGATCTTCGACGTTGACGCGTTCGCTTTTCCCCGCCTGCATATCTTCTAACTTGCGTCCCGAAAGCTTGCCATACTCAGAAAACTTTCGTACTGCATAATACACATCGCCATCAGCAGGGTAGGCAAAACCTTTATTTTCCAATTCATGAATTAACCGCTGAATGCCATTCATTGTGTGGGTAGCGCGGGGATATTCATCAGCTTCCTTGATTCCCAGCCGCGCCATATCCTCAAAATATGCTTTGATGAAGCGATCGGCTACAGCTTCCATTGATGAATGTTCAACACAAGCTCGATTGAGAATCTTGTCATCAATATCAGTAAAATTTTGGATATATCGGACTTCATAACCGATAAACTGGAGGTATCGGCGCACTACATCCCAAACGATGCAAGCTCTAGCATGACCCAAATGACAGTAGTCGTACACCGTCACGCCGCAGTAATACATCTTAACCTTGCCTGGTTCGACTGTTTCAAACGGTTCTTGACGACGGGTGAGGGTATTGTAAAGAGTTAGGGTCATAACAGAGTAATGCTGAAATAAGGAGATACGTAATAATAGGGTAAGGCAGCTGGGATGACAGTCCAGCATCCCTATGCTAGTGTTTTCTGGACTATTTCCGCTACATTACTATTTTTTGACTATTTGATAACAGCGCTATGCAATCAGCAGTTACACCCGAATCTTCCGCAATGGATACGCCTAAACAAGGGATGCCAGTAACAATTATTACGGGCTTCCTCGGTAGTGGTAAGACGACTTTACTTAATCATATCCTCAACAACCAACAGGGTTTAAAAACCGCTGTTCTCGTGAATGAATTTGGCGAAATTGGCATCGACAACGAGCTAATTGTTTCCACTGGTGAGAACATGGTAGAACTAAATAATGGTTGTATCTGCTGTACTATTAATAATGATTTAGTAGATGCAGTTTACAAAGTTTTAGAACGCCAAGAAAATCTAGATTATCTCGTAGTGGAAACAACTGGATTGGCAGATCCGCTCCCAGTCGCTTTAACATTTCTGGGCACAGAATTACGAGATTTAACCCGTTTGGATTCGATTATTACCGTGGTAGACGCGGCGAATTACAGCCTAGATTTATTTAACTCCGAGGCAGCGTACAGCCAGATTGCTTATGGTGATGTGATTGTGCTGAACAAGGCTGATTTAGTTGATGAAGCCACTTTGAAGGAGTTAGAAAGAAAAATTAACGAAGTTAAGGAAGGAGCGAGAATCATTCGCGCAACGCGATCGCAAGTTCCACTTCCTTTAATTCTGAGTGTTGGTCTGTTTGAGTCTGATAAATATTTTGACACAGTGGTGGATGAACACGACCATCACGATCATGACCATCACGACCACGATCACTCAACATGCGGTCACGATCATCATGACCATGATCACGATCACCACGATCATCACCATCATTCTGACCATTTAGAAAATGATGGTTTTACCTCCATCTCTTTCCAAAGTGACAAGCCTTTTTCTATTAGGAAGTTTCAGTATTTCTTAGATAACCAGCTACCCTCAAATATTTTCCGAGCCAAGGGTATTATGTGGTTTGATGAAAGTCCGAAGCGTCATATTTTCCACCTTTGCGGTAAACGCTTCACTTTGGATGATGATGAATGGCAAGGTAAATTGAAAAATCAGTTAGTGCTGATTGGTCAAAATTTAGATCGTGAGGCTTTAATCAGTCAACTCGAAAACTGTATTTGTCTACCTTCAACCTCTCGCGGTAAAGGCTTTGGCAAATAAAAGTTAGGAGTGAGAAGTTTACCTACTTACTACTCGTTCCCAGGTGGAACCTGGGAATGCATTCTTAATGACTCTGCCATCAATTTTAAGCGTTCTGATTAAAATGCGTGTTGTTATCCAGCGAGTTAAATCATCTCAAGTTACAGTTAATCGTGAAATTATCGGCAAAATTGGGCGGGGGCTAAATTTACTTGTAGGTATTGCCAATACCGACACTGATGCTGAAATCGACTGGATGGTGCGAAAGTGCTTAGAATTGCGGCTATTTACTGACGAGGAAAAAGATTACCGTTGGCAAAAATCTGTACAAGAAATTGGCGGTGATTTGTTGGTAGTTAGTCAGTTTACGCTTTATGGTGACTGCCACAAAGGTCGTCGTCCTTCTTTTGACCGTTCAGCGGCTCCCCAATCAGCAGAAGATTTGTATAATCGTTTTGTTAGCAAATTAAGAGCTAGCAGTTTGCAGGTGGAAACAGGTCAATTTGGTGCAATGATGCAAGTGACAATTGAAAATGATGGCCCCGTAACTTTGTTACTGGAAAAATAACTAGCCTAAGTATATACACTCAAAGAGGAATAACAATAGCTTCTAGACCGTGGTGTTCTAATTGATGAGAGAATATTAAATTAACCATCACCAAAATTTAAATTCATTTATCATGGCGAAAATCCAGTTTTCTAGAGGTCTTGACGAAGAAGTAACTCCAGATGTGCGCTTGACGCGATCGCGCAGTGGCGATAGTGGTACAGCAACATTTATTTTTACGAATCCAAAGATTTTAGATCAAGGTAGCACCGAAGATATTACCGGGATGTACTTGATTGACGAAGAAGGAGAGATAATTACCCGCGAAGTCAAAGCTAAATTTGTCAACGGGAAACCGGAAGAATTAGAAGCACTTTACGTGATGAAATCTGTTCAAGAATGGGATCGCTTTATACGCTTCATGGAGCGATATGCTGAAGAAAACGATCTGGGACTGAGCAAAAATGAGGCATAGGGTATAGGGCATTGGGCATTGGGCATCGGTAATTATTGTCATACCCAATGCGCCATTCCCCATGCCCAATATCCACAATCAAACGTTCAGGACTGACTTATGACGCCACAACCTCACCCAGACTCGCCGATAATTACGGTAACTTGTGCTGTGGTTACTGTTAGCGATACACGCACTTTTGAAACGGACAAAAGTGGCCAGCTAATTCAGCAGTTACTTCTTGGTGCTAACCATACTGTGGGAGGCTACACGATTATCAAAGATGAACCAACACAAATTCAAGGGCAGATAGAAAATCTGGGTAAAAGTGCAAATTTAGATGCTGTAATTTTCAATGGTGGTACAGGTATTGCACCAAGAGATACCACTTATGATGCCATTGAGAAGCTACTGGAGAAGACTTTGCCGGGATTTGGTGAGTTATTTCGTTTTTTAAGTTATCAAGAAATTGGTTCGCGGGCGATCGCTTCTCGCGCTGTTGCTGGTGTTTATCAAGATAAATTAATTTTCTCGCTTCCTGGTTCCAGTAATGCTGTACGCCTGGCGATGGAAAAACTCATTTTACCCGAACTCACTCACTTGGTAAGTCAGGTTGGTAAGGGGATAACATGAGCAGCCGTTTAGAAAGTTACCATGATAACTTTTGTAAAACTGAGGCATGAGGCACTGAAATCATCCTTTCTATCGTTACATCTTGAGGCTACCCAGAATTATAGTGAAGCGAATGAAATTTTAATATCAGATCAGCATGGAGCCTATTTACTGGAATTGCATAATTGCTCACGGCATCACTGCATTTTCATACTTTGGCATCCCCACAGTCATAGGGGTTTTCTTTGCTAAAACTAAGGCAACTATCCCTTCTAAGTTTTGGCTAGCCTTTTTATTATCAGGTGGATTCGTGCTATTTTGCGGATTTCATCATTTACTGGCGATATTTGAGCCGTATATGCCAGTATCGCTGCTACACTTAGGCGTGCTAGATGTAATGGCATTTATTTCTTTGTCTGCCTTACTCTACCTGATACCAACCGCTTATCTAGTTGTAAAGGCGATCGCTAAATCTCAAGAAGATACCCGCGAACTTCAACGCAGCCAGCAGATGCAACAGCTATTTCTAGATCAGGGGCCGTTTGGAGCCTATATCAAAGATGACCAATCTAGAGTGCTTTACTACAACCAGGAAATACAGTCTAGATTTTCAGTAGATCCACAAGAATGGTTGGGGAAAACGGATAGCGAATTCTTGCCAGATCCAGAAGAGGGGCGGCGGGTAATGGAAAACGATCAAGTCGTTTTGAAAACTGTACGCCCTTTGAAGCTGATTGAACAGGTAAAGATACGTGGTAATAATCAGCCGTGCTACTGGCTATCATTTAAGTTTCCGTTTAGCGATTATGCAACAGGCGCTAACCGCATCGGTGGGATCAGTATCGATATTACAGAAACCATAGAAGCACAGCGATCGCTCACTGATCTAAATCGGCAGCTAGCAGAAAAAACACTGGAATTAGAGGCAAAAAAACGAGAAATTATATCTCTCTCAGATATGGCGGATATGCTTTATTCTTGCGAGTCTGAAAATGAGGTATATAAAGTAGTTGCTTTAACTTGTTCCAAGCTATTTCCGAATATCAGTGGTTCTATCTATATCATTTCCAATTCCAAAAATTATGTTCAGATGAATAGTTTTTGGGGAGGTGAAAGAAGCAGTAAAGAAATATTTTCACTATCTGATTGTTGGGCATTGCGGAGAGGAAAATTAAATCTTTTATCGCCTCGTAATTCAGGACTGATGTGCAGTCACTTAATACAGCCAGTTAGCGGGACACATTTGTGTGTTCCATTGTTTGCACAAGGCGAAGTAGTTGGGATCTTACACATCGATGCGCTTGAAGAAATCAGTCCAGAAGATCAACAAATTATTGAGATTATTGCTAGAACTTTAGGTATTGCACTGAATAATTTATCGATAAAACAACGTCTAACCCATGATAACTTGCGGGATGGGATGACCCAACTATTCAATCAAAGTTATATGCAGAGTATAACGGAACAAAGGTTAGCTGAAGCTGAACGTTCGGGACAACCTCTTAGTATTATTTTCCTTGATATCGATAACTTTAAATCTTACAACTCGCGTTATGGGCACTTGACTGCCAACATTGTTCTCCAGGGATTAGCAAAGTTACTGTTAAAATCTATTCGTTCCTTTGACATTGCTTGCAGATGGGGTGGTGAAGAATTTGTGGTTGTGATGCCTAATATAACACTGGAAACGCTTAGGAAGCGGGTAGAACAATTAAGACTAGATGTTGAACAAATGCAATTGAAGGACAGTGATCAGATCCTCGAAGGCATCACTGCTTCTTTTGGAATAGCTGTATCAGAACCAGGGATTACGGTTAATGATTTTCTGAATCGGGCAAATCAAGCGATGCTTGAGGCAAAGCGAACAGGGAAGAATCGGGTTAGGGAGTATGTAAATACCTATAATTAATTTCGGCATTTTTTCCTCCTACCAAAAAAACAACTCCCTGAAGATTTGGGAGTTGTTTTTTAATATTCAAGCAGTTTTTAAAACATTCAGAATGGAGCGAGGTCTGCGGCGGGCTGTACCTACGCTAAACAGATGGTAGCCAAGATAGCAGCGATTATATAAAATACTCCAACTACTTGCAATTCAGACCAGCCAGTAAGTTCTAAATGATGATGTAAAGGTGCCATTTTAAAGAGACGTTTACCTTTGCCATCGGGGCCTTTCGTGGCTTTGTAATAACTTACCTGTGCCATTACCGAAAGGGTTTCTACGAAGAAAATACCACTGAGAATAAACAGACCTACTAAGGTGTTTGTTAATAATGCTACAGCAGCTAAAGCTCCTCCCAGTGCTAGGGAACCAGTATCACCCATGAAAACGCGGGCTGGGTTGCGATTATGGGCTAAGAAACCTAAGCACCCACCACTTAAAGCAGCACAGAAAACCATCAATCCTGGTGCTGTTGGGGCGACTAAAGCACCTAATGCTAAAAGTGCGATCGCAACTGTTCCTGCTGCCAAGCCATCAATACCATCTGTTAAATTAGTCGCATTACTTTCTGCAACTAGCACAAAACCAGCTAAAGGCCAAAATAGAAATCCTAATGGTAGTGTGAAGCCGACCCAAGGCAAAGCAATATTTGTAATATTAGAAGGTTGATTAAACATCAGCCATAGACAAAACACAGCCGCAAAACTCACCTGCAAAGCTAGTTTTGTCCGGGGAGATATACCTTTATTTGATTTCCGGCGCAGAATTTGCCAATCGTCAAGCCAGCCAATCAATCCATAGCTGATTGTCAAAGCCGAAACTGCAACTACCTGTTGAGAAAAGTTAGACAATATACAGGCAAGCAGCACAGATACAGGTATAAAAAATATACCGCCCATTGTGGGAGTGCCTGCCTTTTTGAGATGAGCTTGGGGCCCATCTTCGCGAATTATTTGCCCAGTTTTAAGTGCTTGAAGTAAAGGTATTACCCAATAGCCCACCACAGCTGAACCCACCGCACACAACAGCAGTGGCAGAGTTAGCGACACGCTTTGCCAGGGGAGCCGATTGGCCATCGAATCCAAGAAAAATGCTGTTGTACCTAGCCCTATGGCTAATAAAGAGGCGAGAGCGATTCCAGAAATATTTAATCCTTGCTCAGGAGATAATTTAGCGTCCACAAAAGTTTCCCTTCACTCCACACTTGTAAAATTGAATACTATTAACTAGGGATACTACCAAGTCCCTAGCCTCAAAAGGCTAATCTTCAGCGATTCCTATATCGTCATCATCATCATCGAGGTCGTAGCCAATTCCATCTTCTACACCCATTAGAGAGTCTATTCCTTCTTCGTCAGCTTGAAAATCCGGTTCGTGAACGTCACGCGCAATGATGCGACCATTATTTTGTAACCAGTCCAACAAAGAAGACTCTGGCTTTAGGGGGATGACATCGGCTCGCTGGTTACGGGGTTCTTCACGTAATGGAGAGTTCAACATATCGAGTGAGGACAAGAAAAGGTTGACGTAAGTTGACATTTAGAGTCTATCACTTGGCACGGATTAATTTAGTTATCTTTTCAACCCTTTGGTTAATAAATCCGCATTCAGATAGAAATTTTTTTATTTAATAAGCATAAGGCTTAGTCCAAGCGATTCTTAGTAATTTTTATGGCTCTACATATATGTCATTAATATCTTGTTTATGCTGATGGAAAGTGAGTGATTTTAGAGGTGACAGGCGATGATGGGAAAAGCGGCTCTTATCGATGCGATCGCTGGTACAAATCGCGGTCTACTAGCGACCGAAGCACAGAAACAGGCTATCTTAGCAGCGATCGCTACTTTAGAAGACTTTAATCCTACACCCCGTCCGGTGGAAGCTAGTAATTTGCTAGATGGCAATTGGCGATTACTATACACCACTAGCAAAGCTCTTTTAAACTTAGATCATCTACCTTTATGTAAACTGGGTCAAATCTATCAGTGTATCCGGGTAGAGACTACCAGTGTTTACAACATAGCTGAGATTTATGGCTTACCTTATTTAGAAGGATTAGTCAGCGTTGCTGCTAAATTTGAGCCTGTTTCAGGTCGGCGTGTCCAAGTGAAATTTGAGCGTTCTATTATCGGCTTACAACGTTTAATAGAATACAATTCTCCGGTAACTTTTATCCAACAAATTGAAGAAGGTAGAAAATTTCCCGGAATTGATGTTGCTATAAAAAGTGACAAACAGCAAGGCTGGTTAGATATCACTTATATAGATAACGACCTACGGATCAGCAGAGGTAACGAGGGAAGTGTGTTTGTCTTAACTAAAACATAAGCTTTTACAAAATAGCTCTTTGCGAATGAAAGTACACTATAACGTCTACCTTGTCAAGTAGGGTATGATACCTTTTGCAATTTTAGATGTGCTATGTGATCGGGGAGATGAGGGGAGAGAAGGAAGAAAGAATAACTAATATTCAATCCCCAATCCCCAATCCCCAGCCCCCAATTCAGACAAATAACTTAACAAATACTCCTGCTGCGACCTTGAGGATGTAGAGTGAAATCAATTAGCCCTCTAGATTGGCGATTGATAACTAAAAGGGAAAATAATCATGGTTCAACGTGGTTCTAAAGTACGTATTCTCCGCCCTGAATCCTACTGGTTTCAGGATTTAGGAACTGTGGCTTCCATTGACCAAAGCGGCATCAAATACCCTGTAATTGTCCGCTTTGAAAAGGTCAATTACTCTGGTATCAATACCAACAACTTTGCTCAGGATGAATTAGTCGAGGTTGAAGCACCAAAGGCTAAACCACCTAAAAAATAGCAGCAACGCTATAAAGGGGTTGTTTGATGCGATGATGAAGGGTAGTCTTAAGTCTGAAGTATGAAATCTGAAATTTTCAGTTCATTCATTCTTCATCCTAGCCTACCCTAATCTGTGAGAGCCGCCCTGCGGGTATTTACGGTTTCTCTTGGGTAGTAATACGAGCTATATACGGCTATGTAAGTTACTACCCCATCTCTTCTTCCTCGATCGCTCAAATAAATCACAATTGCCTGCTTAACTCAGCTTGAATGCCTGAACTGCCTGAAGTTGAAACAGTCCGAAGGGGTCTAAATCAATTGACCCTCAACCAAGAAATCACGGGTGGAGATGTGTTGCTCGATCGCACCATCGCCTACCCGTTTTCTGTTGGTGAGTTTATTAATGGAATTGAAAAAAATGCCATCGCTACTTGGCATCGTCGCGGTAAATATCTCCTCGCCGAACTCTCCTCATCTTCCGGCTGGCTAGGGGTTCATCTGCGAATGACCGGTCAACTACTGTGGTTACATCGAGATGAACCATTACACAAGCACACGCGGGTTAGATTATTCTTTGGGGATCAGCAGGAATTACGTTTTGTCGATCAGCGTACCTTCGGTAAAATATGGTGGGTTCCGCCTGGTGTTGCTGTAGAAAGTATTATCACTGGTTTGGCAAAATTGGCAGTAGACCCATTTTCACCAGAATTTACTGTTGAATATCTCGCAAGCAAACTCCAAAACCGCCGCCGTCCGATTAAGACTGCGCTACTGGATCAATCGGTGGTGGCAGGATTAGGTAACATCTATGCTGATGAGGCATTATTTAAGAGTGGGATTTTACCTGAAACCTTGTGTATAGATTTGCAGCTAAAGCAAATTAAGCCTTTGCGAACCGCCATCATTCAAGTGTTAGAAACCAGTATTGAGGCTGGGGGTACGACATTTAGTAATTTCTTAAATGTTAAAGGCACTAACGGCAATTATGGTGGTGTAGCCTGGGTTTATAACCGCGCTGGTGAACCCTGTCGAGTTTGTGGTACAGCAATTCAACGGATCAGGTTAGCTGGGCGATCTAGTCATTTTTGCTCCCAGTGTCAAACGCTGGGGGGAGTTAGGAGACGCGATTAATCCCGTCTTTGCAAGAGTTAGGAGTTCTAACTCAGAACTCTTTTAAAATGCAGGTGAAAGACGTTACAAATTTCAGAGAGGAATTCATGGCAGTAAAAAAAGGGGATATGGTTCGCGCTGTGCGCGAAAAATTAGAAAACAGTCTGGAGGCTAAAGCCAGTGATCCTCGCTTTCCTTCTTATTTGTTTGAAACCAAGGGCGAAATTGTAGATATCAAAGGTGATTACGCCCTGATTAAGTTTGGGAAAGTGCCAACACCTAATATTTGGTTACGTGTGGATCAACTCGAAGAGTTTAAATAAGGGACTTCCACATAAAAAATCCTCAATTACTTCTTGTGGGGTGGGTGTCTCGCCATTGGTATCAACTTAACGTGAAACCCTTGTCAAGACGTGATATTCAATTCTCTTGCTTAGTATTACTCACTACGTTACCCCACCCTAACCCTCCCCTTGTAAAGGGGAGGGAACCTGATTTCTTTTTCCCCCCTTTACAAGGGGGGATTAAGGGGGGTAAAACGTCTGTGGGATAAGCATTTGAGCTTAAGTTGACACTAATGGGTTCTTGGAATTTAGTAAGTAATCAAGCGGACATGATATAACTCATTATTTTTAGAAATAGCAGCAAAAATAAAAGGCAGTAGGTTCAAATCCCACTGCCTTCCTTATTATTCCAAAATTCATTACCCTATGAAAACCAATATCACCAGATTGGTTTGGCGTTAGCGGCGAGAATCCTGATCTGCGGGATCGCCGTAGGGGTCTTCGCTGGCTGGACGGACATCACCAAACTCCCCTGTGTCTGCGGGGTCGCCGTAAGGGTCTTCGCTAGCGGGGCGAACGTTGCCGTAAGACGCGATATCTGCGGGGTCGCCGTAGGGGTCTTGACTGGCTGGGGTAACGTTGCCGTAAGATGCGGGATCTGCGGGATCGCCATAAGGATCTTCGCTGGCTGGACGTACATTGCGATCGCCTCCGGCGGGGCGTTGCCCATCGCGCAATTTGGCATCTTCTTCAGCTTGATCGCTGTTCGACCCCAAAAGTAAGTCTTTCGCCTTTTGGAAAAATTCATTTACCATAATCTGTCTCCTGATTTAAGTTCGTGTTTCCGACGGGCGCGATCGGCGTTATCCTCTGGGAAACCCGCTTTCTTATTTACACACGCCTCGCCGATCTAGAGTGCTGGTGCTGCGGATGAAGTTATACCAGTGAGATCGCGACCCGTGGCACTCCGGTTATAGCCTTGGAATTCCCGATACTTTTGTGCTTCTGATTCTGGTACGCGAATTCCTTCTGATGGTGGCGTTACCCAGTGAGCGCGATGTTCAGCGTCACGGTAGTATACACGACCATTCTTGGAAAGATAGTATTTACCTTGCGCTCCTTCTTGGGAAGCATTTTTATGCTGGTTGTAGAGGTAATAAAGTCCAGCTGCTCCTGCCAAAATAGCAACTTTTTGCCCTGTAGACAAGCCCTTCTTCGCTTCGGGTTGGTTGGTGCGATCGCTTACTGTTCTACTGACGGTATCATCCACTGGTGGTGGAACTGAAGCGTTTCTGGAACCGCCTCCACAGCTACTCAGCAAGGGCACCATTAGCAATGCTGAAAGCATCACTGCAAATAGACGCGAAACTATTTTACGTTCTTTATATATTGTGTTCATTGGTTTTCGTTCTCACCTGTATTTGCTAAAAGCCCTGCTGTTGCAAAAACAAAGTTGGAATTCCTGTTGTTTCGCGGGGAATTGAAAAAACACATACCACTTAATTTACAACTGCACAGCTAGAGCGTTTCTCTATCATGATCGTGGATTTTCTCAAGTATTCCATCCTGCCTTTGAGAGAAACTGCATTCATCCCAAGGAAATATATTAGTCATTGGTCATTGATAAAGAGTTTTTTGGTAAAGACCTTGCTCTTACGAGTGGGAAAAAATTTTATGATTTCGGACTAATTCAAACCATACTCGATTAGTGGGCGTGGTATCTCACGGATTAATTAGGGGTTGCAGTTTGATTTTTGATGAGTCTATTTAGCTGAAACGCCGAAATATTCAGCAATTTCTCGGTTATTTTTTCTGTGTAAATAATTTAGAAAGATACAGTTACTATGATACTTTTTGTCAAAAAGTACACTCAATATGACATCAAAAAATACTAGCACTCGTCTTCTTTTAGCTTTGTGGGATTTGGGAGGAACGCAGCAGGAAGTTAAGAAAGGTCAGCTTACAAAGCGAATTGTATTGAAAAGCCAGAAGGTAGCAGATTATCAGGGCATATTCGAGGAATTACAGAAAGAGGGTGCGATCGCAATCTCCAAAAAGGGATATTCTCTGACATCTGGCAAGGGTTTAGAGGTATTGGGTGAGGGTTTGAGAAGTAGCGATTTTAAGTTTGAAGGGACGATTGTCGGTACTTGGGCGGCGAATGCGTTGGTGAAGTGGATTAGTCAGATTGATGTTGCGGTGACTGGTGCAGATGTACTGGTTAATGGGAAAGGTGCGATCGCTTCTTACGACGAGTTTAAATCTGTGGCGTTGGAAGTCTACGACAAGCTGAACTATGAGTACAACTTTAATAATCTAGTGCCAATTTATCGCATTAGAAGAGGAATTGGCGATCGCGTGAGTCGTACAGAGTTTAATGATTGGCTGCTGGAAACGCAAGCTAACGATATTTTGCAACTACAGGGCGGGAGTGTAGAAGACAGCGCACCCGACAAAATTGAAGATTCGGTAGCTACAGAATTAGATGGATTACGCTGCTACGCCACACGCCTGAAACCTTAAACCTTATTTGACTCTTCACACATTAGCTTCATAACACTATGACTGTCACCACATCTACCATTGATGATCTGATTAGAAATCAAAACCCTTTTGCAGGACATATTGTGGTCAGACCGCAACAAATATGGGGTAAAAGTTTTCCTGATGTTCCCTCAATTAATGCTCATGCTTCTAATGCAGTTTTTGATGCTGTTGATAAAGTCCGTAAACGCAAACGTGAAACTGTAGGTATCACAATTACAGCAGAAAAAGGGTTAGGTAAAAGCCATATTATTAGTCGGATTCGCCACCAATTACAGACAGGGGATGGTAGCTTATTTATCTATATGAGTAAGTATGATAACTTGAATCAAATTAAGTCTCTGTTTCTGCAAAGTGTCGCATCTAGTCTCAGAGCTTTTGGTAGTCAAAAAGTAATGCAATGGCAGGAAATTGCAGCAGCTTTAATTAACGAAGCCAAACAGTGGGAATATACACCACAACAGTATATTAATATGTATCCAGGTTGGTTGAGCCAACACTCAAGTAAGGCGATAGTTCATTTGACAGAAAGTGTTCTGAAAGTCAAGCCTGAAATAACCAACCCTTACATAGTGAAAGCAATTTTATGGACACTTTCTCCAGCCCATATTAATTATGCAAGCTATTGGTTATCTGGTTTGGAATTAGCACAATCACAAGCTGAAGAAATGGGGTTGCCAAATCCTAAAAGTGAAGATAGAGAAGCTGAAGCATTAAGCACTGTTCGTCAAATTCTAGATATCACTAGTAATTATCGAGTTCCAGTGATTTGTTTTGACGAATTAGATATAGCCGATGCTGCTGATAATGGATTTTTAGCAGCACAAGTTATTGCAAATTTAGTTAAGGATTTATATAACAGTCTAAAACAAGGTGTTTTATTGTTAGCAATGTATCCTCGTACCTGGGAAGACCAAATTAAGGCTTTACCAGAAGCGGAAGCAGTTATAGATAGATTAGCAAGTGAACAAGTTGAGAGGCAACCAATTGCATTAAAGTATCTCAATTCTGATGATATCGTTGCTCTAGTTAGTCAATGGTTACAAGATTTTTATGAGGAACATCAACAAATCCCGCCTCATCCTCTCTATCCATTTGATGAAACTAAACTCAGAGAACTTGGTAAGAGTAGACCTACTGTAAGGTCAGTTTTAAAATGGTGTGCAGAGAATTTTGTACCTCCTTTACCTCCAGGTGGGAAAAGATTACCGCCTACACCATTACCTGTAATACCGCCTACACCACCAGCACATCCAGTTAAACCGTATTTTGATAATGAATTAGTACAAGTTGAGGCTTCTATTGATTCATTAATGGAAGAAAAAGCAACAATTGCTGATGCCCTTTGGCTGGCTTTCACTACCTTAACTGGTGAAACTGTAGAAGGAGTTAAAATTGAAGAAATTGAAGAAATTCAAGTTAGTACGGCAGACCAACGCTTTATCGATTTTAAAATTATCGGCAGTAAGGGAAAAGTGAGGATTGGAGTAAGCGTAGTTCAGCAAGATGGTCAGTTTATAGGTGCTGCATTAAAGCGGCTAACTGATTACAGAAAATTTAATATAACTCGCGGTTGCTTGGTGCGATCAAAGAAAATTAATTCAGGTGCAAAATTAGCTAGAGAACGTCTAAGAATACTCTTACAAGAAAAGGGTGGAGAATGGGTAGGCTTGCAAAGCCAAGACATTAAACCTCTTTTAGCTATCTACTTTGTTTGGTATAACAGTGAGAGTTACGAACTCACAGATCAACAGATATTTGATTTTATCGGTCAAGAAAAACTAGCAATAAATAATCCTTTGATTCGAGAAATACTCAGCGATCCTTCTGGGCAAGAACCTACTAATTTAACTGATGATGGATTACCTATTAGTATTCCTCAGCCTATTGCTAATGCTGATA
Source organism: Nostoc sp. (assembly GCF_036916985.1). Classification (GTDB taxonomy): domain Bacteria; phylum Cyanobacteriota; class Cyanobacteriia; order Cyanobacteriales; family Nostocaceae; genus Nostoc. Next base: position 171,388 of record NZ_JBALFD010000027.1, read on the forward strand.
ATATCGACCTAAATCTATAGCTAACTAGAAATGAATCAGCAGTTTTCAATTCCAACAGCACTATGTCTACCCGTCCCTGATATTGAAGCTTTAATACAGGGACGAACAATTGCAGCTTTACCCAAAATGTTTATTCGTCCTGGGCAGAGATTTGCACTTTATCCTGCTGACTCTTCAGTTTCAATTAAAGCTTGGGCTAAATGTGAACTTTGCCAAATTTTAGACGAGACTAAGCCATTAGATATTTTGTCTAAATTAACAATATGGACACCAAAAGTATTAAAGGAGATACTACAAAAACAACAGTATCTTTTCCTGGCTTACTTGCGCGTCTATCAGTTATCTGAGTTGCAAGAAATATCAGTTAATCCCAACATTCAGGAAAAGTTAGGAAAATTTGTTAGTTTACCTAATTCTCTAACGGTTTCTGAAGAAAAGCCAGTAATAAACGATCGCACCTTCGCCCAACGCAAACGCCAATTAGAAAAGCTAGAACCCCCGCTACATCCTGAATTGGAGGAATTGCAGAGTGCGATCGCATCCCTAAGCATTAGCCAACCAGCAGCGAAACAATTAGACGACGATATCAAAGTATTCTTAGGTTGGAGTAGTGACAAGCTAATTACACAACCCGACTCAAATTTAGCTTGGATAAATGATATTGCAAAATTGGGCGATCGCAGCATAGAAAAAGATGAGGGTAAAAGCAACTATCAAGCTGGTACAGATTTTGAAATCATCGCACACCGTAGCCTTAATTTTTTAGGATTCAAAGTTGAAGAAAACTACAAAGGCGGTGCAGGTGGCTTAGACTTATTTTGCTCACAACCTTATCCTCTTGTTTGCGAATGTAAAGCAGGTAAAAGCATTCCTGATCGTGCAGTAGAAGAATTAGATAGGATTGGTAAAAGGCATCTTAAAGAAAATTATCTTCAAGCTATGCGGTTGATTATTGGCCCAGGCCAACCAACTAAAAATCTGAAAGAATCTGCTCAGATATCTAAAATCAGTATTATAAATGTAATGACTCTACAAAAGCTAGTTGAATTAAAGGCAAAATATCCAGGTGCTATTAACTTAGTCGAATTGCAGCAATATCTAGAACCTGGGCAAATTGACTATAAAATTGATGAATATATTGATAAAGCTGAGAGAGAGATTAAGTTGCGATCGCACATTGTTCAGCTTGTCAAAAACTATTTAGAAAACTCAGGTATAGAATCTGCTGGTGTTGAATCTCTACATGGTGCGTATTTTGGCTCACATCCGCCACAGCCAATAAAAACACTAGAAATGCACGAAATTCTGATTGAACTTTCTTCACCATTAACAGGATATTTGGGGCGAATTAAGGGTAGTGATTGGAAGAGCGATCGCTTTTACTTTCTCCGCGATTTACTTATTAACTAAATGTAGCAAAATATATCCCTTTTCTTCCCTTCGCGCTCTTTGCGTACTTTGCGGTTCGTTTCAAAATAACTGAAGTGCAGATTGTTTTGCGGTTGATTCATTCATAAATAATTAATACTATCTATTGACTTAATTTTATTTTATGATAAATAACAAAAAGCTTAGTTCAGGCAACTCCAGGTATCGTAATCCTTAATCTTTTTCTCAGTAAATGTTATTTAGAGTGACAAACTTTACAAAAAATTTATACTGATCCACTATGTAGCTTCATTTACATGAGATAGTGGATTTAGTACTGTCGAAGAAACACATTATACTTACTACACTGGTATTCATTGATCGCAAACATCTACCAAGTTTAAAGCTTAGGCAAATGACCCATGTATTATCAAATTTGGAATTTCTTTCTTAAAGAAGATAAATACATTTATTGGAAAGATAAAATAAAAGTTAACAAAAACTTTGACAAAGTTACATGGCAAAAAATTATTGATTTTTTGTCACTAGTAGAGCAAACTTTCCAGTTAAAAAGGCAGCTAGCAGAAACCGATAGCCTTGAGCCATTTCTCAAGCTAGCAACAGAAAATGGTTACAATTTAACAGCAGAAGAACTTGCCTGGTTTCTAGTTACGAGAAGACAGATTTGGGATCTTTTTGATTTTGCACAAAAAACGCCATCTCTCAAAGAAGAATTGCTAATAGCTAAAGATCCACAGCAGTTTGTTGATATCGCTGCCGAAAACGGCTATTACTTTTCTGTAGATGAGTTAGCTTGGCTGTTAATTGAAATCAAATCATCTTCGGATTTAGTATCTATTAACAACAGCGTTGGAGAGATTCTCACGGTTTCAAGCTACGGCAGTATTGAAATAGGATACTGGATTTGGCTGGCAGAACATTGGGGAATCGTACCGCCATTCTGTCATCGAGATAAGCCAGGTACTTTTTTATGTCAAAATATCAACAATCCTTTTTTACCCGATCGCTGTTTCTTACCCAAGAGTTACTTTAGTCAACGCCTCATGGTAACTAGGGGTTGCTGAAAAATTTCTGAGGATGCTTTAATCGTAACGGCTGGCGTTTTGTCGGCTAAATTGCCAATGGGAGTTTCATCGGTTTTTAGCAATGCCGATCAACGGCTGTTAACCTTCTGAAGGTGACATTTGAGTAACAGTTAGACACGACGATCGCTCCCTTATGATTTTCTGAAAATTTAAAAATAAGTCTTAAGATAGATTGACAATATATTTATTTGCTCAAATTATCCCCCCTTCGTAGGAAACTGGTTATAATTACTTTCCATCTCTATCAGAAATCAAATTATCGTATAGACAGTATTTATATGGGACGTGTTCGTTCTAAATCTGACCTACCGACAAAAATCTGTCCGGTATGTCAACGTCCTTTTACATGGCGGAAAAAGTGGCAGGATTGCTGGGACGATGTGAAATACTGCTCAGAACGTTGTCGTCGTCGCCGTTCTGAAGCGAAAACTTAAAGGGACTGGGGACTGGGGACTGGGAACTAGGGAATGGGGAATGAATTCTTCCCAATACCCAATCCCCAATCCCTAATCCCCAGTCACTAATGAAACCAACCGCAATACAGACGCAAATAGCGCAAGAGATTAATGGAGTTACAGGTGCAACCTAAATTAATTATTCATGGCGGGGCTGGTAGTTCTCTCCACGGTAAAGGAGGATTGGAGGCAGTGCGCCGATCGCTCTATACAGTAATAGAAGAAGTCTATTCTCTACTATTGTCAGGATCGACTGCCTCTGAAGCAGTGGTGCATGGTTGCCAAATGCTTGAAGACAACCCCCGCTTTAATGCTGGTACTGGTTCAGTATTGCAATCTGATGGTCAAATTCGCATGAGTGCTTCCCTGATGGATGGTGCATCAGGGCGGTTTAGTGGTGTGATTAATATCTCACGGGTGAAAAATCCCATTGATTTAGCGCAGTTTTTACAAAGTTCACCAGATCGAGTGCTATCAGATTTCGGATCGGCTGAGTTGGCGCGGGAAATGCAAATTCCCAGCTATAACGCTTTAACCGATTTGCGGTTACAAGAGTGGATACAAGAGCGCCAAGATAATTTTAAAAGTACAATGGCTGGCGTGGTAGCAGAACCCGAACTTTTAGAAACCAGCAATGCCGGACGCGGCACTATCGGTGTAGTAGCTTTAGATACTTATGGTAAGCTAGCTTCTGGCACTTCCACTGGTGGTAAGGGCTTTGAGCGAATTGGACGGGTAAGTGATTCTGCGATGCCCGCAGGTAATTATGCGACTAGTAATGCTGGTGTAAGTTGTACTGGCATTGGCGAAGATATTATTGATGAGTGTTTAGCCGCACGGATTGTAGTGCGTGTCACTGATGGGATGTCTCTGAAGGATGCCATGCAGCGATCGCTTGCAGAAGCGCACCAGAACAAACGGGATTTAGGAGCGATCGCCTTAGATGCTAGTGGAGCGATCGCTTGGGGTAAAACTAGCGAAATTTTACTTGCCGCCTATCACGACGGCGAAAAAATTGGTGACACCTTGGAATGGAATGATAGTGAATTGATCGGCTATTGTTGAATCGGTTCCAGCGCTGAGGCTAAAGTTTCTTGCTGGTCAGCCATTGCAGCTAATTCTTGGGTTTCATAACACCCTTAAGAACTTCCGACAAATAAATTATCCAATCTTGTGGGGTGGGCATCTTGCCCGCCCTATGCAACTTGAATGCCGATTAGCTTATCCATTAATTCTGCCTGATTCAAGTAAAAACTACCGGATTGGCGGCGCTTGTTTATTTTATTGATTTTACGCACCGTAATTTTTATATAAACAAACTACTAATTTTCTATCGATTTGTCGTAGTATAAATTTCATTATCTGAAAAAAGCTTTTTTTGACGGTTGCCAGCCGTTGAAGGCTAATTATGAGCAATCAGTAGTGCATTACGAGTAAAAACGAGGAAATCCATTAACATGACTGAGAAACTTGCACAAACGCAATATCCTGTTCATGACTTCATCCGTAGTCGCTGGAGTCCTAGAGCCTTTGCCGACCGTCCCGTAGAGCAAGAGAAGCTTCTATCTCTGCTAGAAGCAGCTCGTTGGGCCCCTTCTTCCTACAATTATCAGCCTTGGAGTTTTATCGTTGCTACCAAAAACGACCCGACGGAATATAACCGTCTACTCAGTACTCTGGTTGAGTTTAATCAAGGGTGGGCGAAAAATGCTCCTGTCCTAATCCTGGCTGTTGCTAAAGTCCGCTCTGAGGATGGCAAAACCAATCGACACGCGTTTCACGATGTCGGTCTAGCATTAGAAAACCTCATTCTTCAAGCAACCTCTTTCGGTTTGTTTGCCCATCAAATAGCCGGATTTAATGCAGACAGCGCCAGGGAACTATACCAAATTCCAGATGACTACGAACCTGCTACTGTCGTCACGGTTGGCTATCCTGGCGATCCAGAGACTCTTTCTGATGGACTACGCGAACGGGAACTAGCAGCCCGTGTCCGCAAACCTTTAAAGGAATTTGTCTTTACTGGACAGTGGGGAAATAGTTCACCTTTGTTGAGTAATTAATTAGGTTGTAGAGATGCGAAATTCCTTTGGGAAAACTTCGCGTCTCTACGATTAAAAAATTTATCAAAACAGAATTCAGAATGAATGTTATGCGACTGGCGAATAACGTAGTGTTAGCGAGTCCGCGATAGCGATTATTTTCGAGTCGCATCTTGATTCTGACTTCTGAATTCTGAATTCTTCTTCAAGCAATAGTTTTACTATTTTAGCTCCCTAAAATTATGAATCATAAATTCAGTAGGGGTCAGATTTTTGCTGGGTCGTTGCTTAGTATCTTGTTGCTAAGTGCTTGTTCTACCCCAAAGGCTGAATCTCCAACTACCTCTACTCCAGCAGCGACAAGTAGTGCTGCTAGCGATACCTTACGACTTCTTTATTGGCAAGCACCAACTATTCTCAATCCCCATTTAGCTCAAGGTAGCAAAGACTTTGAAGCAAGTCGAATTACTTATGAACCTCTAGCCAGCTTTGATAAAGATGGTAAGCTAGTTCCCTTTCTAGCAGCAGAAATCCCATCTTTAGAGAATGGTGGAGTCGCCAAAGATGGTAAATCAGTAACTTGGAAACTCAAACAAGGAGTCAAATGGTCTGATGGTAAACCTTTCACTGCTGCGGATGTGGTGTTTACTTACCAATTTGTTAGTAATCCAGCAGTAGGTGCAACTACCGCTGCAAATTATCAAGCTATCAAAAACGTCGAAGCTATTGACGACTACACCGTTAAAATCAATTTCCAAAATCCTAACCCGGCTTGGTCGCTGCCGTTTATTGGTTCCAATGGGCCAATCCTACCTCGTCATATTTTTGAGCCATACAGCGGTAGCAAAGCTAGGGAAGCTCCAGCTAATTTAATTCCTGTTGGTACTGGCCCTTATAAAGTAGTGGACTTCAAACCTGGTGACATTGTTATCTATGAAGCTAATTCCTTTTTTCGGGAAGCCAATAAGCCTTTTTTTAAGCGAGTAGAACTTAAAGGTGGTGGGGATGCTGTCTCTGCTGCCAGAGCCGTATTGCAGACTGGAGATGTAGATTTTGCTTGGAATCTCCAAGTAGAAGCTCCAATCCTTAAGCAGCTGGAGGCAGCAGGAAAAGGTAGATTAGATATCAGCTTCGGCTCTTTTTTAGAGCGGATTGCGATTAATCAGACTGATCCTAACAAGCAAACAAAAGATGGTGAACGTTCTAGCTTAGAGTTTCCCCATCCCTTTTTTAAAGACTTGAAAGTGCGTCAGGCTTTTAATTATGCCATTGACCGTAACACCATTAACCAACAGTTATATGGTCAAACTGGTCGTGCTGTGACAAATATCTTAGTAGCACCAGATACCTATAATTCGCCTAATACCAAGTATGAATTTAATCTGAAAAAAGCTGCTGATTTGCTCGATGAAGCTGGATGGAAAGATACCAATGGCAACGGCATTCGGGATAAAAATGGTGTAGAACTAAAGGTTTTGTTTCAGACTTCTGTCAACCCAGTCCGCCAGAAAACGCAGGAAATCATTAAACAATCGCTAACCTCTATTGGCGTGGGGGTAGAACTCAAGAGTATCGATTCAAGTATTTTCTTTTCTAGTGACCCTGCTAATCCAGATACTCTTGCTCACTTTAACGCTGATTTGCAAATGTTTAGTGGTGGAAATAGTAATCCAGACCCAGGTACTTATCTAAAGGCGTGGACTTGTAATGAGATTCCCCAGAAGAAAAATAATTGGTCGAAACCGAATAGTTCTCGTTACTGTAACCCTGAATACGATAAGCTTTGGCAACAGTCTAATACAGAGTTAGACCCACAAAAACGCCGGCAATTATTTATTCAAATGAACGATTTGTTAATTAAGGAGCAAGCTGTGATTCCTCTAATTTCTCGCGCTAATGTTAATGGAGTAAGTAACAGACTCATTGGTATAGATGCAACACCTTGGGATGATCGTACCTGGAATATTAAGGATTGGCGGCTACAGTAAGTGACTGGGTACTGGGGATTGAGAAAGGGGTTCAAACTTATTTGCAGACATTTTTGGCATAACAGGTACGCAAGAGCCGTATTTTTAAGTAACTTTTCACTCTCTCCCCATTTTCAGGGCAGTACTGCTTTTTGCAGTCGGGGTATAAAATATCCTCCTATTCCTATTCCTACTGTTTATTAATCATTTTTACTGGAGGAGACTGAAAAACTAGCTAATTTCAGCAATGCTGCAACTCGCATTTCTGTAGCAGGGTGACTGGAGAATAAGTTACCCAAAAATTGCCCAGAGATGGAATTGATAATTAATAACGGCTCATAAGCTGGATTGGCATTTAAAGGTACTTGCTTTGCTGAAGCTTCTAAGCGTTGCAATGCTCTAGCTAAGGCGCGGGGATTACCAGTTAATCTCGCAGAACCCGCATCAGCAGAGAATTCTCGTGTGCGCGAAATTGCTAGCTGAATGATTGTCGCAGCCACCGGCGCAAGTAATACTGTTAATAAAACTCCTATTGGATTTCCACCTCTGTTGTCATCTCGTGAACCACCGCCAAACCATAGGCTGTAACTAACCATTTGGGCTAGAAATGAGATAGCACCAGCCACAGTAGCAGCAACGGCTTGTGTGAGGGTATCACGATTAATAATATGAGTCAGTTCGTGGGCGATAACGCCTTCGAGTTCATCCTCTGGCAATAGATTTAAAATACCTTCAGTGACAGCTACAGCAGCGTGTTCGGGATCGCGCCCTGTTGCGAAGGCGTTAGCACCTTGGCTTGGAACAATATAAACTCTAGGCATGGGAATGTTAGCGCGATCGCTCAATCTCTGCACCATCCGATAAAGTCCTGGTGCTTCCCTTTCACTTACCGGCTGTGCCTGGTATACTGCTAGAGCAATTTTATCTGATTGATACCAAGAAAACAGATTTGTTACTGCTGCCAAGCCAATGCCGATAATCAAACCACTAGAACCGCCAATTACCCAGTAACTAATTGCTATCAAAAGACCACTTAACGCAGCAAGCAAAGCAGCCGTTTTCAATTGATTTGTCATATTTTTGCTCTCCTGCTAATGCTGTGTAAATTTTTAAGAAAACAGCATTACTTCAGCTACATTTTGATTTTATCTAGCTCAATTTAGATATATGGTAGAGAAAACCTATCAGATAAGTACGGTTTTCCTACTTAACTTTTAAGAATACTAATTTAGTTGTTTTTGATACGTATCTAATTTCCATAAGATAGATATGAAAAACACATCTATCTATAGAAATAAATTTTTGATATCGGCAGAAATGATTAAGTGCAATGCATACACCATTAGTTAAGATTCAGTTACTTATAGAGATTCTGAGTCTATTCCTTGTGCTTGATATATTTGTTGGGAAAATAGCTGAAAATCTAATTCGCACGTCTTCAAAGCTTCAGTGGCTTGTGAGGATTTTGGGGCATCAAACAAATCGCGATCGCGGATTTTTGGCAACCAAGAACGCAGTTTAGTTAGTTCCGCTTCATTCTCTTCCAGTTCTGCAAAAGTGAGGTTACTTATTTTCCGTTCCTCGCTCAATTCGCTATGGAAATCTCGACATTGCCCCAAAAACTCTTGATATTCTTGGTCTGCCTGCTGTTGAAAACGCTCTATTAACATAGCATTTTGCTGAGGTTCGTCAATCCAAATAGTTAACAAATCTGCTTCACCGCCACCTGCTATAATGTCTGCTTTCAATTCTTCCAAATGGCTCTGCAAGTCTTTTCGCTGTGGTAGCAAGCATACCGACTGCTGTAGATAAAGTGCGCCCAATCCCTTAAGTTTACGCCAAACATACACCCGCTGCGTTGAAGGCTGTGCGGGTACTTTGTAGACTAATAGGTTCCAAGATTCTCTATCCATAGAGGTATTGTAACAAGTGTTGCATTCGATTTAATTTATTGTTAGGTTGATTGATGAAACATCTGTTGCATTTAAAAAATTATGAATGTAAACTATCAAGTTGGCAGCATTGACTGGAGTCCCATTATCCAAAGGATGGAACCTCAGGGGAATTGTCACTTACCCGCATATCCAGGGGATTTGAAAACTGTTTTACTGAACCATGCTGGTTTAGCTCAACATCCTCAAGGCGAGAAAGCCTATCAGATGGCGAGAGAAATTGCCCGATTGACTACCTTCAGTGATGCAGAAATCACCTATTGGTTCTCAAGAATTATAGAACTGATTTAGTAATACTATTTTCCAAAATCTTTGCAGCAAATAAATCAGCTGTAAGGGTGTACATATCTATCACTATAAGATGTAGCAGAAATAGGCAATATGCAGCTACAAAATAAACTTGTCCAGAAAATTCCTCGGACTGTTTGGGTTTTGGGGTTTGTCAGTCTGCTGACAGATATTAGTTCTGAGATGATTCATTCTGTGTTGCCCTTATTTCTAGTGTCAGTTTTAGGGGCGAATATCTGGACTGTGGGCATCATTGAAGGTATTGCAGAAGCAACGGCTTCAATTTTAAAAGTCTTTTCGGGAGTATTGAGTGATTATTTAGGACATCGTAAAGGATTAGCGGTGTTTGGGTATGGATTATCAACCTTTGTAAAACCTCTATTTGCTGTAGCTATTAGTCCAACTGGGGTGTTAATAGCTCGATTTGGCGATCGCATTGGTAAAGGTATCCGGGTAGCGCCCCGCGATGCTTTGGTTGCCGATTCAACTAACGCAGAGGTACGCGGTGCAGCTTATGGATTGCGTCAATCCCTCGATACTATCGGAGCATTTTTAGGGCCTTTGGCAGCGTTCATCCTGATGGCTGCTTCCCAAAACAACTTCCGCCTGGTTTTTTGGCTAGCACTCATCCCTGGATTCTTCGCAGTGGCTTTATTAACAGTGGGAGTGCGCGAACCAAGAACAAGTAAAACTCAAGGAAACCGAAGCAATCCTCTGCAATGGCAAGCTTTACGCAGTTTGGGTAAAGGATACTGGGTGCTTGTAGTAGTGGCGTTGCTATTCAATTTAGGCAACTCCAGCGATGCTTTTTTATTGCTGCGAGCTGAACAAACAGGTATTTCTGCTTCACTCATCCCATTAACATTAGTGGTGATGAACATCGCCTATTCATTCAGCGCCTACCCAATAGGAATACTTTCCGATCGCGTAGGTAAATTTGGGCTACTGGTAAGCGGATTTCTCCTATACGCCCTAGTGTATCTAGGCTTCGCTTTCGTGCAGACACCTTGGCAAGCCTGGGGATTGTTTGCCCTTTATGGTTTGCATTTGGGTATGAGTCAAGGATTGTTGTTGGCACTAGTGGCAAATAGTATACCTGCAAATCTGCGCGGCACTGCTTTTGGCTTCCTTAACTTGGCTGTAGGATTAGCGCTTTTACCCGCCAGCCTGCTAGCTGGTGGCTTGTGGCAAACACTTGGAGCAGAGGCAACATTTATAACTGGAAGCTTGTTTGCGATCGCTGCTGTCTTATTGCTGGTAATTAATAGAAAAAAATATTTGCAAATATAAGGCTTTAATCTATATCTTGAACAAATGGTTTCAACCGGGCTGTAACTCGTAATTTACTAAGTCTTCGCACCAGTAACATAGCTTGTTGTTTATATAATACTACTGGTAACTGTCCAGGCAAATTATGCATAAACTCTCTAGCTACGCCGATATTGCATCCCGATATTATACTTATTTCATTTGAAATTATTTAGGTAAATAAGATGAATCATTAGCGTTATTTAATACACGACGATATAAGGTACTTAGTTCATGTATACGCCATTTATTGACCCAGTTATCACTCATTTTAACTTGACGCTTTACTACCCGAAATTGGCGTTCATCCAGTTGGAAATATCCAAGATTATCATCTCCAAGGGCTGCGATAGCAAAGCCAGAAGCAGAAATTTGATTTGGCTCAAAGGCAATAAAATTACCAAGAGTTTGACTTAAAAGTTGATTGAGATTTTGTTTGTCAGAACGTACAACCAAGCGAACTTGAGGATTTAAAAGCCTTGCAGCAAAAATGGTACTATTAATTTAGATAATTAATGGCGATGGAGCTCGCCAAAACCGCCTTTCCAGCGCGATAAACTCTCTTCTGGAAGGCTGATGGCTCCTACTTTCCTTGCTAACTGCGGGAGAGTAGGGCTTGGCTAAATGCATTACCTGACTCTCCTGTAGAAAGTATTTGTCTACAAATCGCACTTCAAGGAGTCATGGGATGAAACACTTTCGTCAGTTTGAACCATTTATTGCCTTACCCCACTTAATCAAGTGGCTGCCTATTTCCTTTGTGGTTGGTATTTTTGCTGGAACTGCTTCGGCGGTTCTTTTAGCATCATTGGAATGGGCAACTGATTGGCGAGAATCGCATCGGTGGATTATCGCCTTGCTTCCTCTTGGCGGCTTCTTGAGTGGTTGGATTTATCATCAATTCGGTCGGACTGTAGAAGCTGGAAATAACCTTTTACTAGAAGAAATTCATAACCCCAAAAATATTATTCCCTTCCGTATGGCTCCTCTTGTTTTACTAGGAACAGACCTCACCCATTTTTTTGGAGGTTCAGCCGGTCGTGAAGGTACAGCATTACAAATGGGTGCTTCTTTGGCAGATCAGTTAACTAAAATATTGTATTTTAAAGGCGCTAATCGGCGAATTTTGTTAACAGCAGGTATCAGTGGAGGATTCGCTTCCGTTTTCGGTACTCCCTTAGCTGGAACAGTATTTGGTTTAGAGGTTTTAGCCATTGGGAAAATTCATTACGATGCTCTTTTTCCTTCTTTGATTGCTGCGATCGTAGGGAATCAAGTAACTTTACTATTAGGTTTGCACCATACAGCATACCGACACGCTCCGTTAATACCACCGCTCACAATTTGGGGACTGATTTCTGCAATTATTGCAGGTGTAATCTTTGGAATAGTTGCAAGATTTTTTGCGAAAGTAACTCACCAAATCAGTCACTTGTTTAAAGCAAAGATATCTTATCCTCCAATGCGTCCTTTGATAGGCGGTGCGATCATCGCAATAATTGTTGGATTGAGTGGAACAACCAAGTATATTGGGCTTGGTATTCCAACTATTGTTGATTCCTTCTACAATCAGCTACCTCCTTGGGATTTTGCAGCAAAATTAGGTCTGACTGCTTTAACTCTAGGATCAGGTTTTAAGGGTGGAGAAGTGACACCTTTGTTTTTTATTGGTGCAACTTTAGGTAATGCTTTATCGCTGCTTTTAGCATTACCTGCACCGCTGTTAGCAGGAATGGGATTTGTGGGTGTATTTGCGGGTGCAGCAAATACACCTTTGGCATCTACTTTAATGGGAATTGAACTATTTGGTCTGGAATCGGGAATATTTATTGCTATTGGCTGTGTAGTCAGCTATTTATTTTCAGGACATTCTGGAATTTACTCGGCACAGCGTATTGGGTTGAGTAAATACTCTGCTGTATCTTTAGAAGAAGGGATAACTTTGGCAAATTACGGACGAGAAAAAGTTGAGCCAAAAATTGATTTACCTGATGGTGGCGGAGAAGTATGAGTTCTAATAGTGATTATGGGTTTATCGTAAATTAATGGGTTTAAGACCCCTACATCTAGATGTAGTACCCATTTTAGTCGGGGTTTGTCTTGAGAAATCGCTCCACTTGGGATGCATCCCAAGACCGCGTTTCTCGCTAAGTCCCCGTCTGAAATGTCTTTAATTTTGAATTTTGTTAGCGCAGCGTAAAGCCTTCTCTACGAGAGGCTCCGCCAACGGCATGGCTTCGCTTAGAGCGAGTCATCGAGCGTCATTTTGAATTTTGAATTGTTAAGTCTCCTGGTTTATAGAATGACCCTTCTCGTGTTGAGCGAGTTGACAGACTCATTAGTTCGCATAGAAGCGATCGCAATATGGTTCGGTTAAGGTTTTTTGATTAAAATTATAGATCTCAAAGATGCGATAAATTGCCGTCTCTACAAAAGACTTCTTATTGTAAGTACGAGGATTCATCGCTTCTTTTGTCTTAATCAAAAAGTATTGAAAGCGATCGCTATTATATTATCGTTATTTTAAAGTGGCTCAGGTCGGAGTTGAACCAACGACCCCAGGCTTATGAGTCCCGTGCTCTAACCAACTGAGCTACTGAGCCATGTTTTTCCAAATCACCTACTAATATAGCATATAAATTTGCTCAATACTAGATCCTTTTACAATTTTATTAGAATATTCATCCCTATTGAAGACATGAAAAGCAAAAGAGGGAGGTAAACTCCCTCAACGAACAAGGCAATAATTTAGTTACAGACAGCTAAGAATTACAGGCGTTGCGGTAGGAAAGCTATTGGGTTAACAGCGCCCTTACCTGGTGGATGGACTTCAAAGTGGCAGTGTGTACCAGTGCTGTGACCAGTAGTACCCATTAAAGCAATTATTTCTCCTTGATGTACCTGCTGACCCGGTTGCACCAGAATCTTGCTGTTATGAGCATAGCGGGTCGAACTGCCATCAGGATGGTGGATTTCGACGAGGTTGCCATAGCCACCATTGTTCCAGCCAGCTTTTTCTATCGTACCGTCAGCAGAGGCAACAACTGGCGTGCCAGTGGAGTTAGCAATATCAATCCCCTTGTGAGGTCTTCCCCAGCGCATACCAAAGCCAGAGGTGAGAGTGCCCTTCGTTGGCCAAATATAAGCCAAGGTTGAAGTAGATGGAGGAGGTGTAAGTTCGTCAATGGGTCTGGGCAGATATTGATCCACTGCTGCCAAAGGCGGCATTGTCTGTGGAGAAACTGTTGTTCCCCGCATCTTTCCTAAGGAGTCAGAGGCATTGACTCTTACCGAAGGTGTTGCAATCCTTGTGGCAGATTGAGTGCGAGAGGGAGTCCATTGACTAGCAGACCCTAGATTAGGCAGGAACTCTGGGTTTACTGGTTCGCTAGGACGAACACTAGTACGGAATTGGGGCTTAATTGGCTGAACGCTATAGTTGGATCTACTAATAGGTGTAGGAACTGGAATTGGTATCGCTACACTATTTGGTCTAGATACAGGGTTGGGTACGGGGAAATTATTAGGCGTAGCAACAGGAGTAAGCATCGCAGTATTATTAGCTTCAGTTGCTACTTCTGGCACAACTAAGTTCCCAGACTGTTGAGCGCGATATTTCTGCTGTAACCTCTGAATTTCCGCTTGTAAGCCCCGCAAACGGTCATTATTGTTATTGTTTGCCCTTGCTACTCTATTTGCTGGTGTTTTCGGCTGTTGCATTTCGGCAAAAGCTGTTGGCACTGGAGTGTCACCACCAACGCCATAAGACCTAGCTGTGGGGGAAGCTGTTTCTAAGTCGGTCGCACTATTTGCCTGAACCTGAACAGTTACCGGTGTAGGGACGGCAATGCGAGTGTTGTTGGTAATAGTTGGTGATGGTGAACTAGGTAGATATGAGTTAGCACTACCAATATTCAAAGGGTAGCTGGCTGCTTTTGGAGTTTGACTGGACTCTACAAAAATCGGCTTATTCGCTACAGTTGTCTCAACTTGAACAGCAGGAATAACTAGTTTTTGACTAATTTGCAGTTCATTTGGATTATTGAGGTTATTTGCCTTAACTAGTTCTGATACTGAAGTATTGTGTCTGCTGGCGATCGCTGCTAGTGTATCTCCAGGCTTAACTTCGTAGGCTGTATGGGTCGCAGAGGCAATAACTGTTGGTGTAGCTGGTACTGGTACAAATGCACTTGCCTGTGTCTTCTGTTTTAATTTCGATATCAGGTTCGCTTGGCTGGCATCGTCAGAAGTGTTCGGCTGGGCTAATACACTATTCTCAATCACAGTTGTCGGCTGTGCCAATTCTATATCAGTTTGTGATAATTTTTTGGTTTCCCCAGACTGCAACTGTGCCAGACTCTTTCTTAAACGGTTTGATTTTTCTTGTAAGCGATTTAGTGCGAACTCTTGTTGCGCCTTAAGTTGTGCATTTATTTCACTGTTGGCTGCGGTTGACGTTGCCACTGTTTGGGGCTGGGCAGTTAGTGATGCGTTTGTACCACCAACATCATCAGCACTATAGTCAGACAGATTATTGACTGTTGGGAAACTAGTCTCGGCTAAGGTATTGTTCAATCCCTGGGCCATTTGGGGCTTCAGGTAGGTGGAATTTTTATAAACTGCTGTTGTTTGAGAAAACGTGTTTGACGCCGGAACTTGCAAAGACATTCCACTCGCCGCGACTTGCCATTTAGCTTCAAGCCCGGGCACTTGTGAAACTGCCGTTGGTTCCACGATAACAGGATTTTCCGGCACGCTCGCTGATGAGACTGCTTGGGACTCCAGCTTTGTGGAGGCGAATTTCACCTCAGTGTCAGGAACAGCAGGAATCGTTGAGGTTGCCTTTTGGCTGCCTACTGGCACCGCTGCTTGGGCTTGATCGCTTTGTCGAGTCACCAAAAGGCTGGTTGCTCCCATAGAGATTGCCAAGCCAATCATGGCGGCTTTTGTCCGCACCCGGCGGTTAACTTTTGGATTCATCACATTTAGCAGTTCTACCGGGGCATCATCGCTGTTGGGGTTATTGTTCAACACAGCTTTTACTCTCTTTTTTAATGCTCGTTTCAAAGACGACCTCCTATGATCACTAGCGCTTAACTGACCTCGATTTTTCAGTTGGATACTAGTCAATGATTTAGATCACAACAAACGATAGATCGAGATCACATTCACCAGAGATGCTTACGCAAGATTAACCTGCTTCTCTGATTTAGACAAGTTCACATTTGTTAGCAAAACTTAAGATTTGCTGTGTTTACTTGTCCGAACCACTCCTAACACCACTTAGGACATTTTACTCTTGACCATTGTCCGCGCTTGTCTTGCGTCAATCGCGGGGACTGGACAAACCATTTGCCAAGTCCATAGTCGCTGCGGAGAATTCAGTTGCGGCGACTTCTGGAAAAGTCATGCCCCCTGCTGTAGATATCTTCAAGATATTTCTACGCCATCCGTCTTCTCAACACGAGACTTTACGTTGATTATTCCCTAAAAAACAACCGTATTAACTATCGGCTAGTTTTGGACTGTTTTCTGTACCTTATTGAGCAATAATAGCTCAAATCTAGTACATGAATAGGTTCTAGGGATTTTGTTCTTTGTTTAGGATGTTTCAAATTCATCAAAATCTATCATTCAAATTTGGCAATATCCCAAGTTTTATATACAAATTTCTTATAATAACCTTCCTATGCTTGTAAGTATCTTCCACTACATTTCGGGGATAAATCCAATTTTCGGTATATTGTTTTACATATTGTTGCTGTCACCAAGAAAATTTTTGCCGCCACAAATAAATCGCCTAATAGATTCTTGGACATTTCCTAAGTAAATACACTTAGAAGTATAAAGGTAAACAACTATTGTAAATAGCCTAACTGACGCCGGGTTTCAAATAATCCAATTGCCACACTGACTGACAGATTCAAACTGCGAACCCCCGGTTGGCTCATGGGAATATAGAGAGTAGCATCACAATCTGACAGAATTGCTGGTGGTAAGCCTGTGGTTTCACTACCAAATAGCAACCAATCATCAGCTTGAAATTGAAAGCTTACATAATTACAATTTCCACCAACCGTATAACCTAACCATCTGCCTCCACGCTCCTGATGTATGTTTTTAAAGGCTTCTAGCGATTCGTGATAGTGCAGTTTGACATAAGGCCAGTAATCTAAGCCTGCTCTTTTGAGGTAGCGATCGCTAATTTCAAACCCCAAAGGCCCCACCAAATGTAACTCTGTACCTGTAGCTGCACAAGTACGGGCAATATTACCTGTATTAGGAGGAATTTGTGGGTTAACTAAAACTACCTGGGGCATTGTCCGTATAATTTACGTATTGTATAAAACAATCTACTGTCAATGTTAAATCTACCAAAAGGTAGAGGTGATTCATAGGTTTTGTTAATAATAATCAAGTATCCTCCATCGATTAGATTTTTAAAACGAATCGTAAATCCTTCCAGAGCAATGCCTGAGAGGATATTTGCCTGAAATCGGTAAATATTAAGTTTTGTGTAGAAAAACTAAGTGCTTGTGTCTTTTTGTTTGAAGAGGGGAGTAGGGAGTAGGGGAAATGAGGAAGCAGAGGAAGAAAGAATAACTAAGGGATTTCCAACTAAAAAAATATTCCATCGTTGTGTGTGCGGAGGAGGCAGAGGAAGCAGAGGAGAAAGAATCTGCCACTATAAAAATGGGATAATTTATTTTCTGGAATTCCCTAATGCTCAATGCCCCATGCCCCTCAAGAGTGCTGAGTGGGGAATCTCATTTCTTTACTCAGGACTGGGAAATCGGAACTCGGAACTGTTTTGCCCAATGCCCCATGCCCAACACCTTTTGAGTTAAGCAAGCAAGGACGAACACAATTTGTTTTCGAGTTCGATTTCACGCTGTTGGGTGGCGATAATCGCCTGTGTGATGACGCGTTGACTGTCAAAACCGACTGTGTGTAATTGCAACCACTGTTGAGCTTCATTGCCTTCGCGGAGGATTTTGTGCAGAGGGGAAAGGAAACAGCTAAAGCCTTGTTGTTTAGCGATCGCCCAAACCTCTTGGTACATTTGAGCAATCCAATCTCTCGCTACAATGCTTCTGCCATCTTGCCAATGCCTCAAATGAGCATCGAGACTACCAGCCGCCGCCGCCGCTTCGTTCTCAGTAGTCAGGGTGACGAGTTCTTCAGGAGAGAAGGTACTTTGAGTTAAAGGATCGATGCTGGGATTTTCGATTACTTGCAATAAACGCGCTTCTAATAAGGCAGTAATGGCTAGCAAGGCAATGGGATCTGTGACTAAATCGCAAATTCGCAGTTCTAGGCGATTCAAGTTGTATGGACGGCGATCGCCATTTGGTCGAACTGATGCCCACAAATGCCGCACGTTTTGCATAGTTCCGGCAACGAGTTGATTTTCCACCCACTGGATATGATCGGCATGGCTGGCAAATAACGGCACATGGCTAGGCGTTTGCGGGAATAATCCCCAACGGGTGGAGTGATAGCCTGTAGTTTTGCCATCCAGGAAGGGAGATGAGGCGCTGAGGGCGAGAAATAGAGGTGCTTCCATGCGGATCACCCGACACGCCCGCATTAATACTTCTGGATCGCTGATGCCTATATTTATGTGGACGCTAGCGGTGACTACTTTCGTGCCGTAGGTGTTCTCGATGTAGTCATGATAGGGGTTTGCTGGATCGGAGCGGAGAAAGCGATCGCTCCCACCCAAAGATAAAGTACTCCCCGGTATCAGGGTGTAATCGCCCAAGCGACTGAGGTAGTTTCGTAACACTCGCCGGGGACGCAGCAAAGCACACAATAAATTATCGTAATTATGGGATGGTTGGGTTATGTATTCGACGTTGCGGCTATCTGGCTCCCGCATAAATTCACCCAACGCGGCAACAATTTTGTCGGAGAGACCGACGATTTCACCTTGAGGCGTGCCAGTGTACATCTCAATCTCAAAGCCTTTTAATAAGACCACTTTGTTCTCCTCGGCTCTCTCTGCCTATAAATTGTATCGAATTAGACGCATATCTGGATCTATTTTTTAGTTAATCAAAGGTTAAGAATCATTTAATTGCAAACTCATCGGAAATCGGAATTATAGATTTCTGGTCTATTTTCAGTAAAATTATTATTACTTAAGTATGAAAAATATCTTAATCATAATTTGTACGCTGTACAAATAGACATATATATGATCCTAGAATAATCAGTTTTTCAGACAGTTGGGGTCAAGCAAACACACATTCTTCTATAGGTTTTTGTTAGATACTTCATGCTACTTGTTGAAAAGAGAAATATCTATATCTCAAGATATATTCATTTTGCCTGTGTACTATTAGGGTGGTAATATTACATAAAGCAGCAGATATGATGCTGATAATAGTATTTTCAATTTGGTGGCTCTTTTTCAGAAGGGGTTTGAATCCTATAAGTGAAAAAAACCTCCTGCCTTCTGCCTCCTTCAAGTATTTTTGGATATAAAATTAGCAGGTGAATCACTCTCTTGAACAATATTGAGACGTAAAAACTGCACCCAGACTTCATCATTAAGTAAGTTTAAAGCAGTTTGAGGATTGTGACTTGCGATCGCGCCGATAACTTTACGCCATCCTTGTTGTAATAACTCAATAAAAGCCTCTTCAATAGAAACCTGATTTAGCAATGAAAGTGCCATTTTAAAAATTTCCGAATCAGATTGTATATTCTGGGATTTTAAACCCTGAAGTGCTATATTTAACCACACAGGCAGAAGTTCTAACCAATTATTTTGCTGTATTTCTTTGAGTGCAATATCTTCCATACCTAGCGCACCCCAAATGCACAAAGACTCTATAGGTAGTTTAGAATCACGATTTTCTAGAGCATTTTGCCATAAAATTTGAGCATGATTTTGGAAGCGATTAGCCAGAAATTCATAAGCTTCCTGGACTTGATGGGGAATTGTAACTTTATAAACTGACTCACCTCTTGGTAGGTAATCGCCGCGATAAGATAGCCAGTTATGAGAGCCACAAAGATGTATTTTGCGATCAACTATTACTTCTTTGACATGGGAATCTCCTAACCAGAAAACTTGTACAGATGGTAAACCATCAAGTGTTTTGATTGCTCGAAGTTTTTTCTCTATTTCTGGTGGAATTGGTTTATCTTCATTTTCTAGTTGTCGCGCAATTCCATGTCCAATTAAAATCCAAACTCCACGATTAGCTAATTTCTGTAACAGGGTTAAAAATTTTTCATTGACAACTGCCTGATTCACCCACGGAGAATAAATTAAAACCTGACTTTTAGCCGAATTTAAAACTTCTAGAAAAGCTTGAGAAATTTGCCCATCGCGTATCTGTACGGCTTCACCCAACACTTTAGAATTATCTACTTTATCGCCAGCTTTTAAGGACTTTTGGCGAATATTTTCGAGTCTAGCTTCTATTTCAGTATTTTTCTGCTTGAGGATAGCTTCACGTTCAAAATCGATGGTTTCTGTTGACAATTTGCATAATGTTTGCAAGGATATTTTGCCTTCATTATGTAGAACTTCTAACCAATTTGATGCTGACTCTAAAATTTGCTTTCCATTTCTTATTTGAATCCTCAATTTATCTTCCAGAGCATCAAATATAACGAAAAGCGATATCTTTCTCCAAATTTTTTGAGTTGAAGCTAGTACCTTACAGGAAGTGACGATTTTTCCCTCTTCTGGTACATGAAGGGCTAAACCTGAAGCTTGAATACTTTTTTGGATTTCCTCAAGCGGTAAGGAAGTAATATCAGCAATTGTACGATCAATAGTGATAAAGTCTGCTAAGTCAGGCAATTTTATCACTGTCTCATTTAAGGATTCAGATTGAAAGGTTATTTTGTCGCTTAAAGGGTCTGTAATAGCATTAATTTGTATAGGATATGGCGGCTGTGGTACAAACCCTTTTTCATAAAATGAACGCCCTTCAGGAGTAACTGTTAGTGGCGATGTTGCTGATAGAGTTTGCAATGACCGAAGAGTTGCAGTAGTAGTTTTGATAAATACAAAATCCAGTCCAAGTACAGAGGCTAATTCATCCTCGGTTGGCGGAGGCTGAAATTCAATAGCAGCGCGGATAATAAATTCTTCAAGTACGTTAAATTGCCGGGGTTCCTTGATATTTACTTCTATAGGAGTTTGACGCAAACTATAACGGAATTCACGCGCGGCTAAAACTGATAAACTAGGACTTTGGGCTTCTATTTCGTCTACAAAATTTTTGAGATTATCATCAATCGGTTTAGCAGAAGAGGCGAGAAACATCAATGAAACCTCCATGTAGACGCACGATGTTTGAAACTTCGGAGTACATACTTCCGATTTGCCCACGCTGCTGAGTGAATAGCGAATGACAACCCACAATTACTAGTAATTCTTGAGCGCGAGAAAAAGCAACGTTAACCCGTTCTGCTTTTTTGGCAAATCCTACGTCTCCTCTATTATTATTGCGAACCATACTCACAATTACAACAGGTCTTTCCATACCTTGAAATCGGTCTACTGTGCCAGTGGTGATTTGCAGCGATGGGAAATGTTTAGATTGCAGGCGTTCATCAATTTTTCTGAGTTGAGCGCCATAAAAAGTAATCACGGCGATTTCTTTTTTTTGTTCACCATTAGCAACTCTAGAAGCCCAAGTAGCTTCAAATTGCTGACATAGACGCTCAATCGCATTAATTTCTGGAGTATTAAAGAATGAAGTTCCTGTCGTTTCCTCTTGAAACTCATCTCGTCCAGGCGTTTTTACCCAGATAAGATGGTGATGTTCTTTGATGATTTTGCATCCTAGATTATGTGTGCGTTTAGTGTCAGGCTCTAAGATACCACATTCTAGTTTACCATCATAAAATTGATTGATTGCCCCCATAATTACCGGGTGCATTCGATATTGAATATTTAACATTTGTTTTATGCTATCATTAGCACTTTCAAACTGAATTTTAAACAATGATTCTTGCAATAATTGTAGTTCTGTATTGTTGCTGCCAATCTCTTGAGAAACTTCCTCTAAAGTCTTCATGTCGATCATGGGTGGCAATTGTCGATGATCGCCTACCATGACCAGCTTTTTACCTTTCAATGCAGGAATTAATAACTCTGGAGGAGTACATTTACTAACTTCATCAATAATGACGACATCAAAGTATTTAAATTCTTGTGAAAATTTGTAATTTGCAGATTGAACGCAAGTGATGCCAACGACATTAGCATTATCTAGATAAATGCGCTTTAAATCGTTGCGATCGCCTTCCGTTGGCTCTCTTAATTTTCCTATCCAATCTTGGACAAAGTGTTGATATCGATTGAGATAAGCTTCTTCATTTTTGAGTTGCTGTTGCCAATATTGAAACTGAATCTTTATCTTGTGTAAAAAGTCCAGATAAAACAAGTCTGTCGAATCAACTTCAGGCTTGAATTTACCAGGAATTGCTTCCCAAGTTGACTGCCACCAAGTTCGTTCATTTGATATATATTTTAACTTCTGCTGTAAACGCTCAACAATTTCCTGTATTTGACTTTGAGTTTCTATAAATTGGCTTTTGTAGGTTTCCGTTGTTTTCTGCAAGCTAGTAATGCGAACTATGAGCAGGTCTTTGCTAGTGGAAAGTGTAGCAAAAGGATCGATTAAGGAAATTAAAGTATCAAGTTGTTTGGTACGATTTTCCCAGTCCCGTATTTTTGCTCTAAATTGTGGTGTATTAGTCAGAATATTTGAATTATTATCGAGGTATTGTTGCACTAAAAGTCTTAATTCTTTTGGTAAGTGTGGGAAAGAAAAAAGTTCTTGTAAGAGTGCGATCGCTCTTTTAAATGTGAAATTAGCTTCCCTACTATCAGTTTCTAGCTGCTCTTGATTAGCAGATATTTTTTGCTGATCATTAGCCACCAATCTCATCTCTTCATTTAATTGTTGCTCAAGCTGTTTTTGCTCTTTTTCTGTTTCAATCTGTAGTTGCTTCAGCCTTGTACTTGCACTCGTAACTATACCATTGACCATTTCTGCGGCAATTTGGGAGATAGCCGATTCACTCTCAACAGGTTGAACTCTTTTACGTATAATCTGGGCTTGTCTCCTAATAGCCTCAAGCGTTATGGCCGCACCATAACGGCGGCTATATGGACGTAACTTTTGAGCTATGGAATCTAAATGTTTCTGCTTAACAGCAACCGCAAGCACCCATTCAATAATCCGACCCCAAACTCCTAGTGGTTTTTCAATCTCATTGATGATATTTTGTGCTAGTTGCTTCAGATTTATGAGGGATTCCACAGGGTCTAGCGCGTTACTAACACTCACCTGAGAAATAGCAGCTTCATTGATTGAGCGATTACCTAATAAATTTCGCCCCCGCACTAGTAAATCTCTGATTTCAGTAACCCGACTGCATACCCTATCCCATTGGCGATATTTTTGAATTAATTCATTGACTTTCAACTGACACTGATCAATACTCTGTTGCCAGGGTAGAGGCTGATTTGCAATCGTCATACTTTGTAATCCCCAAGGTAATGAGATTAATTCAACTGTAAAGGTTTGACGATTTTGTAAGCACTTTGTCAATAGATTGACAATATTTAAATTAGCTGTAGACAGCCATATATCAACGTCATTTATTGCTAAATTGACCTCAGATTCACGGTTGTGTAGATTTCTAATTCTTGATTGTAAGCTTTGCTGCTTGGCAAGCAATTGTTGATGATTTGACTTTAGGCGACCAAGAGATTCTGAATTTTGTGTGTAAGTCTGTGCAGCTAACTCCGCTTCGCTCATTGCCATAGCTATATCACTGGCGTAGGCTAATGCTGTGCGAACTTCAGCAATCCAAGAAGCTACAGTGTTCTGTAACCAACCAGCTAAACCAAATAAGCCGTGATTTGGTTGAACCATACCAAGTTCAGAAGCCAAATCAATTGCTAACCGAAGATTTGCAGCAAAGTTTCGCAAAGAAGCGTCTGTAGATGTGTATTTCTTTAGACCCCCCCACAAATTAAGAAGTGCTGGATCTTGCCAGTCTACTGAAGGTGCTTGATTCAGCAATTCCTCTAAAGCAGTTTTCAGAGATTCAACCTCGCTCAGTTGAGATGCAGCTTGATTGTATTCATTTCTTTGGATTATACAAGCAGACTCTAAATTTGCTTTACGCGTCTGTAATAAATTCTGCTCTTCCTTAAATACCTCTTCTACTTTCAGGTATGCTATAAATCGTTGTGATGCTGCCAACAATTGCTGTAAAACTCTTACATTATCGAGGCGTTGGGCAAGATTTTTTTCGCAGTCAGTAGCAGTATTGTCTAACCATCTACCAATCACTCGATCTTCTAGAAATGGCTGTCCTTCTTCCCCAACTCTTTCGGCGTTTCCCTTTCGCACAGTGCGAATCACTGGGTTATGGACTAATCGACTCAGTGCGTTATCTACTGCTAAATTGGCTTGAGAAGTAATTAGAGTTCGTCCACCTCGTAGAGCAACTTGATAGCAAATCTCGGCAATTACAGTAGTTTTACCAGTACCCGGCGGCCCTTGAATGAGGACTAAATCCTCAGATGCAAGCACTGTTTCTACTGCTGCTTTCTGACTAGGATTAGCTGAGGATAATAACAAATCCTCTGGTCGCAATTCGACAGTTTTTTGGATAGGTCTTGCTTGGGAAGCGTCGAATAAAAAGTTTCCCAAATAGGGATTTTGGGTGCGTCCCTGTTTTAATTGTATCAAGGCTGCTTTTTTGCGCCGGATCTGTTGGATGTCACCAACTGCCTCGAAAAACAAAAATCCGGTAGCTGGTAGCTGATAACGCCCTGCTGCCATATAGTCAGCTAAATCGCGTTCTAGCCTCACACGAATAATGCCACTGTTTGGGACAACT
Organism: Nostoc sp.; assembly: GCF_036916985.1. Classification (GTDB taxonomy): domain Bacteria; phylum Cyanobacteriota; class Cyanobacteriia; order Cyanobacteriales; family Nostocaceae; genus Nostoc. Next base: position 195,767 of record NZ_JBALFD010000027.1, read on the forward strand.
TCTTCAATAGTTCCTAATAGGCGGCTGTTGCGCCAGTTTTGTCCTGTGGGAGTAGTCTCGAACAGCTTAACCTCTTCATTCTTTGCTCGTTTTACCCGTTCCCAGAAGTTTTCCACAGCCAAGGAATTTTCATCAGAACCGTCAAGAGTAGCTGAGGTTACATCAATCTCAAAAGTAATCCGTTTTCCGAAGCCATTGTGGCTGAAAAAAGGCACGCAAAATTGGCGTGCTTGAGCGATTTTTTCCTCAATCTGTAAAAATATTTCCCAAATTCGCAGATGATCTTCTGTAGGCAAATGGTCGCCGCATATAGGCATAGCTGCCATCCGTGCCAATGCCGTTGGCGCAATATCGATACGAGACTGATGATTATTAGGCAGCAGCCGTAAACGATAAGGTACAGCATAACTATCAGTATTTCCCTCTGAAAGTTGTAGCAACCTAGCAGATAGTATCTTTAAACCGCCCCTTCCATCTTGTTGTACAACTGCTCTAAATCCTAGTGTTTTTCCTAGCTTCTCAAGTCTTGCAGGTAATTGAAAATCATCCTGATCTGTTGCTATGGTTAAATCCCAAATTTCTTCTCCAGGATTTTGCCCCGCGCCCTTGCGGCGTACATAGACTAGGTGAGGCTGTTGACCTAGTAAATCAAATATTAACTCGTTAGCATGTTCTCGTCGCTGCCAAGGTTCACGATACGATTCAAGGGATATTTGACTTTCAAAATTGCTGATTAAACTATTAATTGCCGAAGAACCTAAGAACACATAGCCCCATTTATCCGACTCTGTTTTAATATCTAAGCAACTTGCTTGCGAAGATATAGTAACGGATAGTTCTGGCGTTTGAGAAGGACGATTTGTTAATATTTGTGGTTGATGAATTTCCAAAGTTTGTTGTTTATGGAGGGCAGCTTTTTTAGCAGCCAAACGGATTCGTCCTACATCAAATTCTGAAATATTGCTACTATCGCTTTTGACTAAAATCTTGAGTTTATCGCAAATTGCTAGTAACTCTTTATTATCCAAATTCAATTCTTTTGATAGCTCATAGATTCTGACTTGGGCGTTGTTCATGCACCGCTTGCCTTTGTTGAGAAAGTTTTCCAAGTCTAGTATTCCCAAATACTGAGAAGGAAAAACATCTTAAAATTCTGCTGCTTTACTTATTTGGGGTACTATTGCCCAGTAAAAATAAATTTCCCGACATCTTTAAAATGTCGGGAATTTAAGCCTTTTAATTTTCACTAATAAAATAGGTCTGTACTGTCAATAGTACACAGTGACTCAAAACTGAAATTTCACTTGGTAATGGCTACTTGAAGTTTAGATAACCGCGATATTGGTGTTGTTCAGGGCAGGATTGCCGGATAAGGTGGCAATCTGTAATGGTGCAGATCCGCCTAAGCTGCCATCGGCATCAAAGAACAAAGCTCCATTTGTCGTATTGTAAATGAACCGCTGAGTTGTCGTGTTTGCTGTCGTAATGCCCGCACCGGAACGAAAACGGTTTGTGCTTAAAGTACCTGCGACCAATCCGCCACCAAAGCCTGCGGCGGATATCTGAATCTTGTCGCCACCAGAGCCACTGAAGCCATTAATTGTATCTAGGCGATCGCTAGCAGCTGTAAATCGATAGGTATCTGCCCCATCACCTCCGGTTAACACATCATTACCAGCCCCACCAACCAGTAGGTCATTACCAGTACCACCGATTAGTATGTCATTACCAGCACCGCCAGTGAGCGTGTCATTGCCCCCAGCCCCATTGAGGTTATCGTTGCCATTACCGCCAGCGATCGCATTGTTCCCACCATCGCCGATCAATACTATTCCGAGATCGTTCAGTGTTAAACGGTAATCTCCCGTAGCCCCTGAGCCAGCTACATCACCAAGACCTGTCACTGCGTTGTAATTAGAATTTGGGTTGGACGACACGCCGACGTAGTATGTACCCGCCTGAGTAAATGTATAAGCCAAGTAAGAAAACTGGCTAGAGGTTTCACCTGGCGCGGCTCCATCATTGTTGGCCGCGAGTTGTGTGCCGCTAGAGTTGAAGACCCTTAGGTAGGTGTTGAGGTTTGACCCATTGCGAGAATCCACATCGAACCCAACTTGCTGCCCAGCAGAAACGGTAAACTTGACCAGATCGACATCAGTTTGTGGACTCAAGGAAAAGTCAGCGAACTGACCTAGTGTCTTGATATTCCCTGCACGATTTTGAACTTTAGCGATCGTGTCATCAGGATCTTCATTAGCGCTGACGAACTTTGAGGTCAGGGTGTAGTTTGTGGAACCATTAACCCCTTGGACGCGGACAAAATACCGCCCAGCCCCCAGTACCCGCGAGAGACTTTCTGTCGGTGAGTTCAAGACGTTTGATGTCGCTAAGATATCACCTGCATCGATCGCATTATTATTATTGACATCCTTGATCAGTGAAAGCGATAGGTCTTCACCAGCAACGCCTGTTGTGTTCAGCGTAACTTCGTAGGTATTTGACAAATCAAAGCGATAAAAGTCATTAACATCACTGGAGGCATCGAAGGATTGTTCAATATAGTCCTGGAAAGTTTGGTTGGGCGGTGTCGCCCCAGCGATCGCAGCTAGTGGGCGGGCTGTACTTAAGGTATTTCCGGCGTAATCTGAGACTAATCGCACGTTGTAGGCAGCCTGTTCACCGGTACCATTGGTATGCAAAAAGTACGTTCCTGCTGCCAGGTTGGCGGTCAGCGAACCAACACTAAAGGGCGTAATCGTTTCACCAGGGTCGAGTCGCTGGTTATTGTTCGAGTCTCGGACAATTGACAGGGTGGGATTCTGGGTAGCTCTAGAGTAGTAGGGGTTATTAAATGCTGAAGCCGAGAGTTGACCCGCAGTGGTCATGGTGAACTTGAAGTAATCAGAGAAATCACCCGCACTGATGCCAAACCCATCACCCAAATTAAAGGGTGTCTCCCCAATTAAAGCACCGAGCGATCGCGCTTGTGACAGATTGTTATACGCCTGTGGATCGCTCTTAACAGCATCAAAATCGGAATCGAGGTCGAGTTGATAGTTAGTATAAGCTCCGTTTTGCACCACTTGAACGTAATAAGTACCCGCCCCTAAAGTGGTTGAGAGTTGATCGTCTCCTGGGTTCGACGATGAGAGAATGACTTCTCCTGCTGAAATAAACCCGTCGTTGTTTGTGTCCTGGGCGAGGCGTAAATTGGCATCAAAGGTTGGAGGTTGAAAGAAAGAGGTATCGATGTCCAACCGTAAATCGATTGGTGAGGTTTTATCTAGGGTGAATTTGTAGAGATCGTTAGCATCTTCATAGGTTGGCAGTCCAAATGGGCCTCCTACCATGTCGTATAAGCGACGACTGCTGCCACTGACATTTCCTAAGTCTCGTGCTGTGCCAGTAACATCACCCGCGTAATCAGTGACGATGCGGAGCGTGTAAGGGTCGGAGCCGGAAATCTGGGTGTACTTGACGTAGTAGACACCAGCAGGGGCAGAGTAGCGATCGACATTGAGACCATCGCCCACTGTACCAGAAACAGTCTGTAGTACGTTGCCGTTGGAGTCAAGTAGCTGCATCCTGGCCTGTAGCCCACCAGTATAGGTGAAGTCTTTCATCCGCAGGCTGATAGTGCCAGGAGCTTCCATTGTAAACTTCATGACATCAACGTTATCACGATAGTCGAGATAGTCTTGCCAGTTAATCTTGTTATAAGCCAAATATTTACTGCTGCTTTGACCCCAACTAGTGCCGATATCTCTTGCTGTTGCTAAGGTTGAGCCAGAATAGTCGTTATATAGGTAGAGGTTATAGTTTGTCGTATTAGACGAGTTGTAGTTGTGTACTTTAACGTAATAGTACTGATTACCCTGTAGTGAAGCTTTGAGCGTCTCGCTCAGGTTGCCGCCAAGGGTACTACTGGCAACTAGGTTCTGGTTTTGGTCGTAGAGGTAGATGTCGGCGTCGGCTGACAAGCCGTTGAGAGGGGCGTAGAGCGTTGACGGCCCATAGAGGGTAAAAAACTTGTAGTAATCATCCAAATCGCCCGGACTAACTGAATCACTGGTATAGAAGTTCTGTTCCAGATAAATGTCGGGAACAACTGTTGCTTCGTTGAAGGTATTGTTAGGTTCTGTCATAAGAAAAATTTTTAACTAGGTGTAGAGAAAAAAAGAAACGAGCAAATATCCACAGATAATTCCTGAAAGCCTTCCAAGCTTCTTGAGGAACCTTCAGGTGATGCAATTCTCAGGCTTTTTTGATGTAGCAAGGATTAAGTTTTAATATCTTTATAAGTCATGCAAAACGTTAACTCAAGTAATTCGACACCAATAGTAAGAGGTTATTTATAAAGTAAAAACAAAATTATTGTACGGCCTATTAGGCGTATATTCCTAGATGATTTGTCACAAAAATTTCATCAAAGTGCTAACGCACCGCTATGTAACACGGTGCGTAATAGCAAAGCCGTAATACACCTTACTTAGGATTTACTTTATAAATAGTCTCTAAGCAGGCTTTATGAAATATGAGTGGTGATATCTTCCTCCAAGGATACCGAAGAACTAACGCCGCTTTCTGGGGTTGAAAGCTCATCACTTACCATTCCATCCCATGAATAGTTGCAGATTTTAGTGTGAAGCAATGTACCAAAAGTCAGGTTAATTGCTAAGGCGAAAGAATCGATAAAAATTAGATTTACAAAGCGATCAATCATTAGACCCCCTTGAGCTAAATTAAGCATCAAGTGATATGTGCTTTGTTACTACACATGCCACAATCTCTTTTCCAGAAAAGATCGGATCTAAATATTTCTCGGTTAAGGGGAAATGGAATTGCTGGCGAGGGTAACAGAAAATTGAATCTTAGCAAGAAGTAACGCCAGACAAGGGACTGCATCTCATCAATATAAGTGTAATAGATAGTACATAGAAATAGAAACTATCTACTTATACAGGCTAACTTAGTACAACATTTCATTAATTCATAGCGAATAGGACTAAAATAAACTTTGCGCTCCTCTGCGTTTACCTCTGTGTTCCTCTGCGTTTAAAAGAGTTATGAACTTATGCAAAGCTGTACTTACCTAGCAGTTCACCTCAATTTCTTCTAGAAAATTCTTGAGGTTGTCATCAATAGGTTTAACTGAAGAGACGAGAAACATCAACCAAACCTTCATGAAGACTGACAATATTTGAAACTTCAGAATACATACTTCCAACTTTACCTGCTTGATGGGTAAATAAATTATGACAACCGACAATTATCAAGAGTTCTTGGGCACGAGAAAATGCAACATTTACCCGCTCTGGTTTCTTCGCAAATCCGACATCTCCTTTGCTATTGTTGCGAACCATACTCACAATCACAACAGGTCTTTCCATCCCTTGAAATCTGTCTACTGTCCCTGTACGAATCTCTAATGAAGGGAAAAGTTCAGATTGCAGACGTTCATCAATTTTTCTTAATTGAGCGCCATAAAATGTAATTACGGCGATTTCTTTTTTTGGTTCACCATTAGCAACTTTAGAAGCCCAAGTATTCTCAAACTGTTGACACAGACATTCAATTGCATCAATTTCTGGAGTATTAAAGTAAGAAGTTCCGTTTCGTTGCTCTAAAAACTGGTTTTCCATAGGCGTTTTTACCCAGATAAGATGCTGAGATTCTTGGACAATTTCGCCTGCTAGATGATGTGCGCGTTTTGTATCTGGCTCCAAAATACCAGATTCTAATTTACCGTCATAAAACTGATTGATTGCTCCCATAATAAAGGGGTGCATTCGATACTGTGTCGTTAGCATTTGTTTGATGCTTTCATCAGCAGATTCAAACTGACTTTTAAACAGTGATTCTTCTAAGAATTGGAGTTCGTCTCGTGTATTGCCAATTGTTTGGGCAACTTCTTCTAGAGTGCTAGTATCAAGCATGGGTGGTAATTGCCGATGATCGCCTACCATGACTAATTTTTTACCTTTCAATGCAGGGATTAGTAACTCTGGTGGAGTACACTTGCTAACTTCATCAATGATGACGACATCAAAGGATTTGAATTCTTCAGAAAAGCCTCTATTTGCAGCTTGCACACAGGTGATACCGACGACGTTAGCATTGTCTAGATATATACGCCTTAAATCGTCGCGATCGCGCTCATTTGGCTGTCTTAATTTCCCAATCCAATCTTGTACAAAATTCTGATATTTATTGAGATAACTTTCATCTTTTTTGAGTTGCTCTTGCCAAGATTCAAACTGAATATTGATATTGCGTAAGAACTCTATATTAAATAAGTCTGTTTGAGAGTTTTCTGGTTTAAATTTATCAGGTATTTTTTGCCATTCTATCAACCACCAACTTCGTTTTTCTATCAAGCTCTCTGCTGGCTGTGGTAGTGATTTATCTTCTACTTCGCGTAGATTAATTTGTAATTTTTGAAGTTGCTGTAGAGAAGTTTGAGTTTCTTCTTGCAGCTTTGATAAATGCTCATTTAGAGAATGTTTAATTATCTCCAGCACAGCAAAGGGTTCTAATGATGAAATTAAGGTTTCAAGCTGAATAATGGAAGTTTCCCAATAATTCACTTGATTTGAAAATTCTTGTGGTTGCTCCCAAATATTTGATTGTGTCGCGAGATATTTTTCAACGAGAATGCGTAATTGAGCGGGTATATTTTGTTGACTAAGTTCTTGCAAGATATTTATTACTCGTCCAAGTTGCAAATTAGCATCCTGTTGTGATTTTTCTACCTCAGCTTGAGTAATAGATATTTGCTGTTGGCTAACTTCATTTTTCTGAAGTTCATTTAATAGTCGTTGTAGATGCTGAAGCTGTTGATCGGTTTCAGTTTTAACTTTTAAAACGCATTGACGCGCATTTGCAAGAATAACATCTAGCAATTCTTGGGTAATTCGGGTGAGAGTAGAGTCAATGTTATTCCATTCCCACGATGCGCCATAAGTTTTTTGAATTCTAATTAAAAAAGCTTGAGTATTTTCAACTAATAATTTTCGCTGTTTGGGGTTAAGTAGCTGATAATTATTAAACTGCTGATAGGTTTCTTGCCATTGGGTGCGGTCGCTCTTTGATAGCACCATTGGAATCTGACTAAAATTTTGTTGTAAAAAATAACTAAAATTATGCTGTTTACCTTTTCTATCAGTAAAACCTCCGTCTATTTCATAAGCGATCGCTTTTGCTAATAGTTCCCATTCGGGGAGGTTAATTTTGTATATTTTGGGTACTATTGGCAATTTTAATGTATTAGCAAACATCAACAAACCTAAAGGCAAATCTACTAAATTCTCTGTTAGTGGTAAACCTGATTGATGACAATCTTTTAAAGTTTGATACAGATGAGAAGGCGCTGTAGATTTCCATTCCTTAACGGCTGAGATAATATAATCGATTTCCCGTTTGCGATTTTCCCATATCTGGATTGTTTGCTGTAGGTTTTGTAGCTTAGTAAGATATTGCTGATAATCTGGTTGAAGTTGATTTAACGATGCGAAATTTTGTTTGACAATCTGAACTGAAACCGCAACCTCTGATATAGCTTTACCTGCATTTTGAGCATCAGTCAAAGCAGTTTTAAATTTAGAAATTTCTGTGGCTACTGTTTCACGTAACCAAGCCGCTAAACCAAAAGCACCAAGCGTCGGACGCACAAAGCCAAGCTCATCAGTATATTTGATGGTTTGACGAACATTTGCTAAGAATTTTTCTACTAAATTGTTACCTTCTGTATAGGGTTTAAGAAGTGGCAAAAAATCTGTAATTTCTGGAGCTTCCCAATTGATATTTGGTGCAGTCTTTAGTATATTCTCCAGTCTTGAGATTAGTGATTCAACTTCGTTCTGCTTTTCTTCAGTTTCATTATAAGATTTCTCTTGATTTTTAAAGTTAGTCTCTATTTTTATCTTATTTCTATGGAATTTATTTTGTTGTTGATTAAATTCTTCTTCTGCTTGTAAGTAAGCCGCGAATCTTTCTGATGATGCCAGTAATTGACTGAAAGTTTGAATATTTGTGAGTCGTTGTGTAATATTATTTTCACAGTCATAAGCTGTATTTTCTAGCCATCTACCAATCACTTGGTCTTCTAAAAATGGCTGTCCTTCTTCCCCAACTTTCTCGGCTCTTCCTTTGCGTACAGCGCGAATTACAGGGTTATGAACTAATCGACTTAGGGCATTATCTACTGCTAAATTGGCTTGAGAAGCAATTAGAGTGCGTCCACCACGAAGGGCAATTTGATAACAAATCTCAGCAATTACGGTAGTTTTACCAGTCCCCGGTGGCCCTTGAATGAGAACAAGATCCTTAGCCGCAAGCACCTTTTCTACTGCTGCTTTCTGACCAGGATTAGCAGAAGATAACAATAAATCTTGTGGTTGAAGTTCAACAGTTGTTTTGATTTGTCTCGCCTGAGAAGCATCGAATAAAAAGTTACCTAAATACGTATTTTGAGTGTAGCCATTATTCAAATCATCTAAAGCTTTTTTCTTACGCTGAATCTGCTGAATATCACCAACTGCCTCGAAACATAAAAATCCTGTATCTGGCAACTTATAACGCTCTGTTGCCATGAATTCAGCTAAATCGCGTTCTAATCTAAGGCTGATAATACAACGGTTGGGGTCAACTTCCTCAACAGTACCTAATTGACGACCGCTAATCCAATTTTTGCCGACGGGAGCAGTTTCAAAAAGCTTCAAATCTTCGTTTTTTGTATGTCTTGCTCGTTCCCAAAAATTGCCCACGTCGAGGGAATTTTGATAAAAGCCGTCAAGGGTGGCTGAAGCTACATCAATTTCAAAACTGATTCGTCTTTTGAAGTTATAGTTATGGCTGACGTAACGCACGCAAAACTGACGCGCTTTCGCGATTTTTTCTTCAATTTGCAAAAACGCTTTCCAAGCTTTAAGCTGATCTTCTGTGGGTACATGATCGCCACAAACTGGTGCATTTGCAATGCGTTTCAACGTTGCCGGCGGAATGTCAAGATGATGCTGATGATTAGGCAGCAAACGCAAGCGACAAGGTATAGCATAGCTATCGGCGTGTCCCCGTGAGGGTTGTAATAATTGAACCGAAAGTATTTTTAAACCGCCGCGTCCATCTTTTGGTACAGCTGCTCTAAATCCTAATGTTTTTCTGAGCTTTTCAAGTCTTGCGGATAATGGAAAATCATCGGAGTCTGTTGCTATTGTCAAATCCCAAATTTCCTCTCTTGCCTCTTTCCCCGCACCTTTGCGACGTACATAAAATAGAGAAGGCTTTTTTCCGACACATTCAGACATTAACTCATTGGCGCGATCGCGCCGCTCCCGAAATTCGGGATATGATTTCAGGGCGGTTTCACCTTCCAGATGGCGGATAAAGCTATCAATTGCTGAAGCTATAAACATATAGCCCCAATCTTCAGAGTTGGTTTTAGTTTTTGAGGATTTTGCTGTTAGTTTATTTGCTACTGAACGTATACGTTCTGCATCGGATTCTGAAATGGCGCTGGTATGACTTTTAACTACAATTTTGAGTTTTTCGCAAATTAATAATAGCTTCTTGCTATCCAAATTTAATTCTTTTGCTAGTTCGTAGATTCTGAGTTTGCCGTTGTTCATCCAGTAGTTCCTTTGCGTTTAAAAACTTTAGGATTTTGTGTAGTATTTCACATTAAATAACTATAGTTTGTACTGCTGATAAACTTCGCTAGCGGCGCGATGCAGCAGGGAGTGTCGCCAAACGAGGGACTTCATATCGTCAGCATAACCGCCGCCAATGACACAGGCAACAGGATAACCGCTACTCATACAGGTACTCAAAACCTGCATTTCCCGGCGAAAAATGCCAGCATCGGTTAAGGCTAATTTTCCCAAGCGATCGCCTATATGAGGATCAACACCAGCATCATAAAATACTAAGTCTGGCTTGACTTTAGACAATAAATCTGATAGGTAATTCGCCAAAGTTTGTAAATAGGCGTCATCCTCCATTCCTATCGGCAAAGGAACATCCAAATCGCTATTTTGTTTTGTACCGGGGAAATTGACTTCGCAGTGCATGGAAAAAGTAAAAACGCTGTCGTCGTCTTGGAAAATAAAAGCTGTGCCGTCTCCTTGATGGACATCCAAATCTACAATCAGAATTTTTTGGACGAGTCTAAATTTTTGTAAAACGCGACAGGCGATCGCTAAATCGTTGAAAATACAAAAACCAGATCCATAACTAGGAAAGGCATGATGAGTTCTACCAGCCGTATTACAAGCTAAACCCTGACTTAGTGCCAGTTTCGCAGTGAGTATTGTACCACCCACCGCTACACAAGTCCGATTTGCTAACGCCGGACTCCAAGGCAAACCAATACGGCGCTGTGCTTTGGCATCTAGGGTTCCTTCACAATAAGCTTGAACATAGCTTGGGGTATGGACTAACTCTATCAATTCTGGTGGCGGACGTTCGGGAGTGTGAAATTGTTCTTGATTCGCGACACCATCAGCTAACAGTAATTCGTAGAGTTGTCGGAACTTAGACATCGGAAAGCGATGCCCTTCTGGTAGCGGGGCAATGTAATCTGGGTGGTAAATAATTGGCAAGTCCATAAGGAAAGAAAATCTCAAGCAGCTAATCCGACAACTACAAGCTAAAATTTAGCCATAATCACAGCAAAAATGCTGCTCTCATAAAATCTAAAATTACAAATTTAAAATTGATATGATGGAATGGATTCTGCCGATTGTATTTATTCTAGCTGGCTTACTGGCTGGAATAATTGGTGAAAAAGTTATTTTCAAAAAACTAGAAACATTCGTTAATAATAAACGAATTGCTGGGGGGAATATTATATTTCACTCTCTGCACCGTATGACTTTTATTTGGTTTGTCATTGGCGGCTTTTTTTGGGCAATTCTGAGCGCACCCTTGAAACCAGATATTGTGATCGTACTGCAAAAACTTTTAACGATCGCACTGCTGTATTCAGTAACCCTAGTCTTAGCCAGATTGGCTGCTGGTTTTGTTAATTTATTTATTCGCAGAGCCGAAGGAGTTCCCACTTCACTAATTTCTAACTTTGCTAAAACTACTGTTTTGATTTTAGGAACATTAATCATTTTGCAAACAGTAGGTGTTCAAATTACACCGATAGTCACAACTTTAGGTATTGGTGGTTTAGCTGTTGGTTTGGCACTTCAAGACACACTCGCAAATTTGTTTTCTGGTTTTTACTTAATTATTTCTAAACAAGTTAGAACTGGAGACTATGTAAAATTAGATGCTGGACATGAAGGATATGTTATAGATATTTCTTGGCGAAATACGACTATTAAAGAAATTTCAAATAATGTCGTCATTGTTCCTAATTCTAAGTTGTCTTCGGCGATTTTCACAAATTATCATTTACCCGCCAAGGAAATTACTTTAACAATGGATGTGGGTGTCAGTTATGATAGCGATTTGGAAGAAGTTGAAAAAGTTACTGTAGAAGTTGCCAAAGAAGTCATGCAAGAAATTGCACCGGAATTAAAAGAAAGTGAACCATATATCAGATTTCATACTTTTAATGATTTTAGTATAGATTTTACGCTTTATATGCGGGTCAGTGAATACTTTGATCAGCGGATTGGTAAACATCTATTTGTCAAAAAATTACACAAACGCTATCAGCAAGCAGGAATTCAAATTCCTTTTCCCATTAGAGAAGTATATATGCAAGATAATTCATAAAGATCCTGGCGACTAGAAGTCGCAGCTACACAGGCAAAACCCACCTGTGTGGGTTAAAAACCCTTGATTTTCTCTTAGTCCACGGAGGTGGACTTAGTTTGTATAGCCGCGATTTCTAATCGCCAGCGCTAGGTACAACTTAGATTGCTAATGCTCGTTTTTCTAATGGTAGTTCAAAGCGATCGCCTGGTTTCGCTTCAAGTACCTGCGTCGCCAGATTGTTTTTCTCTAGTAACGAGCGAAATTCCTCAGCATTTCCTTTAGTCTGAATAAATTTCATCAGCAATCCTTCAAAGTCCACATCCCCACCTGCTGCTGTCGGTATTATTACTTGAGGCTGTAATGATTTTACTACTTCTAAAGCACTATTTTGTCCTTTAATAATCGGCCCAAGCAAAGGAAGCGTCATGTCAACAAACGGTGTAATCACGACATCGATAGGTGCAGCTTGCTGAAGTTGTGGAGAATGATACCCGTGAGGTTCGTAGTATACAGTTAAACCACTCTCAAAATCTTTCAGGATATAACTATTTTCTACCAGAGTCGGACCAATGGGAGAGCCGGGGAAAGCCTTGATTTCAACTTGATTATCTAAAGTGAAAGTTTCACCGTGAGCCAAGACTGTAACTTGGGTGTAACCTAACTGCTGTACTACCTTGGCAGCATTGGGAGAAGCTACAACCTTGATGCTGTGGTCGAGTAGCTTAAGGGTTGGTGGGTGTGCATGGTCTTCTAAACCCTGAGACAGCAAGATCAAATCAATATTATCTGGAATTGGGCGGTTTTGCGATCGCGAACCTTTAAATAACCAATCCAAATTACTGAAAATTAACGAACCAACCAGCCAAGGGTCAATTAATATTCGTTTACTGCCAATTTCCAGCAGCCAAGAGTTACTGTCTAACCAAGTTAAAAACATAAGTTTTGTGAAGATAACGCCTCTCTTCATTATCAATCGTGTCAGCTTTTTTGCGAGTGTCGAGGCTAGTACCTACATTTATTTAGTGCTGAGGTCTAAGCGTTGATGAGTTGGTAGAGAATATTACTATATTAAAGAAACACTTTACTAATCTTCATAATGACTGTAACGACACAGCAGCTTGCAACTCAAGACGCCTTTGAAAAATTCATTTGGACTTGGAAGGGTTACAAAATTCAGTATACTGTTATGGGTACAGGACAACCTTTGGTACTGGTTCACGGCTTTGGTGCTTCTATTGGACACTGGCGCAAAAATATCCCAGTTTTAGCTGATGCTGGCTACCAGGTGTTTGCTATAGACCTTTTAGGTTTTGGTGGTTCTGATAAAGCACCCATTGATTACAGTGTAGAAGTTTGGGTGGAACTGCTGAAAGATTTTTGCACAGCACACATACACGAACCGGCTGTATTTATTGGTAACTCCATCGGCGCACTTTTGAGCTTAATTGTACTGGTAGAACATCCAGAAATTGCTGCTGGTGGTATTTTAATTAACTCTGCGGGTGGGTTGAGTCATCGTTCCCACGAATTGAACCCGCCGCTACGGATGGTGATGGCAGCTTTTAATCGGTTTGTGCGATCGCCAATTACAGGTAAATTTGTCTATAACCGCATCCGTCAAAAAGCCCAAATTCGCCGCACCCTCTACCAAGTTTACCGCGATCGCCAAGCCGTCACCGATGAATTAGTTGATTTACTTTATACTCCCTCTTGTGACCCAGGAGCGCAACAAGTCTTCGCCTCCATTCTCACAGCCCCGCCTGGGCCAAGTCCAGAGGAACTTTTGCCCAAAGTAGAACGTCCCTTACTAGTAATTTGGGGTGCTGACGATCCCTGGACACCAATTACCGGGGCAAAGATTTACGAAAAGGCGCGTGAGAATGGCAAAGAAATTAAAATTGTTCCCATTCCCAATGCCGGTCATTGTCCCCACGATGAGGTTCCAGATGTTGTCAATTCCCAGATTGTTGATTGGCTAGCGCAAAGGTGATAATTTCGCCTTTCTGCTAATGTGCCTTAGCCCAAATAGGAGAAACATGGGGCTAACAATCTGGGTGAACGGATCTAAGTTTTTTAATTACACCTTGACAAAATCAAACTCATCTGGTGTTTATAATGGAGCTTGGTGTGCAAAATGGACATAAAAGGGTAATTCCCTTAAATCACCATCCAGATTTTTCTCAACAAGGCTATCAAGTCATCACCGAACTAGGACGCAATAGTGAAGGTGGACGCATTACTTACCTAGCTAATGTCCTCAACTCTAATCAACAGGTGGTGATTAAAGAGTTTTGTTTTACTCGTGCAAGTGCTGATTTATCAGGAGTGAAAGCATATCAGCGCGAAATTGAAATCTTGCAACAACTGAATCATTCCCGCATCCCTCGCTATATAGATTCCTTTGAAATCCCAGGTTTTTTTTATCTGGTACAGGAATATAAAAATGCGCCATCTCTGGGTTTAAAACGCAGCTTTCATCCTCAAGAAATTAAGCAAATTGCTCTGTCAATTTTAGAAATTTTAGTTGATTTACAAAAGCAAGTTCCTCCAATTATTCATCGGGATATTAAGCCAGAGAATATTTTGGTTGATGAACAACTAAATGCTTACCTAGTTGATTTTGGTCTAGCGAGAATGCAGGGTGCAAAAATAGCCCTGAGCAGCTTTGTAGCTGGAACCCCAGGTTTTATGCCACCAGAGGAACAGTTTGGTCATACCCTGACTGAGGCATCAGATTTATATAGTTTAGGAGCAACACTAATTTGCTTACTTACCAATACCCGTTCTGTTGACATTGGGAAATTAATTGATGATAACTATCGCTTTAATTTCCAAAAATTAGTTCCTCAAATCAGTCCACATTTTCGGTCGTGGTTAATGAGAATGGTAGAACGCAACCGAAAACGTCGCTATGCTAATGCATCTGTTGCTTTAAAAACACTTCAGGCAATTGAAGTTGTTGGTACTGCCACTGAGATAGATACTTTAGTCAGTACAATCAAACCGAGAAAACAAACGACTGTGCTGGGACTAGCCACTGTAGTTACACTGGCTGTGGTGGGTTCAACTTTAGTGAGTTGTCAACCTGGTGGTGCAGTTAGACAATTCCTAAAAGCTACAGAATGTCAAGGCTTTGATTTCAGATCAAGTTGCCAAGAAAAAACCAGACATGAAGATTAGTTAGGTCGCTTCCGGCTAAGGATTACAACACTTTTCATCGGAATTACAAAATTACTCACAACAAATCTGGATTCTCACCCAATTCTCTTAATTTAGCCGCTAAACGTTCGGCTCTTGCTTTCGCTTCTTCCTCTCGTACTTTTGCAGCTTCTTCTGGTAACAAAACTAAATTGCCTGCTACATCATAAAATCGCAACCAAATCGCCGTTTCTCTGTCTATGGTTCCTTCCCAAGTTCCCAACCAGAAATTTAAACGTCTACACCATAGCCAATTGCGCTCATTTGAAGTTAAAGGCTGATATTGTTGATTATCATCTAAATGCCATCCCTGCAAAGAATTAGGATCAAAGGGGTCATAGACAAAATAATCTGAGGTATGAAAAGTTTGTTCGTAAAGATTTTTCTTAATGCTTTTATCTATTGTTGCGGTTGATGGTGACATTAATTCCACAATTACGTCAGGATAACGCCCATTTTCTTCCCACACTACCCAACCTTGTCTGGAGTTATTACCGTCAACATTCAGCACAGCAAAAAAATCTGGCCCCCGAAAGTCACGATTACGAACTTGGGTACTGCTGTAGTAAATAAACATATTTCCCCCAGTAAAATAATCATTGCGATCAGTCCAAGCCTGCTGCAATGACCGAATGAGGACATTCATAGCAATCCGGTGGCGATTAGATTCCAAGGGTTCACCATCATCAAATATTAAATCTGTAGGTGGCATGGAGGGTTCCCAATCCACAACGGCTGTAGGTTGCAATATCGCTGCTGGATTATTTTCAGTAGTCATGAGCGATCGCCTTTTGTCATTAAGCCTTAAAATTCCATCTTAATCTGGGGATTGGGGAAAGAATCTGCTTAAAAATTAGATTTTTTATCTATTTCAGCCGCCGCTTAAATCTTGAAATGACCAAACTACGTTAAACACTTGAGAATTTTCTCAACTATTTTCGAGATTCTAAAAAACCTACCCTTGAAAGCAGTCCCCTGCCCCTTCACGCTGCCAATTCTGAAAGGCGTAAACCAGTGATATTCTCGCAGGAAAAAGTTTCTTTACCCGTCCATTTGCGGCAGATTAGCTCTATAATTTGGCCTGCCCAGTTGCGGAAAAACCATTGGCATAAAGAGCCATCTTCTTGAGGAGTCATAGACAAAGGAATAAAGCCTTTGTTCTGCCATACCTGTGCTGCTACATAGATATCATCAACAATAATGGCAACATGATGGACAGTATTAAAACCTTGCTGCTGGAATAAGCTAGCGATCTGTTCATCTGGTGTGTTAGGTGCAAGCAGTACCAAAATCATGCCTGACGGCATTAACGCTGAGAGAAAGTACATGCTAGCATCTTCGGGCAATAGGTTTTGCTCTGGACAAAAATCATCAGGCCACTTTCCTGGCCCTTCCGTGATTTTGGCATCATAGTTGACCAGAGTTTTAGCGTAGTCTGTAAGAGTTTCTGAATCAGGGAACAACAGTACATAATGATCTACGACAACTAGTTCCCCAAATAGATGTATGCAAAAAGATGAGTTTAAAAATTCTGGAGTTTTGCATTCTTGTTTATACAAGAGCAATCCGTTGGTTTCTACAAAAGGCGACTCTTTATTCATCGAAGTCTCCTAAGTTGAAACCTTCTACAGCGTCTAATGAAAAGTTATCGCTCATAATGCTCACCTATAAAAACGATCTTGGTATTTAATATTGTGGCTTACAAACTGGGCTTGTACCAATAATCATAACTAAGATTACTTTCAGCCAATCTCAAGCATTGGTGGTAAATCTGTAAATGACGCGATCGCATTTGCTGAATCCCTGTGATTGCAAGCTGTTAACCATCGACACCAAGAGGATAATTAACCTGACGAGGTGAAAGCGAGACAAGACATCCCGTCCAGAACTTTAGTTATTGGTAATAACAAGTAAATTAGCCCCTTCTACAAGCTTTGGGATGCGATGATGCTTATGCTTCCTAGTAATGATTGACCTAAATAACTGCCTTTATCTTTAACGCCAGGCAAAGCAAAGAAATATCCACCACCAATGGGGCGAATATACTCCTCCAAAGGTTCGCCAGTCAAACGATTTTGCACTGTCACAAAGCCCTTTTCTAAATCAGCTTGAAAACAGACAAACAACAAACCCATATCTAATTGTCCAGCTTTGTCAAATCCACGTGAATAGTTGAAACCACGCCGCAAAATCAAACCCAACTCTGATTTGCGTGGATTAGCAAGACGGATATGAGCATCTAGGGGGATTTGTTTACCTTTAGGATCTTGAGCATAATTGGGAATATCTTTTTCGTGCTTCATCCCCAAAGGTGCGCCAGAGTCTTTACTGCGCCCAATAATTGTCTCTTGCTCCTGTAGTGGTGTACGATCCCAGCGTTCAACTAAGTTACGGATCACCCGCACCACTTGATAGCTTCCCCCTACTGTCCAAGCTGGTTCGTCGCTGTTTGGCTGTACCCAGACAATCCGGTTGATCAACTTTTCATTGCTAGCATCTAGATTTGCTGTACCATCTTTGAAACCAAGTAGGTTCCGCACTGTGGTTTTGCCGAGCTTTTTATGAGTATTCGGCGGTAGAAAACCTTCTATTTGCCAGCGCAGAGTTATTAAGTCAGGCAGATTCTTGATAATATCCCGTAAAGCATGGATGTTCGCTTCCTCTGTGTTGGCACAAAATTGTAGCAGTATATCCCCATGACACAAATCTGGGTCAAGTTGGTCATTGGGAAAACCTGGCATAGTGTTTAACCGCTTGGGTTTTAATTTGCCAAGTCCAAAACGGTTATCGAACAGCGAGTCACCCACTGCTAGAGTGATGGTGAGGTTATCTGGAACCACTACAGACCCAAGAATTCCCGAATCATTGGGCGGAAATTTAGGATCGCGTGACTTGGGTGTTCCCCCTGCCATGAGAAACTGAATGCGATCGCTCAAAGTTTGAAATAACCGCACCAAATCCGCTTTGGTTTTAGCAGTTGTATCAAATGCCACCATCAGAGCAGAAGCCGGGACAGGGGTGAGAATACCTGCTTGGTGAATACCAAAAAACGGTACAGCCTCTTCAGATGGGTCTTCAGTAGTTTCTGAAAGAGAGCGATAACCCAAACTGGTCAAAGCTGCTACTCCACCTGCTGCGGCCATACCAAGGAGCAAGTCACGACGGCTGATTCGGGGAGTAATGCGTAAACTTGGTTGCTCTGAACTAGACATAGTTTACTCCTCTGGGAATTATTGATGGAGAAGAAGTCAGAATTCAGAATTCAGGAGTCAGAATAAAGACGTGACGCTCTCTACGTTCGTGCAGCGTGTCGCAGACAGACGCTAAAAGCGTAGCTTGCTTGATTCTGTTAGCGGATAGCTAAGGTTTAGCCCATTCTGACTCCTGAATTCTGTTTCGATAAATTAGTTAACGCCTAGAGTGCCACGTAGCTGAGACAAATCTTCCGAAAGAGCAGCGATCGCAGTTTTCATCTCTTTCTTGTCTGTATCACTCACTTTGTCGTAAGTAGAAAAACCACCATCAGGGGTTTTATATTTAGCAAGTCCTTGGTTAACTTTGGTGAAATTTGCATCCACACGCGCTAGTAAATCAGGGTTGGCTTTTTGGATGACGGGGCGCAATAACTCTACAATCTTTTGGGAACCTTCGACATTAGCACTGAAGTCCCAGAGGTCAGTATGGCTGTAACGGTCTTCTTCTCCAGAAATTTTGGTAGCAGCCACTTCTTCAATCAAGCCAGCAGCACCGCCTACCATATTTTTCGGCTCAATAGTCAAGGTGGCAATACGCTTTTGTAGCTCTAGTCCATCTTTCTGTAGCTTTTCGGCAAAAGGTTTCATCCCTTTTGTAGTTTTATCCTGAAATAAAGCTTTCTCTAGGCGATGATATCCGGTGAATTGTGGATCAGCCTCTTTTTTCGCAAAGTCATCAGCACGCGAATCCATCGTTTTATCAAGATCGGAGAATAGTTCCGCGATCGGTTCTGCGCGTTCCCAATGAACATGAGTAGAGGCATAGAGTTTCTGAGCCTTAGTAAGTTCGCCAGCAATCACAGCATCGGTGAAAGTCTTGTTATCTGCCACTAGTTGGTCAGTTTCTTTGATGACGTAGACTTTGTATTCTGCGATCGCCCCGACTAATTTACCCTGATCTACAGTCCCTTTGGCTTGAGAATCTCCCACTCTCGCTTTTACTGTGAGTTTCCCTTTGGGATTGCTGCGTAAACCGCAAGCCATGTCATATTCACCTGGTTCTAGATTAGTTTTAAGTTTCTGAACGAATTCAGGAGCAATATTTTCCCGTTCTTCGATAACTTTTACCCCAGACAAAATTTCCCATTCCAAAGGTTGGCTGCTTTTATTGGTAATTACAAAGCTGTTTTGTCCAGATGTCAGTGTCAGCTGATTGGGTTCGCAACCTTTATCTGTGACAGTCAAAGCCGTTTCGGCAGAATTGCTGCTGGAAGTATCACTGGCTACTTTAGCTTCTGGAGAATTACTCCCTAAAGTATCGCTTGATTTGTTAGATTCACAAGCCGCTACTGTCAAGGCAATTAGACAGATAATTGTTGACTGCTTTAAAAATTTTTTCATTGTTATATTTTCCTAAAAATTATGGAAGTAGCTAGGAATGCCTTGTTGTATTCTTCTGTCCAGCCTTCTCTCCCAAGAAGAACAGCAACATGGTAGGAATTAGATAGCCAAAATAGGCGATCGCCTCGCTGACAGTAGGGGCATCGTTATATCCAAAAAATCCCGCCAAAAGTGAACCTAAAAATCCATTATTGGGAAGTACCCCGCTAGCATCAAATACCACTGTTTGCAGTAAATTCCACACTCCCGCTTCATGGAAAGCTCTCACCCCACTTGCTAAGAGTCCCGCAGCAACCAGGATAATAAACGCTCCTGTCCATTTAAAAAATCGCTTTAAGTTGATGCGGATACCACCCTGATAGATGCCTACACCAACGGCTACTGCGGCTGCATATCCAAACAATGCCCCCACGGGAGCTTTAATTCCCAAATTTTGCTGGAATGTTGCCAGTAGAAACACTACTGTTTCCAAACCTTCCCGCAGCACAGCAAAAAATGCCATCCCCACCAGTGCTAGTCCCCATTTATCGCCCGATTGAATGGCAGTTTCAATTTGAGATTGTAATTCACCTTTAAGAGAACGAGCTGCGCGGCGCATCCAGAAAACCATCCAGGTGAGAACCCCAACTGCAACAATAGAAATTAATGCTGCAAATAATTCCTGTTCTTGTTGGGGGAAATCCTGGCTGGTTATTTGCAAGATAATTGCAGCAACTAGACAGAAGAAAGTCGCTAGTGCAATGCCAATCCAGACTGACTTCATCAAATGGGTACGTCCAGTTTGCTTTAGATAACTGGCAATTATCCCCACGACAAGTGCAGCTTCAACGCCCTCTCTGAACATGATCAAGAAGGGAAAAAGCATGGATAACCTTATTAACTATAATTACTATCAATTCATCATGAGAATAATAACTTAATTGAGAACCTTTGTATATAAGTGCAAGTTAAAAAATCTCTAACATCCTAAAAGAATAAATTTTCCGATCAAGGACTGCAACAGTTAACAACGAGATCCCCGACTTCTTAGAGAAGTCGGGGATCTGAGTCTTGTGATTTGAACGAATTAAAATAATTGATACGTACTTCTACTTGTACTCCTGCAAAGCCCCTAATCTGCGAATTCCCGGCCAAATCGCAGCTGTCGCAATTACTACCAAGATTGTCCCAATTCCACCACCTACAACGGAAATCACCGGGCCAAATAAAGCCGCAGTTAAGCCTGACTCAAAGCCTCCCAATTCATTGGAGGCACTAATAAATACGCTATTAATCGCAGCAACCCGACCACGTAAATAATCTGGTGTTCTGATTTGAACTAATGTATGGCGAATTACAACGCTAATACTATCTAGTGCGCCACCAAGGATTAGCATCAACATAGACAACCAAAAGGAATGAGAAAGTCCAAAGATAATTGTGACAACTCCAAAGCCAACCACTGACCACAATAAGGCTGGCCCTGCTTTGCGTAATGGTGGTAAATACGCCAGAGTAATAGCCATAGTCAAAGCACCAATGGAATGGGCTGCCTGTAGATATCCCAACTCCATTGGCCCCACATGTAAAATATCTTTAGCAAAGATGGGTAGCAAGGCGATCGCACCACCCAACAAGACAGCAAACATATCCAATGTAATCGCTGCTAAAATTAGCTGATTCTGCCAAACAAATTTAGCACCAGCCGCAAGCGCTTTGAATGAGATTGGCTCCGTTGAGCGAGTACCTTTTTGCTCTTTGATCCCCAGTGTTAAAATAAAACACAGCAACGCAGCGATCGCTGCTAATACATACACTCCTGTAGCACTTCCCAACAGCGCAATCCCGAATCCCCCGAAGGCTGGGCCAATAACAGCAGCTAACTGAAAGCTACTACTGTTCCAAGTCGCTGCATTGGTAAAGGCACTGACAGGTATTAATTGCCACATCAAAGCATCACTAGCCGGTTTGAGAAATGCCCTAGCGACACCTGTTAATAGCAAACAGGCGTAAGTTAGAAAAATTGCACCTTTTGTATAGGAAAGTACTGCCAAAGCTAGCGAGCAGAGAGCTAGCAACATTACCGACAGTAACATAATGAGTTTGCGATCGCGGCGATCGGCCACATGGCCGACAATTAAGGTGAGAGCAATCATCGGCAAGACTTGCGCCAGCCCGACACCACCTAAAGCGATCGCTGAGTTAGTCCGCTCATAGAGTTCCCAGCCGATGGCTACAGTTTGCATTTGCGACCCCACGAACAGCACCAGCCGTCCAATGGTAAATAGCCGATAGTCTCGAAACTTAAAGGCTGCAAAGGGATCGTGCTGTGCAACCTCAGAGTTATGGGGCTTTGAGTTCTGTTTTCTCGAAGACATTTTTTAGTAGAGTTAAGCCTTCTTCAATATTGGAAATTTGCTCTTCTGTCAGACCTTTTAGCAAATCGGTAATATGAGCGCGCGTTTGGTCTTGGGATTGCTTCAAATGATGTTTTCCATCTTCAGTTAAACTGAGCAGCACCCGCCGCCGCTCTTGAGGATGATCGCAGCGTTTTACAAAGTCGCGTTGTACCAAGCGTTCTATGGTTGCTGATGCGGTAGCAGAGGTGACACCTAAATGCTCTGCCAGGTCAGATAAGGAAGCGCCAGGATTGCGGTTGATAAATGCTAGCGATCGCAACTGAGGTATAGATAAAAAAGCAGCGCTGTGGGCACGCATATCCGCTCGGATAAACCGCATCATTAATGGAACTGTTTCCATTACTCTAGCGGCACATTCTTCGGAAGTTGCACCTTGAGTAGGTTTATCCAAGGTCATGGGCTTGTTGTTCTCCTGATTACATCGCCATCACTGGATTGAGTCGTCTACCAATGATGGCTAAAATTATTAGCGTTAATAAGAGAATTGTACAATCCAGACCAAAGCGATAGCCGCTATTTCCATTGGGGATTACATTGCTACCCGTGGATAAAGTCGTCCACCGATAGTAGCTAAGATGACTAATGTTAGTAAGAGAATTGCCAAATCCCAACCAAAACCATAAACGCTGACTCCATCCACTAGCATGGCGCTACGTAAGGCATCAACCTGATAAGTTAAAGGATTCAAGTGGGAAATAAACTTTAACCAGTCAGGCATCATTGAAATCGGATAAATAGCATTGCTGGCAAAAAATAACGGCATAGTTAACATTTGTCCAATTCCAGTCATCCGCTCTCTGGTTTTTGCCAAACAGCCAATAATTAAGGAAAAAAGACAAAAGCAAGCTGCCCCCAGCATCACGATTACTAGCACTTGCAGAAAAGCTAGAGGATGGAAATTTAATTTTACACCTAAGATAAAAGACAACACATAAATTACTGCTACCTGTGATAAGCACCGGACTCCACACGCTAGAGCTTTACCCAAGACCATTGCTACACGGGGGGTAGGACTAGCAAGAAATTTATGTACAATCCCTAAATCTCGTTCCCAAATTAGTGTCATTCCTCCGGTAAAAATGGCCACATACAACACGCTTTGAGCGAGAATGCCAGCAGCCATGAAGTCTAAATATGGTAAGTTTCCTGTGGGAATTTCCCGAATCTTGGAGAAAACTTGCCCAAAAATCAGCAACCATAATGACGGTTGTACCGATCTGACTATTAAATCAGTGGGATCGTGGCGGAGTTTACGCACTTCCAATTCCGCGATCGCCAGGGTTTTTGTAACTAGCTCTTTAATTGCAGAGATCACATTGGCTCGGTGAGTGGGTGGTGATTTAACCCAACCGTTGAGCAGTACGTCTGGTTCTTGCTGTGTCACGGTAGTTCACTCCTGATGTTAACTGGTCGCCTGTATAGTAAATAAAGACATCATCCAAAGTTGCGTTTGGTTTATCTAAAGAAGCTTTTAAGTCGCTTGGTGTACCTGTGATAACGACTTCACCTTGCTGCATAATCGCCACTCGGTTACACAGGCTATCTGCTTCTTCTAAAAAGTGGGTTGTTAAAAATATAGTTGTGCCGTAATCAACACAGAGTTGCTGCACAAGTTGCCATACTTGAGTTCTAGCGATGGGATCTAAGCCGACAGTCGGCTCATCAAGAAACAGAATTTGAGGTTGATGTAAAACTGAGACGGCGATTTCCAGCTTGCGGATCATCCCACCAGAGTAGTTTCTTACCAAGCGTTTTGCTGCATCTTGCAAACCCATGTATTCTAGAATTTCATAGATGCGGCGATCGCGTCCTTTGGCAGGTATGCCATACAGCTTGGCAAAGATTAACAGATTTTCGTAACCCGTGAGGCTACCATCAGCAGAGAGCGCCTGGGGTACATAGCCGATAGCCCTTCTTACAGGATTAGATTGACGAGTCACATCATAGCCAGCTAGAGTTGCTGTTCCTGCGCTGGGAGGCAGTAATGTTGTCAACATCTTAATAACTGTACTTTTCCCGGCTCCATTGGGGCCAAGCAGGCCAAATACTTCGCCCTGTTCCACAGATATGCTGAGGTTATTAACAGCTGTTAACTTACCAAAACGGCGCGTGAGTCCCTGAGTTTCCAAAATCAGTGGTTTTGGTTCGCTAGGAGGTTCTGACCGATTTATTTTTCCCGTCAGTATTGTCACAAGTTTGATGCACTTCCATTAATTAGTTAAACTAACTATTAGCTTCTCAATATATCTGTCTGAAGTCAATAGACTTGTTACAAAAATCTGAATCAGAGTAAAAAGGAACTCAGTAGAGTGGCGGCGAGGTTATTGATGGGCGAAGTATTACTGACAAATTAACCCCAAACACTTGCTAAGATAGCCAATAGGTGAAGAAATGTTCAGAATGCCTACTGCTGCCCAGCTAGAGAGTCTATACCGCATCGCCTATCAACTGACTTATGTTATGCTTCAGCCGATACATCTTGTTTGTGTTGATAATCGCACTCGGAATCTGTATTTATTAGCTGGTTATAGCGAAGAACTGGAGTTTCAAATTCTACCCAACGGGGAGTTTGCTGATGAGCCGCGTTAACTACGATGCAATGTCTAATGCCGAGTTGAGAGAGTATTTTCTCAAACATCGTAAAGATGAAGCTGCATTTCAGGCGTACTTAAACAGAATTAACCAACGTCCACTCAGAATTATTGCATCTCTCAACGACCCTGATTTTGATGAAAAGGTTCAGGTAGCTATTCGTCAAAAGTTAGAAGCTGCAAGAAATGTTAGCAACCAGCCATCTAACACAGCATTGGAGCCGCAAGACCAAGATTAGTCTGTGAGATTTATTTGCGTCTAAAGTTTGGACTTCAGTTGTACCTGCAACTGGAAAGTTGGGATCAGGCAGTTCTTGGTAGACAGCTTCAAGAATTAGGACTGTTCCGTAAAGCTGTTGTAGTAAATGAAGATGGTTAATGGCAGCGAGGTTATTAATGGGTGAAGTCTCACTGACAGCGATCGCAGTCTATCCATTGCCCGCAAGTTATTGATATCTTGTTCAAAATCCTCAACCCCGTAATGCACTGAAATTTGCCGACTTGCGAGTAGATGCTGAAATGCTATGCGATTCATACCTGCAAGCCGAGTCCGCCAAAACTCAGGACTCCGACGCGGATAGGTTGGTTTATTGGTTGTGTATTCATAGTGATTGTACTGTGGCTGATGGCTGTAAAGGTTAACTATGCTTTATTTTTCTAGGTGATGAGGATGAATGATAATTTTTTTACTGGGAAATTCCAAGAAGCGCGATATGTAATAACTTAAACCTTTAATATAGCAGTATTAATAATTAAGTATGACAATTTACACACCTGGAGGAATGCCAATCAGCTTCCCGATGAGCTATGCTTTTAGCTTACTCGCAAGACTTTATCCGAAGTATCGTCCACATAAGGTTTTAAAGATAGCTGAAGGTATGGATAAAGCGCCTGAAGCTATTGCATATCTTTTGGGATTTATATTATTTGCAGTGCAAATTTCACCCATTATAATTTTTATAAATGTTCTCATTTTCCCAGCAATTATGCGGGTAATGCATATTAGGAGTAAATATATTGATTATGTCGTGAATTTAGGTGTGATATTCAACTCTATTGGGACATTTGGAATAATTTCGATAGGACTTACTGTGTTTGGATGGTACTCAGTAGGATGGCAAGGCTTAGTAGCATTTTTGTGTGCAAGGTTCTTTGGAGGATTTATCAATAGTATTCTTGAGGCACAAGAAAAGAATCGAATCAGAGTCTTAGCAAAAGTCAACTATAACGAGTTTGATAGATGTTTTATAGACGCATATCGATTTTGTGCCAATAAGATTGGTGTAACTATCGATTTATCAGTTTCTCAGCAGGAGTTAGCGAGTAATAGTTGGCAGATTGTCTACAGCGATTATTCTCATCAAAACCCTATTTTGTTTAAAATGAAAGATTTTTCATGAATAAATTTATTTTAGTGATGGAGATATTTATGACTATTATTTCAGGGGTATTTGTATTCATTTTAGGACAATTAGTACTCAAGTTTATTATCGAGCCTATTCAAGAATTTAGAAAAACTGTAGCCGATATTGCTTTTGCTTTAATCGAATATGCAAATATTTATTCAAATCCAGGATATGCTGGCAATGAGCTTGAAAATAAAGCCTCACAAGAGTTGAGGAAACTCTCATCACGTCTAAATGCTCAAATCTATTTGATACCAGGTTACAGAACTATTTCAAAACTATTTAAATTACCTTCAAAAACTAATCTGGTAGAAGCTACCAGTGAACTAATTGGTCTTTCAAATGGTGTTTTCAAGTCGCCAATTGATTTGGTAAATACTAATTTAGAGAGAGCTAAAAAAATTCGCATTACACTTGGAATTTATGACCCAAAAAGTGATTAAGTAAAAAGTGTAACGATTCGCCGCGCTTGGATTATCGAAAATGGTTCTAATACCCCAAGATTAACAACCTGCTATCCTCTGTAATATCTGGAAGTTATACAAGATGACTAAAAGTACAATAAAGTTGCTGGATGTATTAGCACTGACAGTTGATCTGCCTGAATACAACCTGTACCGTGGTCAAGTTGGCACAGTAGTAGGATTATTAGCTGGTGGCGCTGCATTTGAAGTTGAATTTAGCGATCGCAATGGCCGCACTTATGAATCTGTCGGTTTACGCCCAGAGCAAATTATGGTGTTACATTTTGAGCCAGCATCCCCTGATTCAGTCCCGGAAATGGTGACAGCCTAAGCGATACCAGCAAAGCGATCGCATCTGGTAATTTTGAGAGCGATCGTTTAACTTACCACTTTGGTTCTTGGTGCAGGTGCGCCACGCAGCATTCCTTCTGTGCTAAGGTCTTCATCAATTTCTTCCCAATGAATGCCGTAGCCACCCCCGCAGGTTTCCCATTTTAATCGTTGTTCAAGGGTAGTATTGAGCAGCCTGGGATACCAAACTAATGGAACTGTGATTGTTCGCCCATCCATCAAGTCAACACTGATAGTCTCTTCAGTAAAACGTACATCTTTAACTCTCTCATCCGCCCGAACTGCCAAAATACCCATCCCAAGCCTCCAAAAATTTTGCTTGATTTTCTTGTACCAACTCTTCTAATTTTCGCAGTTCTTTGGGGCTAAAGCCAATGCTACTTGATAAACTGACCTGCTCAAGCCAAAACTTAGCTGTTGAGTCATCCCGATCAATATGAATGTGGGGTGGCTCATTCGGTTCATGGCTGTAAAAGTAGAAGCGGTAGGCACCAATTCTTAAAATTGTTGGCATACTTCAAGACTACATCAAAGCTATTTATTGTTTTTATCTTAGATAGCAAACTCAAAATCTTTGATGTACTGCTAGACGGCAATCATTCAGAAGCACATCAAGTTCTTTGACAACCTTGAAGGGATTTCTAGCTCTAAATACAGCAGCGATCGCAGCTTCATAAGGATTTCTACCTGTTCTTTTGACAGCATCTATTGCAGCTTGATTTGATAATCCTCGGACACTAACTAACCAAGCCGCTAACACATGTCCAGTACGTCCAATTCCACCAGCGCAATGTACAACAACTTTCTCATTTTGTTTATCGGCTTCTATTAAGAAAGGAAGTATTTTCTGGGTGAGGTTTTCTAAATCAGATAAATGAAAATCTGCAATTGGTGCAGAGCAAACTAGCTGATTACCAAATTCTTGTTTGTATATGCCCAAAAGATCGGAGTAAGAAGCTAGCTGTTGTTCAGCAAGAAGGCAGCAAACACGCTTAATATCTTGGCGCTTCATGAATTCTACCCAATCTTGAACGTTCTTGTCAGTGTATCCAGGTCGCGCAGCACCAAAGACTATTTGCTCTTTCTCCCAAGCTGGGGCAAACTTGTACATATCTAAACTGTCTAGAGTCGAGGTAGGTAAATCTCATCAATGGCAGAAAATGGCGATCGCAGCAATAGCAACGATTCAAATCAAAGTCGCCAATTCGTATCTAGTTGCTACAGTCGGGGTGAAAAATACTAAGCTGGTAGATAGCACGTTAAAACTTTAGCGGAAATTCGCGATCGCATTCATCGGCGGTTTAGAATTCTCCATTGGCGAACTACCTGTAATTACATTATGTTTGATGCATTATCTGACCGTTTAGAATCCGCCTGGAAAAAACTGCGGGGACAGGACAAAATTTCTCAATCCAACATTCAAGATGCATTGCGCGAAGTGCGCCGCGCCTTGTTGGAAGCAGATGTTAACCTCCAGGTAGTCAAAGATTTTATTAGCGAAGTCGAAGCCAAGGCCCAGGGAGCCGAGGTAATTACTGGCGTGCGACCTGACCAACAGTTTATCAAAATTGTTCACGATGAACTGGTGCAGGTAATGGGAGAAGAAAATGTTCCCATCGTAGAAGCCCAGGAACAGCCTACTATTATTCTGATGGCTGGGTTGCAAGGTACTGGTAAAACCACAGCTACCGCTAAATTAGCCTTACATCTGAGAAAATTAGATCGTAGCTGTTTGTTGGTGGCGACAGACGTATATCGCCCAGCAGCGATCGATCAATTGCTAACCTTGGGTAAGCAAATTGACGTACCAGTATTTGAACTAGGAAGCGATGCCGATCCCGTAGAAATCGCAAGGCAAGGTGTAGAACGCGCCAGGGCAGAAGGTGTAAACACAGTAATTATTGATACTGCTGGTCGTCTGCAAATTGACGAAGATATGATGGCGGAATTAGCCCGCATCAAAGCAACCGTCCAACCCCATGAAACTCTGTTGGTGGTGGATGCGATGACTGGTCAAGAAGCCGCTAATCTTACCCGCACCTTCCACGATCAGATTGGCATTACTGGGGCGATTCTCACCAAATTAGATGGTGATAGCCGTGGCGGTGCAGCGCTTTCTGTGCGGAAGATTTCGGGAGCGCCGATTAAATTTGTGGGCGTGGGTGAAAAAGTCGAGGCACTGCAACCGTTTTATCCCGATCGCATGGCATCGCGGATTTTGGGTATGGGCGATGTGCTAACCCTGGTAGAAAAAGCCCAAGAAGAGTTTGACTTAGCCGACGCTGAGAAAATGCAGGAGAAAATTTTGTCAGCAAAGTTTGACTTTACTGACTTTCTCAAGCAGTTGCGAATGCTAAAGAACATGGGTTCTCTGGGAGGCTTGATCAAGATGATCCCAGGGATGAACAAGCTTTCAGACGATCAACTCAAGCAAGGAGAAACCCAGTTAAAGCGCTGTGAGGCGATGATTAACTCCATGACTCGCCAAGAACGCCATGACCCCGATTTATTAGCCAGTTCTCCCAGTCGGCGGCGGCGGATTGCTGCTGGCTCAGGCTATAGAGAGTCAGATGTGACTAAACTGGTGGGTGATTTCCAAAAAATGCGATCGCTCATGCAGCAAATGGGTCAAGGTGGCTTTCCTGGAATGCCGGGAATGTTCGGTGGTGGCGGTATGGGTAACGCCTTTGCGGGCGCTGGGAATCGTCCTCCTGCCCCCGGATGGCGGGGTTATGATGGTGCCTCAGCCACGAAAAAGAAAAAACCCAAAGATAAAAAGAAAAAAGGCTTCGGCAATCTTTAGTCAAGAGTCATTAGTCATTGGTCATTAACCAATAACAAAGGACAAAGGACTAATAGCAGCAAATGCTAGGCAGTGCTAAAATTAGCATTTCGACCTCAGAATTTATCAGCAGAGGAAACTGACCCTCTATTTCTCGGCAACAGCCAGATTTAGGTTACTTCCTTTATCTAAAACAATAGGAGAATGATTCTTCAACCATGATCAAACTGCGCCTGAAGCGATTCGGTAAAAAGCGGGAAGCAAGTTACCGCATTGTCGCCATTAACAACCTCGCTCGCCGCGATGGCCGTCCCTTAGAAGAATTGGGTTTTTATAACCCCAGAACTGATGAAGTGCGACTAGACGTTCCCGGTATCGTCAAGCGACTACAACAAGGCGCTCAACCCACTGACACGGTACGTCGCATTCTAGTAAAAGCTAATGTTTTTGAACAGGTCAGTGCAACAGCCGCATCATAATTTCGGAACAAAACTCCCAACAGCTAGCCCAAACTATGTTGAGCTGGTTCGCTTTTTGGTGCAGCCGTTTTTGGAATCTCCAGAGACTTTAAGCGTCGATTGCGAAATTTCTCAGGCCCTCAAACGGGTTTGGGTTCGCATCGCCTTTGAAAGCACAGATAAAGGGAAAGTGTTTGGTCGAGGGGGACGCAATATTCAGGCGATTCGTACAGTAATTGCCGCAGCCGCAGCCGCAGCTGGGCAATCAACATACCTGGATATCTATGGCAGCACCACTCCGGGCCGCGAGGGTATGTCTTTTGATGAAGACACAGAAGAGCGATCGCCACCGCCGACTAAGAGAGAACCGCGTGCAAATGATGGGCCTAAACCCATTGTTAAACCGCGCCTCCGCTAGGTTGAAACTAGATAGTAAATCTGAGCGGAGTTAACAACAACCGCTCAGAATTTTTGCAAAGATGGAAAGTAGCAAAAAGATTTTTGGATCTTTTTTTGAACTCTTCACTGAATTTTAGATTTTAAATTTTGGATTTTGGATTAATTCAAAATCCAAAATCCAAATTGATTCACCAGTAGCATACTGCTAGATTGTAGGGTCGTACAACCGATTAATTTGGTGAAAAAATTTTTCAAACAAAATGTTAAGTAATAAAAGCATAATTTTGCCGTTAGCGAGAAAATATTAACCTTTGTCAAAAACAGATCCTCACCAATTAAAAAATCCTATGGCAGGTGCTTTAACAATTCAGCTGCCGAATATTCCCAGTGCGATCGCTCTAGCCGGAGATAGAGAAGAAAATCTCAAAATCCTATCTCGGCAAACAGGAGCCACTTTAGTGTTACGCGGACAGGAATTAGTGATTTCTGGTACTGAAGGGCAAATTGATCTGGCTTCTCGATTAGTGCGATCGCTTGAAAACCTCTGGATTAAAGGCAATACTATTTCCAGTGCCGATATTTTAACAGCCCGTCAAGCCATAGATAGCGATCGCCAAGGAGAACTGCAAGATTTACAGCGAGATGTCCTCGCCAAAAGTCGTCGGGGTGAAGAAGTCCGTGCTAAAACCTTTCGCCAGCGTCAATATATCGACGCACTCCGTAAACGCGATCTCACCTTCGGCGTTGGCCCTGCTGGTACCGGCAAGACTTATCTTGCTGTTGTTGTCGCGGTGCAAGCACTCCTTGCTAACCAAGTTGAAAAGCTAATTTTAACTCGCCCTGCCGTCGAAGCTGGTGAAAAACTCGGTTTTTTGCCTGGAGACTTACAGCAGAAAGTTAATCCCTATCTTCGCCCACTTTACGATGCTATTTATGAATTCATCGACCCAGAAAAAGTACCCAGTTTAATGGAACGCGGTGTGATTGAGGTTGCACCACTCGCCTATATGCGCGGACGTACCCTTAATAACGCCTTTATAATTGTCGATGAAGCCCAAAATACTACACCCGCTCAGATGAAAATGGTTTTGACTCGTCTGGGTTTCCGTTCGCGGATGGTGATTACAGGCGATATGACACAAACTGATTTACCACTTCATCAACAATCGGGTTTAGGGGTGGCTTTACAAATTTTAAAACACGTTGAAGGCATTGCCTTTTGTGAATTTTCTCAAAAAGATGTCGTGCGCCACCCTTTAGTTCAGCGTATTGTGGCTGCTTATGAACAATATGAAAAGTAGGGATTGGGCATGGGTCATTGGTCATTAGTAAAAAACTCAGAAAGTATAATAATTTATGAGTACTACTTTGAAAGAATTTTTAGCAGCTTGTGAGACTTTGGGAACTTTGCGTTTAATTGTTACTAGCAGCGCTGCTGTATTAGAAGCACGGGGCAAAATTGAAAAGCTATTTTATGCAGAATTGCCCAAAGGTAAATATGCAAATATGCACACCGAAGGCTTTGAGTTTCACTTGAATATGGATAAAATTATTCGAGTGAAATTTGAAACTGGTGAGGCAAAAAGAGGTAACTTTACTACTTATGCAATTCGCTTTTTAGATGAGAAACAAGAATCTGCTTTAAGCCTCTTTTTGCAATGGGGTAAACCGGGAGAATATGAACCAGGACAGGTGGAAGCTTGGGAAACTCTAAAAGAGAAGTATGGGGAAATTTGGGAACCATTACCAGCAGAAATTTAATACAGCTAAACTGATAGGGGTGGAGGAAATCTGATATCTGCACTGAAATCCTCTACATTAACACTGCGATGAATTGGTAAAACATATTCTAAATTTTCGTGTGGGCGGGGAATAATATGCTCAGAAAGCACCTCGCCACCGTTAACTCGCAGCACCGCCTTTAGTCCTGCTGTCACCGCCACATTTACCTCGCCAATAGCCCCTCGAATTAACACGGTAATTCGTCCCAAATCAGTATTTTCATAACCAACAAGGGTTACACGGGCAGCTTTACACATCGCATCTCCCACTTCCACTGCTGTCGGAACGCCATAAACTTCAATCATGCCTAATGCTAATGTCATGCTGTCACGATAAATTTGGGATTGTAAGGTTAATTAATCTACTATAAAATTTTAATTTTTAACACAAAAATAATTAATTTTTAATCGAAAAATAATAAACGTTAAATACAAAACTACTAATGCTTGTAATGAAGGGAATTTGGAGTTTTTTCCTGCTGCTTTTATTCTTTCTGTGGGGTGGTGAAGCTCTTGCCGGAGAGTTATCTGAACGGTTAACCAACTTTCCCCAGTGGGAAAAATTAACTTCAGTGCAACCGGCTTCGGGAGATTTAGTTTACCCTGAATGGATGGCTGGTACTTGGAAAGTTACAAGTACTTTAGTAGATTTAGCTGCGCCTTTAGCACCAGAGATTGTAACACCAGGGTTTGAAGGTAATCGGCGACAATTAAATCAGCCTGTGAGTTTTGTAGTAAGATTTGTAAAAGAACAACCATCTATTCCTGGACTAAAAATATTTCCCCAGATAGATTACAAATCCCCAATTTTAGTAGCAGATAGAGCGTTTAATAGCTTGAATTTGGCAAGGGCTTATTTAGGGGATAAAGCAGTGTTATTAGTCAAAGTAGATCCAGATTCACCTAATCGTCAAATTACATTCTTGCGTAGCAGTCGACAACTAGTTTCCATTGTGACTGCACGAGCCACAGAAACTACCCTTGATGGCAAATTCATCACCACAGAAGTGTTTCAACAACTATTTAAAGGCGGTTCACGCCCCTATTTAAACTCTGTAGAATCCACTACGGCTTATCATAAACTTTCAACATCTAATCCAGTGATTGAAGCAGATCAAGTTACTGCTGTTTATCTTTCACCCCAAGATCCAGATTACTTTAAAGCGGGTTCTCGACCAGTTGCCCTCTACCGCTATCGCCTTGAATTTTTCCCTCAAGAACTGCCAACTACTCCTAAAGGGTGATTTGTCATCTAGCTCTTGACTACTTTGTAATACGTCTGTAGTATATAAATTCCAAGTTTACGATCGCGCTCTTGGACGGTGTGCATCATGGCCAAATTTCAAGATATTGTCAATTACTTTCGCTCTGACTGGAAACTAAGTGTTTTTAGTATTGCAGCATCCGGCGTTTACGAAATTATTGATTTGGTTGTCCCTTATGCAATCGGGCAGATTTTAAACATTTTGTCTGCTCAACCATTGGATAAACCACTTCAAAGTGCGATCGCAACTTTTTCTGATATCACCAATTACCCAGTCACTAAAACTCTATCTTTAAGTATATTACTGGGTTTAGTTTTCGTTGTCACTGTACTGAGAGCGCCAACACAACCTTGGCTAACCCATTGGTTTCATTGGGATATAACCTTAAGGTTGCGTCGGCAGAAAGCCCAAACAGCCATCGAAAAAATTCTCACTCTCCCACTAGAATTTTATGATGAAAATAACCCTGGACGTATTGCGGGAAGAATAGCTAGAGGTATTTCTAACCACACTTTTACATACCCTGAGATCGCAGGACAATTGATTCCTAAACTAGTTCGTGTGCTGGGAATTTTCGTATTTATCTTAGTGATTGAGTGGCGAATTGCGATTTTATATCTGATTTCCTTT
This sequence comes from Nostoc sp., assembly GCF_036916985.1. GTDB lineage: Bacteria > Cyanobacteriota > Cyanobacteriia > Cyanobacteriales > Nostocaceae > Nostoc. The sequence goes on from NZ_JBALFD010000027.1 coordinate 229,795, forward strand.
ACGGTTATTCTTAGCTTTACCTTGAAGGATTTAAAGCAGCTAATTTGGCACGAAACTATTCTGGATAAATATGGAGAGGATACAGAAAGCCGCAATTCAGAACTGATTACCAACATCAAAACGGTGAAGGCATTTGCTACAGAAGCTAATGAACTAAAACGGCAAAAGCAACGTTTGGATCGTGAACTAATGGTGGTTGAGTATCGTGTCCACAAAGGTTATACGAAACTGGCTACTTGGCAAAGAACTGTCATTCAGTTCTGCGTATTTACCATCCTGGGTTTGACTCTAGCAGCAACAGTAAACGGTAGAATTTCTCTCGGTCATTTTGTCATGACCTTAACGCTTTCTAGCATGGCTTATGCCGAATTAGAACCTATTAGCAATTTGGCAGAACTTTTTGCCCGTCGTTATTCTTCAATGTTGCGGTTTCACGAATTTCTCCAAGAGCCAACTGCACCTGATTCAGCTAGTCTTTTAGAAGAGAGCAACCAGACAGAATCACCTTATAAATTTACTGGAAAAGTTGAGTTATCGCACGTTAGTTTTGGATATGATGCCAACCGTCAAGTTTTACAAGATATCAACTTGTTGATTGAGCCATACCAAACAGTGGCATTAGTGGGGCGTTCCGGTTCTGGTAAGTCTACTTTAGTGAAATTGCTATTGCGATATTTTGAACCTCAAGCAGGTCAAATTCTGATTGATGGTCAAGATATTCGCACTTTGAATGTGGGTAAATATAGACGAAGGCTAGCGATCGTTCACCAAGAAGTAGACGTTTTCAACGGTACTATATTGGACAACCTCACCTATGGTAGAACGAATGCGACTTTGGAGCAAGTCAAGGAAGCCTGTAGAATTGCCAGAGTCGATGAAGTAGTGCAGCACTTACCCCAAGGTTATTACACCGTTGTGGGAGAACGAGGTGTCAGGCTATCTGGAGGACAAAGACAGCGCTTGGGAATTGCGAGGGCGTTGCTAGTGGAACCAGACGTGCTGATTTTTGACGAAGCCACCTCTAGTTTAGATTATGAATCTGAGCGTTCAATTCAGCTAGCCATGCGATCGATTCAGGGTACTTGCACGACCATTGTGATTGCCCACCGTTTAAGCACAGTGCGAGAAGCTGATAAAATTGTAGTTTTGGAGCAAGGAAAGATTGTAGAAGTAGGTAGCCACGATGAACTCTTGCGTCACGAAGGTATTTACCGCCGCTTGCACTCCCTACAAGAAACAGGAGAACTCCTAAGTTAGGGGAGATACACATTTTGGATTTTGGATTTTGGATTTTAGATTAACTCCATGAATCAATCTGCTTGATTAAATCGACCTTATTGTATTGTCAATAAGGTCGATTTTTTCCAATTGTCTTAAACAGTATTTTGTACAAGACTGAAAATTTTGAGCCAACAGTCATAATGTATACAATATGTGATAATAGATTTCAGATAAAAGTCAATGTCTACTGAACTCTGTCTGCCTAAGTAATGCAAGAAACGAGGCTTGGAATTTGCCTATGCGTAAGTATATAAATGAAGTCTTTTCTATAGCGCTTCTCGTTTGTATGCAATACACTCTGACCTCTCTCCTAAAAGGAGAAAGGCTTTGAGCTTTACTCCCCAACGCTAGCAGGCAAGGGGTTGGGGGTTAGGTCTGTATTAAACTCAACCCAGAAGCGCTATATTGCCATTTTTATATGGGTATGAAAGCGCTAATTACATATCATTAGATATCTATGCAACAAATCTCATACATTATTTAATTAAACTATATTATTTGTGACTATAACTAAAATTACTCCTGGACAAACACTTACTTCCACACAAAAAGTTGGCTTAGATTTAGTTGCTGTTTTGGGTGGCGGACGAGATGTTGTTTTGGCGATTGATTTGACAGAAAGCGTGGGATTAAATGATGAAGGTCGTATCCGCTTACGTCAAATCATTCAAGATAGCCTGAAGCCTGGGGACACTGTATACATTATTCCTTTTGCTCAAGATGTAGTTTTAAGTGAAGTTAAATTGGGTGTAAATCCGTTGGGAACACCCATCTACTTTATTAGTAATAATCAAGAAAATATTGACAAAATTTTAGCAAAAATACCTTCACCAGACCCAAAATACTACGGTACAGATATTCAGCAAGCTGAATTCACTATTTATCAAGGTCTGGCTCAGATTAATCAGAATCGCCTGCAAGAAAGCCAATATATAAAACCACAATCAGTAGTTTGGGTTACAGATGCGCCCCTATTTACCCAACCAGGAATTCCTTCCCAAATTTGGATAGAAACGCCTGCTAATAGCCCTTTTCGGATAGCGGAATCTCCAGAAAGTCAACAGCGACAAGCTTGGATTAAAGATTTGCCAATTCAGAAGCGATCGCTATCAATAAAAACGCAGAATAATCAACAATACAAACTCACTGTAGTCGATATTGCTCCTACAGTTCAAGAATTTTGCACCCCAGCCCCAGGGAATCAAGAAACTTGTTTAGTCACACCTTATTTAATTAAAAAACTGTGGATACCTGGATTAGTTGTAATATTACTATTAGTAGGGGTAATTTTAGGTGGAGTAAAATTATATCGTCTGCAAAAAAAATGGGAGTTGATAGTTGATTTTGAAGTAACAGCAAAACCAGAAGATCAAAAATGCACTTTACCAAACAATAAACGCATTGCAATTGGTGAATATGACTCTACTTCTGTAGATTCTATTGACTGTCCAGGTGTAGAAGTTAGGGCATATTTAGAGCGCAAAGGTGAGAAGCTTTATTTAGTACCAACTAATTTGACCCCAATTTATTATAATGGTAAAGAAATTACGTCACGTACTCTCATAGATAAATCTAGGTTTCGGCTGAATTGTCCAGATTTTCGCAACCGCGACTACGAGATCATTATTAAACTAAAAAAGTAGTATCTCTAGGGTGCATAGAATGAGTCAAACAACTACAAATGAACTTCAATATCGGGGAATAAACCGGACAATTTGTATAGGTTTAGGCGGTACTGGGCGCGATGTTTTAATGCGAATTCGGCGGTTAATTGTTGACCGTTATGGGGATTTAAGCAACCTCCCAATTGTGAGTTTTGTTCACATTGATACAGATAAAGCTGCAACACAAGTCACTGGTATTCGGACAGGAAGTACCTATCATGGCGTTGACCTCAGCTTTAAAGAGGCAGAAAAAGTCAGCGCTACAATGTCCTCCAACGAAGTTACCATGTTTGTCGAAGGATTGGAGCGGCGGTCAGAATATACTCGTCATGGCCCATACGACCATATTGCCAGATGGTTTCCACCACAACTACTGCGAAATATTAAAGCAGTTGAAGAAGGTGCAAAAGGCATTAGACCTGTAGGTAGGCTAGCTTTTTTCCACAATTACCAAAAGATTAAAACAGCAATTGAAAGCGCAGAAAGGCGCACAAGAGGACATGATTCTTTATTGCTGAAAGCAGGTTTAAGAGTCGAACCAGGACTGAGCATTTTTGTTGTTGGTTCTCTTTGTGGCGGGACTGGTAGCGGGATGTTTTTGGATATTGCTTATAGTCTCAGACAGCTTTATGGCGACCAAAGCGCCAAAATTTTTGGCTATTTAGTGATTAGTCCAGAATTGTATGGCAATGCTCCTAGTATGAGCGCAAATACTTACGCTGCTCTCAAAGAATTAAACTATTACAGCACACCAGGCACGAAATTTGAAGCATTTTATGACCTCCAAAATTTAGTTTTTATCCAAGAACAGCGTCCACCATTTGACTATACCTATTTAGTATCAAGTCAAACAGGAGGGGAATATTCAATTCTTGTTCAAGGTAAGCTATGTAATGTGATTGCTCATAAGATTGCTTTGGATTTTTCCAGTGAATTAGCACCAGCAATCAAAGGCAGTAGGGACAACTTTCTGCAACACATGATCCAATGTGATAAGCACCCGCGCCCCAATAGCCAGCGTTATTTAACATTTGGATTGGCGGCTATCTATTTTCCCCGCGATACTATTGTCCAAATAGCCTTAAACCGCGTTAGTTTAGAGCTAGTGAAATTTTGGCTAAACGGCAAAGGTCAAAGTCCAGATCCCCTAAAATTAATTGAGCAATTCCTCATTCAATATCATTGGCACAACGACCCAGAAAATAAAGATAATTTCACTACTAAGCTAGCAGAATCAGTTCAAGAAAATAATAAGAGCTTTCGCAATACTATTAGTATTTGGAGAAATAAATTAGATCGGCAAATTTCCGAGTGTCAAAAACGCGATAATCGCAATGATATTCGCGGACAGTTGCCAAGGGAATTTAGAGAGCAATTTCGTAAAGTTCAGCCTGGTGAAACTGAAAGCACTAGAGGTATTTGGCTGACAAGACTGCTACAAATTTCTCCAAATACTACCAAGGAACTAAAGACTAATATTGATGATTATCTGAGTCAGTTACTCACGCCAACAGATTCTACTTTTTCGATTAAAAGTGTCCGTGATTGGCTAGATGCTTTGCAACATGAATTGCATAACTATCAACTAAACTTGCAAGAAAAAATCACTGATAACGGTGGAATGAAAATCTTGGAAGATTTGGAAAGAAAATGGCGAGACACTGAACAAACAATCGAGGATATTGAACATAAAGCTGGTATTCCCCTCCTCAATAATAAAAATAGTCAATTTCAAGATGAAGCCAAAAAATCAGTACAGGAAGTCTGCAAAATTATTCAGCATAACTTTGATGTCACTGTCGTTCAAGAGTCGCTAAAAATTGTTAATAATCTGCAAAAGCACGTTCAAGAAAGAACAACTCAAGTTGCTGCCTTTAGTAGCTTAGTAGAAGATTTACAAAGTTTCTATGAAAAGCAAGATAGGGACTTAAGACAATTGAATTTTGATGAAATGAGCGGAGAAGCAATATTTGATAGTGAGGATATTGATCGCTGTTATCAAAATATTTTGCCAGAAGATGATTTACGTCGCCAGTTTGTGCTAGTAAGTTCGACAATTACAGAACAAACTGGTAGAGGACAATCTTTGGTAAGTTTTATAGACAGAGAACGCACTACTTCAGAACAGTTGCAAAAAGAAATTGACCTGAAAGTTGATAAATTATTTGCTTCTCGGAGTATTAATATTGTCAACTCTGTGATTAAGCGTTTTATGCAAAACTACTCTCTAGCGGTACGTTCAACTCGTTTAGCACAAGTTATGCAGGAAGCTGAACCTCTCTTGCGTTTAAATTTAACTGACCCCTATTTCCGTGAAGACCCTGCTAAAAGTAGTAAGTTAGTCGGTTTTAAAGATACAGATGAATTAGAAGTACGACAGTTTAAAACTTTGCTGACACAGGATATAGGAGTAGAAGTAAGTGTCTTAAAAGCAACACAAGCTGAAGACGAAATTTTAATTGTAAATGAGTATGCTGGTTTTCCTCTCAGACTAATTAGTAGTCTAGCAAGAATGAGAAACCCCTACCTGCGTGAACAACATTCTCCAACATCTTTTCTTCATAACGACTATAACGCTTCATTTCCTGACATTATTCCGCCTGATGCTAGAAAAATGGAAGAATTGGAGGATGTTTTTTATCCTTGCCTAGCATTGGGTTTATTAGAAAAAAATCAGGATAATCAACAGTTGGAATTTCAATATCATGATCCATTGCGTGATAGTTATACTACTGCTTCTTTAAATACAGAGTGGAGTCAAGCTTTGGAGGAACTTGCTAATCGTAAGGACATGACTGAAGCTTTACAACAGCTTTTGAATGATGAAATTGCTGTCATAGAAGGACAACCTGAACTTTGGGACAATAACTATCTACTTAAAGTCCGGCAATTTGTCAGAGAAGTCGATGATTTACCAGAAGATAGTGCCAATTATCCCTACAAAGCAGCAGTAGTTGGAACTCCTACAAGTACAGATCCTATAGCTAAAGAGGGAATTATCAATCGCTTCCGCAGAAAGATGAATGAGCGATTTAAAATTTCCCCAACTCTCAGCACAAATCTAGGGAAGCAAAAAGCTATTGTAGGTGAAATAGTTGTTGATTATCCTGTAGATTCTACTGATAATCGAGCAAAACGACGCTTAGAATTGGATCGACTAAAACAAGACTTAGCTGACGAATTGATTACTGAAGAAGAGTACGATCGCGAGAAACAAAAAATCTTTGCTAAATACCCCCTTTAGTATCTTATTCCGGTTAGATAATATCCACATTTTTTAGCAACCTTTTCCTACTCTCAAGGTGTTTTTGATGCCACTAGTACCAGGTTATTTAATATTTATTACTCTTGTACTCGTCTTTCTACCATCTCTAGCTACGATTTTTCTCCGCTTGGCTCTGTATCAACATCTATTATCGTTAGAAGAAAAGGTACGAAGGTTAATTAGTAGACAATCACCTGGACAACAACCAAAAATAATAGAAGAATTAGAACGAAGGTTTAGAGACGCTAGTAGAAACTTAGATCAGGTTAATACAGCAGCGTTAATCGACCAAGTTTATAGCCAAGAAAAAGTGTGGGGATTTACTTGTGAACAAATCGATTACTTTTGTCGGATTCTTCCTAATTTACTCTTAGCCTTTGGTTTACTTGGTACTTTTTTTGGTATTACGCTTAATTTAGCCGCACTCAGTCAAACAATCAATCAAACCAATAGCAGCAATGTTAGCAGTTTAGTCGCTGAATTAAAGAAACCGCTAGAAGGGATGAGTATTGCCTTCACTACCAGTTTAACCGGACTTTTCTTTAGTACTTTCTTAACAATATTTAACTGGTTTAAAAATACTACTTTTGCCAAATACAGACTTATTTGTACTCTTGAAGATTACCTAGATAATATTTATCATCCCCAAATACAAGGTGATACTCGCCTCGATAAAATCGTGAAGAAAATGGTATCCCAGCAAGATGAGTTTTTAACTCGCTTTGGTGATACTGTGCGGGATGCAGTGGAGAAATCTATAGGAAGTGTGGCAAAACAAATTGCCGACGGTAATAAAGAAGCTGCTGATTTAGCCAAGCAAGTTTATGAGGGCTTTTATCAAGCTGCTGGTACTATATCTGGTGCTGCTAATGAATTTGAACATACGATTACTGAACTGAATGCAAAATCTCATATATTTAAACAGTCTGCTGAAATATTTGCTAATAGTCAGTTTCCTGAGAAGTTATCAGCAGCTACAGTCAATTTGACTACTATGCAAGAAAGATTTTCACAATCTGCTGCGAGTTTGGGTCAGACAACCCAATTGATTGAAACAGCATTGATAGAAGTTCAGGGTTGTAGTCAAGAGTTAACTAATTTGGCAGTAGATATGAAAAATTCTAATCAAACTTCAATTCAAGTTTTAGAGTTACATCAAAATAATCAAAACTCCCTTGGTGAGATTATTCCTCAACTCAAACAAGGAGCTACTAGTTTTTCAAAAGCCATTAACAAACTTGATAAGTTAGAGCAAAGAATTGCAAACAAAGCTGATAATTTGACGCAGTTGCTAGAAGTTGTTCAAAGCTATACAGAGCAAGTTAATTTGGCAATCGAGGCTTTAGGCGATCGCTTGATTTTAAACTTATCTCAACAAATTGGTTCTAACAATCAACAAGTTAAGGCTGTCATGGTCAATTTTGAAGGATATGCTAATCAGTTAGGTGTGAAATTTGATATGTCTAAATCAGATTTTATCGATGTTATTCAAAATAATAATGAAAATTTTAATACTGAATATAAAAATGTCAGTGCCATGATTATTAAAGGAATTATTCAGCAGACAGAAACAAATAAACAAGGATTACAAATGTTAATTAATAATATTCAAGACTTCAATAAGGATGTTAACAGTATAAAGAATGAAATTTCTCAGATGAGGCAAAAAATGGAAAAGCAAATAGAAAAACTCTAGCTGATTATATTGACATTAATTTGAAATATAATATTAAATTATGACTCGTCGTTCACGACATAATGACTACAAAGAAGATTTAAATATTTGGCCTGCTTTTACAGATTTAATGTCCAATGCCTTTATGATCTTACTACTATTATTATTAATAGCCAGCACTAACTATACGATATCGCAAATATCTAATCCAGGGACACCGCCAATTTTGTTAATTAAAGATGAAAATTCGAGATTTGATCCAGGTAGTGCAGTAATTCCAACGACAATGTTAGATTTCATCACAAATAAACTCGTACCTGATATAGAAAAAACCACAAAATCTTATAATATTAATACAGTTGAAATAATTGGGCATACTGATGAACAACCGATTGGCATTATCAGTAGTAATCTAGACTCGAGTTTAGAGACAGCAGCTAGTTCAGGGGGTTCAGTTAGTACACTTAAAGCAGGTTCTAACGCTGATTTAGGATTGATGCGTTCTCTTGCAGTGGTTAAAGAATTGCTGAAAATCCAGCAACAAAATAAGATGCCAGGAGTTCAATTTCGCGCCTATTCGGCAGCACAATTAATATTACCAAGTGGGGAATTTGCTCCCATTCCACAAGAAAAGCGTCAGCCAGAACCGAAGCGGCGACGCATTGAAATTCGTTTTACGCGCTTAGGTGAAGTACGAGAAGTAAAATAAATAATCTATTCCCCACTGCTGGAATACTAATTAGTAATCTTAGTTTTCTAATAACAAGAAACTAAGATTTGCTCTTATCGGCTTCTTTCTGCGCCGCTTCACTATATTTCTTATATAGTTGAGTACGAATCTTAGCTTCTTGATAGCGAGTGTGGGTTTGTGGTACCGTACTCATTAAATCCGAAGCCCGTTGCCATTTAGCAGCGATCTCTAACCACTGAGTTGAGGTTGTAGCTGTTTTCCCAGATGCAGAAGCTTGGTTGGCAATTCGCACAGATATTTGAAATGGATCGTCAGATGGCTCAGAAAAGCTATTGTTAGGAGCGCGGGATGGTGTTTGGGCTTTCCTATCGTTAGTATTTTCTGTAGTTAAAGATTTGGAAGTTTCTAGTTGTATGAGGTTTTTCAGTTTATTACCTAACTGGGCATAAACAACCCAACTGAGCAACAACAGTGAGCATAAACCAGCTGCCGCTAATATTTTTGTGTTAGGTTTATTTTTGTATTTTTCTTTGTTAATGAGTACTAAAGGACGAGAGACTTGAGTTTTAGGATAATTTGGTTTTCCTAGTTCGGCTTGAGCTTCTGTGAAATCTTTAATTAATTGCTTTATAATATTAGGCTGAATTAGTGTAATTTCCTGTGACCAAAGCAATTGGTTTTCGCGATCGCTATCTATTTCCTTTAACCACAGTAATTGTTGTTCCCGAACAATCCGACTGTTGATATTAACTCGGCGAATGTGACGCGGGGCGATGGATTCAAGAATTTGGTGAATTTGTTCTACAAGGGGAGATTGCTCCAGTTGCTCTAACCTAGCCGCTTCACACAGAATTTGTAAGACACCATCAGAAAAAATCGCTCTAGTTCTGACACCAGACTTGGCTAGCTTTTCGTTCAATAGCTGAATAATCGCAGCAACGCTACCTTGGTGAGCTTGCCAAGCGATATCGTTGATCCGGTCTACCACCTGATATTTAGTGATAGCTCTTCCATCATGACTGATTAACGTACTCATTAATTTAGGGACTCTTTTCTACTGACCTTGATCTTGTCTTCGATTTTACGAGTAAAAACATGAGTTGCCAAATAATATCATAAATGTGGAACAATATAGAGTATTCTTTCTCTGTTTGGCAAGGACGCTCGATCGCACTCAGTTAATTGAACTACTCTCACGCCTTGAAAGCGTATAATTCCTGGACTGAAACCTAGTCCTTCACGATAACGCCCATACTCGCGGATGAGCTATCTGTTTGACATAGTACATTATGATATCTTTTCGCGTAGGCGTAGCCCGCCATAGGCATCGCCTTTAGTCAGGTTGAGTTAGATGAAGAGTGCTGAGTTTTGTTAGATGTAGCGGGGCGTTTAGTCGGTTCCTCGGTTTAGAGTTAAAAGACCACCCACCTTCGCGCAGCGTCTCGCAGAGAGGGGCAGGGCTTTTACCATCGTGCGAAAGTACTCAGCACTAAGTAGGTAAATCACTCTTGCGATGGTGCGAAGCATCCGCCAAAGGCGATCGCAAATGTACGCTAGATACTATCAGGATTAACGCCAAGCGATGTCTAACGACAAGCCGCTTCGCGTCTACGCAAATGTTCCTTCAACCTTTCCACCTGCAATTCTGCTTGTATTACTTGCTCTTGGGCTTGTTCTCTCGCCAATCTTTCCTGTTTCAGCGCCTCTGCCAACTCCTCTGGAATCAGCAACTTTTCTCCAGTGTCTTCTCGATAAAAACCAATTAGTTGCCCCTCTATTTGCAAACGTAGCTGCAAAGGTTCACATCGACTATCTGTAATTGGCTCATACACCTCACCTCGCAGTCGATACCCTAAGATGAGGGAGAATAACCATACCCAATCCCCAATCCCCAATCCCCCAACTTATTGTTCAAAGACCAAACAAAATAGCTATATTGGGATACTTTTGTGAGTAATTCTCGCTTTTTTTGCCTTTTTATCAGAATTGCAATACTAAATAGCACAGTGATCGTTACATTAGAAGATATATAAATAAAAATCATTGTTGATTTTTGTTCGTTCGCAGTTCACACAAAATCATGAGTGCAAGTACCATTATTTCCCATAATCCCTTACTCCAAGGCAATGGTTTACCTCTATTTGCAGAGATTAAACCAGAACGAGTAGTACCAGCCTTCAATCAGTTGTTGGCAGAACTTGACCAGCACCTTGCCACCTTAGAGGCTAATGTAGAGCCTACTTGGAGTGGTTTAGTAGAACCCTTAGAAAAGCTGACAGAACGGCTTACCTGGAGTTGGGGGACGGTAAATCATTTAATGGGTGTTAAAAATAGCCCGGAACTGCGCGAAGCTCATGAAATTGTACAGCCACTAGTCGTACAATTTATCAACAAGCTCGGTCAAAGCCAACCCATCTACAATGCTTTTAAAGCACTCCGTAGCAGTGATAGTTGGGCAACTTTAGAATTAGCCCAACAGCGGATTGTTGAAGCTGCCATTCGAGATGCAGAGCTTTCTGGTGTTGGCTTACAAGGAGAAGCAAGAGATCGTTTCAACGCCATTCAGATGGAGTTAGCAGAACTTTCGACCAAATTCTCTAATCATGTACTTGATGCCACAAAAGCCTTTAGCTTAACCCTAACAACAAAAGCGGAAATTGACGGTTTACCACCAAGTTTGGTAAGTTTAGCTGCCCAAGCTGCACGGGCGGCGGGAGAAGAAAAGGCCACACCAGAAAATGGCCCTTGGCGCATTACTTTAGACTTCCCCAGTTTCGGCCCTTTCATGCAGCACAGCACCCGTCGAGATTTGCGTGAAAAGCTCTACAAAGCTCATATCACTCGCGCTTCTAGTGGCGATTTAGATAATAATCCGTTAATTGTGCGGATTTTGGAGTTACGGCAAGAACTCGCAGATTTACTTGGCTTTCAGAGTTTTGCCCAGTTGAGCCTTGCCAGTAAAATGGCTCCTAATGTTGAAGCAGTGGAAGCACTATTAGAAGAACTACGTCAGGCTAGTTATGATGCTGCTGTCAAAGATTTAAAAGAACTCCAAGCTTTTGCTGCATCTTATGGAGAAGAATCTCAAGATTTAAAACACTGGGATATCAGCTTTTGGGCAGAACGCCAACGAGAAGCAAAATTTGCTTTTACTGCTGAAGAATTGCGTCCCTACTTTCCCCTTCCTCAAGTGCTAGATGGCTTGTTTGGACTTGTGAAGCGGCTGTTTGGTGTTACAGTAACCCCAGCTGATGGTCAAGCCCCAGTGTGGCATGAGGATGTCCGTTATTTCCAAATTGCTGATGAAACCGGTTCTCCTATAGCCTACTTCTATTTAGACCCCTACAGCCGTCCAGCAGAAAAGCGTGGTGGTGCTTGGATGGATGTATGCATCAATCGTGCCAAAATCAATGATAATGGTGCATCTAGTGTTCGGTTGCCTGTGACTTATTTGATATGTAACCAAACTCCTCCAGTAGACGGCAAGCCGAGTTTAATGACTTTCTATGAAGTAGAAACTTTGTTCCACGAGTTTGGTCATGGATTGCAGCACATGCTCACCAAGGTTGATTATGTTGGAGCCGCAGGCATCAATAACGTGGAATGGGATGCAGTGGAACTACCTAGTCAGTTTATGGAAAACTGGTGTTATGAGCGACCTACTTTGTTTGGCATGGCTAAACATTACGAAACTGGAGAAGCTCTACCGGAACATTATTATCAAAAGCTGCTAGCGGCGCGTAATTATATGAGTGGTACTGCGATGTTGCGGCAAATTCACTTTAGCAGTATTGATTTAGAATTACATTACCGTTATCGTTCTGGTAGCGATGAAACTCCGGCAGATGTGCGTCATCGCATAGCTAAAACTACTACCATCTTACCACCACTTCCAGAAGACTCAATGTTATGTGCTTTCGGGCATATTTTTGAGGGTGGCTATGCAGCGGGTTACTACAGTTACAAGTGGGCTGAGGTACTGAGCGCTGATGCTTTTGCCGCTTTTGAAGAAGCTGGGCTAGAAGATGAGGAAGCTGTAAAAGCGACAGGTGGACGTTATCGAGATACGGTGCTGGCCTTAGGTGGTAGCAAGCATCCAATGGAAGTGTTTAAAACTTTCCGGGGTCGTGAACCAAGTACGATCGCTTTGCTGAGGCACAATGGTTTAGTAAGTGCGGCTGCAAACTAAACAACACCTCTGTAGACAATACAGTTCAGTTAACGTGAGTTCGACGAACCTCTCCCTGCCTTGAACTAAAGTTCAAGTCTGTCCCTCTCCGACTCGGAGAGGGACGGTTTTGGGTAGTAAAACCTTCTTAGAGGTTTTTTGATTGAGCAAATTGGGTAGATATTATATGAGCAATCGAATTCACGTTCAGTTAAGGAAATTTATCTGTTAAGGCAGGCAGGGGAGGCAGAGGAAGCAGAGGAAGCAGGGCGAGAAAAAAGGCTTAACTGAACCGTATTGCCTCTGTAAAGACTCTGCAATGCAAAGTCTCTACATCAACATGTTTACAAATAATTCTTAACTGAAAATTTTTTCTGAATTTAAGGTGTTACTGGAAGAATAGGTTCTGCTGCAACATCATCTAAGCGGATGCTGCCTAGTAAATTTAACCACTCTGCTTGCAGTGCCGCATCTTGAGGATTTTTTTGACGCAGTTCCGCCAATGTCGTCAGTGCCTCGTACCATATTCCTTTTTGGGCATAGATTGCATAGCGCTTTCGAGGTTCTGTGGTTTCTAGTTCTTTGACTGTTGCTTCACTCAGGTTAACTCGTTTTATTACCCCTTCAACGTAAGTCGGGGGCGAATTCTTTTCTTTGTCACAGTTAATGGTAAAAAACCAGCGGTATTGTTTGTCTACTGCTAAAGCCGGAGTATTCGTAGGCAAAGAAACGCGGATGACTCCTGCTTTATCTGGTAGAGCGATCGCTTTTCGGTAAATCTCTTTAGAATCCTTAGAGTCAGGATATTCTTGCAGTACAAATTCAACTGCATAAGGCAAATCTTTGGTATATGGCACATAGAAAAACCAACTTGGGTGTTCTACTGTTGTTTGTCCCCAGACATTAACTACTGAGTTAGCTTCCTGAGTAAAAGGTACTAAAGCAGTCAGGTCAAGTTTGGTAATTTTACATCCAGGCCCCCCGCGTTTCGCTCCACCACGAACCCGACCACCAGGAGCCGGGCCAGATGGAATTGGAGGTTGATTCAAGGTTGTGGCTTGAGCCAGGGTTGGGGTTGGTTTAGCCAGTACTGGAATCAAGCTAACTAGTAAACTTGTACAGCTAAAAGCTACTACTAAAAACAGTTTTATTGGTGGTTGTGCATTTGAATTCATAAAAACCTTCGCTTATACGATTTTAGATTTTAGATTTTAAATTGGGCATTAGTTATTCTCCGTATTCCCTATTCCCTATTCCCCTCCTGATCTGTTTTTGAATTATAAATTGACATCAATCCTCCCATAGCTACTAGTGATAAAGCTGACGGGACAAACGGCACCCAAGCACCTGAAATTAACAGACCAAAGCAAACTACATACAAAACGCTAGAAGTAACACCAATTGCCAACGCCAACCAGGGTAATGAAAACCTGCGCCAAGCTAAAACTCCCCCCACTAAAGACCAGCCCCAAATCCAGACCACTTCAAGCCAGAATGACCAAGCCTGCAATAACGGCCGCCCATCCTGGACTGCACTGAGGATCTGGCTGACCATGTGAGCTTGTACTAACACTCCTGGCATTTGCTCATCTAAAGGAACGCCATAGGGTGTTGGCCAGGTATCTGGAGAATCCCCCTTTGCCACTACACCAATGAGAACAATTCGGTCTTTAATGGCGCTGGGGTTAATTGGACTAGATAAAAATTGCGTTAGCTTCACCTGTTCGGCTATCTCTTTTGATGAACGATAGTTGAGTAAGATTTGACCACCATTAGCATCAATATTTTGATAGCCGCCAGTATGAGGCTTCAGATTCGGAAAAATAGTTTTACCCAGCTGTAAATTCCCTTCTGGGGTGAACTTTGTTTGAATTCCTAAAGGGTGCAGATAGAGGGAGGCTAGTTGTAAACTGAAGGCATAAGGAGCAGAACACAAGGATGTTGTCTCCTGATTCATAAACAGAAGTTGCCGACGAATCACGCCATCGCGATCGTGAATAAAGTCACTGAATCCCAAATTTTCCGGGGGGATTTCTGGGGGTGGCTTAATGCCTTTGATATTTCCTGTGCTATCACTCCCCTTGCATACACCAATCAAGTTTTGAGTTTGTTGGAGACGAGTAATTAAATCTGGTTCTTTGGCAGAAAAATCACGGTAGATATCTAAGCCGATCGCACGGGGTTGGTATTGATTCAGTTTTGCCAGGAGTTTATTAAGAGATTTTTCGGAAATCGATGCTCCGATCAAGGATTCGTTATTTTGTCTTTGAATTGCCAGATCGTCATCGTCAATTGTGATTATCAACAGTCGGGAATCGATACCTTCCGCAGGGCGCGATCGCATCATTAAGTCAAAGGTTTGAATCTCTTGATTTTCTAAAAATCCCAACCATCTCATCCCACAAACCAAGACTGTAATTGCCAAACTGGGTAACAAAATTGTCCGAAATCTGCGTTTGGTAGGCAAAGGTAAATTCGGTTTATCTTCTTCAGTTTTTACAGACCTTAATTCATCCCAAGTAGGTGGCATCTGGGCTGGATTTTGGCAAATCACTGGTAGCCAAGTCGCACAAGGAAATCGATCCTCAAGTCCTTGCAAGCGTTCTCGCGCTTGGCGTACCGCTTGATATAAAGACTCACCACCTGCAAAGCCTTCGAGAAAATACTTTAAAAACTCCTTGGCAACCTGGTCTGGGACAGGTTCGCGCATGACAATTATTTGAGGAATTTGCAAATCAGCCAATTCTCGCGCCAAACCCAATCCATCACAGGAGTTGAATATAGCTAATTGCAAGCCGTTTTCAATGGCTTTCTTAAGAGCATACTTTAACTCGCCAATGGTCAGACTATCAGTTTTATTCAGATAAATTCGTCCGCTTTCTCCATTTTTATTACTAGAACTATGTCCAGCAAAGAAGAGAATATCCCAGTTTTTCCCCCAGAGATGATCAGTTAATTCTTTACGCGGCGGTTCTACTAAAAAACTGACTTCTGCATTACTACACTGTTGCAGTAAAGCTTGATCGGCTTGGGTGTCAATCCCCTTACTGTTGCCCACAATTGCCAAAATGTTGACTGATTTATTGGGAGTGCGTAGCTTGTGAATGCGATCGTAAGATGGTGAAGAAAGGGCAATTTCAGCCTTGGGGTAGCGTTCTAACAAGTCCCACAGATGCCAGGGTAATAGCTGTAATTGGCTATTTTCTGTTTGCAAAATTACCCGTACTTCGTCCGTAGACGACAATCTTTCTAACCATTTTTCTCTCAAAGGGCGAAACTCTTCCGCTCGCAGCCAGGTATTAAAGCGTGCCCGCAAAATATGAGAAGTGTTTTCGCAGTCTTGAATCATCGATACATTAGTTACCTGCATTTTGTCAGCATGAAGGCGATAACGATTGCCTATTTGCCGATAACTAGACTGCCAATGACTATAATAGAGCGGCATTTCAGGAAATGAAGGTAGCTTCCCTGTAATTTCTGTTGCAGCACGCTCGTGTTCTTCACCAATTTGGAGAGTGACAGCAAATCCCTGCTCAAAACTACCCTCTCCGAATTTCATCACTACTAACTTACCCATGACCCTCGTTATCTCCCTATGCAAGATCACGCCCTGTTCTAATGTCTCATAACAAGCTCCACAAGCATCTACAGACTTTTCTCAAAATCCCCAAAAGCCAGCTTGAATTTTTAGTTTTTAATTAACCAATTACCACTTAAGAAATTACTGACAAGGAGGTAAGATAGCTACACAATTCAAATTCGGAAATATTCGGTAATGCTAGTATTATCCAAGGCTACCCTAACGCTAAATTGCTCTGTGGGTTCACCACGGAACTGCAACTGAATGTAATTGTCCGATCTTCTAGATTGAGCGTCTAGAAATACTGCTCCCGAACTATCTAGAACAGTGAGATGAACTCCTAGTGGCAAATAGATTTGATTGCCAGTGGCGTGCAATTGGAGATGAATACTAGTTTGTTGATCTTTTTCGGAGCTAATTTCCACAATTAACATGACTGGTTGGTTAAGAATTTGGATACCCAAATCAATCAGTTTTGCCCGTTTAGTAGTTGATTCTGGTCGATTAATGGTCTCTAGTTCCAAAGTTTCAATACTGCGAAATGCATAAGTTGGTCTGAGTTCTGGTATGTTCCACAGGGATTCAATAGTTTGCCAGCCAGTCTCAAATACACCAGCAAACCACTGACTCAAATTCACTAGTGAATTAACTGGAGATTGACGCAGTTGCCATAGATGATCGATAAAGGCTTCCAATGGTTGCAGTTGCGCTAAAGGCAGTGTTTCAGTTGCGACACTAGGGATAAAACCAAGCAGCCTCGCTTCTTGGAGCAATTCATCAAATTGAACTACTAAATAACCTACTCGTTCTTCCCAAGTTTCTGGAGGAATAGAACATATTTGCTGATGTAGATGGACGGGGCGACACTCCAGACGACCAATTGAGGGTACATCTAAGTCAGCAACATTTCCACAAAAGCGCATGATGGGGTTCCAGCTGTCACTAGCTTGAAGATCAGTTGGAATATCCATCATCTGCAAGTAGTCATTTACCACCCATACAGCTAGAGTATTCAACCGGACTTGCTCTGCTTTTTCAGGGTTTGGCTGCTGGTTAGCAAATTGCTGGGCAGTTATGCGAGCTCTTTGGGAAATCGGCAATGTTAAAGCGAAATCGTCTAGCTGATAGGTGGAGTTATTCATAAGTCAATCTTGAGTGATCAATGCTGCTATGTTACATATCAGCTGCATTCACTAAATTTATGCCACAAAATTACAACCAATTCCCAATCAACACATAGGCAGACCAAAAGCTTGGTGCATGATAGTTGGGATGTTTCAACAGTTGTAGCTGGGCACGGTGGACTGCTTCGGCTTTGGTGATTTTGCCACTCTTGAGTTCTCGATAGAAGGCACTCACAAACATCGCTGTTGATTCATCATCAATTTGCCATAGGGAAGCTATGGTACTACGTGCCCCGGCTCGTACAGCGGCTCCTGCTAGACCGAGTGATGCACGACTGTCTCCTGCTGCTGTCTGACAAGCACTCAAAACTAATAGTTCTACGATGGTTTTACCCTGACTGCGGAAGAGAGTATCAAAATCTTTGACATTGATCTGACCATCGAAATCTAAAATGAAAGTGTCTTCAAGGCGAGAACTAAACTGACCGTGGGTTGCCAAATGCACTATGTTGAATGAAGCAGCACTAATTTCACTTTCTAAATTCTTTTTCTTAAAATTTCCATCCATGAGGCTGGTTGTCGCAACTCCGGCTTTAGTAATGCCATCAAACTCAGATTTAATCGCAAGCAATGGTGCAAATTTGGTAAATCCTGGCGGTGGCTGAGTCAGTCCTGCTGTTAGCGCTCTGAGTTGCTGTTTTACTAGCGGTTTCGGATCTAGGAGTTGCAAACCTACGCTGAGAGCGATCGCATATTTCTCTACTAAGTATTGTTGACCATCGTAGAGTGCTGCCATTGGTAAGTTGCGTAATGGGCCATCTAGGACAAATACTAGGGTATCGACGCCACTCTTTTGCAGTTGTAACTCAATGGGTTTCAGCAGCCAGTTGTAAACTTCTTGCGATTGAGTTTGGACAATCTTAGTCGCAGTGGGATTGACAAGATTTCTTCGCAGTTCTACTAAGAGTTTCTCTACTTCTGCTTGGGAAATCTTGGTACTGTGGCTTTGCAGAGATTGTTTGGGAATTTTGACAATTACCTGGAGTTCGTCACGAAGAATAATTGGATAAAGGATGGCAGCCTTGGAATTATTTTGGTCTACCAGTTCATCTAGGGCTACTTTTTGTCCTTGCAGACAAGCTTCTTGGAAGAAGTCGTCTAATTCTGCTAGTTGGAGTGCTTCAATGCGATCGCGTGCTTTCTCTAAGATTTTTTCATTTGGTTTTCCCTGTTGGGATTGTAGCAATAATTCTACTGACTGGCGGTAGACGGGTTCTACACTGTCCCGGAAGTTGAATTGTATATCCTGGTTCACGACATCTTTATTCACTACTAAATCTCTGCGGAGAGACTGGAGAGTTTCTACAGCCGCATCATAAGCGGCGATCGCACCATTAATATCTTTGGTTGCCCACAGCAATCTACCTAACTGCCATTCCAAGCTATAGGTAATTTCTGGTGCATTGCTACTCTGCACCAAAGCTAACCCTTGCCGGGTCAGGTCTTGCGCCTCTGACCACTGTCTGGTTTCTTCATACAAGCCGCCTAAACTCTTCAAAGCATAAGCCTCTGCCCGTTTATCCCCTAAACTGCGGGATTGCTGGATGGCACTAGCGAGTAACTTTGCTGAGTCTTTGGTGCTGATTCCTGAGTAATAATTATTTCTAGATGCTTGCAATACACCACTCTTGACTTTTGCTAAACTTTGTGAATAGTTAACATGAGCATAAATACTCGCACGGCTGAGGGGAAGTTGGTCAAGTTGGGACTCAATCAACGGCAAGAGACTTTGAACCTTTGCCCATTGTTGGTCTTCAATTAGTAGTCCCAGTTGATTTAATTGCGCTTGAATTTTTGTCAGAGGTGAGGGAGATGCTGCGACTGTTTGTTGATAATAGGCGATCGCTTGTTGTTTTTCCTGTTGTTTACGGGCATTATTCCCTAAGCTGAACAGACTAGCCCCAATATCAGCGCCAGATTGCAGATTTTGAGCAATTCTCAAACTTTCTTCTAGTGCTTGGCGTGACTTTTTGAGATCACCCAATACCAAAAGGGCATCACCGAGCGATCGCAAACTCACTGTTTTTTCTATAGAATCTGGTTGAGATTTTAATGTCTGACTAACCAGATCGAGTGTTTTGACGGCGCGGGGGTAAAATCCTTGGGTGCGCCACGCCTGTGCTTGATTGATTAGCGATCGCACCACACCACTTTGATTCTCTGCTTGCTTGTAAATTTCTTCCGTCTGCTGCCAAGTTGCTAAAGCTGCCTCGGACTGTCCCATTGCCAGTTGTAGACGGCCTTGAATATCTAATGATTGGGCAAATATTTGCAAATTTTGGTTTTTATCCTGTCCTTTCAGCAAATCTAAGCTCTCTTTAATTGCCTGCTGCGCTTGATTCCATGCACCGAGTTGCTGATAAGCTAAGGAAAGATTACTCAGTGTCACTGCTAGTTTGAGATTATCCCCTTGCTGTTTATATGCTTGGACAGCTTCTTGCAATACTTCTACAGCTTTCGCAAAGTTACCAGCACTGTATAAAACTTTGCCCTGTTGTAATAATGAAGCGGGATCGGTGGTGACAGCTAGCGATATCAGCCTGTTAATTGACAGTTGCGATGATGAATTGATTGAACTAGGAACTTTTGCTAGCACCGGTGAACCGATAATGCATAGCAAAGCAATCAGGAAGTAAAAAGGCAAAGATAAAAAGTGAGCCAGTGCAGTTTTTTGGGTTTCCAAAATGAGTGATTGGCCAACTCTGAAGGGGTAAAAAATCCTGCAACATAGGAAAAACACGCTACGTCCCAGCCCCTTTTGCCTTTTAGCTTTTACAGAATTAGCGCCAAAAATCCTAGTTGTTTTAGCCATAACCACGACAAGAGGTAGATGATAACCAGGAGCGTACAGGATGAACTATAGGTGCTTGGGCTACCAGAGTAATGGTATCATTCCTCTCTCTCACCTACCCCTGAGCTTCCACAATCTTATTTATCACCAAAGAGTGAGTTTCTCGGCTGAAAATGGAAAGATTCAACAGTACTACTTCTTACTCAGCACTCCGCTACTGCTAACAACACTCATCACCCATCATAATAATCCCTCCAATTCTGCGAATTTACGCAAACGCGGTAGACATTGGCGTTGATAAAAACTGCTTAATGTGGGAATTGACAGCCCAAATTCTTCAGATAATTCTCTCCAGCTAACTTCTGGGGGTAAGCGTTTGAGAATTAACACCTGACAATTCACATCTGGACGCCCTTTAATGTAAATACCGCGCAGTTCTCCATTAGAATCTGTCTGCGCCCACATCTCCAAATCTTCCAGAATTGGAGGTGCTTGGGGACTAGCCGGGAGGTTATCTATAGGATCAATGGCTTCACTTATTCCACTTGATGTAGACTGACGAATTCTCTGAGGGACTGTTGTGGCTTGTTCCCGGTTCTGGTTAAGGTAAAAGTCTTGTAGTCTCCTTCTGAGGTAGGCATTCAGCCAAGTAATGACACTGCCATAATTGGGATCGTAGATTTGACCTGTCAAACCTTCACAAACATTCCGACAGAAATACAACCAAGTTTGTTGTAGTGCATCTTGATAGTAGGGAGTAGTTTCTCTCCAGAGTCTACTTGCTGTCAAGCGAATAATTTGCGTGAGCAACTTCTGACGCTGAGGGCTTCCAGGTTTGTGTCCACAGGCTTCTGTAACTAAGCGGCGTAGCTGTTCATCGAATGGAACCATGACAATCTTGGCGAAGAAAGCAAGAATATCTTAGTATTGCGTATAACAACGCACTAAAGAATTACCTTTCGTCAAGATGGGATATCTTTTTCAACGGGAGTATTTGGATCTCGTCTCCTAGCTGAAGTGGGAAGATGAAGAAGAATTCAGAAGCAAAGCCGGAGACGCTACGCCTCGCTCATTGGTGTCAACTTAAGCTAAAACCCTCTTCAAATCTCGTTTCCAGCCGGAGGCTGGAAATGCTGTTGCTGGCAACAGAGGCGGAGCCTTTAGGATGGCATTCTCAGTCGGAGACTGGGAACGAGAAACGAGAAAAGTCGTATCACCTGAGTTCGATATAACAGAAACGCTTCAAAATCAATGATAATCAATACTCTATCAATGCGCTATTGGCCACTTGTACAGAATACCAACTTAATTCTGATGACTGACGTATGTATTCTACTTCGATAAAAAGTTATCCAAAAACTGCTGCTTAAGCAACTTTGACGAATAAATACACCTCATCACGCTGATATTTCAACTGGAATTCTTGATTATTTTTCAGTTGATTTACCAAGCTACCAGCAAACTCTTGAGTATTTGACCAACTGGGATGACGGACATTCAGTAATACATAATTATAAGTATTTAAATCAGCAGGTGGGGAATCGTTATTTGTAAATGTAATCAATTTTCGGTGGCTTAAATGCGGGGAAATTTGTGCTGTGGTGTAAACACTTCCTTGAGTTTGAATCTGAGCGATCGCTTGTTTTGTAGCTTGCCAAGTATCTATAGATTTTAAGTATTTACCTCCAAACAAGGTAAATTTTGCCAGACTTAAAAACACCACTAATGACCACAGAATAATTGCTCGTTTATTTTGTAGCAATCCCCTACCTGCGGCGAGGCTAGAAATTACAGCCAACAACAAAAATGGCAGCACTGGAAGAGAGTACTGAAGAATCAGATTTTTTTGAGGTGAGTAATCAGCTAGAATGTTGAGTGCCAAACAAGGAATAGCTCCTACCAAAGGTTTGATTCCTGGCAGGGAAAGCCACCAAATCACAGGTGCTAGCACCAGAACTAAATATTCCAGGTTATCCAATACAAAAACCTTTCCCAAGATTAGTCCTGGCTGAAAAACGATATTTTTAGCAATGTCTAAAACTGAATTACCTAAATAGCTGTAACGTACCAATGCTGTTGCTTCTGCACTGTTGAAAAAAGGAATAATTACCTGAGTAGCAATCAAAAACCAGGTGACACCAGCACCAAGAGCGATCGCACCATATAAACGCCGTTTTTCAAACAACAGCAACCAAACTCCCATTCCAGCAACAGTGAGGGACACTATTTCCTTACATCCCAAGACCACAAAAATACTTAAACAAAACCATCCCAACTGACCTAACCGTGCTGCTAAAACTGCGGTCAATAGTAGTGGTACAGCTATCACTTCTGGGTGAAAATCAAATAAATTGGCATTAAACACCAATGGCTGCAAGAGATATACAAATACGATCGCTATTGCTTGGTTTTCCTTCAGTCCAGCTTGACGCGCTAGATGCCAAGTTGGTAAAGCACCTAATGCCAAGGCAATTGACTGCACAGCAAATAGCCAATAAACACTAGGGTAAATTTTATACAGTAAAGCCAAGATATAGAATATCCAAGTAGCATGATCGCCGAGAATATGAAAACCGATGAAAGAACTAATAGGCGGTTCCCCTTGACTAATTAAATAAATCGCTTGGTCAAAAATTCCTAAGTCAAAAGCGTTTGATTGAAATAACTCATGTCGTAAGCTGCTGCATCCAAACAAAATTAAGGCACTCACGCCAATTATCCAACCAAGATAACCAAGCTGATTAAGTTTTTTCCTCATACCACCAAAAAAGTTTTCACTGTGAGTATTTTAGATGCATAATTAGCAATATTATTCACTATAATTATCAAACCTAAATGTATAGCATAAATATTGTAAAGCTATTCACAAAAAGAACGATCGTATTCCAAGAAAAAGAATGGTTATTTAGCTTACTGGTAATATCTCTAGTTCTCTGGCTGATATTTTTAGGAAACTCCCCTTTACGAGATTGGGATGAAGGTACTTACGCTATAGTGTCCAGAGAAATTTATCGCACTGGTAACTGGCTTTATCCAACTATTCAGGGTGAACCATTTTTATTAAAACCGCCTTTGATGCAATGGTTAATTGCTTGCTGCTACAACTTAGGAGGAGTACAAGAATTTACCACACGCTTACCTGGTGCGGTTTTAACTGCCTTGGGAGTGCCTTTGCTTTACTTGCTGGGGCGTTTGGCCTTTCAGCAAAGTTTACCGGCTCTATTTGCTGCTTTAGTTTACTTGACAATGTTGCCTGTGGTGCGTCATGGACGACTAGCAATGTTAGATGGGATGACTATTTCTTTTTTCTTGCTGTTGCTGTTTTGTTTTTTGAAGGCACGTCAGAACCGAAAATATGCTCTAGGGGTGGGATTTTGTCTGGGGTTAATTATTCTGACAAAAGGGATGATAGTTTTCCTGTTGGGGGCGATCGCCTGTTTATTTTTGCTTGCAGATCGACAATTAGCTTTATTAAAAAGTCCCTATCTCTGGGTGGGAATTTTGTTAGGAAATGCCCCGGCGATCGCTTGGTATATTGCTCAGTGGCAACATTATGGTAATACTTTCTTAGAAGTGCATTTTCAAGCACAAGCTTTTGACCGCCTGGTACAATCTGTTGAAGGTAATAGCGGGCCTGCTTGGTATTATTTATTAGAATTACTTAAATATGGTTTTCCCTGGCTATTATTTTTACCTGGAGGGCTTTATCTAGCTTGGAAAGAACGTCATCATACTTGGGGTTATCTAGTTCTATTAGGTACAATTATTTACTTAGGAACTATTTCTTTGATGAGAACTAAACTGCCTTGGTATGTGATGCCTGTATATCCATTTTTAGCTTTGGCAATTGGTGCTAGATTTAGCGAAATTTGGCAACATGGTAATTTTAGGGTAAGAACTTGGACTATATTTCTGACTATTATTGCTGTTGCTGGTTTAGGAGGTTGTGTTTACTTTTATCTGAAAAAACAGCCTATTTTGATAGTCATGAGCATTATTTTGACAATAAGTATGGGTATCACAGCATGGCTAATTAAAAAGCGCGATCGCAACTTTATTCCGGCGCTATTTACAGGGATGTATTTAGTTTTAGCACTATTAATGAGTTCGCAATCATGGATTTGGGAATTAAAGGAAGCTTTTCCAGTTAAACCAGTTGCAGACTTAATTCGGGCAAATGTTTCACCAGGAACACAAATTTATACTTCTTTTGCGTATGGGCGTCCTAGCTTGGACTTTTACAGCGATTGCAAGGTAACTGCTGCAACTGTACCAATTTTACAAAAAATGTTATCTAATAAATCTTATTTGCTATTAGATAATATGGCTTTACAGCAAATTAATTTAACTGGTAGTAAAGTTATAGGAGCCGTTGATGGATTTACACTGATTACCAAAAATTAATCATACTAAAAGCCACAGATACCCGACTTCTCAGAGAAGTCGGGTATCTTATTTATAGATAAAATACTAATGAATAATATCAACTTAGAGGATGTTTTAAAAGTGGGTAGCTGTAATTTTAGGCACTTTTTGATCCCCCCAACCCCCCTTTTTAAGGGGGGCAAAATCTCTAAAAGTCCCCCTTTTTAAGGGGGATTTAGGGGGATCTAAAACGCTTTCCTAGCGAGCAGAGGACTTTTAAAATATCCTCTTAAGCTACCCAAAGATCGCGGGCAAATCGAATAGAAAATGTGAACATTAGTATTGCAAAAAAGTACATAATTGGGTATCCCCAACGAGGATAACGGGCAAGTAATAACCCGAATGCCATTGACAGCGATATAATCCCGTAAGCGTAGCGTTCAGCCGAGGGTGTAATCCCAGTGTTTAAAATTAAAGTGAAGGAAGAAAACCCATAGACAACAGTAACAAGGGGAATTTTAGCTCGTGAGAACCATAGTAAATAGATTCCACCAAAAACTAGGGCAATTTTAACTATTTCATCTCCTGTCAATATCCACAATAATAGCCATAAAAAATATAATCCATAGCGGAATTTTATCATCCCTAGATGTAAACGAAAACGCCATAATAAACAGCCACTAATAATAATTATCAAAAATAATAATGGATGTAAAGGGTCTTTAATATAGCCAGATTTCCAATTAGTAAAACCTACCGTAATTTGCATCAACATCATCCACCAACCTTCCCAAGCAAACCCTGTTGCATCACCACGCCAAGCTTTTTGTACATGGATAAAAGCCAAAGCGTCGCCAAATTTAATTTGACAATAAAGACTGTACAGAGATATACCCAAGCCAACAGTTAAACTGGCAATATAGGCTTTTATACCTCTACGTTCTTTCCAAGAAACAAATATAAAAGCTGGGATGAGTGCAACTCCAGGTAGTCGCGTTGCTGTAGATAATGCTCCCCAGAATCCTGCCCAAATATATTGCTTTTTATCAAAAGCTCGTAAGGCAGATGTAGTACACAACAAAAACAGACCTTCAGTGTAAATTACGGTTCCATAAAGGGAATAGGGACACCATACTAAAGTAGCTGTCGCCCATCGTGCTGTGCTTGTTCCGTAAAGCTCCTGTACCCAATAAAAAAGTATGAGTAAAGCAGCAAAAAAAGCCGAATTATTAACTAATATACCTGCCACTTTGGGAGTAAAGCCAACGTACATAACGATACGGCTTAACAATGGAAATAAAGGGAAAAATGCGACTGTATGCATTTCATTGAAGTTACTAGAGTAATCATAACCAGAAGTCATAATTCTCTCATACCAAACACTATCCCAAGCATAAAAAACATCCCAGCTAAAGGTGGCAGAAACACCATTTGATGGAGTTGAGAACAATGGGGCAATTAGTAACATTGTGATAGCTATTAAAAGTCTACTCGACAGCCACATTGCTATGACAAAAAATAAACTATTAGCCAAAATTTTTTTCCTGATATTCATCTTTATAGATAGATAAATTAACCTTTAATTGATATTCTAGGAACCAATACGCTTCAGTTAAGCATTTCTTTCTTCTCTCTGCGTCTTCTGCGCCTTGGCGGTAGCCTGCGGCAAGCCGCTTTGCGTCTACGTTAAAAATTTGACTTTGATAACAGAGTTTTAGCCTTAACTGAACCGTATTGTTCTAGGAACACTATTTTGTAACAAAAAGGCACAAAAAATTAACAGCCACTACAAAAAGCTTGATTGCTAATATAAGACTCATATTTGATCTTTGAACAAAACTCAGTACACCTTTATTCCTTCTTCCCAGTCCCCAGTCCCTTACCTCTACGAGTGATTCAGAAATCAAAGACGCTCGATAGCGCAGCGTTAGCGACGCAGGAGCGTCTGACTCGCTACCGCTTCGCTATCGGATTGCTAATATAATGCCAGCTTATTCTTATAGGTAACTGTCATGATGCTACAAGCTTTCGTTTGTTACTTGAACAGTGGATTGGCTAGATTGGGCTAAATAGATACCTACTAAAACTACGGCAAAAATTGCCCAGTCAAACAAACCGACTTGTTCTGAAAAAATAAACCAAGCAAAAATGGAAGCTAGAACTGGTTCTAGAAGAAGCGTGACGGCGACAACTCCTGAAGAGATTCTGCTGAGGCTATAAGCTAAAAGTCCCTGACCCAAGACTTGACAGAAGAGGGCTTGGAATATGATGAAAAACCAACCCGTCCAGGAATAGGGAAATAGTCTATTTTCAAGGAATGGGAGGACAGGTAGTAGAAACATTGTTGTCACTCCACAGCGCCACAGCATGATAGTTGCAGTGCTAAATCGGGTTCGTAGTCGTTCTATTAGCAGCATACACGTGGCCATGAAAACCGCAGTAAGCAATGCTAAGGCATCACCCAATATTTGATCGGTTGCAAATTGTACCTTATTGAGTTCAAATGCGATCGCTCCCCCCAAGGCGATGACCAGACCAATCACGAATCTGTGATCGAAACGCCGACCAAATAAAAAATACCCAGCTAAAGCAACAAATAAGGAGTTCAAATTAGATAGTAAAGCCACATTGGCAACACTAGTTTGACTCAGCGCCCAAGCCCACAAGAGAAGGTAGGTTCCAGCAGAGGTTCCCATTGCCAACAATAGCCACACTTCTTGTTTCGTAAAAGGCTTCTGTTCTATAGATTGGCGATCAATAAAGGCAGGAGTAATATTGCCCCCTGCCCCCTGCCCCCTGCTCCCTGTCTCTTCCCTCCTACCTCCTTCAATGGATTGTTGGTAACGGTAAGCCTCAAGTCCATTCCACAGACCAAAGACAACTGTAGCAATCCAACTGCGATGAAATACTACAGCATTTGCACCAATTTCTTGTTGACACAATTTGGTTAGAGATGGTGCTAAAGATATGGGAATTAGGGCAAACAATAATGAGACAGTCCCTAATAAAGCTGGTGTTTCGGAGAATTGTTGCTTTAGTAATGACAGTTTGCTCGTCATACTTTTAACGAAAGTGTTAACTATATTTGTGACTGATTCTTGAAACGGCAAATTAACAGCAGCTTGGCTAGATACGGCTAAGTATAAACCGATTAAAACTACGGCAAAACCTACCCAATTTGATAAAGTTAATGTTTCCGAAAATATTACCAGAGCGAAAATACCGCTAAATACTGGCTCTAAGAGATGCACCAAGGAGACAACCACAGAGGAAAACTTAGCAAGGCTATAGGTCAAAAGCCCATGACCTAAAACTTGGCAGATTACAGCTAGGAAAATGACCCAAAGCCATCCGTTGACTGTAGAAGGGAAAAGTTGATCTTGAGTGAATAAAAGTATGGGGAAAATAGCTAAAGCTGCGATCGCACAGATCCATAACTGAATTGTGACCGGAGAAAATTTGGTGCGTAATTTTTCTACGATTAGCAGGTATGCACTCAATAAAATTGCCGAAACTATGGCAGCCAAGCCTCCTTGAACTTCGTCTGTGGCTATTTGCAGTTCCTCAAATTCAATCGCGATCGCTCCCCCAAGGGCAACAACCATCCCAATCAAGAATTGGCGCTCAAAACGCTTACGAAATAACAGCCACACCCCTAAACTAGTAAATATAGGGGCGAGATTATGCAACACACTAGAAATTGCTACGCTAGTTTGAGTTAGTGACCAAGCCAACAAAACTAAAGTGGCAGCCCAAAGAATACCAGCACCTAGCAATAGCAATAGATCCTGACTGGTGTAAGGTTGCTGTTCTACAGGTTTTTCTCTGGAAAATCGCTGCCGTATTGCCTTGTATCCATGCCAGAGTAAGAAAACCACACTAGCAAGCCAAAAGCGATTAAATACAGTGGCACTGGGGCTGAGTTCCATTTCGCTCATTTTCATAAAAATAGAGCCAAAAGATATGGCACCTACACCTAGAAATAATGAAGCGATCGCGATCTTCGTTTGACTAAATAAATTCATTAGAAAATTCAATGCAACTCATCTATATGGAATGGATCAACCCTCACCCTCTAACCAACCCAGCGCTCTTGGGCAAATCCTACAGCTATTTTGGCTAGTAGTGTCATAAAAGCCCCCAATATTAAATATCCCTGACGAGGATGGCGAGATAACAGCACACCAATGGCTATGTTCAAGGGCACAATACCATAAGCGAGACGGCTCAAGGAGATAGTGCCTCCAGAAGCCAACAGCAAACCAATACCACAAAAGCCATAAATCACTGTAATCGGTGTCAGTTGCGTGTGTAAGTGCCACAATATATAGCCACCACCCAAGACCATGAACAAGTTGAGCAAGTTATTAATCCACTGTTCGCTTGCTAGAATCAACAAAAGTAAGGCTAAAGCATAAAAGCCATAGAATAATTTTACAGAACTAAAACTTTGACGGAAACGCCATAAAAGATAGCTGCTGGCAACACTCAAGCCAAACAAGAAGAGATACCAAGGATCTTGAATCCTGCCAGAGGGGTTTTGAACCCAACCATTCTGCCAATTTTCTCTGCCGACTACAATTTGCATGAACATATTTAACCAACCCTGCCAATCAAAGCCCAGAGTTGGTCGCCATCCTTTTTGTGCTTCGATAAAAGCTAAAGGGTTGCCAAAATAAATCGCACAATACAAACTGAATAGAAGTACGCCAATAGCGGTAGTCAAAGCAGCTATATAGGCAATGGGTGATCGGCGTTCTTTCCAGGCTGCGATCGCTAATGCTGGAATTAATGCCATACCTGTAGGACGTGTTGCTGTGGCCATTGCACCCCAAAAGGCAGTCCAGCCATACTGTTTATGATCAAAGGCCTGTAAAGTTGCCGTACTCAAAAATAAATACAGCCCCTCTGTGTAAATCACTCCCGTAAACATGGACGACGGATACAAAGAAACCACAGATGTTACCCAATGCGCTGCATTGATGCCATAATGCTCCTTGACCCAAAAGTATAAACAGTAAAGCGCTGCAAAAAATGCCAAATTGTTGACTAACATACCTGCTAGTTCAAACGGTAAGCCCAATTTCATCAAAACCCAGATGCTTAAGGGAAATAGGGGAAAGAAGGCCAGATTATGCTGTTTGCCGTCATTGGCAAATTCATAGCCAGAAGTTGCGATCGCTCGATAATGTATACTATCCCAAGCATCAAAAATCCCCCAGCCAAAATGGGGCAAAAATTCATCTGCTGGTAATGGTAGTTTTGGCGCAATCAGCAACATAGCAGTCCAGATGAATATCCTACTGGCAAACCATATTGCGGCTGGAAACAGGAAATCATTTTTCCATAAAACTTTTTTTATAACTATCTGAACTTTGACCATAAGCTTGAGTGCTTTAACAAACTCCTTTCTACATCCTTATACATATAGCTGTAACACAGCAATTTATGAGTAACATCTTGCATATTAAATCCTGCGCCAACATAATTAACAAACTGGACAAATTAGCAATTAATTGAAATTATTTCCTATTTGGTTACTTTTGCCAATTATCTCGGAGTTTCTCTTTAAAAAGATAGTATTTATAAATACATATTTTGTCTAGTTACATCTTTTGAGATTTATCTGTTGTAAAACTTTGAAATTAACAAATTGGGGCTGACGCAGGGACGAGAAAAAGAGGACATGGAGACACGCGGGCACTTTCATTCTTCCGCTCTTCTTCGGCAATGTATCGATTATGGTGATTGCTGTGATTAAAGAGTCCCCAGCAATTTATAGTGGGAGTTGTCTGTAAATCCTTAAGCAATTGTGAAAGCGATTACTCTCGTTGGTTCCACTGGTTCTATTGGTACTCAGACTTTAGATATTGTCACTCAGTACCCAGATCAATTTCAGATTGTGGGATTGGCAGCTGGGCGTAATGTGGAAATGTTGGCTGCTCAAATTCGGCAATTTCGACCGAAAATAGCAGCAATTTCCTCAGAAGAGCAATTACCAGCCCTTAAAGAAGCAATCATTGACCTCGATCCCCAACCGATTCTACTCGCGGGTGACGCCGGAGTGATAGAAGTTGCCCGTTACGGCGATGCCCAAACTGTTGTTACGGGCATCGTTGGTTGTGCTGGTTTGCTACCTACCATCGCAGCGATTGAAGCTGGTAAAGATATTGCCTTAGCGAACAAAGAAACCCTGATTGCCGGCGCACCTGTAGTTCTACCCCTAGTTGAAAAACATGGTGTCAAATTACTCCCAGCCGATTCCGAACATTCTGCAATTTTTCAATGTCTCCAAGGTGTTCCCAAGGATGGCTTGCGGAAAATTTTGCTGACTGCATCTGGTGGGGCTTTCCGCGACTGGGATGTAGAAAAATTAGCAGATGTAACCGTAGCTGATGCCCTCAAGCATCCGAATTGGTCGATGGGGCGGAAAATCACAGTAGACTCTGCTACTTTGATGAATAAAGGGCTGGAAGTAATTGAGGCTCACTTTCTGTTTGGATTAGATTATGACAATATCGAAATTGTCATTCATCCCCAAAGTATCATTCACTCACTGATTGAACTGCAAGATACTTCAGTTTTAGCCCAACTCGGTTGGCCGGATATGCGCTTACCCTTACTGTATGCCCTATCTTGGCCCGATCGCATCTACACCAACTGGGAACGACTAGATTTAGTCAAAGCTGGAAATTTAACCTTCCGCGAACCAGATCACCAGAAGTATCCTTGTATGCGGTTGGCTTATGCTGTGGGTAAAGCTGGTGGTTCGATGCCTGCTGTGTTGAATGCCGCCAATGAGCAAGCTGTGGCTTTATTTTTAGATGAAAAAATTCGCTTTTTAGATATTCCCCGGTGTATCGAATGGGTGTGCGATCGCCATCAAAATGATAACCGTACAAATCCCTCTTTAGATGACATTTTGGCAGCAGATAAATGGGCAAGACAAGAAGTTTTAATAGCGACTGAAAAGTTAGAGACTCACTCGCAGATAATTTCTCTGCGATAAAAACCTTAAATCGAACCAAAAGATCCCCGACTTCTTGAAGAAGTCGGGGATCTGAATATATCTGTTCTCACTTCAGACTAAAGCCTAATTTCTGCCTACAATATATTTAGTGGCTTCCTGCTCATTTATCGTTTTTATACATATCTACAAACAAATAAACAGATTTTTCGGACGTTTGCCAAATTGCCAAATAATTTGCCTGAGATCCAAATTCTTGTCTGATTCTCGTGTAAAATACTTTTGGAACATTTACGCAAAGAAACCAGTTTTAGTAACTGCTATTAGTTGGCTGTAATAGCTATATATTTACCCTTTGTGAATAAACACACTCTCAGATAAGGGCAATTATTAAGGAATTATGTATAAAGGAATTAATATATGATTGCTACGCTGATTGTAGCTTGGATAGTCTTCATAATATTATGGAAGTTGCTGAAAGCAACCCTAAAGAGTGCATTGACTATTGCCGCAATCCTAATCTTATTAAATATCAGTTTTGGCATTACTCCGCAAGATATCTGGCACCACGTAACGCAGTTTGCTCAAACTATCTCCCAGATACAAAGTGGCAAATAGAAAATTAAAAATTGTTATTTAATGCCGAAATCTTGGCTAATGCATCCTTAACACTCGCTGGCAACTGACGCATAATCTTACCTCTTTCGCGATCTAAAGCGACTAAAGTCACCTTGGCGGTGACGTACAATTGTTGTCCATCAGTTGAGACAATGGCATAATCCCAATTGATTCGGACGCCAGTCACCTCAGCCATACGCGTTTTTACCACCACTGTTAGACCTAATTGAATTGAGTGATGATAGCGCACCGACAGTTCTACAACTGGTAAATCGCAGCCGATAGTGACTAAATCAGCAAATTCAATCCCGATAGATCGCAAGCATTCAATGCGTGCTTCTTCCATCCAAGCTATATAGGAACCGTGCCAGACAATGCCGGCATAGTCAGTGTGGTGGGGTTGCACTCTCACAGGATATTCAAACCAATTCCCAAATTCATGACTTGATGGATTGTCAAGCGAACTGGTTGGTGGTAGTTTTGGTTGGCTGGATTTTTCTTCTGACATGTTCAAATTTCTCAGCACCTATAAATTTTCCAAATAAAAATTAATTGCGTTGCCGGACTTCTTGATTTAATATGTACCCTCCTGGAACAGGGAGTATTTTATTATGCAGCCTAATATTAAGTATGTTAATGTTTTTGCTTTGACTCTACTTAGTTTACTAGGTTTTGGGATGGTATACCCAGACAATAACCATGTAAGCACAAATGCAAGGTTGAGGTACAAATCTGGAGAAAAAGCTCAAGCTTTACCCAAGAATAATCAACTATCAGAAGTTGCAAGGCTCAATGAAGAAGCTATCAAAGAATCTCGCCAAGGTCAATTTACACAAGGGTTGCAGAAATTACAAAAAGCATTAGCCATCAGCAGAGAACTTGGAGAGCGTTCTTGGGAAGCGGTAACATTCAACAACATCGGTAGAATCTACCAAAGCCAAAAAAAGTATAAAGAAGCACTTAAATCTTATCAGCAAGCCCTATTAATTAACAAAGAACTTGAGGATCTGGTTCGACTTGGCAAAACCTACAGTAATATAGGTTACTTATTTGATACTCAAAACCAACCAGAGTTAGCAATTTTTTTCTACAAGCACTGCTTGATTAATCGTGAGAAAGCTCGCTTGAATCCATCAGCGCTGAGTGTGCTGCAACCAGATGCTTACAGCATAACTGTTAGCCAGACATATCGTATTTTGGGTGAACGATTACTCAAACAAGAACGTGTTGCTGAAGCACAAAGGACAATGGATTTGCTCAAGGTTGAAGAACTAGAAGAATATCTCCAAAATGTGTCAGGTAATCAACGTACTGTCAAAGGTATTAATATAGCCGCAACAGAAAAACCAATTAAACAAAAGTTAGAGCAAACTCTGGATAATGCTGTTGTGTTGGGTAAAGAACTGACGACACTACGGAAAATTCGCCCCAAAGAGCGATCGCTCGAACAAAAACAACGCATCGAGCAATTAGTCTTAAATCAACAGCAACTTCTAGATGAATTTAACGAATTTATCAATAGTCCTTCAGTCAAAGCACAGATAGAGCAAATTAGCCGTACAGCTAGGCGGCAAAATTTGGATTTAGAGAGTCTCAACGAACTTCGCGATAATTTGGCGCGATTACCGCAAAAATCAGCACTACTCTACCCATTGATTTTAAAAGATAGCTTGGAACTGGTACTAGTCACTCCTGAATCTCCACCAATTCATCGTACCGTTGCTGTAAAACGCGAAAACCTCTATAAATCAATTGGTGTTTTCCGCCAAGCTTTAATCGACCCCAGCCAAAATATTAAAGCATCTGCACAACAATTGTATGACTGGCTAATTAAACCGATAGAAAAAGACCTGGAGTCATCAGATACACAAACTCTAATTTACGCTCCTGATGACCAGTTACGCTACATTCCTTTAACTGCTTTATATGATGGCAAGCAATGGCTAGTGCAGCGCTTTAATGTTAATCACATTACATCTGCCAGTCTGACTAACTTAAATACTCCAAAACAATCTATTTTGCGAGTTTTAGCCGGTGCTTTTACTAAAGGTAATTATCAAATCAAAGTTGGGAATCGACAGGTTGCTTACGCTGGCTTACCCTTTGCAACGCAGGAGGTAGAAAGTCTAGCAGCTGCGGTTCCTGAAACTAAGAAGCTTTTAGACGATGCCTTTACCCCCAGCGTTGCTGTACCCCAAATGGATGATTATACAATTGTCCATTTAGCGACTCATGCAGCTTTTGTTGTGGGTAAACCAGAAGATTCGTTTATTTTATTCGGGAATGGCGATCGCGTTAATTTTAGAAATGTCGCCACTTGGTCACTCCCCCATGTAGATTTAGTAGTGTTGAGCGCCTGTGAAACCGGCTTGGGAGGCAAGTTAGGTAACGGTGAGGAAATTTTGGGCTTTGGCTATCAGATGCAACAAACTGGTGCTAGAGCTGCGATCGCCTCTTTGTGGTCTGTGGATGATGGCGGTACACAAGCACTCATGAGTGCTTTTTATGGTATCCTCTCTACTGAGAATTTGACTAAAGTTGAAGCTTTAAGAAAAGCTCAAGTCTCATTGATTAATGGAAACTGGAAGTCTCTAGGTCACAACGCACCTGTAGCAGCTAGTAACTTTAGTCACCCATATTATTGGGCATCTTTTATTTTGATTGGCAATGGACTTTAGCCCGCTTTTATCACTCTCGCTAAAGTATAACTAAGTGCGATGTGAACTCTGAAGTATTGACAATCAGTAATCTATAGCCCCATTGAGTATAAAATTATTCTGTCATGTAGACGATCGGGCAAAATATGCTTTAGCAACGCTCCAATTTTGGCATCTTGTCCAACAAGATAGCGCGTCTTAGGTTTCTTTGCAGTGAGCGCCTGAATAACGGTTTGAGCGACAATATCCGCAGAAATTCCCCCAGATGCAAGAATCTGCATTTTTTTGCGGACAATATTCATGGCTTGCCCGTAGAGATTTTGTGCCGATTGTGGTAAATCATCCTGTGCTATTTCCGATTGACTGAGAGACTTTTCCCAAATTGGGGTAGCGATCGCACCAGGTTCGATAATAGAAACGGAGATTCCCCAAGGTCTTAACTCCATCCGCAGCACATCAGTGAGTGCTTCCAACGCAAATTTTGACGCATTGTAAGCTCCCAAGAACGGCGTTGGACTTCTACCAGCAATGGAACCCATATTGACAATTCGCCCCCGACTCTGGCGTAATAGACCAAGAAATGCTTGTGTGACTGCTAATTGTCCGGTGACATTAACCAGCATTTGTTGTTGAAATTCGGCGATCGTTAATAATTCTAAGGGGCCAGGGACAGCAATTCCGGCATTATTTACTAAACCCAAAATTCCCCCACCACCGACTGCATTTGTTACTTTATCAACGGCATCTGCGATCGATTCAGCATCAGTAACATCTAAAAAAATCGGAATCAGCCTTGGCGATCCTTTCTGTTTAAGTGTTTGAGCATCAATATCTTGACGCACGCCAGCAAAAACAGAGAAGCCCAACTGGTCTAAAAGCAAAGCAGTGGACTGACCAATTCCTGTTGAGGCTCCTGTAACCACTACTGTACGTTGATATTCTACAACCATTAATTTTATTTGATGATGGGGCTGCCTTTTTTTAGGGACTGACAAATAAAAAAATATCCAATAACTCTTGTGGGGTGGGCGTCTCGTCCGCCCAGTTTGTATGGTGGGCAAGATGCCCACCCCACAATATTGGATAATTTATTTCTTGGAGTTCCCTTATCAATCTTTGCAAATACCAAGCCGAAGGCAATCTTCGGTTTGGTCATCTCTAGCCGATATTTGCCACGGTAATATGCGTGATTGAGCATTTGTACTGTAAGCAATTAGAGCAGCTATTGTGGAAAACTGGTTTTTAACAATAGTCACGTCACTACTACAAGTATTGCCTAGCTCAACATTGTATAAATAAATAGGCAATGCCATGAGGGCAATGCAAATTGTTCGGTTCATACCCAACCTCAGCTAAAAATTTCCGATTACGCTATGTATAGATGCCACCTTGATGAACCGGATTTTTAAAACTGAGTGTTAAATGTTGAAGTTTTGAAGTTGTGTAAATTTACCATACTCAGTGCTGTTAGCGGTAGCGGGGCGTTTAGCCCGTGCTGAGTAAGAAGAGGAGTACTCGGTACTTTCGCACTTGGGTTTTTGCCATGCCCCTCTCTGCGAGACGCTGCGCGAACGTGGGCGGTCTTTCAACTCAGCACTCAGCACTCTTCATTCAGCGCTACTGGTCGCAGAGACGTGATTTCTTAATTATCGGTTCCACCCTTTTTCAGGTTAGGCATTGCCTACAAGATGGCTTCCTACTAACTTATGCAGATGCAAACCCAAAAAACAGGACAAAAACCCACAGCACCCAAAAACATATCTATGGTAGCTGCATTCCCCAGATAAAATAATGAAGAATGCTCGGTCACCGAAATGGTCGATGACTGACAAAAACTCATGATACAAGCCCATAAATAAATTTAGGGGATTGTTAATTTTGAATTTTGTACGCCCTTGGCGTTCTCGTAGGGTATTTTGAATTTTGAATTCGGAGCGAAGCGACGTGACGCCTTCACAAGACGTAGATACTATAAACGTTCCCAACATCGATCCTGAAGGATATGGCAACTCAGACACCGATCCTCTTGATGAGTTGCCAGGTGAAATCGAAATGTCCCTTTTCGACCACCTAGAAGAGTTGCGGCAGCGGATTTTTTATTCGCTGATTGCCGTAGCGGTGGGCATTATCGGCTGTTTCTTTGCTGTTAAGCCCATTGTCCAACTACTTGAGGTTCCAGCACAAGGAGTAAAATTTCTCCAACTTGCACCAGGAGAATATTTCTTTGTCTCCCTCAAAGTGGCAGCTTACACTGGCTTCATAATTTCTAGTCCTTTCATTCTTTACCAGATTATCCAATTTGTGGTTCCAGGACTGACTCGCCGTGAACGCCGTTTACTGGGGCCTGTGGTTTTGGGTTCGAGTGTGCTGTTTGGGGCAGGTTTAGTATTTGCCTATTTACTTCTTATCCCCGCCGCATTGAAATTTTTCATCAGCTACGGAGCGGATGTAGTCGAACAACTTTGGTCAATTGATAAATATTTTGAATTTGTGCTGCTACTGTTATTCAGCACTGGTTTAGCATTTCAAATTCCCATCATCCAATTGTTGCTCGGTAATTTGAATATTGTCTCGTCTCAACAGATGGTTTCTGGTTGGCGTTACGTGATTATGGGAGCAGTGGTTTTAGGAGCTGTCCTGACACCTTCTACTGATCCCCTGACTCAAAGTCTTTTAGCGGGAGCAGTTTTAGCGCTTTATTTCGGTGGTGTTGGACTAGTGAAGCTCACGGGGAAATAACATTTGGAATAAGTTAGGACTTACGCACGAGTTACGGAATAAGGAACCGCAGAGGACAGAGGGCACGGAGAAATCAGAGTTTGAGAGATATTTTGCGTAAGTCCTA
This sequence comes from Nostoc sp., assembly GCF_036916985.1. GTDB lineage: Bacteria > Cyanobacteriota > Cyanobacteriia > Cyanobacteriales > Nostocaceae > Nostoc. The sequence continues at coordinate 267,546 of NZ_JBALFD010000027.1, forward strand.
TAAGTAAAGAGAATAGGTAAAAAATTTTAATCAAAGCCTTGGCTCACAAGTTATACAGAATTCAATTCTGAATTCTGGCAACTGAGGCCAATATTTATGTTTTGTTAAGTTACGAGACGTTTAGCACGTTTATGCTCATACATGAGCTTGTCAGCCTCTTCTAGCAATTGTTCTAATGAAACGTTTTCATTTAAAGCACATTGAGTAGCACCAACACTTATGGATAGTTGATATGAGTAATTATGCTCTTGATTAAAGCGATCAATATTTTCTTGCAATCGCGGACGAAATTCATCTGTATTGCCTGGAGAGCAGACAGAAATAAATATTACAAATTCATCTCCTCCTATACGGGCAATAATATCCGACTCACGGAAGCTTTGTTTTAGTAATTTGGCTGTGTCAATGATCGCTCTGTCTCCTATTTCATGCCCTAGAGAATCATTAATCTGCTTTAAACCATCTAAATCAACAAACAAAAGACAGCAAAATATTTCTGTGCGTCGGGCAATTTTGAATTGATGATTTGCCAGCCAAAAGAAACCACGTCGATTATATAATCCTGTCAACTCATCAGTTAAAGATAGCTGCCTTACCTCTGCTTCAGCCTTTAGGCGTTCCTGAATTTCACCCTCTAGGCGTTGATTTTGCTCAATAAGTTGTTGATGTTGCTGTTTGATAAGTAACTGATTTCTGACTCGTATTAGCACTTCAAGTTCTTGAAATGGCTTGGTGATATAGTCTTGTCCACCCAATTCAAAAGCCTGCACTTTATCATTAATTTGGTCAAGGGCACTAATAAAAATAATCGGAATTTGATCTGTTTTTTTTGATGCTTTCAACTGTTGACAAACCTCATAGCCATTCATTTCGGGCATATTGATGTCAAGCAGAATAAGATCCGGCGGATTTCGCCCGGCGGCTTGTAATGCCATTCTCCCGTTGAGGGATTTACGAATAGTATAACCCTCCAAGTCTAGCATTTTGGCTAACAAACGTAGATTATCGGGGGTATCGTCCACGATGAGGATATTCGTTTCTGAAGGGGATTTAAGTAAATTAGCCATAGGGAAATGGGAAATATTAACAATTCAAAATTCAAAATGACGCTCTCTACGAGACGCTAAAAGCGTAGCTTGCTTCCCTGTAAGGGTACGCAGACTCGCTCTAAGCGTTCGCGCAGCGTCTCGTAGAGAAGCCATGCCGCAGGCTTTACGCTGCCCTAACAAAATTCAAAATTAAAGACATTTCAGGCGAGGATTTAAACCCAGACTGAAATGGGTGCTACACGTAGATTGCAGGTTCTTAACCCCTTTAATTTACAGTAAAAACTAATTATTTCTTAACCCTTGTTCGCGTAAAAGGGTATCAGACCATACAGCATCTTCCGATTTTAGAGGTGGTACTGGTTCTTTATTATAATCGGTTCTATAGGACTCATATTTGATTTCTGAAATATACGTAGTAGCGTGGCAAGACTAAAATAGTGCATTACAAATGTCTCAAATATTGAGATTTTAGAAACATAACCTAATTTTTCTATTGCAACATTTTAGCCTTGCCACGCCAGTAGGGTGCGTTACGCCAAAGGCTAACGCACCAGTTAACGATTTAGGTGCGTTAGGCTACGCCATAACACACCCTACAGATACTTAGATTTTTTCAGAAATCAAATCGCACTCCTATATATCTACCGAAACATCAAGTATGCGAACTAATACAGAATCGGAGTCATCACTTAAATAAGTACGTTGTTCAATTGCAACTCGATACTGTGGGGGAATATTTTGCTCAATAGTATCTGCGATCGCTGTGATCAATCGATGATGTACTTCTGACCAAAACACAGGATTTTCTAAATAAGGATTCATTCCGAGAAATGGAGAATTCATAGTTTTACTATCCTGAAATGAGCAATTAGAATGATTCTAAATTAATGCGCTAAAAGGGCGGTTAGAAACCGCACCTACACAGGCAAAACCCACCTCCGTGGGTTAAAAAACCTTGATTTCTTAGTCCACGTTTGTGTAGCCGCGAATTCTATTCGCCCAATACTTTTCAAACATCCTCTAAGTTTGGGTTAGATTTGCGATCGCCTCCAGTTCAAAATTATCCACCAGATATTTCAGACCATTGGCGAGAACTTGCTCCTCATTGGGGATTTGAGCGATGAGATTGTAGAGTTCGGCATCGTTGAGATCCAAAGCTGCTTGATGCGCCTGAATAATCCACTCTGGCGACATTACCTGTAAATCTTTGGTAGTTAGGGATTTCTGAGGTAAAGTTTGCTGGTCTAACCCCGATAAAGCTTCTTCGCGGTAGCAGTAGCGGACTCCTAAGTAGTGTGCAATCTTCTCAAATAGGATAGCTTCTATAAATGGTTTGTTGATGTGGTCGTTGCAACCTGCTTGAATGCTGGTGGTGTAGTCTTCCTCAAAAGCATAAGCCGTCACCGCAATAATCACCACGTCTTTACCTGCATCCCTCCCTCGAATTTGTCGAGTAGTCTCGTAGCCATCAATTCCCGGCATTTGAATATCCATAAAAATCAGGTGGGGCTGCCATTTTTCCCAAAGAGCGATCGCCTCATTTCCGTTCTCGGCAGCACAAACCTCAAAACCAACTGATTCCAATAGCCTGACAAGCAACTGACGATTTTCTCTAACGTCTTCCACTACCAGAATGCGATAAGTGGACTGTTCAACTTCCAGACCGATAACAGTACAAGTTATATCTGAGGTGATTATATCCACTGACTTTGCCAAACTCAGTAAAACCTCACAAATAAAAGTTGACCCCTGATTCAGAGTACTGTGGGCTGTAATATCACCACCCATTAAACGGGTAAACTGACGGCTAATCGATAAGCCTAATCCTGTACCTTGATTATGGCGACCTAGTTCTGTTTGGATAAAGGCTTCAAACACAGTCTCTAGATCAGACTGAGCGATACCACATCCAGTATCTTCAACTTCTACATGAAGGGTGATGATTGGTTTGGAATCATCGATAGAAAGAGAGGGACTGCGTTGTGTTGAATCAAGTGAGTTGACGCTGCCAACTCTCCCGGTCAAAACTTGTAATCGCAGAGTTACACTGCCTATTGTCGTAAATTTGATCCCATTGCTTAACAGGTTGAGCAGAATTTGGCGCAGTTTTGATTCGTCACCATACACATAGCGAGGAACGCTGGAATGCTGCTCTGTTTTCAGATCAATTCCTTTATTTAAAGCTTTGAGGGAAACCATATCTCTAATGGAGTGGATTAGTTGATGCAAATCGAAATAGTTTTCCGTTAGCTGTAACTGACCCGCTTCAATTTTGGACATTTCCAGCACATCGTTGATCAAGGTTAGCAAGTGTTCTCCACTGCGGCTAATGATGTCTAAATCTTCTTGAAACTCAGGTGGAATCTTGCCACTGCGGTTCATCAACTGAGAAAATCCCAGAATGGCATTGAGAGGAGTCCGTAGTTCGTGGCTCATTTTCGCGAGGAATTGGCTTTTGGCGCGGTTGGCGATCGCGGCTTGTTCTGCGGCTTGTTCTAGGGCTATCTGGGAAAACTCCAGCAGTGCCAACATCAGCGTATTTCGCATCTCACTAGCAGCTTCTAGTTCCGCAATCTCCCAAGGCAAGGAAGTTTCTCTCACGGTTTCCTTCCACAGTTCAAAGGACTTTCGGGGACACAATTCCATCTCTCCAATTTCATTGATTTTCACTGTATCCTGGGGGTTGCCCACCCAATTCACTGTCTGGATTTGCTCTGGTCGAAACCAGATAATGTGGTAAGACTTTTGTTTAACATGATTGAATAAAATTGAAATTGCGAGAATGCCGCTAGCTTGATCTTTAAATGCCTTCGCTTCTGGATATAAACGTGAGAGGGAATTGGTAGCAAACACTTGTTCCCCCTGATGTTGCACCAACCACGTCACTAAATCCTGCACTTGGGCGATCGATGGCGTTTGACCAACTAATGTCAGATGACCGTCAAGTGAAATCGCCGCTCCTTGAGCATGAACTAGCTCCAGTAATTGAAAAGTATTTCGGCTCAAAACTTGCTCAATCAAATTGGACTCTTGCAATAATGACTGTTGTAGTTCATCCTGAATCCTTTTCACCTGTGTTCGGTAAATATGCAATTCTTGTTCTTGTTTATGCACCAGTTCAATTGAGGCAAACTGTCCTAAAAATTCACAGGCTTGGCGAGTTTCATAATCCACTAGTTTCGGGCTGGAGTGGTGACAGGCAATTAATCCCCAGAGGCGTTTGTCGTCGAGCAACGAAATCGTCATCGACCCAGCAACCCTCATATTCTGTAAGTATTCAATGTGATAGTGAGAGACTCCTCGTAACACAGAATTACTCAGATCCAGGGGTGTATCCGTCAGAGGATGGTTGCTGGGAATTAGGGGGATCGGGGTGTAATTGACATCAGGAATGAATCGCATCCAGTTGCGGCAAAACAACTTGCGGGCTGGCGCGGGAATATCTGTCGCCATATAGTGCAGTCCTAAGTAGCTTTCTAAATGCCTCTGTTTCTGCTCCGCAATCACCACACCGCTGTCGTCTGCCTGAAAGCGGTAGATCATCACCCGATCGAACCCAGTCATTGCTTTTATATCTCTGGCAAGGGTTTGAGCCATACTTTTCAGGTTAGTGGCATTACGGAGATTGGCGATCGCCCCTTGCAGGCGGTGATAGAACTGGGTTGAATGGCTGCTGTTGCTGGATTGCTGAGGTTCTAGTTCCAGGATCAACCTATCTACCATCCGATACATCACACCTCTAAATGTTTGATTTTTCAGTTGCCAATCAGTCTGAGCAACCCGACGCCGCGTTTTTAGCCCAAACGGATTGCAAAGCTCCAAGTTATCTTGAGCTAGATACCCAGCAAGTCGTTGCACTTGAACGTTAGAAAATAACCGTTGTAATGGTTGACCCAGCAATGCTTCTGCCGAAATCCCAAAAAACTGTTCCACATTTTCACTAATCTGCAAGATTGTTAGCTGTGGCTCTTGCAGCATCAGCAACAGTCCATGCGGCTGAATATAGCCGGGAGCATACACTGATTCATCACTGCACACTTCTAAAGAAGTCAGTAGTGAAGGGGTCAGCGAGTCGAGTGAGATTGGATTTGGTGATTGCATAATTTCTGATTTGGATTGGCTAGAGAATTAGATATTCTCCAGCCCAATCTCAGAATTCTAACTGTGTTATTGATTTCAGGTGCAAGTAAGATAGAAGACTGATCCTTCACTTGCTTGTGGAACACTAGCTTCAGGTTTAGTCCTTAAATTTTCGACTATTTTGATTAACCGTTTGGTTCTTCTTGCGTCACCTAATTTGGTTCGGGAGCATCAACTTTTGACGGATCGCCGCCCTGCGCTAAGGCGCACGCTACGCGAACAGACTAGAAGTTTGTATAGCCGCGATTTCCAATCGCCCGGTGTTTCTTTGCAATGCTTCGGGGGTCTTCATCTAGACAACACACAATCTCTGGCTTTTGTCAAATTTTCTGTTAAGAAAGATGTTTATAATGGATAGCTTTACAAGGGGGGATTAAGGGGGGTGAGAATTAAATTAAAATTTCACATCTTGAACAATCCGAAAACCAGCGTGCTGATAAAAATTGGGACGGAACCAGTTGCGGTAATATTTTAAAGCTTCTGTACCATTAGTTATCCAACATCCCCCCAACATCATCTGATGTTGATCGTCAAAAAAGATGGCAGAATTATCTTGATAAAGAAAATGAGGTTGATATCCTGTAAGTGGATTTAAGTTATCACTCAACCATTCCCAAACATTACCCCGTAAATCGTATAATCCAGAGTTACTTTTCGTACTTTCTAGCATTCCAACAGGGCTAGGTGAGCCAAATTTTAAATTGAGATTGTAATTTTCTATATTATCTAATAAGCTATTACTGTAAGTTGCTGAATGATATTCTGCTTCACTCATTAAGCGAGTATCTTTCCCTTGCCAGCGACAATAAGCCATTGCTTCATAATAGTTGACTTCTACAGGCCAATCTAAGGGTAAATTTATTTGATCAAACATCGCTCGATACTTGTAGCTACCATTTTCATGTAACCAAAATTTGGGACACTGAATATTGTATCGGGTTTTCCAATTCCAAGATTCTTCATCCCAATAGTCTTGATTTTCGTAGCCACTAGCCTTCATAAAATAGATAAATTCGGCGTTCGTTATCAGATATTTACTGGCGCAAAAAGATGCAACTTCAACAGTGCGATCGCCATAATCAATATCCCATCCATAAGTCGAATCGTCAAAGGCTTTACCGAGTTTTACTACCCCACCAGTAACTTCTATCATTTCGTTCTGAGGAGTGTAACCATTGAAAGGGGCATATTGCCAATTTTGGGGACGTTTTACTCTCTCAATCGGTAGTTGGCGAATTAACATCGAAGAGGTTTCAATATGAATACGCTGGTGTTCAATCCCCATCATTAAAGCCCAAAGGGGATGAGTGGGATGAATTGGTAGAGTAATTGGGGTTGTCTTAATTAGTTCGGAAATTACAGTATATGCTTGTTCTCGATATTCCCAAGTCTCTGCAACTTGCGGCCATTGCAAATGAGCGATCGCTTCATTCAACTCCTCTGGAATTTCTGGATCGACTCCAATTTCAAACAGGATTTCATACTCTGGATTGAGGCGTTTTTCTAATAATCCTACCTGGATTAATTTATTGATGTAGAAAACAGCCGAATGCCCTAGATAAAAAATTAGAGGATTTCTCAAAGGGTCTGGATTGATATAGAATGTCTCTTCCCCAACCAGACTTTTCAATAATATATCTTCCATCTGCCAAGCATTCTTAAAGTAATCTAGGATTACTTGAGAATTGCAACTATCAAGTTTTGGTGGATAAATAGATTGATAACTGTTCATGGTGTCAATTAAATTGATATTTAAAAAATGTACAGGATGAAGAATTATTTTGGAATTTGAAATTCAATTTTGAATAAGTAATATCATGCCCAGCAGATTACTGGTAATATGTTATGGTGAACGCAATTAAAATTGTTCAACTGGGCATGATATAAAATTTAAGTTTAAGCTTGACAAAGAATTAACCCAAATAAATTATTGGGATCTGTCCAAGTCTTAAGTGTTTTAAGTCCGTGTATTTCTAGCTGCTTTTGCATAATAACTAAATCAAACTTACGAGAAATTTCAGTAAGAATACTTTCTCCATCTGCAAACAAAACTTGTAAGTCTAATGCTTCTAAAGATACCTTGTGACTCTTTTGGCAATGCAAATACATCTCAATTTGAGCATCAGTCTCATTATAAATAGCTTGATGAGTGAATAAATTGAGGTCAAAATTGCCTTGAAAACGCCAATTTAAGTGAGAGAGTATATTTATGTTAAAAGCTGCTGTTACTCCCTGAGTATCGTTATAGGCTGGCTCCAAAATTTCCTTGGGTTTTTGTAAATCAATCCCCAAAAGAAAGTAGTCACCTACCTGTAAAGTCTTAGTAATTTGTTTTAAAAAATCATCACATTCTCGTGGATTAAAGTTACCAAGAGAACTACCCAAGAAAAAAATTAGCCGTGATGCTGCAAAAGTAGATTCTAGTTTTATGAGTGCTTGTTCATAGGTTCCTATTAATCCCTCAATAAAGAAAGTCGGATATTTTTGCTGTAGCTTGATTACACTAGATTTAAGGATTCCCCTGCTAACATCAATGGGTATATATCTACAATAACTAGCAAACTTTTGATAAGCATCTAATAAAAACTCTGTTTTTGTAGAACTACCACTACCTAATTCCACAAGTTCACAAGCACCTGTCATCTGAGCAATCTCATCAGCATATTGGTGCAAAATCCATGCTTCTGTTCGTGTTGGATAATATTCTGGTAATTCACATATTTGCTCAAATAATTCTGAGCCAAGATCGTCGTAAAAATATTTTGGAGGTAAGGTTTTTGCACTTCGAGTTAATCCTTGAATGACATCTATACCCTCATTGTTGAGAGATTGATAATGCTCATTAAGAATTTTTATAGATGTCGCTAACATAATGCAAATGCTTTTGGTTTTAATTAGATTCTTAAATATGACAGATTTACTGTTTAATGGCAATACTTCTTTTTCCATAATTAGTTTTTCTGATAATACTAAAAGTTTATCGAGTTACTGTAGTAGCCTAGAGGATTTGACTGCTTTAATCTTTCTTGAATAATTAGACTATGAGCCAACAAGTAAGTCAGTACAAATAAACATAACTATCTTAGGTAAAGACTTTTTAGCCTATTACCAATGACAAATTACAACCATCTTTAGTTAGATTTTATTTGTATGAGCTTACTGACAGTGAAGTTAAAAGTAATTCTAGATTGAGTAGCGATCGCAAAAAATAAAGCTACTTTTTTATTGTTTTTATCAAGAGATGGACTATATTGAATTATGAGTTTTTTTAAAATAAAAAAATAGATATTTTTGATTTCAGAAAAGCTCAATTATCTGCGATCGCCTGCTGTAAGCAAAATTTCGTTTACTATTCCAGCTTTTGGCAAGTATTATCCGATCAGAGACGCTATGATAAAAGTCTAGAGATAACACCAAGAACGAATGAGTGTTAGAAAAATACTAAAAAAATTGGTAGTCACAGTAGGTAAGTTATAGTGTTGCATTATTGATAGGGGTATAACGAAAAATCAAGGATTCTAAAAATAATTTCCCGTTCTTTTTTGTCCATTTGATTGCCAACTCGACTTGTGTATACACGCTAGCCAATACATACGGGGAGGGTTAGGGTGGGGTAAAACTGACACGAAAACTCAGTGAGTAAACTATTTCAGACTTGTGTATTTCTTCAACTGCTGCACAAACGCATTATGTTCCGGTGAATTCAACCCCGCTTGCACCACCTCCAACACTCGCACCATCTGATTGTTTAACAGCGCCTCCACCGCTAACCACAAACCCGGAAACACCTGAGAGCGAATAATTCCATCTGCACCGGGAGATAGCAATTGATAGTCGCCATCAATTAGGCAAAACCATTCAATTTTATTCTCGTAAGATTGCCAGATTACGTACTCCAACACCCCATTACGGCGATAAACCTGCTTTTTGCTGCCTGTATCGATCGCAACGCTACTCGCTGCAATTTCAACAATCAATTCGGGAGATCCTTCAATGTAACCGTCGCTGCTCAAACGGGTTTGTCCGCCTGCGTCTGGTTCAATAAACAACACTACATCTGGCTGGGGTTCATTGTCTAAATCTAGTCTGACGGTTGGTTCAACGCTTAAGTCAACGCCAGGAGTCAATGATTGGTATACTCCTAACCAAGTTATAGCCCGACTGTGGGGTTTGCCATGTTGCTGATGTCTTAAGGGAGATGCCACGTAAACGATTCCTTCAATCAGTTCTGCTTTCTTGATCTGGGGTGCAGCCGCATAACGCCGTTCAAATTCAGGGCGAGTTAAGCGATCGCCACTTTCAAGCGGAGGCAGATGTCTCTGGGTTGAGTACTCTCTAACCATTTGCCAATCCTTGGAGTTGCCGGATATTTCTGACTTTAGCAAATCTTCAGTTATCAGTTAGGATTTGTTGATTTGCTGCTTTCCTCAAATTTCAAAAATCATAAAATGTAATGTTAATTGTCATCTTGTGTTTTCCTGTGCGATGCTGTATTCGCCCAGGTAGGCATCGCCCACAGTTAATGCTCCATAACGGAGTCCAACTAGCTATCATTAGCTAAGTGGTATGTCAGATACAACGGCAATACTATTTAGTTAGCAGTCTTTATCAACTGCTTACACTCGCACCCATAAAAATTAGTTTGATTTACTTTTTATTTCCTACTCTCTATTTTGATAACCATTACCTAAAAGTTCTCTAACTAGGTACGGGATACAAAAAATACAAAAAATTCCTCAAGATTCAAGATTAAGGATAAGGCTATGGCAACCGAACAGTTAACTAGAGACAGCGACAATCTAGATTTAAATCAGCTACTAAGAACGCTGAATGCTGTTAAACAAGGTGACTTCTCGGCTCGGATGCCCATAGACCATACTGGTGTGGCGGGGAAAATTGCTGATACGCTTAATGATATTATCGATCAAAATGAGCGGATGGCGGCGGAGCTACAACGTATTGGTAACGTTGTCGGCAAAGAAGGCAAAATTGCCGATCGCGCCTCTCTCGGAGATGTTCGAGGTTCTTGGTCAGATTGTGTGACTTCTGTCAATACTCTGATTACAGATTTAGTTCAACCAACGGCTGAAACTACGCGCGTGATTCGGTCGGTTGCCAATGGTGACTTATCCCAAACGATCGCCACAGAAATTGATGGCAGACCTCTGCAAGGTGAGTTTCTCCAAACTGCGAATATCGTCAACACGATGGTAGAACGGCTGGGTTCCTTTGCGAGTGAAGTTACCAGGGTTGCCCGTGAGGTAGGAACTGAGGGTAAATTGGGTGTTCAAGCCGAAGTGCAAGGTGTGGCTGGTACTTGGAAAGATTTGACGGATAACGTTAACTTGATGGCGGGTAATCTCACTGGTCAAGTTCGCAACATTGCCGAAGTTGCCACTGCGATCGCCAATGGTGACTTATCCAAAAAAATCACTGTTGATGTCAAAGGTGAAATTCTAGAACTAAAAAACACCGTCAACACGATGGTGGATCAGCTTAATTCTTTTGCGAGTGAAGTAACGCGAGTTGCCCGTGAGGTGGGAACGGAAGGGAAGTTGGGCGTACAAGCAGAAGTTAAAGGTGTAGCCGGTACTTGGAAGGATCTCACAGACAACGTTAATTTAATGGCAGGAAATTTAACTGCCCAAGTGCGTAACATTGCGGAAGTGACAACGGCGGTAGCGAATGGCGACCTTTCCAAAAAAATCACTGTGGATGTGAAAGGCGAAATTTTAGAGTTGAAAAACACCGTCAACATCATGGTGGATCAACTTAATTCTTTTGCAAGTGAAGTTACTAGAGTTGCGCGTGAGGTGGGTGCAGAAGGTAAATTGGGCGGTCAAGCAGAAGTTCGCGGCGTAGCGGGTACATGGAAAGATTTAACTGATAGCGTGAATTTCATGGCGGGAAGCTTGACGGCACAGGTGCGGAATATTGCAGAAGTGACTACCGCTGTAGCAAATGGCGACTTATCTAAGAAAATTACTGTGGATGTCAAAGGCGAAATTCTGGAGTTGAAAAATACCATTAATACAATGGTGGATCAACTTAATTCCTTTGCATCGGAAGTTACAAGAGTTGCGCGTGAGGTGGGAACTGAAGGTAAGTTGGGTGTGCAAGCAGAAGTGCGGGGAGTTGCGGGGACTTGGAAAGATTTAACTGATAACGTTAACTTAATGGCGGGTAATCTCACCGGACAGGTGCGAAATATTGCCGAGGTTGCGACTGCGATCGCAAATGGCGATCTATCCAAAAAAATCACCGTCGATGTCAGAGGTGAAATTCTCGAACTTAAAAATACCATCAATATAATGGTGGATCAACTCAGTTCTTTTGCGAGTGAAGTCACAAGAGTTGCCCGTGAAGTGGGAAGTGAAGGTAAACTGGGTGTGCAAGCCGATGTGCGCGGTGTGGCTGGCACTTGGAAAGATTTAACTGACAGCGTAAACTTCATGGCGGGAAGTTTAACGGCACAGGTGCGGAATATTGCCGAAGTGACTACAGCGGTTGCAACAGGCGACTTATCCAAGAAAATCACTGTTGATGTCAAAGGTGAAATTCTGGAGTTGAAAAATACCATTAACACAATGGTGGATCAACTCAATTCTTTTGCATCAGAAGTAACAAGGGTTGCCCGTGAAGTGGGAAGCGAAGGTAAACTTGGCGTGCAAGCAGAAGTACGCGGTGTAGCTGGCACTTGGAAAGATTTAACTGACAGCGTAAACTTCATGGCGGGAAGTTTGACGGCGCAGGTGCGGAACATTGCCGAAGTGACTACGGCGGTTGCAACAGGCGATTTATCCAAGAAAATTACTGTTGATGTCAAAGGTGAAATTCTGGAGTTGAAAAATACCATTAATACAATGGTGGATCAACTCAGTTCCTTTGCAAGTGAAGTTACAAGAGTTGCCCGTGAGGTGGGAACTGAAGGGAAATTGGGTGTACAAGCGGAAGTGAAAGACGTTGCCGGCACTTGGAAAGATTTAACCGACAGCGTGAACTTCATGGCAGGAAGCTTGACGGCACAGGTGCGGAACATTGCCGAAGTGACAACTGCGATCGCCAATGGTGACTTATCTAAGAAAATTACTGTTGCTGTCAAAGGCGAAATTCTGGAACTCAAGAATACCATCAATATCATGGTGGATCAACTCAACTCCTTTGCCAGTGAAGTTACAAGAGTCGCCCGTGAGGTGGGAAGTGAGGGGAAACTCGGCGTACAAGCAGATGTGCGCGGCGTAGCTGGAACTTGGAAAGATTTAACTGACAGCGTAAACTTCATGGCGGGAAGTTTAACGGCACAGGTGCGAAACATTGCCGCCGTTACCACAGCTGTAGCAAATGGCGACTTATCTAAGAAAATCTCTGTTGATGTCAAAGGTGAAATTTTAGAGTTGAAAAATACCGTTAACACGATGGTTGATCAACTCAATTCCTTTGCATCGGAAGTTACCAGGGTTGCCCGTGAGGTGGGAACTGAAGGTAAACTGGGCGTACAAGCCGAAGTTAAAGGTGTAGCCGGCACTTGGAAAGATTTAACCGACAGCGTGAATTTCATGGCGGGAAGTTTGACGGCGCAAGTGCGGAACATTGCCGAAGTTACGACGGCGGTAGCTAACGGCGACTTATCTAAAAAAATCACCGTCGATGTGAAAGGTGAAATTCAGGAGCTTAAAAACACCATTAATACAATGGTGGATCAGCTAAATTCCTTTGCATCAGAAGTTACCAGGGTTGCCCGTGAGGTGGGAACGGAAGGTAAACTTGGTGTGCAAGCTTACGTTAGAGGCGTAGCTGGAACTTGGAAAGATTTGACGGACAACGTTAACTCAATGGCGGGGAACCTCACCGGACAAGTCCGCAACATCGCGGAAGTTACGAAAGCGGTAGCAAATGGCGACTTATCGAAGAAAATTACCGTCGATGCCAAAGGCGAAATTTTGGATTTAAAAAATACCACCAACACGATGGTAGATCAACTCAGTTCCTTTGCCAGTGAAGTAACGCGGGTGGCGCGAGAAGTGGGAACTGAAGGGAAGTTAGGCGGACAAGCGCAAGTCCAAGGTGTGGCGGGGACTTGGAAAGATTTAACTGATAACGTGAACTCAATGGCGGGCAACTTAACGGCACAAGTGCGCGGTATTGCCAGAGTTGTAACCGCAGTTGCTAACGGAGACTTGAAACGGAAACTAATGTTAGATGCTAAGGGAGAAATTGAAACCTTGGCAGAGACAATCAACGAGATGATTGATACCCTAGCAACATTTGCTAATCAAGTAACCACAGTAGCACGAGAAGTGGGAATTGAAGGGAAGTTAGGCGGACAAGCGAGAGTACCTGGGGCGGCTGGAACTTGGAAAGATTTAACGGATAATGTAAATGAACTTGCTGCTACACTGACAACTCAGTTGCGAGCGATCGCAGAAGTTGCTACAGCTGTAACTAAAGGCGATTTAACTCGTTCAATTGCCGTCGAAGCACTTGGGGAAGTAGCAATACTCAAAGATAATATCAACCAGATGATTGCCAACCTGCGGGAGACAACGCAGAAAAACACCGAACAAGATTGGTTGAAAACTAACTTAGCCAAGTTTACCCGAATGCTCCAAGGTCAGCGAGACTTAGAAACCGTATCTAAACTCATTCTCTCAGAATTAGCACCCTTGGTAGGAGCGCAACACGGCGTATTCTTTCTGATGGAGTCTGCGGAAAATACACCATATTTGAAATTAATCAGTAGCTACGCTTACCGCGAACGCAGACATCTAGCTAACCGCTTCCAATTGGGTGAAGGTTTGGTGGGACAATGCGCTTTAGAAAAAGAGCGAATTCTGCTGACGGATGTGCCAAGTGATTATGTCAGAATTGCCTCTGGTTTAGGAGAAGCGTCTCCCCTGAATGCCGTGGTGTTACCTGTACTCTTTGAAGGACAGGTGACAGCAGTGATTGAATTAGCATCCTTTCGCCGCTTTAGCGAAATTCATCTGACATTCTTCGACCAGCTTACCGAAAGTATTGCGATCGTTCTCAACACGATCGCAGCATCGATGCGAACTGAAGAATTACTCAAACAATCGCAATCTTTAGCTGAAGAACTCCAAACCCAGCAAAGCGAACTCCGCGAAACCAACAAGCGTTTAGAACAACAAGCCCAATCACTCAAAACCTCTGAAGATTTACTCAAAGGACAGCAAGAGGAACTGCAACAAACCAACGCCGAATTAGAAGAAAAGGCAGAGTTGTTGGCGATGCAGAAAAAAGAAGTCGAGCGCAAAAATCGGGAAATTGAACAAGCAAGACTGTCTTTAGAAGACAAAGCTGAACAACTCGCCCTTTCCTCAAAATACAAATCAGAATTTCTCGCCAATATGTCCCATGAACTACGGACACCGCTAAATAGCTTGTTGATTTTGGCGAAATTATTAACAGATAATATCGATCGCAACCTCACCGCCAAGCAAGTCGAATACAGCCAGACAATTTACTCAGCCGGTACTGATTTGTTGGCGTTAATCAATGACATTCTGGATCTTGCCAAAATTGAATCTGGAACCATGTCTATTGACATGACTCAAATGCCATTGGCGGAGTTGGGCGAACAAGTTGAGCGCACCTTCCGTCAAATCGCTCAGAGTAAAGGGCTTGCCTTTGCAATTGAATTTACTCCCGAATTGCCCAACAGCATCTATACAGATGTCAAACGCATACAACAAGTGTTGAAAAATCTCCTCTCCAACGCTTTTAAATTTACAGAACAAGGGGAGGTACGGTTACAGATTGCAGTGGCCAAGCAGGGATGGAGCAACGACAACGAAACCTTAAATCGCGCTCAGATTGTCATCGGTTTCTCAGTCACCGATACAGGTATTGGCATTGCCCCCGAAAAACAAAAAGTGATTTTTGAAGCGTTCCAACAAGCCGATGGCTCTACCAGTCGGAGATACGGCGGCACAGGATTGGGTTTATCAATTAGCCGCGAAATCGCCCGTCTCTTCGGCGGCGAAATTAAACTCATCAGTCAACCCGGTGAAGGTAGCACCTTTACATTCTACTTACCACAATTGAGTGCTGTTAGCGATAGCGGGGCGTTTAGCCCGTTCCGAGTGCTGAGTCCTGAGTCTAGATCGACACTCCCCACTCCCTACTCCCCACTCAGCACTCAGCACTCAGCACTCATAAATGACGATCGCACCACCATTGAAAGAGGCGATCGCGTGTTATTAATTGTCGAAGATGACCTTAATTTTGCGCGTATCCTTTTAGATATGGCACAACAGCAAGGATTCAAGGTAATAGCTGCCCAAACCGGTAGTACAGGTTTGATGTTAGCGCAGCAATTTCTACCTTCAGCGATTTTGCTAGATATCCGGTTGCCAGAAATGGATGGTTGGACGGTATTGGATCGTCTAAAGCATGACCCAAATACCCGTCACATTCCCGTACATATCATGACAGTTGAGGAAGGGAGACAACGCGGTTTACAACTAGGTGCGATCGCGTATCTACAAAAACCCTTAACCAGTGAGACAATATCCGAGGCGTTGACCAAAATTAAAGGTTTTGTTGAGCGCCAGGTGAAAAATTTATTAGTAGTCGAAGACGATGACACTCAACGGCTGAGTATTGTTGAGTTAATTGGCAACAGCGATGTTTCAACTACAGCCGTGGCTACTGGTACAGCAGCCCTAGAAGCGATTCGCACCCAGCATTTTGATTGCCTCGTCCTCGATTTAGGGCTACCCGATATGACAGGCTTTGAACTGATTGAACAGATAAAGCTTTTACCTCACGGTAAAACTTTACCAATTATTGTCTACACAGGTAGAGAAATTAGCAAAGCTCAAGAAACAGAACTCAGACGGATTGCCGAGACAATCATTATTAAAGATGTGCGATCGCCCGAACGTCTCCTCGATGAAACAGCATTATTTTTACACCGAGTCCAAGCAAATTTACCTGAGCCGAAGCGCCAAATACTTGAACAACTGCATTCACAAGACTACTTACTCACTGGCAAAAAAGCGCTAATTGTAGACGATGATATGCGGAATATCTTCGCTCTTACCAGTATGCTGGAGCGTTATCAAATCCAGGTTTTATATGCTGAAAATGGCAGAGAGGGAATTGCCATGTTACAAAATACACCAGATATTGATGTGGTGTTGATGGATGTGAT
This sequence comes from Nostoc sp., assembly GCF_036916985.1. GTDB lineage: Bacteria > Cyanobacteriota > Cyanobacteriia > Cyanobacteriales > Nostocaceae > Nostoc. Next base: position 283,911 of record NZ_JBALFD010000027.1, read on the forward strand.
GATGCCAGAAATGGATGGTTACGAAACAACACGCGTAATCCGCCAAAACGAGCAATTTAAATCTTTGCCGATTATTGCACTGACCGCTAAAGCCATGCAAGGCGATCGCGAAAAGTGTATTGAAGCTGGTGCATCAGACTACATTACTAAACCCGTAGATACCGAACAATTGCTGTCGCTGTTGCGTGTTTGGCTATATCGTTGATATAGCAAGGGACTGGGGACTAGGGACTGGGTTGAAAGTCTGTTTGTATATAGGTTTTATCATCAGTTAATGTCCTAACCTGCTTGTCCGTTGCTATACTACAGCAAAATCTTTACTGCATTTTTGAATTAACAGCCAACGGTCAGAGTCTTTGTCCAGTGCTGGCTTGAGACGAAAATTAAAAACATCCTCCCACACTTGTACGCCGTGAGTAGAGGCAAAATCAATCTCAAGCTCTTTAAAACGTGGGTAGTCCCGTTCGCCGATCGCTGTCAGCATAGGAAGTAAGGCGGTTAACGGTATTTGGGTTGCTGTCTCAGTCATCTGGGTAGTCCTCAAAAATACAAATTATTGGTAGGGGTTCGTCTTCTTCCAATACGGTTCGGTTAGTATATTTGGCTCTCGGAGATCCCCCCAACCCCCCTTAAAAAAGGGGACTTTTCCTCCTATTTACCCCCTTTTTAAGGGGGTCGCCGTAGGCGGGGGGATCTTAACCGAACCGTATTGCGTCTTCTTCTCTTCCTTCTCTTCCTTCTCTTCCTTCTCTTCCTTCTCTTCCTTCTCTTCCTTTGCGTCCTTTGCGTCCTTTGCGTCCTTTGCGTCCTTTGCGGTTCGTTAAAAAAAGGATTTTAGCCTTAACCCAAGCGTATTGTGCTATATTCCACCATCATGCCAAATCGGGAACCAATGAGGCGATCGCCTTCACCAATTCTTCTGGATCTACAGGCTTAGAAATATGCTGCTGAAATCCCGCAGCGATCGCTTGTTGCTGATTCATCTCACCAGCATAAGCAGTTAAAGCGATCGCGGGAATTGTCCCGCCTTGCTCTGGTTCCAGACTTCTAATCTGTCGCATCAGCATATAGCCATCCATTTCTGGCATCCCTATATCACTGACGATCAGATTTGGCTGGGATTGACTCAATGCTGTTAAAGCCTCAATGGCTGAGGCGGCAACGGTAACAGTTGCACCATATTGCTCCAGCATAAAGGGCAAAAATTCTCGCATATCTGCGTCATCATCCACTACCAAAATCTCTAAGCCAGATAAGGGCAAAGACTGATTCGCCACCAGTGAAGAGTTATCTTCTACATCCTTAATTCCTTTGTTTTTATCCTGTAAACATGGAAGTCTGACGGTGAAAGTTGCTCCTTTAGCTTCGCCCAGACTTTCTGCTTGCACAGTTCCCCCATGAAGTTCTACAAGATGACGGACGATCGCTAATCCTAAACCTAAACCGCCAAATTTGCGAGTTGTCGCACCATCTGCTTGACGGAAATAATCAAAGACGAATGGTAAGAACTCAGGTGCAATCCCCTTCCCTGTATCAGTGATGCAGATTTGTACCTGTAAGCCAACTTGCTCTAATTTAATTTTTACCTGTCCACCGATGGGAGTAAACTTAATGGCATTAGAAAGAATATTCCAAATGACTTGTTGTAATCGATTGGCATCGCCTAAAACTTCTCCGATACCAGATTCAAAAATTGTCTGAATTTGGATGGATTTAGCCTCCGCCGATAGACGCACTGTCTCAATCGCAGCTTCAATCACTGATACCAAATTAATCCGGTCGAAGTTGAGATTAAGTTTACCCTGAAGGATGCGGGAAACATCCAGCAAATCTTCAATTAATTGAGTTTGTAACTTGGCATTGCGCTCAATAGTTTCTAGGGCGCGATCGCTGGTTGCTTGGTCAAGTTTGCGACTCCGCATCAGTTTTGCCCAACCCAAAATCGGGTTGAGTGGTGTTCTCAATTCATGAGACAGCACAGCTAAAAATTCATCTTTGACGCGATTTGCGCTTTCAGCAGCGCTTCTTGCCGTTCGTTCGGCTTCATAGAGATGGGCGCGGGCGATCGCTTGGGCGCATTGTTGAGCAACAGCCAAGAGAAATGCTTGATCTTCTCCACTAAGTTGTTGAGGTTGGGCAAATCCTAAAGTTATACCGCCAACTGCCCAACCTTCTACCATCAATGGAATAGAAATCCAGGCATTAAAATCATATTGGGCGTAAATTTCTGCTAAGTGTGGGTAATGAGCTATCCGATTTTCTGTTGTTTCGGCCCAAATAGGTTTCCCAGTCCGCACCGCTTCTGCTAAGGGAGAGGGTAAATCGATGGCAAAATTCCGCCAAGTGTCTATCAAATCTTGCTTATAGCCAACCGCACGTACAATTTCCAGTTCAGTTTTACTTTCATTCAACAAAGCAACAAGGGCAGAACTAGCTCCCAAGGCAGCCATGCTCTGCTCTACAATCACATCAGATACTTGGGCTGGTGTCAAAGATTCTGAAAGAGCAGCCGTGATCGATTGAAGACGGGCAATGCGCTCTAATGCTCTTTCTGCCGTTCTTTGGGCTTGCTGCGCTTCTTGGTAAAGGCGGGCATTATCGATCGCGATCGCCGCTCGATGGGCAATATCTTCCGCTAATGACAAGTCAGTTGTGTTGTAACGACGCTCTGACTCCGCTGTAAAAAAGGAAATTGCACCAAAAACTTTTTCACGTGCCATCAATGGAAAAATTATACAGGAATTTAAACCGATTTCACGTATAATCCTGAGATGTTCTGCATCTGGGATGCCTTTTACTAACAGCGCATCTGAGATTTCAGTTACCATTTCAGGAATTCCTGTACGCAGTACCTTAGGCACACCTCCAAGCTCATCCAATTTTCTTGGATAACGCTGATGAAGTTCCCAACCAAGTTTAACTTTCTCTGGATCTCGGTGAGCAACTGCTACCCGATTAATAAATTGGTTGTCTTGCAGCAGATCAACGCTACACCAATCGGCAAAGTAAGGCACAACGAAGTTTGCCACACTTGCTAGCGTGCTTTCGTAATCGAGGGAAGAAGCGAGGGTTGCACTGACTTGAGCCAAAAATGCTGCTCGTTGCTGATCGGCTTCTGCTTCCAGTCGGGCGGTTTGCTCTTGAATCAGTTGGATTCGTTCGGCTTCAGATTGTTTGCGATCGGTAATATCAAGCACAACACCACTCATGTGTGTGGCAATAACCGCTTCGTTGAAAAAGGCTTTTCCCCGACAGGCTGCGTAGCGGATACTGCCGTCATCCCAAATAATTCGATATTCTAAATTATGCTCCACACCTTCGTTAATAGCTCGACTCAACGATTGAGTCAGCAATCCCCGATCATCTGGATGCAGACGAGCTAAAATTGCCTCAGAAGTGCCAGCAAAGGTTTCCGGTGTTAACCCAAATAGTTGATAAACCTGCTCATCCCAGTCAAAGCGATCGCTGCTAATATCCCAACTCCAAACACCGATTTTGGCAGATTTCAACGCCAAATTTAGTTGTGCTTTGCTGTCTTTTAAACCTTGATAAAGACGAGCATTTTCTAGAGAAATAGCAATTTGAACTGTCAAAATTTCTAATACAGAAAGTTTGTCTTGTGTAAATGCACTGGAGATGAGATTATTTTCTAAATATAAAATACCAAGTAATTTTGACTGACGGGCGATCGGCAAACAAAGTACAGATTTAGGTTGCTTTTGAATTACATACTCATCTTTGGAAAACAAATTCTGCTCAGTAGCATTCTGCAAAATCACTGTTTCTTGAGTTCGCTGAACATAATTCAACATTGATTGCGGAATAAGCTGAGAAATTTCACCCTCTAATATAGGTCGAGAAACATAGAGCTTTTCTGCTTGGGGATTAACCTTAGCTTCTACTTCAATCACCAGATTTTGCTCATGTTCAAGCAACAAATAACCGATTTCTGCTCCCGCTTGCTCAATCACAATTTGCATTAATGTCTTCAATAATCGTGAAAAAACAATCTCACTACTTATAGTTTGAGAGGCTTTAACTACTGATAAAAAATCTAAATGCTCACCTGTGGTGATAAACGTGCCATTAGAAACAAGCTGTTGTTGTGGCAATAGTTGAGGATAGGATTCTTCCAGGTGCTTGACTTTAGCAAATGCCTCCCAGCGCACGTAAGCATTTTTAGCTGCTTCCAAATAAGTTTTGGCAATTAATTCAAACTCTTGCTCCAAGTAGAACTTAGCCGCTAGCTCATTAGCCAAGGCTTCATATTGCCCAAATCCCTGCTCACTGGCTGAAGCAATTGATTGCTCATACAGGCGCATTGCTGACAAATCTCGACCTTCAATCCGAGCTATTTCCGCAGCTACTAATTGAGACTTGTGTAAAAAGTTGGCAGAGCAGTGGTTAGCCCAATATTGCAATTGTTGTTGATGGGATTCTAAGGTTTGCAAAAACTGTTCTTGCTCTTGATTAGATACTGTTGGATAAAGAGCCGTGAGAGTCAGCGAGTAATATAAAATGTAATCTGTTTCAATTGGTAATGCCAGTGTCGTAACTGGCAAATTGGATAATTCTAAGGCAGATTTCAATGCTTCTGTATATTGTCGATATGTAAAAAAGATAATTAATTTGATAATGTGATAAAAAATAATCCCACTGACAAAACCTGCATCTGTAATTACAGATAAAGCGTGTGATTCATCAAAACTATCATCACTTAGAGTCAGATTGTGATGAGTAAGCCCGCGCAGATTCATCAGGAGCATCTGCTGTAATCTGATTGTCTGATAAACAGCTTCATGTTTCGACTGACGGGCAAATGTAGTATATTTCTCTAGAGATTTGTATGTATCTGCAAGCGGATATCCTAACTGGATAATTTGCCACGAGCCTTGATAGCCGTTGTAGTTTGCCATCGTTATATCACCTGCTTCCACACAACCGATAAATCCCCGCTCTAAAAACGGAATATCGGTAGCAATATGGTTACACCAAACGTTAATATGACTTCCATGAATGTGTAAAACAACTCCTCTAAGTTTCAAGTCATGAAACTTTTCATTCAATTGAATGGTCATCTCAGAAAATGCGTAACCTGTGGGAATATCATGGAAGATGGAAACCAACAGCATCGCGTACATACTGTAAGCAAAACAAGAATCTTCCGTATTCCCAAACTTGAGAGAGTAGTTAACAGCTTGAAGTACGACTAAGGGAAAGAGATCGGGTCTACCGAGATAAGTAGGTGGCCCCAAAGTGGTCAACAAACTAATCAGTGTCTTAATATTTGGATCTGGGATTACCGCAGCATTAATTAAATCAGAGATTTGTCTATCACCTAAATTTATTAATACCTGGTTTTTCTCAATTGCGATCGCAGCTTCTACTTCCTCATTTGTATTAGGGAATCTCACCCCAAAAAGTTTTAAAGCTTCTAATCCTAATATCAGCGCCTCTTCATATCTACCTGCAACTTGATAGAGTCTGATTTGCAGCATATAAATATTAGATTTATCTATATGAGATTTTGCTTTCAGCAATAATAGATCAAATAATTCTTCTGCTTGCTCTAAATTTCCAGTTAAGAATTCACACTCAGCCTGTTCTCTAAACAAAGTAAATGTTTGTTCGTATTGTTCAAACCAGGCATTCTCACCCAAAAGATTCATAGCAACGCTAAAAAATCTTTTAGCAGGAGTATAGGCTGTAGAAGCTTTTGCCTTTTTACCAGCGATTAAATTCAATCGCACCAATTCATTTTTTTCTGTTTGTTCAATAATTAGATCCACCGCGAGATTGAGTTGATTGACTAAATCAAAAATTTGCTCGTTCACTTGTTCAGCATTCGCATTCTTCAGCAAAAGCTGCCCAATCTTCAGGTGAACAGCCGACTTTGATTCATCGGCAATTAAGGAGTATGCAGCTTGTTGAACTCTGTCATGGTAGAAACGATAGTTTTTATGAACACTTTCATCTGACTCAATGGAAATAATTAATCCTCTTAAAATTGCTTCAACAAGTGCATTTGCCGTTTCTTCAATAGACTGTTCTCCAACCAATGCCAAAACTTCTAAATCAAAACGATTCCCGATACAGGAGGCTAACTTAAGCACCTGTTGAGTTGCAATTGGAAGTTTTTGCATCCGCCCAATCATCAGATTGACAATATTATCTGTAATACCTTGGGCTTCAATTTCAGCTAGATTCCATTGCCACCCTCCTTTTACCCCCCTCTGTCCCCCCTTACCAAGGGGGGATGAAAGGGGGGTAGGGGATTGAGGAGGGTCAAAATTCAGTAGATTCTCTTGATGCAATGTTTTCAGAAACTCATTGACAAAAAAAGGATTACCGTCAGTTTTTTGGATAATCAATTGAGCCAGAGGTTCTACTTGTTCTGCTGAACTATGCAAGGTATCGGCAATTAACTGATTGACATAGACAAGATTTAACGGTATCAGCAGAATTTCGGTCGTTTTTGCCCCATACTGCCGAACCTTCTCTATCATCAAATTAAATGGATGTACAACATCCACTTCGTTATCTCGATACGCCAAAATGAAGCAGAGATACTGGATACTAGAGCCAGTAATAATAGTTTCAATTAAATTCAAAGTAGCGATATCTGCCCACTGCATATCATCTAAAAAAACAGTGAGTGGATGTTCTTTTTGAGCAAAGACGCTGATAAAGTTCTGAAATACCAAGTTGAATCTGTTTTGAGATTCGGCAGGTCCCAACTCTGGGATAGGAGGCTGTTCTCCAACAATTAGTTCAACTTCTGGAATTACATCTGTGATTAGCTTACCATTGTTCCCTAAAGCTGCTTTTATTTCCTGTTTCCAGGTAGAAAGTTGCTCTTCCGGTTTAGTTAAAATTTGTCGAGCAAGTGTTTTAAAAGCTTGAACAATAGTGGAATAAGGAATGTCTCGTTTGTACTGATCAAACTTGCCAGAGATAAAAAGCCCACGTTCTCTAACAATGGGTTTGTGAATCTCCTTCACCAGAGAAGATTTACCAACCCCAGCATAGCCCGAAACTAATACGAGTTCTGGTTTCCCTTGGCTCACAACTCGCTCAAATGCTTGCAAAAGCTTGTCAATCTCTGGTTCTCGCCCATACAATTTTTGAGGAATTTGAAAGCGTTCTGAGATATCTTGCTCACCCAAAACAAAGGATTGAATTTCTCCGGTTGTCTCTAATTGCTTCAAACACTTTTCTAGATCAAATTGCAAACCTAAAGCGCTCTGATATCTCTGTTCTGCAACCTTCGACATCAATTTCATGGTAATCTCACAGAGCATTTGAGGAATATCAGAGTTCAGTTTGTTTGGGGATAGTGGAGATTTAGCAATATGAGAATGCACCCACTCTAAGGGGTCTTTACCTTGAAATGGTAGCTGACCTGTGAGCATCTCATAAAAGGTGACTCCCAGCGAATACAAATCGCTGCGATGGTCAATCCCTCGATTCATTCGCCCGGTTTGCTCAGGTGACACATAAGGTAAACTGCCTTCAATGCGACTGGAACTGCTAACTATTTGCTGCTGGTAGGGAATGAAAGCAGCAATTCCAAAATCGGCAATTTTTACCTGATTAGTTTCGAGGTTGATTAAAATATTTTGCGGCTTAATATCCTTGTGGACAATGTTACAAGTGTGAATTTGGGCGAGTTTACTGGTGATTTCAATGGCAATCTTCAAAAACGGCACAGGTTGTTGAAATTGGTCTAGAAATTGGTCGAGCGATCGCGCCTGAAAATCCTCCATAATTAAATAGGGGATTCCTTGGTGCATCTCTAAGGCGTAGGCTTTGACTGCTGCTGTGGTATTTAACCTTTGTGCGATCGCATACTCATGTTTAAGTTGTTCAATATTATTGGGTGTACACTGTTCTGGACGTAGCCCTTTGATAATTACCGGACACTGGTCTTCAACCTTAATTCCACGGTATACAACTGCTTTTACCCCTGCTTTTAACAAAGTGACAATTTTAAATCCGGGTAATGCAATCATCATGCCAAATACTCCAGCCGTGTTTCTTCAGGGATAATCCGAGCTTAATTGTATTTTAGATACATTTCTTGGGGCAGATAAAATTTAGATGATATCAGGTACGGATAATCACTTCTACAGACTCAACAGACAAAAATAAGCTACAATTCAAGCAGAGTAAGCATTTCCCGCTCAGAAGCTCCCCATGTTTGATCGCCTGCAAACCCAAATTTATCAACTAGAACAATTTGCCAACAGCCTTGTTTCTAACCAACTGACGCACCTTAGCGTGATGAGTATTGGTATCATTTTTGGCGCTGGCTTGCTCACCAGTCTCACACCCTGTATGCTTTCCATGCTGCCAATTACCATTGGTTACATCGGCGGTTATGAAGCCAAAAGCCGCTTGCAAGCTGCTGCCCAATCAACTTGGTTTGCTTTGGGTTTAGCCACTACACTAGCAGGGCTAGGTATTATAGCAGGTTTAGTTGGAAAAGTCTACGGACAAGTGGGAATTGGTTTGCCGATTATCGTCAGCATTATCGCCATTCTCATGGGGCTGAACTTATTAGAAGCACTGCCTTTACAGTTTCCATCCTTGAATGAAACGAATTGGATTTCGCCAGATTTGCCAACAGGATTGCGTTCCTATTTACTGGGACTGACTTTTGGCTTAGTTGCATCCCCTTGTAGCACGCCTGTTTTAGCCAGCTTACTAGGTTGGATTGCCAATACACAAGACTTAATTTTAGGTGCTGTTTTGCTACTTTCTTACACAGCCGGTTATGTAGCACCGTTGATTTTGGCGGGTACTTTTACAGCTTCAATTAAAAAATTACTAGAATTGCGTCGCTGGTCTGGTTGGATTAATCCAGTTAGTGGGGCACTATTGGTAGGATTCGGTGTATTTTCCTTAATTTCTCGAATTCCCCTCGGCAGTCTTTAATATCAATACCTTTGTTAGATTTTACACGTAATGACTTTAGAAGATTCAGCTGCAAAAGAATTAAAATGGTGGGCAATACCTGGGCAGTTCTTACGGCAAGAGCTTTTGCCTGTACTGACTAACTTACGATTAGCGATCGCACTACTGCTATTGATTGCAATCTTTAGCTCCACCGGTACTGTCATTGAACAAGGTCAGTCACCCGGATTTTACCAAGCCAACTACCCAGAACATCCAGCTTTATTTGGTTTCTTAACTTGGAAGGTAATTCAAGTAGTTGGATTGGACCACGTATATCGTACCTGGTGGTTTCTGGCATTACTTATCTTATTTGGTACTAGCTTAACTGCTTGTTCATTTACCCGGCAGTTACCAGCCTTAAAAGCTGCCCAGCGCTGGAAATATTACGAAGAACCACGACAATTTCAAAAATTAGCTTTAAGTACAGAACTAGATACTGGTTCCCTAGATTCTCTCAGCCAAATATTACAGAAACACCGCTATAAAATTTTTCCAAATCAAGAAAAAGAAAATCTCCTTTACGCCCGCAAGGGAATAGTCGGACGCATCGGCCCAATTATCGTTCATATTGGCATCGTCGCTATTTTGCTAGGGGGAATTTGGGGCGCGATGACTGGGTTTTTGGCTCAGGAAATGGTTGCTAGTGGCGATACATTTCAAGTGACAAATATTGTCGATGCTGGGCCTTTAGCTGCAAAAATCCCGAAAGATTGGTCTGTGCGAGTCAATCGTTTTTGGATTGATTACACTCCATCTGGTGGCATCGATCAATTTTATTCTGATCTGTCTGTCTTGAATAATCAGGGAAAGGAAATTGACCACAAGAAGATTTTTGTCAACGAACCTCTGCGCTATCATGGCATAACTTTTTATCAAACTGATTGGGGAATTGCAGGCGTTCGCGTCCAATTTAACAACAGCCCCGTTTTTCAGCTACCGATGGCGCAATTGAACACCAACGGTAACGGGCGCATTTGGGGAACCTGGGTTCCTACTAAACCGGATTTGAGCGAGGGTGTCTCCCTGTTAGCGAAAGACTTGCAAGGGATGGTATTAATTTATGATGCCACTGGCAAACTCGTTGATACAGTCCGCGCTGGGATGTACACCGAAATAAATGGTGTGAAGCTGAAAATTTTGGATGTCATTGGTAGCACAGGCTTACAAATTAAAGCCGATCCAGGCATTCCAATTGTTTACTCAGGGTTTGGCTTGCTGATGCTGGGTGTGGTGATGAGTTACTTTTCTCACTCACAAATCTGGGCATTACAAAAAGGCGATCGCTTGTATATTGGTGGCAAAACTAATCGCGCTCAAGTTGCTTTTGAACAAGAGGTTTTAGATATTTTAGATCGGCTGAGTTCACAGCCAAAAGGTGAGGAGAAAGAGGCGGCGATTGAAGTTTGAAACGCTCCAGGGGCGCATTCGCATTAGCGTTCGCGCAGCGTCTCGCAGAGAAGGAAATCGCAGAGTAACGCCGAGGATGACTTTGCGTACCTACCCTGCGGGAAGGCGTTCGCGTAGCATCTCGTAGAGAAGCGCCTATGCGTTAACCTCTGCGCTCCTCTGCGTTTCAAAGTTATTTACAATTAATTAGAAAATTTCTAGAGGTATTTATTCAACATTGGAACAAAAGATTTCTATATCTGCTCAACTTCAATTTAAGGGACGCGTTTACCTTCTACCCCTAATCGCTGTTTTATTAAATATCACTTCTTGTACTGCTAATAATCGAAACATCAAACATATTTCTCTCGTTGGTGCTGGGGCAAGTTTTCCTGCACCTTTGTATGAGCGCTGGCTTGCAGATTATAACCAGCAACATCCTGATGTACAAATTAACTATCAAGCTATAGGGAGCAGTGCTGGAGTGCAACAACTCATCGAAGGTACTGTGGACTTTGCAGCTAGTGATGTGGGAATTACAAATGAACAAGCAGGCAAAATCAAACGGGGAGTGATTGCTTTACCTCTAACAGCCGGTTCTATTGTGCTGGCTTATAACCTCAAACCAGTTGCACAGCAGTCACCTCAAGTCAATGTACCAACTGCTCTCAGGCTACCACGCCAAGTTTACGTCGATATCTTTCTCGGAAAAGTTACAAATTGGAATCATCCTAGAATAGCCGCAGCTAATCCAGGAGTAAGTTTACCCGATTTACCGATTCAGGTTGTACACCGAACTGATGGTAGTGGGACTACAAGCGTGTTAACGCAACACCTAAGCGCCATAAGTCCCGAATGGAAAAGCAAAGTTGGGGCTGGTAAATCTGTAGCATGGCGAGTAGGAATTGGTGGCAAGGGTAATGAAGGTGTTACCGCCCTAATTCAACAAATACCCGGAGCTATTGGCTATGTAGAGTATATTTACGCCAAACAAAATAAACTTCCTGTGGCTGCTTTAGAAAATAAATCTGGTAATTATATTGCGCCGACACCAAAATCTGTAGCTCAAACTTTAGAAGCAGTGAAATTACCCGCCGATAACTTAATTGCTTTTATCACCGATCCTACCGATGCCCAATCTTATCCCATCGTTACTTACAGCTGGCTTTTAACTTATCAGCAATATCCAAACCGAGTCAAAGCTCAAGCGCTGAAAAACTTTGTTGATTGGGCGGTGATTGACGGGCAAAAATCCAGTTTGGAACTTGGGTATATTCCTTTGTCTAAAAAAGTTGTGCTTCAAGTGCAATCTGCGGCAAAGAAGATTGCCAATTAATGCCATCAGCGCTCATCAGTGATGATATTACTTTTGGTGACGCACTTCAACCACAGTATGTACATTACCGCGAGGCGTAAAATCTGCTTTCACCGTGACTTCCAACGGATCGCAAGCAGCCACAAAATCATCCAAAATTTGATTGGCAGATTCTTCGTGGGAAATGTAGCGATCGCGGTAACTGTTAATGTAAAGCTTAAGCGCCTTCAATTCCACTACCCGTTCATCAGGCATATAAGTAACGTAAATTGTCGCAAAGTCAGGATAACCGGAAAACGGACATTTACAAGTAAATTCCGGCAAAGTGATGCTAATGTCATATCGCCTCCCGACACGCGGATTCGGAAAGGTAATTAGTTTACCTTCTGCAATGTCGCGTTCGCCATACTTCATTTCTTGGCTTGCCTGGGATACACTTTCAGATAATTTATCAGTTGTCATTTGTTAATTTTTAGTTGTAATTTGTAATTTGTAATTACTCCCCTGCCCCCTGCCCCCTGCCTCTCAATACTCTTCCTTCTCCCAATCTGGACAATTCTCATCTTCACAACCGTGGGGATGCATACCACAAACTAACAAATTACCACCATATACTTGCCCGTGGTAATGACAACAACCGATGCAGGCAGGATTTTTTTCGGCTGTGGGTTCAACTAAATAAGGAAAACCCGGATCTACATCTGCAACAATGTCTTCCAATTCCCAGTAAGCTTCCATCATTGGTTCAGCAAAATCCTGCAAATACTGATCGACTTCAGTAACAATGTTATTATGTACTTGCTCGGTGACTTCTTCCGTTAGCTCAAAAAATGCGTCTACCACTTCACTCATTCCCAGGAAGAAACGCTCTACTTCTTCAGCCACTATTTCAACGATTTCTGCTAAATCTTTTTGCCACTGTTCCATAAACTTGACACCTTTGCAGGCTATAAACAGGACGCTTTGTGTTATCTGGCTTGAAGCACTAAAATACACACTAGGCAATGTATCTTATCAAGTTTCTATCCGAAGTGTCATGTCAAAATGCCACTTATTAATAATATTCCAAATAAAGAATGCTATTGGTCGCGTTGCAATCGTTTTAACTCGTCTTGTAGATTTAGCACTTCTTGGCGTAATTTATCTACATTCTCATCATTTGATACCTCTTTCACCGTTGGTTCTTCATCTTCCTCTAAAATTTCAATGCGACGAGGTTCAGAAGGGGGTGTTTTTTCAGAGGTTTCAGCAGATGGTTGAGCCTGTTGGGCTTGCTTCATCATCTCTTCAACGAAGCGGCGGGCTTCTTCTGTGTTCATTTCGCCCTTTGCAACCATTTCATCTGCCAGTTTTTGGACTTGCGATCGCACTTGGGCTAATTTTCCCCCTGCTTTCTCACCTGCGTAAGAAGCTAATCCAACACCGAGGTAAAAAGCTTTTTGAACAATATCTCCAAAACCAGGCATTGTTGCTGAAGGCTCCTAAAAATAGGGCGACCCGGAGACTACGCCTACCACAAGCCTCCCGTGTTGCTGCTACCTTCCGGTTCTGACAAGATTTGGGTGTTGCGATCGCATAGATCCAGGTCTTCTAAAAGAATAACATGAAAAGTCAGTAAGTGTGTGTTATTCCATAACAATTCGCCATTCATAAAGCTGATAGTTGACGCAACCGTGTTGCACCAAAGGATCGTCAGCCACAATCGCTTCTGCTTCCTGCTTGGAAGCTGCCTCAAACAGCAACATCCCGCCTCTTTGTTCCGCCCAATAGCCTGTTCGCGCTTTGTGTCCTTTAGCAATTAAGTCCTGAATGTAGGCTTTGTGAGCAGGTACATATTGGTCAAAGGTAGGTTTATCAACTTTCCCTTCTTCAATTTTTACAAACCACGGCATTAGCTTCTTAACTCCAGTTACAAAGGACTTGCTGCTTTAGTTATGACTGTTTTTGAGTAGCATTTTGATCAAAATAAAATAAACAGTGCGGCTGTCAAATCCAGGACAACAAGTTTTAGTCACTGGGGATTCCGTACAATACATGGGAAAATTCTAGAAGATCCGCGATCGCACTAACGACTTCCATGAAAAATCTAGCTCTATCTGCCATAGCCTTCACCACCGTATCTGGATTAGCTTTCGGGAAAATGCAAACCGCCTCTGCTTTAAATTGGAACTGGAATTATTCTGGTACCGGCATAGCAGCAAACGGTACTCTGACCACTAATGACACCCCTAACGATTTGGGTTTTTACCTGATCTCTGGAATTACTGGTACACGAAATGGTGAAACAATTACTGGTCTGCAACCCGCTGGAACTCCCATACCAGGCAACGAACCTTATAATGTTGATAATTTAATTAGTCTTAATACTCAGCAGTTAACAGGTGATGGTTTTGGGTATTCCACTTCGGGAGGGAACTATTCTAATCCATTTTTCGCGAGTTTTTTGCCGACACCAGGTTATTTAGAGGTTTTTTCTGCGCCGCCAATCATACCAGGGTTTGAAAATTTGGGATTGGAAGATAGTCAGTTACCCATTAGTTTTTCTGCAAGCATCATCACCATCCCTGAATCCACTTCTATCTTTAGCTTACTCATCCTTGGCACTCTGGGCGCACCTTCAATACTCAAACGTCATAAGCTATCCAAATTAACTCAGAAGAAGCCCGAAAAAGTTTCCTAAAACCATCAATAATAATTCAAAACTCTACTCTTACAGGGAAGCAAGTTACGCGTAGCGTCTTGTAGATAAGAGAGTTTCAGATGGGAGTTTAAAGCCCGATTGTAGCTTGCTTTTTGTAGGGTAACTTTAGCTACAGCAGTTTTGCGTAAAAGCGTAGCGTTTTTAATGCAACCCAACGCATTGACAATGCAACCCGACGCATTAACAATGCAACCCGACGCATTAACAATGCAACCCGACGCATTAACAATGCAACCCGACGCATTGACAATGCAACCCGACGCATTGGCATTGTAGGGTATTGCAAAATTTAATTAGCTATAAATTAATGAAATGCTGTACTAAGTGTTGACGTTCGATCTGAAACCTTTAATTTACGATAAAAATTGCGATTTCTCTGTAGGCTCTTTGAGACATACAGATGAAAGTAATATAGTAACGGTAGTATCATTGCATCCAAATGATACCGTAACTTTGTGTACATATAGAATTCTATCGCTTTGCCAACGGTAGATTATTTCTAAAAGGAGTTTGCTGCAATGTCCACAACACCAACTACTCGATTAATTTTAGAGACTTTACTCCCTCATCTCAAAGTGGCAGCAGCCTATGCCAATTTTCTGCAACCAAAAATTGCTGCACTTCCTGCTAAAGAACAAGCAAAAAACTTTTTTGCTGCCGCCCTTACTGATGCAGATGTAGCTATTCAAAATCTAATAGAAGTAGTATTACTGGCCACTTTTCCAGATATTCGCTTTTATGGTGAAGAATATGAAAGTTCTAATAATACCAAGTATTTTCGGGCTACCGAACTCGGTTCAGAAGGTGATTACTTAGTTACACTCGACCCGATTGATGGCACGAAGTTTTATATGGATGGACATTCTAATTACCAAATTATTCTCAGTATTCTAAATTCGGATGACTTTGAAGCAGTAATTGCTATTTCTCCTGCCCAAAACATTTATTTTTACGCCCTTCGAGGTGAAGGTGCTTTTAAAGGGACGTTGGAGATGAGCTTAGAAGCCTGTGCCCCATTACATATAACATCTGCCCAACCTGCTATTTTGTTGGGATGGGGAATGAATTCTATTGCTCATTTACTAAAAGATCGATATAAAGTAATCGATATAGCGACCGATTACTCTAGTGATATTCAGATTCCCAATCTTAATGGTATTCTTAGTGGCGACTTGAGTGGAGCAGTCATCAAATCGGGCAAATTTCTTGATAGTGCTGCACTCGCTTTTATTGCGAAAGAGACTGGCTGGATTTTGACTACTCTCGACGGTTCGACTTTACCACCACTGCATACTTGTAAAAACTATAGTCTGCCTGGATTGATCGTAGCTGCCTCAAAATCTGTTCATCAAGACCTACTATCAGCCCTGCAAAGCGTAGCTGTTTGAGGTAAAAGCAACTGGATACTGTCTTCCACGACTCATAAGCTTTTGACAAAATGAAAATCTGTATTGTTGGTGCGGGTGCAATTGGTGGATATCTAGGGGCAAAACTGGCACTGGCTGGTGAAGCAGTAACCCTGATTGCGCGTGGTTCTCATTTGGAGGCAATTCAAAAAAATGGGCTGAAGTTGCTCATGGCAGACGGTTCTAGCCAAATTGCTACTCCGACTTTGGCAACTAGCGATATTCAGTCAGCAGGGCCACAGGATGTAGTAATTTTAACTGTGAAGGCTCATAGTGTACCTGCGATCGCACCTCTTCTACCTGCACTCTATAATTCTCACACAATGGTGGTGACAGCCCAAAATGGCGTTCCTTGGTGGTATTTTCGTCAGCATGGCGGTGAGTATGAAGGTACGCGAATTCAATCTGTTGACCCAGATGGGATTATTGAAGCTGGTATTGGTGCTGAACGCGCCATCGGTTGTGTAGTTTACCCGGCAACTGAGATAATTGAACCAGGTGTAATTAAACATATTGAAGGCGATCGCTTTACTCTCGGTGAAATCGACGGCACTAAAACAGAACGCATCCAATTATTAGCACAGACTTTAAAACAGGCAGGATTCAAAGCCCCAATCCGCAATCAAATTCGCACGGAAATTTGGATCAAGTTGTGGGGGAATGTGGCCTTTAATCCTATTAGTGCCCTGACTGGTGCGACTCTAGAGGATATTTGTCGCTATCCCCTCACCCGTGAATTAGCGCGGCAAATGATGACTGAAACTCAAGCGATCGCAGAAAACTTGGGTATAAAGTTTGGCATCACTTTAGAACAGCGAATCAATGGGGCAGAAAATGTTGGCGCTCATAAAACCTCGATGCTACAAGATATTGAAGCTGGACGCGCTACGGAGATAGACGCGATTGTTGGCGCAGTGGCAGAATTGGGAAAACTCACTCAAATTCCCACACCTTATATTGATGCTATTTATGCCAGCGTCAAGCTGCTAGAAGCGACTAAAGTCAAGATTTGACGTTTTATATCATGTTCAGTGAAAGACTTATCAAGGGTAAAATATAAGTTATGGAGTGATAATTAAGCAAAAAAGTTGATGACCACAGCAGTCGATAAACTCACTCTGGTTGAATATCTTGCCTACGATGATGGCACAGACGTTAAGTACGAACTTGTGGATGGAGAGTTGGTTGAAATGCCACCGGAAAGCGATAGAAATAACTTAATCTCTCTCTATCTACTTTCACAGTTTCTCAAGTTTGTCCCAATTCAACTTATCCGCCATAAAGATACAGAACTTGTGGTTATCGGCAACCGGACTCGTGTGCGACTGCCTGACTTGATGATCTTGACACAAGAGTTATTAGAAGCGATCGCAGGAGGACGGGCTACAATCACTCCAGATATGCCTCCTCCAGTAATGGTGGTTGAAGTAGTCTCTCCAGGAAAGGTAAATGAGGATAGAGACTATCGCTATAAGCGTTCTGAGTATGCAGCACGAGGTATTCCTGAATATTGGATTGTTGACGCTACTCAAGCCCGAATTACCCTGCTGACTCTGGTAGATGGACTGTATGAAGAAGCCGTGTTTCAAGGAACAGACGTTATTAAGTCAGTAACTTTTCCAATGCTAAATTTGACCGCAGCTCAAGTATTGACGCCTGGACAGAATATTCCCAATCCCTAGTCCCCAATTCCCAATCCCCAATTCAATCAGGTTGTCTGGAATTGGTAAAAGTTGCGTTAAGCGCAGTGGCAATTTGGACAAAAACCTCACTTGCAGGCGAAGTGCGATCCCTGATTGCAATCGGATTTCCAGTATCACCACCGCTACAAATATCGGGATCAATCGGAATTTGCCCCAGCAGTGGCGCTTGTAATTCTGCTGCGAGTTTTTCGCCGCCACCACTGCCAAAAATTGGCGTGCGTGCGCCACAATTACCACAGATTAAATAGCTCATATTTTCCACGATCCCAAGGACGGGAACACCGACTTGGCGAAACATATATATGTTACGTCGGACATCTGCGATCGCTACTTGCTGAGGAGTTGTCACGATAATTACTCCACAAACAGGGCTTTCTTGGATAATTGTGATTTGAGCATCACCTGTACCGGGAGGTAAATCTATTAATAAATAATCTAATTCGCCCCATTCCACATCTTGCAAAAATTGAGTGATAATTTTATGCAACACAGGGCCACGCCATGCCAAAGGACGGTTTTCTTCTACAAGTAAACCAACTGACATTAGCTTAATTCCCTGAACTTCTAGAGGTAAAAACTTATCACCTGTAGGAGTATGAATTACTTGAATCTCAGCTTGTCCTAAACCCAACATTTGCGGTACGTTAGGGCCATAAATATCAGCATCTAGTAGCCCAACCTTTGCACCTTGTAATCTTAAGGCAGCGGCTATATTCACAGATGTTGTTGATTTACCTACGCCACCTTTGCCGCTAGAAACTGCTAGAGTGATTTTAACACCAGGAATTGTACAAATTTGAATATAAGTTTTTTTACACCAAGTTAAAAATGATAATCTAGATTGAATTTCTGTCTGTAATTGCTGCTGATGGGAACCGATATATAAACGCAAGTAAACATAGTCATCAACTATGCGGAGATTTCGTACCATTCCTAAGCTAACGATATCATTTTTTAAGGTAGGTTCGATAACCTGTTTCAGAAGTTGGATGACTTCTTGCTGATGGGGATTAGTATCTGGTTTTACTTCTTGTTCCGAATGCTGAAAGGGGGATTGGTGGTCAGACATAATTAGGAGAAGCCTTTCTCTTGGTTATTTATTGCTCCCTTGAGACTATTGCTTTGAATCTTCTGAATTGCCCGTTGCGCTTGGATGGACACTTCTTTATCAGGGTCATCTAAGGCTTGTTGCAGGGGGTTAATAACGTCAGGATGAGCTAAATTTCCAAGTGCGATCGCAGCTTCTTTCCGTACATCGGCATATTCATCTGTTAAGGCTTGAATTAATCTCGGCATAACTTGAATATCTGGAATTTTTTGCAAAGCTTGTGCTGCTGATTTCCGCACTTGCCAATGTTCATCATTTAAAGCTGTTTCTAATGCGGAAATCGCTTGATTATTTGCATGAATAGTCAGAGATTTAGCTGCATTCCGGCGAACTTGCCAGTCACTATCATTTGTGAGTGCTTGACAAAGGATTGTAATCACTTCTGTATCTTGTAAATGTTCTAAAGTTAAAGCCGCAGCACGACGTACACTTGCTTCTTCATCAAAGATTAAATTTAAAGCTTGTGGACATTTTTCTAGTTGATTGATATATCGCAGTGTCGTAACGGCTGCTTCTCTTAACTCAGAATTTTTTGATTCTAAAAATGGCAAAATATATGGCAAAGATTGAATATCATGTATTTTCCGCAAAAGCACCAAAATATTTAATTGAAGATTTACATCATTACTTTGAAGTTTATCTAGCAAAAGTAACAATTCGTCTTGTGTAATTAACTCGTTTAATGCTGATGCAGCTTCAGTGCGAATATCTATATCTGCTGAAGCAAGGCTTTCAATTAAAGCCGGGATTGCCACAGGGTTAGCAATTTCCCAAAGGGCAGATATGGCTATTTTCTGAACAGTAACATTTTCATCTTTCAAAGCGATAATTAAAGCATCTATTGTGTCATCATCGCCTAGATGCTGCAAAGTTTTGACAGCTACTATCCGATCATTTATATCAGGCGATCGCAACATTTCCAACCATTGCTTTAATTCCAAATTATTACTTGCAGACATTTTGAATCCTCTAGAAATAATTACTTCTTCTGTCACTGCACACAACTAGCGCAACAAAAACGGAATTTGTACAGTAATTGCATTCGTTGGACATTCTTTTTCACAAGGTAGACAAAACCAACACTCATCATATTTCATATAAGCTTTCCCCGTCTCTGGATTTTTTGCCAATACATCCAAGGGACAAACCTCAATACAGGCTGTGCATTTTTCTAGACATTTCGATTCATCAACTATCACAGGAACATCTATTCTTTGATTGATTAAAGCCATAAAATTTCTCCCTGATTTTGTACTGAAACTGCTAATTGGTCAAATAAATGGGATAAGCTTGCATGAATTATCTCACGATTGTAAGTTGTTTATACCAATTCACGAAAATCCTGATACATATAGATTTATCGTAGGGGCATGGCATTGCCATGCCCTTACCAGCGTATTTGTATTATTATTAAAGTGAAATGGTATTAGATGTATATGACGTAGTTCATTCAAATGTTTAAATCGCAGACAATCACCAAGCAGATGGTGAGTGTTAAATATATTAATTAACTGCATGTTTTTCACTAAATCAATTTCTTATTAAAAGTAAATGATTGTTTGATATTGGTATAGCCAATTTTTTCATAAAACAAGTGAGCTTCTTTGCGTTTTATATTAGAACGTAACAGAACACTATCACATCCAGCCAGAGAAGCCCACTGCTCAATTTGCTGCATTAAACAACGTCCAATTCCACTATGACGATAATCTTTATCTACAACTAATCCCAAAATAATCGCTGGAGTCGGAATAACTATTGAGTCACAAATATGAGCGTGTGCCCAAGCTATTACATATTCATCTTCTAAAGTTGCAACATACACAATATGAGCATTGTTATTTTTAATTTTAGTAAGGCGCTGCTCTATTTGTTGATTTGTCACAGAATATTCAAGTTGTTCGCAAAGACTAGCAATTCTGTCTACATCTTTAATCTCAGCGTGTCTAATTTTAATTCTATCACCTACACTAACTTTGTTTGTCATAATTTAATTTTTTAAAATTACAATAATTTAGTTATCCAGCGTTGCACGGATAAAACGATAACCTATATCAATCTCTGTCAAAATTTGAATATCGCCATACTTTTTCGTCCATTATCCCTAACTTGAGATGAAGAAATCAAAAACCTGTTAGTTAAACAATCCTAGTAAATTTAATAGTTCACTTATGATGAACTTTGGTTTTGCTTCTGGTGGCAAATTTTGATTTTTTCTGTTGTAATAGCAAAAATCAATATTGACTTGTGTTGCTCCTGCATAGTCGTGCTTTAGAGAATCTCCAACGTAAAGAACTTCTGTTGGTGTTAAATTTAACCTAGATAATGCATAATGGAATATCTCAGGAGATGGTTTAGCAAAACCAATTGCTTCAGAAACTACAATTTCCTCAAAAAAATGCTCAATTCCAGCAGCCTGCATTCTCGGTAGTTGCGCTGATACAAACCCGTTTGTAATCACAGCCAAACGATAATTGCGTGCGAGAACAGTTAGCATTTCATTTACATCAGATTCCATCACAGCAAAATGATTAAAAATATGCCAGTAACTTTCACCGAGATTGCTGATTTGATCTGTTTGTATATCTAATTGAGCAAGTGTACTTCGATAAGACATCTCGATTAACTCAATAGGAGAAAAGGTTTCTCGCTGTCTCCAATACTGGGAATTATAAGTTTCAAAGACTTGAAGAAAATTAGTCTCACTGACTCCATTTAAATCTAAAGATATTGCACAATCTTCAAGCGCTCCCAGAATAGCTTGGCGTTCACATAGCTCAAAATTCAACAGTGTATTATCGAGATCAAAAATTATTGCTTCATAACCCATTTTTATGATCTTAGGCTGTATTCTAGAAAAGTTATTGAATTGTTGATGGTGCGTTGCGCTACGCGACAACACACCCTACATTTCGCCCAAAACTTTTAAAACATCCTCTCACTTAACGGCAACATTATAGACTTCTTTGACTGCATCTACTTCCACAATGTAAGGATCTACAGGACGCTTAAATAATATCATTTGCTCTAATTCATCTTTCTTTAAATTGACATGGCAAAACCATTCCTCATCATTCTTTTCTGGATAATCTAAGCGGTAATGATAAAGACCCCAACGGGTTTCTTGACGATATAATGATGCTCTGGCTGCCATTTCTGCACAGTCACGAATGAAGTGAACTTCTAGACTACGCATCAATTCATGGGGATCACGAGCGCCCATTAAATCTAATGTTTCTTGATATTGGACAAAATGTTTTAAACCAATCTCGATTTTATTACCTGATTTTGGTGGTTGCAGATAATCATTAACTAAGCGTCTTAATTTATATTCTACCTGAGTATGGGGTACACCATTCGGGCGAGTTAAAGGTGCATAAATTCTGGATTTTTCAGCTTCTAAAAAATCTGTATCTGGTTCGATAAAATCTAAATCTTGAATATATTCAATGGCATGAGTTCCAGCTATGCGACCGAAAACAAATGCCCCAATCATGTAATTATGGGGAACGCTAGCCATGTCTCCGGCTGCATATAAACCTGTGACGGTTGTTTGAGCGTTTTCATTCACCCACACACCAGAGGCACTATGACCACTACATAAGCCAATTTCGGAAATGTGCATCTCTACACCGTGAGTGCGATAATCTTCATTTCTGCCTTGATGAAAGCGTTCTCTACTTGGTCGTTCATTCGCCCACAATATGGATTCAATTTCTGCAATTGTATCTTCATCAAGATGGGTCATTTTGAGTTGGACTGGCCCTTTTCCAGAATTTAATTCTTTCCAGATTTCCAACATCATTTGACCACTCCAATAGTCACAACTAATGAAGCGATTTCCTTCAGCGTTAGCTGTATGTGCGCCAAAAGGCCCAGCAACATAGGCACAGGCGGGGCCATTGTAATCTTTGATTAAAGGATTAACTTGAAAGCATTCAATATTACTAAGTTCTGCACCTGCATGATAAGCCATTGAATAGCCATCTCCAGCATTGGTAGGATTTTCATAAGTGCCGTAGAGATAGCCGGAAGCAGGTAATCCTAATCTGCCACAAGCACCTGTACACAGGATGACTGCTTTCGCTTGAATGACTATATAATCTCCGTTTCTGACATCAAATCCCACTGCACCAATAGCACGTCCGGCTTTGACTAATACACGGGTTGCCATAACGCGGTTCGTGACTTTGACTTTGTGGCGTTTGACTTGACGGGTAAGAATTGTTTTCAGGTCTTTACCTTCTGGCATGGGTAAGACATATTTACCCACACGATGCACTTGTTTTAAATCATAGTTGCCTTGAGCATCTTTTTGAAATTTCACACCCCAGCTTTCTAATTCTTGGATGACTTCATAACCTAATTTGCCTGTTTGATAAACGGCTTTTTGGTTGACAATGCCATCGTTTGCTAGGGTGATTTCGCGCACGTATTGTTCTGGTGTGGAATGACCGGGAATAACTGCGGTATTCACGCCATCCATACCCATTGCGATCGCACCACTGCGACGGATGTTAGCCTTTTCTAAAATCAGCACATCTGCATCAGGATTGGCTTGTCTTGCTTTGATGCCTGCCATTGTTCCTGCTGTACCACCGCCAATGACGAGTACATCTGTTTTGATCCACTGGGTATTGATATTCATAATATCAAGTATTTTTTATAGGTTTTTGCACAAAATACGGTAGACTTAGCAAGTTACTGTATTTTAACATTTTTCGGGATTTACAACAAATAAATTATTCAATATTGTCGGGTATTTTTTGATTTAAAAGTCCTTTATGGGACGTAAAAAAATGTGTAGAGGTCATAAATATGTGCCTCTACAATGTAGTACTTAAAATCTCAATCACTAGATTTTTAGAACAATTGAAATTCGCCGCTTTTCTTGTATTCCTGAAACTTTTCTAAAACAGGGCGATCGTTTGGCATTAAAATAGGTAAGTTCGCCAAATCAAAAAATTCCAGCGCCAGCGATTCTCCATCTAAGCAAGCGAGACTGCCTGACCATTCAACGGCTCGCAAAATCAAAATGAAGTTTTGCACGCGATCGCCATTGGGATAGGTTACAGTTTCATAGGCTGGGTTAGAAGAAAATCCCACAGCGGTAAAACGCTTAACTGTTAAACCAGTTTCCTCAAAAACCTCTCGTGTTGAACATTCTTCGGCAGATTCGCCTATCTCTGGACAGCCGCCAGGTAGCCCCCAAATTTTGAAATCACTTCGCTTTTGCAATAAAACCCGCCCCAAGCTATCCTCGATAATCACGCGTGCGCCAAACATCAGAAGTAGGCGATCGCCTACAACTTGTCGTAACTTGCCGAGATAGGAGTCTGACCAATTTGCCATAACGAGAAAGTTTCTAAAGAAACTCTAAAGGTAGCAAATAGCGATCGCCTGAAAACAGGATAATGCAGCTGAACTAGCCAATCCTTCGCATTCAACCTAAAACTATGGCATCTACACCCAAAATCCTCGCCTTTGCTGGCAGCACTCGGATTGATTCTTACAACAAAAAACTGGTAAAAATCGCGGCGGCTGGCGCTAAAGCAGCAGGCGCAGAAGTTACTTATATAGACCTCCGCGATTTGCCTTTACCTCTGTTTGATGAAGATTTGGAAGCTCAACAAGGACTACCTACCAACGCCCGTACTTTCAAGGATTTGCTGATTTCTCATCAAGGATTGCTGATTGCTTCGCCAGAATATAACAGTTCACTCACAGCAGTTCTCAAGAACGCCATTGACTGGGCATCCCGTCCAGCCCCAAATGAAGCACCATTAGCAGCTTTCGCAGGTAAGGTTGCTGCCATTTTGAGTACTTCCCCTGGTGCCCTTGGTGGTTTGCGGGGGTTGGTTCACCTGCGGTCTATTTTAGGAAACATCAAAGTTTTGGTACTTCCCGACCAGATAGCCGTACCCAAAGCTTACGAAGCCTTCAATCCTGATGGCACGTTGAAAGATCCTAAACAGCAAGAATCTATTGAAAAGTTAGGTGATAATTTAACAAAAATATTGCTAAAGCTTAATTAAGCAAATATACTAGGCGATTAGAAATTGCGGCTACACAAACTTTCGTCCGCGTAGGCGGACTCAAAGAATTTAAAACCCGCGGAGGCGGACAATGCCAGTGTAGCCGCGAATTATATGAGACTGTCGGCGAATTAATAGCGGATTTAACCCATCATTCCTCATTAGTCTGATTTTAGTCCGTTTCAAAGGACTTGAGCTATTAGCCCGAAATTTATTTCAGGGCGGGAAAGCAACGCCAAACCAATGTTTTAGGGGTGAGGGGTCAAACCCACCGTGAATTGACCAACAGTCTCATATAATTCGCCAGGGCAAGATTTTTTGCACTTGTTATCGATAGCTTTGATGCGGAATTTTTCACTTTTTTTGTCATATTTTCTTCAATTTTATGACATCAGTATCTAAGATACGACCGGCTACGCTTACACAATCTCTCACATCCCCATCATGAGCAACATTCCCCAAGTCGGACAACCAGCACCAGATTTCTCTACTCCCGATCAAAATGGCAATTCGGTCACTCTCGACGATCTCAGCAGTCAGTGGATTGTTCTCTATTTTTACCCCAAAGATGACACCCCTGGCTGTACCACCGAAGCGAAAGATTTCACCGATTTGTATCAAGACTTCAGCGCATTAGGAGCGAAAATCTTAGGCGTAAGTCCAGATTCGGGTAAGTCCCATTGTAAATTTATCAGCAAACATAACCTGTCAATCACCCTCTTGAGTGACCCAGAACATCTTCTGATAGAAGCATACGGCGCTTGGCGCTTGAAAAAATTTATGGGCAAAGAATATATGGGTGTTGCCCGCTCAACTTTTTTAATTTCACCTGATAAAATTATTGTCTATGCTTGGCCTAATGTAAAAACCAAAGGTCATGCTCAGGCAGTTTTAACTAAATTACGGGAATTAGCTGCTACGTAACGCAATTGGATATAAGTATAGTGACAGCAATCCTACATAAAATTGCTCTAGAAACTGCCGATATGATGATTGAAGAAAGAAACTAGACTTTTCGCAACTTGAAATAATTATGGTTGAAGTCATCCAAGCTCACAATGTTAGCCTTGCTTATTTAGAAGCAAGATTTGGTCTACAACAAACTGAAGGTGAAGATTTTTTTACAGAGTGGTTTGAAACTCTGTCAGAAATCACAGATATAGAAAAACAATATCTAGATAGAGTTAAAACTAATTTTATGAGATTGGTTAAATATCCACCAATCTTAGAGAATGCAGTCAAGATGGTAGTTTTATCTCCTTTATTAGACTTGGCAGGATTCTATCGTGAACCATTTTTTCTGACTACTGAAGAATCTCTAGAAATTGCCTTAGAGGATGAAGAAGAAATTATCAGAGGGCGCATTGATGTTCTGGTTATTAAAGAAAAATTGTGGCTGTTAGTAATTGAATCGAAAAGAGCTAGCTTTTCTATTTTAGCAGCCATACCCCAAGCACTGGCTTATATGTTGGGCAATCATAATCCAGACAAACCTGTGTTTGGATGTGTAACTAATGGAGAAGATTTTCAATTTATCAAGCTGATAAAGCAAGATAAACCGAAGTATGCTTTGTCTGATAAATTCACTTTATCTAAGCGAGAAAATGAATTATATCAAGTTCTCAGAATTTTAAGAAAACTAAGTCAAAGTTTGAGTTAATAATTATGTCTCTTCGTCCTATCTACCTTGATGGTCACGCTACTACACCTATAGATGAACGGGTACTCGCAGCAATGCTCCCCTACTTCACAGAAAAATTTGGCAACCCAGCAAGTATTAGTCATGTTTATGGTTGGGAAGCAGAAGCCGCTGTTAAGCAAACGCGAGAAATTTTAGCGGCAGCAATCAACGCTACTCCAGAAGAAATTGTTTTTACCAGTGGTGCAACAGAAGCAAATAATTTAGCTATTAAAGGTGTTGCCGAAACTTATTTTAAAAAAGGTCAGCATATTATCACTGTTGCCACGGAACATGGTGCAGTTATTGATCCTTGTAATTATTTAAAAAGTCTCGGTTTTGAAATTACTATTCTCCCTGTAAAAAAAGATGGATTGATTGATTTAACTGAGTTAAAAAAGGCTTTACGTCCTGAAACGATTTTGGTATCGGTGATGGCTGCAAATAATGAAATTGGCGTGTTACAGCCTTTAGCAGAAATTGGAGAAATATGCCGCGAGGGGCTAGGCGCTGTTGGAGGCGATCGCAATATCATTTTCCACACCGATGCAGCCCAAGCTATTGGTAAAATTCCCTTGGATGTGCAAGCGATGAAAATTGACTTGATGTCACTAACAGCCCATAAAGTATATGGGCCTAAAGGCATTGGAGCGCTATACGTCCGCAGACGCGACCCCAGAGTAAAACTCGCTCCCCAGCAGCACGGCGGCGGACATGAGCGAGGAATGCGTTCTGGTACATTGTATACACCGCAAATTGTCGGCTTTGGGAAAGCTGTAGAAATCGCTTTGGCTGAACAAGCAACAGAAAACCAACGCCTCACCCAATTAAGACACAGATTGTGGGAACAGCTTTCGCAAGTTGAGGGAATTCATCTCAATGGACATCCTCAAGAACGATTGGCGGGAAACTTGAGTATCAGTGTTGAGGGAGTAGATGGAGCCGCACTTTTACTAGGATTACAGCCAGTAATGGCCATATCTTCTGGTTCTGCTTGCTCGTCGGCAAATACTGCACCTTCCCATGTTCTCACAGCACTGGGACATCCCCAACAGCTAGCTTATGCCTCAGTGCGGTTTGGTATTGGCAGGTTTAATACAGAAGAAGAGATTGATATTGTGGCAAAACATGCGATCGCTACCATTCAAAGTTTACAAAATAAACGTTAAGCATGGAAAGCTCATCAGATATAGAGACATAAAGCAATCTGGGATAGCAGAATAATAACTGTTGACTCTCGACCGATGACTATTAATTTATGAATCAAGATTTAACACAGCAGTGGTTGACAGAAATCCAGACAATCAAAGAGCAAATGGCATTCCTGCAACACGAGCGCGATGCTGCTTGGGAAAGTGCCCAAAAATGGCGTCAACTTTATAACACAGAAGCAGAACAACGCCGCACAGATGCCCAACTCTCCCAACAGGCGATCGCATCTCTCAAGGCAGATTTGCACAAACTCCAAGATCTTGAAACAGGGACGCTGGAAACTGGGACAACAATCAAAGCTATCGAACAAGAAATAGAGCAGCTAAAATCTGTCGAGGACTTGCAAGCTAAACTCATCGCTGCGATCAAAGAACGCGATCGCCTTTTGCAAGCTTTGAAAACTGAGCAAGATAACCACGCCCAAAGCCGCAATAGCCTAACTACTGCCTTGGGCGATGCTATTGATAGCTTGACACGCGAACGAGCAGTGGCGGCGGAGAAGGGGGAGTAGGGGAGGCAGGGGAAGCAGGGTAAGAAAAACTATTGATTATTGCCCAGTCCCCAATACCCAGTCCCCAATACCCAATCCCCAATACCCAATCCCCAATACCCTAAAATCCCATTGCCTTAGCTACTGCGCCCAATTCTGCTGCAATACCTTGTTGAAATTGACTGTGATTGTGTTTAATGGCCGTATCCGGGTCTTTTAGACCATTGCCTGTGAGGACACAAACTACTGTCGCCCCTGTGGGAACTTGGTCTTTCACCTGCAACAAGCCAGCGACAGAAGCGGCGCTAGCAGGTTCGCAGAAGATACCTTCTGATGCTGCTAAAAGTCGATAAGCATCGAGAATTTCGGCATCGGTAACGGCGTGGAAATTTCCCTGACTGGCGGTTTGGGCTGCGATCGCTAACTCCCAACTAGCAGGGTTGCCAATGCGAATTGCTGTCGCTAGGGTTTCGGGATGCGCCACTGGCTTACCGTGTACTAAGGGGGCTGCACCTGCTGCTTGGAATCCCATCATTCGGGGTAAGCGATCGCACTTTCTCGCTTGATGATATTGACAAAATCCCATCCAATATGCTGTGATATTTCCCGCATTGCCTACGGGAATACATAACCAGTCTGGGGCATCACCCAGGGCATCGACAATTTCAAAAGCTGCTGTTTTCTGTCCTTCTAGGCGGTAGGGATTGACTGAATTCACCAAAGTGATTGGATAGCTTTCAGCCATCTCGCGGACAATTTCTAGGGCTTGGTCAAAATTACCTTTAATTGCCAATACTTCTGCCCCATATAGCAACGCTTGTGCCAACTTGCCTAGCGCCACATAACCGTCGGGAATCAGTACAAAGGCATTCATTCCCCCACGTCTGGCATAAGCGGCGGCGGCGGCTGAGGTGTTACCCGTGCTGGCACAAATTACTGCTTTTGCCCCTGCTTCCTTGGCCTTGGAAATTGCCATAGTCATTCCCCGGTCTTTGAAACTGCCGGTGGGATTGAGACCGTCATATTTGACAAAAACCCGTACTTGTCTGCCAATACGTTCTGCGATCGCTGGCGCTGGGATGAGAGGCGTGTTACCCTCCAACAGAGTCACAATCGGTGTGTTTTCGCTGACAGGCAAGTATTCGCGATAGGCTTCTATCAGTCCAGGCCAGGGTTGGCGATAAGATGTAGCAACAGACAGGCTCAAAGTCACGGGATTTAAAATTTATTAATGTAAGGATTGGATATTTAGAGAGGGCGAGAACGGGAAGTGCAGAATGGGTAAGAGGAAGAAAGTGAATTTTTCTTTGCCAGTTCCCAGTTATGAGTCCCTTAATTCAATTAAGAATATTATTTTTTGTGGTGCAGGCGTTAAATTTGGTGTTTTTATTTTTTATTTAGAATGTCAGTTTATCATAACCGCCATAGCAACCTTAAGTTCAACAAATTTAGCAAAAATACCAGGCGATTAGAAATCGCGGCTACACAAACTTTCGTCCGCCTACGCGGACTCAAAGAATTTGAAACCCACGGAGGTGGGTTTTGTCTGTATAGCCGCGTTCGCCCTTGGCGTGCCGGAGGCATCATTACCATTCGCCAAGGCAAGGTGTGTTTTTACAAATCAGACTTACGTAAGAACTCTCTGAAACTCTTATTTTTCACTGCGGAAATATACATAGATGTCTCTGTTCAAGTTTTTAGAGATTGTCTAGTTTCCAGTCTAGAGAGTGCGAACGAGGTTTTAAAGGAGTTATAGCTGAAGTTGAGACGCGTCAGCAAGTACGTTTTTTCATAATTTGGCGTAATTCTTGATATAGTCTACATATAATTTCTTGCGTAAATTCCCTAAAAACGATCATAATAATTAGTACAGCCATAATTGACAGCCAAGCAAATTAAATAGTTTTAAGTAACGTCGAGTGGATGGAAGCTTCGCACGTTTTAGTCGATGTTTTATTTGGAACCCAGCTATTCTAATCACCGTCTCTTATGATTGAACCGAAAACCCATTAGAGTAATTGATTGAAAATATACAATAATTTAATAAAGCTCAAAAGAGCATTATTATAATATTTCTAATGGTGTGAGTTAAATTGTGGATTTAATTAACGATGCCTACTTATTTATCTAGTGTTTCCGATTGCGAGTCCCAAACTAGTTGGGTCAGTAAGTTAACTAAGTCTTACTACCAAGACGATCAGCAAGCTAAATTGATGCATTTACAAGCAGAGGTAGATTCCCTGTTGCAGCAGTTAGAAAACCTAAAACACCAACGTCTAGCCGAAACTAACCAAAAAGAATAAGTCTATTTTGTAGAGCGATCGCCTTGTCCATTTCTAGTCTAAATTTGAATGGAGGGCGTGCTATTCAAAGCGCTGATTTTTATCCGACCAGCGCTTTAAACTGTAGTTATGAGCATTTTCTACCAGTAAAGCTAGAGATTGCACGCCCGAAAGCTTGGCGATCGCAGAGAGTCTTTGTAAGTCATTTCCTGTAAAATCAGTGTAAATAACTTCATTGCTATCAGACAAAATTATAGTTCGGTCACGGCGTTGCTCTGTGTTTTCCGCCGAAATTCCCGGTTTAGACTGATTCAAAGATGCTATTGCTTCTGGTGAGATAGTCAGTATTATTTCTGGTTGAGCGTTATTTGTTAAATCAACTACTTGAACCGGCCAATCACCCAACTTTTCCTGTATCTCCTCAAA
This sequence comes from Nostoc sp., assembly GCF_036916985.1. Taxonomy (GTDB): domain Bacteria; phylum Cyanobacteriota; class Cyanobacteriia; order Cyanobacteriales; family Nostocaceae; genus Nostoc. The sequence goes on from NZ_JBALFD010000027.1 coordinate 314,611, forward strand.
GGTAGGAATAGCACCAGCTAGAATTTCGCCAGATTCCTGCAAAGATTGCCACACACTCGATAATATTACCTTCACCCCTTGGGGATTTTGTTGATACAGTTCTCGTAGAGTAATGGGAGATGGTTGCACCCATTCCAATGCTGCATTGGTCAGGGCTAAAGGTTTGGGTTGAAGAACATCATTTTTATTCTCTGGGATTTTTGGGCCAGCAGCTAATAGGCGCAAAACTTTACCCCGTAGTTGCACTGCCTTGATAGCAGCTATACTAATTTGTTGTTCTCCATTAGGCAACCAGACCACAATCTGGATTTCAGGGTCAGAAGTGATTCCCAAAGTTTTCCAAAAAAATTTGGCGGCGTCAGTTTTAGGTGGGTTCAAATTCTCAAAAGGGGAATTTAGCCAGCGTTTACCGTCATTAAATGCACTCACCTCCACTTGATACCAAACTTGATTATCCGTGAGTTTCAGGTCGGCGGTAGAATTTGCTTGCAGCCACTCACTGCTAGTAACTTGAGTGATTGGCTGCACCGTACCAACAATCTGACTAGATATTTGTGACTTTGTAATCTCACCATTGAGTCTTGCTAACAGACCTTGAATATAATCAAGATTTTCTTTGGTAATTTTTGGTTGCGCCTTTAACCAAGAATTAGCATGTCCTTCTCCCTGTTGAACCGCTAAAATCAAAGCAAACCAAGCTTGTACCTCTCGTCTATTTGGGTTCACCCGCAACGCCGCCACTATCCGATTCCACAATCGTTTTTTATCAGCTTTCAGTAGAGTCGCTATTTCTTGGGAATTATGTGGCGACACTTCAAACACCTGTAAAGCTTTTCCCCAGCTACCATCAATCAAATCTGCCAACACCTGTTGACTAGGACTAGCCCAAATTTTCTGGGCTTGGGTTTGAGTCAATTGGGAATGCAAGCGAATCAAATCCATTTGGGCTTGCGCCGCCTCTGGCAAAACTCCTTTGCGCTGTTTCTTGATAAATTTTAACCATTCAAAAGCTGGTGTCCACAGTCCACTACGGGCAATTGACAGGGCGTTTTGGTATCCATAATCCTTGAGGGCTGGTGATTTGAGGGTAATTTCCTCTAATTGAATTGGTTTAAGGAATAATTTCAGAGACTTGACTTGGTAAACCTGTAAGTGCGGTTCTAAACCTACTGTTTGATCAACAACTAATTCTTTGGTACTATCACCAGTTACCTGCTGCCATTTGGGCAATTGTCCATTCGGACTAGTCCAAGACAGCATTTGTAGTAAATTCCTGCGTTCTGGATTGTAGTATACGACTTGACCGTAGGCGAACGCACCAGTTTCTTGATGGCGTTGACCCCGCAAATTAAACCAAACTCCTGGTGATGGTGTCCCACCTTCAAAGCGTTGCACTTGAGTTAAAGGTAAGGGAATGCTGATATCTTGGGATTCTGATGTCTCATCAAGCCAGGGGGAAGTTACAGAAGATTCCTCTGGGCCAGTTATAGGTAATTGAGTCGCTAAATAGTAGTAATTTTCTGACTCAGATTTAAACTCTAACTCGACTGATAGCTCGTAAACCCTGAGTTCCACAAGTTCTTTACAATCAGATTGACAATTAGCACGCTGTTGAAAAACTGGCAGTAAAAATGAGGTTTCCGTATTTTGATTTAAAGGCAGAGGTTCCCCAAATATTTGGTTTTCTTTACTCAAATCGAGTTGAATTTGTTTGAGAGTTTGGGGACGTTCGTGCTTCCCAAGGGGGATTTGTGCCCATGCAGGTAAAATTTTATTTAGCCAGCTTACCCGATCTGGATTGAATATGAAGAGAACGCTAATCCAGGCAAAAGCCATTATTAGACTAGCACTAATGAACAGAATTGCGTAGGCGCAGCCCGTCGTAGACATCGCTAACATTGACGACAACCAACTTCCCCGTTTTAGCTTTTTCTGGGGATTTTTAGCGACACGTTTCATTGCACCAGCACGAGTTTTATTTAGTTTCGAGGCTTTTGGCGTCAGCTTGCGTGAGCGATTTGCCATAGATTGGGTATTGGGGATTGGGGATTGGGGATTGGGGATTAGGGATTGGGGATTAGGGATTGAGAAAACTCTTTCCTAGTCCTCAGTACCCAGTACCCAGTCCCCAGTCCTCAGTCCCAGTACCCAGTCCCCAGTCCCAGTACCCAGTCCCCAGTCCCTAGTCCCCAATCCCCAATACCCTGTTATACTCGTCCTTGCAGAAGTTGCCTAGAAGCATTAAGTCTAATTTGGAACAAAATCCGTAAATTTCCTCATGTGAACACTAGATGATCGCGAATACACTCTTCACTTAAGTATGTGAGCAGAGTGTAAAAAATTGAAAGGTAGATTTATTAGCCGCAATCATTGCAAAACATGGATGCTTGCATGGTTACTTATTGCAGGAGTAAATGGAGTTGCACAAAAAGTACTAGCACAAGAGTACATAAATACAGAAACTATTCAGGAGTCAGGAGTTAAGAGTGATAATATTATTCCCTCATCTCCCTCCCTCTCCCCAGATGAACCGATGGCGCAAGTTACATCGGTATCTCAACTCAAAGACGTACAACCCAACGATTGGGCATTCCAAGCACTACAGTCTTTGGTAGAACGCTATGGTTGTATTGCAGGCTATCCAGATAGCAGCTATCGCGGTAATCGCGCCTTAACTCGCTATGAATTTGCTGCGGGTGTGAATGCTTGTTTAGATAGAGTCAACGAATTAATCACTACAGCCACCAACGATTTAGTGACTCGCGAAGATTTAGCAACATTACAAAAATTGCAGTCAGAATTTGCCCCGGAATTAGCAACTTTACGGGGTCGTGTCGATAGTTTAGAAGCCAAAACCACCGAAATTGCAGCCAACCAATTCTCAACAACAACCAAACTCAGTGGACTACTGATAGTTGGCATTCAAGGACGGACTAGCAATCGTGGTGATGTTAATCCTAGAGATGGACAAAAAGATACAAATGATGCAGGGACAAACACTAATGTTATATCTCTGGCGCAGCTATATTTAACTAGTCAAATCACTCCCACTAGTTACTTGTTTACAGGTCTTCTAGACGGTAAAGGGAAAACTACACCTAGATTTACCAATAGTGTTTCTCGGAATGATGTTTTACTTGGCTACGAATTTCCTACAAGTAACTTAATCGTAAGTGACCTCAATTTTCATTGGCTGGTGACAGATAAATTAGCAGTAATGGTGGGAACAGAAGGTGTAAGTATGCCAGCTGCTTTCCGAGGCCCCAATCGGGTAGAAAGTGCTGCAACTGGGCCGTTGTCTTATTTTGCCCAAAGAAACCCAATTTTAAATATGGGATACGGTCACGGCGGTATAGCTATTGATTGGCAATTTGCTAAACGCGCTAGTTTGCAGGCAATTTATACTAGTTATAAACCAGGAAATCCCGGTAAAGATAGCGGTTTATTTGATGGAACTACTACTACAGGTGTGCAATTGCTGCTGACACCAACTGATACTCTAGATTTAAGTTTGTACTACGTTAATAATTACGCTTCGGATGGTTGTTTACTAACCTTTGTTGGTGATGAATGCTTAACTACGGTTAATACCACTACTGGAAAATCAGCACCCCTGCAAACCAACGCCGTGGGTGCGACTTTAACTTGGCAAATTTCTCCCCGAATTAGCGCAGGCGCATGGGGTGGTTATACTAAATCTTACATTCCTGGGCAACCGGGAAATGTAGAGACAACAAATTACATGGTATTTTTGAATTTCCCTGATTTATTTGCTAAAGGAAATTTGGGGGGAATTTATGTAGGTCAACCTCCTAAAATCACCAGTAGCGACTTACCTATAGGGAATAATGTCCCTGATTTTATCAATACAGGTTTAGGACGTGCCGGTGGACAACCAGGAACAACTACCCAAATTGAAGCATTTTATCGCTTCCAATTATCAGATAATATCAGCATTACACCAGGAATAATTCATCTTATCCAGCCTGGTAACACACCAGATAGTGATTCAGTTACTATCGGTATTTTGCGGAGTACTTTCAGTTTTTAATTCTGCTTGCAGATAAATCTTACAGAACTTAAGTCTTAACGGAGACTTATACCTAATTGCTTACAAAAACAATGAAAATCTATTTTGTAATGCCTCATACCCAATTGTAAATAGATATAAAAAAGGTTTGGCTCACCACCAAACCTTTATATAAATCCAGTGCATAACAACATCCCAAGTCAATTTACCCATTATTCTATTCATAGGGCATCTTCCTATAGGATGTGTGCAAATATCTTGAAACCTGATAATGAATTACTCGGTATAAAATAATACCTATAATATAAAATTAATCTGCCATAAGTCAAGGCATATTAATATAGATGTTAAAGATAGTCATACAACTACTTGATTGTAATTTAATCCCAAAATGCTAATCAGTAACAAAAAAGACGGGTGTTAGCCCGTCCTCTGTATAATAAGTAAAAACATCTTGGTAATTTCTGCAATATATCAAAATACTCTAATTACAATCTGCCAAATTGCCAAATGCTTACCAATAAAATGCATTATCAGGGCGGACAAGATGTCATTGGTGTCAACTTAACGCGAAAACTAGCCTAGTACAAGCTTTTAGATATTGTCTCGTTCAGAGTCTACGACTGGGAATGCTTGTCGTTGATTTTACAGTTCTAGTGAATAATTTTGGCACTTGCCAATCCCCATCAAATACTGATTATGATCGGATGTTTGTAGGTAATACTAGAGAAAAAATTACTGGCAACGAAATTCATCATGAACCTAAGTATAGTTGATGATAAATTGCAGATAGAATTTACGTTTCAAGAGCAACTGCTAGCTGTTCGCTTGAATAAACTTTGGCAAATATCACTAGCCCATATTGAACAAGTTACGACAGCCGAACCCCAAAGTTCTTGGCGAGAATTGCGTGCCCCTGGTAGCTTTATTCCTGGAGTGATTAAGGCTGGAACTTATTACACTAACCGTGGTAAAGAGTTTTGGTATGTAAATCGAGAGACAAATTATTTAACGATTCAATTGCGAGATGAATCCTACAAACGGATTATCTTAACTATCGATGACAATGAGTCTTGGCGACAAAGACTTTCTCAGATGATTACTGCATAGTTAGCAAAATGAAAAGCGTCTCTGCCGCAAGTAAGGGAGGCGGCAGCCTACTGATGAGAATTCCCAGTCTGAGACTGGGAATGGGGTAATCTTTCAAAGAGTTGTATCGTCAGGTTTCTACTGATTTGGGGTTCTCTGTATTAACCACCAGCGACAGCTGGAACAATACTTACTTCATCACCATCTTTAAGAGTTGTATTAATACCATCTAGATGACGGATATCTTCGCTATCGACGTAAAAATTTACAAACCGACGTAACTTACCTTGTTCATCGCACAATCGAGATTTAATACCAGGAAAGCTTTTTTCTAAGGAATCTAACAATTCAGCAATAGTGCTGCCGGTGGATTCTAGAGTAGCTTGATTATTAGTAAAACTCTGAAGAGTTGTAGGAACTAAAACTTTTACAGCCATAGAAGTACAAAGTGAAGGGGTGAGGAGTTAGTGAAGAGTTAGGAGTGAAGAGTTAAGAGTGAGGAGTCATCTGTAAGGGGTGAGATGTGAGGAGTAAAGTAAAGAGTTATGAATAAAAAAACTCTTAACTCCTAACTCCTAACTCCTAACTTTTACTTAAACGAGGACTTGTTGCCATTCCAAGCGATCTAGAGTACGCGATCGCTCTAGGGCACGTTCAAAACTATCGAGTTTCGCATCAATAGTCAAGGGTTCGCCAACGTAGCCTTGGATTGCTTCTTGAGTTTTCAGACCATTACCAGTGATGTAAATCACTGTAGTTTCATCTGGATCAATTTTGCCAGCTTCTACCAGTTTTTTCAGCACGGCCACGGTTGTACCACCAGCCGTTTCTGTGAAGATGCCTTCGGTTTCTGCCAGCAACTTGATGCCATCAATAATTTCTGCATCATTGACTGATTCAATGTTACCACCAGTCTTCTGAGCTAACTCCACAGCATAAATACCATCTGCTGGGTTGCCGATCGCTAGCGATTTCGCAATTGTATTCGGTTTAACTGGCTTAATAAAGTCGCGTCCTTCTTTGAAGGCTTGGGCGATGGGTGAACAACCTTCAGCTTGAGCGCCACTGAAACGAACGCTCTTGTTTTCTACCAAACCGACTTCGATAAATTCTTGGAACCCTTTATAAATTTTTGTAAACAGGGAACCAGATGCCAAAGGAGCAACAACATGATCGGGTAATTCCCAGCCTAGTTGTTCCGCAACTTCAAAACCTAGCGTCTTAGAACCTTCAGAGTAATAAGGACGCAGATTGATGTTGACAAAACCCCAGCCATGTGTATTAGCAACTTCCGAACAGAGACGATTTACTTGATCGTAGTTGCCCTTGACTGCCATCAGGGTAGGACTGTAGATCAGGCTACCGATAATTTTACCGGCTTCTAAATCTGCGGGGATGAACACACAGCAGTCTAAACCGGCGTGAGCTGCGATCGCCGCTGTAGAATTTGCCAAATTACCAGTACTAGCACAAGAAACAGTAGTGAAACCCAACTCTCGCGCTCTAGACAAGGCTACTGATACCACCCGATCCTTAAAGCTCAGGGTGGGCATATTCACAGCATCATTTTTTATATAAAGCTTATTTAGACCCAGGCGACGGGCAAGACGGTGGGAACGAACCAAGGGAGTCATCCCCGTTCCCACATCAATAACATTATCAGTTGCGACAGGCAAAAAGGGACGGTAGCGCCAAATAGAATTGGGTCCAGCTTGAATTGTTTCACGAGTGACAGTCAGACGTAAGGCGTTGTAGTCATACTTAACTTCTAATGGCCCAAAACATAACTCACAAACATTGCTGGCCTTGAGTTCATATTCTGCACCACATTCCTTACACTTCAAGGCTTGAAAGTAGGCAGTGCTGGTTTGGGTTTGGGTTGTAATTGCCTGAGTCATAAACTAGCTTTCCCTGTTTGTCTGTCGACTGTCGCCTGATACTAACACGAGCAAAAATACCAGTCAAACATACCCGATAAAAATAGTCGGGTATGTTTAGTGTTGAACGGAATGATTCTTGTAAAACTTTAATATCAGTAATACCTGTAATTAGTACTTATACTTACACTAGTGATGTTAAAAAAAAAGAAAATAGCCAAGAATACTCAGGATTAATACTGCTAACAACTATGACTAAATTGCATCATAGTTATGATTAAATTGCATTTATTTCAAAAATCATCTTATTTAAGCGATCTAGATCGCTTAGTTAAATTTCAAATTTTTAATCTAAATAACTCCACAGAGTAATACAGATTTCTAACAGCCAAAACTCGAAAGCGTTTTCAAATATAGGTTTTAGTCTTTCTAGAATCTGAGTTCAACCATTAAAATTTCTATGTGTGTTGCCAAAATAAAGCTAATTTTTCAGCTTTGATGGACTCATTCACAGCAAGAGAAGTTACTTATTTACACTGAAGTTTTTTTTTGCTTTAAAAGCTACATTGCTATATACATCGATAAATTAGCAAAACACAGTAATAAATTACATATATTTGCAATTGCCAGCCTTGATATTCAAGGGTAAGCGTAAAACAAGTAGACAAATTATTTCTGGTTATTGCCTCAGTACGGCTAGGAGTGTCAATAATTTAACTCCTTAAATAGGCATTCCTGAAAGATTGAAGCTTTGGGGGGCTATAATCGGCAGTTCTTTAAGGAATTGCCGAACTTTATCCTGTCTCAAAATCCAAGATACAAGTTCAGCAAACAAACAAACTACTTCTATGGTAAATCGAAATCAATCTGTCAACAAGCAGCGTAAAGTTTACCAATCTCTAGTAGCAACAGCATTATTAACTGGTAGCCTTTTCCAATTTGTCGCACCTGTATTAGCTGACGGAACTACTGGGGGTACATCTATCAGTAACACTGCGACAGCAACCTACGAAGATCCCAACAATCCAGGGACAACTATAAATTCCACCTCTAACACTGTCACCGTGACTGTAGCAGAGGTTGCGGGTATTACTGTCACAGCGTCGGGTGTTACAGATAATAATGGTGGCACTGTTGGAGTTAACGATTTACTAACCTACACGTACACCCTAACAAACGTAGGTAACGACCCCACCAAATTCCATATTCCCAACCAAGCAACAACAACTGGGCCTGGTACGGTTTCTGGTGTACTTCCTGCTGATAAAAATGGGGTAACACCAGCTAGTGGCACATTGCAATATAGTACAGATGGTGGTGCAACTTGGACAAACGTAACAGCCGGTGGTGTAGATACACCCTCAATTCCGGTTAGTGGTACTGTGTTGGTACGTGTGCCGGTAACTGTACAGACTGGCGCTCAATCGGGTGACATAATTAAAGTTACCCTTGGTAACACTCCTGGTGATGCCCAAAACCAACTGCGGAGTCCTGATGGTGGTGACGTTTATACTGTAGATAATCCTGATAACGCAGGTGGCGGGGAAGTTCCTGGCACACCAGTTAACGGTACACGAGAATCTAGTATTACCCAGCAAATTCAAGTAGGTAACACAGCTAAAACTGTTGCTCTAGCCACAATACTCAAAACTCGGACAGGCTATAACGCTGGTAACACTTCCGTACTCAATGATGATGTGCTGACTTATGGTTTAAGCTTGCGAGTTGAGAGTAACGACGTAACTAATCGTGGGCTAACACCCGCAGCTTTAGCTGGTACAACCATCAATGTAGACGGTAATCCAGTTACTCGCATCTTAGTTTCTGATGCACTTCCAGCATCAACAACTCTTAATGGAACCCCAACCGCTCCTTCAGGATGGATAGTGGTTTACGCTGGTGAAGATCCTACAACTACAAATGCCGATCAGGCTTTGTGGAAAACTAACAGTGCGAATGTAACAGGTGGCGTAGTTAAACGGGTTGGTTTTATTAACGATCCTAACTCTATCTCTTCAGTTGCCACTGGGACAACCGTTACAGGTTTTACAGTACAAGTAAAGACCACTGGAATCACAGGAACGACAGCGACAAATGTTAACAATATCGCTCAAGTGTTCGGTAAAACTGCTGGAGATCCAAATAGTCCTCTACTCTTTGACGATTCAGGCGATCAAAATCCAGATAACATCAACCCCACTAGTGGAGCCTTTCCTACTACAGTAGACTCTGGCTATTATCCCGGTACAGTTCCCGCCAATCAAACTGACACAGGTAATAACAACCAAGGTAGTAATTCTGTTATAGGAAATGTCAACGTATACACGGTTTCAGTCGCCCAAGCAAACTCAGTTTTAAACGGGCCGAATAATGCACCGGATGCTGTTGGCCCAACAGATAATAACGATGACTTCACAAACAAATCCTCTTTTGTTCCTCCTAACACATCACCTGGTAGTACACTTGACCCACAATCAGTTGGTTTCACTAACACAATTAAGAATAGTGGGACTAACCCTAACGACATTACAATAGTACCAACAGTACCAGCTACAGCTACAGATTTGCCCAATGGTACAAAGGTGACTGTTAGCTATAACAGTCAATCTGCTGTCTATACTTACAGCATCACCAATAACGTTGGAACTTTCACCCTGGCAGCCAATAACACACCAATTAAAATCTCTGGTGTTGCTGCTGGAAGCAGTGTAAATTATGGTGTAGAAGTTGACCTACCAGCTGGTACGAAACTATCGACTGATATCAATAAGGGCTTCCCAGTACCCATTACTGCCTTTATTGACACTAATAATAATGGTGTAGTTGATACTGGTGAGGTTAACAACATCTCCATCGATCGCGTGTATACTGGCTTCCTGAAACTGCTGAAAGTGTCGCGAGTCTTACAAGGAACTGGGTCTGTAGTCCAGGGGAATGATGGCACATTCAGTATCGATCCGAAAAAGCCTGCACCAGGAAACATTATTGAGTACCAAATTCAGTACAGCAATATTTCTGATCCTCAAGCTGGAAGCGGGAACGTAATTTTGAATGCTAACAAAGTTGTGATTACTGAAGATGGTACGCAAACCCCCAACAACTGGGCGCTAGACAACGACAATAACACTCAAATTGATACTAGCAACATTGTTGGTTCAGCTAAAGATTCTGGAGCTTCAACTATTCAATTCTTCAATGGTAATCCAGCTAGTAACCTTGGTATCGATCAAACTGGAACTACAGCAAGTACTGATGTTGCTAAGTACGTAAATACCGTAACTGGAACGATCGCACCGGGCATTCAAAGAACATTTACCTTCCAACGCAAGGTGAACTAATTCCTTGAGATTGGGGATTGGGGGTTGTGACGTTCGCAGATTCTAAGAGAGCGATCCGCCGCAACTAGTTAACCTTATCCCCAACCTCTAAACAGGAAGCAAAGAGGGGAGTGACTCTTTATTCGCAAAAGCAGGGAAAGATAATAGGACTTACGCAAGAACTCTCTGAAACTCTTATTTCTCCGTGTCCTCTGCGCCCTCTGTGGTTCGTTTTTTCATGATTTTGCGTAAGTCCTGGATAAATCAACAATCAAGATTCTGGAAATTTTTTGAGGTTATTTATTATGAAGTGTGTTTCTCTTGCAGGTTTAGGAGCATTTGTTCTCATTGCTACAGTCCCATTTGTCGGTCAAATTCCGGGAATCGCAAATGTATGGCATTTAGAAAGTGCTGTTGCTCAGAATATCAAAACTCAAGGGCAAATTCAATTGCGCTTAGAAGCAGAAAAGCAAGTAGTAGCACAGGATCAGCAGGGTAAGCAAATTCAGAAATGGGAACCTTTGAAAGGTCAAGTTGTGGTGCAACCAGGAGATGTGTTGCGATATACCTTGAGTGGTGAAAATAAGAGCGATCGCCCAGTGAAGAATTTGACGTTTAATCAACCTATCCCGAAAGGAATGGTCTACGTGCTGAATTCTACCAATGTCGCCAACAATGCCAAAGTTATTTACAGCATTGATGGCGGACGTAGCTTTGTCGAAAATCCCACCGTGAAAGTTACCCTTCCTAACGGCAAAGTGGAAACAAAACCAGCACCAGCCAGTGCTTACACCCATATCCGTTTGCAGATTCCCTCACTTGCAGCGAAGACAACAGTCAAAGCGACTTATCAAACCCAAGTGCGCTGATTGGAACGCGGGGATACGCCGTCTTTGTGACTATATCTCGAGATGGAAGCTGGAAACAAGATTTTTAAAGGGTTTTGGCTTAACTGGATTTCCACAAATAAATAAGTGCTTTTATTAACAACAAGCTTGACATTTCACAGGAGATGTGTTCAGTGAGCCGTCCTCAAAACCAAAAGCAAATTACTTCTAGCGGTGGCTGGTGGCGACGGTTAACAGCTAGTGTTCTTTTGGGAAGTTTTTTGCATACTACTATATCTATACCAGCGATCGCGCAACAGACTAATAATCTAGTTGCGTCTTCGCCATTAATAAATCAAGCTACTTATACTTATACAGATTCAGCTAATAATAATCAATATCAAGGAAGTTCTAGTCAGATCAATGCCAGTCCAACCCCATTAGTTGATCCTTTAGGACGGATCTTAGGTTGCGCTGGCACAATTTTACCTGACTATACAGGTTTTTCAGTTGGGGTATATGAACCTAACTCTAGCGATCCAACAGGGACAGAATTAGGTAGCTTGGTTGCTTTGACTCGAACAGAGTTACCAGATATTCCTAATAACAATGTTCCTGGTGGTAGATCGCCAAATACCGAGAATAGTAACCCCTACTTCGTTACGAATAACCCTGCGGGTGTCTACAATTTCCTACTCGATCCGAATAAGGGTCAAACCGATCCAGGTAGAACCTACATTTTTGTAGTTAATCCGCCACCAAATTCTATCTACAGACAGCGACGGATCAAGATTGAAATCCTTGGTAGCACTGGCACACAAGGTAATAATATTGTGCGATATGTTGCTAGTTCTCTGGATGGTCAACCAATCAGTCTCACAGGCCAAACCAGAGTAGAGCAAACAATTGTTTTAGTTCCCAATGCAGAAGTTGTGGGACTGGATTTATTAGCCTTTGAATTTACTACAAATCTGTGTCAAGCCAATCAGTTACAGATTATCAAAACAAGCGATCGCGCTGCTGCTGAACCTGGAGATACAGTCATCTACCGCCTGTCAGTCAAAAATCTCGCTGATGCTGGTTTGAATAATATATTTGTCACCGACAACCTACCTTTAGGATTCGATTTTTTACCGAAATCTGTGCGGGGAGAGGTAGATGGTCAACTCGTCACTATCACCTCAGAACGCAATGGGAACACAGTGACATTCCGCACAGATGTAACCATTCCCACAGAGAAAGTCTTGAATATTGCCTACGCTGCTCAACTAACACCTGATGCGCTGCGTGGGACTGGTCGCAACAGTGCGATCGTTAATGCTCAACGAGCCGATAATCGTTTTAGCACCAAGGATGGCCCTGCAACACACCAGTTGAAAATTAGTTCAGGAATCCTTTCTGACTGTGGCACGATTATCGGTCGAGTGTTTGTTGATAAAAACTTTGACGGTGAACAACAAGCTGATGAGCCGGGGATACCAAATGCAGTAATTTTTCTGGAGGACGGAAACCGCATCACTACAGATCCTAATGGTTTGTTCTCCTTAGCTAATGCCTTACCTGGATACCACACAGGTGTACTAGACCTGAGCAGTGTACCTGGTTACACCCTAGCTCATAACGAAAAATTCCGCGAACGAAATAGCCAATCTCGCTTGGTGCATTTAGAGCCTGGTGGCTTGGTACGTATGAACTTCGCTGTCACCCCCACATTTCAGGAGCCAGTCAAGAAATGAAACCCAGACTGCACTGTGCAACTATATTTAACCTGAAATTGATGGGGGTAATGCCAGTAGCTCTCTGCCTGGTTTTGTATCCTGCTATGGTCAAAGCTGAAATCAGTAGTGAAAATCTCCTTTTCCCTAATTCACCTCCGCAGGGTGTTGAAGAAGAGGCAAGGGAGCAGGGAGCAGGGAGCAGGGGAGAGGCTTTGAAGTCTCCCCATCTTTTGGAAAGTTCTAAGCAGCAGTTTCCATCTGATGAATTTTCTTCCACTTCTTTAGCACCAACTACTGATACTTCAATTCCAGATGTCCAGACAAGTGAAACAGAAATACAACTGTTTCAACCAGCAAACTCTGTTGATTTACCTGGAGGCTTACGTAAAGTAGCCGAAATTGAGGAAAAGACGGAAGTACAAACATTTCAACCAGCAAACTCTGTTGATTTGCCCACAGGCTTACGTAAAGTAGCTGGAATCAAGAACAAAAATGATGGAGGTAAAGAAACCGAGACACAGTTGCAAGCTTCTCCAAGGCAAATACAACCATTTCAACCAGCAACTTCGATAAGTTTGCCTAGAGGCTTACGCAAAATAGCAGGAGTAGAGAACGGACAAGGGGTGAATGAAAATCTTCCCGTATCTCCCACTCTCCCCATATCTACAGCCATCAAAATCCTGACTCCAACGGCTGACAGTATTGTAGATGTCCAAGCTAGCACGGTGATTGTGCAGTTTCCTGTTGGTAGTCAGGTGGAATTGCGGGTGAATGGCACGTTGGTAGACCCTTCTTTAGTAGGACGAACAGAAAGTGATGCTACCACCAACTTAGTAACGCAGACATGGTATGGTGTCTCGTTAAAAGAGGGCGCAAACACCATCTCTGCAAAAATTATTGGAGGGACAGAACCCCCTGCAACAGTGCAAATTGCAGTGCGGGGAGCGCCGCAGCAACTAACTTTAGAAACAGTTGAGTCTCGTATCCCCGCGGATGGACGTTCTACAGCGACAATCCGGGGTCAACTGCTCGATGCAGGTGGCAATCGCTCTAATCGTGATGCTGTTGTCACCCTCATACCCAGTGCTGGGGAGTTGGTCGGGAAAGACTTCAAGCCTGATGAACCCGGATTTCAAGTGGAGGCGAAAGGAGGACAATTTACAGCGATATTGCGATCGCAACTGAAAGCCGAAACTGTCCGAATTCGAGCTATAACTAACAATCTAGAAGCCTTTACTCAACTGCAATTTGAAACGGCATTGCGTCCGAGTTTAGTTACTGGAGTCATAGATTTACGTTTGGGAGCTAGAGGTACAAATTATTACGGTAGTTTCCGTGATTTCCTCCCTCCTGATAAAAACAACGGCACGCAATTAGATTTCCATTCCGCAGTATTTGCCACTGGTGCGATCGGAGAATGGTTGTTTACAGGTGCATACAACAGTTCTCGTAGCCTCAACGAAGATTGTGACTGTAATAATCGGCTGTTTAGAACTTACCAATCCAACGAGCAAAACTATCCTGTTTACGGCGATAGCTCGAAAGTTGATGTCGTTACTCCTTCCATTGACAGTGTATTTCTGCGTTTCGAGCGTTCATCTCGTATCCCCGGAGTTTCCCCTGATTATGCGATGTGGGGTGACTATAACACAGAAGAATTTGCGCGGGGATCTCAGCAATTTACTGCGATTACCCGTCAACTCCACGGTTTTAAAGCTAACTACAACTTAGGAAATCTCCAAATTACAGGTTTCTATGGCGACCACTTAGAGGGGTTTCAACGGGATACCATTGCTCCCGATGGTACTAGTGGTTATTACTTCCTCTCTCGCAGACTACTACAAGCAGGTAGTGAAAATGTCTTTATCGAGTTAGAAGAACTCAATCGTCCTGGAACTGTATTAGAACGTAAACAGCTTAACCGAGGCCCAGACTACGAAATCGACTACGATCGCGGTACATTATTATTCCGCGAACCGATGCTTCGTACCGATGTCGATCAAACTGGACAAGTATTGGTACGTCGGATTGTTGTTAGCTACCAATACGACGATCAAAACTCTGATGGCAATATCTATGCTGGTCGTTTGCAATATAACCTTTCCCGCAAGCTTAATCAGGAAAGCTGGATTGGAGCAAGTTATGTCCAAGAAAATCACGGAGTACGCGACTTTCAACTCTACGGTGCAGATGCGCTGATTGCTCTGGGTGAGAACGGTAAGTTAATTGCAGAATACGCCCATTCCACTAATGATTCTGATGTTGTGGGAAGAGTCAGAGGTGACGCTTACCGGTTGGAAGCTGAGGGACAAATTGCTAACGGAATTCAAGGCCGTGCCTATTATCGTTTTGCTGATACAGGCTTTGCTAATAATGCTACTGTCAGCTTTGTCCCAGGACAAACTCGTTACGGAGCGCAGGTTACAGCGAAAATGAACTCAACTACCAACCTCAGAGCGCAATACGACCACGAAGACAATTTTGGAATTGCTCCCCAACCTCTAGATACCTTTGAAGAACTATTTGCACCCAGTTCTGATGCGATACCTGGGAGCAGGGTTGATAATTCGCTGACGACAATTTCTGCTGGAATTCAACAACGTTTAGGTAGTGCCACTATTGATCTGGATTGGATTCATCGTCATCGGGAAGACCGCATCCCCGACAGTAGTTTGAGTAGTAATTCCGATCAATTGCGATCGCGTTTTTCCATTCCTCTAGCTAAAAACCTAACTTTCCAGGCGCAAAATGAACTGAGTTTATCTTCCCAAAAAGATCCTATTTACCCAGACCGCACCATCTTCGGGTTGAATTGGGCAGTAATTCCTGGTGTCAGCGTCAGTTTAGCCCAACAGTTTTACAGTAGTGGTCAATATTCGGGTAACTCCATCACTAGCTTGAGTGTCAACGGCGAACACAAACTCGGATCGGATACTACCTTGACCGGTCGTTATTCAATTTTGGGTGGTGCTAACGAAATGACTACCCAAGGGGCAATTGGTCTAAATAATCGTTGGACTATTGCTTCAGGATTACGCCTGAATGTTGCTTACGAACACGTATTTGGCAACTTCTTCGGACGAACTGCGGCAGGTCAACAATATGCCCAACCCTTCGCTTTTGGTCAATCTGCATCTGCGATCGGATTTGATGGTGGCGATAGCTACAGCATTGGGCTGGAATACAGTGATAATCCGCAGTTTCAAGCCAGTGCCCGTTATGAACATCGTTCTTCTTCTGGTGGAGGGAATACAGTAATTACCGCAGGTGTTGCGGGTAAAATTTCTCCGGCTCTCACAGCCTTGGTGCGTTATCAACAAGCTGGTTCTTCCAATCAAAAGCTTTCAGGACTGGGAGATACTGCTAACCTCAAGCTGGGTTTAGCCTACCGCGACCCCAATAACGATAAATTTAATGCTTTATTGCGTTATGAATATCGCCAAAATCCTTCAACCATCCCTGACACCATCCTGTTAGGAAGTGGTACGGGTTCCCAAGACCATACCTTTGCTTTAGAAGCAATTTACGCTCCTAATTGGCAATGGGAATTCTATGGTAAGTATGCTTTGCGTAATAGCACCTCTTATTTAGCTAATGATTTAGCTGGTACTAGCACAGTGAATCTGGCACAATTACGAGCTACCTATCGTTTGGGATATAGTTGGGATTTGGTGGGTGAAGCTCGTGTAATTAGTCAGTCTAGCTATAGCGAAACAGGTTTTGTTGTAGAAACAGGCTACTATCTCACGCCTAACCTGCGCGTCTCTGCTGGCTATGTGTTTGGTAAAGTTGATGACCGAGATTTCTCAGGAACACGTTCTGCGGGAGGCGCATATTTAGGCTTTACGGTTAAGCTTAACGAATTGTTTGATAGTTTTGGACAGCAAAAGATTCCGCCACGCCAGCCACAAGAATCTGCGATGAAAACTTTGGTGAATAAACTTAAGGCGGCAACAACGGCAATGCAAAAACGTGAAATATAAAACGGTTATTTGTAGAGACGTAGCACTGCTACGTCTCTACAAATCGTCAATTTATAGCCAAGATTTATTAAATTTGAAATGAAATTTTTGTTTCACTATTTAAAAGCGATCGCCACACTGAATCTGAATACAGATGGTAGATTATCTACAATTTTGGGCAAGCTAGAGACTGGAGATTTATTTGAGGTGAATCAGGCATCATTAATAATTAGGCTTAGGGTAATTAGTATCTTTTAAAAGTTATTTTATGGTGATTTACTAATGAAGAATTTATGGCAAAAATTTAATCCTTTTGGGTGGGGGCTGATCGGTGCAACATTAGTACTTCAACCTACACAAGCACAAGCTCAATATATCCAGCGATCGTTTCTGAATCCAAGCTTTGAGCAACCTGTTTTTGGTACTTCATGTTATATTCAACTAGATGAAAGCTTCATCATTGGTTGGACAACAAGCCATAGCCCAAGGCAAGGAACAAGTTCTTGTCCAGTTGGTATATATGGACAAGCCGGTAAAATTATTGAGATTTGGACAACAGGATTTGATGATAAATCTGGCGCTGGCGCTACCTCCACAGCAACCAATGCAGGGAATCAATTTGCTGAGTTAAATGCTGAGGAAGCTTCTGAGTTGTATCAGAATCTATGCCTCCTTAAAGATGAGACGATTACGTTTTCTTTTCTACATCGTGGGCGTTCAAGTTCAAGTGTTGCTGATGTGGCCAATTTTTTAATTGGACTAATTACCGATCCAGCACCAACTGTTTTTGGGACGTTCTCAACAACTAGCAATGGAACAGTTACGGCACAACCAGTAGCGCAGAATGGTGCAACGATTCCTACTGTAACTAACAATAACGCTGGAAATGGTTGGGTACGATACTCTGGCACTGTTCCTTACACCGGAACTACTGGGAATAAACCTGTAGGATTTGCGGCCGTTTCCACGGCGGGCGGGAACAATACTATAGGTAACTTCCTTGATGAAGTCCAATTTGCTGGTAAACCTGTGGTTGAGTTTACAGCAAGTTCAGGTGGTGCAGCAGAATCAGAAACTAACCCTACAACTAACCCCCCAAAACTCAGAATCGTTGGTTTAGTGCCAACTGGAGGGATAAGTGTTCCTATCTCCGTGAGTGGGACAGCAGTTTTGGGTACAGATTACAATACAACATCAGGCACATCTACCTTTAATATCACTATCCCTGCGGGAAACTACGATGGTAGTGATGCCACTAGTGTTTTTACCATTCCCTTTACTGTTATTAATAATAATGTTCCTCAAGGTGTGAGGACAATTATATTCACCATACAAACTTCAACTAGTTTTTTCGCCAGTTCAACCACAACTTGTGGTGGTTCCCCAACAGTCGTTTCCAATTATACGATTTATGATGATGATTTCCTTAGCGGCAGGGTTTGGGATGATGCCGATAATAGTGCTAATAATACTTTTACTAATATCAATACTGGCTCGGAAACAGGTACGAATGCAGGTGGGTTGTTAAATGCAATTCTGGTGGATGTAAATAATAAGGTTTTAAAAACAATACCTGTCGCAGCAGATGGTACTTACACTTTTCTCGATGTCCCCTTTAATCAAAGCAACGTTAAAATTATCTTAAGTACAACTGCTGGCACAGTGGGTAATACTGCCCCTACGCCATCTCTTCCCTCTAACTGGGTCAATACTAGCCCACTGACGACGGCTACTTTTAATACTGGCACAAACATCTCTAGTAAGGACTTTGGGATTGAACAGTTACCCGATACTAATAACGTCACTGCATCTCTGCAAACGAATCCAGGGGGAACCAATAAATCGCAAGTACCTACCTTATCAGCTACCGATCCTGAAGATGGCAACTTTAGTGTTGGCAAAAGTTTCAAGATTATTAGTCTGCCAACAAATGGGATACTTTATTACAACAACATAGCTGTGACAGCGAACCAAGTTATTAGTAATTATGACCCAACTCAGCTAACATTAGATCCAAATGATGGTGCGATAACGGTTACATTTACTGTGGCAGGTGTGGATACAGCAGGCAAAGAAGATCCCACACCTGCTACTGTGACGATGCCATTTACAACTAGTAAACCTAAGCTACTTTTAGTTAAACGGATCACACGCATCAATAACCAGGATTTAAACAATATTGTGGATGGTCGCAGTGACGTTGCTACCACTGCTGCCAATTATGTATCACCCCTTTATGAGACTGATGATGATAGCGATAAACCTTGGCCACTTGGTTATTTGCGGGGATTGATTAATGCTGGGATAGTCAAACTAGGGGACGAATTAGAATATACTATATACTTTCTTTCTAATGGTTTTTCTAATGCAACTAATGTCCGCATTTGTGACTTAGTACCCGGTAATGTTACTTTTATTCCTAATACTTTTAATGGGATGACTCCTAATGATGGCGGCTTGCCAGGAGCAGATCAAGGAATTGCCCTAGCTATTGGTTCTACTACACCTACGGCTTATCTAACTAATGTAGCGGATAGCGATCGCGGGCATTTTTATACAGCTAATGACTCAGCCACACCATCATACTGCGGTATTAACAGCAATGGGGCAGTAGTAGTCAATATTACAGTCCCAAGTTTTCCCAGTCTACCGGCTGCAACTGGATCTGGTACACCAGCTAATTCCTATGGTTTTGTGCGCTTCCGCGCTAAGGTGAAATAGCTTTAGTTAGAGAGACGCGATAAATCGCCGTCTCTACAAGTAATTTATCCATCAATTATTTATTGACAGACTACTACTTCATTGCCAATCCCAACTCTTCTGGAAAACCGAGCATGATGTTTAGGTTTTGGACGGCGGCTCCTGATGCACCTTTACCCAGGTTGTCAAGACGAGCAACTAACAACACTTCTTTGGTAGTGTCATTGGCAAATACAAAAACCTGAACAATATTGGTACCGTTTAGTGCGATCGCATCTAGAAATGTTCCGTCTCGTAGTAGAGTAAAATCTTGGAATGGAGCAACCTGCACAAACTTTTCACTTTGGTAGTAGTCTGCGATCGCTTGATGAATAACTTCACCTGATGGCGGATTATCCAAAGTACCCAGCGGCAAAGGCACTTGTACTAGCATCCCCTGTTCAAAATCTCCCACTGCCGGTACGAACAGTGGCGGCGATGCTAACCCTGAGTAATGATGCATCTCCTTAACGTGCTTATGCCCAAACTGCAAACCGTAGATGCCATAAGGATAGAGCGACTCTGCCCCGGCTTGCTGTTCATGGAAGCTATGATATTGTTTGATGAGATTCTTTCCGCCACCTGAGTAACCTGACACTGCATTAACGGTGACGGGAAAGTTACTGTTTAGAAGTCCTTTAGCAATCAACGGACGGATACAAGCTAAAAATCCTGTAGGATAACAGCCTGGATTGCTGACAAACTGGGCGCTGGCGATTTTCTCTCGCTGTCCTGGATTTAGTTCAGGGAAGCCATATACCCAGTTTTTAGCTGTGCGATGGGCACTACTAGCATCCAGGATCTTAACCCTAGTATTACTAACTAAGCTAACAGCTTCGCGGGCCGCATCATCAGGCAAGCAGAGAATGACAACATCAACAGCATTAATTAGTTTGGCTCGCTCAGTTGCATCTCTATGTTTAGATGCCTCAATGCTAACTAACTCAATGTCATCCCGTTGATTAAGACGCGAGTAAATCTGTAAGCCTGTGGTTCCCGATTCTCCATCGATGAAAATCTTCGGTTTGGTAGTCATGCGCTTCTGATATGTGAGTGAATAAATCAGGAGTCAGAATACAGAATACAGTATTCAGAATACTCCACCCATAAAGGGATAGAGTATTAAGTGAGAATACTTAATACTAGTTTCGCCCACTATTCCACTCGCTTTTAACCCAATACGCTTGGGTTAGGGGTTATTGGTCTTTGAAGACGCGATAAATTGCGTCTCTACATGAAGGTTTTGAGCTTAAGAAAAAAAATGCCCAATTGTCATTGCAAGTGAAGAGACGCTACGCGAAGGCAATGATGGGTTTTGATCATTTATTTTTTGGAACACTCTTACACCTTCTGCATGTTTCTACTGATGGGGTCAAAACCTTTAGAAAATCGTGTGCTTTCATCGTAGTAAGCGCCAGTCAGATTCGCTCCATACAACTTGGCATAATTTAGTTTGGCTCCCCGAAGATTTGCTTCATTCAGTTTGACACCGCTCAAATTAGCTCTAGTCAAATTCGCATTGGCTAAGTTAGTTCTGCTTAAATCTGCTCCCCAGAGTTTAGCTTTAGCTAGATTAGCTCCACTCAAGTCAGACCCCCATAAATTGATTCCAGGCAAATAGGCTCCAATCAACTTGTTCTTACTCAAGTTGACGGCTGTAAAATATCTTTCTCCTGCGGCAAAACGCCTTTTTAATTCTTCAGCATTCATCTGTGGCGTTGACCTCTCTTTATCTCTAAGATATTCTTCAGCTTCAGGTTCAACAAAGCAGCAAGCAAGGGAGAAGAGTTTTCCCCTCTGCCCCCCGCACCCTACCCCTCTGACTTGAAAGTGCTGAGTGCTGAGTAAAAATACCAATCCCCAGTCCCCAGCCCCCAGTTATTCTTTCATTCAAGGCTGTGAAACTTGTTTCATCGGGACTGCCTCTTTTCAATCCCCAATGCCCTTCAGGAGTGCTGTTAGCGATAGCGGGGCGTTTAGCCCGTGCTGAGAAAAAAAGTGAGATTCCCCACTCAGCACGGGCTAGACCTTAGCTATCCGCTAACGGAACTCGGAAAAGAGGAAATGTTTTGCCCAATGCCCAATGCCCTTTACATCTACTTAACGGGAATCAGTTCAAACTCGAAAGTACTGATCAAACGGTCATCAATATAGACCTCTATTCTATGCTTACCAACTGGATCGCCAGGAGCGATCGTCCAAAAATTTTCAATTACACCTTCTGGAGCCGATTGTGTACGGCGTGTTACAGATGTAGTGCCATCTACTGATATTGAGAAGTCTTCACCGTTATCTGTACCCCAAGTTTCTGGAGGTTTTGGTAAACGTAAGACTTCGCGCCATTTCACTTCACCTCGGTAGTCTTTGAGTTTAATCCGCCATCCGTAGATGTTTCCTTCCTGAAGTGGTATTTTTGTTGTCTGAAAAATGGTAACGTTCCCTTGGGAATCAACTCTCTTCAGCCCAAACTCAGTGTTACTGACAACAATCTGTTTTACATTCGTTGGTACAGGAGATGATATAGCATTTTCTACCAAAACAGAAGTAGCGTTGATTGGCTCAGAACCGATGACTCCAGATATTAGCCAAAAAGAAGCTAGCACAGCAGTAGTAGTCCAAATTCTCATTATTATGGTTTTCATGTCAGACTTTTGATACTTATTCAAGTAATCTGCCATGTTTTCCGGGTCAAGGTTCTCTATGGTTGGGCAAAGATGAAATTATTTTTAGGAATTGGGCAAATTGAATCAATCCAATCGCCTTGGGCAACATCTATTGAATTTTAAATTTTGAATTCCGCCTTGCGGTACTAGTCTTAACAGTAAAAGAAATAAAAGAAAAAGATGGCAACTTTTGTAGGTTATGATACGCTATCTGCTGGAGAAGTGTCGAGGAACCGAAAATGACTAAGCTGCGCGTGGGGTTACTGTTTGGCGGTCGTTCGGGAGAACATGAAGTTTCGATCAACTCAGCACGGGCGATCGCTAAAGCCTTAAGTGCAGAGGAAAATGCTAACAAGTACGAAATCCTGCCTTTTTATATCCAAAAAAATGGCCGTTGGCTTGCGGGAGAAGCACCCGAAAAGGTTTTAGCAACCGGTAGTCCGCTACTGGAATCGGAAGAATCAACTTCTGAGGGAAATCTGACATCCAATCCGCAAGCCCAAACCCTGAGTAAGTGGCAATCTCCCTCTCAAGTTGCCCAAGTGGATGTTTGGTTTCCCATTCTCCACGGCCCCAATGGTGAAGACGGAACAATTCAAGGGTTACTTACTTTGATGCAGGTTCCCTTTGTGGGTTCTGGGGTGTTAGGTTCGGCAATGGGGATGGATAAAATTGCCATGAAAATTGCCTTTGAGCAAGCCGGGCTACCACAGGTAAAATATAAGGCGATTACGAGAACGCAAGTTTGGTCTAATCCTTGCGTATTTCCGAAACTTTGTGATGACATTGAGGCAGCATTAGGTTATCCTGCTTTTGTCAAGCCTGCGAATTTGGGTTCATCAGTGGGTATTGCGAAAGTGCGATCGCGCCAAGAATTAGAAGCAGCTTTAGATAGTGCTGCTAGTTACGATCGCCGATTAGTTGTAGAAGCTGGTGTTGTCGCCAGGGAAGTTGAGTGTGCCGTTTTAGGTAATGATCAACCCCAAGCCTCTATCGTTGGAGAGATTACTTATGACAGCGATTTTTATGATTATGAAACTAAATATACTGAGGGTCGGGCAGATTTACTGATACCTGCACCGATTCCAGATGCGATCGCCCGTCAAGTTCAAGACATGGCTTTGCAGGCTTTTGCAGCTGTTGATGCTGCTGGGTTGGCAAGGGTAGATTTTTTCTATGTGGAAGCGACACAAGAAGTTT
This sequence comes from Nostoc sp., assembly GCF_036916985.1. Classification (GTDB taxonomy): domain Bacteria; phylum Cyanobacteriota; class Cyanobacteriia; order Cyanobacteriales; family Nostocaceae; genus Nostoc. The sequence goes on from NZ_JBALFD010000027.1 coordinate 338,033, forward strand.
TAATTAACGAAATCAATACCTTGCCAGGCTTTACTGCAACGAGTATGTATCCTCAACTCTGGGCCCATAGTGGAGTTCCTTTTCCAGAATTAGTTGATCGGTTAATTCAACTTGCTCTCGAAAGGCATTCTCCTAATTGATGGAGAAAATAAGCGAACTGATTTACAGCGAAAAGTCACAATAAATACAGAATTTTGGCAAAAGTCAGCCAGATTTGGTAGCTTATATTTTACAAAAAAGCTACTTGAATCTACACTTTTGTTACGGATACCTGATGCTTGACTCCTCCAGTACAATTTATTGACTAGAGGGGTACAAATCTGAAAGTAATCATGGAAAAAAGTCAGAATGTACAGCGCGAGCCAACCCAACTAAGACGGGCTACTCCAGAGCTGACAAACAGGAAATCGAGACTAAGAAAAAGCTCGAATGTTCTGATCTATTTGGTTGTACATCATCCTTGGCTATTGCTAACTGGGTTTTTAGCCATGTTTATGGGAGGTGGTGCCTTTGCGCTGTATAGCTTAGGTAATGCTGGCCCGATAACACAGGAAGAACCAGAAAAAATCCCAGTTATAGTTGAAGAACCAATTAATGCACCCTCTGAGAACACTAATCCTACACCTTTATGGATGGTGGCTGCGATCGCCCTCAGTTGTGGTAGTGGTTCCTTGTTCATTTTCCGAATGCTCAACCGGACAAAGCAACCGCAAAAAGTCCAAAAACAGGTTAACCGCCATCAGGCACGTTTGGCACAGAACCATTACCAAAAATTGGAACCACATCTTCCTAAGAACCAACCAATTTTTGTGCCACAGCCACAACTGATGCCCCTTATGCAGATGCAACCGAAAGCAAAGCATCTGGTGACGGTTTTACCAGCAGAACACAAGCATCACCTCGATACGCCCACAGAACCTTTAGCAGACTTGATGGATCTTCGTAAAAATAGTTCATTGTCTGCAATTTTACGCCAGTATTAATACTACTGTAAAGTAAAACCCCGTTAAATTAACACTTTTTGCCAATTACTTGGCTGAGATTCCCGACTTTTTAAATAAGTCGGGAATCTTGTTATATATAAATTATTTATTGCCATATAGGACAATAGGCTTGGGTTAAGGGCTACTGGCAACAATTTTGGGTTTTCGAGACGCGATAAATCGCCGTCTCTACAAGTGTTTTGGGCTGATCTGAACTGTATTGCATTATATTTTTATTACCTGTTCCCTATTCCTCTACGAGTGATTCAGAAATCAAATCAGATTGCTATAGCTGCTTAACAGCTTTTAAAAAGTTATATATGAGCAATTAGCAAATTTAAAAACCTGCCAAAATGGCAACCAGCTTTCGATTAACCAAGTTAAATTGTATAAAGATAAACGACTTCAAGGGTTTTGTTATCAGGGGCTACCACGTAAGCAAATTCATTTTTGTAAAATACTATTTACTAAGTGATTGGCAAACATAAAAAGCTATCTCTATCAATTATTTGCAGGGTATTTTCTCAGCAAAAAAATATCAATAATTAGGTTTTGCATTTGCTGCAACAGGAATATTAAAGCGTATGGGCGTTGTTGTTTAAGTACGCATTAGCCCCCAAATAACGGGCAACGTCTGTATACATTCCTGTTCACTTCAGCAGCAAATGGCAGAGTGGGAGTTTGAAAGCCGATTGATATGCTTCCTCCCACTCTCTTTTTATGGAAACAGAATTCAGGTTGATTCTAAATTCTGAATTATTCTCTAAAAATTAGTATCACGTAAAAACTTAAGAATCGCTGCATTCAGCACTTCAAAAGCACCACTTGAGGCATCATGACAGCAGTTAGGCAAAATCTGTAATTTGGAATTGGGGATATGCTGATGCAATTTTTCACCATGACTCGGAGGAAACCAACTATCTTGATCACCCCACAAAACTAGTGTAGGACACTTAATTGCACTCAGGTTATTTTGAATTTTGGTGAGCATATTTGGCTTTTTTACTTGCCAATTCTCAATTTCTTGCGCGGCTATTTGTAACTCTTCGGCAACTTTTGCAATTGTACCAGGCAATTCAATAAACGGGTAAGTGATCCAATAGACATCTTCCTGTGTCAGGATTGAGGGATCAAATAACACCCCACGTCTTTCTATTGCCATAATTTCTCTAAATAGAGGTGCAAACAGATATGCCAGACGTAAGGAGTCAATTGTTTGCATTATTTCTAAAGGCGTTTGGGCTAGTAACCACATAGCCCAATGGGGTAAATATTCGGTAAAAACAGGTACGTTTACTACTACAAGCCGCCCGATTAATTGCGGATTTTCTTGAGCAAGGGCAAGGGCAACTAATCCCCCTAGAGATTCAGCCACAATTACTGCGGGTTCATCACATAATGCCTGAATAACTCTTTTAAACTCAATAACTTGATGCCCACTATGTTCTCTACGAAATAATGGTTTTTCTGAAAAACCAAAACCTTTAGCATCAAAACAAATTACCCGATAATGTTTAGATAATGGTGCTATGCTATGGCGCCAATTGTAGCTCCAACTCCCCATGCCATGTAGTAAAATTAGCGGTTTACCTTTACCTTTTTCGCCATAAGCAATTTGTATAGGATACCCTTTAGCATCAGTAATAATTAGATTTTGCCGCCCTTTAGGAAAAGTAGCTTGCCACCAATCTTTCATTCCGTTATCAATAAATAATTGAACATAATTGAACTAATTCTAGGGGTTTAACAGTACTTATGCACAGACTAAGATTTTACGTCATTACAAGCGTTGACGTAGCCTCTTGTCGAGAGCGTCATTACAAATTACGAATTATTTTAACCGCCTGTTAAAGCGTTCCACAGGATTCTAATTAAGATCACAGGCAATGCTATTAAGACAATTGAGATTAGCAACAATCCCACCAAAACGGCAAAGATAAACCACCTGTCTGCACTCTTTTGCTGGCTGGGAAACTTTAAGTACTCTTCTAATAGCTTGATATTATTAGTGTTAGCTCTCCAGGCAAAATCAAAAAAGTCTCCCAAAACTGGAACAGTGCCTACCAAGCCATCAATGATCACATTTAAAACCATTTTACCTAAAGTGGCTCTAGATACACCCAGCCGCGCTGCTTCTAGGATGATGTAGCTAGAAAACATAACTCCCAAAAAATCACCACCAATAGGTATGAGTCCGATAATTGGATCTAGACCAAAACCAATCTTTGTACCAGGAATGGTAATAATATTGTCCAGAAGCCGACTTAGCTGACGCAGGCGTTTTAAGGTGGGTGCTTTGGCATCAGGTTCAATCATCGAAAATCGAGGAGGAGAATCAGACATGAAGGCGATCGCTAAATTTGTATTGAATCGTTAGATATTTTACTCCCCTACTGATCTTTTGCAATCATTATTTTCAGGGATTTACCATTTAATATTTTTCTTGAGCTTGCAACTGTCCTTTTAAGCGCATATCTTCGCCCACAGTCACGTTTAACTGATCGCCGATTAACAGCACAGCAGCGCTCATTGACAGCCAGAGCATTAAAACTATCACAGCCCCTACAGCACCATATACTTTATTATAATTGCCAAAATTCGCCACATACAACCGAAAGAGGGCAGACAATATTGCCCAGAAAACAGCTGCTAAAATTGCTCCGGGCATCATTGGCGTACCTGAGTTCCACTTGCTTGGACCATAGCGATAGACGAAGCCAAAGGCGATAGCAACAATACTTAAAGCTAAAGGCCAGCGTAACAGCTGCCAAAGATGTAACAAGAAGATTAAAGAAGCATTTTCATGTACTACTATTGCCAGCAGCCAATCACTGGTAAACACTAAGAAAGAAGCCAATACTAAAAGCAACATAGTCCCGACTGTTAATCCCAGAGAGACGAGTTTGGCTTTCCAAAAAGGACGCATATTTTCTGGAGGAATTTGATGAATTTGGTCGAGGGCTGTCATCGCGGTATTCACCGCCCCAGAAGCAGTCCAAATTGCTAAAGCAAAGCTCAGAGAAAACAAACCACTATTTTTGGAGTTGGTAATCTCTGTGGTGGCAAAATCACGAATTAGATCCAAGGCTTCTTCAGGTAGGACTTGACTTAGTTGTACCGCCAGTTGTCTAAAGGTAGCTTGCAAAGATTCTGCCAATAAGCCAATGGCTGTAATCAGAGCAAGAATTGCTGGAAACAAAGATAACATGGCATTGAAGGCTATTTCCGAGGCAAGTCCCAAAAGTCGCCTTTCGATTGTCCTGGCAAAAGTTTTTTTGAGTGTGTGCCAATTGAGGTGGCGAAAGAAGCGGAAAAAACGAGACTTTGGCATAATGTAGAGTTAAAACTGGTTAGGTTTCTTAACTACTGTGCCAAATTTTGTGTAGCGATCGCATTGATCTTTTTACCGCAAGAATACGGGCTGGAAAATGAGAAAGATGAGATGAAACAAGAGGCGATCGTTATAATTTGGGACGATCGCCTCTTGAGATTTAGGCAAGACGCAAAAACTTTCGCCAGGGATTAACAATTAGTAATCGAAGTCCCCACCCAAGCCGCCGCCACCACCAGGTCCGGCAGGAGCAGCATCTTTTGGTTCCGGCTTGTCAACTACAATTGCCTCAGTGGTCAGCACCATACCGGCAATTGACGCTGCATTCTGTACAGCCGAGCGTGTCACCTTGGCAGGGTCAACAATTCCAGCTTCAAACAAATCCACAAATTCGCCGGTGGTTGCATCATAGCCCACATTGAAGTCCTTCTCTTTCACGCGCTCCGCAATTACAGCACCGTTTTGACCTGCATTCTCGGCAATCCGCTTCAGAGGGGCACTCAGGGCGCGAGACACAATCAACGCCCCTGTCAACTCTTCATTTACTAGGGTAGATTTTGCCCAGTTTTCCAAGTCAGGAGCTAGATGGGCCAGGGTCGTACCACCACCGGGAACGATGCCTTCTTCAACAGCAGCTTTTGTCGCGTTGATGGCATCTTCTAGACGCAGCTTGCGGTCTTTGAGTTCGGTTTCAGTGGCCGCACCAACTTTGATCACAGCAACCCCGCCCGATAGCTTCGCCAAACGTTCTTGCAGCTTTTCTTTGTCATAGGAAGATTCGGTTTCTTCGATTTGGCGGCGGATTTGCTCTACCCTGGCTTTCACGGCTGCTTCATTACCATCGGCAACGAGGGTCGTACTATCTTTGGTGATGGTGATTCGGCGAGCTTTACCGAGTTGGTCAAGCTTGGTGGCATCTAGCCTCAGACCGGCATCTTCTGTAATCAATTGCCCACCTGTAAGAATGGCAATGTCTTCCAAAATAGCCTTACGGCGATCGCCAAAACCAGGAGCTTTCACAGCTGCTACATTCAACACTCCCCGTAGCCGATTTACTACTAAGGTAGCCAGTGCCTCTTTTTCAATGTCTTCAGCCAGAATCAGCAATGGGCGACCTGCACGGGCAACCTGCTCTAGTACTGGTACTAAATCTTGTACCAGGGCAATTTTTTTATCTGTAATCAGCAGGAATGGCTCATCTAGCACTGCTTCCAACCGTTCGGCATCTGTGGCAAAATAGGGAGAAATATAACCCTTATCGAAGTTCAACCCTTCTGTAACTTCTAGTTCGGTGGTGACTGACTTACCTTCTTCTAGGGAAATCACCCCTTCACGACCAACTTTATCTAATGCTTCTGCAATCAGCGCACCTACGGCTTCATCATTTCCGGCAGAGATGGCAGCAACTTGAGCGATCGCTTTAGAGTCTTCTACGGGACGCGCGTGTTCTTTGATCTTGTTTACTAGAAAGCCTGTAGCTTTGTCAATACCACGCTTGAGTTCGATGGCGTTAGCACCAGCAGCGACGTTCCGCAATCCTTCTTTGACAATGGCGTGAGCCAAAACGGTTGCAGTTGTAGTACCATCTCCGGCAGCATCATTGGTTTTGGAAGCGGCTTGCCGGATTAGGGCTACACCTGTGTTTTCAACGTGATCTTCTAGTTCAATTTCTTTAGCGATGGTTACACCGTCATTGACGATTTGAGGAGCGCCAAATTTCTTCTCCAAAACAACGTTACGGCCTTTTGGCCCAAGGGTGACAGCTACCGCCTCAGCGAGAATGTCAATTCCTCTTTCCAGAGCGCGACGAGCATTTTCGTTGTAAATGATGCGTTTTGCCATAGTGATTCTAGTTCCCTTTAATAGTATGTAGGTTGAGCAGTTGCGATTGTCATTGGTTATGGCGGCTTGTGGAGTAGCAATGACCAATAACTAATGGCAATCGACTATGAAACAATTGCCAGGATGTCTTTCTCAGACAACAGGACATATTCTTCTGTACCAAGCTTGATGTCGGTGCCTGCGTACTTGGAGTAAAGGACTTTATCGCCAACTGCAATATCGATCGCTTGACGAGTGCCATCATCGTTACGCTTACCAGAACCCACTGCCACAATTTCACCCACCTGCGGCTTTTCCTTGGCGCTATCAGGTAGAAAAATTCCGCCCGCAGTTTTATCTTCTGACTCACTAACCTTAATGAAGACGCGATCGCCCAGAGGCTTCACAGTTGATACACTCAACGTTATAGCGGCCATATAAAATTCTCCGAATTAACTTTCTTCATGTGGACAAATGAGTGTAATTAGGTGATCAATTGTTACTCAATGGGGAGTTACAGCTATTTTCAGGTCAATAGACCACACGTAGGGGCACAGCATTGCTGTGTCCTTACGACAGATACATGAAAACTGCTGTAAGTGATTAGGAGGACAGTTCATCATACTTAGTGTTTCTCAAATCAAAAACTAAGGGTTGATAGTTTTCTGATGAAACGAATCTAATGAACAGTGAAGTAGTCCAAAATTAAAATCCGGTAAGTCTATCGAAATACCGGATTTTGCTATGTTAAGTATCATGTCACATGGTCTTGTAAAAATCAAGCGGTTTGGAAGTGCTTGAGCTTAGTGAAGTAAGACGTTGTTTCAGCATTGGATTCGTATTTCGATTCTGGTAGTCCTTGCAGTTGCTAAATTGGGATCTCTGCTAGCTTCGGATATGTCTGTCACCAGATGAAATCTGCGATCACTCCACTAAATTATTACCCCAACAGCTATTTTCGGGGGAATGCTCTCATAGCTGATAGATTGATTAGCCCTTTCAAAGTGAGTAAAAATTTTGCTCAAAAAATTCCTCTTTAATCTCTTAACTCTGTGTTCTCTGCGTCTGGAGTGGTTAAATAAATTTGTATTCTCTGCAATTGGAATCGGCTAGAAATTTCTAGCCGATTGTAGAAGTCCCCAAGTACTCATAGCCTGGGGATTGTAAGGGGGCGATGAATGCTTCACCGTCTGCCAGCACCACGATAAGGCACTTCCGACACATCAGCATCTTCTAGCTTTATTTTCGGTGCAAACACTTCTTGATGTTGTGGCTGTTGAATTTTTTGCTGTGCAAATTTGACGCGGGTACGAACTCCCAAATCGGCATCAGTATCGAGTATTTGCTGAAGTTGATTTGTAATCCGCGACGCTTGATCGGGTAAAGTGGTTGCTATAGCGATCGCTAGTGTTTCTAAACTGGTCACTGCTGCATAGCGTACTACCCACTCTGGATCTTGAGAAATTAGTAATAGCGCCTCTAATACCTGAGTCTGAACAGATTCCACTTTCTCCGGCGGTAGTTGATGCCAGCGCAAAGTGCCTAATCCCCTAGCAGCTGCCCGCCGTACACTCAAGGAAAAATCGGTTTTTGCTGCCTCGAATAAAGTATCCAGTGCCCGAATATCGCCAATTCCTGCTAAGGCACGAATCGCCCAGGCTCTAGCACTGTAGTTGTAGTCATCAATTAATTCCAATAGAGATGGTACTGCGGGTTCCCCGATCGCAATCAGCCCATCGACTGCCGCCACTGCCGCCCCTGGATTGTTGTAGCCCAAAGCTGCAATCAGGGTGGGAACAGATTCTTCTATACCAGCTGCCGCTAACTCCTGAACTGCGTCTAATAGGCGTTCCGAGGAGTCTGCTTCTTCTACAGCACGGATCAATATTTGGGCAAGATCACTGTTATTCATAATAGTTTTTCAATGAGTCATTAGGGATCAGCCAATTGTAGCTTAAGTTCTCCGTAGTTGGCACTACACATAAACCCCCTAGCCCTGATTTTGCAGTTGGGTTGGGGGTTTACATTTGATAAGTATTTTTTTTAAACGTATTAATAACAACTAATTCCTAGAAAATTATAACTACAACAGCGAGTCCATCAAATTCATCACTTTCATCACACCATCTGACAAAGTGCTTATTGCTGTATGGTTAACTTGATGTTCTAGTAATCCTTTCAGAGAAATTAGCTTCAGACTATTTTCAGCAAGAGCCTCGGCGATCGCATCTGCGGCGGGTAGATATCCAATGGCTCCCAAATCTGCTAAAACTGCTCGACGCAATTGCAATTTCTCACCTGCTAAAGCTTGTACCAAGCGTTCTCCATAAACTGGCTCTTGGGTTAATTGATACATGGCTCGTGCAGCAGCATATTGCACCAATTCAATTGGATGCTCTAAAAATGGTTTTATCAAAGGGGTGAACTCAGTTGCCCTCAATGTTCCCAAGGCTTCTAATATGGCCTCGTAGGGTTGGGATAAATCAGGCTGCTTTGATATCAGCTGCTCACCGTGCAAACCTACTTGTAATAAATTAATTAAGACGGGAATACAAACTGAATCGCCCAACATTTCTAAGGATTGTGCCGCCGCTTCCCGCACATAAAAATCTGAGCAGTCTAAACACTTAATTAAAGGTGAGACTGCCTGGCGATCGCCTAGTTTTCCTAAGGCTCTGGCTGCGTTCCGTCGTAGAGGATATCCACCTTCTGGTGTCCGATCGGCTTCGTCTTCTAAAGCTTTAATTAATCCTGTAACCGCAGCTGTTTCAGATATCCGAAATCTACCCAACCACCAGGCAGCATAAAACCGCAGACCTAAATCTGCACTTTCTAGATTAGCGATCGCTTGCTCTACTGTTAAAGATTCACCATCGCCAGAGTTCCCTGTCGATGATAAATCTTCAAATTTCTGCGGACTAGAATTCATTATGAAGAAGGAGGATCGCTTTGTTCGCTATCTGTTTTAGTTTCCGCGTTCAATGCCTGAATGCTGACTATCTTGCCACCCAAGCGAGTAATTCGCTGCATTTCTTGATTCATCCGGTTCTCTGGTACTGTGAAAAACACAGTGGCACTAGAACGAATTGGATAATTGGTTTTTTCAGTTTCTTCGCTTTGGCGCAGACCAACAACTTCGTACCGAAAGTAGCGACTACTAGTTCTACTACTAATTTGTCCAACCATAAAATTAATTCCCAATTTTAAATTGTCGTTATTGTCATTAGTCTTTTGTCTTTAATAATGACTAATGACTAATGACTATTGACTGATGAGACTAAAGTGGTTTCACACTAGCTATTTTACCACCTTGTTTTACCACTCTTTGGAAGTAAGTAGATAGTTCTTCATAAGGTATAATCACCGCTTGATTAACACGGCGGGTGCTAGGATACCCAGCACCAAAAACACCTGCTACTTCAATGCGGTAAAGTCTGCCTTCTTTGCCAAAAGTTCCCGCACCACCAAAAGTACTGTTGGGGGTAACGCCTTTTTCAGAAGCAACGTATGAAAAGCCGGAGGGACCACCAGACGGAGGAACAACGATGGATGCACTATTGCGACCTAGTTCACTAGCAAGGCGGGAAGATTTGCCTTTGAGTTGGGAGGTATCGCTACTGGCATAACCACGATAAAGTTGGAATATCCGGCTAAATCCGACAGTTTTCTGTCCTGTTTGGGTTTTAAAGCCGCGATAGTAAGGCACTATATTTTCACCAAAGCTAGATTGATACTCTGGTGAATCAATATAAGAATCAATGTCGGCTTCATATCCCTTGTTTTGGTACAAGTCTAAGTGATAGACGACATCAGACTCATCATAAGGGGCACGACCTAACAAATGTTTGTAGTTGAGTTCGATGACGCGAGTTTGGAAGTTGTCGTAGAAAAACTTGGTTTTGTACAGTTCTGATTTAGCTAGTTGACGCACAAACTCTTGTACTGTACTTTTCCCATCGCGCAGGATAGATTCAGCACTTATGAGTCGGTCAGATGTCAAGATGTAGTTGTTGCCCAAAACTTGACGATAGACGGCAGCAATTACTCTCTCAATGTCTTCTTTGCTTGCATTTGGACGCAATTCGACAGGAGACTGATCGCTAAAAGGTTCTGTTCCCAGACGGGAAGCTGCTGTTGTAATAGCCATTGGTAATTTTCCCTTTGTAATTAATAATTGGGGACTGGGAATTAGGGATCGGGGATTGGGTACTGGGTATTAGGTATTGGTTATCCCCTTTTTCCTCTTAGTCCCAATTCCTAGTCCCCATTACCCCTTATCCCCAGAGGGGACCCCACCTTCCCCAGTCCCCAGTCCCCAGTCTCTATTTATACGGCTGTAATGCTAAGAACTCGGCTGCCCTTGCGATTCAACTGCTGCAATTTACTAGAAAGTTGCTCGTAGGGTACGATCAACTCCGCAGTACCGCGCCGTACTACAGTTGAGTTGGGGGAAGCTGCTTGTAGCACTCTGATGCGGTATGTTTCGCCGCGACCACCTGTAGAGAGACCAGTTAAGGCTCCAGCAGACACGGGGTAAATGGGTGAAGCTAGATTCTTCGCCACTTCCCAGGTTAACCGTCCTTGTTTTTGTCCTTGAGCGCGATCGCTATTGGCATAACCCCGATACAGTTGGAACAGTCGGCTATAGCCAACGTTTTTCTGTCCTACTTGACTCTTAAAGCCTCGATAGTAGGGCACAATACTTTCGCCAAAACTCTCTTGATATTCTAATGAGTCAATGTAGGAATTAATCTCAGCTTCGTAACCTTGTGAGTTATAAAGCTCAACATGATACGAAATCTCTGACTCATCTTGTGGGGCACGCCCCAATAAATGCTTATAATTCAACTCGATAAACCGAGTTTGGGAATTGGAGTGGAAAAACTTATCCCGATACAGTTCCGATTGAGCAATGGCTTGCACAAATCCCCGAACGGAGATTCCACCTTGCTGCAACAGTGATTCGGCGCTGACAAGCCGCTCTACCTCAAGTAGATAGTCATTACCCAAAACCTGACGGTAAGCCGCCCGGATAACCACTGCTACATCCGCTTCTGTTCTATCAGGACGTAGTTCTATTGGCGCCGAATTCTCAAACGCTCCAATCCCTAACCTTGCTGCTTGTCCCAAAGCTGCCATCTTTAAAACCTCCTCAGTTTTAACTGCAAAACTAAAAACTTTTTAGAAAAATTTTTTCTAGTCTTTTAACAGTCCTTTGAAATTGACACGTAACCGTTCAGGGCAAAAGTTAAAAGGCACTCATAAAGAAAAAGAAAAAAGGTTTAAAGCCCTTAAATTTATTTATGGGAATTATCTTTTTACTTTTTACTTTTTACTTTTTACTTTTTAATGCACCTTTAGGTACGGTGATTGTTAAGACATCGCTGCCTTAATATCCTGTTTCCACAGGTTCCCAGGCTCACTTTATGGGTTCAGCATTCTCTAATCTGAGAAACCCCTAAACGCTGCACTTAGCTTGCTTCCCTCTCTGGTTATGCAGACTCGCTACCGCTACGCTAGAGAAGATTGTACTGCCTCACCACATTTGCCACGAGGGCATAGTGATATCTCCTTACGTTATTTCGGGCGTATACTTTCCCCAGTTCAGGGGTAGGTTTTTAAATCTTGTACTGATAAAAATATTGTGCCAATTGACGGTAGCTTAAAAAAGGCACTGAGTTGCGAACTTTCGCAAAAGTTGTAGCAAGTACTGTGCTACATCAGCAGCTTTCATCCCTGTCTAACTCTTTCTTCAGGGTATTCAGCTAGCTTTTCCTAAAAAACTGCCCAGAGAGGTAAACAACTCATAGAACTTACTTGTCATAAGAGCTGATTTCCTCTCCGGGCTAAAGAAATACTCTTAGCTTAGAGTATTGATTACATAGTCGATGTAGGAATTTGCTTCAACAGCAGGATCACCGCTTAGACCGTGGTTAGCTTTGATGTACTTGAGAGCTTCAATGTACCAGCTAGGAGACAGGTCAAAAGTCCGGTTGATTTCAGCCAAGCCAGAAATCAAGAAATCGTCCAAGGGGCCTGTGCCACCAACAACTAAAGCGTATGTGATAATCCGCAAGTAGTAGCCGACATCACGAACACACTTGCCTTTACCGCGTGCATCTGACGCGAAGTTAGGGCCTTGTTGTTGGGTGGTGTAAGGGAACTTGTTATATACTGCTTGAGCAGCACCTTCGGTCAAGCGTTGAGCGTTAGCGCTTAAAGCTTTTGCTGCTTGTAAGCTAGCTGGTGCTTGGCGGAAGCGACCAAAAGCAACTTGAATTTCGGTGCTGCTGAGATAACGGCCTTGAGAATCAGCCGATGCGATCGCTTCAGTTAGAGGTGTTTTTGTCATTTTGGTATTTCCCTTTTACAAACGTTATGGTTGAAATTTTGTTTTGTCCTATGGACAATTATTTAGTCAACATCAGCAATTCAAGCTTTGCTTAAGCTACAGCAGCAGCAGCACGATCGAAATAGCCAGCTATTTCAGATGCCAAAGCACTGCAATCGCCTCTGGTGATATTGTTTGTATCGTTGACAATTGCCAAAGAAGCTTGTTTTAGCTTCTGAATACCAACTGCAACCGAAGCTCCAGGAGTTCCCAATGCTAAATAGGTTTCCCGTAAGCCGTTGAGGGCACGGTCATCTAGCACGCTAGAATCGCCAGCAAAGATCGCATAAGTGATGTAGCGGAGAATGATGTCCAAGTCTCTGATACAAGCAGCTGCACGACGGCTGGTATAAGCATTACCACCAGGAGTGATCAATTGGGGTTGTTCTGCCCACAAATCACGAGCCGCAGCAGCAACAAGAGCTGACGCATTGCTGGTAATACGGTTAACCGCATCTGCACGCTTGTTACCATCTTTGACTAGTTCGCTCAACGCATCCAATTGTGCATCGGAGAGATATTCGCCGCGTGTATCAGCTTGGGATACTACTTTTGCAAATGCATCTAAAACCATTGCGTTAAATCTCCTAATTTGCTTGGTTAAGAATAATTTGGACTCAAAACTGAATGGTTCAGTTTATTTTTGATGTCAGCACTGCCTGACGAGTTACGAAAGGGTTAAAACAGACATCCAAGAAATAAGTTTACGATCTCCAGGCTTTCAGATTAAAACTTTTGTTAGAAAACTTCAAACTTCTATGAAGGACTGAAAAACCTGATTAAGATGTTGTTTTTTACTCTCAAGTTCTCTTTATACAATGCTGCCGCATCATTATTTATTACAAATTATTGTTATGTTTGTGAATTTTGTTTACATAACTTCATATCTTTATCTCTGTTAGGCCGTAGAGAAATTTATTCTGAGAAATTCCTTAAAGAATGCTTAGGCGTAGGCCGCCGCAGGTATCGCGCCTAGAATTATGTCTTATTTACTACTCAAATTGTTTTTGCCAAAGGCACGCACTATATTTTGCAATGTCGTAACTGCTAGAAGTACTTAGAAATTCAGTCTTTAGCAATACAATTTTAAATTTTTGCTGATCAATATTTCAATATGTAGTGTATTTGTATTGTATTCGTCGTATTTGCTCTAGCCCAGTATTTCTGTGAGTTTTTCTAGATTTGGCATACAAGGCTGTCTAAGAAGTTCTCAATTGTTAAATTGCAAGATTTACATACCAAAGAAAAAAGACTTGATTTTGGATGAATTTCCATGATAGTCTGCGTTCTATATATAAAATACGGTTTATTGATGTATTTACCGTAGTTTAAGCTGCATAGTGCCTTTGTCACTTTGCTTTCCTCATAGTTAATGAAAACGAAAATCACCTCTTATGGTCAAAGACTGGTTTGAATGGCACGACCTCTACAAGAACGAACCAAAATTGCAACAACGCCTGCAAATTGTGCAGGAATACATTGCCCATAGCTTGAATTTGTCCCAACCAGGGTTAATCCGTGTAGTTAGCGTTTGCGCGGGCGATGGACGAGATTTGCTTGGAACGCTATCAAATCATCCACGAGCAAAAGATGTTCATGCCCGACTTGTAGAGCTAAATCCCCAACTAGTTGAACGTGGACAAGAAACAATAGAATCGTTGGGTTTGACAAAACAAATTGAGTTTATCAATGGTGATGCAACTATTTCCTCAAACTATGTAGGAGCAGTACCAGCAGACATCGTGATTGTATGTGGTGTATTTGGCAATCTCGCAGATGAAACTGAACTCAATCGCTTACTGGCAAACCTGAGTTTTCTCAGCAAAAAAGGTGCTTTTGTAATTTGGACTCGTGGACACTCTCAGGGTATTGCTCACTCTGAAACTGTTCGTAAATTTTTCCGTGAACATGGATTTGAAGAAGTGGACTTCAAACTCACTGCAACAGGAGACATGGGAGTAGGTATTCATCGTTACTTGGGTGAAAGTTTGGCTGCACCTAAAGAGCAACAGTTTTTCGCCTTTACTGGTACTCCAAGTAAAGCCAAATGAAGAGTGCTGAGTGATGAGTGCTGAGTTGAAAGACCGCCCACAATATGCGGGGCTTTTACCATAGTGCGGAAGTACTGAGTAATCTTCTTGTTACTCAGAACTCTGCTTTGCCGAGGTACTCAGGACTGAGTGTGGTAAATAATATCTCTAAAATTTTTTTGACACAAAACCTATGACCGCTACAGTTAAGCTTCAGCATACAAACATCTTTCGCCGTTTCACACGGCTTTTAGCACCTGGGTTGTTAACCTTAGCAACTTCGTTAACATTAGTGAGTTGCACAACCGAAGGGCAAAAAGCTCAAACCCCATCTGCTGCGACAAATGTATCTGATACCAATGCCAATTCATCTGGAATCAAAGCTAAGGTACTCCGTATGGGGTATCAATCAGCAGGCGATTTGGTCAGATCGCAAAAAGTATTAGAAAAGCGTCTAGAACCTCTGGGGGTAAAGGTGGAGTGGGCACAATTTGTCCAAGGGCCACAACTAATGGAAGCGATGAATGTCGGTAAAATCGATTTAGGTTCCGTTGGGGAAACTCCGCCTATTTTCGCTCAAGCTGCTGGCGCTCAAATCGTTTATGTGGTTGGTTCTCGACGCACTCCAACCACGGGTAGATCAAGTGTGATTGCTGTCCCGCCAAATTCTCCCATTAAGAGCGTCAAGGATCTCAAAGGACAAAAAATCGTCTTTCAAAAAGCTTCTGCATCTCATTATTTTGTATTTAGAGCTTTGGAAGATGCGGGTTTAAAACCCAGCGATATTAAAATCTTGAGTATACCTACAGTGGAAGCTAGTAGTGCTTTTCTAGAAGGGAAAATTCCAGTTTGGGTAGCGGGCGATCCTTATCTAGCTTTGGCTGAAAAATCAAGTAAGATCCGAGTAATTAAGACTGCCGAAGGACTTGATACCCCCGGTGGATACTATATTGGTGCAAGGCAGTTTGCAGTTGACAATCCGGGAATTCTGCGGATAGTGATTGAGGAGATTGATAAACTCCAGCGTTGGGCTGAGGCAAATCCTAAAGAAGTAGCAAAAATCATTGGGCCAATCCAAAAACTACCTCCTGACATTATGGAAAAGGTAGTTAGCCGCCGCAGTTATGGCTTGAGAGCCATTTCCCCAGAGTTAATTAAGGAACAACAGCGAGTTGCAGATTACTTTTATAAATATGGTGTAATTCCTAAACAGGTCAACATTCAGGAAGCTGTGTTGACACCTGAACAATATGCCGCAATTACTCCAGAATCTATTAGCCAAAAATAGGTTGAAAAGACTAGCTTATGATGCAATACGGTTCATTTACATTTAAAGGTTATTGGCGTAGATAATTGGTCTTTGAAGACGCGATAAATCGCGTCTCTACATCAGGGTTTTGGGATTAATGGGTTCAGAAACAAGACGAAATTCCTTGGTCAAATTACTCGAATTTATTTTGGAGAAAGGCGATAACGCGCTTGAATGCTTGGGGGTCTTGGTAAAGAAAGCGATGACCGCCTTTAAAGAACTCTAAATACGAACCTGGTATCTGTTTGTGTATCGCCTCAAGATTGGCAGGAGGAGATATGCCATCGTGATGACCACCGCAGATATAGACAGGAACATGCAGTTGAGAAAGCCGATTATATGTATCGTGAGCAGCACGAGCCTCAAGCTGGCGACGACGGCCAATTTCACGACTTGATTCGTATACACCCTCTTGAGCAACTGCCAGTGTCAGCTTCACTAAATCCTGAAATTGTGCAGTTCGGCTAGAAAGCCAAGCTTCATCTTGCCAACGGGTATCAGCAATTGTGATTTGCCGATGAGCCACTTCCTCAATTGGGAGGTTCACAAGTTCATGTAGTGGATATGATGACCCACCAGCGCCGCCACTGCTAGTACAGGCTAAAACAAGACGTTCAACGCGGTGCGGATAGCGCAGTGCCAACTCTTGGGCTACCATACCCCCGAAGGAAATTCCGATGACATGAGCGCTCTCCCAGCCGACTGCGTTTAATAAAGAGTCTGCATCGGCGGCGTAATCTGCTATGGTGTAGGGAATATCAGGTTTTGAAGTTTGACCCAGACCGCGCTGATCGTAAGCCAAAATTTCAAAGTGCGGGGCTAACGGTGAGTCAAAAATAGTAGGCGATCGCCGCAAGTCTCCTCCAGTACCACTAATACTGAGTAGGCGTTGACCAGTGCCGCGAATCTCATAATACATTTGCAAATCACGAACCGATACAAATGGCATGAGTATTTTTCCTGATTAATTTTGCAGAAGTTGGGTGAGGGAGTGATCGCAATATCTCTCAGGACTTACGCAAAA
Organism: Nostoc sp.; assembly: GCF_036916985.1. Classification (GTDB taxonomy): domain Bacteria; phylum Cyanobacteriota; class Cyanobacteriia; order Cyanobacteriales; family Nostocaceae; genus Nostoc. The sequence continues at coordinate 354,922 of NZ_JBALFD010000027.1, forward strand.
TCATGAAAAAACGAACCGCAAAGGACACGAAGGAATAGGAGTTTCAGAGAGTTTTTGCGTAAGTCCTATCTCTAAATAAGCATCCTCTTTTTACTCTCCAGTGGAATCAGAATCTTTAAAGGGTGCGTAGGCGTAGCCCGCCGTAGGCATCGCACCCTTTATATAGTATTTACTATTTACTAGTTTCTACCAAACACACTGCCAAGGGCACGAGCCATATTTTGCGGTTGCATTGCATCCATTGCGGCGGTGGGTTCGTAGCCGCAGTGAACCATGCAATCGGCACACTTGGGATTACCACTCGCACGTCCGTATTGACTCCAGTCAGTTTGGGCGAGTAATTCTTTGAAGGTAGAGTAATAACCTTCGTTCAGCAAATAGCAAGGTTTTTGCCAACCGAGAACACTATAACTAGGGCTACCCCAAGGTGTGCATTCGTAGTCCTTTTCACCTGTGAGAAAATCTAGGAATAATGGATTGTGATTGAAGTTCCAGTTTTTTTCACCACTTTTGTATGGAGCCAGAATTTGCCGGAAGAGGGTGCGGGTTTGTTCGCGGTGGAGAAAATGATCTTGATCTGGTGCCCACTCATAACTGTAACCAGGAGAAATCATCATCCCGTCAGTATTTAGGGTTTCCAGAAAGTCGAAGAACTCTTGCATATCTTTGGGTTCAGTACCCTCAAAGATCGTGGTGTTAGTGGTGACACGAAAGCCTTTAGCTTTAGCAGCACGAATGGCTTTGACAGCAATATCAAAAACACCTTTGCGATCGACACACTGATCGTGTAACTCCCGCATTCCATCTAAATGCACACTAAAAGTCAGGTAAGGGGAAGGTTGAAACTTATCTAGGTTCTTTTCTAATAACAAACCATTGGTACACAAGTAAATATATTTCTTGCGCTCAATTAATCCTTGGACAATCTCATCAATCTGGGGATGCAGCAGAGGTTCTCCCCCAGGAATTGAGACAACTGGTGCGCCGCATTCTTCCACTGCGGTAAAACATTGTTCAGGGGTAAGATTTTGCTTTAAAATTTCCTTTGGATGTTGGATTTTACCACAACCTGTACAAGCGAGATTACACCGAAAAAGAGGTTCCAACATCAATACTAAGGGGAAGCGTTTACGTCCTTTCAAACGCTGCGTAACAAGATACTTCCCAATATCCATAGCTTGTTGTATATTAACTGCCATTGTTGCGATCGCTCCTCTTTTAGAGATAAATACACCACAGTCATTGTCGGTCTGGGTACTTGTGCTACCCTAACGCGTATTGCATCCACACGTGAATCGCTATATTTTTCATTTGACGTAACCTTGTGCAACAAACCAATCCACAGCATCTTTGAGTGCGACTTTCAGCGAAGATTGAGGTAAACCCAACTCTCGTACCGCCTTGGAAGTATTGTAATACATAGGTTGTTTCGCCATCCGAACACCATCCAATGGCACTGAGGGCGATTTTCCCAGTGGTGCGAGAATTTTTTCATCAACCCAGGCAACACTCAGGGGCAGCCAAGCGGGTACGGTTCGTTGGGGTGCTATTAGTCCTGTAATCTCGGCGAGTTGTTCGAGCAGTTGCTTGAGACTGAGGTTTTGATTACCTAAGATATAGCGATCGCCTGATTTACCCCGTTGCAAAGCCAGTAAATGCCCCCATGCCACATCCCGCACATCGATAAAATTTAGACCAGTATCCAAGTAAAAAGGCATTTGCCGTCGTAAAAACCGAAGTATTATATCACCTGTCGGGGTAGGTTTGATATCTAATGAACCAATCGGGCTGCTGGGATTGACAATAACTACTTCTTGACCTCTAGCAACAGCTTGGATGGCTTCTTGTTCAGCCAAAAACTTAGACTTTTTGTAGTCACCCACCAACTTTTCTAAGGGACTCTGATGTGTTTCATCAACAACTTCACCAGATGAGCCGACCCCAATTGCCGCTACCGAACTGGTGTAGACGGTGCGCTCAATCTCCGCTTTGCGAGCTGCTGCTAACATATTGCGCGTACCCAGGACATTATGATGGTGGAGTAACTCTCGGTCTGTTTGCCAGAGGGAATAATGAGCTGCGACATGAAATAGATATTGACAATCTGCCATCTGTTGCCAAAGATTTGGATCGTTTAAATCGCCTTTGACAATTTCCACATCCAAACCGCGTAGATTGTCCAAATTGCTGCTTGAGCGTACCAGCGCTTTGACTGTGTAACCTTGTTGCAGAAGCAACCGCACCAAATGGGCACCAATAAAACCCGTACCTCCCGTGACAAAAACCCTTTGGGATTTTGGATTTTGGATTTTGGATTTTGGATTTATCAACTTGGAATTCCTTTATTTTGAATTTTGGATACAGAAATTTCGCACTAATTAGGTGGCACTTAATAATGTAAATCTCTCAATCAGACCATTCATCCCTGTTCAAAAATCTAAAATCTAAAATCTAAAATCTAAAATTTATTGCGGGGAAACCAATCATCCAAAACGGTGTAAACTACTGGCACAACAATCAAACTGAGGATAGTTGAAGTTACTAGTCCACCTGCGATCGCTACAGCCATAGGCGATCGCAATTCCGAACCCGCACCTAAACCTAAAGCGATCGGTAACATCCCTAAAATAGTAGAGGCCGTGGTCATCATAATTGGTCTGAGGCGCACTAATCCGGTGTTGAGAATCGCCTCGGTGCGTTCTAAGCCAACTTTGCGTAACTGGTTGATGTAATCCACAAGCAAAATGGCATTTTTATTTGCTAGTCCCAATAAAAAGACGAAACCGATCAGTGATATCATGCCAAAGTCGCTCTTGGTAATCAGTAGCGCTAACATTGCTCCCACTAATGCTAAAGGCAAAGAGACACCAATAACTAGAGGGTCTACCCAGGTTTTGAACAACAAAATTAGTACGATGACAATGCACAGGGCAGATAAAGCTAGAGTTGTGCCGAAACTGCTAAACACTTCACCTTGACGGGCAGAGTCTCCCCCTAAATCTAAGGAAACATTAGAGGGTAACAGCGCTTTTGCTTCAGCTACCACTTTGTCAGTGGCATCACCTAAAGATAGATTTTTGCCTAAATTAGCACTGATGTAGGCCACCCGTTGATTATTCAGACGCTCAATCTGAAAAACCGTGCCCTGTGGATTTGTTTCACCTGTAACTGTGACATCAGCGAATCCCGGTAGCCTCTGAATCCTTTCTTTAATTGCTTTGACTGCTTTACTCAGAGCTTGGAGATTATCACCTTGTAATGCTATTTGCAGGGGTTTTTGACTGCCGGAATCGACAAATTGAATATCTTCAACACTAGTAGTTACTCCAGAAAGAGCAGGTAAGGAGGAGCGCAATTGGTCTTGTAGTTCTCCAGTGGTGATTTTGCGATCGCCCTTTAACTTTACATATAGTGTCCCTTTATTCGGCTCACCCTCACGAGAACCAACAGTAGTAAATACCGTTTCAACTGCTGGTGATTTTCTCACAACCTCTTCTAGTTTCTTTGCAACCTCAAGAGAATCATTCAAAGGGTTGGGGATTGGGGATTGGGGATTGGGGATTGGGGACTGGGAATTGGAATTTATACCCTGTCCGTCTGCTCCACTAGGGATACTTGGCAAAGGGGCTGTATAAGCAATATTAAATTCGCCGCGATCGAGTTTGGGAATAAAGCCTTTGGGAATTAGTGGAATCAGCACTATACCTGCGATGAAGCTGAGGACAGCTAACCCGATAACTATCTTGCGGTGATTTAAAGACCAACTCAGCAAGTTTCTGTAAAATTGGGTAAATGCTAACCAGATTTTTCCTTCCCGACGCGGGGAGAGTGAGGATTTAGGTTTCAGCCAGTAGATAGCTAGAACTGGAGATAAAGTCCGAGCAACTAGCATAGAAGCAAGCATCGCCGCTGAAACAGTGATACCGAAAGGCTTGAAGAATTGACCAATGACACCACCCATCAAACCTATGGGCAGAAAAACTGCGACGGCTGTCAAAGTGGCGGCGGTGACTGTCAACCCAATCTCATTTGTTGCTAAAAGCGCCGCTTGACGAGGTGTTTCACCATCTTCAACGTGTCGCATGATGTTTTCCACATCTACGATCGCATCATCAACAATACTACCAATCACCAAAGCTAAAGCCAGCAACGTGATTGTTTCCAGGTTAAAGCCGAAAATCGCCATAACGATAAATGTCGCCAACAAGGACGTAGGAATCGCCAAGGCAGAGATGAGAGTTGCGCGCCAATTCCATAAAAAAGGAAAAATGACCACTATTGATAGCAAAACTGCTTCCAGCAAAGCATCAATTGTTGACTGGGTAGCTTGGCGGATATATTCGGCTTGGGTGGCAGCTAGGGTGAGTTTGACATCTTTAAGGGTAGAGCGTAGCCTTTGAACTTCTTTCTCAACCTGACTCACTACTTCTAAAGTGTTAGCGTTACCGCGTTTAATCACCTGAAATGCCAGTGCATTTTGACCGTTAAACCTAACTAATGTCGCCCCACCTTGAGGGAGAGCAGCTGCACTCGCATTCGCTGGATTTACCGGAGAAGTTGCAGTAGCAGCGCCTAGTAGTGAGACTTTCAGAACTCCTGGTAATTTAGCGATCGCACTAACAATCTCATCTTGCGCCAACTTCGTCAAATCTTTGAGATTCCGTGTCGAACTCTCTATGGCATAACTAATGGCGGCTGATTCGTTTAGATTCAGGGGAATAATTTTAGAAGTTGCTCCTGGAGGCAAAGTTAGCTGCTTCAGGGCAGTTTCAACCTTTTTAGTCGATGTTTCTAGATTCGTCCCAACGGCAAAAGAAAGGGCAACGGCTGTTTGACTAGGATAGGTGGATGAGCGAATATTCTCCAGTCCTTCTAGGGAGCGGAGGCGTTCTTCTAGGGGTTTTGTGAGCTTCGCCTCAGTATCCAGGGCAGTTGTCAGGGGGGCTGTAGCATTCACAACCACCACTGGAAAGGTTATATCTGGAAACAAGGCATACTTAAGAGAACTGAAAGCCAGAATCCCGGCTACCGTTACGGCAATCCAAAAACTCACCGTCAGCCACGAAAATTGAATCGCCAATTTGGAAATATTGAAGAGTTCTCGTGCGGATTTGGAGTTATGAAGCTTTACCATCTTGGAAAATTATCGTGTGGGTGACACAATTATTAAGCAATTCAAAATGAAAAAACACAATCCTAGCCAGTTGTTTGGCAGCAGCAATTACCTTGGGGTTGCGAGTTTTGGTGACTAGTAAATGGCAACATTATTTATTGTCACTCAGATATGACCCAATCTTGAATGCAAAAGGAAACTTGTTGAGAGCGCTAGTGTCTAATTTTTTACCCATCAATACAATTCTGGTGCCTCAGGGAGCAGAATATAAAGCTGTGTGTCGCGGATTAAGCGGCGTTACTGGCTCCATACCAACAATAGTAGCCATACCTGTTGGCATGAAACCTTTACTCAAATATTTGCAACAAGGACAATTTCTAGCTCCAAAATCCAGAGTGCTGATTATGGGTCTATGTGGCAGCTTAAGCGATCGCTATACAGTTGGTGATCTTGTGCTGTATCAAGATTGTATTTATCAGGGGCAACAGCAAGAATGCGATCGCACTTTTACAGCCCAATTGCACTCAGCACTCAGCACTCAGCACTCCCCACCAAATTTAGTCAAGGCATTGACAAGCGATCGCGTTATTTGGTCTGCTGCCGAAAAACGCAGTTTGGGTGGGACTTTGGCCGCTGATGTTGTTGATATGGAAGGATTTACCGCCCTAGAATTTTTCAACACAGCCGGGGTATCCGTAGCAATACTGCGAGTAGTCAGCGACGATTGTCAGCATAATATCCCTGATCTCACATCAGCAATTAACTCTAATGGCTCTCTAAACCCTTTTCCTTTGGCAATGGTAATGCTTCGACAACCCCTTGCTGCTATTCGGCTGATTCGAGGTTCATTAACAGCATTAAAGGTGTTAGAGCAAGTTACAAATCTGCTCTTTTCAGGCTCTAACCAAAAATAATCTGTTGTGTCTTTACAGCAATTTTTAAGTAAATACACTATGCGTAAGGGCACAGATAGCAATCCTAAATCATTCGTGAAAATCTATCTTTATCGTAAATTAAAGGGTTTAAGAACCTGCAATCTACATGTAGCATCCATTTCAGTCGGAGTTTAAATACCCGTCTGAAATTTCTTTAATTTTGTTAGCGAGTCTACGAGCGTCATTTTGAATTGTTAATATCTCTGCCTTCTCTGTGTTTCTGCGGTTAGTTATAAAAAATTATTTTTCACAAATCAACTTAGACCACTATATATTTTTTGCTCTTATACTATCTAAAGACAAACTAATAACAATCAACATAATTTAAGTATTGATTGTGAAATTTCTTCGGGAAGAATTTTTACAGAAACTTTATCATTATCCATATCAAGAGAAACCTATGTTGGGAAACATAATATATAACCCGATCGGGGTTGGGTTCCAGGAGAGCTAATTCTACTGAATTGTGAATCAAAAACACCTAATAGCTCGGAACTAATTTAGCAACTACCGCACAAAATTTATGAAGCTCAATTACAACCTCTACTTGTACTCGTTCCTAGCTCGTTTTGGATGGCCCAAAAAAAGTTACACCGGTAAAATAATGTTGGTGGCATTTTTGGGAACTCACGTACCACTTTTGAGTTTACTCTTGAGTTTCGTTATCTCAAACTCCTATTCTTTAGAGATGGCGATCCGAGTTATGAGCATTGCTTTGTTGGCTACGTTAGCAGGTACAGCTGCCACCCTCTACGCGCTACACCATCTCCTCAAACCGGTTATTTCGACATCTGCTGCATTGCAAAATTATCTGAACACCAAAACTTTACCTGAATTACCCACAGAATTTGCTGATGAAGCGGGTACATTGATGGCGAATACCTCACAAACTCTTCACAAATTAGATGAGTTAATTCACTACATCACTAATTATGACGATCTAACTGGATTACCCAATCGTGATTTATTCCGCGAACGCCTCCATCAGATTTTATCCCAACCTGAAAACAACCAGCGCCTTGTAGCCGTCTTTTTACTAGGTATTGATGATTTCACTGATATTAGTCATGGGTTAGAGCCTGAAACAACAAATTTGTTGTTAAGAGCAGTTGCTCAGAGATTATCAAGCTGCATAAGGCAAACAGATATTCTTGCCCATTTGAGTGGAGATGAGTTTGCCATTGGTCGTATAGAGATTGTTTCTTTTGAAAGTGTAATTAAGCTGTCTCAGCTATTGTTAAGTACCCTCAGTAAACCTTTTTCTCTAGAGGGTAACTTGATTCATATCACCGCCAGCATCGGCATCACCATGAATGGCATAAATGATCAAAATAGCGTAGATCAACTTTTGCAACAGGCTCACATAGCACTGTATGAAGCAAAGCAGCAAGGACGTAGCCAATATCAATTCTATTCGCCGGAAATCAATGCTCAGTTGCAGGAGCGACTAACTTTAGAAAATGAATTACATGGGGCGCTTACCCGCAACGAAATGCTGGTTTATTATCAACCTCTGATTGATTTACATAGCGGGCAAATTACAGCTATGGAAGCATTGATTCGCTGGCAACATCCTACTTTAGGTATGATTTCTCCAGGAAAGTTTATTCCCATTGCAGAAGCCAATGGTGCGATTGTCGAAATTGGTGAATGGGTTTTGCGAACCGCTTGCGCCCAAAACCGTGCTTGGCAGCTTGCTGGATTTACCCCAATTCGGATATCAGTGAATCTTTCAGCTCGACAATTTGAACAACCCTATCTAGTTGAAATAGTCAGCCAAATTCTTGAGGAGACAGGACTCCAAGCATCCGATCTCGAACTGGAAGTCACGGAAAGCTTCTTGATGGGTGATATAGAGCGATCGGTTAAAACCTTAAAAAAATTACGAGAACTGGGTATATGGTTGGCTCTAGACGACTTTGGCACCGGTTATTCCTCCCTCAACTACTTGAAGCGCTTTCCTGTGAATATGCTGAAGATTGATCAGTCATTTGTGCAGGATGTCACGTCCAATCCTGATAGTGCTGCCGTCACTAATGCGATTATTGCCCTGGCAAAAAGCCTGCGATTGAACATCACAGCAGAGGGTGTAGAAACCCAAGAACAGCTTGACTACCTGAAAATGCAGGGATGTCATGAAGGTCAGGGTTACTACTTCAGTTGTCCTGTCCCTGCCGATCTAATTACCCCGATGTTGCAGAAAAGTTCTCAGCGGATGGAGACAATTGCAGCATAAATAGATGCCTAAGCTATTACAACGTGTTCCATTTTGCACCTATCTCGGCGACCACCCGAATACTTGTATAGCGCTATGACTAGATTGAGATTCTTTTTGTGTGGTAGTGGGACTTCCACACAAAAATTGTCTGAGTTGAGCCGTATTAGAATCTATTTTTCTTACCAAAATCAGCAGACTCATAGCACATATTTGTGGTTTTAATATCCATATCCTCAGAAGTAAGATATGAGTAAGCCTTGCAATATTCAAATCAATACTGTAGATTTTAAGTCACATTTTTGTGTTACTTCCTCAAGGCGCTAACTGTGATTTCAAAAGCTCATATAGATATCAAAATATACAAAGACGATTTTCACACTATTATTCATGGCGATGCTCTTGAAAATTTAAAGTGTCTTGAATCAGAATCCATTAACCTAATTTTTGCTGATCCGCCTTACAATATTGGCAAAAACTTCGATGGTTTAGTTGAAAATTGGTCGGAAGAAGAATTTCTTAGCTGGACATATCAATGGATCGATGAATGCCATCGTATCCTAAAGCCCAATGGTACTTTTTACTTAATGAACAGCACAGAGAATATGCCCTACCTTGATATCAAGTGCCGCAAGAACTTCTATATTAAAAGTAGGATTGTTTGGAATTACGATAGCTCAGGAGTACAAGCAAAAAATTACTTTGGTTCTATGTACGAGCCGATAATTATGCTAACGAAGCATGAAAAGAACTACACGTTTAATTCCGGCGATATCATGGTAGAGGCAAAAACTGGTGCAAAGCGTCAATTGATTGATTATCGAAAAGAACCTCCTCAGCCTTACAATACTCAGAAAGTACCGGGTAACGTTTGGAATTTTGCACGAGTACGTTTCAAAATGGAAGAATATGAAAATCACCCAACTCAAAAACCAGAAGCACTTTTAGAACGTGTTATTTTGGCATCTTCAAATATTGGAGACATCGTATTAGATCCATTTTCTGGTAGTTTCTCTACATGTGCAGTTGCTAAACGCTTAGAAAGAAAATCCATCGGGATTGAGATAAATGAAGAATACGTAAAAATAGGAATTCGCCGCTTAAATCTGCCATCTAATTACGCTCCTGATGAGTTAGCAAAAGAGAAAATAAGAAAAACAAAAAATCTTTCCAAGAAAGCGAGAGCTTTGATTGAGGAACAGTCACCGAATAAGGAAAAAGTAAAAATATAATCCCCATAAATAAATTTAGAGGCCAGTACGCAATACTTTTCGGTTAAGGCAACGTGAGTTCGATGAACCTCTCCCTCCCAACCTCCCTCTCCGAAACGGAAAGGGAGGAGCAACGAAAAATTAAGCTTTTTGCTCCCCTCTCC
>NZ_JBALFD010000028.1:0-11382 GCF_036916985.1 Nostoc sp.
CCAGTGGAGTTAATTCTTCATCAAGGGGAACGAGCAAAGCAGAAAATGGTGACTGCTAACCTACGGCTGGTGGTGGCGATCGCTAAAAAGTACCAGAATCATAATTTAGATTTTCTCGATTTGCTCCAAGAAGGGGCACTGGGACTACAGCGTGGGGTCGAGAAATTTGACCCTAACAAAGGCTATAAACTATCAACCTATACTTATTGGTGGATTACCCAGTCAATAACACGTGCTGTAGCAGATAAGTCTCGCACTATTCGTTTACCAATCCATATCAGCGAAAAGTTAAACAAAATCAGGAGAGTACAGCAGCAACTATCTCAATCTTTGGGTCGTCCTCCAGTTGTAGCAGAAATTGCCGAATCTTTAAATCTATTGCCTTTTGTCAATGCGTAAGTCCTATATATGTGAAGCTACTATCAACTAAGTAATAACCCAAGTTCATGAAGTTAAATGTAATTTAGCTGTTTACATTTAAAGAAATTAACAGGATGACAATTTCAGGCTAGCTACTCCTTTGAAAAGCCTAGTTTTTAAACACAAAATCGATAAGCAAACTAAAATCGGTAAGATCAACCTTATCAATAAAACAGATTCATTATTAAATGATAGATGTTCGGGATTTTAGTCCGATTAGACTAAATTAAGTAACCATAAAACAAGTATAAATCAATACTGACAAATGTCAAATGTGAATCACAAAAACTCAACTAAAAACTTATATAATCGCACAGCATCAGAATGGATTAGAGGAGAACCTACTTCCCTGTCAGACTTTACAGCCCGCCCTTTTGTGCTAGAGCTTTGTGAGCCTGTTGCTGGGTTGCGAGTACTTGATATAGGTTGTGGAGAAGGTTATTGCAGTCGAGAATTACGCCGACGTGGTGCTGCACAAGTACATGGAATAGACCTTTCCCAAGGCATGATTGCAGCCGCAAACTTGCAAGAAGTAGAAGATGCTTTAGGTATTAGCTATGAAGTAGGATGTGCTACCAATCTCAAGCAGTTTAATGATGGCGAAATTGACCTAGTTGTTGCAGTATTTCTATTTAACTATTTGACAATTGCTCAAACCCAAGAATGTATGGCAGAAGTTGCACGCATTCTTCGTCCGGGCGGTCGATTTGTATTCAGCGTTCCCCATCCATCTTTCCCGTATATGCGGGAGGCAGCATATCCGTTTTATTTTCAAGTCGAGGGTGCAGGCTACTTCAGCAAGCGAGATCAGCAGTTTCCTGGTCGTATTTGGAAACGAGATGGTTCTTGGCTAAATGTCCAATTGATTCACAAAACTCTTGAAGATTACTTTAATGCTCTGAAAATGGCTGGCTTCAATACCATGCCAACTTTACAAGAATTGCATGTGACTCCAGAACATATTGCAATAGATGAATCATTTTTTAGCCCCTTAGTTGACCAACCCCTCCACCTAGCCCTACAAATATCACGATGACACAGACATCTTCTTTAGTTAGAAATCCCTTCCGTGAAATAACAGTTAATCATCCTCTATGGAATCATGAGTTTTTAACTCGCTGTCGGGCTGGAAATTTATTTTTACCAGACATACAGGTACTAGCTGTTCAGATGTACAAATTCTCCAAAGAATTTAATCGGATCTTGGCTAGCATTTTGTCTTGCTGCCAAGATGAAAGTAGTCAGTTAGTCATTTTGGAAAACCTATTTGACGAAATGGGACAGGGAGATATAACTCAGTCTCACCCAGAATTGTCAGGTTTGACACAGAAGTTCATATTACCCAAAGCCAAAGTCGAGATGATGGGGCTGAACATGATGAATTTTTAGTGATTTATAAACCAAATTGAGTGCAGTAGCATGGCTCCTCCTCACCTTACACTTTCACCAGAGTCGTTGACGAAAGCTTTTCCCTTCCACTTTGCCTTTAGCCGTAATCGGGAAATTATCCAAACTGGTGATGTTTTAGAGCGCATCAGTCCTGAACCATTGGTTGGTAAATTGATTCTAGAGTGGTAAAACTCGCTAGAGTAGATTTTTCATGATTGAAATAGGCGTAAATAGGTAAACCAAAATTTTCAATAATAACGAATTTACTACGTTTAAGTTTTTGCTCTAGCTAGTTTTGCCACGCTAGAATTGATTGAGCATCATTTCCAGATCAATCGCCCAAAAATTTTGGTTGATTTTGATGCTATTAGTAAACAGTCTCGTGCCCTGTTCATATTAGAGTTTCTCCACAATGGAATGCATCTCAAGGGTCAGATGATGTATGAACCAGAGCAGGATGTGATATTTTTTTTAGGTTCTCCCTGGATTACAAATACAACTAGCCTGGCTCCTCTGGGTATCAAACTCAAAGACTTTGCGATTCACGACCCAATTGTTGATTTTCTGTTTCTACTACAAGCTCAGAACATTGCTTTGGCTGATGCCAAAAAGTTAACAGGTGAATTGAAACAACAAAGGGCACAACTACGGAGTGCGCTACAAATCAAGGAGAATTTAGCAGAAATTGCTGAGGCTCAGTCGAAAAAATTGGAAAAATCCCTTCGTGACTTACAGCAAACTCAAGCTCAATTAGTCCAAGCTGAGAAAATGTCCAGTCTGGGACAGTTAGTTGCAGGAGTCGCTCACGAAATCAATAATCCTGTTAACTTTATTTACGGTAATTTGAAATATGCAAGGGATTATACGGAAGATTTGCTGAAGCTTGTGCATCTTTACCAACAATTTTATGCCAATCCTGCTTCAGAAATTCAAGAATACATTCAGGAAATTGAGTTAGATTTTTTACTAGATGATTTGCCCAAAATCCTCAATTCGATGGAAGTAGGAGCCGAACGGATCTCTGAAATTGTCTTGTCACTGCGGAATTTCTCTCGTCTTGATGAAGCGGAGAAGAAAAGAGTTGATATTCACCAGGGAATTGATAGTACTTTGCTGATTTTACAGAGTCGTTTCAAGAATAGTGTTGAGCATCCTGGTATCAAAGTAGTGAAAAATTATGGAAATCTGCCTTTAGTAGATTGCTACGCTGGTCAACTCAATCAAGTATTCATGAATATTATCAGTAATGCCATAGATGCGCTCGATCACTATAACAGTAAACGTGCGATCGCAGAAATTCACGCCAGTCCTAATAAAATTACAATTACTACGGAAGTCATTGAAACGAATTGTGTGATCCGAATCGCTGATAATGGTTCAGGAATGACGGAAGCAGTTAAGGAAAGACTGTTTAATCCATTTTTCACAACTAAGCCTGTAGGTAAGGGTACAGGATTAGGTTTATCAATTAGCTATCAAATTGTAGTTGAAAAACATGGAGGAACACTGAGATGTGTATCAGAGCCTGGGCAAGGAACTGAGTTCTTGATTGAAATTCCCCTATCTATGGACAAACAAGTAGTTAATTGCGTGAAATCATTAAGTTTAATTAAATAGATATCTCCAGAAATTAAATATGCGTTAACCAGAATCCTTGTAGAGATGTAGCACTGCTACGTCTCTACATTCTTTTTCACCAGATGTCTAATATCCATATTTGGTATTTTCTGTCAATGCGTAGCTCCTATATCCTTAGAAATAGAACACCGATTACAGAACCGATGCCCAGCAAAACTATTGAAGTCCGAGAGTACACCGTTAGAGCGCACAAGCGGGAAATTCATACTCGCGTTTTCAACTTTGTGTGTAAGCAGTGCGAACAACCCACACAACGAGAAACTTTTGGTGTGCGACCGCTATATTGTGAAAGATGTCGTCCGCCACAAGCACCCAAGAAATCATTAGTCCCTCTCAAGAAAAGAAAACCCAGAGCTATGACTTATAAAAGTGATGAGGGTTTAGCAAAATAATCTGGGAGCATTTTTAGCAGACAAGTTACAAACAAAAGCAGTTCTGATGAATAAAGATTGATAAACATCAAACAAGATGCTTCTAGGTAGTTATTCCCAAAGCATCTTGAATCAATTTTGGACAATGAAAACGATTTCATTGCTATTATCGATCTATTGCTCCCGTGATGTTGTACGTATTTAGCTAGCGGTATATTTGATCAGCTAGTTTCATCAGTATAGGAATCCTATCTGATTTCTGAACATGATTTCAGATGAAACCCTGAGAAAATAGGCTTTTCAGTCTCAGTATTTTTTCAAAAATCAAATCGGAGTCCTATATCAACAAAAAAATGTACTCATAGTACAGGGGATAGCGGTTTTGGTGAAATTAAAAGTTTATGGATAATCAATCACAATTACAGCCTCCTCCTGATAACTTCCTTGCTTCCCTATTATCATTAAGAGACTACTATGATCCGATTGTGGAAAAGTACGAAAAGTTATACATACAAGCTTTAGCAAATCTCAATCACATAGAAGCGCTATTATCTGTCTGGTCTGATAACGGCAATCTGCCAACCCTAGAGGTGATTAATCAGTCAATCGCTTCTACTTTAGAAAACTTGCCCTTGGAAGACAAAGATTCCACACAAGAACCGAAACTCAACTCGGTAGAGCCTGTTAGTTCTCAAATGCCTTTAACAGAATCTACTAAGCAAGATATCAACGCACCGATAGTCATTAGTGAGTCAGCCCTGACTGCTTTTGAAAATCTGTCGTTGAGCAATAGCGATGTTTACTCCGCTCTGCGCCTACACACTTCTGAAATGGCAGTCAATTTGGTAGAGCCTAGCGATTCTGAGGTTCTAGCAACAAATAATTTAGAGCTAGAAGCCCCATTCCAAGAATTTCAAAATATCCAGCGCCTGTCAATAGAAAGTGAGGTAGTTACAACAGCACCTGAAGAAAATTCGTTAGCAGTAAATAGCGATCGCACTCAATTGCCACCAGCAAATACATCATCAGAAAAATCGCTCTCTTTGTCAGAGATTCCAATCTTGCTGGAATATCAGTCTCTCAACCGCACCGAAGCTATCCTAAAGGTATTGCAAAAACACAGGGGTACTGTATGCCACATCGATTTTGTGGTGCGCTCGCTCTATGGTGATTTAGAGCCAGATATTTTCAAAGTAGTAAAAGGCAGAGTTCAATCTACGTTGACTTATGGTAGAGAAAGCGGTAGATGGTCGCTTGTTCCTGGGAAACCAGGTTCTTTTACCCTAGATTTAAAATTGCTCAACTCCAATCGTACTACTTCTTCTAACAAGAGCAAAAACAAAAACAGAAAGCCTGATCCACAGGCACAAAGTAATACTATACCAATGCAAGGAGAATTTTTCGGGCAGTTTTTGATTGATGCACTTACCTCTTTGTTGCAACAAAATCAAGGAAGAGTTTTCAATGTGGCGGAAATTATCGAAGAATTATATGGAGAACTTGATCCATCAGATGTGATCAAAATAAAGCCCAAAGTACTGAACGAATTATCACGAGGGTATCGCATAGGAAGATTCTCAAGAGTGCCTGAAGAAATCGGACTCTATACCTTTGACTCGAAATTGTTGCAACAGGCAAGCCATAGCTGAAATATTATGTCTCATCTGTGATAGGTATTGAAAAAATATTCGCCCTCTCCCAAAAACAAAGTGCTATCTAAGCAGTACGAATAACCCAACACTCGTGAAACTTTTGGGCTACGACCGCACTAATGTGAAAGATACCGCACTTCTCGCACTCTTAAACCACCCAAACAATCATCAGTGCTTTCTCTGAAGAAGAGGAAACCCAGATCCATTACTTATAAAAGTGATGATGGTCAGGCGGGGCGATTCTTCGTCCCTACATATTGGATGGAATGAGTGGAGAGGTGTGGACTACTAGCTGTAGCTACCAACTTTTCACTCGGATATCCCTGCATCAATCATTTTGGCTAGAGACTCTGTATTAAATCTCGTCAGCGATTCCGCTAACTGCTGAAAATATCGGTATTGATCATCTGAATATTGCCCTGGCTCCAGTTCTAAAAGCTGACAAAACTTGAAGTAATCAACTTTCCAATTATATTCAGCAATACCATTGGTGAACTCTTTGGCTATTTGACGTGATTCAATGCTGGCTGTTGATGCTTGACCATTGTGGTTGTAAGTGCTGCCAAGTTCTGTCATATTCCTCACTAAATAGTATATTTGTATTAATAACTATTTTAGTTTTCTCTGACGATTAATGAAAGTAGGACAAAGGCAGAAGCGGTTCCCTCCAAAGCTGCCAGTTCAATTTGGTGAGAAAGATGTTTACAAGTGTACCAACCAACTAATTGATTATTTTCTAAATACAGTACCTCTGTCACAGATAAATTGTAGCCCTGCTAGCTAACCTTAATTCGTCCCACACTTATAGTAATATCGAATTCCTGAATTTATTATATTATGTATTGTCCAATGGGTTTAGATTGTCGTCAAATGACAGGAGTTGACTATCAATGCTCCAACATTTCTACTTGTATGCAAAACTCCCCTAAACCCTCAATGGTGAAAATTATATTTTATGCACTTCACCAACAGATATGTGATTTAAAAGATATTAAGATCGACCAAAAACTACTTAATGAATTACTTGAAGAAAATCAACAAGATGTAGAATCTTTCTTAGAGAATTGGGAGAACTTAGAGAATTTACAGTAATCCAATTTTCTTCAGGCGCGATAGTAATCCAGTTCGGGTGCTATAATTTTTTTTTTGCATCTGCTTAATAGAAGCTTTGAACTCCTCTCCTCTCATGATTAGCTCCTTCGACAATACTGAGGCTGAAGACCTTATAAAAAGCTCTCAATCACCAGAGGTGGTTAAGACAAGATTCAGTAGCGAGAAATCAAAAAATAAGAAACGCTTGTGGGATTAAAGTTACAACTTACTTACCACAAGCATTTTGGGTAGCCAATACCGCACAACCGTTTTGCGCTGTTGTGGTGTATGGCTTGGTTTTAGTAACAGAAAAATTTTAGTGTGAGGCATTGGAATGAACTGTCTCATTTACAATGCTTGGCTGATCACCACTCAGAAGTCTGCAATAGCGGCGGAAATTCGTTGTTTGTGTTTTGGACTGTCCAAGGGTGGGAGTGGATGATTCTGAAACTGGGAATCAATTCGGTGAGCTTTTTGAACCGTCCGTTGAAAAAACAGATTGGCTAATTTTAATTCCCGAAAAATCTTTTGCGGATCTTCAAGATGGCTTGTGGGTAGTTGCTGTCCCATTTTTTTGAGGACTAGACCCATAGGAATTTTAATTTCATCCTGAAGTTCAAGAAAACGGGTAAATATGGGTGCAAAAGCGGAAATTAAAGAACCAGCACCTCCTCTAGCTTGTCCCCAACCGATGTAGTAAATTCCTTTGTAATCTTCAAGAAATGACCCTCCATAACATTTCACTGTTGCTCCTTCCACCCGTTGCAGTTCTGGAGGTAGAAATGGATAGGCAACATGAAAACCAGTTGCACAAACAATTAAATCAAAGGTTTCTCGACTACCATCCGCAAATTCAACTTCCCCGCCATCTAAATGTCGTACCTCTGGCTTATAGGTAATGCGACCGTGTTTAATATAGTAAGGTACCTCATTATTTAAGGTCGGATGCTTATCAAAAATTCGATATTTGGGTTCGGGTAGACCATAATCTTTGTGCTTACCGAAGGTCAGCAGAATAATTACATAAGCCATAAACCTCTGAAACCATTCAGGCATCCACCATTCAATTAAATCTAAAACTGGAACACCTACAAAGGTTTTGGGAATAAACCACACAGATTCACGCATACTCAACACAGATTTAGCTCCCACCCTAGCTGCTTCTGCGGCTACATCACAAGCTGAATTCCCTCCACCAATGACCAGAACTCTCTTACCACGTAGTTGTTGGGGATTTTTATAATCTTTGGAGTGAATTATCTGCCCATCAAATTCTCCTCTGAATTTGGGAAAACGTTTGCACCAGTGATGACCATTACAAATGATAATCCCTTTGTAAATTCGCTGTTCCCCATTATCAAAGGTAACTTCCCAGAGATTATTCTCAACAGGTCGCACGTAGCTAACTTGACGATTTAGTTCAATATTTTTACGTAACTCAAAATGGTCAGCAAAGGAGTTTAAGTAATCCAGTATATTTTGAGCGCTGGGAAAGTCCGGATAATTATCCGGCATGGGGAAATGGGTAAATTGGGTAATCTTCCGTGATGAAATAATGTGTGCAGTTTCATACACACCATGATACCAATTTCCACCAATATCATCGCTAGCATCAACTTGGTCGTAGGGAATACTCGCGCTCTTAAGCGCTTCAGCCATGCCCAATCCCGCAAAACCAGCCCCAAGAATTAAATGCTTGTGAGCAGTGTCCAACATAATTCTTAATTTTACTTGACTATTTTCTAAACTTTTGGAAGATACCAAGCTAACCAACTCAAAAAGAGAGAATATCTCGTGAGGATATGAAAAGCACAGGGTAAAATATCAGGGAATACGTGCAATTGATAGGCAACAAGACCTCTAAGTATTTGTGTAAAAATCACCTGAACAATTTTTATGTGAAAGCTAAAATTAGCAAGCTATTCCAAATAAATTTGGTACAATTGATTTTGACATGATGCCTAATTGCTACCCGCATTACCTGTGTTGGATCTGTTGTCATATATTCCGGAACAACCTAGTTTATCTTGGCGAGAGTTCCATATCGTTCCGATTGTAGAATTGGAGTACGACTAAAAAATTGATAAACATCGGGAAGCTTGACGTTATATTCCTGAACTTCATTATTGTGTTGATTTCTGCCGAATTATTATTAGTTTCAAATGTTAGGTGAACTGACGATTTTAAAATGTAGCAGCTAATACGGTATTTCCATTTTAAACCAGGCGGAAAATATTTCTAGAAAATATCAATTTTTTTTTCATGTTTTAAAAAGAAATTTTTAGTGTGGTGAGATTTTCAGCACAGTGTAGCATAGCACCAGAAGCACCAGTGATTGGTCGTGAAATTCGGCAACTCTGGGTTGGAAAACAATGAATTTGAGCAAGGTTCCCTCTCTTGAGTGCGATCCGCTGTTGGTATCTTCCTCAACAGAATTGCTCCTTGCCTAAAGTTATACCAGGGCAATTAGTAATACAATCAAAGGCGTGAGTTCGCCTGGAACGAGTATGACCAATGCCAACCCTCAAACCGAATATGATTCGCCCTGGAAGCAGATACTACAACTGTATTTTCAAGACTTCATGCTGTTTTTCTTTCCGCAAGCATATCGGGAAATAGATTGGACACGACAGCCTGAGTTCTTGGACAAAGAATTAGAGCAGGTGGTGCGTGATGCCGAACTAGGGAAAAGACTGGCAGATAAATTGGTAAAAATATACCGCATTGGTGGTGAAGAAACTTGGATACTGATACACTTAGAAATCCAATCCCAGTCGGAATCTGATTTTAGCGAAAGGATGTTTATCTACAACTACCGCATCTACGATAGATATAAGCGGTCAGTAGCATCCTTGGCGGTTCTAGGTGATGAGCAGGTAAACTGGCGACCAAATCAGTTTGGTTACGAGTTGTTTGGCACTAAAGTTGAGTTTCAGTTTCCAATTGTCAAATTGCTAGACTATCAACAACGTCAGTCGGAATTAGAAGCCAGCCGTAACCCTTTGGCGACTGTAGTGATGGCACATTTAGCAGCATTACAAACTCTTAGCGACAGGTTAGAACGTAAGCAGCAGAAACTAAGTTTAGTGCGGAGATTATACCAGCAGGGTTTTGAGCGTGAGGATGTTCTAAACTTATTGGCTTTTGTAGACTGGGTATTGACACTCCCCTCAGATTTAGAAGGAGAGTTTCTTTTTGAAGTAGAACAATTGGAGGCAGAGCAACGTATGCAGTATGTTACTTCTTTTGAACGCAGTGGTATTCGGTTAGGACTACTAGAAGGGATTGAATTAGGGTTAAAACTGAGATTTGGGACTGTTGGGTTAAGCCTGTTACCATCCATTTCAACAATTGAAGATGTGGAGCAATTAAGAGCAATTCTTTCAGGGCTAGAAACGGTGAGTACTATTTCCGAATTGCGTCAAATTTATCAATCGCCCACAACCGATACCCAGCAATGAGATTGAGCATCGCCCAATAGACCTATCCTCTCCTTTCTCCATAAGCCCAAAACGAATTTAACGAAAACAAACTATGCCCAAGACTTGGAATATTAAGATAGATAACTATTTTCAAGCCAACCCCAACTGCATCATCGCCACAGCCCATGTAGACTCATTCCCAACAGACCTGCCCCTAGAACCCAACATCAGGGAACCCAACCGCAAAAGCGCAACCTACAGACAAATCTTCGACTCACTGACCACCGAACCTGGAAAATTCTTCTCCCGCCACAGTGGAATCGTCCTGTCAGCTAATAAAGTTAAACCTGTCAAGAACAAAACTGAACTGGAGCTAGAAGTCTTAGAAGCTAGCGAGGGGGGTAGCGATGGCATTATCAATGGAGGTCACACAGTTTTAGCGTTTGAGCAAGCTAAAAATTACAAATATGACCTAACCCAAGCCAGGGTAAAAGTTACGATTCACATCGGACTGACTGAAGAATCAGCCCTAGACATAGCCCTGGCCTCCAACACGACAACGCCAGTAGATTCTCGTTCCAAAGTCAACGCCAGGGGTGATTACAAATTCATCAAGCAGTATTTAGCCCAGTTAGAACAGAAAGAAGATAGAAAATTCCGCATTGCCTATTACCAAAACCAAAGCGGCGCTCCCAGAAATGCCCAGTGCAATGTTACCCATTTGCTCAAGCTGCTTTACTGCCTTGACAGAAATAAATACAACCCCGACAGCAATAAACGAACCAAACACCCAGTAGGAATGAGTCTTCCGAGTAACATCACAGACGCAGAAAGGGAAAGATTAACCGCTTTACTGCCTCTCTTGACTCATGCTCTATGGATAGAGCAAAGACTCTACGAAATAATCCAAGAACATATCAGCAACCCCAGAAGAAAGGGTGCCAACGATTTAGCTTCAATAGATATACGTAAAACGACGTTGTTGCCTGACAGCAAGTATTCATTCGGGTTTGGTGCGCCAACCGACTTGGCACTACCGATAATTGCGTCCTATCGTGTATTTCTCGATAAAGACTATAAATGGATTCTGCCGTTTAACGAATTCGCTGAAGATTTCCTGCAACACTTGTGGACGAACTATTTTCGTAAATATTTGGTGTCGGAGAAAACAGCAGGGAATACAGTCGGTACAAAAATCAGTCGTAATCAAGAGATTTGGGAAAGTCTTTATATCTCGGCGCAAAGTTATCTGAATCAGCACTTGATGCAAATGGTTAACTCCAGTAAGGAAGAAAAACCGAAGGTGACACAAGGTGCAAAAGGGCGTGTGCAAGCAGGTAAGAAATAATAGTACAAGGTTTCTATTGAGAGATTCGTTTTGGATGGGCGATGGCTTTT
>NZ_JBALFD010000029.1:0-6233 GCF_036916985.1 Nostoc sp.
TGTTAAATCAAGGAGAGTTAATTATTAAATGGGGAAGAAAAGTTAAGAATAAGGGCAATATTACTATTGCAAGTTAAATGTGGAATAGCTTATCACGTGAGTTCGACAAGTCTTATTTGATCTCACACGGAGAGGGGAGCAAAAAGCTTAATTTTTCGTTGCTCCTCCCTTTCCGTTTCGGAGAGGGAGGTTGGGAGGGAGAGGTTCATCGAACTCAGGTTAATATCAGGGCGCTCTTAGAAGAACAGCTAATAGCCTTGATACTAATTATCAAAGCTGAACTTGATTGGCAAGATTGTATCTTGTGCTAATTAGTACCAATATTATTGGTACTACTGTGATAACAGTTGGAATTGGGTCTGTATTAATGCTTAACCTTTATTTCCTGCTCTAAAAACAGATTGCCAATATCAAATAAAAGTTGCATAGTACCTCGATAGCCAACCTTGGTAAATTGACCATGATCTAAGCGGTCAAAAATGGGAATCCCTTGACGATAGAGAGGAATTTTTAAGCGTTGAGCGATCGCCACTCCATGAGAGTTGGTAATTAGTAAATCAGATCCAACCGCCAATTGCTCAAAGTCTTCCAAATCGCCAATAGTGACGCTCTTGATCGGTAGTTTTTCTAACAGAGGAAAGCGTGTTGTTGTCACCGCTGCGTGAATCTCAACTCCTAGCGATCGCAAAAAAGCAACTGTTGACCAAAGTAAATCTGGTTCCAGCGCCAAAGAAACTCGCTTGCAACCAAAGTAAAAGTGATTCTCTAACATCATATATTGCAACTGACGGCGTTGACGGCGGTATTTCTCCGGTATGCTAACGCCACTGATATCCGCCAATGCTTGTAGGAATTTATCTACTGCTGTTAGTCCTGTGAGTTCACCAAATACCTCATAAGGTATATTGAATCTCTGCTCCAAAATTTGTGCTGCACCCCGCATACTGTCACCCAGCGCCAAAGTGAATACAGAACTACCAATTGAGCGCAACTGTACTGCATTCGTGCCATTAGCTGTAATGGCACTAGAAGAATCTTCTATAGAAGCATCTAGTGAGCCAGAAAGATCGGGTACAACAATAGGTACAAGTCCAAAAGAAGTGACAATTTCTTTGATTTCCTGTACATCCCCTGGTGTAAAGGCAGAACTCGCCAAAATAGTGATTTGTGTGGCACAAGCATCTTGATTGGAGCTTTTTTGAGGAATTTCCCTGACTATACTCTCAACGGCACCAGCAAAGCCATCTTGTAATGTACCTTTGAAATCCGGTGTAGAGACAAGCACAATTGGTAAATAATCCAGTTCTGGATGACGGTGGCGAATTTCCTTCACAAAGCGTCCCATATCATCACCTCTGGTTTCTACCAGTCCAGTGCTACAAAGACCGATAATTTCTGGTTTGGATCTCTGTACCAAAGTCAAGATTGCTTGTTCAACTCTTTCTTCACCACCCAAAATGGTTGCAACTTCAGTCATCGCCGTACTGGAAAGGGGAATCGTCTGACGGAAATGTTGTACTAATACCGCCTTAGTCAAAGCAGTACAGCCTTGAGAACCATGTAATAAAGGCATCATTCCCTTCAACCCCAAAAAGGCTAAAACTGCACCCACAGTTTGGCTTTGCTTCAGGGGATTAACTGCAACTGATGTACTCGTAACGCTAATAATCGCCATCAAATGTTCTCCTCTGAAGAATTTCCTGCTGACCACGGGGCTGGCTGGTATACTTGCTCCCATACAGGATTGTAAAAAGTGGCATACAACTCTCGTGCTACCTCTAAAATTCCTATATAGCCTGCATAAGGATGATTGCGTTCTTGATTAATATCTAAAAATGGAATCCTAGCTGTGAGAGAAGCGTCTTGATGGCGTTTATCAGCAATTAACATATCAACTTGATTTTCGTTAATTATCTGTAAAATTTCTTCAGGACTATTTTGTTCTAGAATTATGCCATCTTGACCCAGTAAACTTTTGACCCTAATTCTATCCTCGTCAGTATTATTCTTAGTACTAATAGCAATAACTTCCATCCCCAATTTTTTAGCCGTAAAGATAATCAACCAACTCTTGAAACTTCCAATAGAAAGGATAACGCGCTTACCTTGTAGTCGGGTAATATACAAAGCGAGTTTTTCATCTATTGCAGCAGTTTCTTCTACAATTAGCTTTTCTGTACGTTCTTGCAAATCAGAATTACCTAACTTTGCAGCAATATTCCTTAAACATTGATTGATTGACTCTATACCATAGATAGACTCTTCAATATAGGGAATGCCATATTTTTTCTCCATGCTTTTTGCCATGTTAATTAGTGCTTTCGAGGAGAGAATCACGTTCAGCTTGGCGCGATGAGCATAGCAAACTTCTTTGTAGATAGCATCGCCTGTAATTTTTGCCAAAACTCTGATACCTAATTTCTCCAATAACGGTAGAACATTCCATATTGCACCTGCAATGTTATGTTCACCAATTAAGTTGATGTCATAAGGTGTACTATTTTCTGGTTCAGCTGTTCCAATAACGTGTTCTAGCAACGCTTCACCAGCGACACGGTTGCCCAAATTTTGGTTCCCAATAAAGCCAGGACAATGTACAGGTATAGTGGGTATTCCTGTTTTCTCGGTAGCATTTTTACAAACCCCCTCGATGTCATCTCCAATCAAGGCGGTGATGCAAGTAGAGTAGACAAATACTGCCGCAGGTTTGTAGCGTCTTGCTAATTCTAAAATGCCTTTGTACAGCTTTTTGGCTCCACCAAAGATGATATCATTCTCGTCGATGTCACTGGTAAAACGTATTTTATACAGCATCGAATCAGAAGAGAGACTGCTGTAACTTCCCCAAATACTGGCAGCACAGCCACTTGGCCCGTGAACTACATGAGCAGCATCAGTGATTGGTACTAGAGTAATCATTGCACTATCAAAAGCGCAACTCCCTTGAGTAGTTCCAGGTTGTGGTAATTGTGTAGAGGACTTTTTTTTGTGTAGTTTCTGCTGCTGATGAGCATCTTCAGAATTGAAGTCACTGAACGAATCGTTAATTTTTCCTGGAGTGGGATTCATTTGTTTGGTGACAATAGGTAGAAGTTATTAGGTGTTAAGTGGATTCCAAAAGGCTTTGATAGGATTTTCATTTATTAACCGTGTATCTAAAGCATGGAATAAAAGGGAATGAGAAAAATAATTTCCCATCCCCTAAAACATAAACACCAACTAGGTTAGAGAAGGAGAAAACAAAAACACGAACTAGACTATTCAAGTATTAATGTTGCCGTGTACACCTTAGTAGATTAGTGTTAACACAGTGATTTAAATGCAGAGAGTTAGGATTGGCTATTCCACTACCTCCATTTTAAAGGATTAGTCAGAGGGTGGGCCAAAATAGCCCACCTGATATTTACTCTGCCTTTAGCATCGGAGTCTGAACAAGAATCTTACTTCTTCTCGCTACCAGAAACTATTTCTATATTTCCTTTTTTCAGTGCTTCTAATGCTTCACCTTCAGCGTCTTCTTGTTTCTTAGCCGCATCTGCTTGGCTAATTAGTTTCGCAGCATTTTCTTCACTTTCAAGGATACCGAATTCAATCAACAAATCTTCTAGCTCATCCATTTCGATGGGTGTGGGAACAGCAAGATTTGTATTGTTGATAATCTTGTCTGCTAATGTACGGTATTCATTAGCTTGGTTGCTGTCGGGTGCGTACTCGTTTACAGTCATCCGACGCAATTCGGCGTGTTGCACGATATTGTCACGGGGGACAAAGTGAATCATCTGGGTACTTAATCTAGCTGCAAGGGTGCTAATTAGTTCGTCTTCCCGGTCAGTTTTCCGGCTGTTACAAATTAGCCCACCCAAACGTACTCCACCAGTGTGAGCATATTTGAGAACCCCACGAGCAATGTTATTAGCAGCAAACATCGCCATCATTTCACCAGAAGTAACGATGTAGATTTCTTGGGCTTTACCTTCACGAATTGGCATCGCAAAACCACCACACACAACGTCGCCCAATACGTCGTAGGATACGAAATCTACGTCTGAGTAAGCGCCGTTTTCTTCGAGGAAGTTAATGGCGGTGATGATACCCCGACCGGCGCAACCTACACCCGGTTCTGGCCCGCCTGATTCTACGCATCTGATATCCCGGAAGCCAGTTATCACCACTTCTTCGAGTTCGATATCTTCCACAGCGCCCCGTTCAGCAGCTAAATGTAGCACGGTAGTTTGAGCTTTACAGTGCAAAATCAAACGGGTAGAATCAGCTTTCGGGTCACATCCGACAATTAAAATGCGTTTACCCACTTCTGCCATTGCAGCCAGGGTGTTTTGGGAAGTAGTAGATTTACCAATACCACCTTTACCGTAAAAAGCAATCTGTCTAATTCTTTCGTCGGACATGATAATTTATCCTGCAATTGTTTGTTTGGTGAGTCAGTCGGTTTATGAGGGGTTAGCACAAAAGACATCTCCGAAAAAGAATGTAGAGACGTAGCAGTGCTACGTCTTTACAAGGGTTCTGGGTAACGCATATTTAATTTCTGGAGATGTCTAAAGTAGTGCCTACCAGAGATATTTGCTGTCAAGTTACAGCAGTAACCTTATGTAGAACGTTGTTGGAGGCGCTCGTTCTACAGCAAAAAGAGTCTGTATCCAGAACATATTTAAGTTATGGTCGGTTTTCGTTGGCCATTAGTGAGTGGCACTAAGAAAAGGCGAAAGGCTTGTGTCACCTTGTTCCCAGTCTGAAGACTGGGAATGTGTTCCAAGAAGCTCTGCCTCTGGTCAGCCCACTGGAGGCGGAGCCTCCAAGAATGGGTTCCCAGCCTCCAGGCTGGGAACCAGTTAGGGCAAGACTTATAGCTTTTCTTAGTGTCATTCGGTCATTAGTCATTGTTTTTTCTGACTAATCGCTAGAGCGATAAGACATCACTCAAGGAATATTGCAAGTATTACCAGACCCTCACTGAAATAATTTCTCTGGCAGTAGTAATACCAATTAGACAAAAGAAAGCTACAGATTCCAAGCTGGAAACCACAATTCAATCCGAATTTCCTAATTACGAATTACGTTAGCGTAGCGGTAGCGAGTCCGCGAGCGTCATTACGAATTACGAATTATCAAAGGTTGCTCATACCTAAAAAGTGGTTGCAGCAGGATTTAAATTTACGTCAAGTTTCCCTAAATCACACAACCAACCATTGCAATCCACTCTAAAGAGTTGCTACAACTTCCCCAATTTTGCTGATATCGTAACCACCGAGAATTTCAAATTGGGAGTGAACCAGCCGATGTCCCAAAGTACTGAGCAACTGCTGTACTGGTGCTTCTTCTAAATATTCCTTGAGAATCACCAAATCATATCGTGACTGATGTAAAGGGATAAATCCCAGCCCAAAGGCGGTAGCTACAGATGCCGTACTCATACCAGCATCAGCAACTCCTCTGACTACAGCTTGGGCAACATCTTGGTGACTTTTGAGTACATTATCAAAGCCCTGAACAGCATCGAACGGTATCTGCTCTTTTTGGAGTGTTTGTTCCAAAAGCATTCTACTACCAGAACCGATTTCGCGGTTAACAATAGTCGCTCCCCCAGCAACTAAGTCACTAATTGTTCTAATTCCCATTGGGTTGCCAGACTTCAACAAAAGTCCCTCTTCCCAAACACCAAGGGTAATTAGAACTGCTTCTCTTCCAGCCAGAACATCTCGAACAAAGGGAGTATTATACTCACCAGTTTCAGGATCGTACAAATGCATCCCAGCGATGTGCGCCTCACCTCTGCATAGACTGTGCAATGCAGCCATGCTGTTGGCGAAGTTATATTGAACTCGCAGTTGGGGATGCCAGCGTTCAGTGGCTCTTGCCCATAGTGAAATCACAGGGGCACAACCAGCAATCACAACGGTGTTGTGAAGTGTTTCGAGATTATCGTCTAAAAGACGGACTCGAACTTTATTTGTACCTGCAAGGCTTGTACTTTCACCATCAGCCGGAATCATATCTTGGCGAAAAGCATCCTTGCCAATCAAGGGGTAAGCTATCCATTGTCCTCCCACACGAGCCATGCTAACTCGTAGCTGCTGACCATTAGGAACAGGTTTGGCAAGAACAGCCTCAATTTCAGGTAAATCCCGCTCTAACCAGAATAGATCCTCAACTTGACACCCAAGCGCTTTGGCCAAGCGAAGTGTGATGGCTACTGAGGGAGCATATAGTCCCGA
>NZ_JBALFD010000030.1:0-44019 GCF_036916985.1 Nostoc sp.
TTCAATGTAATTCAGTATATTACTCATTGTTTATGTCAAAAAATACCTCATGATGCTCTTTTACCACAAAACATACTATTTTGGAGATGTCTAGTAGGAATGTGAACCATCTTTACCCATGTTTCTGTTCGGTTGACATTCCCCCGATGGCGATAAAAAGTAATTTCCAAATCCTTCTCTGGAATCTCAAAATCAATAGACTCATCTAAAATCGGGCTGACTTCTACGCTGGCTAGGCAAGTATGCCGTTTGCCATTGCCATGAACAGGAGAAATTCGCTCTATTCTTGCATGAGTTCCTTGTTCCGATTTCAGTCAGCCATAAGCATAACGCCCTGTAATTTCTAGGATGGTATGTTTAACCTCTCCTAAATTACCTGCTGACTCTTGGACTAGATATACTTTATGGTCATGATTTACTGCCCAACGATGGTATAGCTGCAATAACATAGCTGCCCAGGACTGGGCATCTATACCTCCAACATCAGCCGTAATTGTCAAAAATGCACACTTTTCGTCCCAGGGGTCGGACAGTAATTGTTGTATTTCTACTATTTCGAGTTCTTGCTGGAGTTGGGTAAGGTTGGTTTGTGCCTCTGCCAACAATTCTTCATCAGCGTATAATTCTAATAGTTCTAGTGCAGCCTTGATATCTTCTAGAATGAGGTGCGATCGCTGATATTGTTTCTTCTTAGTGTTGAGGAATTCAATTTCTTGAAGTTTCTGATAGTAAGTGACAGAATTATGCCAGAAAGTAGGTTGAGAAATTAATTGATTTAAGTCTTCAATTCTTGTACTCAATTCTGAGAGGTCAAAGACAGCCTTCAGCCTTGGTCAAGATATTAGACAACCTTTCTACTTCGCGTTTGATGTTTAACAGTTCTAGCATAGTTTTGCTCACTTGAGGCTGAACTTATCTACATATTATACTATTAAAACGATGAAAAAACCGTGGTTGCTAAAAATTTAACCACGGTTTTTACTTTATAAAACTTGACTTTTGTTAGCGCCTACAGACAATTAATCGCGGCCATTGATGGCAATTAGTAACCGCAAGATAAAGATAAACAAGTTGATGTAAGTTAAGTACATCGACAAAGCAGCAGGCAGATATTGGTCATCGCTGTAAGTGCGGGGCAAGATGTAGAAATCAACAACAGAAACTCCAACAAACAGGAATACTCCTAAACCGGAGATGGCAATTTCTAACCAATTTGGCGTATAAACACCAAACATAGCAAAGCCGAATTGGGCAAGGCACACAACCACCAAGGCTATAACGCCAAGATTGATGGTTTTCGTCAAAGCCATGCCATCTTGTTCAGAAAGATTTGAACCAATTTGACGAGCGAAAATAAAAGTGACACCACAACCAAGGGCAGCTAAACCAATGCCTTGAATGCCAACACCTTGGGATCTCAAAGCGACAAATATCAAGCCACTGAGAGTATATCCAGACAAGAGGCTGTAGGTTGCCAACAGGGGTAGTGCAAGCCCCTTATTACCTTTTTGAGCAACATTTTGGGCAACAAAGAACAAAATTAACTCCAAAATCACCGCACCAATGAAGGTGGGAAAGAAGATTTCGGGGTTAGTACGGATAACTCCCAAACCGCCGTAGGTTCCTAATGCCGTTAGCACCAATCCACCACCAACGTAGGGGAGGGCGTTGGCAATCACGTTTGGGCCAACAAGGGCGTGAGATTTAGCCTCACGGATAGCTTCACGAAAATTACTGGTATTGCTCATATTGAAAAACTGCTTTTTAGGAAAACGTTCTGCCTATTCTTATTCTTACCAATCTTTACGGTTAACGGACAAGGATTTAATATCGTTGTCAAATCTGAAGGACGGCTTTGTTGTTGAAAATTAGAGTCGTCAGTTTTTGAGGATTTCACAGCCTCTTTAGTACTGATAGCATACTCTTTACCCTTGATTGCAACCTATTTTACGATTAATTCAGTACCGATCGACTTGCACTCAGTATGACAGATGCGTATTAGGTCAGTCATACATTTTGCAGCATAAATAGCTAGTTTTTGTTGCGAAAGCTAAAGATTATTTACCATTCAAGAGTTATATAAAAACCAAAAATCACCTGTAACAGAGGGGTTCGCAAAATCATGCGTACAAATACTGAATTGTGGAGTTAGACCCCTAACAAGTTCAGTGAAACGACGATGGCTTATTCTTCCCTGACTCAGCAAAATAATAACAGCTTAGAAGAAAATATACGCAGCTCCATTTTCTCAGGAATTAGGAGTTACAACAAAGGTAATGTATATGGCAACAAGTGAGTCCTCTTTACGAACTGATGGTATAGAATTATTACACTTGTACCACCAGAATCCTTCTATTAAACTTCGTAATAAACTTGTACAGTTACATACTGGCTTAGTGCGAAAGATGGCTCATAAATTTAGCCATCAATGTAACGAACCTTATGAAGATTTAGAACAAATCGGTTATTTTGGTTTAATTAGGGCAATTGAGCGCTTCGACCCTAGCCAAGGATATGCTTTTAGTTCCTTTGCAGTGCCATATATTCGCGGTGAGATGCTGCACTTTTTGCGCGATCGCAGTACTCTATTAAAAATTCCTCGTCGTTGGCAAGAATTGTACAACGAAGGACAAAAGATTCGCAAGGACTTGTCAATCTCTTTAGGTCGCCCACCCAAGGATGCTGAAATTGCCAACCAACTCCGGGTATCTGTGCAAGAATGGCAAGAAACCAAGTTAGCGGCTCAAAACCGGATGCCTTTGAGTTTAGATGCAACCGCAGTTAACTATGTTGATTGTCAAATAACCTTGGGTGAAGCACTTCCTTGTCCTCGTTCTCATGTGCTTCTGCAACAAGAAGAAGAACGCCAACAACTCCAAGGCGCAATCAATATGTTGGAAGAAAAACCCCGCATGGCAGTTGAAATGGTATTTTTGAAGGAACTTTCTCGCAAGGATGCGGCTAAAAACATTGGTACTAGCCCAATGACAGTAACGCGCTATCTCCAAAAGGGAATTCAAGATTTGATTTGTTATTTGCAACCACAGGTAATGCCCACTGGTTCGTAGTCGTTTGAGGGAGACGGGGGAGAACAAGTTATTAAAGCTCGCAAAGATTTAGAAGTTGATAAAATGGCTTTTGATTGAGCCATGATAATTTTTGAACTATCAAAAAAGTTTCCAGTAGAGGAACGTCTCTACAAGTGTTTTGGGTTTATCTGAACTGTATTGTCCTATAGAACTTTCATTTCCCCAAACCCAGATGATTTTGTAACGCTTGGCGCATTACTTCTACAGGCAAAGTTTCCTGCTGCAACCAGATTTTTAATGCTGCTACCCCTTGTTGAACTAGCATTTCTAATCCATCGATTGCAATTGCGCCTTGTTTTTGTGCCTGTTGGAGAAATTGCGTCGGTTTAGGAATGTATATTAAATCGTAAGCGATCGCACCTGTTGGTAAATTTGCTATTTCTTCTACACTCAAAGGCGATTCATCAACTTTGGGATACATCCCAATCGGAGTTGTGTTTACCAGCAGATTGGCTTTGGGAATAAGTTTTGGTAATTCCTCCCATTGATGAACCTGAAATTTATCAGCTAGGGGTGAATTGCTCCAACTGTTGCGGAATTCTTCTAATTTCTGCATATTGCGTCCAACAACATGAATTTGGGCAAAACCTAGCTGAATACAACCTACTACAACTGCTCTGGCTGCACCACCATTACCTAAAATTACCGCTACTTTTTGACTCCAATCCTGTTTATATGTTGTTTGCAAAGGAGCAATAAATCCTTCTATATCTGTATTTGTGCCTACCCATTGGTTATTTTGGCGGCTAACAGTATTCACTGCTCCGATAGTTTGAGCCAAGGGAGTAATTTCGGAAAGTAGGGGGATGATTGCCTGTTTGTGAGGGATTGTGACACTAAAGCCCACAACTCCAATAGCCGCGAAACCTGCGATCGCGACCTCTAAATTTTGTGGTTCAATCGGAAAAGGTAGATAAATGTAATCCAATCCTAATTGTGCGATGTCTTCTCTACGAGAGGCTTCTCTTTCAGAGACGCTAACGCGATCGCCAAGGACGAGCTGCGCTAACGCAGCATTATGCATCACTGGTGACAGTGAATGTTCTACAGGATGTCCAATGACTCCTAGTAGTTTAGTTTTACCTGTAATTTTTTTAGTCATTGGTCATTGGTTATTAATTCATCTCCCTCACTCTCCAGTAGCCTACAATTATTAAAAGCTACTTAACATTTCTTTGAATCATGCAGGTAACTACAGCCCCCTCTACAATTCCAATTCCTGGTAAATATTGGCAGTGGCGCGGGCACAACGTTTACTACGTGCGTGCGGGAGAGAAACAAACGCAACGTCCGCCCTTGCTTTTGGTACACGGATTTGGTGCTTCTACAGACCACTGGCGCAAGAATATCACAGGATTGTGCCAAGATTTTGAAGTATTTGCGATCGACCTTTTGGGATTCGGGCGATCGGCAAAACCAAAATTGCAGTACAGTGGCGACTTATGGCGCGAGCAACTCCATGATTTTATCAGCGAAGTGATTGGTCAAAAAACAGTATTAGCAGGTAATTCCCTTGGTGGTTATGCTTGCTTATGTGTTGCCGCCCAACGTCCCGACAGCGTAGCTGGATTAGTATTGCTCAATAGCGCCGGGCCTTTTAGCGACAGCCAGTCGACATCTGAACCTGAAGCTTTGCAAAGCGAAATTCAGCCACCCAAAAAACCCTCTTCTTTAGAGAAACTCTTGGGTAATTCAGTTAAGTGGATTTTTCAACAACCTTTAGCTCAGTTTGTGTTATTTCAATACGTGCGACAACGTTGGGTAATTCGCCAAACTTTAGAAAAGGTATATCTTGATAAAAGTGCAGTTACAGACCAATTGGTAGAAGAAATTTATCGTCCCGCTTTTGATGCAGGTGCATTGGATGTATTTGTTTCAGTTTTTAGCAGTCCTCAAGGGGAAAAAGTTGATGTGCTGTTGAAGCAATTAAGTTGTTCTTTGTTGATGTTATGGGGAGAAGCTGATCCTTGGATGAATACTAGAGAGCGTTCTCAAAAATTTCGTCAATATTGTCCTCAACTCACAGAGCATTTCTTAACAGCAGGTCATTGTCCTCATGATGAAATACCCGATACAATTAATCAACTTTTACGCGATTGGGTTTTGTCTAAGTAAGTGAGTGCCTCGCCTGCTCAGTCCATAAGGCGGGCAAGATGCCCGCCCCACAATATTGGATAATTTATTTCTTGGAGTTCTCTTATTTAAAAATATATGATTTAATTTCTTGCTCGATTTGATCACCAATTATCTCAGTTCCCATACCGATTTTATCGAGATTGACCCTAACAAAATTTGTTTTGTCTTCTGCTGTAAACTTTTTATCATTATCTGAGTCTTTGATAATTTTTAGAAAAAGTGTATTTTGACTGGGAACAACAACCCAACTAATTATTCGAGTATTATTTGGGGTGATCTGCTGGAGGTTCTTACCTGATAAATCAGAAATATAGCCAATAGTAGCATCTTCGCTGTTAAGCTTTTTATCTGCATTTGTGTCTTGGTCAATGATTTTATATAACCAAACTCTTGTAGTTGGCTTCTGTGCTGCTTTTATCTCCAACAAATCAAAGGAGTTGATAATGGCTTTTTTAGTTAATAAAAGATGAGCTTCGCCACTTTGTTTTTGATAAAATATGATGTTATACAACTGGTTACTTCTTTCATTCTCATAAGAACGTGAAGTTTTTAAATCAATTCCTTTATCTTTGTTTTGCTCTGAAAGAGCAACAGGAATCATCAGATAATCTGATTGTTCTTTAATAATTAAATCGCCATAGACAATATTTGGTTGTGGCTGTGGTTTGTCAGTTGCTTTTGCTTGTTCGGTATTTCTGCTAATAGAAGACTTACAAGAAAAAGAAATGGTTGCTATAACAATAGCTGTAGTAATTTGTTTTAAAAAGCTATAAGTTTTCATAAAATTCTCCTATCAGGATATGTTGCTGTCTTATTTTATTGCCTGCTGGAAAAATCACCATAAGTAAGTCGGTGAGAAAAATTCAATGTATATGAAGAAATATAAATTAGCTGTAGGGTGTGTTATGCCGTAAGCTAACGCACCTGAGATTGTTGACGGTGCGGCGCTTGGCGACAACACTCCCTACATTAAAATTCCTTAACATAGCTGGAAATATTAGCACCGACTTACTTAGTCTGAATTGGAGTTTATATTGTAAAAAACTTTAGATTTATTAAGTACATTAACTATTTTTTGTTAATGTTGTCCTAGTCTCACAACTAGCTATTCAAGTGTGAATTACAAGACTTTGGGAGCATCCCACTTCTACAAAATCAAACAATCTTCTGTCATTGCGTTCGCGTAGCGTGTCGCAGACAAGCAATCCCAATTCATACTGAATTCTGACTCCTGAGTTCTGAATTCTTCTTATAAAATACCAAAAACCTGGTCGAGGTTGACCAGGTTTTATCGAGTTTACAGATTTCAATTTTAAACTAATTAACTAACTGAAGGTTAATAACTAAGGTGGACTGAATAACTAACAAAATCAGCATTCCTGCGTTTTTCCGCTTTAGGATTTGGCTTTGCCTTCTACAATTAGGCTTTTTGCCACTTTCGTAATATTTGATATGCTGAAGTTTGCTTGGTCTTATGACAAGGGGACACTAAGTCATTGACCTTTTTTGTTTGGTTTTCTTTTATTTGGTGTCCTACTAACTAACTTATCACTTTGTTCGTGAGTTGCAACCCTTGGTTTACTAAAGTTGATGTTTTGTTAGATTTTGCAATTTAAAGCTATAGATTTGATCCCTAGCCTTCTTTTTAAGAAAATTAAAGGGATCTTGGAGAGAGCGGTATGACTCAGCAATCTGCATTGTCACCAATTCCACATAATTTGACTGTTATCAATATGGTATCAATTTCTGCCAATTCGGCGGTAGAAAGCTTGATTTGAGTGGCTAAGGCGTTGTTGTTCAGGATAACGTGCCCCAGCGATGTCTGGCGACAAGCTGCTGCGCGTCTACACATTTGTTTGCGGTTGAGCAATTAACCAGGCCAAAGCTAACTGAGCAAGGGTACAATTATGAAGAAGGGCTATAGGACGCAGTTTTTCTAGGGCTTCTTTGGTTAGGGAGCGATCGCAAGCTTCAATCACTTGTTCATACTTTAGATGGTTAGCAAAAACTTTAACTGCTTCCTAATTCATTCCCTTGGATAGGTTCATACTTTATCAGTTTTAGCTTCAAATTAAATCAGAGTTACAGTAGATGCTGATGGAATTGACTACAACTTTTCATGCCCTCAAAGAATGGGCAGTTGCCATAAATGCCTTGGAAAGTGGCAAAACAATTATGTTGCTCCGCAAAGGCGGTATCCATGAACGAAATGGACATTTCCAAGTTGCCCACAAGCAAATTTTGCTTTACCCCACTTATGAACATCAACAAGCTTTCATGCTGAAAGCTGAGTATGCCAATAGTGTCTATCCAGTAACATCAGGCTGGCATCCTGAAACAGTTCGCATCGGCAGTTGGGCTGAAATTACCGATATTTTGCCAGTAAGTGACGAGTCTATTGTCAACACCTTGCTTCCTTTCCATATTTGGAACGAGCATTTTATTAGCGATCGCCTCAAATGGAAACCACGTCAACCCCTTTATATTCTCCTCCTGCGGACTTACAAACTACCCCAAGAGCAAGAAATTCCCTATTACGTTAAGTACGCTGGCTGTAAGTCATGGATTGATTTAGATCGACCAATTCACTTGCAAACAGCAAAACCAGTTTTATCTAACTTTGCATACAGCCAACTAGTAGAGACAATTCGCGAGATTGTCGGCGATAAATTGTACGCTCCATCCTTCTAATAACCCAAGTTGCTGTCCAGATACCTGACTTTTTGAATAAGTCGGGTATTTAACAATTCAAAATTCAAAATTGAAGAGTCTATTATCTGTTGTGAGAAATACATCAGCCTGACTTCTTTCGGCACAGGCGATATGGGTGGCATCAGATTACGAGCCTCATTCAAAAAAGTAGTTATTGTTACACACGATTGCAAAAAACGCGGATAACATTAGAAAAATCTCACCTCATAAAGAAGGTGTGGCGAAGCTGTTTATCTTGATGTACTACTAGCAGCAGTCTTCCAAGGTATGAATTTTTAAACAATTATCCCTTACAGGATAAAACTTAATTACATTTTGTCTAAAGTATTAGGCAATAAATTACCCCACAAGGGTGAGAATTCTCTTGACAAAAGTCTGCTATCATGATTAGCAAAAAAGCAAAGGAGTTTGCAATGCATCGACAAATGTGCTGGTTATCTAAATCTAGTGGCGACGGAGAAAAAATTTTGTATTTGCAAGCAGAACCCAATCAACCTTGGCGTCCCTACACAGCTTTTGGACATTTGGCAGTCCCAGATTATAAAATACAAGGTGGTTCTCAAGGTTGGGCAACTTATCAAAAACTGATCAAAGCAGGCTGGACACTAGTACCTAGCGCACGGGCAAACGAGTTTGGTACCAGCAGCTACGCAGAGTCAACAATTCAAAATCAATAAAAATCAATAAGAGCATTAGGCAGTAGTTATTGTCCTCATCTTCTTTACTGCCTCATCCCTCATTGAATTCATGAATCTGGCGATCGCTCATCTTCCATGTAAAAATGCGGGTAATATCTACAATGTGGCTAATATGGATACCGTAATTACACCACAAAAAATTGAGTTACCACCTGGCGCGCTGTTGAAACTTTTGGGAAACTGGCAAGACTATCAAGCATTATGTCAGCAACTAGGCGATCGCTCCTCGCCTCGGATTAAATATCGACCTGGAGAAATTTTACTGATGGCACCGCTACCAGAGCATGGAAGAGATGCGAGTTTGCTGGCAGATATTGCTAAGGTTTTGCTGGATCACTTAAACCGCATATACGAGTCATTTACGCCCATTACCATGAGTTTGCCAGAAATTAGTGGTATTGAGCTAGACTTTTGCTTTTACATTGAAAATTGCAGAGCCGTAGTAGGCAAAAAAAGGATTGATTGGGAGTCAGATCCACCACCAGATTTAGCAATTGAAATAGATGTAACAAGCTACACCGACATTAACGATTTCTTGCCATATCGAGTGCCAGAAGTTTGGATATTAAAGAGTAATCGGTTATTAATTTATCGATTGCAGGGACAAAGTTATGTGGTAACAGAAAGCAGCTACTTTCCTAACGTCAGAGAAATTGTGCAGCAATGTCTCCAAATGGCCAATGAGCAAACAACAAGTGAAGTCATTAGGTGGTTAAAGAACTTTTTGCGTGGACAACAGTAGAGTTTACTATGGCTTCAGTAACGCAGCCCTTTAGGTTTTCGATGCCTTACGGTAACCCTTAATTACGAATTACGAATTATTTAAACCCTTCGATTTCCGAAAGTCCTGCACAACATCTTTCACATCACGTAATTCTCCCTCCACTAAATAGTTTAACTGTCGCATTTCATCTGCCGAAATCTTTCCAGCAAGGGAAGCGATCGCTGTTTTTAATTCGGGATACTTTTTTAATATTTCTTGTCGAACAATTGGCACAGTTTCGTAAGGTGGAAAATAATGTTTATCATCCTTGAGTACAACTAAACCCAAGCGAGAAATCTGTCCGTCAGTGGAATTACCCGCTACCATATCCACTTGTTTTTGAATCAAAGCGCGATATATTAAACCCAAATCCATAATTTGGGGAGATTTAGCAAAACGTAAATCGTAAGTTTTAGCTAATCCTGGAAAACCATCTTCCCGTTCTAAAAACTCGTAGCCGAAACCGCCACGCCACTTCGGTGTATATTGAGTAGCTTCCGAGAGAGTTTGAATGTTGTAGCGTTTGGCATCCTCACCCCGGACAATCATCGCAAAAGTATTTTCAAAACCCAAGCTTGGCATTACCTCCAGCTTAAATTGCTGAGAGTATGCTTGTTTTAATCTTTCATAAACTTCTTTTGGATCATTAACTGTCTTCTGCTTTAAAATTGCAGTAAAAGCTGTGCCTGTATACTCAATATAAGCATCAATTTTACCAGCAGTAATAGCGCTATGACAAACAAATGAACCACCCAGACGAGGGCGACGAGATACTTTCAATTTGGTTGTCGCCTCGATTTGCTGTGCTAACAGTTCACCTAAAATATCTTGTTCGGTAAAATCTTTGGAAGCAACAATTATATTACCACCGTTATTACTATTTACATTTGGTGTGCAGCTAGTGATTAGCAGTAACAAAGTAAAAGTTAAACAGCAAAGCCTGAAAAATCTTTTCATGAGAGACCATTTATAAATTAAATTTTAGAGAATGTATTACAAGTATTGGGCGAATAGAATTCGCTACTACACAAACAAAGTCCACCTCCGTGGACTAAGAAAAAATTAAGGGTTTTTAACCTGCATAGGCAGGTTTTGTCTGTGTAGCTGCGACTTCTAGTCGCCAGGGCTGGGGATTAAGTTTAGGGTTAACTTTTAATTTTTAATTTATTCTCCAACCAGCCAATTGCAAAGTCAGCCAGTAATGCAATTACTGCCGCCGGAACTGCACCAGCTAAAATTAATTGATCGTTAACTACAGATATGCCGCGAAAAATAAATACTCCCAAACCACCAGCACCAATCGCTGCGGCAATGGTTGCAATACCTATGGCGATTACTGTTGCTACTCGCACTCCTGCCAAAATTATTTCCATTGCCAAGGGAATCTCAACTTGTAACAATAATTGTCTATCTGTCATCCCCATACCTCTGCCAGCTTCTCGAATCGCTGGATCGACGCTAGTAATCCCTGTATAAGTGTTACGAATTATCGGCAGCAAGGAATATACAATCAGGGCAACAATTGCTGGGACTGCCCCAATTCCGCCAATTATGGGAACAGGAATGAGTAAACCAAAGAGTGCCAAACTAGGAATAGTTTGAAGAACATTTGCTATGCCGAGAATTGGTTGGCGGAGATAAGTTTTACGTGTAATTAAAATGCCTAAGGGAATGCCTATAAGTATAGCAATTCCGATAGCGATTCCTACTAAAAATAGATGTTCTAGAGTATGCTGAAGAATTTCTGGGGCATACTTAACCAGGAAGAAATTTTTCATAAAGTATCTTGCAGGGAATGCAGACATTGCAGAAAGGCGAGACTTTCTGGATGTTGCGATCGCATAAATTCATCTGTCGTCCCCAATACTACCAATTCTCCGCCATACATTAAACCAATTCTCGATGCCAAAACTAAAGCTTCTTGAATATCATGGGTGACAAAAACCACTGTTTTGCCTAACTCTTGCTGCAAACGCCGAAATTCTTGTTGCAGTTCTAGGCGCGTAATCGGATCGAGTGCGCCAAAGGGTTCATCCATCAACAACACAGGTGGATCTGCTGCTAAAGCCCTGGCTACACCGACTCTTTGCCTTTGTCCTCCCGAAAGTTCGTGCGGATAACGCCCAGCGAATTGTGCTGGTTTTAAGCCTACTAATTGCAACAATTCATAAACCCGCGTTTTAATTTGTTTTGGTTGCCAGCCTTCTAAAGAAGGAACTAAACCCACATTACGTTCTACAGTAAAATGGGGAAATAAACCAATTTCTTGAATGACGTAACCAATTTTTCGCCGCAGTTTAATTTCATCCCATTGAGTTGTGGGAATACCATCAAATAAAACTTCGCCTTGTGTGGGTATAAATAGGCGATTAATTAACTTCATTGTGGTGGTTTTGCCACTACCACTGCGCCCAAGTAATACCAGTGCTTCTCCTTGGCGGATAGTGAAATTGAGATTTGACACCAATGGGCGATGATTGCGGCTAAAAGTGACATCGCGGAATTCGACGGCGGCGGTTTGGTTATTTTGAGGCATGAGTGGCTTTTGGTGGACGCTAGCTGTATGTATTATGTGCTGATTTTGCTAGTGTGCTAACGCCCGATTGCTGTAGCGTTATTTCATCAAAAAATCTTAACCGAACCGTATTGATGTAGTCTGGTGTCGTAGAAAGTGCCACAAGACATCAAGGGCAGGTGTCCAAGATAAACTTTATGTGGGTTCCCTCGTGCCTCCTGAATTATCTCGAACAAATCTGCCTACATTAGGATTTACGCATAAAGATTATTTGGAAAAATTGAATGTAAAGTTTACTATTAACGCTGCCAATCATACATTAATCGTCCATGACGATCGCGCACAAGTTCCCATTCTCCATGACGATATCGTTGTCCGTGATAACCTATAGAGCGATAGCGTCGTCTATAATAATGTCGTCGATTTCGCTGGCATTGATAATAATACGTTCCAGTGTGTTGCCGTCTATGATAACGTCGTCGAGTTCGTCTGCAAGCTAACAAAAGTTCTTCACTTTGCTCTCCAACTAATTTTGTCTGTGGGTCAATACTCTGTTGATTGAGAACATTATTTAGAGTATTATCCTTAGCTTCAGCTAAAGCAGGTGGATAAGTGAAGGTTAATAGCAGGAACACAATTGAGGATAGTTTTTGGAAACGGTTCACGTCTTTGCTTTTCCTAAATATTGGTAATCTTTTTATTTAATACTTAAGTTGAGCAATTATATAGTTCAGAGTTCACAAACTTGATGAGCGCAAATGTAATGAAAGTACTTAATATAGCAATCCGATTTGATTTTTGAATCACTCGTAGAGGTAAGGGACTGGGAATAAGGGGTAATGGGGACTGAGAAGAAGGAATAAAGGTGTACTGAGTTTTGTTCAAAAATCAAATATGAGTCTTATATTAATCGTCAGTGATAGCATGATTGATAGAAAATTTTGGTTTTATAAACAATGGCATACATTCCCAAGAACGCAACGTGGTATATTGCTGAATTGGTGATCGAGTGTAACGTTGAGGGAAATCCACACAATGTTATTCATGTAAATATTGTTCTTGTCCGCGCTTCTTCACCAGATGAAGCTTTTGAGAAAGCCGAAGAACTTGGTTATGAAAGTAACAGCACATATCTCAATACCAAAAATAAAACCGTAACTTTTACTTATAGAGGCTTACGGGATCTCAATATTATTCATGATGAATTAGAACATGGTGCTGAACTGATGTTTGAGGAAAAAATTGGTATATGTGAAAGCGAGTTACAACAAATGTTGACTCCAAAATCTCAGTTAGCTATCTTTCGTCCGTTAGAACCAATAGATCCATCTAAGCCAGACTATAGCAGTAAAGAAATTATGAATGAAGTAGAAAAAATAATGAATGGAGATGTGGGTTAAATTAAACGCAGAGGTTCGCAGAAGAAAGCGCAAAGTTTTGCAGAGTTTTCTCCGTGTTCCTCTGCGTTAAACCTTAGCGCCCCTTTGCGTTTTGACTCTTATCTCTCTTTCCACTGCGAGACTGATATACCTTATCCCGTATTTTATGCAGTTTTAGCATTCTCATCTGCTGCGTGTTCTGCAACATTTTTCAAGCGGCTTGACCTGATTTTGCGGATGCGATCGCTATCACGAACACCACCCGCCATTTCATACTCACGGCTGTTTTTACCGTACTTAATTGCAACCACCATCAGCATTTTCTCAGAAAGCTGACTCAAGTTTTTTTCCATCTCTTCAATTTCAGTTTTAGAAGAGTCAACTACAGACAGAGCAGTATTATAAACATCAATTTTGTTGCATAACAGGTCGATTGACTCAACTAATTTTTCTAGACTATAATCTTCATCAAATTTGACGCTTGGAACAATTGATTTCAGTCCGGCGGATCTTAACTGAGCTTTTTCTAAAATGCGGGATGTGCGTTTTTTACGAGACATAAAATTACTCCTTTAAGATGCTCCTAGAGCTAGCTTGCCTCAATTAAACTGCGTTTCGGTTCAGTAAAACTCGCAACTTTTTTTACTAAAATTTTTGATTGATAACAGTAATTTTTCGGAACTTAATTACTAAATGTTGGTATTTATAAGCTCCCATAAGTTCTGTAGCTACTCCCGTAAGTTCTGTAGCGGCTCCCATAAGTTCTGTAGCTACTCCCACAAGTTCTGTAGCTACTCCCATAAGTTCTGTAGCTACTCCCACAAGTTCTGTAGCTGCTCCCATAAGTTCTGTAGCTGCTCCCATAACTTGGGGAGTGCATAAACGCAAAATAGCTTGTTAATGAATATTCCTGCGTAGGCAAAACTTTTTTAAAGGACTTCCAAATAAAAAAATATTCAATTAACTATTGTGGGGTGGGCGTCTCGCCCGCCATACAGACTGGGCGCTCATGTTGCCCACCCCACAATATTGGATAATTTATTTCTTAGAGTTTCCTAAGCGATCGCTTAGTATTCTGTAGAAAAGATATAAGCGATGCCTACGGCGGTAAACTACGCAGTTTAGGCAAATCCAATTTCTGCGCCGCACCCCACAAGCGTGAAATACAACCTAAAAGCTTTGGACTTGACAAAAATATAACTGTTAAAATTAGCAAAATGCGAATAAAACACACCCAAAAGGAGAAAAATGCCAGCCATTGTTAAACTACAACTCTCCTTAAAAACTTTAGCAGAAGCAATATCTTCCCTTGATTTAACAGAAAAACGTCAACTTCAAGAGCTAATTGAGCAGCAAATTTTTGAAGCCGAAGAAGCGTTGTACGAAGACGATGCAGAAACACTGGCAGAAATTGAAGCAGTTCGCGCTGAGTATAACGATGGTGAGTCCGTGACTATAGATGAATATCTTGCTAACCGCTCAGAGCAGAGATAATGAGTTATGCGATCGCTTTTTGCCTATAAGATAAATCTACATATTTAATACACTACTCACCAACAAGTCTAAGTGCTGACTCCAAAACTTGTGTACTGACTCTAAAACCAACCTGAATCAGTTGCTCAAAAATCGGTTTAGCGGCTTCTACCTTACCTTCCCGTTTCGCAAGTAGAATAACACCCAGGGTTCCCCGCACAGGTATCTCTAAAGCAAGTGCTGCGGTTTTTGCAGCGCGATCGTCTAAAATTGCTTCATAGCCAGGATTGTTATATATCCAGGTGAGAACGTGACTCTCTCCTAAACCAAGACCCCATGCAGCAATCACTGGATCGACTTGTTCCACATCTCGAATATAGCTAGTTCCTTCATTCAAAATCCAGAGTTTTGCAGGGTCATTATCCGGTGCAATGCAGATTTCTTGAACAACACCGCTAGGAATAACAACTTGACTACAAAGTTCTGAGAGCAAATGAACTTGGTTAATCTTAGTCAGTACAATTAATGGAGAAGCATTTACAACCCATTGTCTAGTCACGCGCTAACTCCTGGGCTAATTCTTCAGGAGTTACTTGAAAGGGTGAAACATTATAGCGATCGAGTGCTTCTAGAAATTGGTGACGGCTAACTCCGGCAATTTCAGCAGCCTTAGATTGGGAAAGTGTACCAACTTCATACCATTTGACAGCAGCCGCTAAACGCATCTCTTGAACAAATGTTTCTGGGTTAGTGCGGAGTGCTGAAAAAACATCATTTGGAAGTTGAATATTAATTTGTATGGTCATAAATTCAGTATTATTTATGGAGAGCTAATAGCGCGATCAACAATAACAATCAAATACTACCATTACTAATAAAGACGAAAACAAGGCCAAAGATAACCCCTGGCGATCGCTCATTGACAGTCTAGACAATTTCTGTGATGATTTTATGACTAATTGCGATCGCTCACTCATCGACACCAGAGAGAGTTTGTAAATTCGATACCTGCTTGATGGTTGAGTAGCTGTAAATAGGCAATGTCTAACGAACTGATAACTGTTAAATCATCGCCACCATCGCGCCACATCTATAATAGCGCGGGCCAGTTCTGCTTTTACAAATTCACCACCTAATGCAAAGATAACTGGAAACAACGCCTTAATATCTTGCAGCAAGGTAGGACGAGTGCAAAGGGATAGCTCATGTACTGTATCTTGCCAGAGAGGGAAAAGTTCTACTGTTGACAGATTTGATAATTGATAAACTAAATTAGAAAGTACATGAGCGCGATATTTGCTATCTTGAATCGCCCTTGCTGCTGCCAGCACTTTTGGCAACACTTCTGGCCGCTTATTGGCTAAAGCAGAAAGAACATTAGCGCGAAAGTTATCATCTGGAATTGTTCTTGTCACCGCCAACGCTTTTGCTAACAACTCTGGCGGTACTTTGTCGGTTAAGGCAGAAAGCTCATCGGTGCAATATTTCTCATCCTGAATTGTCTTCACTGCCGCCAGTACCTCTGGCAACACCTCTGGCAGTTTCTCGGCTAAAGTAGAAAGCACATCGGCACGATATTTCTCATCCTGAATTATTCTCGCTGCCGCTAGCGCCTCTGGCAACAACTCTGGGGGTAGTTTGTTGGCTAAAGCAGAAAGCACATCGGCACGATATTTTTCATCTTGAATCATTTTTGCTGTCGATAGCGCTTCCGGTAACAAATCTGGGGGTAGTTTGTTAGCTAAAGCAGAAAGCACATCGGCACGATATTTTTCATCTTGAATCATTTTCGCTGTCGCTAGCGCTTCTGGTAACAACTCTGGCAGCTTGTCAGCTAGAGTAGAAAGGGTAGAAGCGCGTAACTCTTCATACCGAATTGCTCTTGCTGCCGCTAGTGCTTCTGGCAACAACTCTGGCAGCTTATCAGCTAAGGTAGAAAAAACAGAAGCGCGAAAGTACTCCTCCTGAATCATCCTGGCTGCCGCTAGTGCTTCTGGCAAAACTTCTGGTAGTTTGTCGGCTAAAGTACAAAGAGCATAGACGCGAGAATACTCATACTCAATCGCCCTCGCCATCACTAGTGCTTCAGGCAAAACTTCTGGCAGTTTGTCGGCTAAAGTACAAAGAGCATCAGCGCGATCCTTCTCGTCCGTAATCATCCTGGCGATAGCCAGTGCTTCAGGCAAAACTTCTGGCAGCTTTTCTGCTAAAGTACAAAGAGCATCAAAGCAATCTTTTTCATCCTGAATTGCCCTTACCGCCGTTAGCGCTTCTGACAACAAATCTGGCGGCAGTTTGTTAGCTAAGGCAGCAAGAGTAGAGACACGAGAAAAGTTGTGCTGCATAGCGCTTGCCGCAGCCAGTGCTTCAGGCAATACTTCTGGCAGCTTTTCTGCTAAAGTTCTCATCGCATAGCCGCGAGGATACTCCTTCTCAATGGCTCTCGCAATCACTAGCGCCTCTGGCAATACTGCTGGTAGTTTGTCTGCTAAGGCACAAAACGCATTGACACGATCCTGTTCGTCCTGAATTGCCCTTGCTGCCATCAGTGCTTCTGGTAACACTTCTGGTAGTTGATTGGCTAAAGTACA
Source organism: Nostoc sp. (assembly GCF_036916985.1). Classification (GTDB taxonomy): domain Bacteria; phylum Cyanobacteriota; class Cyanobacteriia; order Cyanobacteriales; family Nostocaceae; genus Nostoc. The sequence continues at coordinate 17,357 of NZ_JBALFD010000030.1, forward strand.
AAGGGCATCGGCACGATATTTCTCATTCTGAATTGCCCTTGCCGCCACCAGCGCTTCTGGTAACACTTCTGGTAGTTGATTGGCTAAGGTACAAAGGGCATCGGCACGATATTCCTCATCCTGAATTGCCCTTGCCGCCACCAGCGCTTCTGGTAACACTTCTGGTAGTTGATTGGCTAAGGTACAAAGGGCATCGGCGCGATATTTCTCATCCTGAATTGCTCTTGCCGCCGCCAGTGCCTCTAGCAACACTTCTGGCAATTTATCAGCTAAAGCTCTCAGGGCATCGATACGATTCTGCTCATCCTGAATTGCTCTTGCCGCCGCCAGTGCCTCTAGCAACACTTCTGGCAATTTATCAGCTAAAGCTCTCAAGGCATCGGCACGATATTCCTCATCCTGAATTGCCCTTGCCGTTGTTAGCGCTTTTTGCAGTGCTATTGTTTTAATATTTGGTGACAAATACTTGACTAGCTCTATAAGCGAGCTAGCCTTATCAGATGGATCTGGGTTTTGGAGAGCGTAAGATAGTCCCTGTTCAGCAGTCCACACCTTATTTTTGACCAACGCCACTAGCAGTTCTACTGGTAGATTAGCTGCCAAACTATTCAGAGATGCTGTAATCAAAGCATAGCGACACTGCAAACTCACAACTTGCGGCAACGTTGATTCAGTCCAATTCGCTTCTGCTAGTTCCCAGGCACGAGAAATATCTGTGATGTAACCGCCAGTTTGTGCCAATTGTTCTCGCACTTCATACCAGCCATTGCTTCCAGTTGCAGACTCTTCCCGCAATAACTGGTGAATCTCTTCTAACTGTCCAGCCTTTTCCAAATGCCAAACTAAATACTGATGAATGTAACGATCATCGAGTAAAGTATGCCATAAACCATTCTGGGTTTTCTGCCGATACTTCTTTAAAAAAGCAGCGTGAACATCAGCAAGGTTTAAACCCAACCCAGCCAAATCTCCTGGGCGCTTTGGCTTAGAGGGAGCAGTTAACAAATTACAAGCTAAATCGTGGAATAAGTCATGTAAGCGATAGGTAGGCATACCATCAGCAAGCGGTACTCCTGTTAATAGCAATGCTTTATTCCGTAAATATTGCAACATCTTGGCAGCATCACGCTTATCCATCTGCCACAGCGTTGCTGCCATCATCTTATTAATGTTGACATCCTCCGGCAACACCCCTAACCAAGAGAAATGCTGCTGCTTTTCTGGTGGCATTCTCTTGACACTCAAATTTAATGATGCGGTTAAACTCAGGCGTTTTAAACTAGCCTCATCAGTAATTTCTTCGGCTTCCGGTCGATCAAAACTTGTTAATCTGGCTACTTCTTGCTGAATATCCGCCAACAGTTCATTCCAAGTCGTACCACAGGCAACTTCGGCGGCTGCAAGTTCCAATGCTAGGGGAAGATAACCAACACCTTTGGCTAAATTTTCTGCTGAGTGACGTTCTGTGCCTGTAATCTCGCGTCTTAATTTCTTCGTCAGCAATTCCATTGCCTGGTCTGGTTTCATTATATCCAGACTGTAGGTGTTGGCTGCTAAGGCATCGGCAATGTGACCTTCACGAGTAGTTACTAAAACTTGACAACGCGCCCCACCAAAATTAAACGCTTGTGCATCTTCAGTATTCCAAGCATCATCCACCACCAGCAACACAGCCTTGTCATAAAGCAGAGTCCGCAAATGCGAGGAAGTTGCTTCAACACTTGTAGGTTTAAAGCTATAGTCTCCTAATGCTTGCACCCAGCCACTAAGTAAAGCCAGCACATTGGGTTGTTGACCTAACGTTGCCCAAAGAATGCCATCACAAAAACGAGATTGTATTTCTGCATCATGGGCTAAAGCCGCAGCTAAAGTAGATTTGCCCACGGAACCCAAACCGTGAATCGCAGTAATTACTAAAGTGCGACTATCAGACGATGAACCATTTAAAAGACGAGTCTTTAAATCATCGCTGTACTCTGGGCGTTCTACAAAGTATGTGGGTAAGGGTGGCGCTTGAAATATACTTGTGTTACCTAACCCCCTAACCCCCTTCCCTACAAGGGAATGGGGAAAATTCAAAGCCTCTCTCCCTGTGGGGGAGAGGTTTGGAGAGGGGTTATTTAATTTCGATTTCTCTGGTCTACTACTTTCCCAAGCCTCATCAAACCGTTTTAAGTTCCTTTCCCTATCTCTTGACCATAGCTTGAGTGTAAAGTGCCATTCCTCAACACCCTTGGTTTGCAGACGGTTATCTTCCAGAATCTTCAAAAAATCCTTCAGCAAATTCAGCGCTTCTCGAATTTGCACCTTAGTTAACTTGCCAGAATATTTGTCTTTTTGCGTCAGCAACTCCAACACGACTAACGTAGTCTGCACAGTCAGCTTGGGGTTAGCGCTGTCTGCTTCTTTCGAGTCGGACTCAATTTTAAAATTATCGTCCTCAAATTCTCCATCAACAAAACAAAGCAACGCCTCTAGCAGACGCTTGACTCGCTTTTGAATCTGAGGCCCATAGGTAGTTCGTGGCATTACATCCAAAAAGTTGAGTAAGAAGTTTGGGGCTACCCCAGGTTGAAACTACCACCCCAAACTCATGTAATCCAGATTCTAAGGCATTTTCAGCGACATTGGGGTATTTGCTTAGGGACACAACCCCAAAGAGAACCTGTATTTAACAACTCTTTGGGGTAGAAACAAATGTCAAAAGATGTTCTCGGTAAAGTTATTGCTTTGTTGCTGGCAATGCAACTATTCTTGATTGGCTTCCAAGCTAAAAGCCAGATTGACCAAGGTAACTCATCCCTTGAGGCGTTGATTTGGATGACTCAACAATATATTTCAGTGCTGGTTAAAATTCGTAGCTTGCAGGATAAAAAAGAGGAAACCGATTCTCAAAAGTAAAAGATGAAGTGGTAGGTGTGTTAACGGAACCCTGTAACGCACCTACGCTGAATAAATCATCATAAAGACGCGATAAATCGCCGTCTCTACAATCAGTCTTTTGTAGAGACGGCGATTCATCGCGTCTCCTGTCTTAATTCACATCACGTTAAAAAATCAAGACTCCATCTCTGCCAATTCTAACCACCGTTCAGTCGCCACATCGATCGCGTGCTTGAGCTTTTCCACATGATCGTATAATTTCTGCACTTGGCTATAATTCCCCGGTGAGACATTCGCCAGCGTTTTCTCGGTTTCCGCTTTCTCAGCCTCTAACTCGGCAATTTTACCTTCCAACTGCTCAAATTCTTTTTTCTCCCAATTAGATAACCTCCGCCGCTTGGTATTCTCTACATCCTTGGGTGAAGCCGCACCATTTTGGGTTTCAACATTTTTCGGCTTCTCCTTAGCATTAGCAGCCTGTAGCTGTGCCTCTTCAGCCTTCTTATAGTCTAGATAAATCGAGTAATTACCTGGATATTGCCGGAGATTACCGCCTTCCTCAAAGGAAAATACTGTGTCGATGGTGCGATCAAGAAAGTAGCGATCGTGAGAAACTACAATTACACACCCGACAAAATCCTCTAAATAATCCTCTAGTACTGCCAATGTCTGCACATCTAAATCGTTTGTCGGTTCATCTAAAATTAAGACATTGGGCGCACCCATCAACACCCGCAATAGAAATAAACGGCGTTTTTCACCACCAGAAAGTTTATTAATTGGGGCATATTGTTGATTACCAGGAAACAAAAACCGCTCCAACATTTGCGAAGCACTAATTTGAGTCCCATCGGTAATTTTGATAAATTCACCTTCTTCTTTGATGTAGTCAATCACGCGCTGATTTTCGTTTAAGGCTGTGAGCAATTCTTCCGAATGCTGGTCAAAATAACCGATGTGAATTGTAGTCCCAATTTCCGCAATACCTGAATCTGGCTGAATCTGACCAGTAATAATATCCATTAAAGTGGATTTACCAGCACCATTAGCGCCGATGATGCCGATGCGGTCTTCTGGACTAAATTCGTAGGTGAAATTATTAATTAGGGTGCGCCCATTATAGGCTTTGGAAACGTTATTTAATTCAATAACTTTTTTGCCAATGCGACGACCAACTGTCGAAATATCAACTTTACCCTGAACTTGTTTAAATTCAGTATCCCGCAGAGCGTGAGCGCGGTCAATTCTCGCTTTTTGCTTGGTACTTCTGGCTTTTGGCCCTTTTTTGAGCCATTCCAACTCGCGGCGCAACAAGCCTTGATGTTTACGTTGACTACTGACGGCAGATTCTTCAGCTAAAGCTTTCTTTTCGAGGTAATATGAGTAGTTACCTGTATAAGTGTAAATGTCGCCTCGGTCGATTTCAATAATCCGATTGGTAACGCGATCTAGAAAGTAGCGATCGTGGGTGATGAGAAACAATGCGCCGCGATAGCGATTTAAATAACTTTGTAACCATTCTACAGAAAGAGCATCAAGATGGTTTGTCGGCTCATCCATCAGCAAAACATCGGGTTCTGATAGCAAGGCTGATGCTAAAGCAATGCGCTTGCGATAACCTCCAGATAAAGTGCCTATTTTGGCATCAAAGTCAGAGATTCCTAATTTTGTCAGGATAATTTTGGCATTAGTTTCTAGTTCCCAAGCATCATTTGTATCCATCTGCTGCATCACCACAGAAAGACGAGACATCAGTTGACTATCATCTGGATAGTGAACCAATTTATCAGAAAGTTCTTCATACTCACGCACCAAAGCAATATGTTCGCCACTGTCGGCGAAAACTTGCTCTAAAACTGTGTGATTCTCATCTAAATCTGGCTGCTGGGGTAAGTAGATAATTTTAGAACCGGAGTTGATTAAAATTTGCCCGCTATCAATGGATTCTAAACCAGCAATCATTTTTAATAGAGTTGATTTACCAGAACCATTAGTACCAATTAAACCAACTTTATCGGTAGCATCAATGCTAAAGCTAGCATCTTTTAAAATCTCTTTGATGCCAAAGTCTTTTTTGACTGATTGTAGTGTAATAATACTCATAAGATTGAAGTCGTTAATTATTTTTCATTAGTGAGTAGGCAAGGCTCATACCTTACCTACATTATGCATTGCCGAATTCTATACAAATAAATCCAAGGGTAGATGTCCATACATTTCGTTGATTCCATCTTCGTGGTAAGACTGGCAAGATACTAATACACCACGATGATGTCCAGAGTATGAATCAAGATAACACAGACCATTTTTACCATTTAATTTGATATAAACTGGACCTTCTGGTGTAAGTAAATTATCTGGTGGTTCATAACCTAAAGCCAGAGAATAGGTTTTCATTGCCAATATTCCTTCTTCTGCTGTATCAGCGCAAATTCCTAAAATTTGGTAATCAGCAAGCTTGGTGAGCAAAATTAAGGCATTACGAATTACTACTTTTTCTGATGAGTCGAGGATAGGAGCAATGTCTAAACAGTTGAATTTGTTCAGTAATTTTTTCGCTTCTTCGGCGGTGAGATTTTGAGGATTGGAGGTTGACATAAACTTCGATTTTTATCTTGTTGGTTTTTCTGTTGTGTTTGAGTTGGGACTAGCCCAACTGACTAAGTATTATTGACTCTAATTAAGGTTGATTTTGAACATTCCCAAGATTGAATATGAAGGGAACGCCGCTTTTTGAGTCACCACCCATAACGAGGACTTTCGGCATCTGAGCGCCGCCACTTCTCCAAGCTTCAATTGCTTCTTTTTGTAGAACTAACTGTCCTCCTTGGGCTTTGAGTGTCTCTGCTAAGAGTCTTTGAGCTTCTGCTCTACCTTTAGCGCGATTCACGTCTGCTTGTGCTTCTTGTTCGGCTTCACGTGCTACATAAACCGCTCTTTGCGCTCGCTGTTCAGCAATTTGTTTTTCTTCAACTGCTTTGGCAAATTCTGGCGAGAATGCTAAATCAACTACGCTAGTATCTAACACAATTATCCCATATTTGTCTAAGCGATCGCCTAAGGCTTGATCGAAGTCTTCTTTCAATTCACTTCTTTTGGTAATTGCTTCTTCTACTGTTCTTCTAGCTGCGGCAATTTTAAATGCTTCTTGTGTCTGAGGGGCAATGATTTTTGAGACAATATTCTCTAAGGTTCCTTGTTTTCTTCTAACTTCAACTACCTTTATCGGATCGAGGCGAAAGTTAATTGCAAATCTCGCAGATAAATTTTGCAAATCTTTAGTAGAACTCTCTGCTGGTACTTCAAATTTTTGCACTGTTAAATCATACACATCGATCACAGTGATAAAAGGCGGTTTCACGTGAATCCCTTCTAATAAAGCGCCATCTCTCGCTTTACCCAAGATGCTAATTACTCCTGCTTGTCCTGGGTTAATAATGATAAAGGAATTTAGCCCGATAATCACTAGTATTGCTAACACAATTCCGAAAACTGTGGTCTGCCAATTACCCAATTGCTGATTTTTCAAATTCCTTTCTCCAATATGAGTGCTGAGTGCTGAGTTAAGAGTTAGTAGTTAAGAGTTAGAAGTTAGGAGTTAAGAGTGATTATTCTACTTATTGTCTCCTTTTCCCAGTCCCCAATCCCCAGTCCCCAGTCCCCAGTCACCAATTTAAGTTTCTCACTAGTCTGTCTGAATCAATCTTCAGACTCAGGACTTAGGACTCAAGACTTTGTTCCGTGGTAATATCAGTGACACAAAATCGCAAAAAGCTGTGGCTACTGTATTAAAATCTCATCGGGCATCAAGAAGGCGTAAACATTCAGCGCATCCTCTCCAGCGTTTGCTGGACTATGGACACCAGTATCGTAAACAAATTTGGCTGGCGACTACTTATTCTACCCTCAATAAATTTTTCGATTTAGCACCACCCGGCTTAATTGGCGTGGCAGTGGATGTGGTAGTTAAGCAACAGGATTCCATAATTGCACAGTTAGGGGTACGGGATGTCTTTCAACAATTTTTGATTATTTCCTTCCTGACTGTGATCATTTGGATACTCGAATCTGTTTTTGAGTACGCCTACGCTCGACTTTGGCGGAATTTGGCTCAGAATATTCAACATGACTTACGTTTGGATGCATACAAACATTTGCAAGAGTTGGAATTGGCTTATTTTGAAGAACGCAGCACTGGCGGTTTAATGTCTATCCTCAGTGATGATATTAACCAATTAGAGCGGTTTTTGGATGGGGGAGCGAATGATATTATCCAAGTTTCCGCAACTGTTCTAATTATTGGCGCTGCTTTCTTTATTTTGGCTCCTAGTGTAGCTTGGATGGCTTTGTCCCCGATGCCATTTATCCTCTGGGGTTCTTTTGCCTACCAACGATTACTTGCACCTCGCTACGCTGATGTCCGCGAAAAGGTAGGTTTTCTCAATTCGCGGTTGTCAAATAATATCAGCGGAATTACTACTATTAAAAGCTTCACATCTGAAGCTTATGAAGCCTCTCGTTTGGAATTAGATAGTGATGCTTATCGCCACAGTAATTCTAAGGCAATTACTCTTTCTGCTGCTTTTGTCCCGCTAATTCGGATGCTGATTTTGGTGGGGTTCACGGCATTACTTTTGTATGGCGGGATGGCAGCGGTTTCGGGAACAATGTCTGTAGGTACTTACAGCGTATTAGTGTTTTTAATCCAGCGATTGCTGTGGCCTTTAACTAGATTAGGCGAAACTTTTGACCAATATCAAAGGGCAATGGCTTCTACTAATCGAGTCATGAATCTATTAGATACTCCTATCGCTATTCATACAGGTGATGTGGCGTTACCTATAGATGAAGTGCGCGGTGAAGTGCAATTTAACAATGTTTATTTTGCCTATAAAGATAGATTTCCAGTGATTAAAAATCTGTCTTTGGATATTCCGGCGGGAAAAACCATTGCAATTGTCGGTTCAACTGGTTCTGGTAAAAGCACTTTAGTCAAACTTTTGCTGCGGTTATACGAAGTGCAAGCGGGAAGCATTACTCTGGATGGTATTGATTTGCAAAGTTTGAATTTGCAAGATTTACGGCGCTGCATCGGTTTGGTGAGTCAAGATGTGTTTCTATTTCATGGCACTGTAGCGGAGAATATTGCCTATGGTAGCTTTGAAACTACAGAGCAAGAAATCATCACGGCAGCGAAGATAGCCGAGGCGCACGAATTTATTATTGAATTGCCCGAAGGTTATGAGACAATTGTGGGGGAAAGAGGACAAAAGTTATCTGGTGGACAAAGACAACGGATTGCGATCGCACGCGCAGTCTTGAAAAATCCCCCCATTCTGATTTTAGACGAAGCTACCTCGGCGGTGGATAATGAAACAGAAGCGGCAATCCAGCGATCACTAGAACGGATTACAGTAGATAGAACTACAATTGCGATCGCTCATCGTCTTTCCACCATCCGCAATGCCGATTGCATTTATGTCATGGAACATGGGAAATTAGTAGAGTCGGGAACCCATGAGCAATTGCTGGAGAAAGACGGTATTTATTCCGGCCTCTGGCGTGTACAGTCAGGTTTGAGATAAGTTTCGCCTATTGTCTGTGTCTTCATTACGAATTATTTATGTTTTTTGGTAATAGTCAACCAGAATCAGGTGATACTAAGTGGCGTCGCCAGTTGGATAAGTTTGTCAAAGCAAATCAGCAGGAATTGGCGGCGCTGTTTTGGGGATTGTGGTTAGCAAATGGTGACAGTCAGGGTACTGTTGGTATTGATTTGCAACCAACGCCGCATTTTGTTTATTGTCCGAAAGAACAGATAGAGAATTTAAATATTAGGGTTGAGAATCGGCTTCAGGAAATTTTGGGGATTGTGGAGAATCACAAGCCGGATGTGGAAGTTGTGATGATTGGGATTGGGAAGGGGGAAATTAAGTTAATTCAGTTTGCACCGGAACCTGCACCACCGATTTGTTTTGAGGAAGTTGGGAAGGATGTGGATGGGTTGTTGGATGTGTTGGAGGAGAGGATGAGGGAGGAGATTGTTTTTTAACGCAAAGGGACGCGGAGGGAAGCGCAGAGGTACGCGGAGGAAGATAAGAATTCTGCGCTTGTTGTTTAGTTGATTGCTTTATGGAAATCTGGGTAAGTTAGATTTTCAGCACAATGCCAGATGATTTTAAATACGGCTTCGTAGCGATATGAACTGTTTTTGTAGAACTGTTTACTTAGATAGTCTTTTAGGGTTATGACTACTTGTGGTAAATGTTCTTTTTGGAGGATTTTTGTCAAACTATCAGCTATATCCAAAAGACAGGATTCATAGGGTAGCCGAATAGTGGCTTTGTTGCTGAAGCAGTCTTTATTGTCATCATCTTGTTGATAGATTTGAATAAATTGGATCAGAGTAGAGATAACTTCGTTGAGCTTCTCTTTAATCAATTTGTTTTCTAGATTGAGTTGTTCTAAATTTTGAACTGCATCCGTCAAGATTGATTCATCTTGATAAGGATTTATTTCCATTATTTGGCATAAAGTCGCGATCGCAGTTTTATTCTCTGGCTCAATTTCCAGTAGATATGTCGCCGCGCGATTTATAAGAGATGTATTCGCAGAAGTTTCGAGAATGTGGACTAAACTCTTGAGTACAGCTGCATTACCAGGATCAATTTGCCACAAAGCTTGAACTGCATCAAAACAGATTCTATCACCCTGGTTTATCTGTAAGAATTTGACAAGGGCTGCGATCGCAGTTTGATTACCCACTGCAATTTTTCTCAAAGCTGCGATCGCATTGGAACAATTGTCCTTATTCAGGGTAGTCTCTACAAGGTGAACTAATGCAGCGATCGCAGCGTGATTGCCGTCAGCGATATCTCCCAAAGCTGTAATTCCATGCGTGCAAATTTTCCGATCTGGTATATTTTTAATGTCATTAACTAGAACAGCGATCGCAGTTTCATTACCAACGGCGATTTTGCTTAGACTAGAACTTCTCTGGTATCCGTATCTCTCCTCAGTAATCGGCATCAAAGCCAAGGCTGCGATCGCACTTTTATTACCCGGATCGAGTGTTCCTAATTTCTCGGCTGCAACTCGGAGAATTGAACGACTTTCTGTAGTATGAACCAAATGCACAAAAGCAGCAATTACCCGTTTTCTGTCGGTTAATTCCAGCGTTTTTCTAGCTGTATTCACCAATGGTTTTGGTAATATCTGCCAATCTCGTTTATCTTGCCGAAAATAAGCATAACTCCATTTGAGTAGCTGTTCTACAATTGCATCACCCAAACTAGATTCTGGGAACTGGGATAAAGCCTCAGCCGCCAAAAAGTAGGCGCGATACCGATAAAAATCGCCGCAACTGTCATCAAAATCTATTAAAGCTTGGATAAAATCTTCTTTCTGCTGCTTATCTACATCCTTTTGGCTGAACCAGTGGAGAATCTCTGCTTTCCACTCCGGCTCAAAGATGCGGTAAGTGCCTTGATTTAAATTGCTGCGATCGTGGTTAAAGAAATACTGCCAATCATGCATTGCCTCCTACCCACTGCGAGATGTGGGACGAAAGGGATTTAAATGAATCTTGCTACATCAGTTGGCTTTCTGTCAAGTCTACACATACGCAATGAGGATCTGTAAAGTTTTCCCTGTTATGATTCAAAAAAAGCAGCAGGCTAAATATGAAAAAACTCCGCGAGTTTACGAATGTGATTAAGAGCTTTTGAAATGATGGCGAATAATAACGTTCGCCCCCAGCTTCCTCACCTTTTGGCTTATTAAAAGCAGTAAAAGCGGTAAAATCTTGTGACTAAACCTTGCCTAACCAAAATTTATGACTTTTGGTCAAAATCCCTTGATATTCGGTCTTAAAAGTGCCAGGAACCGGACTTGAACCGGTGACACGAGGATTTTCAGTCCTCTGCTCTACCAACTGAGCTATCCCGGCTGGGGCTTTTGTGAGCCACGATTATTTAATGTAGCAAACATCTAAAAATATAGCAAGCCCTTGGAGAAAAAAGATTTATGCAGTTTTCAATTTCAACTTGAACCAAATGAAAACGGCTACAAATAGTAGAAACTGGACAAGAACAATACTTGGGCCAGAAGCCAGGTTGAAAAGACCGGACACCATAATTCCAGCAATACTGCTAATGGAACCAACTATCACCGACATAGCTAGAAAGTGGCTAAAGTGGTGACTCATCAGTTTAGCGGTGGAGGCGGGAATAACTAAAAAGGCGTTCACCAATAAAACACCAACAGCTTTAATCGCGACAGCAACGGCGAGTGAAAGCAAGACCACAAAAGTGTAACGATACAATTGGACGGGAACACCTTGAACTTGTGCTACATCTGGATTAAGGGTCAATAAAATTTGCTGCCGCATGGTTGATAGTAAAAATATGCTACCTCCCACAAGTACTACCAACGTCAAAACCAAATCTGTGGTGTCGATCGCTAGAATATCCCCAAACAGCACAGCCATCAAGTTGCCACGATAGCCTTTAATTTGGCTCGTGAGAATTAAACCGATCGCTAATGCCCCAGATAGCACTATGCTAAGTACGCTATCGCTAGCTAAATCGGTTTTGTCAATAAAGTAAAGAACAATAACACCAAAAAACAAGGTAAAAGGTAACAGCATCCAAGTAGGATTTATCTGTAGCAGCACGCCTAATGCCACACCTACGAGTGCTGCATGACCAACCGCATGGCTGAAAAATGATAACTGGCGCAAGGTGACAAAACTACCCAACATCCCGCCAAGTATTCCCATCAAGGCAGCACCGACGATCGCACGCTGCATATAGGGGAATGTTAATAAGCTTACCAAGTCATTAATATTATTGGCGATCGCAAGCCAAGGTATCTGACAATCATTGAAGAAATTCATACTTATGGGCATTAATGTTGGTGCTGGTAGCGGCTGAAACCTGGGCCGTAGGTTGCTAACAGGTTTTGTGGTGAAAGGGCAATTTCTGGCTTACCAGTACAAACAATGCTTTGGTTAAGGCAAAGCACGCGATCGCAATGGCGATTTACCATATCAATATCGTGAGAAACTTGCAATACTGTCCAACCTTCTTCCCGTTTTAATTCATTTAGCAAAGCATAAAAATCTGCTGCACCTTGTACATCAACACCAGCAAAGGCTTCATCTAGTACCAACAGCTTCCGAGGCATTACCAAACAATAAGCCAATAAAACCCGCTTGAGTTGACCGCCGCTAAGAGTACCAATAGCTTGATGCTGTAAATGATAAGCATCAGTCCGCCGTAAAGCTTCTGTTACTGCTACCGATTTTTCTCGGTCTTGTTTCCATAGGCTGGAGAAAAATGAATTCTTTTTTTTCCCTTCCTTAGTCCATCCCAACCCTACTAATTCCCTAACAGAAATGGGAAAGCTACGGTCAAAAATGAAGTTTTGTGGCATATAGCCCAACGTGTGGCGTAAATGCCCCAGTCTGGTAATTGGACGACCCAATATTTCAATCGTCCCAGCACTTCGAGGTATCAAATCTAAAACCGCTTTTACCAAAGTACTTTTACCAGCACCATTGGGGCCAACGATGGCTGTATCTGTTCCTGGCAACAATTCAAAGGAAACATCTCGAACCGCTAGATGGCTGCCTTGGTAAACAGTTAAACCTTCTACTTTTAAAATATTATTGGTCATTAGTTATTAGTAAAGGATAAATTACAACTTATTTACAGGAGGTGTCCAAGATTTTTAAATTAGCTTTCATCGCTTTAAAATAATGCTGCGGATCAGTTTCGCCAGTTTCTAGAGAATCCAGAGGATGCAAAGTTAATTTCAAGTCTTCGGATAGGCTGACCAGCAGTTTATTATCTACTCCTGGTTCGCTAAATAAAGCTTTAATTTTGTATTTTTTAACAGCATTGATTGCATTTTGTACATCTGTTGGTGAAAGTTGATCTTCGGGAATTTGTACCACTGCAACTTGCTTGAGATTGTAGCGTTTAGCTAAATATGGAAACGCATCATGAAAAGTAATAAAGGTGCAACTGGGATTTTTTTGCAAAGTCTGCTGAAATTCGTTATTTAAACTTTCTAATTCTTTAATATAAGCCGTAGCATTTGCTTCGTAAGTAGCTTTGTTTGCAGGGTCGGCAGCAATTAATCCATCTCGAATATTTGTTACCTGCTGTTTTGCCAAAACAGGATCTAACCAAACGTGAGGATTACCTTGGAGGTGGTCGTGGTCTTTTTCATCTTGCGCTGTTTTGACAACAGGTGAAATTTCATTTAAGGGTTTAATACCAATGCTTGCATCAATTTCAGTTAATTTGGGATTTTGAGCATTTTTGACAGTACCTTCCAGAAATTCCTCCAAACCTAAACCGTTTTTTACTAACACATTGGCAGTAGCGATCGCTTTAACATTTTCTGGTGTCGCTTGATATTCATGTACCTCCGTACCCGGCGGCACTAAAATTTCTACATCTGCGACATTTCCAGCTACCGCCTTAGTAAACAAATATATCGGCAAAAATGTCGTCACTACTTTAGTTTTTCCCGACTGCATCGGTGGGGTAGAAGCAACTTCTTGCACTTTTGGCGACTGTTCGGAAGTTTTTCCCTGATTCGGGTTCGATTGGCTACAGCCGGTAGCCATCGACAACATTAGCACAGCAACGATGGGCAAGATGCCGCTTCTTTGCCTGCCAGTTCTAAGTCCTCTGCAATTTACAATCACGGTGTTTTCTCCTCAAAACCGATGCTTGCTCTACCTATGTCACAGTTCCCATTGACAATGAGAGCTATTTTAAATTCTATACTAGAATAATTCTCATTCTCATTCAAAATAAATAATATCATTCTAGATTTCCTGTGTAATGAGTAACAACCAAACTTTTTCAGATGCTACAGTCCTTTGTAATTTAGTTTTCCCTGAGTAATTAAGATTTCTTGACTTCTTTCTCAAAAAGGTTGCTAACTTCTGATAAGATTACTGAGAAATATTCTCATAAAATATACGTTTGAAAAAACGTGGTTTGGGTGTGAGTTGGAGATCAGTGTGAGGAGAAAAATGCAAAAATTCTGTAAATATCTGCTAGTTAGTCCAGCAGTCTGCGGTGTAATGCTATTTGTAAATACGGCTGTATTTGCAGGTGAAACATCTAGCACCTCTGAAATCAATCAACCACAAGTTTCAGCTAGTCCAAGCACCAAAGATCAGACAATGGCGCAAGTCAACTCAGTGTCTCAGTTATCTGATGTGCAAACTATAGACTGGGCATTCCAAGCCTTACAATCGTTGGTAGAGCGCTATGGTTGTATTGCAGGCTACCCAAATAGCACCTATCGTGGTAATCGGGCATTAACGCGATATGAGTTTGCTGCTGGTTTGAATGCTTGTCTGGATCGGGTTAACGAACTAATAGCCACTGGCACAGCTGATTTGGTGACAAAAGAAGATTTAGCCAAATTACAAAAGCTGCAAGAAAACTTTTCAGCAGAACTAGCGACACTCCGAGGTCGGGTGGATGCAGTAGAAACACGTACTGCGGAATTGGAGGCACATCAGTTTTCAACCACAACCAAACTGAATGGAGAAGTGGTAATTGCGATCGCCAGTGTCGTAAGTGGAAACACAGTTAATGGTCAAGAAGTCAACCAAAATGCTGTCCTTGCAGATCGGGTGCGTCTGAACCTCGACACCAGTTTCACAGGTAAAGATTTACTCAGAACAAGACTTCAGGCAACAAACTTAGACGCCTTCTCTCAGACTGCTACCTTTACACCAGAAGGTGACTTCCGATTTGCTGGTGGTAACAACAGTAATGGAGTTGTGATAGATGCGTTGTTGTATCAGTTCCCTCTTGGTAAGAAAACAAACGTCACCTTGGAAGCAAATGCAGGTGCAATTGATGATTTCACTAACACAGTCAACCCATACCTAGATGGGGATGGTGGTACTGGTGCCCTTTCCCATTTTGGGACTCGCAACCCAATTTATTATCTAGCCAATGGTACTGGTATCGGAATCAAACACGAGTTCAGCGATAAGCTGGAACTAAGCTTGGGGTATTTAGCAAATGATGCTGCTAACCCTCAGCTAGGCTCTGGACTGTTCAATGGTGCTTATGGTGCTATGGCGCAGTTAACTGTTAAGCCTACCAACCAAATTACCCTTGGTTTAACCTACCTTAACGCCTACAACAATACTTTTTTTGCCAATGGTAGTGGTGGTAGTAATAATGCCAATAACATATTGCAGAATGCTTCTAGTAACTCCTACGGTATAGAAGCATCCTTTCAACCTAGCTCAAAATTTGTGATTGGCGGTTGGGCTGGCTTTACTAAAGCTCGCATTCTTTCGGTTACTCCTGGCGATGCTGACATCTGGAACTATGCCGTTACCCTAGCTTTCCCTGATCTTGGTAAAACAGGTAACATTGCAGGCATTATTGTGGGTATGGAACCTAAAGTTACCAGTGTAAGCAGTTCTCTCAGCAATGCAGGCATCAACAAAGATCCAGACACTTCATATCACATTGAAGGTTTCTATCAATATAAGCTGAGTGACAATATCAGCATCACCCCAGGAGTTATCTGGCTGACAGCACCAGATCATAACAATCAAAACGACGATATCGTGATTGGTACGGTGAGAACCACATTCACTTTCTAATTTTTAAAATCTTAAAAGAAGACGCAAAGTATAAATTTGCGTCTTTTATTTTGTGTGTGATATCAAAAATAAAGGTCAGTATTTTTGCTGGTCTTAATATCTCAGAACAATATAGGAATCCGATTTGATTACTGAACTTACTTGTATAGGGCTACCGTGTATACATAAGTCGAAAAAAGCTTGATTTTTCATTGTTTTCTCGTTGCTCTCGAACACAAGCTCTGCATGGGAATGCCTGATTTAGAGGCTCTGCCTCAAGTCAGATATTGAGTCAGAGACTCAATGAATGCATTCCCAGTCGGAGACTGGGAACGAGGAAAGTCTTATCAAACAAGGTTTTTAGGACTTGTGTGTACACCGTAGCTTCTATAGAGAGGGAACAGGGAATAGACGTGTACTGAGTTTTTTCAAAAATCAAATACGAATCCTAAACTACCTTTAATACAAAAAGACCAGCCTCCCACAGCTGGTCTAGAAAATGTTTTTTTGCGTTGTCTTCTCAAGAGAGTTAAAACCCAATTGCGCGTTCCCAAAATGCAACGGGCAACTTTTCTTAACAATATTGTAACAGCCAACACAGATTTTTCCTGAATATTCATCAAAAAAAGATATTAACAAAGCTTAAAAGCCTCTATCTATCAGGAGAATTTAGCAGATCGCAAGGTATAGATGGGGAAATGAAGGGAAGCAGGGAGGGAAAGTTTTACCAAGCCCCGTTGGGGCGGGTGTCGAGGTGTAGGGAAAAAAGAGGCAACACCTACAACCCCTCTCTTTAAAAGCCCCGTTCCTTGGGACGACCGCGCTGGACGAGGTTTCAATCCTCGTCCAACGCACCAGAGCCAATACACCCTTATACCCCTACACCCCTAGTGAACTTATCTCCCTCATCCCAGCGTCAGTTTTAACCAAATCAATTTCAACTTGACAAGCTGCTGATGGTGGGAGCAACTTCTGCATCTGCTGATGTTTCGCCCACTCGGAGGATTTTAGCCCCCAATTGCTGCAACTTCACATCAAGTCGATCGTAGCCGCGATCGAGGTGCTGTAATCCTTGAATTGTGGTTTGTCCTTCTGCTGCTAGTCCGGCGATGACTAGCGCTGCCGATGCTCGTAAATCTGTACCTAATACTGGTGCGCCAGATAATTTTGGTACTCCCCGAACGAAAGCAGCATTGCCTTTGACACGAATATCGGCCCCCAAGCGATTTAACTCTGAGGCATGACGCAAGCGATTTTCAAAGACAGATTCGTTAATCACGCTGTCGCCTTCTGCCAATGTCAGCAAAGCCATGAATGGCGCTTGCATATCTGTGGGAAAACCTGGATGGTATTGAGTTTCAATATCCGTTGCCTTGAGGGTTTCCGCAGGCAGAATGCGTAAGTGTTCAGGCTTGTCCTCAATTATTGTCACTCCAATATCCCGCAGCTTGGCAATGACTGGTATAAGGTGTTCTGGAGCCACTGGTGAGAGGATAAGTTCTGAGCGGGTAATTGCTGCTGCCAACAAAAATGTTCCAGCCTCAATGCGATCGGGAATAATACTGTAGTCAACAGAATGCAATTTGGGGACTCCTTCGACAATAATTCTGCTAGTCCCCGCCCCTTTAATCTTCGCTCCCATCGCATTACAGAAGTTAGCCAAATCGACTACTTCCGGTTCTCTGGCAGCATTTTCGATGATCGTTTCACCCTCTGCCAGGGTAGCCGCCATCATCAAATTTTCCGTCGCTCCAACACTAGCGATGTCTAAGTAAATCTTCGCACCTTTTAATCTCCGGCTACTGCCAGGGACGTAGGCATTACAAATGCCATGCTCAATTTGTACTTCCGCTCCCATTGCTTGCAGTCCTCGAACATGCAGGTCAACAGGTCTTGCCCCAATAGCACAACCGCCTGGTAATGGCATCTGTGCTACTCCTAGTCTTGCCAGAATGGCTCCAATGGCGAAAAAACTCGCCCTCAGCTGGGTAACTAGTTCGTAGGGAGCTTTTGATGTTTTAATCTCGCTGGCGTTGATGTCTAAAATGTCGCCTTGTCGTGTTAATTGCACACCCAAAGCCAATAACACCTGACCCATACGCTCTACGTCCGCTAACAAGGGGACATTGCGGATACGACAATCGCCCGGACACAGCAAGGCTCCAGCCATGATTACCAGTGCTGCATTTTTTGCCCCGCTAATTTTCACATGACCTCGCAAAGGATGCCCACCCCAAATTTGCAAGACTGAGGAGTCTGCTTCTGGAGCAATTTTGGCATCTGGTAAGCTGGTAGAAGGATTAATAAGCCTACCTCCAAAAGTAATACGTATTTTATATGTTTGAAGTTGGTTTTGATTCTACAGTAAAGATTCAAAATGTCCACGTTTTAAAGCAGCATCTTGCATAAAAAAATGGCTTTTTGGATGAAAATTAGAGGCTGAAAACAATTCATAGCAAGGCTTTTGAGCTTTTGAAAAATTTAATAAAAAATAACGAAGAATTAGTAGTTTTAAGCAAAATTAAATACTCAGTAAAATAACTTAAGTATTCTCTAAAAATCAATGCTGTATTGTTTCAGTTAATATTTTGATTTGACCGATCGCTTGAATCATCAGACTCGTTTCCAGTCTGAGATTATTAACTAGGCGTTAGATTTTTACTTGACAAAGGTAGAAAATTACGCAATAATAGGAAATTGTCGATAAGTTAAAAGTGCCAGCGGAACTGGCGGAATTGGCAGACGCGCTAGATTCAGGTTCTAGTGCCGCAAGGCTTCCGGGTTCAAGTCCCGGGTTCCGCATATTAATTTTGGATTTTAGATTGCCGATTTTAGATTAATCCAAAATCCAAAATCCAAAATCCAAAATCCAAAATTGTGTTGACCAGTTTACAAAATTCTCTAGTTAAGCAAATTCGCAAACTGCACTCCACCAAGGAGCGGCACAAACAGCAGTTATTTTTACTAGAAGGGACACACCTGTTAGAAGAGGCTTGTGCGGTGAATTACCCACTAGAAACCGTGTGTTGTACCCCAGATTGGCAAGCAGCCCATCCTTTGCTGTGGGATGAAGCTTGTAGCCGATGCGATCGCGCCGAAATTGTCAGTAGAGAAGTCTTGGATGCGATCGCTACTACAGTTCAACCAGATGGGGTGGTGGCAACGGCAAAACGCAGGGAACGCCAAACTCAAGTACCATTGACTGGTTTAGTGCTAGCTTTAGAAACAATACAAGATCCCGGCAACCTGGGTACAATGATTCGCACTGCTGCCGCAGCTGGAGCATCGGGGTTGTGGGTCAGTGGAGATAGCGTAGATTTAGATAGTCCTAAAGTTCTGCGTGCTTCCGCAGGGCAATGGTTCCGCCTAGCAATAGCCGTAACCGAAGATTTGAAAACGACAGTCCAACAAAGTCAGCAAGCAGGAATGCAGGTAGTAGCAACCTTACCTAGCGCGACTTTAACTTATTGGGAAGTAGACTGGCGAAAACCCAGTCTGATTTTACTGGGAAATGAAGGTGCTGGATTGTCAGCAGATTTAGCAGCGATCGCAGATCAGCAAGTCAGAATTCCTTTGAGTCCTGGAGTGGAATCTTTGAATGTAGCGATCGCAGCTGCTTTAATGTTGTACGAAGCTCAACGGCAACTAATTTGTCAGTAATAAATTTTAACTAACTTTTTACCCCAATTGGGTTTTTGTTATTTCTTCGAGATATTTTTCAATATCAGCAACCGCGTCTTCAAGAGCCGCTAAATCAATATCTATCAAGTCTTGATCGAGTTCAGCTTCAGTGAAATTACTAGTATGCAGTTGGGGTATCTCCTCTTCCTCAGTCGAATTTTCTTGTAAGATATCCTCTAACTGTTCGAGGGATTCTTGAAACACTTGATCGGCAGCGCGGCGCTGTTCTGGCTGATTTTGCTCCATAATATTAACTTGAAAATCCTGATTTACTGACTTAATTTTGATTCTAGTTCCTACAGATTTAAATTTTGCACTTATAACATCATAGTTGTGTGCTGTATCAACTTTAGCAGTGCTTATCAAGAATATCGATAACTGTCTCTAATTGCTAAGACTGGAAATTTATTGCGATCGCTACGGGTACACTAAATCAAGTTTGGCTACGTTTAGGTAAGTTTTATAAAACAGGTCTAATACTTAATTTGATAGACTATCCTAAATTTGAAATTATAAAAACTGGTAGCTCAGGGCTGATAACTAAACTATGAGTGAAGCCTTATTCTGTATCGAAAATCTGCGAGTTGCCTATCCTCAACGGAGTGGAGAAGAAGCAAGCTGGGCGGTTGATGATGTATCTTTCACCTTGCAACCAGGTGAAAGAATGGGATTGGTGGGGGAGTCGGGTTGTGGTAAGTCAACTATCGGACGGGCAGTAATGCGTTTACTACCACCCTCTAGTCGTGTTCAGGGACGGGTGATATTTCAAGGACAGTCAGTGTTTGACTTGACACCTAACCAGTTGCGGAAATTTCGGGGAGAAGCGATCGCCTTAGTTTTTCAAGATCCCATGACACGCCTCGATCCGTTGATGACTATTGGTAAACATTGTATCGAAACTCTCCAGGCGCACTCACCACAATTATCAACGCGGGAAGCGAAAGAAAAAGCACTTGCTACCTTGGCAAAGGTGAATATTCCTGCTAGTCGCTGGAATCAGTTTCCTCATGAGTTTAGCGGTGGGATGCGCCAAAGGGTAGCGATCGCTTTAGCTTTACTTCTCAACCCCAAGTTAATTGTTGCCGATGAACCCACCACCAGTTTAGATGTCACCGTCTCCGCGCAGATATTGCAAGAATTAACTCGCCTGTGCGGTGAAGAAAACATGGGATTGTTGCTGATATCTCATGATTTAGCAATGGTGGCTGAGTATTGCGATCGCATTGGCGTGATGTACAACGGCAAGATGGTTGAAATGGGTGCTACAGAAACCGTGTTTAGGCAACCTCAACATGAATATACGCGATCACTCTTAAAAGCAGCTTTACATATTCAAGCAGTAAATGATGATGGAGAATTGATCATTGCCAATGATGCAGAAAAGCAATTACCGATTATTAATCAGCAATCCCCAATTTTGAGTGTCACAGAACTCAAGCAACACTACACCATAGAACCTAACTTTATCGAACGACTGTTTAATACACAAACACAGACAATTAAAGCAGTAGATGGGATCAACCTAGATATTTATTCAGGAGAAATTCTCGGCTTAGTCGGGGAATCAGGTTGTGGAAAAAGTACACTATCACGAACAATTTTGCAACTAATTCGCCCCACTAGTGGCAAAGTTGAGTTTTTAGGACAGGATTTAACTAAACTATCTCGTCAAGAAATTCGTTCCTCACGGCGACAAATACAAATGGTTTTTCAAGACCCTCATGCTTGTCTCAATCCAGCGATGACAGTGGGACAAAGTATCGCCGATCCTTTATTTATCCACAATCTTGCCAATCCTGCCAAGGCAAAAGAACAGGTTTTGTGGATGCTAAATAAAGTTGGGTTAACGCCGCCAGAAGTGTATTATGAGCGATATCCATCAGATTTGTCTGGGGGACAACAGCAACGAGTTGCGATCGCTCGTGCTTTGATTACTCACCCGAAACTCTTAATCTGCGACGAACCAGTGAGTATGCTAGATGCTAGCGTCCAGTCGCAAGTGCTGGATTTGATGTTGCAATTAAAGGAAGAGTTTGAGTTAACTTATCTATTCATTACTCATGACCTTTGGTTAGCTCGATTTTTGTGCGATCGCATTGCCGTGATGAATGGCGGTAAAATTGTCGAACTCGGTCTGACAAAACAGATTTTCGCTAATCCTCAGCATACTTATACCAAAACCTTACTAGCTGCTGCTCCCTTACTAGCACGTGCTTAACTAAGGGACTTCCAAATAAAAAAATATCCCAAAACTGACGCAAAAATCCTCTCTATTTCTCTTCTCTCTGTGTTCTCTGCGGCAAGCCGCTTTGCGTCTACGTTTATTTGGATGATTTATTTCTTGGTAGTCCCTAAATCAAATCAAGAGTTAGCTTCTTTAAAATTCCTAACTCTTTTCTCTTCCTTCAAGTAATTTAGTTGCTTCTCCACTTGAACCATATAGCTCAACGAACCTTTTAAACAGCAACGCACTTTCGTGATTTGAAGTCCTACTTAAATTGAATAAGCGCTCTATGTTTTTTTCGGTTAAAGCTCTCAGATATGGCAAATCTTCAAAGAGTGTTAAACAAGAAGCAAAATGCAATATTATTTGTAACAATGGCTTTGGCCACCCTAGATCACTATAAATATCTATAAACAACTGATGTTCTGAGTGATTTAAAGGGAAAGCATGAAATATAACAATTATCCTTTTGTTATTGTAGACTGGAATACTCAGTTCTACAGTGTAGGGAGTATGTAATATTAAATCCACCTCTACAGTTGGTTGTCGCCAAATTCTCAGAGGATTAGCTGGCGAATCTAATATAGTTTGAAATGTGATTTTACCACCAGCACTTGTAGTTTGAAACTCGCTAATACTAAGAATTTTAAGATTATTTAGGCTAAACCTATGAACTGTTTCCAAATGTTTTAAGTTCAATAGATGATAGATTTGGCAAATATAAGGGAAAGGTAAGATATACTCTTGGCTAATCATGTGTCGCTTTTTTAATTGAAGCTTGTTAGCTTGAGTGCGAGCAAGATATTCTTCATATTGGCTGGGGTCTAAATCATTCCTATTAAAGCTTTCTTCCGGCTTGAGATATAGCCAACTCACGAAAAAGAAAGAGGCTGTAAATAGCTGAAATATTTCTATAGGAGATAAATAACCATTGGCAAATGCAGCTATGCTTCTATCGGTTATTCCGAAAAGCCAAGATGGAATACCAAAAAGCCAAATAGTAATTTTTATTTGATCTATAAAAAGCGCTATTTCGACAATATTTGGAATGTTACTATCTTGATGCTCAGTAAAATTTTTATTATTTTTTAAGCAATTAATATACATAATAATTTCACTTAATTTTAATCTATTGAGTTGATACTTAGAATTATATTTATTAATTTTAAGGGCTTATATATGGTAGTAGCCTCTGTCTTTAGCTATATATAAAATTTGTACTGATTAATACGAAGTTAAAACCATTTTTTGTAAACATGACTGCAAAATACAATTTAGTTTTAGATATGAACCTAAGCTTGATATGTATAAAAATATAATTAAATTATCTGTAAATCTTGCTAATAAAGGGTTTAGATGTTTTCAGTGGATAAAAACTTATAGTAATAAAAACGTTGCGACAATATTTATATCTACTGAATTAAAAAAATAAATTATCTCAAGATGAGAAAAATACTATATAAATATTCAGAGAAATAGATCATTTTTGCTGACATCATAAAAAATTATCTATTTCTCTAGGATGAATGCTGAACAATGCGTTAGGAATAAAAACTTAAGAATTTAAAAGTAAGGAGTTATAAAGTCTCTCTGCTACACAAAATACAGTAGGTAGTGCGTTGGAATTTTCCTCTGTTATGGCAACGGTGGTGTTTTTCGTAGTGGCCCCTCGCATACTTGCTAGTAGAGTTAGCCATTATCTTATGTAAGGTACGAAGCGCCTATCTGGTAAAGTATCTGTGACAATTACGATAGAATCCGTAGAATTGCTACTGTTAACACTGTATTATTTTTGAATATTTTCTGAAAATTTTTTCCGAGACGGTAGCAATGACTATTCGCCATGCGGCTGAAACTGATTTACCTGCAATTGTGGCAATTTACAATGCCGCAGTTCCCAGCCGCATGGCAACGGCTGACTTAGAACCAGTATCAGTGGAAAGTCGTCTTGCTTGGTTTAAAGGGCGATCGCCTTCACAACGCCCACTGTGGGTAATTGAAATAGACGGAATAATCGCTGGATGGCTTAGTTTCCAATCCTTTTATGGGCGACCCGCCTATAGTAAAACTGCCGAAATTAGTATTTACATAGCCCCTAACTTTCATCGGTGTGGCTTAGGACGGCAACTCTTAGCACAAGCAATTAACGAAAGTCCTAGTTTAGGTATAAAGAGCCTAGTTTGCTTCATCTTTGCCCACAATCTGCCCAGTTTAAAACTCTTTGAAACGTTTGGTTTTCAGCGCTGGGGACATTTACCTAACATTGCCGAACTTGATAGTGTTGAACGGGACTTAGTGATCATGGGACTACGAATTAGTAAACCTTTTGTTTAAAGCGATCGCTATTTTCTAAGACTTGTAAATTAAATTCGCTCACAATTAGTCTAAATTAATTCCCCGTTCTTGTAGTAAAGCACGGAGAGCTTCTAACTGGGCTTCAGCTTGTTCTGCTCGTTGTCTTTCTTGCTGTCGTTGTTGATCTAGTTCCAAAAAGGTGAGAAAGCGATCGCCATCAGGACGATAAATTTGCAGTTCTTCCTCAGTCAACTCGAAACGCACCCCCAATCGAGGACTAATCCAACCAACCATTTGGTCAATCACTTCTAATCTTGAGTTCCGTCGCTGCCACCCTGTCAAGTCAACCACATCAGGTTCATACAGATAATATTCTTCCACACCGTAGCGCTCATAAAACTCTAATTTTTTCGCCATTTTAGAGATCCGGTTTCCAGGCGACCAAATCTCAAATACCACCTGCGGGGGAATGTTGTCTTCAAGCCACTGTTGATAAGAACCTCGGTATCCTTTTGGTCTACCAAATACTACCATCACATCAGAAGCTTGACGGAGCTTGTTATCATCTTCCACCGAATACCACAACAAATCTCCAGCGACAAACACATTTGGGTCATTGCCAAACAGCAGTTCTAAATTATTTTTAATCCAGACAATTAATTCAAACTGCTTAGTATTGTCTGCCATTGGCTGTCCATCGCTGTCAGGGTAAATAATGCCTTTTTGGGTGGAAGATGGTAGCTGTGTAACCATTGCAATCATTCTCAGGTAATTCTTAGAGGATGGGTTAGCGATCGCTTTTTTCTCGATCTTCTTATTTCACATCGTAGCTTGACCAAACTTGGTGCAATATATTAAGTATTTCTATTTAGTAGATGTGTATACATTAACTCAGTAATATTTCTATGGGAAAATAATTGGATATGTGTCAAAACAATAAACATAACACTTGTCTGCACTTTCCTTTAGTGCGCTCTTGAGATAATTTATTCCATACCTTGGCTATTTATGACTACGAAAATAATTCAAGTTGCTTTTAAAAGAGCTTTTAATTAAATCGATTTACTTGAGGCGAAGATACACCAAAAGCAAGGATTCTGGATTTTAGAAATTCATAGATACTCTACTGAAGATTTAGAAAATTCAGAACATCATGCTAAGATTTATTCTATGACTGAGAAATTAGGAGATGATGTTTCTAATTGGCACAATGCAGGAAAACTCAGTAAAAATGATTTTAATTACTATCATGAAGAAAGAGGAAAATTAGAAGACAAGCTTCATTTGGTAAATATGGAAATTACTCAGAGGCAGCGCACTTGGGTTGAGGAAACCTTGAATATTCTAAATAACTTCACAGAAGTAATTATGAATAATTTACCAACCTTAATCAGACCGTTGTTACCACCGATACTATCAAAAGTATTAGGATTTTTACCAGGTAACCGCCAAAGAGCCTTAAAAGGAAACTAAGAATTAGGACATTGATTCGATAAAACCAGCTTTTCCTGTTGATTTACAATATTGATGGGGAGGTAATTCAACAATGGCTACCGTCAACGAATACCGACAACACATCCAAAATCTGCTAACAGAACGCGCTAAACTTGTGTGGGACGATCGCATCCAAGCCCAAACTATTTTCGATACCGAACGCGACCACTACCAACTAGTCTACGTTGGTTGGCGCGGCTCAAAGCGACTGTATGGCACTGTCCTTCACCTAGACATCATTGATGGCAAAATTTGGATTCAACAAGATGGTACCGAAGTTGGGATTGCAAACCAGTTAGTTGAACTCGGTGTCCCCAAAGAAGACATTGTTTTAGGCTTTGATCCTCCAAAAATGCGACACTACACCGACTTTGCAATAGGATGATTCACCTCATGATATTTAAAGTACAATCCTCATACTCAAATCCAACCACTTCGATTGAGTAATCGGCGCACTGCTAGAAATATAGTCAACACCCGTTTCCGCCACGCCGCGAATCGTTTCCAAAGTCACATTCCCCGAAGCTTCAATTTTCACCCGACTATCCTGCTGGCGAATCAACTGCACCGCCTGATGCATCATATCCAAAGGCATATTGTCCAACATAATAATGTCAGCCTTGTGCTGCAAAGCTTCTTTCACCTGCTCTAAACTTTCCGTCTCTACCTCAATTGTCAAGGGATAAGGAATCTGAGAACGAATGCGGGTAACAGCTTCTCCAATTCCCCCAGCCACCGCAATGTGATTATCCTTAATCATCACCGCATCATCCAAACCCATACGGTGATTAATCGCCCCACCCAAAGCAGTCGCGTACTTTTCCAACAGTCTCAGCCCTGGCGTAGTTTTACG
The DNA here is from genome assembly GCF_036916985.1 of Nostoc sp. GTDB lineage: Bacteria > Cyanobacteriota > Cyanobacteriia > Cyanobacteriales > Nostocaceae > Nostoc. Next base: position 43,424 of record NZ_JBALFD010000030.1, read on the forward strand.
CGTATCCACCAACTGAGCAGGTAAATCGGCAATTTTCTCTATATATATATTAGTCAGCGTAGCAATCCCACTCAAGCGCATAGCCAAATTGAGCGCCACCCGTTCCCCCATTAGCAGCGCATCCAGCGAACCATGAATTTCAGCTACCACTTGTCCCGGCTCACACCATGCACCTTCAGCCGCAACCGTCACAAAGCTGACTTTTTCATTCAAAATCTGAAACACCCTAGCAGCAACAGGTAAGCCAGCAATAACCCCAGAAGCCTTAGCGATCCATTTCGCAGAACCTAGCGTCACATTTTCTATGAGTAGCGTATTTGTAGTGCGATCGCCTCTGCCAATATCCTCTATCAACCAGCTATGCAACAGTGGATCTAAAACTAACCAGGGCGGCAAAATACCAGAATTCCTCACCACTTTAATTGCTTCCTTAGTGACATCCAGCAATACTATAGCCTAAAACCCTTACTCTCTAAGGCTTTGATAGTGACCAAGAAACAATCCCAAAATATTTTGGAAAAAGTAGTTGACACAATGAATTGGGTTCGCTATATTGAATAAGTGCCTGAAGCGAAGCGAACGAAAGCGACGCTGAG
>NZ_JBALFD010000031.1:0-44496 GCF_036916985.1 Nostoc sp.
CGTCCGTTTAGCCCTGGTTGACCATCAACACCGTTGTGACCGTCAACGCCATCACGTCCGTTTAGCCCTGGTTGACCATCAACACCGTTGTGACCACCTCACCCATGAAGCTAATCGGCGAATGGCGAAACTTCCGCCCGGTAGTGAGGAGGAAATCATCAATTCTTATTTCCAGGGAAAAACAGACAACGTTTCCGCCATAGTCACAACCATTACCTTTTAAACCATGACTTACTCCGAGCAATTAAGACCGTGGGCAATTTTACGACGACTGCCCAGTGGTGAAAATGTTTGTGTGACCAGACTTCGTACCCGATCAGATGCCGATGCTTACACCAGCATTCTTCGCCAAGGTGGAGGGGTGTTTGAGGTAGTTTTCGATCATCCCCAGGGAGTTACCCAAGGATAACTTAAATCAACTGCGATCGCAGCGCCAGGAGGAGTGCGATCGCAATTGATTAATCGATTCAAACAAGTAAAAAATAGCACATGCCTATGAAAATTGAAACTATTACTTACAAGCGGGTCAAAAACCTGGGGAACTACCAGAGTGAAACGATGGAAGTGACCGCAGTCTTAGACCAATATGATGAGCCAGATAAAGTTAGTCAGCAACTCCGGGAACTGGTGAAGAATCAACTTTTTCCACCAACACCTACGCCGACTTTCACTGAATCTGACACTGAAACTGATAATTTTTAACTGACAGGTATCAAATATGAAAATCAAAACAATCCATGCACACTTTCTAATTTCAATTGGTAGTTACAGCAATGAGCGAATTGGCTTTTCAGTTGAATTAGATGAAACAGAATCTATTGAGTCAACTGTAGAAGAGTTGCGAGAAAGAGCTAAAAAAATTGTCGGTAAAACAGCCGATGAACTTTACGAAGAAAGGAGTAAAATGTGGCGCGAATGCGCTGAATTAGAAAAGAAGCTCAATACATTACGTAAAGAATGGGATGCAACAGCCGAATTCTTAAAAGCTCAAGGTCTAAATCCTGCTGCTCCTTCAATGCCTCAGTTTAGAAATTTGCTTACTGCTGTCACTGTTGAGTCTGAAGTTGTCACAGAAACAGAAGACGAGGAAAGCGATGATTACGACGAAGATGATGAGGATTATGGGTAAAAATTTAACAACTGAACAACCAAATAATGAGTTTGTGACTTTACCAAAAGATTTGTATGTTCTGAACACTTTAGCAATGGGAGTAGCTATACAACTTCTTGCCAAAATGACTGGGGAAAGCATAGAAGATTGGAAACAATATGTAGGGGCAAAAGCTGGCGAACAATACCGTGAATTATCTACTGAAAGAATTCAAGAAATAGTTGAGTCTCTGGATAAGGAAAGAACCGCCTGATGAATCGCAATTGCGATGGCGTAACCGCCCGCTGGAAGCGATCGCGCCACAAGCGCGGGCTACTTGACCCCGTAGCCGAAACTCTGGCTACTGTCAGAGTCGCGGATTGGGTCGCGCAACTCAATTCGTCTTGAGAATTTCTCAAGTCGGAGATAGCAGCAGTAGACGAATTTTTTAATGGGAAATGACCGCAAGGTTTCCTCTTTTCATGAATGCGCTACTGTTGTATATTTCCCCCATATTTGAGCTTCAAAGTGAATTGATTTCAAATCAATTTTAGAAGATTCGCGGCTTGTATGTATGGGTAAATTGTTGCAAATAATCTTCTCTACCTGAACCTTGAAAACATGAAAATAGTTGGTTTAGATGTCTGTAAAGACAGTGTTGTGGCGTGGGTATTAGAATCCGTTCCGAGGAATTTCCGGCAACACTTCAAGGATCGTAAACGGCGTGAACCTGACGAATTAACCTTTAAGGCTAACGCTGAAGGTGTTGCAGGACTACTGGCACTCAAACCCGATGCCGTAATTATGGAACCTACCGGGGTGCATTATTCCTGGATTTGGGCCCACATCTGCCAATCCGAAGGCATCGAGGTTTTATGGGCGGGGCATCAGGAAGCTGTGCATTACCGAAAAGAACACAAGCTACCCGATAAAAATGACCAAGCTGATGCTCTAGCTCTTGCTGCCTATGCTCTAGCACACTGGCAGCAGTCAGAATTCTTCCTAGAATTTGAACCGGGAAAGGTGGCTAAATTGAGGGAGTACTGGTTGCAGCTTCAATCCCTAAACCGGATCAGAAACCCAGTAGTCAACCGTGCCCGTCAACAACTTGCCAGAGAATTTCCCGAAGCTGCCCTCAAGGAATCCGACCCCAGTAAAACGGATGGGATGGAACCCTTATGGAGTTGGTTAGCTGGTCGAGAGCGCAACCTCAAGAAAAATAATTTCTACTACGATAAGCTTTATGCCAAATCTATAGCTAAAGTTTATGGGGTAGAAATTTCACATTTTACCCGGCGGCTGGCTAATCACATCTGTGACTTACGAGACTGGGAAATTGAGGTTGAGATTCAAATGTTGGAAATCTTAGCAGATCCCAAATTTGCAGCCTACCGAGCGGTGATGACTAATTTTGGTATCGGCAACCGTCCCCAGGCGTTACTCATCAGTCAAATTTATCCATGTACCAAGTTTGAATCCTTGGGGCGTTTCAAAAGACGCTTGGGGATGGCTAAAGATGAGAATAGCTCCGGTGACAAGGAGACGATGAACACTGGCAACGGCTCTAAACTGTGTCGTAGTCAACTATATATGTGGATATTGGATCGAATTGCCCCACAAAAAGCTAGACCCCAAAACGAAATTGGCGAGAAGCTGGGGAATTTTTACGATTCCAGAAACGCCCAATTTCAAAATAATCCAGAACTCTGGAAACAGAAAACAATCGCTCGTCAACAGGAGAGGGCATTACGAGAGTTTAAAGAAAAACTCCTAAAAAGCCTACTACCAATGATGACTAAGGAGATGGCCCCGCAAGTTGAAGCGATGTTAAATCTAACCATGCAAACCATGCAAATTAGTCTAGCTGCGTCATCTGAAAAACTCGCTCCTGGCGCTAAGTCCCAAGAGGTGAAGCGGGGGTTTGGGAAGTTGGTCATCTCCCAAACTGCCGCTTATGGTTGTCGGTTGCTGTTCAAAGAATTGAAAAAGGCAATTCAATAGTAACTTGAAACTACTCCTCTAATTCACCTGGGGAGTAGTTTTGTACTATATATAATATCTAAAGTGAAAAGGGCACTCTATGTAAAGATAAGCAACGTTGATATCAAGCAGCCATTAAAAAGATGATTCAACAAAAATCCTCTATAGTCCCTCATCCGCTATGGCAAATTGGAGGCAGCGTTGTTTTGGCGATCGCCTACTATGGAATGGCTGAAATTTCGCGGCATCTTGCCTCCACACCCCAGAATGTGACTCCAGTTTGGCCGCCGGATGGAATTGCTGCCGGGGCTGTTCTGTTGTTTGGTAGCTGGATCGGGTACGGTGTTTTGCTTGGTTCATTTCTCGCCAACTTCTGGGCGTTTCGAGATCCCACAAGTTTCTTATCCTTGATGATTTCCACGTTGCCAGTTTTGGGAATTGCGATCGGCACAACTCTAGGGACTCTCTTGGGTAGCTTCCTGCTGCGGAAAACTACCAACCTTCACCATCCCTTAGAACGTGTTCCCGACGTATTCAAATTTTTGATCTTAACCGGCATGGTGGGGCCAATAATCAATGCAACTGTAGGAGTGGCTTGCTTGGCATTGAGTGGTAAAGTTCCCTGGCCAGCTTATGGGAGAGTCTGGTTAACCTGGTGGATTTCTAATGTTTCGGGAATTTTTATCGTCACCCCAATTCTGCTTAGTTGGGGGCAATTCATTCAAAAAAACCGACATCCAATCAGGCAATGGTTATCCCTCGGTTCAACGAGTCGCACCCAGCAAGTTGGGGAAGAATTAGTTTTCCGGGACTCTTTACTGAGTACTGGGTATCGAGTAAGAAATTTTTTTAAGATTTGGTTGGGGTCTGCATCCTCATTCAAATCTTCCCAATCCCCAATCCCCAATCCCCAGTCCCCAATCCCCAGTCCCCAATCCCCAGCAAACCTTTTAAGATTCTGGTTAATCGTAGAGGCTGTTATCCTGATGGGGTTGGTCATTCTCATCACCAAAGTTGCTTTTGGTAAAGGATATCACCTGGAATATATGTTGATTCCGACGTTGATCTGGTCTGCTTTTCGACTGGGACAACCAGGGGCAACGCTGTTAACTTTTATTGTGGCAGCGATCGCAGTCATCGCAACTGTCAATGGCAAAGGTGGTTTTGTAAGTGAGGATCTCAACCAATCTTTGATGCAGCTGCAATCGTTTATTGGCGTGATTACACTCACCATTCTCGTGCTAACAGCAACGATCGCAGAACGAACACAAGCAGAAACCAAGCTGCGTTTGGCTTTTGCTGAATTAGCTAGAACTAATGAAACTCTGGAAGTTCGAGTCCAGGAAAGAACTGAAGAATTGAATGAAAAAAATACGACTCTAAAACAAGCCCTACAAACACTCAAACGGACTCAATTGCAGATGATTCAGAGTGAAAAAATGTCTGCATTGGGACAGATGGTGGCAGGAGTTGCCCATGAAATCAATAACCCGATTAATTTTATTTATGGCAACTTGACTCATCTTTCTGACTATATTCAAGGCTTATTTAGAGCATTGCAACTTTACCAACAGCACTATCCTAATCCACCTCAAACCCTGCACACAGAATTAGATAAACTTGAACTGGAATTTTTGCAAGAAGACCTGATCAACATTCTTGAGTCTATGCAAATTGGTACTGAGCGGATCAGTACTATTGTAGTGTCGCTGCGGAACTTCTCGCGCTTGGATGAAGCAGAAGTGAAAGCGGTAGACATTCATGAAGGGATTGATAGTACTTTGGTGATTTTGCAACATCGATTGCAAGAGACAAGCGATCGTCCGCAGATCCAGCTGATTAAAGAATATGGTCAGTTACCACTGATTGAATGTAATGCTGGCTCCCTGAATCAAGTGTTTATGAATCTTTTGAACAATGCTGTTGATGGATTAGAAGAATCTAATCAAGGGCGTTCGTTCCCAGATATTTTAGCTAACCCAAATACCATCTGGATTAAGACTCGTCAAATCGATACCAACCAAGTGACGATTATAATTTCTGATAACGGCATAGGCATTCCTAAAGAGATTCGCTCTAAATTATTTGATCCTTTCTTCACCACTAAGCCAGTTGGTAAAGGTACTGGCTTGGGTTTGTTTATGAGCTATCAAATTGTTACCCAGAAGCATGGTGGTAATCTTTGGTGTGACTCCACAGTGCGGAAAGGTACAAAATTTGTGATTGAGATTCCGATAAAAGCTCAGAGGATTGCATAAGGGCATTGGGCAAAACAGTTCCGTTAGCGGATAGCTAAGGTTTAGCCCGTGCTGAGTGGGGAATCTCACTTCTTTACTCAGCACTCATTACTCAGCACTCTTGAGGGGCATTGTCAGGAGAATTTCGATAAGTGATGCCTGCGGCGGTAAACTACGCATTTTGGCAACAAGCACTCAAGTTTGACCCAGAAAATGCGATCGCTTGTAATTAAAGGGACTGGGAACTGGGGATTGGGTTTTCACTGCCAAGTGGTGGCGACGAATTGCATTTATGATATACCCAAGGTAGATGTAATAGTATCTAATATGTGCTAACTACTCAATACTGCCAATTGTAGGATTGAAAATTAGTATTTTTCTACATAAAATGAAAAATCTAAAATTAAAATTTGGTAACACTGATGGTTAGGAGTGTTAGAGTTTCAAGAAATTCACCGGAACTTTTCAGCGGGTATTCATGCTGAAGAAACTACAGAAAAAGCAAATTTCGATAATCGCAGGTGCGGCACTGTTTGCCTTTTTAGCTGGGGCAATGGTATCAGCACCGGAGATCGGCAAATCTCTAGGGAAATGGCTCAAACTGAGTCAGAATAAAACGGAGCAAACATCAGAGGCGAGTAAGGCTCAATCAGCCGTCTTTCCACTGATATCACAATCGCTGCCAGAACGGGCGGCAAAACTAGCAGCGATCGCCCAAGAATCGCAATCGCCAGACCGAAATCGCGCTCGTTATCTTTTGGCGAGTGATTACATTGAAAGAACCCAAGGGAAAAAAGCTCTACTTTTACTCCAAGGACTAGAGAAAGACTATCCCATCCTTGCGCCCTACATTTTGCTAAAACAAGCCCAGGCAGAGGATATGCTGGGCGAGGATGGCAAAGCCTCGGATCTTAGGCAAAGAGTACTGAAACTGTATCCCAAAGAAGCGGCTACCGTGAAAGCACTATATCTAATTGCCCAACCGAAGCAACAAGAAACTGCGATCGCTCAATTTCCTAGCAATCCTCTAACTTGGGAAATTATTCGCAAACGCTTGCAAGAAAATCCCAATCAGCCCAATTTACAATTGATTTTGGCTACTTATGCTTACGACCAACCGGGCATAGTGGGCGTTTTGGATCAGTTAGTCAAACAGCCTACCTTGAAACCCGGAGATTGGGAACTAATTGGTACAAGCTATTGGGAAAATAGTCAATTTCTGAAAGCGGCCAATGCTTATGCCAAAGCACCCAAAACATCGCGTAACCTCTACCGTACCGCACGAGGGTTACAGGTGGGAGGCAAAGATAAAGAAATAGCGATCGCCACCTATAAACAATTGGTGCAGCAATTTCCCAATGCTGAGGAAACTGGGAATGCTCTACTACGGTTAGCAGAAACCGCAAAAACCCCTAAAGACGGCTTACCCTATCTCGATCAGGTAATTAGTAAATTTCCAAAACTTGCTGGTACTGCACTGACACAAAAAGCTAAAACTCTCCAAACTCTTAAGGATCAAAAGTCAGCTAGCGCCGCATGGCAAATACTCATAGCTAAATACGGTAATTCTGATGAAGCCGCAGAATATCGCTGGAAAATAGCCCAAGATAAAGCCAATGTTAAAGATTACGTCGGTGCTTGGCAATGGGCAGAACCAATTGTTACCAACAACCCCAACAGTATTTTGGCTCCGAGAGCAGGCTTTTGGGTAGGTAAATGGACAGCTTTACTAGGCAAGCAGCAGGATTCTAAAACTGCTTATGAATATGTGATTAGCCAGTTTCCTTACTCTTACTATGCTTGGCGAGCCGCAACCATGCTAGGGCTAAATGTCGGCAATTTTGATAACGTGCGCGCCATGAACCCAGAAGTAATCGCACCTCAACGTCCAGTACCACCTGCTGGTTCTGAGACTTTCAAAGAATTATATCTGCTGGGTCAAGACCGCGATGCCTGGTTACAATGGCAAACAGAATTTCAGAACAAACTTCAGCCAACGGTAGCAGAGCAATTTACTGAAGGGTTGATGCGGCAGGCTAAGGGAGAAAATCTCATCGGAATTGACAAAATTTCTAAATTGGAAGACCGCGAAATCCCCGCAGAACTGGCCCAATATCAAACTCTGAGCAAACAAATCACCTACTGGCAAGCCCGTTATCCATTTCCCTATCTTCGAGAGATTGAAAAGTGGTCTACTGAGCGTAAACTCAATCCTTTGTTAGTCACTGCCTTAATCCGGCAGGAGTCGCGGTTTGAGCCAAAAATCAAATCCGTTGCTAACGCCACTGGTTTAATGCAGCTGTTACCAAGTACTGCTCAATGGATTGCCCCACAAATCAAGGTGGATTTCAAAACCATAAACCTAGAAAATCCCAACGATAACATCATGCTAGGTACATGGTATTTAGATCATACTCATCAGCAATATAACAATAACTCTCTGTTGGCGATCGCTAGTTACAATGCTGGCCCCGGCAATGTCTCCAAATGGCTGCAAACTCTAACTACACAAGATCCAGACGAGTTTGTTGAAGAAATTCCCTTTGATGAAACCAAAAATTATGTGCGGCAAGTATTTGGCAACTACTGGAATTATCTGAGGCTTTACAACCCAGAGATTTCTGGCATCGTCGCTAAGTACTCAACTACACACCCACAACTACCGACCCGATAATCTGAGAAAGTTATGAGTTGTGAGTGTTGATTTATAGCGGTTCCCACTCAAATGCCGTACAAATTATATCGTAAGATGTAGAGGCAATTCATGCATATTGGTGTCAACTTAACGTGAAAGCAATTCTAGAACTAGCTTTTAGATTGCCTCGTTCCCAGTCGGAGACTGGGAATGCTCGTATTTGAGGCTCCGCCTCTCTTACTGGCGGCAAAGCCGCTTTTGAGTTGTATTTCCAGCCTCCGGCTGGAAACGAGATTTGAAAAGGGTTTTAGCTTAAGTTGACACCAATGGCAGGATGCCCACCCCACAATATTGGATAATTTATTTCTTGAAGTCCCCTAAGTGTTAATATATACTTAAGTGTTAATTTTTTTGCACCCCTCTTAATTTTCGTGCCCAATGGAGTTAACTTCAAAAGAATTTAAGTCAGAACTGATATTAGAAATCCAAGCCTGCCTGCAATTGGCAGTACCTTTAGTAATTACTCAAATATTAGAAGCGGGCATTCCTTTATTAGATGGCGTGATGATGGGCTTGCTTAACAGCCAAGCTTTAGCGGCGGGTGCTTTAGGTGCTGTTACCTTTTCGACTCTAGCTTCCATTTGTCGTTCTATTCTTTCCGCTGCGGGTGTGAGTGTTGCAAATGCTTTTGGTGCAGGAAAAATAGACCAAGTTAGCCGTGCTACTGGTCAAGGAATTTGGTTAGCGGTGACAATGTGCTTACCTGTGATGTTTATCATTTGGCACTTTGACTATATCCTACTGGTGACTGGTCAAGAAGAAAGCAATGTATTATTGGCTCAAACCTATTTGCGGTCTATTGTCTGGGGTTTTCCTGCTGCACTCGGTTTTTGTATTTTAAAAGAAGTTAGCTCCGCCCTCAATCGCCCCCAATTCTTAATAGTAATTACGGTGGCTGGACTATTATTAAATGGGGCTGCCAATTACATCTTAATGTTCGGTAAATTTGGTTTCCCAGCCCTTGGGTTAGCTGGTATTGGTTGGGCAAGCGTACTCATTTTTTGGCTGAATTTTATCGCCGCCGCCACTTGGATTTGCTTGGATAACTACTTTAAAGATTACCAACTTTATTCCGCTCTGCATCAGTTCGATCGAGATATGTTTTTAGATATCTTCCAAACTGGGTGGTTTTTGGGATTGCAGTATGGAGCAGAAATTGGAGTATTCACTGCCACTGCTTTAATGATGGGGTGGTTTGGGACAGAGACGTTAGCAGCCCATGAAATTACTGTCGAAACAGAAAGTTTTGTCGAAACAATATCTATAGGTATTTCTTATGCCGTCACAATGAGAGTAGGACAGTTGAGGGGACAAAATGACCTTAAGGGTGCAAGCAGAGCGGGATTTGTTTGCATTGCCCTTGCTACTCCCTGCGTGAGCATTGTGGTACTAGTTTTTTTGCTATTTCCCAACTATATTGTGGCAATGTATTTGGACACCAGTAATTTAGATAATATCGAAATAGTTAAAACGGCAATTTCTTTTCTAGGCGTAGCAGCAATAGTCCAGATATTTTATTCTATTCAGACTATTGCTGCTGCTGCTTTGATCGGCTTGAAAGATACCCGAATACCAACCTTAATCACTATGTTTGCTTACTGGGGAGTAGGTCTAGGTGGGGGCTATCTAATGGCATTTACTTTCGGTTGGGGTCCGATAGGTTTATGGTTGGGTTTAATGCTAGGGCTACTCATGGGTGCGGTGTTTTTGATTGGGCGTTTTTATCTTTTGACTTCCGAGATTGAGTCTGTTGAACAGAGTTAAAAACTTCAACATTTATACCTTTCCTAACCGAACCTTATTGCCTATTTACCTATTGAGTAAGTCCTGCTAAAATAAATTTTAAATTATAAAAACTATCTCAACTGTATTAACCTGAGTTCGATAAACTTCTGCCTGCCTTGAACTAAAGTTCAAGTCTGTTCCTCTCCGAGTCGGAGAGGGACGGTTTTGCATAGTAAAACCTTCTTAGAGGTCTTTTTTACGGCTAATTAGATGGACACTATATGATTCGTCGAACTCACGTTGTATTAGGCAATAAATTCCTTGATTATTTTGGTTGGGGTCTGATTACTTACTTATCTTCCCAATCCCCAGTCCCCAATCCTCAGTTCAACCTTTGTACCTTTGCCATGCAGAATCGATTATTTCAGAAATGATTTCTGTATATGTCACACCACCTAAACGTCCCATAATTACTAGGTCTGAGCGGATATGGTTTAGCCCTGGCAGTGGGTTAACTTCCATAAAGTGCAACACACCGCTAGCATCGCACCGCAGATCCACACGGGCAGCATCTCGACAACCAAGGGTATGGTAAGCATCCAGCGCTAGCTGCCTCGCTTGCGCTGCCAATGGTTCGGGATCTATGAGCAAACGATAAGATACCCGTTCCAGATACTCATCCTTGTTAAGGGTGGTATAAGCAGAAGCTTCAGCTTGTCCTGTAAAAATTACTTCCATCACACCTACTACTCGTGAGTTGCTGCCGTTGCCAACAATACCCACTGTTACTTCTCGACCAGGAAGAAAGGTTTCTACGAGTAGTGGTTGCTGAAAAAGTTCACGTAACAATTCATAAGTATTTACTAGCTCCTCGCGTTCTTTGACAAGAGAACGTCCAGTTACCCCTTTAGAACTGCCCTCTGCCACAGGTTTGAGGAAAAGTGGCATTGGCAGCGACACGGCTGCTGCTTCTGCGGAAGTACTGACCACTTCAAAGGGGGCTGTTGGTAAACCGCGATCGCGCACTACTCTTTTAGCAAGCGCCTTATCTAGGGTTAGGGCGCAGGTGAGTGGATCGGAAAAGGTGTAAGGTTGAGCAAATAACTCGCAGACTGCCGGGACTTGGGCTTCGCGAGAGCGACCCTTTAAACCCTCAGCAATATTGAAAACCAGATCCCAGCGATCGCCTTTAGCCAATCGCCCAGCCAGTTCTCTACCATTGCCCACACGTTCAACCTGATGACCTAACTTAAATAGGGCATTTTCCAGCCCGATAATAGTTTCTTCATCGTCGAACTCCATCACCTCAGAGGCACTAAAACCAGCCTTCAGGTAGTCTACCTTCAGGTCATAACACAGACCAATGAATAACCCCATAGCCCGATAATTCTCAATGAAAAAGCTTTTTCTGTTAGCTTGAATTTACAAATCAGGTTCTTAATTAAAATAATTTCAATTACTAATTCTTCAATTGAGTTGAAGATAGCTCATCAACAACATCAAACCATATAGGAGATTTATCGTCAGGAGAACCGTTGTAGTTGGCAGTAATTTCTTCTCCTGCTTCGATATCTCGGTAGGCAATATACTCCACTTCTCGTTCAGCGAAGTTTTTCACATAATAAGTATTGGGATAGTAAGAATGGTTGAACAAGGACACTAAACCGAAGGCGATCGCTGCTGCTTTATCTTCCCAATCATAGTAATAGTTACCCAAGACTGTTTGATCGAGCAATTTAACCTCTTCTGCGGGTATAACCACAACTGGCGCTCTTTCAATGATTTCTCCCTTTAAAAAGTGCTTCTGTGCGAAGACACCTCGACCTTTGATGTTTGTATTACCAACAATTAACATTCCAACTAATCTCCTGCAATTATTTAGTTTTTTAGTTTGCCATAATCTAAAAGAATCATTCCAACTGTCCCTTTTAGATCATGGCGATCAACTTATATACAAATATATAGTGTTATCCCTGCTCTACTGGATCTATATATGTGTACTTCTTACCTGCCCAATTTTGCACTGTAGCTGTGCCTTTCTCATAAGCAAGTAGAGTCTCGGCTTGAATTGGGACTTTGCCACCACCACCAGGGGCATCAATTACATAGGTTGGTACAGCGTATCCAGTAGTATGACCGCGCAATTTAGAAATTAAATCCAGTCCAGTTTGAACACTAGTTCGCAGATGTGCAGTGCCAACAACTGGGTCGCATTGGTAAAGATAATAGGGTCGCACACGCAGCTTGAGAAGACCGTGAAATAGATTTTTGAGGGCTTTTTCAGAATCATTCACACCTTTTAACAGCACGGTTTGACTGCCTAGAGGAATGCCGCCATCAGCGAGGCGATCGCAAGCTTGTGCTACTTCTGGGGTAAGTTCCCGCAGATGACAAAAGTGCAAAGACAGCCACACACGATGTTTCCGAAGCAAGGCAACCAGTTCTGGTGTAATTCGCTGCGGCAAAAAACTCGGCACACGAGAACCAATTCTAATAAATTCAATGTGCTTAATAGCACGCAGCCGCCCTAGCAAATTGTCTAAAGGTTCATCAGACATCAACAAAGGATCGCCGCCGGAAATTAGCACATCACGAATTTCGGTGTGTTCTTCTAGGTAAGTGGCGATCGCATCCAAGCGCCGCGTTACTGGGTACATCTCACCTTGGCTCACCAAACGAGAGCGGGTGCAGTAACGACAATAAGCAGCACATGTATCTAGAGCAAGGAGCAATACGCGATCGGGGTAACGGTGTACAAGTCCTGGTACTGGGGTGTCATTATCTTCACCGCATGGATCTACCATGTCTGCTGTACTGACGATTAGTTCTTCTTGCCGTGGTATCACTTGCAACCGTAGTGGGCAAAAGGGATCTTCTGGATCGAGTAGTGATGCAAAGTATGGTGTTACGGCGACAGCAAACTTTTCTGGTGCGATTAAAAGTCCCTGTTCTTCGGTAGCACTCAGCCTTAGTAACCGCTGGAAGTGTTCCAGCTTAGTCAACCGATGCCGCATTTGCCAGCGCCAATCGTTCCAGCGTTCCTGGTTGTAAGTCTCTCCCAAAATCTGACAAATTTCTGCACACCGAACATCGCTCACTAGAGGTTCTAGAGTAGTCTTTTTGATCATGATTAGAACTAAAGCTGAGAATAATAAACCAATCACAGCCTAGTTTGTTTAGCTACATTAGTCGATAGAAGAGAAAAATATTGACAAATGTTACCCCAATCTAAATCAATAGAGAAAAAGCTTCATTAACTTTATCGGTTTATCTTCGCTTTAAACTGAGCGTAAAACTCTTTGGGAGCTTCATCAAAATACTTAAAGAGAGCAGGGCAGAGCCATCCTTCCCGATCTAAATCTGCACTATAATACCAGTTACCTCGATATTCTTCACGCCGCCAGTCAAACTTGAGTTGATAGCCAGGAAAGGGAAATGCAGAAAATATCAAACTGAACCCTGATTCTGCATCTGGAATGTGTGCCACCATTCTTTCAATAATTTCGTCCACCCCTGCCACAAAAGGCTCCCGAACTAGACTTACATTTTCATCGTCAAACACCCACATCTCACCGAATTTATAGGGATGAATAACCATGATTGAGTTCATAAAGTTTACTCGCAGTAAATACCGTTTCACTTTATTAATAATGATACAAATACGTTGGTAGAGGTACAGCAATTGGTATAAGTCCCAAATTTACAGGCTTTGTGTAACTAAGGAATAAGAATTAAATAACATACAATTTATGTCCCTGCTTTACCTTATAAAGATAAAGGAGAGGGAAGCTAGCAAAAAAAATTGTAGGTTGGGTGGAGGCTTTGCATAACCCAACATACTGATATATGTTGGGTTGCGCTCCGCTCGGCCCAACCTACGGCTCTATTACAAGTGCCATCCACCGAGGTTCTACGGAATCAACCGATCTGCGCGTAGTTGCTCGAACAGGTCAAAAAACGACTCGTCCGTTTTCTGGTATATGGAGAAGCCGAGTTTGCGGCTCTTCGACATGTCGGTCATAACTTCAATCGGACGCCCAAGATCGAGATCGGTGTGCCATGCAGATGATAGACGGCTCAGATCCGGCTCGGCAAGGCTATGCTGCTTTGCGATCTCGCGCCAGACAGCACCTTCATTCGCCATTTCGGCTTCGAGCGGGTGGGTTGTGCCGTCGAAGCCGATAGGATCGATGCCGAACCAGTCAGCCAGCCGCTCCCACAACCATATCCAGCGGAAGATGTCGCCATTGACGACGTTAAACGCCTCGTTGTGGGCCGCTTCGGTCTTCGCCGCCCAGACTAGGTGCTTCGCTAGCACCCGCGCGTCGGTCATGTCGGAGATGCCCTTCCACTGCGCTTCCGAACCCGGCCAGCGGAACGGGCGCCCGGTTTCCTTGCAGATCGCAGCATACACGGCCAGCGTCGTGCCGAGGTTCATCAAATTGCCGACCGCCTTTCCAATGATAGTGTGAGGGCGATGAATGCTCCAGGTGAAACCGTCACGGGCTGCGGCGGCATAGACCTCATCTTCCTGAGCATAATAGAAATTTTCGATGTCGAGCCGGGGCTGCTCCTCGCGCAATGGAGTTTCTGGCAGCGATCCGCCCCTGGCGTATGCATCGAATGGTCCGAGATAGTGCTTGAGGCCGGTGACGAGGGCGACGTGCTGCACTGAGTCCTTCGGTGACAGAACATCCAGCAGATTGCGAACCATCGTGCCATTGACCCTGATATTCTCGGCTTCGGTGGCATTACGCATCCACGTCGTAATGAAGATGTGCGTTGGGGCGATGTCTGACAGCGCAGTTTTCAGGCTAGCTAGATCGAGCAGATCGGCAGCAACAGGGTGTAACCCTTCCACCCCTTTTTTAAGATTTCGGGCCAATCCATAGGTCGTCCATTCATTCGCGATCAGTTCTCTCGTAAGATTGCTGCCGATGATGCCGCTCGCGCCCACAACTAAGGCTGTCCCATCCATATCGTGTCTCCGGAAATTTTCTATAGCAATCCTAAGCCCCAAATTTCCAGGCTTAGTACAAATAACATATAAAAAAGACAGGCATTTTGCCTGTCCTATAAGTAATGATTTAGCAAAGAATTTAGAAATTCATCTCAGCAGCTTGAACTTTTTCAACCTGCTTCTTCTTCAGCACCAGCATAACTTGAGCCAACATCACAAGAGCGATGAACGCAATCAGCCATTTGACTCTAGATGCGTCTTGCAATACGATTTCTGCATCTATTTGACCGAATCCACCAACATTTGGATTGCTGGTCAAAGCATCACCAGTTTTAACTGTTTGCCCTTCGGAAACAAGCAATTCTGGCCCTAAAGGAATCGTATCAACAACAACATCACCAGATTCAGGTTGGATGTTGACTAGATATTTGACGTTGCCATCTTCATCTTCCTCTTTGGCAATCTTGGTAATTGTGCCAGTAGCGGAAGCGTTGTAAACAGCGTTATTGCTCTTTTCGCCAGTGGGATAAACTTGTCCGCGTCCTCGGTTACCACCTACGTGAACTGAATATTTACCGAAGTGGATGTTTTTGTCGGTTGCGGGGTTAGGAGAAAGAACTGGGAAGATGATTTCCTGATACTGTTCACCTGGTAAAGGGCCGACAATGACGACGTTTTCTTTATCTTCGCTGTAGGGTTGGAAGGCAGTGTCGCCAATTTCTTCTTTAAGTTCCTCGGAAATACGGTCTTCGGGAGCAATCTTAAAGCCTTCAGGTAGCATCAGTACAGCACCGACGTTCAAGCCAACCTTGGAACCATCAGCACCAACTTGCTGGGCACTCAAATCGTAGGGGATTTTCACTACAGCTTTGAATACAGTGTCAGGTAGCACCGATTGAGGAACTTCCACTTCTGTAACCTTGGCCGCTAGGTGACAGTTGGCACAAACAATCCGCCCGGTTGGTTCACGGGGGGTTTCGGGATAGGTTTGCTGTGCCCAAAATGGATAGGCGGCAGCTGATTGGGGAAGTGCTAAATCGCTGGTGAAGTAAAATGTCACAGTGGCGATCGCTATGAGCAATGTTTTTACAATCGCTCTAGCACTGCGAGTTAACCTCGCTGTTATGAAAACATTTCTCATCTCTAATAAGGGCGACGATTGAATTAGTAATTAGTTATTGGGCATTGGGTGTTAGGAGTGCTGAGTGCTGAGTGCTGAGTTAGGAGTTAGGAGTTTTGTTTACCTCCTTGTCCCCTCATCTCCCTCATCTCACTCCCTCACTCCCTCATCTCCCTCATCCCTTACTCAGCACTCAGCACTCATAACTCAGCACTGATTAACCCCACCAAGGTGCATCACCTGTGCGGAAGTCGGTTTCAGTCCAAGGGGTTAAAACGATTTTGTCGTCGTTGACGTTGGTATGGGCTAAAGCCAGAGATAGAGGTGCTGGGCCCCGAACAACTTTACCAGTTTCGTCATACTGGGAACCGTGACAAGGACATTTGAATTTGTTCTCAGCAATGTTCCAGGGGACGACACAACCTAAGTGGGTGCAGATGGCGTTAATGCCGTAATCTTTGATCGCCTCTTTGCTGTCTACCACAATATAGGTAGGATCTCCCTTTAGTCCTTGGACTAGGTTGCGATCGCCTGCATTCCGGTTTTCTAGAAATTTAGTGACACTAACATCGTTACCTAGCTCGTCTTTTGCCGTTACACCGCCACCGGCACCACCAGCAGAGGGAGGAATAAAGTACTTGACAACGGGATACAATGCACCCAGAGCCACTCCGGTGACAGTCCCAAAAGTGAGCAGATTCATGAACTGACGACGCCCCATATCGGGCACGTCTGCTGATTCAGAAAATTGAGCCATAATCTACGCGCTCTTTGTGTATTTTGTTAAGCATTTTGACAAAAGTACTAGTACTTGAGCAACTCTTGTCTAAGTCGAAATGCTAGCGCTCACAACGATGCCATAATTCTTTGTTCCAAGATATATTTAGCATCTTTTCTGTTAGCATTACATTTCTTTATATCCTTATCATACTGGAGTCACGGAACTTAACATCATAACTAAATGTAAAATCTGATTGAGAAAAGCTATGACAGGACAGGAATTACGTCAGATATTGCTTGATAAGTGGGGATATTCTTACGATGTCCAGTTTCGGCGGACACAGGGAAAGATATTTTTGCAAGTAATGTGGAAATATCTAGAGCAAGCTTCTTTTCCCTTGAGTGAGGCGGAGTACCAAGAACATCTCGATAGCATTGCCAATTATCTTCATGCCTTGGGTGGCTCAACACAGGTACAAACTTTTATTGCCCAAACCCGCGATCGCCCCCGACTCGGCAAAGCTGTTAGCATTCCTCTAGATTTAGGCGAACGTTCTTCGGAATGGATATTGTGACCTGCTATCGCATGAACATTAATAATTTTCATAGTATTTTTTTTATCTAAAAATACCATAATATGCTGTATGATTATTTTGCTAGTTTAGTAATGTAAAAAAATACACCTCCTCAAGGAAATAACTAATGGCTTTTATCTCAACATTTGAACTTCTTCTTAAGCCTCAACTTCCAAAGAAACTTACAGATGGAGAAACCAGGGGAAACGCATCTAAATTATCTTGAAAAAATACAATCTTAGTGAATCAACATAGAAGAGAATGCTTAATCTAATTCAAATGCTTATAAAATTTTTGATTAGTACCTGAAAAGTTTCATAAATCTACAGTAATTATTTATTTTTCAGAATATTTTTTCATCGACTGGAGATGAACACACCAAACAGGAACGACAAAGTGCCGAACAAGCAAAATAATGCACCCAATTACTAGCAGAAAGGCTACGGGCTATGAGCGTAGATCCAGACACCCTATAGGATACTGGCTGTGAGAGCGCAAAGTTTTTTTACGTCTTTGTATGAGCCAAAAAATTATCCCGAACTTGTGCAACTTATAAACTCTTTTATACGCTGCCAAACATTCTCTAATAAATCATGCTCATCGGCATCAAACCACTCAATTTGTGGATATGCTCGAAACCAAGTACGTTGTCGCTTGGCAAATTGTCGGGTATGCAAAACTGTTAATTCTTTCGCTTCATCCAAGGAAATATCCCCAGCCAAATATTGCTTTATTTCTTGATAGCCCAAAGTATTCAACAAAGACAAATCAGCGCCATATTTTTGATAAAGATTCTCCACCTCTTTAACCAAACCATTTGCTATCATTTGTTCAGTACGCCGTTGAATCCGAGCATCTAACTTTTCGACGTTGCAATCTAAACCAATTTGCAAAATCGGATAATTCGGTGGATTTTCCCCTTGCTGTTCTGAAATTGGATATCCGGTTACGTAAAATACCTCTAATGCTCGTAAAGTCCGTACTGAATCATTGCCATGAATCTTTTGTGCGGCAACGGGGTCAACTTGTTGTAACATAGCGTAGAGTTGTGGTTGACCTAGAGATTCAAGCTGTGATCGCAATTCCGTTTGTGGTGCGACTCTCGGAATTTTCATCCCTCGAACAATAGAACGGATGTATAAACCAGTGCCACCAACTAGTAGAAGTGGGGGAGATGATGAAGATGGGGGAGAGTTAATTAAGGCTTGTGCTTGTTGTTGATAGTCTGCTACCGTCATTGTGTCTGTGGGAGCGCAGATATCTATTAAATAGTGCAGCACTAATTTTTGTTCCGCCACAGTTGGTTTCGCCGTCCCGATATCAAACTCACGGTAAACTTGACGAGAATCAGCACTGATAATTACAGAACCCAAGCGCATTGCCAAAGCCAAAGCCAAACCCGATTTACCCGTCGCAGTTGCCCCACAAATCACAATTAATTTAGTCATTAGTCATTAGTCATTGGTTGGTTATGGGGCATTGGGCATTGAAAAGAGGCAGAGGGGCGAGGGGCGGAGGGGAAAACTCTTCTCCCTTGCTTCCCTTGCCTCCCCTGCTTCCGGCTCCTCTGCCCTCTCCAATGGGACTGCAACCCCTGTATAAACTTCTCTTGAAAATGCCCTACAGACGCCAACAAGGCTTTTGTGTTACAATTTTGGAGTGTTTTTACTTTTATTTGCCTTTTGGCGAGTTCAACCCCACACATCAGGAGAGTTTACATGACGAGCAGTTACAGTGCCGATCAGATTCAAGTTCTGGAAGGTCTGGAAGCCGTCCGCAAACGACCAGGAATGTACATTGGTACTACCGGGCCGCGAGGACTCCACCATTTAGTTTACGAGGTGGTGGACAATTCAGTTGATGAGGCTTTGGCAGGTTATTGCACTCATATAGAGGTCGATATCAACGCTGATGGTTCCGTAACTGTAACAGATGATGGTCGCGGTATTCCCATCGATACTCACTCGCGAACCGGGAAATCGGCTTTGGAAACCGTGATGACGGTACTGCACGCCGGTGGTAAGTTTGGCGGCGGTGGCTACAAAGTTTCTGGAGGATTGCACGGGGTTGGTATTTCTGTTGTTAATGCCCTATCTGAGGTTGTAGAGGTTACAGTTTGGCGAGATAAAAAAGTTCATGTCCAGCGCTATGAACGGGGCGTACCAGTTACCGAACTACAAGTCAAGCCTTACAAAGAAGCTAGAACCGGAACTTCTGTTACTTTTAAACCAGATACCCAAATATTTACTACCAGTATTGAGTTTGATTACATCACTTTATCAGGTCGCCTGCGGGAATTGGCGTATCTAAATGCTGGTGTCAAAATTACCTTTACTGACCACCGTCTGGAATTACTAAAAAGCGATACACCGAAGGTAGAATCCTACGAGTACAAGGGTGGTATTAAAGAATATATCGCCTATATGAACCGCGAGAAGCAACCACTGCATGAAGAAATTATCTATGTGCAGGGGGAACGGAATAACGTGCAAGTGGAAGTTTCATTGCAATGGTGTACTGATGCTTATACGGATAATGTACTAGGTTTTGCTAATAATATTCGTACAGTGGATGGTGGTACGCACTTAGAAGGGTTAAAGGCGGTTCTGACTCGGACATTAAATGCGATCGCTCGTAAGCGCAATAAAATTAAAGAGAATGAAACTAACCTCAGTGGCGAACATGTCCGTGAAGGTTTGACAGCCGTCATTTCCGTTAAAGTACCAGACCCAGAATTTGAAGGACAAACCAAAACCAAACTCGGTAACACCGAAGTTCGGGGAATTGTTGATTCTTTGGTAGGAGAAGTCCTCACTGAGTATCTAGAATTTCATCCCGCTATAGCAGACTCAATTTTAGATAAAGCTATTCAAGCCTTCAAAGCGGCAGAAGCAGCGCGTCATGCGCGGGAATTAGTTCGGCGCAAATCGGTGCTGGAATCTTCGCCATTACCTGGTAAATTGGCAGATTGTAGTTCTCGTGACCCTAGCGAATCAGAGATATTCATCGTGGAAGGGGATTCAGCAGGTGGCAGTGCCAAACAAGGACGCGATCGCCGCACTCAAGCAATCTTGCCTCTACGTGGTAAAATTCTCAACATTGAAAAAACCGACGACGCTAAAATCTATAAAAATAACGAAGTTCAATCGTTAATTACAGCACTTGGTTTAGGTGTCAAAGGTGATGAATTCGATTCTACTCAACTGCGCTATCACCGCATAGTCATCATGACGGATGCTGACGTAGATGGAGCGCACATTCGGACTTTGCTGTTAACATTCTTCTATCGATATCAGCGATCGCTCATTGAACAAGGCTTTATTTATATTGCTTGTCCCCCATTGTTTAAAGTAGAACGGGGACGTAATCATGAGTATTGCTATAGCGATCGCGAAAAAAATCAAGCGATCGCCAAATTTCCTGCTAACGCCAACTACACCATCCAACGCTTCAAAGGTTTGGGTGAAATGATGCCACAACAACTCTGGGACACCACCATGAACCCAGAAACTCGTAAAATGAAGCAAGTCGAAATTGAGGATGCTGCCGAAGCCGATCGCATCTTTACAATTTTAATGGGCGATCGGGTCGCACCCAGACGAGAATTTATCGAAACCTATGGTTCTAAGCTCAACTTCACCGATCTAGATATCTAATACCAGCATTCCTAAATCATTCGTCAAAAACAAGATCCCCGACTTCTCAAAGAAGTCGGGGATCTGTTGCATTGAAAGTAAGCTGTTGCGCCTTTAATTTGCACTAATATTTTTCCAATATGATTGTAGGCTGGGCATCTTGCCATAGGTGTCAAGTTAAGCTCAAACTTCCTATGTCAATAAGCATTTATGCTGATAAATTCGGTTTGAAAGGGACAAAAAACGAACTTTTTCAGGGGCTATTAATGCTTTGTTTCTTAGCATCACTCCCAGTTTGCGTATAAAAGTCAGAAAAAGTTTACTTTTATACTTTGCTCCTCACAAAACCTATCGTTGACAAATGGATTTTAACCTTAAGTTGACACTAATGGCATCTTGCCCAGCCCACAAGACTTAATTGGATATTTTTTTATTTGTCAGTCCCTAACTTTAAACTAGGCGCTAACAATAATTAAAAAAAATTTAGGTTGAATTGTCACACAAGTAATACCTCAACACTACATAACTAAAAAAAATTCTAAATCTCTGTTAGTTAAATACACACAATCTGTATATTGTCAATATTTTCCAAAAAATTAATGTTTGAGCGCTAGCAAAATTACCAACTTCGTTAGAAGCCTGAGTGTAGACAATACTCTTTGCTCTGACTCACTGATTAATTTCGCCTACCAACTAGAAACAAATTTGTTATAACCTCAGAAAATAACTCAATATCGTCTATAAAACCCCAATTGATAAGTATTTTGAGGATTTCTCATCATAAGATGACAGAAACTCACCGAAATAAAAGTATTTAAATTTACAATTAAATTACGTAAAAAAGCTTTGTAACTAAAATCATCAAGTAATCTTCTGGATTCTGTATGATGGCTGGTGGAAGTACACACCATAAGTCTGAAAACTTGTTAATATCTTCATGTAGAGTCATGGCGATCGCGATTGTATCGTATATATCTAATGTACTTTTGCCTAAGATAGGACTATATTGGCGAATTCGCAGGACAAAATGTTTTTGAATTGATTAAAATATCCTTGTATACAATAAGAAGAGTTTGTCAACTTTCATAGGGCTGAAATCGCCACAGTGCGCTAACGTGTGAATAAGGCCGAATTAGTGAAACCTAAATTGATCTCCGATCAGGTCGATTCTGTCACCGCCTTAACTCCTCAGTTAAGGTAGTTAGTACGCAGAAGGTTACTGCTTTCAGGCAAGCACCACCAGCGTTGTTGTATTTACCCAAGGTCAAGACCCACTTGAGTCTAAGGGATGCGTAATTTATGAAGGAAATGTAAAAATGGGTAGGTTAAGATCAATAGTCTGAGTTAACATAAAATTCACTCTTCCTCAGTAATTAATGTTGTGTAAAATACATGAAATTCGGCAAAAGCAAACGTACTTACTTCGTAATGTCATAAGAACGTCACTGCAATTCCGAAAAGTGGAAAAAAAATCTCAGGGTACTAATCCCGTTTTTAATGTCTTTTTGGTGAAAGTGGCTAACAGTTGCTTAATGAATTCATGATTAATACACAAAAAGAGTGCAATTTCTGTGAAACAGGCTACAATCGGAAGAGTCTTTATAGGAAAATCTGCCAACAGTCTGAACTCATTTGTATAGAGTGGCAAATTTTTTGAAAAAGGCAAGTCTTTATTTGACCAGCTAGTTGAAAGCAATATGTGATAGCAACACATATAACAATTTACGAAAGTGAGTAAGTCACCTTTAGTAATTGCTGAAACTAAAGTAAAAACCCTCCGACCGGAGGTGTAAAACGTCCGAAAATATCTCTGGCAAATCTGCCAATAAACTTATTTTCGGTTGACAATTGGCTCGTTTAAAAGAGCAGTAAACACATCTTGAGTAATTGATTCTGCAAGGAGCATGAGGAACGCGGCATGAACCAGGCTAACAACGTACTCGAAAGCATATATCAGCCTGACCTAGAAATAATGAATCAGCCTGAGCTCGAGTTAGAAGAACTCTTAATAGACGATGAAGAGGACTTGCTGATCATCGATGAAGGTGACGAGGAATTTTTAGAGCCTCAGTCTGATGAGGACGACGCAAAGTCTGGAAAAGCCGCTAAATCGCGTCGTCGGACACAAAGCAAGAAAAAGCATTACACAGAAGATTCAATTCGGCTTTACTTGCAAGAAATTGGTAGAATTCGGCTGTTGCGGGCAGACGAAGAAATCGAATTGGCGCGTAAAATCGCCGATTTGCTGGAATTAGAGAGAGTCCGCGAAAGACTCTGTGAACAGTTAGATCGCGATCCTCGAGATAGTGAATGGGCAGAAGCAGTACAACTGCCACTACCAGCCTTTCGTTATCGCCTCCATGTTGGTCGTCGGGCGAAAGACAAGATGGTGCAATCTAACCTCCGTCTTGTAGTTTCAATTGCTAAGAAATACATGAATCGTGGTTTGTCGTTCCAGGACTTAATTCAGGAAGGCAGTCTCGGTTTGATTCGTGCCGCTGAAAAGTTTGACCACGAAAAAGGTTATAAGTTCTCCACTTATGCTACATGGTGGATTCGTCAAGCAATTACCCGTGCGATCGCAGACCAATCCCGCACCATTCGTCTTCCAGTTCACCTTTACGAAACCATCTCTCGGATTAAGAAAACTACCAAGTTGCTATCTCAAGAGATGGGTCGCAAACCCACTGAAGAAGAAATCGCCACTCGCATGGAAATGACCATTGAGAAGTTGCGGTTCATTGCAAAATCGGCTCAGTTACCTATCTCATTAGAAACGCCTATTGGTAAAGAAGAAGATTCTCGATTGGGCGATTTTATTGAATCCGATGGTGAGACACCAGAAGACCAAGTTTCCAAAAATCTTTTGCGCGAAGACCTTGAAAAAGTCCTCGACAGTCTCAGCCCACGTGAACGTGATGTTCTCAGACTGCGTTACGGCTTGGATGATGGTCGGATGAAAACCCTTGAGGAAATCGGCCAGATTTTCAACGTCACCCGCGAACGGATTCGTCAAATTGAGGCGAAGGCACTCCGCAAGTTACGCCATCCAAATCGCAACAGCGTTCTCAAGGAATATATTCGGTAGTCAATTAGTCATTGGTCATTATCCTTAAACAAATGACTAAGGACTAAGGACAAATGATAAACAAATAAAAACCTGGTAGTGAATTAGCACTCCAGGTTTTTTTATTTATAGGTCATCTTGGATATTAAAACTTATAGGATGCCCCAAAAATGTAGGAAGCCTTGACCAGAAAAAACCTCGACTAAAATCGCTGCTGAAAAGCCAATCATTGCCAAGCGACCATTCCAAATTTCTGCTTGTGGGGTAAAGCCCCAACGCCAAGCGTTGCGATCTTCAATTATAGGAGTAGTCACTTTTGTTGTGGTTACATTTGTCATGGTTAGGACTCCAAACTTAATTTTTAAGGTTTATTGCCTTATGTAAACTAATATAACAAATATTTTGAGAAAGACAACATTTTTTATACTTTTGTCTTTATAGCTTGACATAAATAGAAATAGCTATTTATACAGATTTAAGCATCTGCCTCCAGTGAGATTTACTGAGGTTGAAAAAATGTTATCTAGATTTCTACGCTCATAGAGAATCTTAAGCTTATTAATATTTAATATCAAATAACTCTTTTGTATTGCTTGATTTTCAATAGAGTTTATTATTTTAAATTAAAAATTATTGATAATTACTGGAGATATTGGAGTCAAAATACTGCCCAGAACCCCGACTTCTTCAAGAAATCGGGGTTAATACTATTCGGTTATGGCAAGAGACGCGATGAATCGCCGTCTCTACAATAATCAGTCTGTCGGAGACTGGGAACGAGATCAGCCCTACATAATTTACGATCGCACTTCAGCCACAGTAATGATTTTTTCATCGCGGCTGAGTTGGAGGATGCTTTCACCTTTGACATCTCTACCTAAAATTGGCACTGTTTCCACAGGTATTCGCACTACCCGTTCCTTATTCGTCACTAAAGCGACCTCGCCAGATGCGTTGGCGTAGCCCGCCGTACCACTTCGTGGAAGCAAGCTACGCGTAGCGTCTCCAAGAGTTGGCATCGCTATGACCATACCAGCTAAGTTGTCAGTTTTGGTAGCAAATTTCAGTGCTTGCGTGCCTAAATCACCGCGATTAGCTGCTCGCAACTGACTTGCAGCCATCCGCTTGGCATACCCTTCTTGAGTAACTAGCAGCAGTTGGTCATCTTTACCGACAGTCACGCAGCCAACCATTTGCTGATTTTTCAATAACCGAAATGCTTGTAAACCCATTGCTGCGCGACCCATGATCGGTAATTGTTCATCATTGACTGCAAAGCGCAACATTCGTCCACCGGAACTAGCTAAAATCAGATGCGCCCCTGGAGCGGTGAATTGGGTAAATGACAATTCATCATCATCTTTGAGCTTCAAAATCGTGATGCCGCGCCGAGTCAGGTTAGCAAATTCTTCCAGAGATAGACGCTTAATTCTTCCTTGTTTTGTTAGGAGAATCATCTGTCTAGTTTCCAGATTTTCTGGGAGCAAAAAGCGGCTGACTACAGCTTCTTGAGCGCCTTGAGCAGTACTACTGAGCATCGTAATCAAAGGTTTCCCTCGTGGAGAACGTCCAGTAGTTGGCGGAATTTCTCCTACATTCACCGGATAGACTTTGCCGCCACCAGTTAGTATTAGCAAGTCTTTCCCTGTATCAGTTAAAACAGTTTGGATAATGAAGTCATTATCGTGTAGACCATTTTCCGCTTTTGACTTTTTCCCAGATGGCTGAGTGCGGCGGACATAACCCCGTTGGGTAAATTCTAAGAATGCTTCCTCTACCGGTTCAGAAGATTTAAGTTCCTCCTCCTCTGCCCCTCTGCCCCTCTGCCCTTCTGCCCCTCTGCCCTTCTGCTCCTCTCCCTTAAACTTTTGCTCCTCTCCAATTTTCGTCCGCCGGGGATCGTTGTACTTGCGCTTGAGCGATCGCAAATCTTTTTTCAGCGCCTTCAATAATTCGCGGCGATCGTTGAGTAATTGCTCCAACGAGCTAATTTGTTCGCTGATCTGCTCAAATTCTTGCTGCAAATTTTGCTGTTCTAAACTAGTGAGGCGACGCAACGGCATCGCTAGAATTGCATCTCCTTGTACCTCACTCAAATCCAGTTGGCTACAAAGATTAATTTTTGCCGTACTACCATCGGGAGCTTGGCGCAAAATTTGAATTACCTCATCCAAATTAGATAGCGCTTTCAGCAAACCTTCCACCAAATGCACACGACTTTGAGCCTTACCCAACTCGTAATTGTAGCGGCGGTTTAGCGTCTCTTCCCGGAATCTCAAAAACTCCTGCAATAGTTGACGCAAACTTAATTGGCGGGGTTGTCCATCCACTATTGCCAGGAGAATTGCCCCAAAAGTCATTTGTAAAGCAGTTTGGTGATATAAATGCTGGAGAATTTCTTGGGGATTGGTATCGCGTTTGAGTTCAATTACCACCCGCATCCCTTCGCGATCGCTCTCATCCCGAAGATCAGAAATTCCTTGCAAGCGTCCTTGATTTACTAAGTCCGCGACCTTCTCAATCCAGGCAGCCTTATTCACTTGATAAGGCAATTCTGTAATGATAATTGCCGTCCGTCGCTTGCTTCCCCTACTGGCTGGAATTTCTTCCAGAGTTGCGACTCCCCGCAGCAGAATTCCACCTTTACCTGTGGTGTATGCTTCCCGAATTCCCGCTTCACCAATGATTTCCCCACCAGTGGGAAAATCTGGCCCTGGAATTAACTCGAATAATTTTTCATCTGGTAAATCTGGGTTGTCGATTAAGGCAATTAACCCATCGACAACTTCGCCCAAATTGTGGGGTGGTACATTTGTTGCCATGCCTACGGCAATACCAGAACAGCCATTAAGCAACAGAAACGGCAACTGAGCCGGTAACACCGTTGGTTCTTGCTGGGAATTATCGAAGTTCCCGACAAATTCCACAGTTTCTTCCCCAATTTCTGTCAGCATTCCCTCATGGCTGATGGGTGCAAGGCGCGTTTCTGTGTAGCGCATCGCCGCCGGCGGATCATTATCGACGCTGCCAAAGTTACCGTGTCCTGCTAGTAAAGGATAGCGGCTAGAAAAATCTTGCACCAGCCTAACTAAAGCATCGTAAACTGATTGGTCGCCGTGGGGATGGTATTTACCCAACACATCACCCACCACACGGGCACATTTTCGATAGGGTCTATCTGGTACTAAACCGAGTTCGTGCATTGCATACAAAATGCGGCGATGCACTGGTTTTAAGCCATCACGCACGTCTGGTAGCGCTCGCCCGACAATCACGCTCATGGCATATTCTAGATAAGACCGCTGCATCTCGGTATGCAGGGCTGTTGGAATTACCTGTCCCGTTGAGAGAAGGTTTAACTGTTTTGCCATGAGTTTTTTCCCTGAAATTTAACTACACAAAAGCCGATGGAACTCAACACTGCGGCAACCACAGCATAACGGATGAAATAGGATTCATAACAAAATTTTGATAGTCACAGAAAAAAAGCAGTAGTATCATCCTTGATGACGAGGATGTAAAAGGGATTGGGGACTGGGGACTGGGGATTGGGTAATCAGCGGAAAAATTATGGAATTTGCTCTGATCCATCCCAGATTTTGGAATGTTTTCTTAGTCCTGAGTACCCAGTCTCGGAGCAGCGTTCCTGCCGTCCCTAACATATAGGTATAGCAGGGTACTCCAACGATCGAATACTTCCTATCACCGCGACCAGTTAAAAAGGATGCACACGAGTATAATCTACATAAACTTAGTAGCCATGATACTTACAATGATTGCATTTGTTAATTTTGAATTCTGGAATTCTTGAATCTCCTCACCTCTATAACTAAAATTCTCATGAAAACTGTTTTAATTGTCGAAGACGATCTAATTAATGCTCGTGTTTTTTCCAAAATTTTGTCCAAGCGTGGCGGCTTGGGTGTGAAACACACTGAAAATGTCGAAGAAGTCATAAAAATTGCCCAATCAGGAGAAGCCGACCTGATTTTGATGGATGTTTCTCTGTCCAGAAGTGTTTACCAAGGTAAGTCTGTCGATGGAATCAAGATTACACAGATGTTAAAATCCGATCCAAAAACAGCAAACTTACCTGTGATTTTGGTAACGGCACATGCTATGGAAGGCGATCGCGAGAATTTTCTCAAGCAAAGCGGTGCTGATGGCTACATTTCTAAGCCAGTTGTTGACCATCAACTGTTTGTTGACCAAATCATCGCACTTCTACCCACAGACTAACACTGAGAATTAACGACTTATTTCAGGAATACTCGCCCGCCAATGTTTTTGGGCGAATAGTTCCTGTATTTTGTTAGTATATATGTACTACAGAAAGGTACTTTTATGCAAGTGGTAAGGAGGAGTGCTGAGTTTGGAGTTAGAAGTTTGGAATTAAGAGTTAAATATTTGAACTCGTAAATTCATAACTCCTCACTCTTTACTCTTTACTCTTTACTCAGCACTCCTATTGAGTAGGCTGTTTTCTAGGCGTAGGCGCTGATGATGAGTTTTCTCTTTGCTGTAGGGCTGCTTGAATACGGGGTAATTCTAGGAATTTTTTCGTATCAGACAGGAGGCGATCGCCCCAAAGATTTTCTTTGAGGAAATTCAAATTAGCATAGCGCGAATCGATACGGAGTGCAGCTTCTCCCAAGGTTAGTCCTTGTTGGCGATCGCCTTTAGTATAGAGTGCCACTGCCAAGGCCAATAAAGGTTCTGCGGCTTGTTTATCAAGGGTTACAGCCGATTGCCATCGCTTAATCGCTTCGGGGATATTACCCTGCTCGTAGTTGATTAAGCCAATATTGTTAAGCGCTGGCCAGAATTTTTTATCATGAGAGACAGCTTTATCGTACTGGGCGATCGCGTCTGGTAATCGACCCAGCAAATAGTAAGCATTACCCAAATCAAATAAACCCTCTGGATCATTGGGTTTTAACTTCAAACCATCTTGGTAATTGACAACAGCAGCCTGGTAATTTTTCTGCTGAAAATTAGCCGAACCCAAAGCAAACAAAATATCACCATTTTTGGGGTTGATAGATTGCGCTTTTTTTAAGCTAGCGATCGCCCCGTCAAACTCTTTAGTTTGCAGTTGCAATCCACCTAACAGCAACCACACCTTATCATTCCCAGGAGCCAGTTGACTAGCCAGCCGCGCTCGTGGCAAAGCTAAGTCAACCTGTTGAAACTGAGCTAGTTGAGCCGCCTCTTGTGCCAAGCTCAACCCCTGCTTCTCTAACTTTGTCGCATCTAGTTGCAGTGTGTGGGGTATTAATGCCTGCGCGTTAGCGGCTTTTGGCATACTCCACAAACTACAGATCATTAGAAAAGAAATCAAACGTACATGTTTAGGCACACTACCGCCTTTAAGCCACTAATCAAAGAATCTTTCAGCTAGCTTAAACGATCTGCGCTGTTGACGGTAGCAAAATCTTACCAATCTTGGGCATTGGGCATTGAAAAGAGGCAAGGGAGCAGGGAGCAAGGGAGAATAGTTTTCCCCTCCGCTTCCTGCACCCTGCCCCTCTGCCTCTTTTCAATGCCCATTAGAAAAACTTATGACTTTGGTCATACATCAGTTTGGGCTTACTAATGACTTTGGTCATACATAGATTCGGAATTTTTGAGTGATAATTGTTATGTATGAATTTATACGGAGAAGTAAATCTTAAACATCTTGATGCCAAAACAAAGCCAACTGTTTAAATTACTGAATCCGAACCTAAGCAAAATAGAACTTTAATGCAAATAAGGAGTTAATTTCATGTTGAAAACCAACCGTTTATCGATAGTCTTAGCCGCTACTGCCTTGATCGTTGTTCCTGCTCTCTTAACTGCGCCTGCAAATGCCCAGACGAAAGTCCAGGTTATTGCTCAAAGGGATCAAGATCGCGATCGCGATGACAGACCCAATTCTAGAGAAGTTAGAACACCAGTAGACAGACGCAATTTGAACCGCGACGGTAGACCCAATTCTGGAGAAGTCAGAAACTCTAGAGACAGGGATAATTGGAACCGCGACGGCAGACCTTATCCCGTACAAGTCAGAAACCCTAGAGAGCAGGATAATTGGAACCGTGACCATCGTGACAACCGTGACAACCAATTCAATAGCAGAGTCGTCAGACTTGGTAATGGAGACATAAGATACCCCAATGGGCAAATTATTCCTTCTAGATCCATAGTCAGACTGCGTAATCAAGGTTACTTCCGACTTCCCAACGGCGACATTCTTCTTCCCAATCAGGAAATTGTTCCGGCTGGGAGATTAGAGAGAGTGCGTGATGATTACTTCAGACTTCCTAGTGGATTAGTATTGCAAATAAACCTTTAAAACACTAAAAACCCAAAATCATTGTCAGTATAGCGCTACCAGGCTATAGTTTTAGCCGTGAATAACTAGCTCGGTAGCTGTTCTTTATAGACAAAGTGGACATGAAAATTGATACACCAAATACCGTAGATTCCTCAGCATCAGTTTCAGAGGTAAAGAAAAAAAAGGGCAGACGCAATTGGCTTTCTTGGCTAATAGCTCTTTGCCTTGTGGGTGGAATTGGCTATGCCGTCTATTACCAAGTAACGGTTGTTCCCCGTCAAGAAGCTAGACGCCGGGTACTGACAAAGCCTGTAGAAAGGCAAAGTTTAACAATCACAGTTTCAGCGAACGGAACGATCAAACCTGAGCGGTCAATTAACCTCAGTCCGAAAAATTCCGGTATCTTGAAAAGCCTACTGGCGAAAGAAGGAGATATTGTCAAACAAGGACAGATTGTCGCCTACATGGATGATTCCAACCTGCGGGGGCAACTCACCTCTGCTCAAGGACAATTGGCACAAGCCGAGGCGAATTTGCAAAAGGCGATCGCAGGTAATCGTCCTCAAGATATTGCTCAAGCACAAGGAGTATTAGACGAAGCCGAGGCGAATCTGCAAAAGGTACAAACAGGCAATCGCTCTCAAGATATTGGCCAAGCACAGGCACGCTTGCAAAGCGCTCAAGCTGCTCTTCGCCAAGCAGAAGATAATTTTATTCGGAATCAACAACTTTATAATGCAGGCGGTATTTCCCTCCAGACTCTTAACCAAAATCGTTCTAATCGTGACAGTGCCCAAGCGAATGTAAATGAAGCACAGCAAGCACTGGCTCTGCAAAAAGCCGGATCGCGTCCAGAAGATATTCAGCAAGCACAAGCTGTAGTGAAGCAGAGACAGCAAGCTTTGGCACTCATTAAAGCCGGAACCCGCCAAGAAGATATTAACGCAGCCCGTGCCCAGGTAACATCTGCTCGTGGATCGCTGCAAAACATCCAAGCCCAAATCAATGACACGATTATTCGCGCACCCTTTGATGGTGTGGTGACAAAGAAGTATGCCGATCCAGGTGCTTTCGTGACACCCACAACTGCTAGTAGTGAAGTCGCTTCTTCTTCTTCTTCTTCAATCTTGTCTCTAGCTTCAACCAATGAAGTTGTCGCCAATTTAGCGGAAACAAATATTTCCAAAATCAGCCTTGGTCAAAAAGTCTCGATTAAAGCAGATGCCTACCCAGGAAAAACCTTTGAAGGTAAAGTGAGCCAAATTGCTGCCCAAGCAATCGTAGAGCAAAACGTTACCAGTTTTGAAGTGAGAGTATCACTTTCAGACCCTCAAAGACTACTACGGTCTGGGATGAATGCAGAAGTAGATTTTCAAGTCGGTCAAGTTGCAAATGTTCTAGTAGTACCAACGGCCTCAGTGGTGCGCCAAGAAAATGCCACAGGTGTGTTTGTGGCAGGAAAGAATAACAGACCTGTGTTTACTCCCATTGAGACTGGTGTCACTGCCAATAACTTTACCGAAGTTAAATCGGGATTGACAGGAGACGAAAGGGTATTACTCAGTTTCCCCGCAGGATCGCGTCCGCAATCAACACCAAGAGGAGGAGTTTTGCCTGGTCTAGGTGGAGGTGGTGGCGGTGGCGGTGGCGGCAGAGGAGCAGGTGGAGGTGGCGGCGGAGGTCGTTCCGGTGGTGGTTCCCCTTAAAGTTAGTTTTAACAATAAAGAATTCGGGAGTCAGGAGTCAGAATTCAGTATGAATTCGAGTTTGACTAGCGGATAAATATGTGGGTTTAATTCCTCCACTAATTGATTCTGAATTCTGGATTCTGAATTCTGCATTCTTCTTTCAATAAAACATTATGTTTAAGATATTTAAGGGCTTTTCCAAAACTAAGAATACCCGCACAGTACCGTTTCTGGAAATCTTGACAATGGCGGCAGAGACTTTGTGGAGTAACAAATTACGCACAAGTCTAACTATGTTGGGCGTGATTATTGGGATTTCTTCAGTTATTGCCATTACTTCTGTCGGTCAAGGGGTACAAAAAGGGGTTGAGCAACAGATACAAGCATTGGGTACAGATGTCATCCAAATCTTGGCGGGTGCGGCTAGAAGTGGGAATGTCCGTCAAGGAGTCGGTTCTAGCAGTACCTTGACTTGGGAAGATGCTAAAGCGATCGCTACACAAGCACCATCAGCACAGATGGTTTCTGCTTATCTCCAACGCAGCGCCCAAGTTGTCTATGCTGGACAGAACACCTCAACAACCATTTATGGCACAGATTTAAACTACCCAGAAGTCAGAAATACTCACCCCCAACAAGGGAGATATTTTACTCAAGAAGAACTAGATACTGCCGCCCAGTTTGCCATTCTTGGCCCTACAGTTCAAAAAACACTCTTTGACCAGGGAGCCAATGTCATCGGCGAGAAAATTCGGATTCAGGGAGAGGCTTATGAAGTGATTGGGGTGATGGAACCTAAAGGTTCTCAGGGGCCGATGGATCGAGATGACCAGATTTTCATCCCTCTCACTACTATGTCAAAAAGACTAGTTGGGAACAATGCCCTGGTAGGCGTTTCTGTAAATGGAATTTTAGTCAAAGGCGCTAATCAGGAGCAGTTAGA
Source organism: Nostoc sp. (assembly GCF_036916985.1). Lineage (GTDB taxonomy): Bacteria > Cyanobacteriota > Cyanobacteriia > Cyanobacteriales > Nostocaceae > Nostoc. Next base: position 32,755 of record NZ_JBALFD010000031.1, read on the forward strand.
AGCCGCTCAATTTCAAGTTACCAATCTCTTACGGCTGCGTCATAATATTTATCCACCACAAGCTGATGATTTTCGGCTGACTAATCAAGCTGATATTGTTAGTACCTTAACTGGTGTTGTGGGTTTGTTTACAGTAATGGTGGTAGCGATCGCTGGAATTTCCTTAGTAGTTGGTGGCATTGGTATTGCTAATATTATGCTAGTTTCCGTAGTTGAGCGGACGCGAGAAATCGGGATTCGCAAAGCTGTAGGAGCAACTAATTCAGCTATTCTCAATCAATTTTTAGCTGAAGCGATCGTGATTTCCATTGTCGGCGGATGTATTGGTATGACAGTTGGTATTTTATTAGCCTTTATAGCTTCAAGCATTTTCAAATTTCCGTTTATAATTTCTTTCTTATCGATCGTTGCTGGCTTTGGACTCTCGTTAACTGTTGGCTTAATTGCTGGGGTAATTCCAGCACGGAATGCCTCTAAATTAGATCCAATTAACGCTTTAAGAAGCGACTAAGCTTAAGAGTGCTGAGTGCTGAGTGCTGAGTAGTAAGTGATGAGTGATGAGTGATGAGTAATGAGAGTTCATTTAATGGTCAGTAGAATGAGTAAAGTTGAGCGATTTGAAGATTTGATTGCTTGGCAAAAAGCAAGAATCCTTACTAGAGATATTTATCAGGTTACTCAGCAGGGCGCGTTTGCTAGAGACTTTGGATTATCGGGACAAATACAAAGGGCAGCAGTATCTATTATGTCTAACATTGCGGAGGGTTTTGAAAGAAGTTATTTAGGAGAATTTCATCAGTTTCTTTCCATAGCCAAGTCATCTTGTGCATAACTGCGTTCTCAACTTTATGTAGCTCTAGATGTTGGCTACCTCGATCAAGTCAAATTCAACCAACTTTTAAATCAAGCAGAAGAAGTGGGAAAAATTATTGGCGGTCTTCGCATCTCAGTTAGTAAACAAAAACATCAAAAAAACTCAGTCCCTACCACTAAAGAAAAGTGTTGAGTGCTGAGTGCTGAGTGCTAAGTAAAAACCCAGTTTTTTCAAGCCTTTGAGCAATCAACACTGTCCTAACCTATGTGACTACGGCTATAAATGAACTCTCAGCACTCACTACTCGCTACTCCTACTCCTACTCACTACTTATTACTCACTACTCACTACTTATTACTCACTACTCACTACTTATTACTCACTACTCAGCACTCATTACTCAGCACTCATTACTCAGCACTCATCTTATGCCAACAATGATTTGGATGGAATCTATTACCAAAACTTACCACTTGGGAGAAGTTAGTGTTCCAATACTGAAGGGAATTCAACTCTCTATTGAGGAAGGGGAATACGTCTCGATTATGGGTGCATCAGGTTCCGGTAAGTCCACGCTCATGAATATTTTGGGATGTCTGGATCGTCCCACAACTGGAGACTATATTTTTGAAGGCAGAAACCTGACGACTTTTGATGATGATGAATTAGCCTATATCCGTAATCAAAGGATTGGTTTTGTGTTCCAACAATTTAACCTATTGGCGCGGGCGACAGCATTGGAAAACGTGATGTTACCAATGGTTTACGCTAACTTACACAAGGCAAAACGCCGAGAAAGGGCATTAGAAGCCTTAGAAAAGGTAGGATTAGGGGAACGCATAAGTAACCGTCCTAGTCAATTATCTGGCGGACAACAACAACGGGTAGCGATCGCTCGTGCTTTGGTCAATCGACCTGCATTAGTTTTGGCAGATGAGCCAACAGGAGCTTTAGATACTGAAACTTCCCATGAGGTAATGAGCTTGTTGACTGAACTTAATGACCAGGGAATCACCATCGTGATTGTCACTCATGAACCAGATATTGCTGCTCAAACCAGAAGGATTATTCGAGTTCAGGATGGTTTGATTGTCGGCTAATTTGTTAATATCAACCATTTGAGGGGAGATTTACAATTCAAAATTCTGTAGGTTAATCAGAATGAAAACTTTGATTTTATCCTCAAAGAAACCCAATTAATGACTACATCTAGATTATGAATTTCAGCTTGTTTTTCGTGCATTCTACCTGGATTAGTGTCGCATTGGCTGTAGCCTTGCCGTCAAGTATCGCTATTCTTTTTCTAAATCCAGTCAGGGCTGCAACTCCTCCAAAACCGCAGAATTCCTCAAGTTCTGTACCGGCTCCTGATTATCTCAACCCCAATCCGAATCCTCTCCAATTTCCTACCAAACCGGAGGAAGTAAAGATTCAGGGAACTGTGCCAATCACTTTGGCACAAGCTTTGGAACTAGCACAACGCAACAATCGAGACTTACAGGTAGCCATATTACAGCTAGAACGCAGTCGTTCATCTCTACGCGAGTCTCAAGCTGCCTTATTTCCTACTCTGGGAATCAATGGTAATCTAACCAACAGTGGTAATGGTTTTGTTAGCAATCCATCTCAACCCAGCACTTCTTTCAATGGTTCAGCACAACTGAATTATAATGCTTATACTTCCGGGAATCGAGAGGCAACTATCCGAGCAGCTGAAGAACAACTACGTGTAGATGAATTGAATGTTGAAAGTCAGTCTCTCACAATTAGGTTGAATGCCACCACTCAATACTACGATTTGCAACAAGCCGATGAAGAAGTAAGAATTAATCGGTCTGCTGTGGAAAATGCCCAAGCTAGTTTGCGGGATACTCAAGCTCGACTAAGTGCTGGAGTAGGTACGCAGTTTGATGTACTGCAAGCTCAGGTAAATTTAGCAAATGCTCAACAAGTTCTGACTAATGCTATCTCACAGCAGCGCATTGCCCGTCGTCAGCTTGCTACTTTGTTAAGTTTGTCGCAGTCAGTTGATATCAGTGCCGCAGATCCCGTAGAATTGTCGGGTCTTTGGCCGGAGACAGTAGAACAAAGTATTGTCCAAGCGTTTCAAAATCGTCCAGAATTACAACAGTTTTTAGCACAACGTAATATTTACGAGCAACAGCGAAGACAGGCACTTTCACAGCTAGGGCCACAAATCAGTTTGGTAGGCAGCTATAACGTGCTAGATCGGTATAACGATGGCGTCAGCATTACTGATGGGTATTCCGCAGCAATTCAAGGAAGTCTAACTTTGTTTGATGGGGGCGCAGCAAGAGCGCGTGCGGCTCAATCGAAAGCTAATATTGCGATCGCAGAGACTCAATTTGCTACCCAGCGCGACCAAATTCGCTTTGATGTAGAACAGTACTACTCTCAATTGCAATCTAATTTAGATAATGTGCAAACTTCTAGTGTGGCTTTAAATCAAGCCAGAGAAGCCCTGAATTTAGCAAGGCTGAGGTTTCAAGCTGGTGTAGGCACTCAAACAGAGGTAATCTCTGCTGAAAATGACCTGACAAGAGCAGAAGGTAATCGAGTCACAGCTATTTTGGATTACAATCGCGCTTTAGCTAATTTGCAAAAATCAGTCACTTCCAGAGCTTCGCGTTAAGGTCACGTCGCTTCTCTACGAGACGCCAAGGGCGAACGCTCCGAATTCAAAATGACGCTCGATGACTCGCTAACGCTGCGCTAACAAAATTCAAAATTAATGATCCCCATAAAGAAATTTAGGGGCTTGTATCATGAGTCGTTTTCGGTCAAATCATTAGACATCTGGTGAAAGTAAATATGCGTTATCCAGAAACTTTGTTTTGACGTAGCAGTGCTACGTCAAAACAATTCTTTTTTACGCCTTGAAGCAACTGGGTTTATACTCAGCACTCAGCACTCAGCACTCTTATGGCACTGTAATAACTGCTACAGGGCAATGGGCTTTACTCAAAATTGCATCCACTCTATGACCGAAGAAAACGCGACCTGTAACCATGCGGATGCTACTTCCGAGAATAATTAGGTCAACTTCTTGGGTTTGGGCAAACTTGAGGATTTCTCTTTCAGGACTGGTTCCTTGAAGAATATAGGTTTTGACATCAGCACCCAGATTACGGCCAATTGCGGCTTGCTGTTCGAGCAGATCGTGGGCAATTTCCTTGACTGGATTTAGCGATCGCTGTTCATAAAGAATATACTCAACCTGTGGTAAATTAATCACGTTAACAATCATCACTAATGCCCCGGTTTGAGCTGCGATCGTACTTGCCATCTCCACGGCATTTTTGCTGTATTCTGTCCCCACCGTTGGCACGAGAATTTTTTTCAGTTGTTGTTGAGGGATTTTGCATATCTCGCCTTTGGGTTGGGGTAAGTGCGACTTCACCACCATCGTTGCACAAGGCGCTTCTTGTACAACCCGGTCAACAAGCAAATTAAATAATGCTTTCTGGGGGCGGATCTGTTCAGAAGCTCCCAATACAATTAAGTCATAATTTTTGTTGGCTTCATTCAGAATTACTTCCGCTTTATTACGCCCAGACTCCGTTTTTGTTTGTAGGGTGGTATCAGTCGGCAGCTGCATTTCCTCAGTAACAGAAGCTAGAGCTTGCTCGGCAGCAGTATCTTTAACCTGGGTTGCCTCCGTCCGGCGGGCTTTGCTTTGAGGTTGCTTATCACTCAGGGCATATAAAGAGGTAACTTCTATCGAGTTTTGGTGAGCCATGTAACCGACTAATTGCGCCGCCAGTTGGATGTTGGGGCCACCACTAGTAGGTATTAAGACACGCTGAATCTGTTTGATAAAGCTGCGGCTATCTTGTTCTTCTTGTTCTAAACGTCGAGCTTCCTCTTCACCCATAACTACTTTTGACAAAGACCAGCGCAAAAGGGGCGGAGCCATTAAGGAAGTGACGATCGCTACCATCACAATAATCGAGTACATTTGGGGATTCAGCACTCCCAAAGATAAACCAATGGTGGCAACAACAATTTCCATCGCCCCGCGAGCATTCATCCCCGAACCCATCGCCAAACCTTCCCAGTGACTCAAGCCGCCGACGCGAGAACCGATGTAAGCACCTGTAAATTTGCCAACACAGGCGACAGTGAGAACAATTAAGCCAAATATCAATGTTTGGGGGACTAACAAGGTTAGCAAGTTAACTTTTAAACCAGCTGAAGCAAAGAAAATTGGCGCTAAAAAGGCTGCTGTGAAGACTTCTAGCATGTGTCCGGCTTCATTGCTAAAGCGGCGGGATTGACCTGCTAGAATCCCCAGGACGAAAGCACCTAATGCTGCTTCTAAACCTAATGCGTGGGTAAGTGCTGCGGCTGAGAGCGAAAGAATCAGCACAACCGAGATACTAGCGGCGATGCCACCAACGTAGTCATCAACCCAGCGTAAAATTTGATCTACAATAGTACGCCCGATTGTGAAGGCGATCGCGAGAAACAATATAGCCGCACTCACAGAATGAAAAATTGTCCCAAAGTCAAATTTGCCGCTACTAGCTAGACCTGAAACCACAGAAAGTAAAATCCAGCCAATGGTGTCGTCAGTCATCCCCGCAGCTAAGGTGACTTGACCAATGTCACGACGAATCAGGTTTAAGTCCATCAGCACCTTTGCAATCACTGGTACTGCTGAAATACTCATGGCTGTGGCGATAAACAGACTAAATACCAATCGCTTTTCTGGGTCGGCTAAAAAACTATTTGGTAATAGCCAGCCCAGTCCAAATCCGGTGATAAAGGGGACAATAATTCCGCCCAGCGAGATGAGTAGAGCCGTTTTACCCTTACGAAGAATCAGCTTGAGATCCGTTTCCAACCCAGTCACAATCAGCAAAAATAACACACCTAACCAAGAAATCACCGAAAGTAAATTAGATTGTTCTTGACTTTTGGGAAAGATTTGTGCTTGTAAATCTGGAAGGAGCAAGCCAAATAGAGAAGGGCCAAGTAACACACCTGCCAGTAGTTCTCCAACAACAGGCGGTAGGTTAATCCGGCGCATCAACTCACCTAATCCCCGCGCTACCAAAAGCAACAGTGACAGTTGTACTAGCACCAACAGCAACTCATGATGACCGAGAGGTTTAATTACACCATCACCTGCTACTTTCTGTGCAGCGAGTACAGGCACTAATATCAGGGACAGGTTTTGCATAATGTCCAAAGGTTGGTTTAAAGGGGTTGCTTAAGTAAATCCTGAAAATGTTTACTTTCACATCGGCCTATGAGATTAAACTGTCATTATCCTTAGACATTTGGTAAAAATGATATAGGCTACAATTCGTGAATTTTGCCTACCAAGGATTTCGGGCAACCCATAATTGATTTTTGGAGATGGGTATGTATTAATGGCAAGATGATTGTGCGCGATCGCCCGAAGTTGTCAGGAGTAAAGTTTTGATCGTCAACCTATTTTCTGGCGCGAACAAAGAGCTTTGTAGTGTCTTCCCAAATCCCTTGCTCGGTTGCTCGTTTCTCAATTTCAGCTTGGTACTCAACTTGCAACTGATTTAATTGTTCTGGTGATAATGTTGACAACAGGGGATTACCTTTAAAATTAATATTAATTGCTGTCCAAGATAACCCGTTATTCTTAAGAGGTCGATAACGTCCTGATGGCTCAATCTTAATTTCGATATCTCTAAAACCTGCCTGATTAAGCAAATCGTGACATTTTTCTGGAGTCCCCAATGGTTCGAGGATATGTGGTAACGATACGCCCAAAACTTTCGCGCAGAGACTCTGCTGAAGAGATGCCATAAAAGCAGTTTCGGGAGGACAGGTAAATGCTATAAACCCTCCGCTTTTCAAGCAGCGATGCCACTTTTGTAAAATCGCAAGAATATCAGGAAAAAGTACAATTGCCTCACAGCAAAAGACAACATCAAAACTACTATCACTAAAGTTAAAATATTCGGCATCAGCCTCAATCAACTCAATATTTTGTAATTTTGCTGCGGCAATCTTTTTTTTTGCTTGATGCAACATTTCAGGGGTCATATCAATCCCAATCACGTAGCCCTCTGAACCAACTTTTTCAGCTGCGGGTATCGCAACTAAACCTGTTCCAGTTGCCACATCAAGAATTTTCTGTCCCGAATGTAGTGGAACAAATTCAAGTAGAAGTTTGGCTTCTAGAGGATGGCGAGTATCTTTTTCATGATCATAAGTTGTTCTACTACCATAAAATTCTTTTAGTTGCTGTTTATAGCTATCTAGATCAGTCATAACCAAATGTCAAATTTTCTCCACTTTATAGTAACTTTTATTGTGATGTTGAGTTGCTGGCTGCTGAATCCAACCCTGACAGCACAAGCCGCGACTTCATCCACCAGTGTTTACGAACAACGGATAATCCACAGTCCAGATGGTATCGGCAAATATTACATGGGGCGCGAAATCGCCAAAGTGATGGGATACACCGGCGCTGGCTGGCTAGAACGTCCCAGCCGAGAGGGAGAGGAACAGCCAACTAAAGTAGTTAACGCCCTCAATCTGAAATCTAATAACGTAGTGGCCGATATTGGCGCTGGAACAGGTTACTTCAGCTTTCGCATCGCGCCGTTATTAACAACAGGTAAGGTGTTGGCTGTAGATGTTCAGCCAGAAATGTTAGAAATCATTGATTTGTTCAAAAAAGAGAAAAATATCACCAATGTTGAGCCTGTTTTAGCAACCCTTAGCGACCCCAATTTACCATCTGAAAGTATCGATTTGGCGTTGATGGTGGATGCTTACCATGAACTTGAGTATCCCCAAGAAGTGATGCAAGGAATTGTGAAAGCACTTAAACCAGGTGGTCAAGTGGTTTTGGTTGAATATCGGGGTGAAAATCCCTTTATTATGATTAAAGGTCTGCACAAAATGACTCAAAAGCAAGTCCGTAAAGAAATGCAAGCTGTTGGTTTAGTTTGGCGTGAAACTAAAAACTTGTTACCTCAACAGCATTTAATGGTGTTTGAGAAACCTGATTCTAGCGATTTATTGACAAAATGAGCTTGGGCGGTGTGTCTGTAGAAAAATATAATAAAGTAAGACTCCTTGCCAGAGCAGAAAATCATGGTCAACCTATCATTCAAGCAGCGAATTCCTCCTTTAGAAAATGGCGATCGCCTCACTCGCTACGAATTTGAACGACGCTATCAAGCAAGGCCCCGTCATCAAAAGGCAGAATTAATTGAAGGAATTGTATACTTGGCATCCCCGTTACGCTTTGAAAGTCATGCTGAACCACATGGTCATGTAATTGGTTGGTTATGGACTTACCAAATTGCCACTCCTGGTGTGAGATTGGGAATTGAGCCAACAGTCCGCTTAGATAGAGACAATGAACCGCAACCAGATGGAGTGCTATTAATTACACCAACATCTCAAGGACAATCTCGTTTGAGTAGTGATGATTACATCGAAGGTGCGCCAGAACTCGTAATAGAGATAGCAGCTAGCAGTGTTGCTATTGATTTACATGACAAGAAAAAAGTTTATGGTCGTAATGGGGTAAAAGAATATATTGTTTGGCAAATATTTGAAAATAAATTAGATTGGTTTCGCCTGCAACAAGGAGAATATGTATCCTTAGAAGTGGACGCAGATGGAATTATCAAAAGTCAAGTATTTCCCGGTTTGTGGTTGTCAATGTCTGATTTACTTGCTGGCAATATGCTGCAAGTATTGGCTACGTTGCAATTGGGATTAAATTTGCCAGAACATCAAATATTTGTGCAGCAATTGTCTGAGCAAGGAAGATAGTTAGTCAGAATGGGCTACGCCCCGCTGCGCTAACAAGAGTCAGGGAAATATTTGATGATTATTTTGGCATCAGTCTATTTTTTGAGGAATGAGACTGGCGCTTTTGGTTACACTATCCCAAACAATCCAGCTAAGAGAACTATCTAAATCATCGGGGCTATTTGAAACTTTAAAATATAACTTTTCTGCACGTTTTCTTTCAATAGCAAAGTCAGCATTTTGAGCATAAACGACGATAAAACCTTTGTCTCGCAAACAATACATCGCCCAAGCTTTCAATGAGTGCTTGTATGGTTCGTGTGGAATTGGCGGTTTTACGATCGCGTCTTCAATTACTTGAAATATTTGCGTGAGGTTTGCGGTCATAGTAGATACTTTTGTGATTACCCCTAATTTAACTAGCTTCTGGATCGCAACGAATTTCAATCATAAAGCCATCTGGATCATAAAAATACACTCCTCTACCAGTGGGACGAGTGACTGGGCCGTGTGCGATCGCTATTTTATTTTCTCTGATCACTGTCACCGCGCGATCGAATAACTGCGGATCGATGTCAAAGGCTAGATGGTAGGCTCTAGTGAAGGTCTTTTCTGGGTCTGGGTTTGGTGGTGTTAAATCGGGTTCCCCAAATAAATCCAGAATTGTACCATCTGGGGTGATGAAGTTGGCTACTTTCCCAGATGCGACAAGTTCCACGAGAGTTGCAGGTACTTCATCGCCTGTGAGTTCGTGCAAACCCAGGATTGTGCCATAAAAGTAGCGGGAAGCCTGCATATCCTGGACATTGAGGGCAATATGATGTACTTTACGCAGATTTCCTGGCGCAAGGACATTGTTTAGGGATTGGGTGCTGGATAGCATAGTAGAACAAAATCTCTTTACTAAGATAGAAGTTGAACTTTTTTCTTAAAGCTTACTATTTCTAATAAAAACCTATCATGGCTTTTGATTATTCTTTAGACTTTAAAGTTATTGATTTTCGCCAACATCCTGAACTCTATCGTGTTGGCAAGGGTGAGCAGGGTGTACTTTTGGTAGAACCATACAAATCAGAAATTCTTCCTTACTGGCGGTTTAAAACTCCTGAGATTGCTAGAGAGTCGAGTGAAAAAATTTATGAGATGTTTCTTGATTATTTAGATAAAGATGATTTTGTTGGTGCGGATATGGCACGGAAGTTTATCCAAATGGGTTATACTCGCTCTCGCCGTTATGCTAATCATAAAAGTGGCAGGAAATATAAACAAAATTCGGAAACTTCAGATACCAAAAAAGAAATTCTTCCTTATGAAGTAGACCCCGTGAAAGCGGAATCAGCAGCAATATTTAAAGCTAAGTGGTTACAAGCAAAGACAAATGAGAAATATCAAGAGCTTTTAGCCAAACATAAGCAGATGTATGACAATATCTCACCTTTGTAAATAAATATACCTGGCGATTAGGAATCATATCATGTTCGGTTAAGACAAGAGACGCGATGAATCGCCCTCTCTACAAAAGATTGATTATTGTAGAGACGGCGATTTATCGCGTCTTTTCTTTATATCGGAGTATAAACTATGGACTGGCAACAGTACATTCATTCACACCCTAAAATCCTGCTGGGTAAGCCAACTGTGAAAAAATACCTTTTACTTGCAAGGCAAACTCTCATTTATGGGGAGAGAGTGAACAACTACGGAATATCACTTCATGAAACTGAATTTAGATCCCCGACTTCTTGAAGAAGTCGGGGATCTGGATAGCAACAAATTACTACATGAACTTTTGCATTATTCTTTCGCAAACCCAATCAATCATCACTTGCATCGTCAATCATTTCTGGTACTAAAGCTGGGTTACTTTTACGTTCTTCTGGTGATTGCTCCCGGATAACATCGTCGATTCTCCGAGGGTGTTTGATTTTGTCGAGTAGCTCTGGACTTAATTGTAATGCCTCACCTTCTGGATTCGACTTTTCAGCTTGATTAGGAACTGTTTCTTTATTCATCACTATTTCCCCAAACTTATAAGCCAAGCTTAAGTTTTTTATGGTGAGGTACACACTATCTTGAGACTTAATTTCAGATAGCGGTGGGTAAGAAATGCGTCACCCAACAACCTATCGTACTCTTACGGAAAAGCAAGCTACGGGTAGCGTCTCGCAGAGAAAACATCGCGCTTTGGAGATTAAAGATTCAGCAACACAGCAAAAATGGGATCGCTCCCATCTCCCCTTATTCACCCATTGAAACTTGACTGCGATCAAACAACCACCCATCGCTGACTATTTCCTCTAGGCGTTGATTGAGTCGAGGGAGGAAATATTCTGGATCAATTTGCTGGGTAAGCCAAGTATCGAAAGCTTCCTGTGTTTCAATTCCTTGGGCACTTGCCGCACCTAATATAATTTTGAAACTATCCTCCTGAAGTTCCTCTAACTGCGGATTACCTTCACCTCGGCTGCTGCAAAAGAAAATTGCCGTTGCTCCTAGCACAGCTTCTAGTTCATCGCCTTGAGGAACTCTATTATATAAAGCACGGATAAGTCTAATGGTTTGTCCTAAAGGTGCTTGAATTCTCAGCGTCAACCAGATTGCTTGAGCTAGGTAAACTAAACCGTTACTTTCATCTGTTACGCCTAAATTACTCAGAACTGTTACCAAATCACTATATGCATAAACCTGTGTAAGTGCTGAAACAGCTTGTAGATTTAGTTCCAATTGCTTAGGTTTATCTCCAGTTTCACCTGCCCAATAAGCCATATTTGCCAGGGTAGCGGCTTTACCTTTGACATTGCCAATCTGCTCCTTTATTTCCAAGGATTGCTCCCAGAGTGCGATCGCTCTCGGTATGTCCCCTTGTTGGGCGATTACCCCTGCCATATTGTTGAGGGTAGCGGCTTTCCCTTTGACATCGCCAATCTGCTCAAATATTTCCAAGGATTGCTCCCAGAGTGCGATCGCTCTCGGTATGTCCCCTTGTTGGGCGATTACCCCTGCCATATTGTTGAGGGTAGCGGCTTTCCCTTTGACATCGCCAATCTGCTCAAATATTTCCAAGGATTGCTCCCAGAGTGCGATCGCTCTCGGTATGTCCCCTTGTTGGGCGATTACCCCTGCCATATTGTTGAGGGTAGCGGCTTTCC
>NZ_JBALFD010000032.1:0-93099 GCF_036916985.1 Nostoc sp.
AACGTTGGGTCGTGGAGCGGACTTTTGGTTGGTTAATGGGGTGTCGGCGATTGGTTAGAGACTATGAATTATTGCCTGAAACATCGGAGACATTTTATCTACCTTGCCATGATTCGGATCATGGTGAGGCGATTAGCATAAAATTTGACCCCTCAAAACTTTTCAAACAGCCTCTAAAGGATTTAGTCCTGGCTCATACTTACTGACCCCAATCAGCAATGCTACCTTTGCCATGTTTTCCTGTCTATGCTGCAATAAAATCTTGGGCTGCTTTGATGGCGGCTTCTAGTTCTTCCCGACTGTGGGCTTTCACCGTCAACTTCTTGCCGTTGGCTTCTACCGACAATTCAATCGCTTTACCACCGAGGCGATCGCCCAGAAATCCCATCAACTTTTTCGCATTGGCTGTATTTACCTCAGTCATTAACAAACCCACCAGAAACCCGCCTAATGCTTTGTTGCCTTCTGGTGGGCTGGGATCAAGAACACGACCAACTGTATCTACCTCGTCAATTTGCTTGAGTTCAGAAATTAGTTGTTGAACCTGCTCGTCCTTTTCTTCGGCGTCCAAGTCAGGGTCGTTGAAGGCGATCGTAAATTTAATGCTATTTGCGGTCATAATTGTACTAATAAAAATTTAGTTAGTTTTTTTATAAAGACTGACAATTATATTTATTTATACCAGTAAAAACCTCATTTACTAATGAATATAACGAACATTTGTATAAATCTTCATAGAATACGAATTTGTCTTTTTGGATATAAGTACGACAAACAAAACTAGAGAGTTTTGAGGAATCGAGCAACGTAATTAGCAAAATAAAAAGCCCGGATGAGCGGGCTTTCTAAATCAATTAATTAAGTTATTGCTTTACTTACCGTTTCGCCAACTTCTTCGACATCTTCCGCAGACGAATCGATTGGGGGGTAACTTCCACCAATTCATCGGGTCCAATGTATTCCAAGGCACGCTCTAGGCTCATGTCTATCGGTGCTTGCAGTTGCACTAGTTCATCGCCACCAGCAGCGCGGTGGTTGGTTAACTGCTTGGTCTTGCAGATATTCAATTCCAAATCTTGGGAACGATTGTGTTCTCCCACAATCATGCCTCTGTAAACCTTTGTACCTGGAGTAATGAAGAATGCTCCTCTATCTTCGGCATTTCTCATGGCGTAGAAGGTAGAAACGCCCTCTTCAAAGGAGATTAAAACGCCTTTGTTACGCGCTTCAATGTCGCCACTGATTTGACGGTAGTCTAAGAAACTGTGATTCATGATGCCTTCGCCACGAGTCATCCGCATGAACTCACCCCGGAAACCAATCAAACCACGGGCGGGAATGACAAACTCTAGCTGAGTGCGATCACCACTACCTGGCTGCATATCTTGCATTTCGCCTTTGCGTTGTCCGAGGCGTTCAATACAGCTACCCACACCATCAGCAGGAACGTCTAACACCAAGAGTTCAAAAGGTTCGCAAGGTTGACCGTTGATTTCGCGGTAAATTACCTGTGGCTGAGATACCTGAAACTCGAAGCCTTCGCGGCGCATGGTTTCAATTAAGATACCCAAGTGGAGTTCTCCACGACCGGAAACGAGGAATTTATCTGGAGAATCGGTTTCTTCGACACGCAAAGCAACGTTGGTTTCGAGTTCGCGGAATAGGCGATCGCGTATTTGTCTTGATGTCACCAACTTGCCTTCTTGACCAGCAAAGGGCGAATCATTCACCCAGAAGGCCATTTGCAAGGTTGGTTCATCCACTTTAATTAGTGGTAAAGCTTGCGGTTCATTGGGGTCAGTAATTGTTTCCCCAATATAAGCATCAGCGAAACCAGCCACCGCCACAATATAACCTGCGGTTGCTTCTTCCATCTCTACGCGCTTCAGTCCATCAAAGCCCATCAACTTGGTAATTTTACCCTTGATAATGGTGCCATTTTCTGTTACTAAAGCAGCTTGTTGTCCTGAGCGAATAGTACCGTTGTGAATTCTGCCAATCACAATTCGTCCCAGATATTCAGAATAATCTAGGGTTGTAACTTGCAATTGCAGAGGCTTGTTACTGTCGCCTACTGGTGGTGGAACGTGTTGCAGAATCGCATTAAACAGGGGTTGCATATCTACCGATTCTGCTTCCAAGCTTTCCTTAGCAAAACCTGCCATACCGGAGGCAAACAGATAGGTAAAATCACACTGGTCTTCATCTGCCCCTAATTCCAAGAACAGATCCAATACTTTATCAACAGCAACGTGGGGGTCAGTTTTACCACGATCAATTTTGTTGATGATAACGATGGGGCGCAACCCTTTTTCTAAGGCTTTTTTGAGTACAAAGCGTGTTTGGGGCATAGGGCCTTCGTTGGCATCGACAATCAGAAGACATCCGTCAACCATGCCGAGTACGCGTTCAACTTCGCCACCAAAGTCAGCGTGTCCAGGAGTATCAACAATATTAATTAGTGTTTCTTTGTAGCGAACTGCCGTATTTTTGGACAGGATAGTAATACCCCGTTCTCGTTCTAGGGCGTTGGAGTCCATAACGCAATCCGGAACGTCTTCGCCTTCGCGGAAAATGCCGGATTGTTTGAGGAGTGCGTCAACCAGGGTGGTTTTGCCGTGGTCAACGTGGGCGATAATGGCGACGTTGCGAATTGGGAGCGTCATAGAAGCTTTTGGTGAACTCTAGAGGGTGTTTATAAGATTTACATTTGAATGCTAGGCTGTTTTAACAGAATTGGGGATGAGCAGCAAACTCTGTAAAGAACCTTTAATAATTCTAGCGTAATCGTCACAATTGAGGTGAGTTTTGTAAACCTGACAATGAGGATGTGTGGTAATTACGGCATTGCTGAGATAAAAAAAGCTTGCTTGGCTGGAAACTTGCTCTTGGTGGTGGACTTGTGTATACACGGTAGCCGATATATTGGAGAGGGAAGCTAGAGACAGGATGAAGTTTTGCATGTTATTTAATCCATGTTCCTAAGTGAGGTGTTGAAGCGATCGCTGTGGTAGATTTTTAACAGTGCTGTCAGCTTGCCTCATCTCCTCAATATCTATCCACACTATGAATATCGACCGATTGCAGGAACTTAAGCAAAAACTGACGAATGAAGCAGACTTGTCCCATATCTGGTTATTTTATATGGATCATTTTGCGGATTATTCAGAATTTACTGAACTGGGTGAGCCTGCTTATAATGAATACCTAGATAATGTCCTCCACAAAACTTGTCAGCAAATGTTTGACAGGGAAATAAAGATTACTGGCTTTTTCCTAATCTACATTGGGCAGTATCGTTTATTTCATGGGTCTTTCCAAGTTGAAGGACGTATTGGGGGTGTGATTTATTTCGAGGATATAAAAGTTGGGTTACTTGCAGTGTCGATGGATTATCCTACTAGCGATGCGGTTAAGTATTCACGTTTTTCTGAGATTATTTCACTGTCGGCATCTAACCACAACGATCGCAATTGAGAAAAGCACAACTTATATGTATGTGTTTTCAAAAAGTGCGATCGCTGTAGATTAACTATCCGATCAAATAATTACGAATTACGTAGCTTGCTTCTTGCCTTCTCTACGAGACGCTACGCGAATGAGGAGTATTACGAATTATTTAATCTTCTTGATTGGGTTGAGCTAAAGAGATATTTCCTAAGTAATTTACTAGATCGCTTTGACTGGAGAAATCTAACAGCGCCTCAGTTAAGTCTTCGTAGTTGAGTGATGGATAATGTGCGAATCTGCTGTTCTATCTCCAGATTAAAAGTAGGTTGAGTTTCCTGAAGTAGCAATCATGAATTGCTTACACCAGAACAGATGAAAGAGGAACTGGGGACTAGTACCGCAAGGCGGAATTAAAAATTAAAAATGAATACAGCATAAGCGTTTCATTGATTTTGAATGGTAAGGCAGTCCGGTCTTCTCCCAAAGGTAGAGGCTAGTGCCTTCTCTGCGAGAGGCTGACGCCAACGCGGAGCGTCTCGTAGAGAAGGGGGTTCCCTCCATGAGGAACTGCCGTTAGCGCAGCGTTAGCGAGTCATCGAGCGTCAGGGGTGGTTTATTTACGCCGTGTTGTACTAGTATTTTTTACTCAGCACGGGCTAAACGCCCTGCTACTGCTAACAGCACTCAGAACTTTCAAGGTGGGTGGGAAAATTTACAAGTATGTGATTGCGAGTGAAACGGGATGTAACGTTCACGTAGCGTCTCGTAGAGAAGCAATCACAAGGAATTTGACGATTTTACATTTGGTTACATAGTTAGGTTAATTTGTGTCTACCCACTTACGTCAACCCAACCTTGAATTAGGGGAATTGTTATGGGAAGTGGGAAGTAGTGATTAACTTTCTTCCCTATTCCCCACTCGATTATTTTCCTAAGACTTCGATATGTACTGGTGCTACGCCGCTACCCATCATTCCCAAAATTCGAGCTGCGCCAGCTGACAGGTCTATAACTCGCCCCCGAATGAATGGGCCTCGATCGTTAATCCGTACCACTACAGAACGACCATTGTTAGTATTGGTTACACGAACTTGCGTACCAAAGGGTAAGCTACGATGGGCGGCAGTCATCTCTTCTGGATTGAATCTCTGACCGCTAGCGGTACGATTACCAGAACCATCATAGCCGTAATAGGAAGCCATACCTCTGAAAGAGATTCGCACTCCGCCGACGGAAATCTCTTGTGGCAATTTCGGTATTGATATTGGTAAATTCGCAATTTCTTTTAAGGGAGATGCATTGCCTAGTAGTCTGCGTAGGCGATTGGTTGCTTGCAATGCATCTTGCGCTAGATTGTTGGTGGTACCTGCTAATCGCGTACCTTCATTGATTTCGACCAATTCTTCGCCATTAATTTTGATGACATAGCGATCGCCATTTTTCTGGACAGGGGCGCTTTTGTTTTGCGCGTGATTAGCAACTGTAGATTTTTCCCCCGCTTTCCAACTAACGGTAATCTTGCTGCCGTCCACATTTTCCCGATTTAACTGATTGATCTTAGCGGCTATTATACCAGCTATCTGAACCGGGTCATCGTCAACAGAGCTAATCTGGTTGCTCACAGCCATCGCGTTCTCAGCACTCACTGCTTTTGATGAGTTGTTAGCAATAAGGGCGTACAATTGTACGCCCCCAGTATTTCCAACTTCACCAACTTTTTTACTTTCAAGATTCGTATTTGATACAGAACTCAAAAATGTGAGAACAGGTATATTTCGGATAAAAAGAGTTGCCGCCTTACGTCCTCCAACGTTATGAGGATGGATTTCTGTGATCACAGCATCCAAAGTTTGCTTTCCTGCTGTTGATTGATACTCTCCCACCTTCACCGCATCAGTGATAGGAGTGATAGATGATTTTTGGGATGCTAGCGCATTCCCCCTAGTGGTTTGAGTACAACCGACTGAGGGTATACCCAAAACAGTCATAAACAGGGCAACAATAGTCCACAAATGTCTTTGATTCATGCGTCCGTTTTTAAAGCGTCTGTAGAACTTAAAAGTTTTATAATTTGCGGGATTTATTACTTTTTAAAAGTAACTTCCCTTCTGAAAAACTCGAACTCGTTCCGCTTTCACTTTTTATTTATAACTGCAACAGACTAACATGAACCTTTCGGCTTGGGGATCAGGGTTTTAGCGTAATTATTGGCCACTTTTTCAAATTTCAATTCTCATTTTGAGGGTGAAACCTTTCTCAAATGAGGACTTTGGCTATGTAACGCTTTTTTCGACAAGTCAAAAATTTCTTAAAAAAACTTTACCCTTTTTGCACCCTAAAGTGACAATACCCCATTCACATTGGTTCTAAAGGCTCGTAACTACCCGTGTATTTTATATCACATGTATTTTCGCTATTTCCTATAAGGAGATAATATACCTTTAATTAAATGGCATCGGCATAAATACTCAAAATCACTTATTTAATTAAATCTTTAGATTTCTCTATGAACAGGTCGTGATATGAGTTACGTCTTGGATATTTATGCAAATCAGTTTGAGTTTCATCTCTTTTTTCAAAGTTTGTTCTACGTACATTAATCATGACTTTGGTTTTCCATAACTAGATGAAAATGAGTACTATATATAACATACAATAACAGTGATACTGAGTATAAAATAAAGAAAGATACTCAACTTAATATTTTTTGTGATTAATCATGAAAAAATTAGGAAATCTTTGCGATCGCCTACATAACAGACTTTAAATGTATCAAAAATTACAGTAGTTATTTTATACCTTCAGTAATTGCTCAAGGATGATTTTTGAGAGCAAGCTGTTTTTGCCAAAATCTTTGCAATTGTAGGGATGTACGGCTATAGACCCCTATTATATATAGTGAATATTTTGGAATATTTTGGGAAATGCTATCAGCCTGATGACAAACCAAGCACATCAAGGGGATTTAGAAATAGAACTATCGCCATTATTAGTTGTTCTTAAAGAGTTGCATTCACAGTACAAGTCAGTGCAAGAGGGTGCAGTAGCGAAATACATTCCCGAATTGGCAAAGGCAAACCCGGACTTGTTCAGCATTTGCATTGTCACAGTAGATGGTCAGATTTATAAAGTTGGAGACTACGAGCAACTTTTTACCATTCAGTCAATTTCCAAGGTATTTGCTTATGGACTAGCCTTAGAAGATCATGGACTAGATTACGTTTTAACTAGAGTTGGTGTGGAACCGACGGGGGATGCATTTAACGCGATAATTTTGGATGAGCAATCGAAGCGACCTTATAATCCAATGGTAAATGCTGGGGCGATCGCAACCACCAGCTTAATCAAAGGTTCTGGCCCCACCGAACGCCTCAACCGAATGCTAGATATGTTCCGGCGATATATTGGCCGCGACGTGTTTGTTGACATTTCAGTTTTTACATCAGAACGTAGTACCGGGCATCGTAACCGTGCAATGGCCCATCTGATGCTCAACTTTGGCATGATTGACCGGAACATAGAAGAGGCACTGGATCTTTATTTTCAGCAATGTGCTGTGATGGTAAATTGCCAAGACTTAGCCGTAATGGCAGCTACCCTGGCTAACAGAGGTATTAACCCCATCACCAAAGAACGGGCGGTAGATAAGCGTTACATCAAAGATATTCTGAGTGTGATGTATACCTGTGGAATGTACAACTTTGCAGGTGAGTGGGCTTATAAAATTGGTATTCCAGCGAAAAGTGGTATTTGTGGTGGGATTATTGCCGTTGTACCCAATAAGATGGGCATTGGCGTTTTTTCGCCGCTGCTGGATGTGCGTGGTAATAGTGTGCGGGGGGTAAAGGTGTGTGAAGAACTTTCCCAACGCTTAGGTTTACATCTATTTGATTGTTCAGGTCAAGAGGCGAAATTTGATTGAACTGGGGATTGGGGATTGGGAACTGGGGATTGGGGACTGGGGATTAGGGATTCAGACCCCAAAATCGGGGATTATTCAAAGGAAAATAAGTTAGCACTTTATAGCTTTATCGTAAATTAAAGGGTTTAAGAACCTGCAATCTACATCTAGCACCCATTTCAGTCGGGGTTTGTCTTGAGAAATCGCTCCACTTGGGATGCATCCCAAGACCGCGTTTCTCGCTAAATCCCCGTCTGAAATGTCTTTAATTTTGAATTTTGTTAGCGCAGCGTAAAGCCTTCTCTACGAGAGGCTCCGCCAACGCTTAGAGCGAGTCTTCTCCCAAAGGGAGATGCTAAGAGCGATAGCGCCGGCGGCAAGCGAGTCATCGAGCGTCACGAGCGTCATTTTGAATTTTGAATTGTTATATATATTTGTTGCCTGACTTTGCCTTTCATATTAAAATCTTGGAGTAGTGCTTCATGGTTAATGCAGTCAAACATTCAATTCGGATATTCAAAGATGCGCTCCTGTATGCCTGATTTCCTATGTCACCCTACAGAATTTATCTTCTATTTCCAACCCTATTTTTTGGTGGGCTGTACTTAGGGTCAGTGGGGCAAGCGATCGCGTAGATGCGATCGCATCACTAATTAACTATCTACTGGATGCAGAGAGTTGGCTCGTATGTCATCCTAGATTTATGAGAGTTAATTCAGTGATGTCTTTGGTTTTAGTATTGAAAGGCTTTTTCCTTTTAGTATTTACAGACTTCTCAGAGAAATTAAAATCTCTACACAGTGATGATTTTGGAGAGAATCGATGTCAATTTATGTAGGTAACCTCTCTTATGACGTTACACAAGAAGATTTAAGTGGTATTTTTGCAGAATATGGGACTGTAAAACGAGTTCAAGTACCTACTGATCGTGAAACAGGTCGTCCGCGAGGCTTTGCTTTTGTGGAAATGGGAACTGAAGCTGAAGAAGCCGCTGCCATTGAAGCCCTTGATGGTGCTGAGTGGATGGGTCGTGACCTGAAAGTAAATAAGGCTAAACCCAAGGAAGACAGAGGTGATAGAGGTTCCTTTGGTGGCGGTAACAGAGGAGGATACGGCGGTGGCGGTGGCGGACGCGGCGGACGCTACTAACTTTGGAAACAAAAAAATTTACCTAAAGTCTTAAGGTCAGACAAGGAGTCTGTCTTTTTTTTGTAATGTTACCAAAGCAGTGCTGAGTGCCCAGAAACAAGTGCTTGTCGTTATTTCAATAATTCGACAAGCTTTGTAACTATCCCCTAGATTTATGTATGGGGTTACTCAGCACTCCTGAATGTACCCATAGCCATTGATGAAGTCAACTTAGTTAGGAGAAATAATGACCCAAGTAATTGTAGGTGACAATGAACACATTGAGTCAGCCTTACGACGATTTAAGCGAGAAGTTTCCAAGGCTGGAATTTTTCCAGACATGAGAAAGCATCGTCATTTTGAAACACCCCTAGAAAAACGTAAGCGCAAAGAAGTTGCCAAGCACAGACAAAGTAAGAGAAGTTTTCGCAATTAAGGGCTGAGATACAGCAGAATTCAGGAGTCAGGATGGGCTATGCCCTGCTGCCCTAAAAGAAGTAAAACAGGCTTTATACCTTGCTTTGAGACTTAGCTTTTGTAATTCACCTTCTTGAAAATCTGCTGTAAATATAAGCGAATGCCCTCATAAAATCTATGAGGGTTTTCCTTTTGCCTATTTTAAAATCAGGAAATCTCAAGAAACGCTAAAATCAAGTCAGCCTTTGTATTATAGCGGTTGTGTCCCACATCACTCAGAGTGCGGTTCACTGCATAAATCCTGATTGTCAACGTCCTTATCCTCAGCCTTGGGGAAACAAATTTTGCAACAGCTGTGGCGCACCGCTAGAGTTGTTAGACCGCTATGTTCCGCTTCAACCATTGGGATCGGGAGGATTTGCTCAAATCTACACAGTTTGGGATGAAAAAACTCAAACTGAGAAAGTACTGAAAGTGTTGGTGGAAGATTCGCCAAAGGCACTGGAATTATTTACCCAAGAGGCGGCGGTTTTATCTAGCTTGCAGCATCCGGGTGTCCCCACAGTTGATGCCGATGGGTATTTTAACGTAAACCTGTTTAATCCCAAACCGCACCAACTACCTTGTTTGGTAATGGAAAAAATCAATGGGCGGACTTTAGAGGAGATATTAAAAAAGTTTCCCCAAGGGTGTCCAGAGGATTTGGTTTTAAATTGGTTTGCCCAATCTCTACAAATTTTACAAGAATTACACAAACGTCAGATTATTCACCGAGATATTAAACCTTCTAATTTAATGCTGGGAACATCTTCGCCATCTATAACCCAGTCTCAAGGGTCAGCAGAAGGCGATCGCTTGGTACTAATTGATTTTGGGGGAGCAAAACAATTTACCCCTTCTAAACTGCGTTCTCAGTCTAGTTCCACCCGCTTATTTTCTTCTGGTTACAGTCCACCAGAACAAGTAACAGGAGGTATTGTTGGGCCAGGTGCCGATTTTTATGCCCTTGGTCGAACGGTGATTGAACTATTAACAGGCAAATACCCGCTAGAGTTAGAAGATCAGCAAACGGGGAAATTACGCTGGCGAACTGGAGTGAATGTCAATCCGCAACTAGCAGATTTGCTGGATGAAATGGTACAGGAAGATGTGCGATCGCGTCCGGCAAATGCAGCTATAATTCAAAAACGTTTGGCGAAGATTTCTCAACCATTACCGCCACCAGGGTTGTTTGCCCAACTGCGAAACAAGATTAAGCAAACCTCAACCCAAGTTTCCCAGAGATTTACACAGCTAATACAAGCTATTGAGCAAATTTTGGCTAACTTTAGCCAAGCTGTCACCAAAACCATTATTTTTATTGCTCAGACAATCATCAAAATTTTCCGAGCTTGTTTGGCGACGATTTGGGCAATGATCTTGAGTAGTATCGGCGCTTGTTTTGGTGCGATCGCTGGTTTTATTTTGGCCTATCACACCAGCTTAGGGCGTCAGTTTGTGGAATCTATCTCGAGTCAGCTAAATCAATTAGTGCCAAATACTCAACCCGTCTTCGGAGCAGATATTCTGGTGTTCGTTGCCGCAGGCTGGGGAACCGCTTGGGGACTGACAGTATCGGGGTGTTTTGGTCAACGGCGGCGGTTTTTAGTAGCATCCCTGATGGGCATGATTAGCTATGGCTTCGGCTGGTTGATTTTGCAATTAATCACCCCAAAAGACAGCGGTGAAGGCTTAGTGGCAGTGATTTTAGTAGCAGCTAGCTTACTCACCTTGGGCTTAGGACTTCGCAGCCATCATATAGTGTACGCGGTGTTATCGGCCTTTGGAAGTGCGATCGCCTATGCAGTTTTGATTCTTTTGAAGTTAGCACCTCCCATCTTCCAATTTACTAGTCAACCAGCCTGGTCAGACTTATACTCGCCTCTGATTTTTTTTGGTTCTGTGGGCTTCTTCATCAGCTTATGGTTAGGAGTGAGTTACTACCTAATTGTCCCTGGATTGCGTCTTTTGGGATGGCGATGAAGGGAGCAGGGGAAGTAAGGGAACAGGGAGAAGAGTTTTCCCCTCCGCCCCCCGCCCCTCTGCCTCTTTTCAATCCCCAGTCCCCAATCCCCAAAAACAAGATCCCCCTAGTCGTATTTTTCATCGAGCTAGGGGGATCACATATGTGGTAGTCTATAATTGGTTCGGTATAGTTCCTTACGAATCGATTCTATAGCCTATATTTCAGTTTGAGTAGTATTACCATTAGAATTTATAGTATTTTTACAGCTTCTTAATGAATGCTTCATCCCTGTTCTTCCTTAGAGAAGCGGTATATGTAAGTATGACAGTACGCTGTATGCGTAATTTGTCATTTTTGTAAATATCAGTAAAAAATATGAAACTTAAGATTGTTGCTACCGTCGCCCTGTTAGCTTGTTTTGGGTTTGCAGAGCAGGCCGTTGCATTAAATCAGCTAGATTTGGATCAGTTGAAGGCAACAACTGCCTGCCCTCGGTGTAATTTGAGTGGTGCTGACCTAACTAAACTGAATCTAACTGGAGCAAATTTGCGCGGGGCTGACTTGAGTCGCGCTACATTATCTCAAGCTAATCTCACCAATGCCGATCTCACTGGTGCAAATTTAGAAGGTGCAATTCTGAATAAGGCAAATCTCAGCGGTGCTTCTTTAACAGGAGCAAATTTGAAATCAGCATCCCTGGAAAGTGCTGATCTATCTTATGCCGGTTTCATTAGCGCCAATTTAGAAGCAGCAAACTTAAAAGATGCCAAATTGGAGTTTACTAATTTTCGGGGGGCTAACTTTCGACTAACAACTCTGGCTAATGGTGTCGTCACCTCTGACAAACCTTATGACTGGTCGTCAGAGCGTCAAAATCTCAGAGAATGTAACGAGTTCAAACCCGAAAATACTTTAGGCACAACCTGTTATTCAAAATAGATTGGGGACTGGGGAATGGGGACTGGGGATTGGGGACTGGGCAATAATCAATAGTTTTTCTTCCTCTGCTTCCCCTGCTCCCTGCTTCCCCTGCTTCCCTGCTTGTATAGCAAAAGCATTTTGTTTGTTAACAGTTCTTTATCATGGGAAAAAAGCCTATAGATTAATTGAATCGATGCTTACCCATATAAAAGACTTAGCAGCAAAACTAGCGCCTCGCTTAATTGAAATTCGCCGTCACATCCACTCTCACCCAGAACTTAGCGGTCAGGAGTACCAAACAGCAGCCTTTGTAGCTGGTGTTTTGTCTTCCACTGGGCTGCACGTACAAGAAGGAGTTGGTAAAACGGGCGTGATTGGAGAACTCCAAGGCACTAGCCAAAATGGCCGTTTATTGGCAATTCGCACTGATATGGATGCCTTGCCAATTCAAGAGGGCACAAATTTGGAATATGCCTCTCGTGCAGATGGGATTATGCACGCTTGCGGTCACGATGTCCACACCACAGTGGGCTTAGGAACGGCAATGGTGCTGTCCCAGTTGACTGAGGAGTTGGGTGGGAAAGTGCGATTTTTATTTCAGCCAGCTGAAGAAATTGCCCAAGGGGCAAGCTGGATGGTGAAAGATGGGGCGATGGAAAATGTCTCGGCTGTATTAGGGGTTCATGTTTTCCCTTCTATACCCGCAGGTTCTATTGGTGTGCGTTATGGGGCTTTGACGGCCGCTGCTGATGATTTAGAGATTCTGATTATGGGAGAATCTGGACACGGGGCGCGTCCCCATGAGGCAATTGATGCGATTTGGATTTCTTGTCAAGTTATTACTGCACTGCAACAAGCTATCAGCCGGACGCAGAATCCCTTGCGTCCTGTAGTATTGAGTATCGGGAAAATTAATGGTGGCAGAGCGCCAAATATAATTGCTGATAAAGTGCAGTTATTGGGAACCGTGCGATCGCTCCATCCTGAAACCCGTGCCCATCTCCCAAACTGGATTGAAAATATTGTATCTAATGTTTGCCATACCTACGGAGCAAACTATCAAGTTAATTATCGCCAGGGTGTACCCAGTGTCCAAAATGATTATACCCTAACACAATTGTTACAATCAGCCGCCGAAGAAGCTTGGAGTAGCGATCGCGTTCAAGTCTTACCCGAACCCTCCCTTGGTGCTGAAGATTTTTCGATGTATTTGGAACACGCCCCTGGTTCCATGTTTCGCTTGGGTGTAGGCTACAAAGAAAGAATCATTAATCACCCATTACACCATCCCCAATTTGAAGTTGATGAATCTGCTATTATCACCGGGGTTGTAACTATGGCTTATGCCGCTTATAAATACTGTCAACAAAATTTGTAAATAAAAACTCCCAGCAGATAAGCGCTGAGAGTTTTTATTTAACCTTTTTTAGGGACTTCCAAGAAATCAATTATCCATTTTATGGGATGGGTGTCCCCACCCGTCCCAGATTTAGGGCGCTCATGTTGCCTACCCCACAAAAAAATTTGGGATGTTTTTTTATTTGGAAGTCTCTTAGCTGATATAGAAAGCTTGAAAGCATCCTACTTTGATTCGGTAACAACACCAAGTTTTTGTTGAATTCTAGTTTTAGCGGCTTTGAATTCAGTAGCAAGTTGTTCGCTTTGCTCAGTACTCAAGTTGTTGCGAATGGCAGCAAACAGTGTGGTTTCTTCTTGACGAATATGATCGCCGAGAGCATCCAATAGCTGTTTGACTTTTTCTTTGAATTGC
Organism: Nostoc sp.; assembly: GCF_036916985.1. GTDB lineage: Bacteria > Cyanobacteriota > Cyanobacteriia > Cyanobacteriales > Nostocaceae > Nostoc. Next base: position 13,594 of record NZ_JBALFD010000032.1, read on the forward strand.
GGTGAAGATGGGCTAAGAGCCTTAATTTCCTCTAACGCCAGCTTGGCATGAGCTTGTTCATCAAACAATTCTTGGGTGTTATCTTGACCGTAGAAAGGACGTACTCTGGGGTAGACTACTTCCTCTTCAGCTTCAGCGTGGGCACTTAGATCCTTGTAAATTTGACCGAAGTACTCTTGGATCTTCTGAGGATCGTTGCTTTGCAGTAGTTCGGTGAACAGGGTATTTACCTTGTTGTGATCGAGGCGGATGACATCTTGGATATTCAGATCCTTTTTGTCACTGGCTTGGGTTACAGCACTACCTACCACACCACTGACTGCGGCTAAAGCGTCTTGAACACGCGCCCAAATTCCTTGATCTGCGTCTTGTCCAGTTAGTTCGCGGACACCCAGAATTTCCAGAATGCCTTTGAGTTGCTCTTGGTGAGCGCGGTTCTCAAAGTTAATGGTATTCAAAGGTGCGATCGCTAGCAACACATCAGCGCCAACTTTTTGAGCAGCTTTGTGAACTATCAAGCCAGTGATTACTAATTGATGTTTCAGCAATTCATGCTGAGATACTTTTTCATACAGGCTCAACTCAGAACCTTTGAACAATTCACGAGCTTTTTCAATGAATTGTGTGACAGTTTTCTTGGGTTCAGCTTGAATGCCATATTGAACAATTACGGTTTCTAAAACACCAAGGTTTTTTTGATCGTCATTGATAAAATTTCGGATGCGATCGGCAATTTCGGCATCAAGCCCTTGCGTCAAAAGCGATTGTTCATTTTCTATGACCAACTGTTGGAGGGCTTTAAGACTTGCAAGTTTGACAGCAATTGCATTGCGTTTCGTATCATCTAATGTAGTTACCATTCATGTTCTCCTCGGCAAAGTGTTCATAATTCTTAACTAATATAAGCTTGACATAGGGGTTAGGTATATTGCCTCTTTCTTTTGAGCGATCGCACTCACAACTATGGGTAGAGAAACGAAAGTTTTCGTTAGAGATAAATAGAAGCGATCGCTTCTATTTATGATGGCAATAAAAGTCATACCAATTTGAAAAAAGAATGCGACAAATACACCACCTGTAGAGATGCGATGAAGGGAGCATCTTAATGACTGTAAAAACACGTTTGCTCTAGCGAATGGAATTCGCAGCTATACAGACAAAACCCATCTCCGTGGGTTTCAAATCCTTTGAGTCCGCGTAGGCGGACTTGGTTTATGTAGCCGCGATTTCTAATCGCCTGGTATATTTGCAAAGATGAGATGCTCCCTGCGATTCATCGCATCTTTAGCCAAGGATATTTTGCAATCATTAATTGAATTGGTATAACCAGTTTAGTATTACATTCAAATTAAACAGATTACCTATTTACTAGCAATCTATATCTTTAGAATGAAAATTAACGTTAAAAAACTACTTCTTATTCAAGAGGGCAAAATCGTAACCAGTTCCACTAGAGCAAGACTCACAACGCTCAACTTTGACTAGCATTGCTTCTCCTTGACGCTCCCCGGAGGCTGAAAACTTAATCATTCCAGTTGCTCCAGAAGTTGAAAAATTGGGATTAGACAATACCCTTTGTAATCCTTCGCGGGTACTGTCTTGTTTTAAGCCAGCAATAATTGCTTGGAGTGCATCATAAGCTCCCGCCGTTCTCTGATTTACTTGTCCATTCCAAAGCTGAAAGGCATTTTTCGCAAAGGGATTATTTTTATTAGCATCACGATGCCAATACACAGGTAAAACTATTCCTTCGAGATCCTTGCCATTTTGTAAAGTTGTTGCACTGTACATAGTTTCAGAGGCAAACAGTGGCTTTCTACCTTTAACTTCTTGTGCCACTTTGCTAGCAAAATATAGATTTCTGATTGAAGGCATTAATAAAAAGCCACTTGCATTTTCTGTTTCTATGGCTTTATCTACAAAAGCTCTAGGATCAAAATTCTTATCTGCCAAATTGCAAGGCGTACTAATAACGTTGCTGCCATATTTTTTGATAGCTTGAGTGTACTGTTCTACAAGTATCTGATTTGATGAAGTGGTTGAATTATCTCTTGAGCTACGAACATCGCCACAAATAGCAACATTTCTTGCTTGTCGGGCAATGTACCGAGAATGAGTATCGATTAAATTATCATATAGCGGATTTACATGAAATGAGTAGTTAATTGGGGAACTATTAGGCTGACTATTTATGGAATTGTTATCTAATTTTTCTTGATTTTCGGCTTGATTTGGTCGCTCAATAGGAAACACTAACACCAAGCGATTCTGATTATAAACTACGGCGTTACGCCTAACTCCTACTGCTGCCACAATACTCTTATCTTGAACTAATTCATTATCTAGTCGGGCAAAATCTTCTCTATTTTCAGCACTTGCAATCACAATTTGCAGCTTTTTACCAGCAATTCCTCCCTGGTTATTAACTTCATTTTGAGCTTGAGCTACACCACGCAAAATTTCTTCTGATAAACTAGGATCGAAGTTAATTGATGCTATTACAGCAACTTTTAGATTGTCTGAATTATCTCGTGCAATTTTGGCATTATTTAAATAAATTAAAGTTTCTGGGTCATTAGGATTATTTTTTAGTGAAGCAGTAAACTTTTGCACAGCAGTGGTAAAATCTTTTTCAGCAAAAGCTTTAACCCCATCTGTTTTCTCAGGATATGTTTGCACTTTTAACAAAATCCTTGTACCCAAATTCATTACTGAAGGCTTATTTCCAACCGAAGATGAAGTTTGTGTGGGGTTTGATGATGTTGTTATGATAGTAGAAGAAACTTTGCTAATTAACCATAAAATAGCTGCTACCATTACCCCAGCTAGACCGAGAGAAATAAGCAGCCTCAAATTTTCTTTTTTATTTGTCATGAATAATTACCCGAATTCTACAAAATTTATCTGACATCAAGGATTTATGAGAATTAAGCCAGACCAAAAATTTAAAAATATTTAGAAATAACTTTATTAATTATTTCAGACACACCTATAATAATAACTGTCAATAAACCTGTTAGAATAACTAGCAATCCTACAAGTAGCAGTCCATTGACACCAGTTTTGAGAAGATTATTGATTAGGAGATTTCGGAAAACAAAGACAATGAGTAAATTTGCTATTATAGAAATAACAATTAAATAAGTTTTTTCTACAAGCGGCCGAGATTGAATAAAAACTAATCCTCCTAAAATTAGTAACCACAATCCAGAGCTAATCCAAGTAGTTCCGAGGAAACTGATAAGTGCGATCGCTAAAAATGAACTACCCGAACCAGCAATTATTGCTCCGAACAATAATTTAATATTAGAAAATTGCGGTAGATATCGAGTTGATTTATGTTGATTCTGTGGTTGCGAACCTGATGGCAGGGTAGGTGGAATAACTGTAGGAGCTAATGTATACTTTAGCGGTGGCAACTTCTTTAAGTCTTCTAAGACAGCCTGTGCAGATTGATAACGCTGTTCATGGTTTTCTTGTAGTGACTTATCAAGAATTATCCCTAATTCCTGACTTATGGATTGCGTTAAATGCTGCCGCCAATTAGAAATCCAACCATATCCTTGTTTCACCCACAAACTCGAAGGAGAAATATTAGTCAGCAAGTGAAAGCAAGTTATTCCTAAACTATAGATATCACTGGATGGAAAAACTTTACCCGCCTGCATTTGCTCAATTGGTGCATAACCTAATGAACCAATAATTGTCCCTATTGCAGTATTTGTTGCTTCCGTATTTTGCTTTGCCACCCCAAAATCAATTAATACTAGCTTTCGATCATTTTGACGGCGAATAATATTTTCTGGTTTAATGTCTCGGTGAATTACCTGCTGTTGATGAATGTCTACCAGCACAGATAATAAATCATTTAAAAAATCTCGAATTTTGGCTTCATCAAAAACTCCCTGCTGTTTTAACTCTTGCAATAGATTTTGCCCTTCGATAAACTGCTGCACTAAATACAGATATTCAGCTTCCTTAAAATATGCATACAAATTGGGAACTTGGAGATGTTCTCCTAGTTCTTTGAGACGTTTGGCCTCTTTTTCAAACAACTCAGTCGCTTTTTTATGTGCCTGACTACCCTGACTGCCATAAAATTGACTTAGAACAAGCTGCTTAACAACACATCTTTCATTGAGCTTATCTATATCTTCTGCGATATATGTGCGTGCAAACCCTCCTCTCCCCAACGGCGTGATAATTCGGTAACGATTTCTGAGTAGCGATACCAACTCTGTGCCACAACGGAGGCAGAATTTTGCCTCGTCAGGATTTTGGGGATTCTCGCAATTAGGATTTAGGCAGCAGACCATATAATTATCGCTGTCATTTTATTCGTTTTTAGAATATACCTTAACTAGAGGCGTTGCATTGTAAAGTCTCTACATAGGCAATGACGATCGCTAAGAATATTTTTGTAGAGATACTTACTCCATTCTAGCCAGTAAAAACAAGGCTAGGCGATCGCTTCCCTTTGATCTTCCTGGTGTCGTCGAAGTATGAATTAAGATGGGATTATTCATAGTTTTTGCTTTTCAAAAATCCTCTGCACCTACTTTACACCCGACTTGTGTATAAACGGTAGCCTTATAAAGGGGAGGGATTGAGGGTGAGGTAAACCACGGACATAAATTGCATGTTATTTAATTCTTATTCCTTAGAATTCTATATCTGCATCAAGCATCCACAGAAGAAAGTTTTAACCGAGATTAGCACTACCACCGACTTGAACTGCACCCTCAGATACAGGAGAATGATAAGTCATAGACTGCAATCCTAGCCGACCAGGGCCAGTAAAACGGTTAAGAGTGAATGAAATGCCACCAAGCATCACCCCAATTGCTCCCAAGATGCCGCCACTAGATTGCAGCGCTGTTACTGTCTCCATCTTCACTGATGAGTCTTTCCACAACCATGCCCCCGGTTCTACATCTAACATCTCTCCAGGAGCGAGGTACTTTTCAAAAACATTCCCGTAACCGTGAATTAGAAGTAGCCCCCCTTCTTGCTGACCAATAAAGCGATCGATAAATAACCCACCACTACGGCTGAAAAAGAGGTTAGCCAGCCCTCGCTGGAAAAAGAAACTGTACTCAATATTACTGGTAGCTAGCAAAAACTGATGTTCGCGCACATCCACTGTCTGTCCACGCTTTAATTGCAGCAACACAATCTGTCCTGGAGCCTCACGAGAGAAAGCAATATTCCCTGGCCCATGTGCTTCACTGATAAAAATTTGCAGTCCGGCAAAGAAACGCTTGGCTGCCCCTTTTAAACCTTTGACACCAAGGCGAACATTGGGATGTTTCCACAGCAAAATATGATGTTCAAAGTAAATTGATTGCTGTTGTCCTAGATGCACATCTACTACAGGTACTACTTCTCCTTCGATTCTTAAATTTAAGTCACCCGAATGAAAAGTTTGTTGGGGATTTCTCTTTTCTGGTATCGGTTCACCATTGAAGTCAGACATAGTATGTTCTTCTCACAGATGGTTTAAAGGAAAATTACTAGCTTACAGCTATTTTCAGGTAAATAGATGACGCGCTAGGGGTATAGCATTGCTGTGCCCTGACGACAGATGTGGTTCAAATACATGAAAACTTCTGTAACTATAGCAATCTTACTAACTGCAATTTTCGGGACAGACTCGTGAGAACATTAATTAGTAAAAGGCAGGTAGACCCTGCCTTCATTCTGTAGATTACTAAACTCAATATCGCACCTCAAATTGACAAACCCATTGCAATGTTATGTCAAGTGTGTGTTTGTATTACTTACTTGGACAGAGAATAGCAGTAGAAGTCAAAGATTACTTACCAAGTCTAGCAATTATTAATTTTTGCCATTGGTGATAAGATGAATAGCTGCTCCTGCAACTGCACCATCGACTACATCCCCAAGAGTATCTTTGCCACCGCGAGTTACCGCGCCTGTAACTGTACTGGCTGCTGCCCCGACTCCAACATCTTGACCGAGATTTCGATGCTTTCTATGATACCTAGACCTAGTACCATTGACACCATTAACAGCCGCACCAGCCGCCGCTCCTTTGATCGCATTATTCAGCAACGAACCACGTCTTCTGATGACTGTCCCAGATAATACTCCAGCACCTGCTCCGATACCAATATCTCGTAGTATATGTTCATCCGCAGATGCTTTTTGAGCCGGAACTAAGCTCCCACTTGCTAAACTTACAGCCATCAGGCTGGAAATAAATACACCTTTCCAGGTTTGTTGCATCCTGCTACCTTTGCCTTTTTCAAACTGAAAACTAATCAAATCATTATAAATATGTTTCCTCTCATTAGAAAGTAAAACTGTGGACTCAAATGAGGAATTAGCCCTCTGATTTCACTCTGGGAGGAGAAAAATAAATGTAGTTTGGGTGGAAGCTTCGCATAGCGTCCCGTAGGGAAGTGAAACCCAAAAATACCAAACTCTTTAGATGTTGGGTTTCGTGCCTCAAACGCCATTTGCTTCTCCCAAAAGGAGATGCTGTGCGTGGTTTATTGAGTAGTACCAACAGCAGATTTTAGTTGAAGTTTAATATTTGTACCTTTTTTAAGGACAACTTCTCCACCAGGACTAGACAAAACGAAAGCCGCCGCAGCTGCACCACCTGCTAGCCCACCATGCTTAAACTTGGCTTTATCACCAAGAAAACGACCTGCAATTGTACCACCTAAAATAATCCCTGCATTTTGAATGAACTTACCTTTGGTTTTTGTTTCTAACTTGGTGTTGACTAAAGTTGCATCAATGGGATAAGATGATTCATTTTTAAGCGAAATATCATCAAAAACTAAATGTAAACTTGCTTTTTTTCCTTTAGCAGCTTTGACTACATCTTCCAGGTGTCCCTGTATTTGACCATTTTGCAGAACTTTATTGTCTCCGACTGAAGAATTCTTTATTTCTAAAACAAAGCGATCGTTGTTTTGGTTTTTAACCGTAGATATCTCTTGTTTAAGAACAGTCTCAAAACTTGCTCCAGCAGGTACGGATATTTGTTGATTATTTGGCTGAGTAGCTGTTCTTTCAGCAATCGGGGTTTTGTTGTTACTAGAAGTATTGTCGGTCTGGCTATTAGTTTTATTACAACCTGCTGTGCTACTTAATAAAATAGCACTCAATAACAATGGCAATAGATTTTTCATGGGGATGGTGTTAATGCAATAAATAATCACAATACAATCTTTTTAGCAAGATCAAAACGACAGAAGCGGAAACTTAACGTTCATCCACAAATGCTGATTGATCCAGAACTATCACGAAGATTAAGTTTCGCTATTTTGATCATTAAGCACTTCTTAAGGCCACAATGGGGTCGAGTTTAGCAGCTCGACGTGCAGGAACAACACCAAAGAATAAACCAATAGCCCCAGAGACACCAACTGCCATACTAATCGCTACAGGAGAAAGACTTGCTTCTAAAGGAGTCAAAGCACTCACTAAGAGGATGCCACTAACACCAACCGCAGTCCCAACTAAACCGCCGGCTGCGGAAACTATCACAGCCTCAATAATGAACTGTAGTAAAATATCTTGCTCTGTTGCCCCGATCGCTTTTCGCAATCCGATTTCTTGGGTGCGTTCGGTGACGGAGACAAGCATAATATTCATAATCCCAATGCCGCCGACAAACAAGGATATACCTGCGATCGCTGCTAGCATAATTGTCAATGCACCTGTAATTTGACCGACAGTTTGCAAGGCATCCTTTTGAGAACGCAGAGTAAAGTCATCTTCACCATTAATTTTGTGCCGTAAACGCAGCAAATTAGTAATTTGAAACTCTGCTGCATCCACGCTATCTGAATCACGAGCGGCAGCAACGAGGTAATCTAAGGCGATACCATAGGGAGAATTCTTGCCCACAAGTCGGTTTGCTGAAGTGGTGATTGGGATTAAAGCGGCATTATCATAATCTGCTCCCACGCTGGAACCTTTGGCTATTAATGTCCCAATCACTTGAAAGCTGGTATTTCCAATTCGCAATTGCTGGCCGATGGCGTTACTATTACCAAATAGTTTTTCTGCCAAGTCTGCACCAATTACTACCACTTGGTTACTTCGCTTGATGTCTACCTCAGAGAAAAATCTGCCTTTAGCAGTTTCAAAATCCCGCACCGATAGAAAGCTGGGAGTTGTGCCAATGATATTGACATCAGTGTTTCTGTTGCGGTATGTAACCACCTGTCTTCTGTTTAACTCTGGCGCAACTCCTACTACTGTTGGTACTTGAGAAGCGATCGCTTCTGCATCTTGCAACACCAAAGTTTTTGGTACTTCAAAGGAGATTCGCTGAGTTTCTTGATTACCTGGCAGTACAAATAGCACATTTGGCCCTAGTGACTCCAGCTGTTTATTAACGAATTTTTGCCCACCTTCGCCAATACCAATCATGGCAATCACTGAGGCGTTACCAATAACTATACCCAACATGGTGAGGGCGCTACGTAGTTTATTTGACAGCAGGGTTTTCCCCGCCATATTCATACTTTCTAGGAGATTCATGCCAATTTTGGATTTTGGATTTGAGATTTTGGATTAAAAGTCTGTATTAAAAAGCTGTTCGGTGAAATTTCAAACAATACTACCTATTCAATTTGGGTTTATCGTAAATTAAACGGTTTAAGAACCTGCAATCTACATGTAGCAGCCATTTTAGTTGGGGTTTCAATCTCCTTATGTAATGTCTTTAATTTTGAATTTTGAATTGTTAATTATTCTGTTTCTCTTTGGCCTTTTCGATTTTGTAGTCTTTGGGTGGGTTCACAAATATGCGATCGCCTGCTTGAACTCCCCCTAAAATCTGAGTTTGGTCTTGGATTTGTGCCCCGACTGTAATTTCGCGGAACTGGGGTTTATTCTTGGCATCGGGGATGAGTACACCCGTTTTACCCTTTTCGGTGACAATTGACACCGTTGGTAACACTAAAGCATTATTAACGCGATCGCCTAAAAAAGTCAGATCCACATTTAAGCCAGAACGTAGTTTATCTGTGCCAGTATCGAGAGCAATCCGCACCTGGAAGGATGTTACACCTTGTTCCACCACTGCTTCGGGAGCAATCAAGCGCACATGACCTTTAAAAACTTGATCGGGATAGGCATCAGCAACAATTTCCACCTGCTGTCCCGATTTAATTCTGCCAATATCGGCTTCGGGAACTTGAGCTAATATTTCTAAACCCCTGGCTACGGCAACAATTGAACTGGAAGTTGCCGATGCACTAGTAGAAGCAGAAGTTGTGGGTGTGACAAACGCCCCTGGTTCTGCATACTTTTGGGTAACAATTCCCGAAAGAGGAGCGCGAATAATAGTATCTTCCAACTGCACTTGTACACCCTTTAATTGAGCCTCAGCAGATGCAACGGCGGCTTGACGTTGGGCAATTTCTTCAGAACGAGTGCCATCTTGCAACAGAACTAATGCGGCTCGTGCTTCGTTAACAGCGGCTTGGCGTTGGTCAACTTCCTCAGTCCGAGTGCCACTTTTAACTAACGACAATCGTTTTTTAGCTTCTTCTAAATTGGCTCTAGCACTCTTGTCGTCACTGATGGCTTGATCGAGTAATTGTTTTTTCTCTGCTCCTTCTTGATATAGATATTGATAACGCTTTACCTGTTCATTGGTGTAATTCACCTTTGCTTGAGCCGCATCCACTTGCGATTGAGATTGAGCAATCTCTTGGGGACGATTACCAGCCTTAGCTGCGGCTAACTGGGCTTGAGATTGTGCTAACCGCGCCTTTGATTGAGCGATTTCTTGAGGACGACTACCAGCAATGGCTTGGGCTAGTTGTGCTTGACTTTGGGCTAAATTGGCACGATATTGACTCCTTTGGGCTTCAATACTTGCACTATCCATACGGGCGAGAATTTGCCCTTGTTGAATGCGATCGCCTTGTTCTACATATAATTGCGATAGCACTCCAGGGTTTTTCGGGCTAATATTTACGCTTTGAACTGGCACAACTTTACCACTAGCTGTAATTCGTAACGTTACGTTTTGTGCTGTAACTGGAACAGTTAGTTCAGCAATATCTTCTTTGCTTGCCCCTTGATTTATCAATGTGTAAGTTGTTACTGTACCCACAACCAACACACTCCCTGCCATCAGCCCAATCAGCCAGCGTAATGGATACTTAACTTTGCCAATAACTGGAATTTCTATGTGAGTAGCCATATTATAAAAGCCTGTAAATATTCCTGTACAAGAGTAGCCTTTTGTTAGATTTTGAATGTAGAATACGGAGATATTAAAGCTTTAGGATTAAATTTTTATGAGTCAATTAACAACTAGACGCATAATTAGCTTCATCATTGCTTAATCTTCCTTCATACTAGGCATTGCTTTTTCTGTATGTCTTCACCTGAATGGATGACTTTTGCCACTAGTACCGCCTCCCTCGGAAATACTTTGGCGTACTTCTAAATCATTGAAATACTTAGTTCTGACTCTGCAACTACAAATAGCGATACCAATTACGAAAAACTTTCTCTGACCTAAATTAAGGCAAAAAACAGTCCTTTATAAGACAATATGAAGCTATTCAATTGACCGAAAATGAAAAGTATACAAGCCCCTAAATTTATTTATGGGGATCATTAATTTTTAATTTTTAATTTGGAGCAAAGCGACGTGACAATCTACTTTTATAGTACTCGTGAAGAATATGGCTGTTTCTCCAATTTTTCCTCCCACGGCTTTGAATTAGATGGATTGTATTGGTCAACTAGCGAACACTACTTTCAAGCGCAAAAGTTTGTGGGTACACCTCATGTAGAAAAAATCCGTCTAGTTAAAACACCCAAAGATGCGGCAAAAATGGGGCGTGAGAGAACTCGTCCCCTACGTCAAGATTGGGAAAATGTTAAAGATGACATTATGCGGCAAGCTGTACTGCGTAAATTTCAAACTCATACAGATATCAGAAATATTTTACTTTCCACAGGCAATGCAGAAATTGTTGAGAACTCCCCCATTGATTTTTACTGGGGTTGTGGAGCCGATGGTAGTGGGAAAAATATGCTAGGAAAAATTTTAATGGAGGTGCGAGAGATCCTGCACCATACATACAGTGCAGATGTTGATAATAGAAATTTTAAATAATATTGTTGCTATGAATGCTTGCCCCAATGTAGTAAACCCAATAGAGATTGTTATGGGTAGAGCGAATGGAAGTAAGTGCCCAAGCAGTTTCCAAAAGATTGCAAGCACTACCAATTGAATTATTTGCACAAATTTTTGAGCAAGTAATACAAACAATCACTCTTCACCAAAACATCAAGCCATTCGAGAGAATAAATCAAATTGATCTGAATTTATCAAAAATTCTGCGATCATCAGGTTTCGCTAAAAGTTTTACTCTTTTTATTTGGGTCAAGCCATTTTTAGACCCCAACAAAAAATGCATTAATAAAAAAGATCGGGAGATTTGCATAAAGATACTTGATTCCTATGAAGTAAATAAGTACCTGTTCTAAAGGCGTTATTGCACGTACAGGGAGAATGGTAAATTATTCCTTTCCTGTAATGTTCAGTACTTAACCGCAATGATTTAGTTAGGTAAACCGAACAGTTAAAAGTATCACACTCAATTCAGGAAAATTATATTATGCCCAGACTAATTGTTTCTTCACTCTTACCCATAGGCACTGCGAATTCCGATCTAGTGGTTGGCAAAGAGGATAATACGGCGTTGCCAACAATTCCAGCAATTGGAATCGAGGTTAGAACAAGGGGAGTCATTAATACTCAAGCTGGTAACGATACTATCTCTGGTACAGGCATTGGTGGCGGCGACGGCTTTGACGCAAGCACGGGCACTGGCATTGCTAACAGTGGCATCATCAATGCAGGGCTGGGAGACGATACTATCTCTGGCACCGGCACTGGTGGTAGCGGGTATAGAACCACTGAGCCTGGTACAGGTATCTTCAACACTCAGGGTGGCTACATTTATGGAGGAGACGGAAATGATTTGATCAAGGGAACCGGAACAGGAGGCGACGGTTTCGGAACAGGCATCACTACAGGCATCAATAATACTCAGTATAGCCGCATTGATGGAGGAAAAGGGAACGACTCTATTTTTGGAATTGGTAGTGCTATAGGAATCTCTAACACTCAGCATGGCCGCATTGATGGAGGAGAAGGAAACAATTCTATCAAGGGAACTGGTGGGGGTACTTACTTTGGAGTAAATACTACAGGTATCCTCAACAGTGGTGGCAGTGTCATTAATGGAGGCATCGGAAGCGATTCTATTACTGGTATCGGCAAGGGCGGTGATGGACTAGTAGATCCTTTTCATCCTAATACCCCTGCGGGGAATGGTGTAGGCATCTCCAACAGTGGTGGTAGTGTCATTAGTACAGGGCTGGGAAATGACTTGATTTCTGGCAAGGGTACAGGCGGTGCAGGGGACTCGATCCCTTCTTATCCTGAAGCTGGGACAGTTGCCCCTGGTGTAGGTATAGGCATTGTTAACAGTAGTACTATCGACTTAGGCGGCGGTAACGATACCATCACTGGTACTGGCATTAGTAAAGGCATAGGTATTCTTAATACTAATGGCATTATTTATGAAGGGGCAGGAGCCGATATCCTTACTGGCTATGGCACTAGTGTTGGCATTCAAGGCGGCACGATTGATGGCGGAAACGATAACGATTACTTCAAAGCTCGTCGAATTGATGCTAACGGTAATTCCGTTTCAAACCAAGGGGGTGCTATTGCCAATGTCTTGATTAAGGGTGGCAGTGGAAACGACACATTTGATGTTGGTTACGGCAATGCTACCATCGATGGTGGATCGGGATGGGACAAGGTAATTCTGCCTAATTTCAGAAATAATTATATTATTACAGGCAGCTCCAACAATTACACCATTAGGCGCGATCAATTTACCCTGCATGTCTTGAATGTTGAGCAAATTGCCTTTATTGGAGCTGCTCAACAGCAGAGTGTATTTGGGGTTCCTAGTTAGGGATATACAGCAAATACAAAAATTCCTCTTCTATCTGGAAGAGGAATTTTTTTGGTAGCGTTTTGTGTCTGCTTGTATTATCGATCTAACGTTTGTAAACTAAGAAACCTGCGATCGCATCCAAAAGTGCTTCTGGCTCATCTGCGCGGATCAAATGACTGCTATTCTCAAAAATTCTCAAATCGGCGTTAGGAATTGCCTGTGCAATTTCTTCCGAAAATTCTGGGGCGCAAATCCAGTCATAACGACCTGCAATTACTAAAGTGGGTGCAGTAATTTTGTGTAACTGGTCAAGAATATTGTAGTTGCGGAGAAAACCGCCAAAAGCAACATTAATCGCATCAACTGAGAGGATATTCCGCTGCCAAGCAATGCCTGACGTGGTAGGCTCATGTCTTAGCGAATACATTGGCCCCAACACTTGAAAATACTGTCTTAGCTGTTCCTCATTTTCAAAGTTACCATCCCAAAGCCTTTGAGCGTTTGCTTTTTGTTCTTCAGTTCCCTTTGATGCAAGGATTTCCCTAGCCCGTTCTAAAAAGCCACTATGGGCTGCTGTGGCAATCACAATCAGATGAGAGACATTCTGAGGATAGCGGACTGCATAAGTCAAAGCCACCATACCACCGTAAGAGCCGCCAATCACAACAATTTTGTCCAGACCAAGGTGTTGGCGCAAAGCTTCCATATCTTCAACATTATTGTCTAGAGTATAGGTTTCTTTAGGACCACGGGCAGACCTTCCTTGACCGCGATGGTCAAAATAGACTAGTTGTAGTTTTCGGCTTAAAGCCGAGAAGGTTGGTTTGAAGGAAGTATGATCTGCACCAGGCCCCCCGTGAATTAGAAAGGCAACAGGTTTAGAGTAGATGTTCGCGCCATCCACCACTAATGCAGAACCTTCCACATCAAAGAAAATTTCTGTATCTCGTATTTTCGCTCGCATTTTCGGGATTGTATAAAATCAGATGACTTCAATTCAAAATAGTAACAACTTGCGTAGGAAGTCCTTTGCTACTCAAATGCACTATCTTCTATCAGATTTTTAGCGCGCGCTACTCAAATGCTACTCATTGTTGCCCAGTGGACTGTCTGTCATGTCCGCTGGGTAGTAAATTACTAATGACGTGGCAAGGTTAAAAGCCATGCCAAGGCAGCATCAACATTACTAACCTGTTCCCCTGGCGGTATGGCTGGGCGATTTACCATCACAACCTTTATACCAAGTTCTCGCGCGGCAATAATCTTGGGCTTTGTGGCATTGCCACCGCTATTTTTACTGACAATAGTATCAATGTTGTTGTGAATTAGAATTTGTCTTTCATTCTTGAGGGTAAAAGGCCCGCGATCGCACAATACCATCCCCGGCGGTACTAAAGCATCATCGCCAGGAGGGTCAATCATCCGCATCAGAAACCAAATTTTCTCTAGGTGAGCAAAGGCAGCAAGTTCTTGTCTGCCAACTGTTAAAAAAACTCGCTGTGCCTGGTTTTGCAGGGCTGTTGCTGCGGCTTTAACGCTATCAACTTCAATCCAGCGATCGCCACTTACTTTTTCCCAAGGCGGACGAATTAACATCAGACGGGGTACTCCGACTTCTGTTGCGGCATCGGCGGCATTGAAGGAAATTTGAGTCGCAAAAGGATGAGTTGCATCAATTAATAAGTCGATTTGCATGACTCGCAGATAATTAGCCAATCCAGCCACACCACCGAAACCTCCAACCCGTAAATCGCCCAAGGGTACTGACGGTTCACGGGTGCGACCAGCTAAAGAGGTGATTACTTCTAACCCTTGGATAGTCGCAACTTTGGCAGCTAGTTCTGCTGCATCTCCCGTCCCACCCAGAATCAAAACACGCATGATTAATATAAAATTAGAGTACTCTATGTAAAAAAATCCCCAATTGTCATTGCGATTGCTTCGCTTCGCTCTCTACGAGACGCTACGCGAACGCAATGACGTGTTTTGGATCATTTATTTCTTGGAAGTCTCTTAATATAGTTTGAACCCAGTTCCCTGCTATATTTATTGACATACATTGAATTTCTCTCACCGACTTAATTCGGCAGACTGTTCCAAAATCCACGCAGCCTGAAAAAAGTCGCGCTCAGAAAACATCGCATAACGATAGGTTGAATGCACAACAGCATTGTTAATGGCATAATTATCAACTAAACTTTCTAATTGTTGTGTTAGTGGTTGAAAGTCTGCGCTGCTGTAAGTACGAATCCAGTCAGCATATTGATGATTCGGAATACCGTTACGAGCTAATTTTTCTCCTAAAAAGGCATACAAACGCATACAGGGAGCCATTGCCGCCGCAGTTAAACCTACATCTCCACCCCAAGCAGTTGCTAACAAAAAGTCCGTATAGCGGCGGGTGGCAGGCGCAGATTCTACGGAATGCAAATTGACTCCCCACTCAGAGGCATAGCCACTATGCAGCCGCAGTTCTTCTAAAACTCCACTAGCTAAGTTATGAAATGTGGTGAAACCTAACCAGTCTGGTGCTTTAGCTGCGGCGATACTGTAGGCACGGGCAAAAGCTTCTAAGAAAAAAGCATCTTGCCCTACGTAGTAAGCAAATTTCACCTGTTCAAGAGTCCCATCACCAATGCCTTGAACGAAAGGATGCTCTAGGCAAGCTTGTGCTAAGTCTTGATTTGCTGCCCATAATTCGTTAGATAAAGTCACGTCGCTTCGCTCCGAATTCAAAATTCAAAATTCAAAATAAATGATCCGCATAAATAAATTTAGGGACTTGTATCATGAATCGTTTTCGGTCCTTTGAGGTGGAAAATACGATATTTTAGTCTTGTTGATGGGCAAATTTATAACCACCCCACAGAGAAAGAGCGATCGCAACCACCAGTAAAATCGGTATGCTGTACCAAGGAAATTGGGACAATGGTAAATGAGCAACTGCACGTAATCCCATGCTGGCGTAGGTTAGTGGCAACAAGTAAACTAATACTTTGAAAGCCGTTGGTAATGTCGCTGGGTCAAAGAAGGTCGCTCCTAAGAATGACATGGGGATGATGATAAAATTGTTGTAGAGTCCTACTGATTCTAGCGATCGCACACTCAACCCCACAATCACCCCTAACCCGGCAAATACTGAACAATTCAGCGCCACCAACAGCAGAAATAGTGGATTGATCAAATTCCAGTTTCCAGTCAACAGCAGCGCTACCAAAATCACCGAACCGGAAGTCATCAACCCCCGCACGACTCCCGCCAGCATTTTACCGATATACAACGCTAAGGGATGTATGGGAGTTAACAACAATTCCTCAAAGGTTTTGGTAAATAATCTGTCTCCACAAATGGAAAATGTCGTTCCAGCAAAGCTAACTGTCATCGACGACAGCGCTACCATTCCCGGTAAGATAAATTCCAAATAGTTGTTATAGCTACCACTAATTCCTGAGCCTGGTTTAATGGAACTACCCAAACCCAAGCCAAAAGCTAAAATATATATCAGTGGAGATATTAACCCTGATGCCGCAATTGGTAAGATTCTCACACGTAAATCTAACCAATCTCCCCAAAAAATAGTCAGACTATCAGCTAAGAAGATTTGCAGTTGCGAAGTTTTGAACCTCTTGCCCGAAGATAGCGCTTTTTGAGATATCACGTGCTTTCAATTACTTATCAAAATTTTATTAAGTATTAACTTACATTGTTTTACACCTCAATTACTAGGGGTAACAAAAATATCTCATCTTAAAAATTTAAAATTAACAACAAAATCTAGATGTTTTAAGCATTATTACTACATTAATTGTGAAAATTCAGTTAACTGTATCTGATACCAATGAAAAATATGATATAATTCACAAATAAATTGTTTACAAGTGATTAATCAAATCAAGCAGTGCATAACAATTCGTTAACGATTAAATAAACAAAGATACTCATTAATTTTTCCAGATAGAAACAATAACAGACTAGTACTACTTGGCTTAAGAGAATGTTTGAAAAGTCTTAGGCGACTAGAAGTCGCTATTATACAAACAAAGTCCACCTCCGTGGACTAAGAGAAAATCAAGAGTTTTTAACCCACGGAGGTGGGTTTGGTCTGTGTAGCTGCGACTTTCAGTCGCCCGGTGAGTAATAAATTAGACTTTTCAAACAACCTTAAAATTCTGTCCAGATATCTAGATAAGCTCCTATTTTTCGCATTTAACAAGAATATTGCACAGAAAGTTGCAGGCAATTAAAGTCAAGAATAGGCATACTTAAAGAGGGAGAAAACTTTAGACAACTCCCTGCCAAATCGGCGTGAAGGTGATTAAGCAACAATGAGACGTAAATCTACTGGTAGATCGGCTACTACTTCTAAACCCTCTGTTTTCCAATCCCCTCTATTTAACTTCACCACCATCGCAATTATGGGAGGGGTGTTAATTTTGGGAATTGGGATTGGTATTGCTTTTAGTTCTACAACCACGTTAGCCCCATCGAATGTGGCTTCTCGTGAATTTATTGACACCAAAGCACCAAACCCTGAAATTTGTGTGCAGTACGGAGCCAGCGCGATGGTGATGGACGCTAGACTCTTCGTCACCCTCAACCCCTTCAATGTCTATGTTGCCCAGCCTAGTATGCGTCCTGGATGCGTGATCCGACAAAATAACTGGGCGCTTTTAGAGCAACGTAAGCTGGTGACATCCGATCAGGTAAGAGATTGCAAAAATCGCCTGAATACCTTTGGTTTTACAGGGAACTTGGACAGTGACAAACCTGATATTAGGTGCATATATCAGAATGAAGCTGCTCAAAACTTCTTTACAGCTCAACCAGGAGCAGTTGGAACACCTCAGGAAACGGACAGATTTTAGAATTGGGCATTTATAAAGAGGCAGAAGGGCGGGGTGCGGGGGGCGGAGGGGAAAACTCTGCTCCCCGCTCCCTGATCCCTGCCCCCTGCTCCCTTCCTTCTTCCCCTACCCCCCATCTCCTCACTCCTTATCTATTTTTAGGAAGAGGTTGACCAAACTCAATGATCTGGGGATCGGGAGCATTGGGGATTGTTGGGACTGGAAATTCCGATATCCCGACAGGGGAAATATTATTCAAATTATTGGGCTGATTTGGGAAAGAAGGGGGGGGAAGACTCAAAGCAGGTTGTTGAGAGGATGTATTTGGAGTTAGGGGGGGTACGGTGACAAAAGGCTGCCCTGAGTTGGTAATAATTGCTGAGGGTAGTTCATTGGATGGAGGCGGAACTGTGAGTAAGGGCGGTTGTTGATTAGTAGTGCTTACGGGTAAGTTACTTGGCGGTTGTGACTTATAAGGTGTTTGAGGTTGTTTCTTGGGTGAAGGTGAGGAGTTTCCTGCTTTCACGGCAGTAGTTTTACCAGAAATAACCGGACGTAACACCCAACGAGTGGAGTTTTTGCGGGAAACGGGTTGCAGTTGTATCTGTTTGGGATTAAAAATAGTCCCTGGTGCTAAATCTAAGACAATGCGTGTGTCGTTTGCGTTCAGTTGAGAAACGCGAATGCTTTTAATTGCTCCAGAATAATTTTGCAGTGTGGTAACTTTGCCCAACTTAGTATTCGGTAAATCTACAACCAGACGCGAGGGTTGGGCCAGGTAGAAATAGCGGGGGGTTGTGCCTGCTGAGAGGGTGATTTCAAGTTGCTGTGTCTTGGGGGAAAAACGCCAATTATCTAGCTTGGCCACTGGTGTAGCAGCAGTAGTGCAAGTTTCAAGGGCGATCGCTGCGTAAAAGCCTAATATACTGATGCTAAATAGCTGCTTACCCCATTGGCAAAATTGCTTGGTCTTTAGTCCCTGATCCATTCTTTTTATTTGCTCCATAAAACCCATACAATGCGCTCACATTGCTGTTTACTTCGCGCTGCCAATCCCGTAAATGTGATTAATCGCGTCTCTACATGTCGCGCCAGGATTCCCAGGCTGGGGACTGGGGACTAGGAAGAGTTTTCTTCTCTACGAGACACTGCGCGAACAAAACTTGGGTAGTTATCTGAATCCCCGAACAATTTTCCCAGTCCCTAATCCCCAGTCCCTTTTTCAATTAACTTTTTGAGGCACGGCGGTAAATTTAAGAGTTTGGGGAATGCCCTGTACGGTTAATTCACCTGTCATATTACCTTTATCCACAAGTTGCATTTGAATTGTCACTGAGTTTAGAGGCTCATTTTGGGGGCGAGGAATATTACAAAGGATTGAACTACCAACTTTCCCAGATAAATTTAACTGTTGATTTCTAAAGATGCCTGCCAGAGAGTGCTTTTCGTCAGTGTCGGTCTTAGCGTTTGCCGGTAATACAGAGGCATTTAAGTAAATACCCGACTGTTCAATATTTAACGTCAGGGTATCCGATTTTTCACAATTCGGCAAATTCTCCGCTAGGGTTAGACGATATCGCCCGTTAACTGGGGGAGGAGCCTTGAGATTGTTTTCTCCGTAAACACTGACAGTTTTAAACAACACTAGCACTGACGTGATTGCGACTCCGTAAAAAGCCAAAGATTTGAAGTTGAAATGATTCATGCTCTTAATTTTTCAGTGTTGGCTCTTGACTGCTAATGTCAGGAAGCATGGAAGCTAGATGAGCGGTGACTTGACTGTAGCGACGGGTAATCAGCAGAGAGGAGCAACATTGGATGGCTAGTTGATCTGTATATCTTCCCAAGGTTTGACGTTCGATACCCCAAGTGCGGCTAGTACCAGCAATTGTCAAGTCTACATTTTTTGAGGCTTCGACTACTGTTTGGATTGCCTCTGGAACCTGGACAATTTTGATTTCTATGCGATCGCGTACACTACTCGGTAATTGCTCCATCATTATGTCCAACTCATAATTCAATTCATCTTTGAGGCGATTGTCGGGTAATACATGTAAAATCTGCAACGTACAAGTTTCATGATTGATGAGCAGTCTGAGCGCCAGGATCAGGGCTAAATCATCATGGATATTGGCAGAATAAGGCACTAATATGCTTTCTAAGCGATCGCTTCCTCGGTCTACAAATACTGCTACATCCACTGGTGCAGTGCTGAGAAGTTGACCGACTCTTCCACCTAAACGATTGCTACTAAAAGCTGGGCGATGCCATCCCACCAGAATTAAATCAACTTGCTCTAGTGCGGCTATCTGTGCGGTTTCCCGTGCGACATTGCTAGATATGCGAACGATGGGATGCACATGAGAGCGTGTTTCTAGCGGTTCGAGAGTATTAATCAATTCTTCTAGCTGCTGACGGCGCTGGGCAATTAATCGGTCTGCTTCAACTGGTGTACTTTCAAAGGCATAATCTTCTTCAAATTCAATCAGGCTCAGAGGGTTAACCACGGCGGGATGTCGAGAGTTAAGAGCAATGCTGACTGCTAACTGTAGCAAGCCTTTTTGGGTACTCGGATTAGCCACAGGCACTAAAATTCGGTAAGGACGAATGTAAGTGTCGGCATTATTAGCGCTTGTAGCTGTTTCTGCTTCCAACTCTGGTTCTACTACATCTAACCTGATTAGCTTCTTCGGATATGTCCATTCCAGCAGTGGCGAGGTCATGAATGTAGTTACCAATGCCATAATTACCAACATGGTAAATATTAAGGGGGAAATTACCCCTAACTCTAAACCAATGTTTAGCACTATAAGTTCGGTCAAGCCGCGAGTATTCATTAACCAACCCAGTGCCGAGGCTTCCCGTTTATTAATGCCACTGACACGGGCTGCTACATAAGTACCAATATACTTGCCTGCGATCGCCACTCCTAAAACCAACGCACACAAAAACCACAATTCGGGACGGTTGAGCAAGCCAATCTCTGTTCGTAAACCACTGTAGGCGAAAAATATTGGTAGCAAGAAAATCAGGACAAAATCTTCCGTTTTTACTGCCAATTCCCGCACTAAATCTTCATTTTTGGGCATGGCTGCTCCCAGTAAAAATGCCCCAAAAATTAAGTGAATCCCAATTAGTTCGGTGATTAGTGCCGACGCAACCACACCCATATAAATCCCAGCTAGCAGTAATTGGCTGAGTCGTCCTGCACGGAGGTAGTGTTTGGCAAGGCGTTGCAGGAACCAACGTCCCACCGTCAACATCAAACCGATGTAAACTATACTGGCGATAATTGTGGGTATAGCACCAGCAAAGTCGCCAGTCCGAGCAACTGCGATCGCTACTGCTAATAAACACCAAGCTGTCACATCATCCACTGCTGCACAAGTTAACGCCAACGTTCCTAAACGCGTTCCTTGTAAATTGTTTTCAGTAATGATTCGCGCCAACACTGGAAAGGCAGTAATCGACATCGCCGCCCCTAAAAATAAAGCAAAGGCGGTGAAAGATACACTTGCATTGGAAACTAGGGGATAAAGTAGCACCGCTAGCAATGTTCCCAGAGAAAACGGCATTAAAATGCTGACATGAGAAGTTAAAACTGCTACTTCTAATTGTCCGGCGAGGTATTTGGGATTTAGTTCTAGCCCAATCAAAAACATGAAAAATATTAGTCCCACCTGAGACAAAACATTGAGAAAAGGAAAAGTTTCTGGTGGAAACAAGGTAACTGCTAGATGGGGAGCAACTAAACCAAATAAAGATGGGCCGAGCATAATTCCGGCAACAATTTCACCAATTACCAACGGTTGCTTAATAGAACGGAATCCTAGCCCTACTAGGCGTGAAAGTCCAATAACAATCAGCACCTCAACCAGAACGAGAACAACTATGTGCATGGTTTCCTCACAATTAACTATCTGGTTTCCCTAAGATAATTCTTTAAAAGACTGGAAAATGTCAAGCTTGTTAGATACAACCAAGAGTAATTTGTGCTTCGTGGTTATATGAATTATTGTTACGATCCAGTTACAGCCGTGAAATATGAATTCTGATGATTTTAGGAACTACATCTAAAATAACTGCCAAATTAACGATAGCAAGAAAATTAGCGTTATATGGTAATACTATTTGATTTGCTCTCTACCGAGAGGCTCATATCCCCGACTTCTTGAAGAAGTCGGGGGTCTTTTTGTTCGTAACTTATTTAGGATTGCTATAGCCAGAGTCAAAGCAGAGAATTACCTGATTAATAGGTAATTAATTTTGTATTTAATTTGCTTAAATGGAAGATTTTTCATAGCTTGTACCGTGCAAGAAAAAAGCAATCAGTGGTGATGCCATCAGGGTAGTAATGACTGCCATAATAACCATTATAGTGAATAAAGTTGGGGTAATTATACCTTGTTCTAGACCAATATTCAGAATGATTAACTCCATCAAACCACGAGCATTCATCAGAGCGCCGATAGTTGCAGATTCGCGCCAATTTTCCCCGCCCAATTTTGCAGCCAGCATACAAGCAACACCTTTACCGAGAATGGCGATCGCAATAATTAAGAGCGTAATTCCCCACAAAGTAGGTGTGTTTACCAATCCAATTTGAGTGTTCAGTCCAGAGAAGACAAAAAATATCGGTAACAAAAAAGAACTAGTTAAAAACTCCGTATATTGGCGAATTTGCTGGGCGAATTCTCCCCGTGGTGTGACTGCTCCCAACACAAAAGCACCGAATATTGCATAGATGCCTGTGACATCAGTAAACCATGCACAAAACATCAAAATTATCAACATTAAAGTCAGGGTTTGTCTGTTCACACCTGCATCGCGTTTCGTCATCCGTGTGAACGCTTTCAGTAGAGGTTGACCGAGAAAAATTGCAAAGAGGACGTAGCAAATGCCACCACCAATTGCTAATATGGCAATACTCAGAGAATTTTTGACGCTAGCAAGCACGATCGCCAGCAAACACCAGGCAACTCCATCATCTACCGATGCTGCACCCAAAGCCAAAGTACCGAAGCGAGTTTGTGCAAGACCGCGTTCGTAAAGAATGCGAGCTAACATGGGAAAAGCCGTAATTGTCATCGATGCACCCAGATACAGGGCGGCTGACCACGGCGTTACCTTTGGTTGAAAGAAATCACCATTGTGATAAAACCAAGAAGATGCGATCGCTCCTAAAATAAAAGGAGTAATAATTCCAGCCGCAGATAGCAAACTTGCACTTTTGATATGATGTTTTAACAGTTTAGTGTTGAACTCTAAACCAATTAAAAACATATAAATTACCAACCCAATCTGGCTAATAGCATATAAAATCGACATTGATGGATTGGGTATCTTGAGTCCGACAGCTGTAATGATGGGAAGCTTAGGAAACAGCCATTGCTGAAAACTTGGTGCAATTAATCCTAAAAGCGATGGCCCTAGCATGACACCTGCAATCATTTCGCAAACAACATCAGTTTGACCAAGATAGCGGCGTCCTAAAATCGTGACAATGCGACAAGTAGCTAAAATAACTGTGAGTTGCAGAAATAGCTGAATAACCAGATCAAAATTTGACATTATACTTCCTTAATTTGCGTCTCTGCATTGAAGAATCTCCCCAGACTTCAAAGCTTGTCCTGTTTTTTTATATACAGCAGGGAATAGGGAACTCTTAACTGAGGTGAAACTCTATTGATATATGGCTTTGTGCTTAGAATTTGTACCTCACTTACCTGCAATCTGCTGTATGACTACTACATCAGCACAAGTGTCAATTTGGGAAATATCACATAGCTGTTTTTAATTTGATTAGACATCTCCAGAAATTAAAGATGCGTTACCCAGAACCCTTGTAGAGAAGTAGCATTGCTACGTCAAAACAATTCTTTTTCGGAGATGTCTATTAGATGTAATAGGCAATGTGCTGCTTTGGTTTCCAAAGTTGTAGCAACTACCATGTTGTATTGACGCACACAACTGTACGTCAATACAACATATTGCATCCAAACTAAAACCGCCATATATAATTTTTTATGATTTGTTAATTTGTGATTTATCACATTTTTCATCTATTTAAACCACCATTGGCTGTAAGTACGCATATACATGCGCCTCTACTTTACGGTTTAATTACCTGAAAATTACTGTAATTTTTGATTAAATTAGTTACGAATATTTAAGATATTACAACCATTCCCCACCCCGAAAACGCCAACGGAGAAAGATAATTCGCATCAGGCTTTGGGAAGTAATAAAAACTGCTAGCCACACGACGCTATAGTGGAATAGAAAAGCTCCCACTGATAGTTCTTCCTTAGGTATAGGTATTGGTAAAAAGCCAAACAGTTTGACTCCACAAAACACAAACACCAATTCCCATATACCAGCTAAGAGTTGATAAACTGCGGGCCAATCTCTATCCCAACGCGATTTTTGCAGATAGTCATAAAGCACATCCCAGCCTAAGCCAAAGATGGCAACATAAGCAAGTATCCAAAAATAAACCGAGTTAGCACCAGGGCCAATCCAACCCATTGCAAAAGGCAAAGATACGAGTACGCCGACAGTTGCAAGTAATAATAATCGAGTTTGCCAACGGCCAAATAAAGTTGGTGTCATAGGAGTGCTGAGTGCTGAGTTAAGAGTTAGGAGTTAGGAGTTAGGAGTTATGAATAATATATATAGAGAAATTAGAGTTTTTATCAATAGATTTTGACTCGCTTCATTAAAAGTTTAGGAAGATTGTGGTGCTTTTTGCAAGGATCGCAAATAAGACAATATTAAATAGTAGAACACGGCATAAATAAACCACCCATTTAAAATAGCTAGAAAGCTTACAAAATAAGCATTCTTTCTTTTTACTTTTGCCTTTTTACTTTTGCCTTCTTGTACTAGCCCCAAAGCACCAACACATCTATGTTATTAGGATGGTTTCAGGTGATAATCAAATTTAGAATGGTAAGCTGCATTGGCAAAGTCCATTGAAGGTATTGCTTCCCAATTGATTACATCTTCTAATAAAGCTTGATAACCTAGTGTATTGGGATGAAGACCATCTTCACTCAAGCGTTTGATCCGCCAAGTTTCACCGCGTTCCATCCACTGCTCAAAAATATCTAAATAGGGAATCTGACGTTTATTGCAAGCAATTCGAGTTGCTTCTTTGTAGCGGTACTGATCGGCATGATTATAATAAAAACAATCTAAAAATGGCATCTTGGTTTCATCCACTGGCACCATGCCCACAAATAATACAGGACAGAGTTGCTGTGCCAAATCTAGCAGAGAAGCAATTTCCTTTTCAAATACGGCAAAATCTGTGTAGCTTCGGCCATCAGGACGCGCCAACCGCGCTGAGTCGTTCACCCCTACTGATAAAATAATTAAATCAGGAACGCGATTTCGCAGTTCACCCCGGTGGCGAAATTCAACTTCTAGCCTTTGTGCCACTTGTTGCGTGCGATCGCCTCTTACCCCTAAATTATAAAGAATATGACCCGCGCTATCCGGCAACATCCACCATCGCCGTAGTTGCTCGATCCAACCTCCTTTTTCCGGGTCGCCGAATCCATAAATTAAGCTGTCCCCCAGCGCGACAATCTTCATAGGCTGAAAGTGATTTGGTGGTACAGACAGCTGCATTGAGGAAGAAGCTAAAAATGTGTGCATTTAACAACTATATTTTATATCTTTACAAGATTCTATACATTTCTATACCATAGATGACTATCTTTAGTGTGCAAACTATGTGGTTTCTATGGTTGCAAGGTTAATATTGCCGCCGTTGAGCCTCTGAGATAGAGAAGAGCGCAAAGGGAGAGATTAGAGGGAGCGATCGCCATATAATAGCGATGGATGGGGTAAATTTTGCCATCTGTCGTTAGGATAGGTTATAGGTGTAAAAATTATCTCTACCATTAGTGAAGATGAGTATTGACTTAGTAGTTAATGCCCTTAAGAGTATTGCTAAACCTGCGACTTCTCTAGTTATCAATCAAGCTCAACGCAATGAAACTGTAGTCAGAACCTTAAAACAATTCAAGTTTGACCCAGTACAACCACCTAAAGATGTTGATGGTGTTTATGTTTACTCTTTAATTGAGTATGGTGTCGATAAGCCGGAAGTACTGCTGAATCTTTTTCGAGAAAAAGAAATTAAAAATGCTTTTTGGAGTGCTTATACTTCAAATAATCCCTTGGGTTTCTACAAGGAAGTAGAAAATTTTTTGCAGGGTAAGGATTTAGAATTTGATATTCGATTGTTGAGAATTGAACTGCGATCGCAGTTAGAGGAGTTTGGGGAAATATTTATTAAGGTTGCTAAAAAAACTAAATCGAAAGAGTTTGAGCCTTTTCCAGAATGGAATTTAGACGAGTAATCAGCAGAATTTAAGTCATTAATTAAAGAAAAAATTCGCTCATTTTGTGGTCGTCAGTTTGTTTTTGACGCATTTAAGCAATTTTGCAATAAAAATCGTAGTGGTTATTTTACAGTAGTGGGTGATGCGGGGATGGGGAAGAGTACCATTGCTGCTAAATACGTCTGGGACAATAAATCACCATGCTATTTTAATATTCGCTCTGATGGTCGCAATCGAACGGAGCTATTTCTGGAAAGTATTCGCAAACAATTAATTAAGCGTTACCAGTTGCAGAATGCCGATAAGGCTAATTTAGCAGATTTACTAGAACAGGTTAGCAAAAAACTGACTGCTGGCGATCGTCTGGTAATTGTGGTTGATGCGCTGGATGAAGTCGAACAAGAAACAGGGGGGAATCTTTTAGATTTACCGCCGTCGCTTCCTGAACGTGTTTATTTTCTGCTGACTAGACGACCATATACCATAGATAAAAAACGCTTGTCTGCACCAGATGTCCCAGTCGATGAGCTAGATTTAAGCGCAACTAAGTATGTTGGTTTGAGTCGTGAAGACATTAAGGAGTATATTCAGTTCTTTTTGAATGTCGATGAAGACTATAAGAAGGCACTTAGACAATGGATTCAAGACCGCAAAATTGATGAAAATGATTTTGTTGAGCAGGTAGCAACTAAGAGTGAAAATAATTTTATGTACCTGCGTTATATTTTGCCAGGAATTGCTAAAGGTGACTATAATGACCTGACTTTAAAGCAATTACCCGATGGTCTAAAGGATTATTATCAAGTTCATTGGGTACGTATGGGGATGGATGAAAAGCCCCAAGAAGTAAAAGTATTTATCCTATTTATTTTAGTGGAGATTGGCACACCAATTACCTGTGAGATAATAGCGGATATTGCCGATCAAGATGAATATGATGTGCAATCAGTTTTAGAAGAGTGGATTGAATATTTGAAGAAGCAGCATATAAAAGGAGAAATCTGCCACAGCATCTATCATGCAAGTTTTTTGGACTTCTTGAAAGCAAAACGGGTTTTGGATTCAAAACGGAAGCTATTTCAAGAGGTTAATCAACGCATTGCGGACTACCTTATCAGGAAGATGGCGTGAAATGGGAGAATTTGCTGACAAATTAGCGGCACAAAGTCCTGCATTTCAACGTGCTTACTTGGGTAGTTTAGCGCCAAGCTTGGTGAAGTCGGCAAATTTAGAGAAGTATTACAAAACCCTGACTGATTTTGATTTCATCACTGCCAAGATTAACCATCCTGAGTTTGGGGTACAGCCGCTAATTGAAGATTATGATTTGATTGATCATAGGGAGATGTCTAATAACTCAGAATACAACTTTAAAAAAGGCACAAGTCTGGAATTGATTCAAGGTGCATTGAGAC
Organism: Nostoc sp.; assembly: GCF_036916985.1. GTDB lineage: Bacteria > Cyanobacteriota > Cyanobacteriia > Cyanobacteriales > Nostocaceae > Nostoc. Next base: position 41,196 of record NZ_JBALFD010000032.1, read on the forward strand.
TGTCAGCGCATATTTTAGTCGCGGATAAGCGGCAATTAGCGAGTCAATTGCACGGACGGTTACTAAATCAGAAAATGCCAGAGGAGATTCAGACATTATTGGCACAAATAAAGCAAGTAAAAACTTTCCCTTGGCTGTGTCCCTTGACCACTAGCTTAACCCCACCAGGAGGACGCTTACTCCGCACCCTCAATGGTCATAGTGACTCGGTATTAGGAGTCGCTGTCACCCCCAATGGGCAACAGGTGATTTCTGCCTCCAGTGACAAGACTCTCAAAGTCTGGAATCTGGCAACAGGGGAAGTGATTGCCACCTTCACAGGGGAATATCCCATTTCTTGCTGTGCAGTTGCACCAGACGGCATGACAATTGTGGCAGGAGATACTTCAGGTAGGGTGCATTTTTTGCGTCTTCAAGGGATGAGAGAGGAATAATGGGAGAAGTAATTTTATCTCCCAAAGATTTCATTGACGGTAATATTCACATTAGGGAAAGCTTTAATTGATAAAGTTTGACCGCTAGCGAACTTTTGCATAAGCTGATATCCTGCGGCTGTTGGTTGTTGATAAACTTCCACAATTTGCTCGTTAATATCTACTAACCAAACTTCAATTATGTTTGCTTCTGCATATAAAGGAATTTTCTCTTCCCGGTCATACATCACAGTGGAATCAGCTACTTCAATTAATAAAAAAATATCCTGGGGTTGGGGGTGTGCAGTGGCGTAGAAATCATCACGGGGTTTAAGTAATGCGACATCTGGCTGAGGTTGTGAGTTATCGTTCAACGCGACCGGATTTTGAGCCGCAACTATGACGCGCTTACCTAACAACTGCACCAACAAATTAATCAGGCGATTTACACAAGCCGCGTGTTTTGTCCCAATAGGCGACATATCAATAATCTCTCCCCGAATCAATTCCACTCGGTCATCTTCTGTGAGAATCCCCGACTCAACCATCTTATGATATTGCTCAATTGTGAATTTCCGTCTTAGCAATTGTACAGTCATGATCACCTCTACTGTTGCCTTATCTTTTAATTATTCCTCACAATTATGAACTCACCACCCAAACCACCCACTACAATCAATTCCAGAGGACATCCCACGGAGTTTGAGGAAATCATTCAAGAAAAAAGCCACAACTTTGTCGATCGCAAATTTGTCTTCACGGCTATTAACAACTTTCTCCACCGCCACAACCAGGGTTACTTTACTATCATTGGCGCACCTGGTAGTGGTAAAAGTGCCATCCTCGCCAAATATGTGACGAACAATCCTCAAGTTATTTATTACAATGCCGAACTTGAGGGTAAAAATCGTGCTGACGAATTTCTCAGAAATATTTGCACGCAACTCATTAATCAATACTCGCTTAATTACACCTCTCTCCCTGATAACGCCACAGAGGGAAGTTGGTTTTTTTCTAGTATTCTCCAGCAAATCAGCGATGAGTTAGAACCTCATCAAAAACTGATAATTGCCATTGATGGGTTGAATTGCATTGACCGCAACAGCCAACCACCTGGTACAAATCTGTTTTATCTCCCCCGCTATCTCCCGGATAAGGTCTATTTCCTCCTCGCTCGTAGACCTTTCTTGCGGGAGAAGTCAGGTTTATTAATTGAAACGCCGTCGCAAAGTCTTGATTTAGCTAATTATCCAGAAGAAAATCGGCAAGATATCCAAGCATATATTCAAAATTATCTAACCCCCCTAACCCCCCTTCCCTACGAGGGAAGGGGGGGACAAGATTACTCCCCCCTACAAGGGGAGGGGTTGGGGGAGAAGTCAAATCTTAAATCTTGGTTGAGTAATCACCAGATTAATGAGGAAGAATTCTGCGATCGCCTCACCACTTTGAGCGAAAATAATTTGATGTATCTCACTCAGGTAATAAGTGCGATTGCAGAAAATTTCTACCCGATACCTTTCCAGTACAATCAACCCCCACCTGGTTTAGAAGCATATTATCAGCAGCATTTACATAAAATGTTTCCACCCGAACAAGACACGGAACATAGCACAGATGTGTTAAATGTCTTAATACAGCAGCAAAAAGCAATATCAGTGGAAGCGTTGGCGCAGACCGCCGCAGGCATCGCACAAATCATTGATACTGATGAGTATGAAGTTGAGGAAGTGCTAGAAAATTGGCTAGAGTTCTTACAGAAACAACAAATCGCTCTAAAAACTCATTACAGTCTTTATCATTCCAACTTTCGAGACTGGTTAGGTAGACAGCAAATAAAACCCTCTAAAAAAATTCCCTAACCCTCTCAATTAACTTAGAGGATTAGGGTGTGAGGAATGGAGCTAAGCGGATTCGAACCGCTGACCCCCTCAATGCCATTGAGGTGCGCTACCAACTGCGCTATAACCCCTTAAAATCCATTATACATAATGTCCTAATTATTAGTACTTTGTCAAGCTTTTTGTAGAAACTAAATTTTAAATATCTTCTCTAGCACTCAGCATTGTCTACGACACTCTCAATAAGTAGGTCATGCAGTGCCCCATCAAAAAGTAAACTACTAACATGGCAGCAGCAGCCAGAGCAACTAATGTACCAGCCAACATTAAAGAAAATTCTTTACTCTCGTAGGCTTTTTCCATTAAGTGCAGCGACCACGCTACCAGGGCTACATCAAAAAGTAAAATAGGAAGCAACATATTTCTTAATATTTGTTAATACTTGTAAAATAATATTAACACCCTTTTAGGGAAGTGTGTCTAACCTTAGATGGATGTCATTAAATGGGAAATGGTGGATCAATATAATCTTCTGACCGGCACATTGCGATCGCACAAGTAACTTTTAATTTCTGCTACGCTTAATTGTCCGTAATGTAACAGAGATGCGAGTAATGCTGCTTCCGCTTTGCCTTCAGTTAGGGCAGTGTAGATATGTTCACAATTACCTGCACCACCAGAAGCAATGACTGGGATTTCTACAGCATCAGCGATTGCCCGTGTAATCTCGATGTCATACCCGGCTTGGGTTCCATCAGCATCCATACTTGTGACTAGCAGTTCTCCGGCCCCCCGTTTTTCAACTTCCTGTGCCCAAAGTAGGGCATCTAAGCCTGTATTTTCCCTGCCACCCCGCACATACACATCCCAACCTGGATTTTCCGGGTTATTTCTGCGTCTGGCATCAATAGCAACAACTATGCACTGATTACCAAAGCGATCGCTAGCCCGATTAATCAAGTCTGGTTCCCGCACTGCCGCAGAATTAATACTAACCTTATCTGCGCCGGCTCGTAACAAAGCTTTAACATTTTCTAAGGATTGAATGCCACCACCCACAGTCAATGGAATAAAGACCTGTTCAGCAGTTCGGTAGACCACATCTAAAATAGTAGCTCGATCTTCATGAGTAGCTGTAATATCCAGAAATACTAACTCATCAGCACCGGCTTCGTTATAAACCTTGGCCAGTTCTACCGGATCGCCTGCATCTTGGAGATTAACAAAGTTAACTCCTTTTACAACCCGTCCCGCCTTGACATCTAAGCACGGTAAGATTCTTTTAGATAACATAATAACTTTTGTACTTCTGGGTAATTGACCGGAATTTAAATTTTAAATTGGCGCGGGTATTCTCTAACGAAAATTTTCATGGATATTGGGCATTGGGCATGGGGCATTGAAAAGAGGCAGAGAGGCGGGGTGCGGGGGGCGGAGGGGAAAACTCTTTCTCCCTTGTTCCCTACTTCCTTGCTTCTTCCCACCTCCCCCAGTCCCCAATCTCCAGTCCCTAGTCCCTAGTCCCTTAAAAATAGATAGCTGAATTATGGCGATAATCTCCTCGAAAAAACAACCTCCAGAACCCAATGGAGAACCAAAGCAGCGTCGAGAGTCTGTGAAAGCACCATCCACAGAAAATATTTTGAAGCCGGAAGCTGCTATTGATGAGCAAGAACAGCAAGAAGAAGGTATTCGACCACACCGATTTGCTGATTACATTGGGCAAAAAGATTTAAAGGATGTGCTAGATATTGCCATCAAAGCAGCTAAGTCTCGTGGTGAGGTGTTGGATCACCTACTGTTATATGGGCCGCCGGGATTGGGCAAAACTACAATGGCGATGATTTTAGCATCGGAAATGGGGGTAAACTACAAAATTACCAGTGCGCCAGCCCTAGAACGTCCACGGGATATTGTCGGGCTACTGGTAAACCTGAAGCCAGGTGATATTTTATTTGTGGATGAAATTCATCGCCTCTCGCGGATGACGGAGGAAATTCTCTATCCGGCAATGGAAGATTATCGCTTAGATATTACCATTGGTAAGGGTTCTAGCGCTCGAATCAGAAGTTTGCCGTTGTCAAAGTTTACCCTAGTTGGGGCTACAACGCGTGTAGGTGCTTTAACTTCACCACTGCGCGATCGCTTTGGTTTAATTCAAAAACTCCGATTTTACGAAGTTGACGAACTGACTAAAATTGTACTGCGAACCGCTCAGTTACTCAAAACCCCGATCACAGAAGATGGTGCCACAGAAATTGCCCGACGTTCACGGGGAACACCACGGATTGCGAATAGGCTACTAAAACGGGTACGTGATTATGCGGAAGTAAAAATATCTGGAGAGATTAATGAAACCATTGCATCCGAAGCATTGCAACTATTTCAAGTAGATCCTTGCGGTTTAGATTGGACAGATCGCCAGATGTTGAGTGTGATAATTGAACAATTTAATGGCGGGCCAGTGGGGTTAGAAACAATGGCAGCAGCGACGGGTGAAGATACTCAAACAATTGAAGAGGTATATGAACCTTACCTGATGCAGATTGGGTATTTAACTAGAACTCATCGTGGCAGGATGGCGACCAAGGCTGCATACAAGCATTTAGGATTCACGCCACCTAATGAACAGTTGTCATTATTGTAATTATAGGTATGGGGCATTGAAAAGATGCAGAGGGGCAGGGGGCGGAGGGGAAAATTGTTTTCTCTGCTCCCTTGCTTCTTCCCCACTCAGCACTCATTACGGGCTAAACGCCCCGCTACCGCTAACAGCACTTTTGAGGGGTATTGGGCATTGATACTCGTAAATGAGTCTTTGAACTCCATTCCTCTGCTCAATGACAAATGACAAATTAGGTAAACCTAGATGATTAAGTTGATTGGTATTTTTCTCAGTCTGTTAATTGTGTTTGGCTGGGGTACACCGGTCATGGCACAATCTCAAGCGCCCATTACTCAAGAACAGTTAAAGCAAGGCGATGAGTGGGCCAATCGAGCATTTGCAGCGACGAATCAAGGTGATTTTGCGACGGCTGAAACTTACTGGACAAAGATTATTGAGCAATTTCCCACTAATGCAGGGGCGTGGAGTAATCGGGGAAATTCGCGAGTGAGTCAGAACAAATTGCAAGAAGCGCTGGCAGATTATAACAAAGCCATCGAACTAGCGCCGAATGTTACCGATCCTTATTTGAATAGAGGTGCGGCGTTAGAAGGGTTAGGAAAATGGGACGATGCGATCGCAGATTATAATCATGTCTTAGAACTCGATCCTAACGATGCGATGGCGTATAACAATCGCGGTAATGCCAAAACAGGTTTAGGAAAATGGTCAGATGCGATCGCAGATTACAAAAAATCTAATGAGATAGCCCCAAATTTTGCCTTCGCCCGTGCTAACTATGCTCTCGCTCTTTATGAAACAGGTCAAAAAGAGCAAGCAATCCGCGAAATGCGAAATATCGCCCGTAAATACTCCAAATTTGCTGATGTGCGTGCCGCCCTCACAGCTGCATATTGGGTAAATGGAGAACAAGGTGAAGCCGAAAGCAACTGGGTAGCAGCTTATGGATTGGATAGCCGCTACAAGGATATCGACTGGGTAAAAAATATCCGCCGTTGGCCTCCCAGTCTAGTTACAGCTTTAGATAAGTTCTTGAAAATCAAGTAGGCACTTGTAACTCAGCAAAAATTTCTTTTCTTTGCCTATATAACTGTTTTCTGGTATACATCATTGTAAATATACAGAAACAGCATTTATGACTCATTTTGGGCTGATCTGTCCAGCAACAACTGGTCATCTCAATACTATGCTCCCTTTGGGTAAAGAACTCCAAAAACGGGGTCATCGCGTCACCTTATTCGGTATACTTGATGCTAAATCTAAGACACTAGCGGCAGAGTTAGAATTCCAAGCCGTTGGTGAATCTGAATTTCCCACTGGAGCGATCGCTGAATCGATAACTCAGTTAGGTAAACTGAGTGGACTCGCCGCAATGCAATATACCGTCAACTTTCTTAAAGATCAGGCGGCTGTTATGCTCAGAGATGCACCAACAGCAGTCAAAGAAGCAGGTGTGGAGGCACTTTTAGTAGATCAGGTTTCACCAGAGGGAGGTTCTGTTGCAGAATTTCTGGGCATTCCTTTTATTACAGTTTGTAGTGCTGTGGTACTGAATCGAGAACCGAGCGTCCCACCTTATTTTAAAACCTGGGACTACAATCCAGTCTGGTGGGCGCGATTACGTAACCGAGCCGGCTATACACTGCTGAGTCGCACCGTAAAACCCATTACAGGGGTAATCAATCAGTATCGCCAAGAGTGGAAATTGCCCCCACAGTTTAGCTCTAATGATCGCTATTCCCAACTAGCTCAGATTAGTCAACAGCCTGCACAATTGGAATTCCCAAGGGAAAATTTGCCCCACTGCTTCCATTTCACAGGCCCTTATCATAGTCCAACTGGTCGGGAAGTTCCTGATTTTCCTTATGAAAAATTGACCGGACAACCATTGATTTACGCCTCAATGGGGACTTTACAAAATCGCCTATTGGGAATTTTCAAGTCTATTGCCGAAGCTTGTAATGATTTGGATGCCCAACTAGTAATTTCTTTAGGTGGTTCTGCAACTCCAGAGTCTCTGGGAAGCTTGCCAGGAAATCCTCTGGTAGTTGGTTATGCACCCCAATTGGAATTGCTTAAAAAAGCATCTCTTACCATTACCCATGCAGGTATGAATACTACTTTAGAGTCCCTAAACAATGGGATACCAATAGTAGCAATACCAATTGCTAATGACCAGCCAGGAGTAGCAGCACGTTTAGCTTGGGCTGGTGCTGGTGAAGTAGTGCCGCTTGCTCCCTTGACTGTTCCCAAGTTGCGAAATGCTGTACAAAAGGTGTTAATGGAAGATTCTTATAAAAAAAATGCAGTTAGGTTACAAGAGGGGATTCAACGAGCCGGTGGTGTGAGTCGAGCCATTGATATTGTGGAACAGGCTGTTTCTACAGGGAAGCCTGTTTTGGCTTAAGAAAATTCTGATGAAACATTTAGGAATCATGAACAGCTAACGGCAAAAGTAAGCGGTTAACGACTCGATTATCTGGTAATTGATAAAAATTCAACTCTCCTCCTAGTTCCTGCATGAGATTTTGGCAGATCAGTAGATGCAAAGCTGGTGGTTGATCGAGGTTGGAGGGAGCAAGTATATCTTTTGGTCTATGATCGTGTAGTTCCGTGAGTAACTGTGGTTCGATCGCACCGTTATATGTGATCGACAGTTCTAGGGATGTCTGACGATCAGCCCCTCCAGTTGTAGAAGAATGCTTTGTATCTGAGGATTTTGACGCATCTAAACGTCGACACCAAATATCAATTCTACCGCCGATTTGAGAACGGTTACAGGCAGTAACCAATAATTCATGGATAACTAATTCAATTTTGACAATATCACCAGCGATCGCCATTGCAGATTGAGCGCTGGAGGTAGGAACACCTCTAACTAATGAAGAATTCTTGGGCGATTCTTGCTGGTCAATTGATTGTCCCAAGCCATGTACGCCAATCCATAGCTTTTGTTGTTTAAGTAAATTATCGATGCGTTCGAGCGATCGCTTCAGTAAACTGGCTATGGACATAGTTTCCCAACTTATATGTAGCTGCCAGTTCTCAAGTTTTAGCATTCCACTCATGGAGGTGGCTGTATGGTCTAACTGCCGCAGCAATAGCTGGTAGCGCATCTGAGTTAGTTCATTAGCAGGAATGCCCAAATCATGTATTTGTTTCAGGGAATGGGCCGTTATTCTTTGAATTTCCTCTAGACGACGATGTTTGTACCAATTAAGTTGTCGTAATTCTTCTGTTGTGGATTCTAGAAGTCGGGTAATTTGCTTTTCACGACGCCACCAGGCTAATTGAGAAATCAGAGTTGCTGTTGCACTCAGATTTTGTTCTGACCAGCGACGCTCTTGATAGTCTACTAACAAAACTACACCAGTGATTTCATAATGAGCAGTTGTACGTAATGCCATTACCAAAATTTGACTTTTGTCTGGAACATTCAACCATTTTCGGGTTTCCGGGGGTAAATTATTCGCCTTCAAAGTCAGGTAATTCTCTGTAGCAAGTGCCCACTGAATTAAGGCTTCTGACTGGATAAGAATAGATGCCTCAGAAAAAATCCCAAAGTGGCTATTGTCAATCACTCCAGGGATAATTTCTGCCCAACTTTGACCAGGTGCCCAAGATAGCATTATCGCTAGGGGACAACCCAAAATTGATGCTATTTGTTCGAGTGCTGTACGTTCTAAATGTTTTTTTTCTACCTCGATGCTGTTCTGAGATTGTGTCAGGATGCGTAAGCATTGCTCAAATGCCTGGGAAGTTTTTTGCTGTTGGGTGGTGCGGTTATGTAATTGCCACTGACGAACAATTACCCCAATCTGTTGACTGACGGCCCACAGCAATTCCTTTTCCAGAGTTGTCCAAGAACGATTGGTTTCGTGAGTGATAACTAAAAGTGGTGCTGGTATCTGAGCGTGAGTGCATTTACAAATAAGTAGCGATCGCACACCATTCTCTAACAACGAGGGTCGCCAGTTAAAAAAGCGTAAATCTTCATCTAAGTTTTCAATTTCTACCGCTTGAGTTGAACGTTGCAAAAGTTGTCCATCTAATTCTTTGAGGGTATTGAGGGTAAATGTCAATGGTCGGCGATTATGGGGCTGGCTTTGATAAATAAATTGATAATTATTTTGCTCAGAGTCATACTGCAATAGCAAAAAACGGGTGGCAGCTAGGCGAGCTAAAACTCTTTTAGCACAGCTTTGTAAAGTTTCCTGGAGGTCGTTGTCGCTATAAATACCTTGGGCAACTTGTCCAGTCAGTTGGGCATCTTCTTGAATCTGTTTGATCGTGCCTTCCATGTTTTCGGTAGGTGCAACGAGGGAAATTAAACCAGCAACACCCTGGACGAAATTTCTGTCTGTGTCCGTCCAGATGCGAGGTTCATTGCTTTCTACCGCCAGAAAACCGACTAAATTTTTTTGCCAAATAATTGGAGCTGCCAAGAGCGATCGCACCTTCAATCGTTGCAGCAATTTTGCCGTGAAATGGCTCTTTAAGGAACTGCGGGCATCACCAATGGAGACAATTTGGTTCACTGCCAAAGCATAATAAAAGTCGCTCAACTCCTGTACGGTAATTCCTGCTGATTGCTGAGTGCTAGAATTGCGATCGATTTTGACCAGATGATTACTCATCCGACACCAAAAGTAGCGCCCTTCCCGCTCAAACCAATAAACATTTGTCCGGCTGGGGGAAACAAATTTATGAGTTGTTTGTACTGCTGCTTCAAGTCTTTGATTCAGATTACTGAGGTTGCGTAAATTTTCTAGCAGTTCTAATAATGGCTCGTCGCTTCGCCTGGTTTGCTTTTGCTGCTTATGCATCTCATTTTGATAAAGCACTGCCCCCAGTTCACCTAAAACCATCATCAAACGCGCTTTTGTTTCTCCTGTGAGCAGGTAGCCCCAGCGTTCTGAACCCAATAATACCAAGCCTAAGCAACGGTCTTTATAGCGAATTGGTAAAATGACCGTTCCCTGGATGTGAAATTTTTCGGCAACTTTGTGCCATTCGGTGGCGCGGATTTCTGTTTGTAAATCAGCTACGCCCAAAGGATGCTGTTCAATTACTACTTGCTCTAATAAATCCCCAGGACTGAGAACAACCCTTTGCCGTAAAAAGCTCTGATCGCGATCAGGTGTCATCCCCCCTTGGCCAAATAATATGTGATTCCGGCGATCGTAAAGAGCAATCCAAATCAGTTTGTAGTCAAACTGTTCTTTGAGATAAGAAATAGTAGTTTCAATCAGAACGTCAACATCTTCTTCTTCTCTGAGGCTCTGGAGGACGCGCCCCAAAGAGAGGATCTGCTGTTCGGCGGCTATAGGTTTTTGCGGCTGCCCCATCTGATTTATTGGTTAACATAACTTGTAATATATAAGATGCCCAGAAAAGCACCCTGAGTAATATTGCCACGAGTGTTTGCTGAAAGTTCTAGGTAAGGGGTCTTGAAGTTAGATTATGGAGTGTTAGAGAAATGGTCGATACTTCGTCTTATGCTCAAGATGATGCTCAAGAGGAGCAGAGACAAGTCTCAGAGGAAAAGCGAGAGTCTGCTGAAGATACCAGGCTCTTAGAAGAGAAGCAGCGAGAGTCTGCTGAAGATACCAGGCTTTCACAAGAGGAGCAGCGGCAGCTGGCTGAAGAAATGAGAAATTCTGCCGAAGAAATGCGGCAGCTGGCTGAAGAAATGAGAAATTCTGCTGAAGAAATGCGGCAGCTGGCTGAACAAGCGCGGCTATCTAAAGAAGAACTCCGACAAGCTAAAGACGAACTCCGACAAGCTAAAGACGAACTCCGACAAGCTAAAGACGAACTCCGACAAGCTAAAGAGTAGGCGCGGCAGTCTACCGAATTCGCGTAGTGTTAAGGATTGAAATGGATATTTATCAACTTGCGATTCGTCCGCTTTTATTCAATGTGCTAAAAACTGATTCAGAGTGGTTACACCAGCAGACGATTCGCAGTTTTAGCTGGCTATCGCAAACCCCTACTAATTGGGTAAACCAACGCTTAAAGCAGTCTTTATGTCTGTACGATTCACGCCTAGAACAAAATTTTTTTGGGCTAAACTTCCCAAATCCTGTAGGGTTAGCAGCTGGCTTCGACAAGGATGGAGTCGCTGCTGGCATTTGGTCTAACCTGGGTTTTGGCTTTGCGGAATTAGGAACTGTAACTTTTCACGCACAGCCAGGAAATCCGTGTCCTCGTTTGTTTCGCTTACCGTTGGATAAAGCTGCTCTCAATCGGATGGGCTTTAATAACAGTGGTGCAGCGGTAATGGCGGCACGATTGGTACAAGAAAAACAGGATTCAACCCACTTAATACCCATAGGGATAAATTTGGGTAAATCTAAAGTAACTCCCCTAGAAGCAGCCGCACAGGATTATGTCGATAGTTTTCGTTTACTCAAGGATTTGGGAGACTATTTTGTTGTTAATGTTTCTTCTCCCAATACACCGGGGTTACGATCGCTCCAAGATGCTTCTATGCTCAGTGCCATTTTGAATTTATTACAGCAAGAGAATAATACACAAAAACCAATTTTTGTCAAGATAGCACCAGATTTATCATGGGAAGCGATCGCTGACATTATAATTCTTGCTAAAACCTACCAATTGGCGGGAATTATCGCCACCAATACCACCATCAGCCGTGATGGACTGAAAACCCAGGTAATTGACCAAACTGGCAAATCACCCCAGGATGAAGCAGGCGGAATTAGTGGTGAACCATTGCGCGATCGCTCCACTGAGGTAATTCGTTTTATTTGGCAGCAAACTCAAGGCCAAATCCCGATTATTGGGGTTGGTGGTATTTTTTCCTCAGAAGATGCTTGGGAAAAAATTACTGCTGGTGCTAGCTTGATCCAGGTTTATACAGGCTGGATTTACGAAGGCCCACTGATGGTACGCCGTATTCTAGCTGGTTTACTTTCCAAACTAGAACAAAACGGATTAAATTCCGTCAACGAAGCTGTGGGTTTAGAATTCAAAAATCAAAAGTAATTAATATTTTTGAACTAGGGATTGGGGGTTGGGGACTGGGGATTGGGGATTGGGGACTAGGGATTGGGGATTAGGAAGATAAGTATGTGGATTCAGACCCCAACCAAACCTTAAAGGAATTTCTTAACCAATCCCCAATCCCCAGTACCCAGTACCCAGTCCCCAGTCACAAAGCGTCCTGCCTCCTTCAACCTTCTTCTTCCAGTGGGAAAAATTCTTTAGTTTTTTCCGAGTATGACCAGGCAATGCCATCAGGGTCTTTGCTACGACTCCACTCAGGAAACTCTGGATCGTTTCGCCGTTTATAAACCGTGCTGGAATAGACATTTAGCCGTTTAGCAAGTTCAGATTGGATGAGAGAGCCAAAAATTAACTGTTTTTCTAGCGATCGTTGAGCTTCCTCATGTGTTTGCTTTGGAAGTGATTCGGTTTCTGGTTCTTCCTCCTGTGGGGTTGGTGGTGCTAAGAGCGATCGCGCAGTTTTAGTAACCGTTTGAGCCGGAAGTTCTTTAACAGGCTCACTACTGTCAAGAATATTGCCGAGAATACTGGCAGTTATAAAGTAATAAGATTGCCCCGACTCTTCGGAGTTAACTATACTGGCACCAAATTCCGAGGCTTTACCATCCAAGTAGCGTTTTGCTGTTGTTCCGGGAAAATTGCCCTTGATTGCCAAGTCCATTGGCGTAAGTCTGCCTTGATTTTCGCGAACTAATTGATGAAAAATTGGGTTAACTCGTACAGTCCACTGTTGCCATTGATATTCCTGCCAAACCTTGAAGCCAATTGCCAGCACAATTAGCGCTAGTAAAATTCTCCAAGTGGCAACTAGGAAAATAATCAAAAACGAGATGGGCAAAAGTAGAACGAGAAAAGCCTTGCCGTTATCTTCTATGGGTTTCTCACTCATGCTGATTTTTGCCAAGTGAATTTTGGGAAATAATATTATATTGGCAAAAATTGAGACACTTTTTTGTATCTTTTGGCAAAGTTGCGGCAAATTTGTCGGCAAAACCTTTATTCGGCTGTGTTATAGGCTTATTACCTTTCTGCTTATCTACGACGGGCTACGCCTACGCAGTGGGAGCAATCCAGGTTGCTCGACTTTATAGAATAGCCGGCAGAAAATTGGGAATGGTTTTATCTGGAAGTTAGACTAGATAAGAAAAGTGTAATTTCCAGTTATTACAATTTTTAATAGAAGAATAGCCATAAACCATAGCTCAACTTGTGCCAGCAGACAAAGGGTAATTATTATGACAAACTTGGGAAAAAAAGCATTGATAAAAAAGCAGTCCTCGAACCGCGGCGCTTGGATTGGTGCGTTGGCGTTCGCGCAACGTCTCGTAAAGAAGCCCACCATAGGCATTGCTGCTAGTTTGATTATGTTACCAGGAATTTTCGCTAGTACTCCTGTCATGGCACAAAAAGCAGATAGCAGCAGCACCTCTCTAAATTATGGTGACTTGATCAAAAAAGCCAAGGCGGGAGAAATCCAAAAAGTAGAGCTTGATGAAACCGAACAGCTAGCAAGGGTTTATCTCAAGGGGCAAAAGGATGATGCACCACCGCAACAGGTGAGACTTTTGGTGCAAAATACAGAGTTAATTAACATTCTCAAAGAGAAGAATGTTGATTTTGGTGAGGTTTCCTCTGCTAACAGTCGAGCTGCTGTTGGACTGTTAATTAATTTGATGTGGATTTTGCCACTGGTGGCTTTAATGCTACTATTCCTCCGACGCTCTACGAATGCTTCTAGCCAAGCGATGAATTTCGGCAAATCCAAAGCCCGCTTCCAAATGGAAGCAAAAACTGGAGTTAAATTTGAAGATGTCGCCGGGGTTGAAGAAGCTAAAGAGGAACTCGAAGAGGTTGTTACTTTCTTGAAACAGCCAGAAAGATTTACTGCTGTGGGCGCACGTATTCCCAAAGGAGTGCTGTTAATTGGCCCTCCTGGTACTGGTAAAACTTTACTAGCAAAAGCGATCGCCGGGGAAGCAGGTGTCCCATTCTTCAGTATTTCCGGTTCGGAATTTGTGGAAATGTTCGTCGGTGTGGGTGCGTCTCGTGTGCGCGACCTCTTCAAAAAAGCCAAAGAGAATGCCCCTTGCCTAATATTTATCGATGAAATTGATGCAGTCGGTAGACAACGGGGCGCTGGTATCGGTGGTGGTAACGATGAGCGCGAACAAACCCTCAATCAACTGCTCACCGAAATGGATGGTTTTGAAGGTAATACAGGCATCATTATTATTGCTGCTACAAACCGCCCAGATGTTTTAGATGCAGCCCTACTCAGACCAGGACGGTTTGACAGACAAGTGATGGTGGATGCACCGGATCTCAAAGGGCGACTAGAAATTTTGAAAGTCCACGCCCGGAACAAGAAAATTGATCCTACCGTATCATTAGAAGCGATCGCTCGCCGCACTCCTGGTTTTACTGGCGCAGACTTAGCCAACTTACTCAACGAAGCCGCCATTCTCACTGCGAGAAGACGCAAAGAAGCTGTCACCCTTTTAGAAATTGATGCGGCTGTAGATCGAGTTGTTGCAGGTATGGAAGGTACTGCCTTAGTAGACAGCAAGAGCAAGCGCTTGATTGCCTATCATGAAGTTGGACACGCTTTAGTGGGCACATTGCTTAAAGACCACGATCCTGTGCAGAAAGTCACATTAATTCCACGGGGACAAGCACTGGGATTAACTTGGTTTACTCCCAACGAAGAACAGGGGTTAATTTCCCGTTCTCAACTTAAATCCAGGATTACTGCTACTTTGGGTGGTCGCGCCGCCGAGGAAATCGTTTTTGGGAAACCAGAAGTGACTACAGGTGCTAGTAATGACTTGCAACATGTGACAGGGATGGCGCGGCAGATGGTGACACGCTTCGGGATGTCAGAATTAGGCCCATTGTCACTAGAAAATCAGAGTGCAGAGGTATTTTTAGGACGCGACTGGATGAATAAATCAGACTATTCTGAGGAAATTGCCGCCAAAATTGATTCACAAGTACGCGAAATTGTCAGCAATTCTTACATCAAGGCCAAAGAACTGTTGCAAGAAAACCGCATAGTTTTGGAGCGTTTAGTTGATTTGCTAGCTGAACAGGAAACAATTGAAGGCGATTTATTCCGTAAAATTGTTGCCGACCACGTTCAGGTAGCCGATGAACAATTGGCTGTACCTCATTAGATTTATGAGTGAGAAATAATGTAGAGACGTAGCAGTGCTACGTCTCTACAAGGGTTCTGGAAACGCATCTTTAATTTCACCAGATATCTATTAAGGAATAGTCCATCGACTTTAAACTACTGAAAATCCAAACGTTAAGATTCCCAACTTTTTTCAGAAGTTGGGAATTTTTTTGTAAAAAAATTACAAGACTACCTCAGCCTTCCCAGAAAGTAGCACACATCAAGTCTTGTCACTGTAAAGCTTACGCTATTGTATTATATATACCCAAATAATGTACTACAAGTAAACATAAACATCATGAAACATAGATTTTGGGCAAGCTATCTGCTTGCTGCTTTAGCATTTCTCCCTTTCGAGCCTGTAAGTACTACTCAAGTTTTGGCAACAGAGTCAGTTTACCAACTAGCACAAGCTAAAGCAACTTACACCCAATATATGCTGCTTGGTTATAATGAAACCAAACGGAGAAACTATAGAAAAGCTTTATTGAATTTTCAGCAAGCAGAACGCCTACGTCCTGGAGATAAGTATGCTACTTCTGCAATTAGAAATGTTACAAGTTACATCCAACGCGGTAAAAATCGTATTGCCTTTGTCCCAGGTAGACCTGGTAGGGTCAGGTCAGCAGGAACACGGGGAAGTTGCTTTCAAGCTGGACAACATCTTATTCCCCTGACGCCAACAGATAAGGAAGCTCAACGAACCACAGCAGAGCATCCCACATTTTTTTTCTACCTTCCTCAAACCTCTACAACAGTGCAGGCACTAGAATTTGTTTTGCGGGATGGTGATAGCATTGACCCATTATATAAGGGAACTTTCAAACCAGTTGGGCAGAATGGTATTGTTAGTGTAAATGTACCTGTCGATCAGCCATCTCTACAAATCGATAAAGAGTACAATTGGACTTTTTCAATGATTTGTGATACTAATAACCGCGATAAAGATTCTTATGTAGAAGGTACAATTGTGCGATCGCAAGATGAAAACCTATCTCTTCAGCTAAATCAACCAACCACAGATTTGGATCGTGCTGTTTTATTTGCCACCGCTGGATTTTGGGAAGATGCTCTGAGAACTTTAGCTAATTTACGCCGCCAGCGCCCTAACGATCCTGAAGTTGAGAAATATTGGGAAGATTTATTGAATTCAGTAGACATTAAAGAAGTTGTAAACAAGCCTTTATTGCCCTGTTGTACTGCCCAGAAATAAGTTAACAATTATTTAAAAACCCGGTTTTCATAGAGAAGCTGGGTTTTTTACGCTTCAATTTAAAATTAAGCGATGTCTACAACGGGCTACGCCTACGCAAATACTTATGGCGTGGACGGTATCAATTCTCGATAATTACTATTGTAAGTCAAGCTGGTAGAGAAGCAGGAAGTGTGATCGTCAACTTTGATTGGAATTGAATGGCACAACAAACCCAGAACGGAAAAGTGGCTTACACTGATGCTGCAATCTATTACGCTTGTTATCAATAATCTTCTAGCAGCAACGGTGGTTTATTCTTTACTGTGCAGATTCACTCTGTTTTCTGAATAAACTTGTTGAGTTGTTGGACTAATAAATGTACCGTTGTTGATGGATTATCTTCAGCTGGAATGTGAGGATTATATTGTTTAAGAAGATTTTCAGCATTTTTAATAGCAATAGCTTGCCTCTCAAATAGCTCATCGTAAATCGTTTCGCTATTCTTCTGATATGTTCTACCAAATAAAGTAGTTAACTTCCTTAGATAATCACTTCGAGGAATACCACTATTGAGATATTCAAAATGTAGAACATACCATAATTCAAATGATTCATTAGAATAAGCTACTTTAAAACCTTGCTCTTTAGCATTTTTAATAGCGTTATTAAAATCTTCTTTAGTCCAAGAATCACGATCAAAAACACACCAAACTTGATCGTACTCTCCTTGCTTATTCAGTTCCTTTGCACTCTGAACTAGTTTGCTGGGATTCTCCCCTAAACCCTGCACGTTTATTTCAGTAACATTTTTAGGAACACGAAAACTTCTAAAGTAGTTAGGTTCAGTTTTTGCTCCTTCACATACGATTAAGAATCTCTGCTTGACTTCCCTCGTATTGACTTTCCTCGGTGAATATCCACGAGAGTTTGCTTTTGTTTTAGCCATGAGAGTTGATTAGATGATTCAAATTTCCGATATATGGAATTGCGCCATATCTACCTTGAATATAATCACTCTCAAATGAAGCATCGTTACTTACATTGTATTCTGCTAAAGAGTACAAATCTGTTGCACCATATCTATTTTTTTCAGTAAACCAAATTTGATCTCTCCGAAAAAGCTTATTGTTAAGCAAATTGGTATCGTGAGTCATGAATATTAACTGAGCATTATTTGGATTGGTTTCGTTAGAATTAAATAATTCCACAATTGCACGGCTGATCAAAGGATGAATTCTAGCATCGAATTCATCAACGATGAGAACCTTACTGTTTTTTAGTGTGTCAACAAGAGGCCCTGCCAAGGCAAAGACTTTTTTAGTACCCTCCGACTCTTGCTCATCTAAATTAAAAATTTCTGTAGATACCAAACTTCCTTTACCATCAAATTTTTGGTGTATAGTTTGAACTGATGATAATTTTCCTTCCACATTTTTTAAAATTAAGTTCTTTAGTTCATCTGGTAATTCTTTAGGCAATGAATCAGCAGTAATTTCACTTTCTTCTACCTTGACATCGCTAAATCCCAAATCTAATTTTTTGAGCAACTGAAAAATTTCATCTTTATTTTCGTTATCCATTAAACAACTAACTGTGTATCCACGATACCCTATATCATTTAAAGTAGAGATAAGTGCAACTCTGTTTGTTAGCCAATCCAAGATTTTCTGTGCAATCTGGACATTAAATTGAGCAGATACAGACAAGAAGAGGGCATTATGCCTTGTCTTCTGTTGAATACCGTCAGCTTTAAATCTTTTAGAAACACTAATCTTGTTCAGTTTACGCTCAAAAAGCCTCGTTTCTTTTATTTTAGGAACATCAAATAACCATTCGGAGACAACTTTCTCAATCGTTGCCTCAAAACCATATCTATATCTTTTTCCATTTATTAAAAATACAATTTCAAAAAAAGATGGTTTATCTTCGGTTTCAGTGCTGAGTTTAAATCGCTCAATACCTATTTTTTCCGTGCTTTGAGTCTCTTTAGAAGAATTAATCATGAACCATCTCATGAAACCTAAAGCTGTAGCCAAATTACTTTTACCACTAGCATTTGCACCGTATATTGCGGCGCTTTTAAGTAGTTTTAAATCATCATCTATTTCAAAAACGTTGTTTTCGTCGAGCTTTTTGTCTTTTGCGACAAGGTTTGCTGCCACCATACTAAAAGTGACTTGCTCTTTAAACGATCTGTAGTTACCGACACTAAATTCAATAAGCATAGTGATGAAGTTTAGGCTTCAGACAAAAATTGTGAATAAATAGTAATTTACTGTTTTAAGAGTAGCAATAATTGGTTAAAGATGCTAAATTATAAGATTGTTTTTACCCCGTACAGATGTACTGTTATTAAAGTATGCAGCATAATAAACGCCTGCACCGGATGATAGCGGTTTTGTTGCAAAAATATATACGATACAAATCCATATCATGAGAATAGGCGTTCGCCTTTGGCGTTGGCGCAGCCATAGCTAATTGCAATTGCCAGTTTATTGCTCAGAATCTCGTCATGGATGGCAGTAATGTCAGATGCAATTTAAGTTCCGCGTGACCAACCAGCGAAAGAAATAATCCAGAAGCTCAAGTCTGCGGTGAAGCAGGTTGATGAAGTTGTGTTAGCAACGCTTAATTATGGTCAATTAATCGGACATTACATCACTAATTCTCATGCTTAGTATGAGAACTCTTAACTCCTAACTCCCCAAATTTAGGACTCCACCACCCTTTTTGAGTACTGAAATAAGCCACATCTTTATGTTTAGTGTCTTTACGCGATCGCGGATCGCTACATCGCAACATTGTCTTACTCTGTCCCTCTTTGATGTAACTGTACTCCTCTAGAGGTTTTTTGCATACTGGGCAAGGATATTTCGTAATCTTGACAGTAGGCTTTTGTTGATTTTCAGGTTGGGCGGCTTTAGTTTGTGGTGGCTGCCAAGTCTTGTTAAAGTCGCTCCAAAATAGGACGACATTTTCACAGCCTTTTGTGCATTTGAGGAAATATTTCTTTTTGACCTTACTACTCGGAATTTTGGCGAGAGAGTTTTTGCATTCAGGGCATCGCGTTTTGGAAGTTTCGTATTTGCGCTCAGTTATCACATTAGCTTTACCTATTGAGGAACTTGGAACTACAGTTTTAGCTTTGGAAAGTGCTGGTATGAAGTAATTTTGATTCCAACTAGTTAAATAATGCTGCCAAGAGTTTTTTCCTTCGGAAATTGCATCAAGGGCATCCTCCATTTTTGCTGTGAATTCTGCCTCTAGTAAATCAGGCAATGCTTTGAGCAAAAATGCATCAACTTCTAACCCTAATGCTGTCGGTTGCAGATGGTCTTTTTTCAACTCCACATAATTTCGTTTTTTTAAGGTAGCAACAGTAGGAGCATAAGTACTTGGGCGACCAATTCCTTTACGTTCCATCAGTTGCACTAATTTTGGTTCACTATAACGGGGTGGTGGTTGAGTCTGCTTCTTTTCATGTCCAGCATTCTCCAGTTTCAATGCTTGTCCCTGTTGTAATGAAGGTAAAACACTATCCTTGCTGAGATTGTTCCAGTACCGAGCATAACCGTAAAATTCAATCACTTGCCCTCTGGCTGACCACAGTAGAGAACCAGACTGAGTAATCACCAGAGTTTTACGCAATTGGGCTGCACGACACTGAGAAGCAATTGACCGTTTCCAGATCATCACATACAGATTAAACTCATCATCAGGAAGTTCTAAACGCAACTGAACTGAGGGACGAAATACATTCGTTGGACGAATCGCTTCATGTGCTTCTTGAGCCGATTTGCTACTGCGATGCTTGGCAACTTGCTGCGGTACATTCTGCGGGTCGTTTTGCTCTAACCATTTACGGGCGCTGGCACAAAATTCTGGACTCAGCATTACTGAGTCTGTTCGCATATATGTAATTAACCCTGCCTCATAGAGCTTTTGGGCCACAATCATGGTTTTATCGGGAGCAAACCTCAGCTTTGAACCGGCTGCTTGCTGAAGGCTGGAGGTTGTAAATGGTGGAGGTGGCTGGCGGTTAACGATTTTTCCTTCAAAATGAATCACCTGATGAGGATGCTGCTGTGCTTCTTCAACTAAACATGTAGCTTCTGCTTCGGAAAGAACGCGCTTAGACTCTGGTGTTTCTGGACTATTACCTACCTTTGCGTCATCGTTAGTTTCAGTTTCTTGGTCTGGTGCATCTTTCGCAGAATCAACCGTCCCTTTGTAAAAAGCCCGAAATCCTTCCGCATAATCTACCCAGACACTCCAGTAATCTTGGGGGACAAAAACCAGAATTTCGTTTTCTCGCTGACAAATTAGATGTAATGTCGCGCTTTGGACTCTGCCAACACTCTTAGCACCGTTATTCAATGCCCAAACTAAAGGGCTACCTTTATAACCTACCAACTTATCTAGACAATCTCGGCACAACCCAGCACCGATTAAGTTTTGGTCTAGCTTTCTGGGGTTTGCGATCGCACTCTGTACCGCCGATGCTGTAATCTCAGTATAAATTACTCGTTTCGGTTCCCTTAGACCAAGGGTTTCTTTGAGATGCCAAGCAATTGTCTCGCCTTCTCGGTCTGGGTCAGTTGCTAAGACAACTTCATCAACTTGCCTCACCGCAGACTTGAGCTTCTGGATTGTTTCTTTCGCCCGTTGGTCACGCGGAACGTAATTACACCTGACATTACTGCCATCCATGACAAAGCCCAAGGAATCGTCCCCTTCATTGCTGAGTTCTCGAATGTGACCACAACTAGCAAGAACTTTCCAATCTGAACCCAGAATTTGACTGAGTTTTTTGACTTTTCCGGGAGACTCTACCACAAGCAGGCGTTTGATCATAATTCAGGAGGCAGGGGGTATACACGCATTCAAGTGTGGGATTGAAGCGAGAATGCAGCCAATGCTGTCTTACTCTCGATACAATTATAGGACTTACGTACTGTACAAAATAATTATGTTGTGTATCAACGTAAATACGTCGTTTCCGGTTTTTATGAATCATTCTTTGCTGGGAAGTAAAGCCGGACGGTAGAGAGATTGTTATGGGTAGAGCGAATGGAAGTAAGTGCCCAAGCAGTTTTCAAAAGATTGCAAGCACTACCAATTGAATTATTTGCACAAATTTTTGAGTAAGTAATACAAACAATCACTATGCTAGGAAAAATTTTAATGGAGGTGCGAGAGATCCTGCACCATACATACAGTGCAGATGTTGATAATAGAAATTTTAAATAATTTTTAAATAATATTGTTGCTATGAATGCTTGCCACAGTTTAGTAAACTAGCCTGATGAAAGATGCATCTTGGTTTTGGGAACACTAGATTTAGCACCAGACTTGCCTCAAGACGAAGGAATACAGATCGAAAAATATATAAGACTCGTATTGATGTTTGAAAAAACCCAGTACATATCTATTCCCTTATTTCTTGTTCCCTTCCTATCGCGCTTGCGCTGAACTTCTCTACGAGAGGCTTCTCTACGAGAGGCTTCGCCAACGCTCACCACGCAAGTGAGTTCTCCGAATTAAATCGGATTGCTATAGTTCCCCCGCAACTACCCATAACATACCTAAAACCAGTGAAGCGTAATACAATTACCCATGAATTTGACTCTGGTTCACAAGCAGAAATACTACCTCCACAGGAAAGTGATGACCATTCATCGGAAGGTTCCAAGCTATTACGGCAAGGAATTCAACAACAGCAAGCTGGTGAATTAATAACGGCGATGAAGTCTTTACAACAATCCTTAGCACTGTTTCAGACATCTGGGGATTTGCAAAAACAGGCTCAGGCACTTTCCTTTTTAGGATTGGTAACTTACAGCGCTGGAGACTACAAAGGTGCTATTTCCTACTCCCAACAGTGTTTGTCTTTGCTTAATAACACCTCAGATTTAACATTGCAAATGCAAGCACTTTCCCATTTAGGTAATGCCTACCGTCACCTAAACGATCATCAAAAGGCAATTGAGTTTCTAGAAAAGTGCTTGAAAATAACCCAAAAACTGAAAGACAAACGCAGTCAAGTGGCAGCACTGAATAATTTGGGATTGGTGTATAAAGCTTTAAGTAACTTTACACAGGCCATTGAGTATCAGCAGCAAAGTCTAGAGATTGTGCGGGAACTCAAAGATAACTGGGGCGAGGAACAAGTACTCAAGAATTTGGGTAATGCTTGGTATGCTTTGAACAATTATCCAAAAGCGATCGCCTATTATGAACAGTGTGTAGTACTATCACGCTCCTTAAAAAATGTTCGCAGTGCTTCTCAGGTGCTAAAAAATCTGGGTAATGCTTGTTATGCTTTAGGTGATTATCCCAAAGCCATTAAATATTATGAAGATCGGTTGCAATTAGCCAAAGAAATTCAAGATAAACGTAGCGAGGAACAATCTTTAAGCAGTTTAGGAGTTGCTTGTGAAGCTTTGGGTGACTATAACAAAGCAATTACATATTATGAAGAACGTTTACTGTTAGCTAGAAATATCAAAGATCGCCGCAGTGAAGAACAAGCCCTAGCCAGTCTAAAAGTTGCCTGTTATGCCTTAGGTGATTATGCCAAAGCTATGCAATATCAGCAAGGAACATCTTCAAATAATTTGTAATTCGTAATGGGAATTTAGAAAGAGCCACAAAACGATCAATTCTCTCTCATTGTCTTTTGTTGCTGGAGATATGCGAGAACTTCTAATGTATCCACTTGGGGAAATTGGGCGTAAAAATTGCTCACACTCCAAAAGGGTTCCGGTGTTTCCAAGATGATTGTGCGATCGCCCCACTGTTCTAACCAGGGTAGCAATTTTTGTGGCGCGACTGGAGTACACAGCCAAACTGCTGCTGGAGAAAGCGCTTTCAGGGCAGTTGCCGCTACCGCTATTGTCATACCTGTAGCAATACCATCATCAACTAAGATCAACGTGGCATCCCGTACATTGAACTGCGGACAAGCAGAAATTAATTGAGCTTCGAGAAACTTAGCTTGGTTTATCGCTTTATTTAAAGCCACTTCCCGCCATCGCCCATCATGTTTAAGGCGAAGTAGCTTTTGATCTGCCCAAAGAACATTTCCCGAAGTAGTTACTGCACCAATTGCTAACTCTGGATTTTCTGGATGACTAATCTTTTTTGCCACAACAATCGTCAATGGACAATCCAAAAGACGTGCTATTGGTGCTGCTACTGGTATACCCCCTCTTGGTAAAGCATAAACAATTGGTACGGGCTTTACCCCAGAATCAATAGTTTGCTGAGTCAAAACATCATGAATCACTTGCGCCAATAACTCACCCGCATGGGTGCGATCGGCGAATAGTGGGGTATGTGACATAGTTTCCCCCAGCATCTTAGGACGGCACTGCTTTTATCATGACTGAATTTTGTCTTAAATTAACTGATACAATCAGATTTATATAAATAACTAAGTATTCAGCAAAAATCTATTTATTTTGATAGATTTCCAGCCAAAACGGTATTTAACTCAGACATAACAACTGGCGCTGATGCCAAAATCCTGATTTTCATGAGCAGCGAAACCCAACTCAGCCTCTTTGACGACTCAACCTTTAACCAACGAGAACTGATTCCAACAGACGCGAAAATTCCCATCACTCCCGGAACTTATGCCAGCATCACAGAGTTGACACAGCATTGCGATCGCTGTCACCGTTGTCCATTAGGAGACACTCGAATTCATACTGTTGTCGGACGTGGCAATCTCAAAGCCCCAATTATGGTTATCGGGGAAGCGCCAGGTCAAAATGAAGATGAAACCGGCTTACCATTTGTGGGCAGATCGGGGCAGTTGTTAGAGAAAATTCTCGCCTCTGTGAATCTAACTACCGAGCATGATGTATACATTGCCAATATCAATAAATGTCGCCCACCAGATAATAGAGTTCCCACTCCTGTAGAAGTGGCGGCTTGTCTACCCTACTTATTAGAACAAATTCGCTTAGTTGACCCCAAAATAATCTTGTTAACAGGTGCAACTGCTGTTAAAAGTATCACTGGTGATAAGCGGGGGATTACAAAAATTCGCGGACAATGGCTGGAGTGGGAAGGGCGTTTATGTATGCCAATTTTTCATCCTTCCTACTTGTTGCGTAATCCTTCTAAAGAAAGAGGTGCGCCAAAATGGTTGATGTGGCAGGATATTCAGACAGTGCGTGCCAAGTTAGACGAAATTAAAAATAACAGCTAAGGTGGTGAACTTGCTCAAAATATCTAGTTATACCTTGAAGTCGTCGAAGGAATAATGTTTTAGCTCCATTAATCATGTATGTGGAAGTTTTATCAGCTTCAATAGACGAAAAACCACTCATCCAGCAGATGATGGAGCTTTACCAATATGACTTTTCAGAGTTTGAAAACAAGGATCTTAATGAGCATGGTTACTTTGGCTATCCATACCTAGATTACTACTGGGTTGAGAGCGAGAGTGCTTCGCACACGCTTCGCGATCGCTACCCTTTCATTGTGCGGGTTGGGGAAAAGCTTGCCGGATTCGTTTTGGTGAATCAGTACACTTACATTCCAGGCAGTCAGTATTCAATCGCAGAGTTCTTTATCTTACGAAAGTACAGACAACAAGGAATTGGTAAAAATGTCGCCTTTCAAACCTTTGATCGATTCTGTGGGAAATGGGAGATCCATCAGATAGCCACAAATGTAGTTGCTCAAAAATTCTGGCGTCGTGTGATTGCAGAGTACACAGCCGGAAAATTTACAGAAACGGTAATGGA
Organism: Nostoc sp.; assembly: GCF_036916985.1. Lineage (GTDB taxonomy): Bacteria > Cyanobacteriota > Cyanobacteriia > Cyanobacteriales > Nostocaceae > Nostoc. The sequence goes on from NZ_JBALFD010000032.1 coordinate 66,237, forward strand.
GATTGACGATTGGCGAGGAACAGTGCAGTGCTTCGACAATACTAATAGCGTCCAGTAGTGATATGAGCAATTTATTTAAAATGTAAGTTTTATCATGCTGCCAGTTTTGTAATACACTTGTAGTATTCAATTACCTGAAGAGGTTCATCGGTGATGGCAGCCGTAGAACTGGAAAATTTATCCAAGAGGTTTACTCTGAGTAGGGGTTGGGGACGCAACCGCACTCACAAAGAGATTGTCGCCGTAGATGGCATTAGTCTGACCGTTCCAGATGGTCAAGCGATCGCCTTCATTGGCCCCAATGGCGCGGGGAAGTCCACTACAATCAAGATGCTGACAGGGATACTACAACCGACATCTGGTACAGCCAGGTTATTGGGATTAAACCCTTGGCGAAATCGGCGCGAACTAGCGTATCAAATTGGGGTAGTGTTTGGACAGCGATCGCAGCTATGGTATCATCTACCTCCCCGCGATACCTTAGAGTTACTGGCGCGAATCTATAATCTTAATCGGCAAGAATATATTAAACGTCGTGACCAACTAGTTGAGCGTTTTGAACTCAACCCGTTTTGGAATACCCCAGTACGTAAATTGTCTTTAGGTCAGCGGATGCGAGCAGAAGTAGCAGCCAGCTTACTTCATGCACCTAAAGTACTATTCCTTGACGAACCCACAATTGGACTAGATGTAATTGCTCGTCAGGAATTACGCGACCTCATCCGGGAGTGGAACCGCGATGAGGGAGTAACAGTGTTTCTCACCAGCCACGATGCAGGAGACATTGAACAAGTAGCGCAGCGAGTCGTAGTAATTAATCACGGGCGTGTGGTACTTGATGACAAAGTTTCGGCAATGCGTCGCCAATACCTTGGCTCAAAGATTATCAGCGTCAAATTTCATACCTCCCCCGCCCAAATTAGCCTCCCAGGAGTGACGCAACTCAAAGCGGGCGAATATGGACTCAAGCTGGAGGTTAATACCGACATTACACCAATTGAAACCGTGATGACTCAAATTCTCCAGGCGGGTTCGGTGGCTGATATAGCGATTGAAGACCCACCGCTAGAAGAGGTAATTGCACACATTTATGCTCAGGCAGCCTCATAATTCAGTGAACAAATATACCTGGATTGGCTGGACGGCAGCTCGCTCCAACCTGGCTTATTTCGGAGAAGTTGCTTCCAGAGGAATTTTTTTGTTTGTCATTCTGTACATCTTTTTACAACTGTGGCGTGTCACCTATGCCGAGACGGATGTTGAACAGTTAGGAGGTTTAACACTGCCTCAGATGCTTTGGTATCTGGGTATCACTGAATCTATTGTCCTTTCCAGCCCCCAGGTTGCTTTAGAAGTAGATGAGGATGTACGGACGGGGGCGCTGGCAGTGCAACTAATACGCCCTCTATCCTATCCTTTGTATCGCCTGTGGACTACTTTGGGAGAGCGGACAGTACGCTTTGGGTTGAATGTTGCGATCGCATCCTTAGTTGCATTACTATTTGTCGGCACAATTCCTCTAAATTTAGGAGGGATTTTATTATTCATAGTGGCGCTACCACTAGCATTTGTCCTAGATTTTTTGGCAACCTTCTTAGTGGGCTTAGGAGCTTTCTGGCTGGAAAATACCACCGGACTAATGCTCATTTACTCTCGGTTAACAATGATTTTGGGTGGGATGCTGATTCCCTTGGAACTGCTACCAGAAGAGTGGCAGCCAGTACTACAAGCTCTACCCTTTGCCAGTATTTTGTATGGTCCAGCGCGTTTATTTGTGCATCCAAACCTAGCTTTTGCTAGTCAATTGTTAGTGCGGCAGGGAGTTGCTATAGGTGTGCTGGCTCTCTTGGTAGCCCTTGTGTACCGCACGGCAGTTAAACGTATCCACGCACATGGAGGTTGATATGTTTTGGCGTTTACTTTCCTACCTACAATTAGCTGGCGCTTATATTCACCTCAATCTAAACGCTCACTTAGAATATCGCGGCGCATTCCTGACGCAAGTAATAGCGATGATACTGAATAATCTAGTGTGGGTGACATTTTGGGGGCTATTTTTCACACGCTTTCCAGTGCTACGCGGCTGGACGGTGCAGGATGTAGTTACTCTCTGGGCGATCGCTGCAACAGGATTTGGTCTGGCTAATACTATCTGCGGTAACGCTATGCAACTGACAAGTTTAATTGTTCAAGGACAGTTAGATGTGTGGATGTTGTACCCTCGTGCCCTTTTACCGCACCTACTACTAGGACGGATGAATGCTACATCTTGGGGAGATATGTTGTTTGGCTATGGGGTTTATTTGTTTTTTGTCAAGCCTGATGCAGTTCATTTGGCGTTGTTTACTGGGTTGACAGTTTCAGTGGCGACGTTGTTTGTCGGCTTTAATATTTTGACAGGTAGCCTCAGCTTTTATCTGGGCAATTCCGAGGGACTGACACAACAGTGGCGAAATGCCATGCTTACCTTCAGTACCTATCCAGCGACTTTGTTTGAGGGAACAGTGAAGCTACTGCTGTACACGTTGATTCCATCTGGATTTGTGACTTATTTGCCGATTGAGGCATTGCGATCGCTATCTTTGATTCATGCTGTGCTAGCTGTGGCTGGATCAACTACTGTGCTGTTGTTTGGTGCAGGTGTGTTTTATCACGGTTTGCGTTGCTACTCCTCAGGAAATTTGATGCAGATGCGAGGTTGAGTTCAATCTTGGCGAGTTTTCTACTTTTTACGTTCGTCTCTCGCTGAGGACGCAGTTGTTGAAATTAAAAAGGTTGCCCAATGGACAACCTTCTGATGTAATTTATCCATGAATTACTTAGCAGTCTTAGCAGTTTTTTTGATACCTTGCCATCTTTCTCGCAATCGCTGCAAGTTAGGAGTTTGACCACCATAGCGCCAACTAACATAGGCTTGGCTAATCTCATCTATGACCTCAGCGGTTGCTAGGGTATGATGCTGGTATGCTCCTCTGGCGTACTCTAAAGGTGTTTGTGCTGGATGTTTACCTAAACCTTTTTGAGTTGTCCATTGCAGCATTTGTTGATAAAGGCTTTCCATTGCTGGCAATTTCTTTAACCATCGACGATTGCGCCACTCTCGCCACTGACCCCAACCCAGCCAAGCGAAGAAAGCTGCTGTAGTTGACAAGATTAAGCCAGTTAACACGCCGAACCAACCTTGGGAGAATAAAGCTAAAAACCAAGCGATCGCTCTAATCACCCACTTAAATATTGTCTCAAATACATTATTCAACAAACCTGTCACCGGAGAAGGTAGCCAGCCAGCAACCCAATGCCACAATTGGCGCAATACACTAAAAGTCTGAGTGTCTTCTATTGAAGGTGGTATCAGAGGATGATTGGGAATGGGGTCAAAGGCAAACCAACCATATTTAGGAAAATACACTTCCGTCATCGCATAAGCGTCAGTATTACGGACAACATATAGCCCTGTAAATGGATTAAATTCTCCCGCACTAAACCCTGCTACCAAGCGCGCTGGGATACCAATGGAACGTAACATTACTGTGAGAACTGTAGAGAAGTGGTCTGGATAGCCTCCTTTTTGCTTAAACAAAAAAGTTTCTACCAAGTCTTCTTTTTCACTCAAATAAGGTAGTTCTAAGGGATTTTGGGGAATAGAGTAGCGTTGCTTTAAATATTGAGCTAAATAGAGAGCCTTTTCGTAGGGTGAATCCAGGCTTTTAGCAGATTTTGCGACTTTTTCTTGATTGTAGTTAGCAAGGATTTCTTCGGTGCGTTCCCGAACTTTTTCAGCAATTTCGGGAGGAATTTGTAGATAATGCTTTTTAATCTGTTGCGGATATTTAGTAGAAGCTTCACCTAACAAAGTGCGATCGCGGTAGGGTACTTCAGAAACTACTGTGTAGGTGAGACCTTGCGATAATTCTACAGGCGATCGCAATCCGTCTTCTTTATCAACAGCAATCACTGGTGCTGGAAAATAAACTTCTTTGGGATTAGCCATCGCTGGAATGAGGTTAGGCAAATCTGATACCACTGTATAAGTTTGTACTACCTCTTGGGTTTTAGCAGTGAGTATGGATGGGGGAATAAAAATTTGGTAAGACCAGGGCGATCGCCTAACAGTCATAACATCTTCATTCCGAGAAACTTCCCATCCCTTACCTGTATAGTGGTCAAATCCTAATACTCGCCAAAAACCCTCAGCTTGCGATCGCACCCGCATCACAACCTTGGGTTTCATTTCACCCCGCAGGTTTTGGTTAATTTGGCTATTAAAACCGTAATAAAAGTTATTATCTACTTTACCTGGTTGACCAGTTTGATTTTGTCCTGTACCACCGCTACCACTGCCTTGATTCTCACCTTTACCTTGGTGAACATAACCGGGATTAATGATATTACGTCCTGTGAAATTACCTTTGACTTGAATACCAGAACTGACCGGGAAATTCCGTAATTGATAGCCGGGAAATCTAGGTAAAACAGCAAAAATTGCCAGCCCTAGACCGACAATTAGTAAAAAAGTTAGAATTAAAAATTTAAAATTAATAGTTGCGGAATTCTTCTGATTTAATTTTTCATTTTTTATTTTTAATGGCTGCAAACCTAAGCGTGAGCGGTAATCTAATACTAAAGTTGGCAGAGCGATCGCTAAAAATAACAGCAGCACAGGTGCAAATGCTAAAGTCTGACTTAGGGTTCCTGCCACACCTAATAAAATCAGTCCGATAACAATCGAATAGCCCAAATTTTTACGGCGGGGTGTATCAAAGCTATGCAACACCTGGAGTTGAATTAATAACTCTGCCAAACCCAACCGCGTATCATTCAACTCTCCTACTAATTGTCCAAAGAAAGCACCCAATGCTACTAACATCCCAATGGCGATGCCGAATTGAACTGCAACATTGCGATCGCGGCGACGATAGTAACTCCAAATCGCACCCACCAAACTTAGGGGTAACGCCCAAAAACTGAATGAAGTTTCAGCAGCAATATCCGTCGCCACAATTCCCAAAATAACCAACGCTAGCACCAGCACCCGCAAAGAAATAGAATCTTCCACTTCTATCAAAGGCGAACCCTGCGGATTTTGCCGCCAGAAATTACCTACAGGGATACGCCAAAACCGATTCATCCTGGATAAGTTAAACATTTGAGTCTAGTAGAAGCAATGATGTAGATGCAAAAAACACAATGCGGGGGACGTAATTGCCTACCCTACTACTGTGTCAAAAAATTTTGGATTACCGACTTTGGATTGACCCCGATTTGCCTCAAGGATTTTAAATCTAAAATCGGCACGGTAAAAAATGATAGATAGGGGGTAGAGATGGAGAGAAACGAGAAATGGGTGACGCGGTGAATTGAGAAATAACCAAATACTTTCTCAATATTCCCATGTCCCCATATCCCCGTGTCCCTGTGTCTTTGTAATAACTGCTTCTCGTAGACACCCTAATGACCGTTTGTTGAAAAATAGGATGAGCTTCAAAACCAGGAAAATCCTCTTAATATATCGGCGTTGATTGACGTAGTGTGCTAGCGGTGGAAATTTAAACTAAATCGTGGGATTAATCACAAACAACAAAGACTGTTCGTCTATTTCTGGAAACTCAACTTCCAGAGTATAAATTGGGTTAAGTTGCTCGCAGCCTAACTCTACATTTAAGTATCCCGAAGTCGAAGATGTTGTCATCGCTAAAGTGCCACTTCCCCGCAGCGTTAAAGTTCCTTTCACAGGTAACTCAGCTTGAACAAGTAACTTCGTAAGTTTACCTAGAGACTGGTACTCTACTCTGATATTCAAAGCACCAACACTGGTTAGCCATTGTCTTTCTACCACAGGACTAGTTGCTGAAAGTGGTAGAGTCAAATTTTCCAGCAGTTGTTTAGCTGCTAGCAACGACAAAGCCATTTGTTGACGCGGTTGTAAATCTGAGTAATTGCTCTGAATAGCAGGCATTGTCTCCAGAGTACTTACAGAACGATAGGTGCTTCTTAGCACCAATCCAGCGATGTCATTTAATGCTTGAGACTCATTGGGAAAAAAGTTCTCCACCACTTGAACTAATTTTGCCCCCAACGGCACTGAAGATGTCACCAAAGCCTGACACTGTTCTAGCAATTGCTGGAAAACTCTTTCCGGCAAGCGAGTTGGCAAGGTCAACTTAGACTGTTGTACCATCCATCCCCAGCTAGGAACGAGTGTCATTGACGGCTCATCAACAAAATCAGGATAGTCGATTAATTGTGTTTCCCAGGGAAACAACGGTGGGTGGTCTTGGGCTTGGATTTGTAACCGGCGCTTAAGGACAGCTTGAAAACGATCTTGCACAGTAGGAATTTCTCCCAATTGAAAGGCCTGGGGCGTTCCTCCCAATTTTGGCTCACTGTTTTTTGAAGCAGTGGCTTCATTGAGGAGGTTTTTTACCCCGTCATTTTCCTCACATTCTACCGATCGCTCATGATTTTTGACATCATCTGTCAATAACCAATCGAGACACCGGTGTTGTAAAGATTCTGAGTCACTATTCATGAGTAGATGCACCTGATCCGGAAACTAATGAGTTACGAATTTCCCAAGCTTGCTCAAGCAGCTTAAACCATCTTTTTTGCAGTTGTGCCATTGACAACCCTAAAGTTTTTGCTATTTTTTCATCAGCTTGTCCTTGTTGCTTCAACTCTAATAAAGACCGTTGCTTATTGTCCAGCTGTGCTGTGTAGACTTGCCATTGCTGGGGAGTTAAACCCAAATTTGTATGCAGAGAAGCTTCCAGCCATTCGTGGACTAATTCCCAACGGTGCAACAGGGCAAACCGAATCAAATGATACTTAAAGCGCTGTTGCAAATAATCTCTCTGACGAGGGGTTAAACCTAAAACTGACTCAATTTCTTGTGCTGATAAATCCTGGAGGCGGAGAGAAAAGTAATCAGCGCAGTCAGATTGTTGTCGTTGTTCGAGATAATTCATTAATTCCGTAACCACAACGGAGCGCAAGGTGTCTTCTTCAGGTTCAGGTTCGGCTTGCGTTGCCATTGTGGAGCGTAATTGATGTACTGCTGGTTCTTCCCAAGAACCATCACCTTCATTATTGCTACCCTCTGAGGCTTGTTCTATATCTACGCTGGTTTCTGGGGGCTGCTGTTGAGAAAAAGTTTGCGCGCGCAGGATAATTAGCTGCTGCTGACGACCTGGTAAGGGAATGCGTCGCTTACCGTAGCGCTCGGTAAATGCCATATACTCGGACAATTCCAAGAGCGTCTGAGGGCGATAAGTAGCACCGAGTTGATTTTCTCGCCGGAAAGCGTTCAACGCTTCCAGATAAAAACTCTGGAGGAAATCTTCAATGATCGTCAGCCGCCCTTGATAGCTCAATTGCCTCTGAGGAGGATTAATATATCGATAAACAATTGCACTCAGAGTACTGTGTAATTCGACCCTGCCCCGATTTGAACCCAACTGATAGTACCTGAGACACTGTTGCAGCCGATGCCGAGCCAGGGTCAGCGCCGAGCTTTCTACAGTTCCAGAAGCTTGGATACGTTTACTCTCATGACAAATCCGGTAGACTTCGGTGGTGATACGTCTTGCTACGTCGTGGCAATTTTGTTCCGAAGCTTTGGTTGACTGCTGAAACTCCTTGGACAGGAGTTGAAAGATCACCTCCACGCCTGTAGAATTTTCTCCCAGAATAGTTGCAGATGGAATAGTTGCGGTTGCGGCTGAATTCATAGTCTCGGTTTTCAAAAGACCCTAACTTACTTAAATACAACCTGTACGACTGTGGGTATTGGCTTTTTTGGTTTTACGTATAAGCTAAACGCAGACCAATCCTACTATTGAGGATGTGGCTGATTTTATTATTCCCAATTCTGATGGGATTGTTCACACTTGATAGATGTTATTGCCGTTACCCAGGAGCCGTATACAAGTCATTATGGATTTAGAAGCACAAATTCAATTGCTGATTGACAATGCACCTGACGATGGTGTGACACCACATCTTGTTGCAGCAATTGCTCCTGCCCTTAGAGCGATCGCTCAAAAATTACGCTACTCCCAGTATTATGTTCTCCAAAATTCGGAGTCAAGCTGGGTTGTAACTACGTTGAGCAATCGTGCTAATCCAGGATTGGAAAAGCGCGTTCTTTACGCTTTCCCTACCATACAGGATGTCTCTCTAATTTCCCCTGCTGGGCTTGACCCTCAAATGCTAGCTAAAATTACTCCTGTCACCCATATTTTGTTCCAAATGGTGGCATTAGAACCCGTAGACAGTATCGTTTTTTTAGAGACGCCGGGTAAGACCACTCATACCGTTGAAGTTCGGCGAACTGAACTAGAAAAACTCATGCAGCAACACTTACGACAACTGCGATCGCCAAAACAGATACCCCCTGATATTGCATAGAAAAAATTTGGATGTGGAGTTTTTTAGATACAACCCCACATCCAAAATTTTAAATCTCAAATTCTTTAAAAAAAGTTTTCTAAATCAGTGAAAAAAGAAATTTTTTCTTTCCCTTAGACCATGCGACTGGTTCAACTTTCGGTGAAACCTAAAATTTGTTAAAAAACAGTTATCAGTGAACATTTTTTAGTTTTAATTTCGCAGTGAACCAGAGTTTTACACTTAAGAACTTCCAAATAAAAAACTCTACTTTCTACCTGGTAAATAGGTGGGATGAATAAATATCAAACTGCTTTAGTGTGTTGAAGCGTGATTGAAGCACAACATTTCAGGTTTTTGGTGTGTTATGGCTTTCGTAACACACCAAAAACCTATAGGACTTACGCACGAGTTACGGAATAAAGAACCACAGAGGCACAGAGATACGGAGAAATAAAAGGTTGAGAGATATTTTGCGTAAGTCTTAACCTAAATCCATACTTTTTACCTGAGAACTAATTTAATAGAGGCGACTCAGTGTGTACTCAGCTATGTTAATCAATGCCTGGTGAGATTCTGAGGGTGGGAGAACTGTAAGATGCTCAATTGCCAACTTAGCATGGTGAGCAGCTAACTCTCGCGCCTGCTGTATACCTTCACTATCTTGAATCAATTCTAGTGCTTGCTCTAAATCCCCTTCTTGGGCAAACTCTCGATCAATCAGTACTTCCAAAGATGGTTTTTGGGCTAAAGCAAATAAAACAGGTGCAGTCAGATTACCGCTTTTGAGATCCGAACCCACTGGTTTACCCAAAGTATCTGTTGTACTGGTGAAATCTAGAATGTCATCAACAATTTGAAATGCTATACCAAAATGACGACCATAGCTATACAGATGCTCAACAGTTTCTCGTGAGACTTCACTAAGTAACCCAGCAGCTTTAGAACTGTTGGCGATTAACGAAGCTGTTTTGTAATAACTCTTCTCAATGTAAGTTTCAATAGAGATACCAGCATCAAAACGATTTAGTCCCTGCTGAATCTCCCCAGTAGCCAGATCCATAATGACTTCTGAGAGTAGTTTCACCACCTCCAAATTGTCCAAGTTTGCTAAATACCAGGACGATTGGGCAAAGAGAAAATCTCCTGCTAAGATGGCAATGCGGTTACTGTTAAAGAAACTATGAACAGTAGGAACGCCTCGCCGCACATCTGATTCATCTACCACATCATCATGTACCAAGCTTGCTGTGTGAATCATTTCTGTAATCTCAGCAAGGCGGCGATGACGCGGTGTCATGTCTTGTTCTAACATTGTTGCCCGCGATATTAGCAGGACAATTGCTGGTCTGATACGCTTTCCCCCAGCACCGAATAAATATTCGGCTGCTGCAAATAGAATGGGGTGGCGATTTCCAACTAGCTGTTTTAGGTTATCTGCTAGTAGTCGCAGGTCTGCTTCCACAGGGGTAAACAGGGAGGTGGCTGGGGTCATGGATGGGCGGACTCTGACTTAGGTTACGAAAGTTTACATATCCTATACTCATTTTAAGATAACCCTGTGCCAGCGCAAAGTTTTCATCAGGTAATCCAATTTTTATGAGTCTATGGGTGATAATTAAGGTTACTAACATTTTTGTCAATAAGTAATTATGCTTAATATATGAGAACTCAGGCTTTAAACTAACTTAAAACATGAATTCTCAGTAAACGGGGATAAATATGAGATTAAATTGTGTTAGGTAATTTCTCATCTCACTTTTCCCGCCACAGTTAAAAGCATAATTTAAGCAATATTACTTATTGACAAAAGGAATATGACTTAAATTTGTCGCCAATGATTCAGGCTAAATTTCTCCAGATTGATGGTGTAGCTCTTCAAAAAATTTGAAATTTAGCAGCCGAATAGGCTCAAAATTCAGGGTCTTTGTGTTACGCTAAAGTATAGGAATTTTAAATTTTGTAAGATATTCACACCCAAAAAGTGAGTCAGCAAGTAGTTGATTCTACTGACTTAGCGTTGTGAGTCTAAAATAAATATTCGTCGGTGAGATTAAGGGAATAAATTCTTTAATTTTTCCTACGATACGCAAAACTCCTGGTTTGGAGCTATGTGATATCCCTATGGGAAGCCGCTACACGTCTTCAGCGCACGTTGAGCGCAAGCATTGCTCTTTTCACAGAAGTTTGAGCAAAAATAAAGCAGATCGAGTAGACCGCTGAGAATCGTAGTTTTAGATTGCTAGACGGCAAGCTAACTACTGTGGGATCTATGGTCTGCAAGAAGTCGCATTAGATTATAAATTCTTTGTCCGTAGAGGATTTGATCTCTATAGGCTCATTTTGCTATATGAAACTACAGCCATCAAGAATGCACTTGGTTGGTTGAGGTTCTACTAATTTTATGGAATTTTATATTCGTTTAGAAGGGTGCTAGTAGAACAATGATTTACGGAAGTATGCCTATGATGATTTTTATTTTAGCGTCTGGATATTTGTTCACAGTCTACCTGTTATTAGCACTGGCGAAGCGAACAGGTACAAAGACTGTTCCAACAAGTTTTCCTTCATCTGCCGAAGGAAAACACAAGCAGGAGATATCAGTTAATAGTCATTAGTCAATGGTCATTAGTCCTTAGTCCCTCGTCATTTATCGAAACAAATGACGAGGGACTAAGGACTAATTAGTTTTATTGGAGTTGGGAAATAGCGATATCAGTGAAGGAAACCTCTTCAACTATTGGGGTGTAGCCTAGCCACTGGACTCCTGACTGAGAAAACTGTTGCGGACAACCGCTGACGGCGAAGCGAGTTGGTAATGGTAGATGAGTATTTCTTAAGCCTAACAAGTCTAGCTCTTGGGCGCAAGCTGCCACAACATGAACAGCTGGATCAATTAATTGGACTTGAGATGGGAGGAGCGATCGCAGTACCGGAGTAAGGTGGGGATAATGGGTACAGCCGTGAACTAAGGTATCAATTTCCTGCTCTAACAAAGGCTCTAGGTAGGCTCGTGCTACTTCGGCAGTGTAAGGGTCATGAATGCGGTTTTGCTCAATCAGTGGTACAAACTCTGGGCATCCAACTTGCCAGACTTGGACATCAGGAGCAATTTCGAATATGGCGTGTTTATAAGCATTACTCTTGGCTGTAGCTGGAGTGGCAATTACACCAATCCGCTTTCCTTGCTGCACCGCAGCTTTTGCACCTGGTAGAATCACTCCCAAAATGGGTATGCTGAATTCTTGACGCACGGTTTCTAGAGCTAGGGCAGAACTGGTGTTGCAAGCCATAATTACCATTTTTACCTGCTGCTGTTGTAGCCAGGTAATAATTTCACGGGTAAATCGTAAAATTTCTGCTTGTGAACGAATTCCGTAAGGAAGTCTAGCTGTATCCCCAAAATAAATAATTGATTCATTGGGGAGTTGCCGATATAGTTGTCGCAATACCGTCAGCCCACCAACACCACTGTCAAAGATGCCAATTGGGGCACGTTGGGGTTCTTGATCGGAAAAATCGTCAAGATTCCCTTCAAAAATGGAAGATGAATACACAGGCAGATATTAATTTAGGTTTTGGGATTTAAAATACAGAATTTAGCAGACAATCTTCAAATTGACCACTAAATTCTGCAAGTCAAAGAAGTTTAAATACCACCTCTTTAATGAGTAATTTGTACTATATTACCTCTGCTGTAAGTATTTTAGGATGCCTTGAGCGATCGCTTCTGCCATCCGATTTTGATACTCTGGTGTTCCTAATCTGGGATTATCCTCATAACCAGTCATATAGCCTGTTTCCACGAGAATAGCAGGTATGGAGTTTTTTCTGAGGACGTAGAATCTAGCTTTGCGGGTTCCCCGATCTTTGATAGTACCGATGTCCTGGAGGATGGTTTTACGAACTACTTCAGCTAGACCATAACCACTATCGTAATAATAGACTTCTAAGCCATTGACATCAGGTCGATTATCAACGGAATTAGCGTGAATGCTGACAAACAAAGTCGCATTAGCTCGCTTGGTAATGTCTACCCGTCCCTGAAGTTCTACGAAAAAGTCGGCATCCCGCGTTAGCACCGCTTGTACACCATTTTGCTCTAAAATTGCTCCTACCCTTTTACCAATAGGCAGAATTACATTCTTTTCTAAAAGTCCGCCCAAACCAGGGGCACCTGAGTCTTTTCCACCATGTCCTGGATCAATAACTACTACCAATTTCCCTCTAGGAACGGAGGGGCGTGGCCGTGACTGGGAGATGGGACGGGGATTATCTGCGGGGTTTGGTAATTGACCTTGGTCTAGCGATGGCAGGGGAGGTAAAGTAATGGACGGTGTGATACTACTGCTACCAGAGCGTCGTAATTCTAAAGCTAACAGCTCGTCGCCAACTTGGTTGAGTTCCCCAATTTTTACTCCGGCTGCTGGTTGAACCAAGACATTGACAGTATTGGATTCTTGTGGTTGCAGGCGTACCCGCAGGATCGGGCTATTAGGATTAAAAGTAGGGCCTGTGACTTTTGGAGCTAACTTAGCATTGTTGATAGTTATACGGTACAGACCAGAGGATCTATCCCAGCCTCCTGTAGCAGATAAAGCTTGGTCGGCTCTAATTAGTAGTTGTGTGCCATTATTAGCCAGTTGCACAGACTCAATAGTAGCAGTTGAGTTACTAGGTGGTATGCGTGGAGTGTTACTTCCAGGCAACTGGGCAACGCCACGACTAGGTAGAACCACAAAACCACCAACGCTGCTAGTGGTTGCTCGCCAATTTGGACTATTTTCATCTACCTGTAAAGTCAGACGAACAATAGATGGACTGGTTTGCAGCTGGGTGAACTGGATACGGCTGACACCATAGCGATTAATCGACAAATCCCGCTGCTCTAGGTTTGGTGATAAAGTTGCGCCAGCAATGTCGATGTTAATTGCTTTTTGATCGTTGCTACGATTTACCTGAATTTGAGGATTGCCACCACTTGTAGCAATGAAAAAACCATCGCCTGTGACTTGTAATTTCTCAATTTGAGTAACTCTGGCAAGAAAGGGTCTGTTGTGAGGTGGATTAACAGAGTCAGTTCTGACAACGTTGTAAATATCCCTTTGGGGGAATGCTGGTGTAGATGTTCTGGGTGAAGTTGCTGCGGCTATAGCTTGTTCTTGCTGCCCCTCAGTGTTTCTTGAGGGTGCATTTTCGGCTTCTGGCGTAGGTAATTGCACTGTCCAGCGATCGCCAGTTGTGGCCAAAAATCGCACTTGTTTAGGGTCTAAAGTATAACCAGGAGTCAATTCCACGACTATGCGTGTTGTTTGTTCATCAAACTGCCCAACACGGATCGAACGAATTGCACCGCCCACCTGTTGGGTTAACTGCGGACGCCCAAATGTTGTTCCTGGCAAATCAATTACCAAACGAGTGGGGTTAAAAATTAATTGCGCTTGGGGTTGGACATTTCCGAAAGTATTAATTTCCAGCCTGTTTTGATTGGCATCAAAACGCCAAGATTCTAGTTTCGCGGCCATTGCCGGCGACGATAGCATGAAGATGGTTCCAATAGTACTGGATAATAACCAGCGTAATTTCACAGTCTTTTCTCCTGATTCACATTTATGGGAGCCGTCAACATCTCAACATATTGGCAAATCCTCACACCGTCACCGCGCCACTGAGTTTTGCGCTGTTATTAAGACACAGCTAATGGCGTAAAATATAGCACGCTCCTCTGGTTTTGCCATGCCATTAGCCTATATATATTTGACTGCCAATTTTAGATTTTAGATTCCCGATTTTAGTTTCCTGCCAGAATAGCGTCCTGCTACACTAACACCTGTTCTAGATGATACAAATCCAAAATCTAAAATCCAAAATTTGTTGACTGACATGCATTGCATCAGATGACAATAACAAAGAAGCTACTTCTACCCCGCCGCAAGAATACTTAAATTGTTTTACTACTAAATTGGATAAAAATGGTAAAGATTAGATGTATTTACTCAATAATTTAGACTAAATTACTTATCTTCTCTTTAGGTACTGAAGAACACCACGAGCGATCGCTTCTGCCATTTGATTTTGGTAAGCTGAAGTTCTCAGCCTAGCCATATCCTCTCGACCAGTCATGTAACCCGTTTCCACGAGAATGGAGGGCATAGAACTTTTTCTGAGGACATAAAATCTGGCTCGTCGCACTCCCCTGTCTTTGAGAGTACCAATATTTTGCAGAATACTACTACGGACAACGCGAGCTAGATCCAGTCCACTGTCGTAATAATAGACTTCCAAGCCATTAACATCGGGACGACTCGCACCGGCTGAATTGGCGTGGATGCTAACAAACACATCAGCATTCGCTCGCTCTGCTAATTGCACCCTTCCTGGAAGGGTAACAAAATAGTCAGAATCCCGCGTCATAATTACTTGTATGCCATTTTGCTGCAAAATCTCAGCAAGTCTTTTCCCAATAGGCAAGATCACATCCTTTTCACGTGCCCCCCCAATGCCAAGCGCTCCTGAGTCTTTACCGCCATGTCCGGGGTCAATAATAACTACTACTCGCCCATTGGTAACTCGGCGCTGTGGTTGTGTTATGCGCTGGGGATTGGGGTTGTTTGGGTCTGGGAATGGCCCACGATTTGGCGGTGGTAGCCCAGGTAAAGCAAAAGGTGGTCTTCCGGGGAGGGCTACAACTCGCCGAGAACCTTGTATTGGTAGAGCCAAAAGCTGGTCATCAATTTGCCTGGGTTGCCCAAGTTGGATTCCGGCGGCTGGTTGAACTAAAACAACAACAGTGTTGGGTGCTTGGGGTTGCAGACGTACCCGAAGAATCGGGCTACTAGCAGCAAAAGTAGGGCCTGTAACTCTAGGAGCTAACTTGGCATTGCTAATCGTAACGCGGAACAGACCAGAGGATCTATCCCAGGTTCCTGTTGCCGATAAAGGTTGGTTGCCTCTAATTAGCAGTTGTGTGCCATTATCAGCCAGTTGTACAGACTCAATTGTTGCTGGCGAGTTATTGGTAGACGATCTATTAGGAAAGGAAACGGCTTCTGATTGATTGTCGGAATTATTACTTCCAGGCAATGTGACAACGCGACTAGGTAAAACTATCAAACCACCGCCGTTACTATTAGTTGCTCGCCAGTCTGGGCTATTTTTATCTACCCGCAAAGTCAGGCGGACACCAGGAGGTTGGGTTTGTAATGAGGTGAATTCGACGCGGCTAATACCATGTTTGTTGACGGGTATATTATTCTGTTGCGCTAGACGTGGTGATAAAGATGCGCCAGAGATATCCACAAAAATAGTAGCGCGATCACGGCTGCGAATTACCTGAATCGGAGGATTGCCACCACTGGTACGAATGAACAACCCATCACCCGTTACTTGTAAATGCTCAATTTGAGTGGCTCCTCGTGTAGTAGTAGCAACCCTTGAAATACTAGGTTGAGGTTCAGAGTTTGGGGTAACTACACTGTAAGCACTTCTAGGAGATGAAGCTACTCTCTCAACTTCTGGTCTAGGTAATTGCACCGTCCAGCGATCGCCAGTTGTACCAACGAATTGTACTCGTTTGGGGTCTAAAGTGTAACCAGGAGTCAGTTCGACAACTATACGTGTTGTATCTATATCAAATTGTCCAACACGGATCGAGCGAATTCCACCGCCCACTTGTTGGGTTAGCTGCGGACGACCAAATGTAGTGCCTGGCAAATCAATCACCAGCCGAGTCGGGTTGAAAATTAGTTGTGCTTGGGGTTGAACTGTTCCGACAGTATTAATTTCTAGTCTGTTTTGATTAGCATCAAAGCGCCAAGATTCAAGTCTCGCCGCCATTACTGGCGACGATAGCATGAAGATAGTTCCAATAGTGCTGGGTAGTAACCAGTGTAATTTCACAGTCATTTCTCCTAATTCACGTTCATGGGAGCCGTCAATATCTCAACTCATTGGTAAATCACCACACCGTCACCACCTAAACTTGACCTCTGATGCCTTTTTTGATTTTTAAGCTGTTATTACAGCATGTTTCAAGTAATTTAATTACACCACTGCCTACTCCCCATTCCCCGTCTCAGTCGCGATCTAAATATCTAAAAACTGCTCTAATACACACTTAAATCAGTTATCAGGTTTAATTTTGGGTATAAATTTCCATACAAAACCTTCCACCTGTAGAGGTGGGGTACGACTCCTAACCAAGCTAGAAAACTGATAATTGATAGCTGTTCAATGATAAGTGTTTGTTTTTTGTTGCCATCGATGCACTGAGTAAATAATTCCCATTACTGTCAGATGATCTAGCAAAATTTATGGGTGTTACTCCCCAATTATCTGGAAAATATTCAGATAAAGGCTTACAAGCCGAGGGAAACTAGAAATAACTAACATTTTGAATGCTGGTAGAAATTAGAAACAAACAATTATTCTACAATCACACGCGACGGAGATTTGAGAAGAGAAGTTTCCACTACACAATGGGGATGAGGAAGCAGGGAAATAACCAATGCCTAATGCCTTATTCCCCATTCCCCATTCCCAATAATTAACGATCGCTAGAATCTGGGGTTACTTCCAAATTGCTACTGTCATTTAATGCTGATACCCTTGGTTGAAGTGGTTCAATTACCAACGAAGTCCCAGAGGAACCGTCTAAAATTAGTTGCTCTGAGCCTGCCTCCACGGTTTTTGGATCTGGAAATACAAATCTTAACAAGGGAGGAGCTAAAAAGGTTGTCAAGATAACCATCATGATAATTGCTGCCCCTAATGGTTTCGAGAGAGCGCCACTGGCAGCACCGACACCAGCAAATACTAACCCAACCTCGCCTCTAGGAATCATTCCCACACCGATCGCTAAACGGTTGATTCCTGGTTGACCAAACACGCTTAAACCTGTGATCACTTTACCGATAATCGCTACTGTAATCAGGAAAGTTGCCATAATTAGACCTTCACGATTGTCGGGAATTGCTGGGTTTAACACTCCCAAATCGGTTTTTGCGCCAACAGTCACAAAGAAAATTGGCACTAATATATCGGCAATGGGAGAGACTTGCTTTTGCAGTTCCTTACGTTTATCTGTCTCTTCTAGAACTAAACCCGCCGCAAAAGCACCCAGAATTGCTTCTAAGTGGATAACGGCGGCCAGGTATGCCATAGCAAAAGCGAAGATCAATGCTGGTATTACCAGTCCACCACGGGTTTTAAGTTGATCGGCGATCGCTACAAAGGATTTATTGAAAACGTTGCCCAGTAGGATTGCTCCCAAAATAAAACCAGTGGCGCTGATAATCAAATAAATCACTTTGCTGACATCTACTACGCCGTCTTTAGCTAGGCTGGCAACTACCGCTAAAACGATGATTCCCAGTACGTCGTCAATTACGGCAGCACCCAAAATAATCTGCCCTTCTTTAGAATTGAGTCGCCCCAATTCTGACAGCACTTTGGAAGTAATACCGATACTCGTGGCAGTCAAAGCCGCCCCTGCAAAAATTGCGGGTACAGCACCAATACCAAACAAAGTCATCAGCCCCACAGTTCCAGCAGCAAAGGGTACTACTACCCCAACTACTGCGACAACGGTGGCTTGGATACCAACTGCCATTAAATCTTTTAAGTTCGACTCCAAGCCGATTTCAAAGAGCAGAATAATCACACCCAATTCTGCTAAAACAGAAATTACCTCGGACTGGGCTGCAAACACTGCTGGAGTGGCTTCAGGGGTCAAACCGGCAGTAGTTTGAAGAAAGGACACGATCAAAGAATTAGAACTGTCTGTGCCGCCTTCTGGAAACACCAAAAGGTGGAAAACAGAGATGCCAACTACCACACCGCCAACGAGTTCACCTAAGACAGGTGGCAAACCCACTTGGTTTGATAACTCTCCACCAACTTTGCTAGCAAGATAAATGACTACTAAGCTTAGTAGCACTGCTTCGACTACCATTGAACTGTCTGCGGCTTGTGTTGCGCTGGCCAGCAGAGGAAAAGAGAAGCTAATTGGATCTAACAAATGCATGGGTTCTGTGAAAATCCTTCTCTTTGATTCTGACGCGTTTCTGAAAAACATCCTATGAAGACGCAATCTGAATTCAAAATTAAAAATTCAAAAAGGTATACAACGTAAACGTTTCATTGATTTGAAATAAGTAGTTGATTTACGCCGTGTTGTACTAGTGTAATTTTTTTAGTTTCAAAAAATGTAACCATTTCAGCTTTTGACGATCGCAGTGTCAAAGTAAGAACATACAAATCGTATCTAGCGATCGCACTTGAGTTGTGAAAAACTTGTGGTGGATGTTGGCTCTCAACAACCACCCGAAGATTGCTACATACGTTTATTCAAAACATCTGTGGATACTTTGAGGAGTGCAAATATTATGACTAGATCCGCTTTACCCGGTTCTCGGTTTCCATCGGGAAACTTGTGGAAAATACTGCCTTTAGCAATGCTAGTATGTGCAACTTTTGTACTACCTGCATTCGCACAAGAAAAAGATAAATTGTGGCGAACTCTTAGTGTCAGTGGTCGCGGAGTAGAAACAATTCCGACAACCCTGGCACAAGTCAGTTTAGGAGTAGAGATTCAGGGAAAAACAGCACAGGAAGTACAGCAAGAAGCCGCTCGGAGGTCATCTGCTGTAGTTGCGTTCTTAAAGAGCAAAAATGTTGAAAAATTACAAACTACTGGTATCCGGCTCAACCCAGTTTACAGCTATACCAATAATGTACAGCAGATTACAGGCTATGCTGCCAATAACACCGTGAGTTTTAGAATTCCTACCGAACAAGCTGGGACGTTATTGGATGATGCAGTGAAAGCGGGTGCAACACAAATTAACGGTATTAGTTTTGTTGCGAATGATGAAGCGATCGCAGCAGCTCAAAAGCAAGCATTAAAAGAAGCTACTCAAGATGCCCGGCAGCAAGCTGATGCCGTTTTCAGTGCCTTGGGTTTTAAATCCAAAGAAATCGTAAGCATTCAAGTTAATAATGCCACTGCACCACCACCCCCCATGTTTTTACGTGCTGAGGCTGCCAAGTCAGCTGATGCTTCCACCCCTGTAATTGGTGGTGAACAACAAGTAGAAGCATCGGTGACGCTGCAAATTAGTTATTAGTCATTGGTCATTTGTCATTAGTCCTTTGTTATTTGTAAAGGCAAAGGACTAATAATCAATGCCCAATACCCCTCAAGAGTGCTGAATAGGGAATCTAATTTCTTTACTCAGCACTCGGAACTGTTTTGCCCAATGCCCAATTAAAAATGTTCTGGAGACATATCTCCCGTTCCTCCGTCTCCATCTTGCCTAGAACCCAATAAGTCCACCTGATCTACTAGAATAACTGGTTTAGAGCGGCTAATTCCTGTTTGGCGATCGCTCCAAGCGTCAAACTTCAAGGAACCTTTAACGGCAATTTGTTTACCCTTTTGTACATAATTCTTGGCAAACTCTGCTGTCTTTCCCCATAGTTCCAACTCGAACCAGTCAGGTTGATCGCTGTTACGCGATCGCCTTTTTACTGCTAGTGTCAATCTACACTTCACACTACCAGACTCAAAATACTTAATCTCTGGGTCGCCGCCTACACGACCGATGAGGTTGACAACATTGATACTCATCACGTTACCTTTTAGTACAAACGTACTTAGAAAATTCTGACTTTCATCATAGCGAATTGTGAAAGACTTGAAAATAATGTGTTAAACAGTTAACAATATAATTGACTTGAAAAATTATACACACTATTTGGAGAAACACAGAAAAATATACTGATATACTAATCTAACCAGAGAATATCAAAAAATACGGGGCTTGAGACATAGTAAATATTCCTGGGAATCATATAAAAATATAGTCTAGTTGACTCAACTCAGGATACGAACTTTATCGAATCCGGCACAATTAACTCTTAACCGTTGTAGTCAAAAAGTATCGCACATAGGGGGCTTACAGACGCGTGGGTATTTTTAGGAACTTTCGCACATCATGGGATATGGGTATCGACCTCGGTACCGCAAACACTCTAGTTTATGTATCTGGTAAAGGTATTGTACTACAAGAACCTTCTGTAGTTGCTATCGATGTCAATGAAAAGGTAGCACTAGCAGTAGGAGAAGAAGCCAAAAAAATGCTCGGCCGCACACCGGGAAATGTGATTGCCCTCCGCCCTTTGCGGGATGGTGTAATCGCTGACTTTGATATAGCCGAGTTGATGCTCAAAAGCTTTATTCAGCGTGTAAATGAAGGTAAATCTTTAATCTTACCCCGGATTGTCATTGGTATTCCCAGTGGCGTCACAGGAGTAGAAAGGCGAGCTGTGATGGATGCAGCTCACCAAGCAGGAGCAAGAAAAGTATATTTAATCGATGAACCCGTAGCTGCGGCCATTGGTGCAGGATTACCTGTTGCCGAACCCACTGGCAACATGATCATTGATATTGGTGGTGGCACAACAGAAGTTGCAGTGCTGAGTCTTCAAGGTACAGTCATCAGCGAATCAGTACGCATTGCTGGAGATGAACTGACTGATTCAATCATTCAGTATATTAAGAAAGTTCATAACTTAGTCATTGGTGAACGTACTGCCGAGGAAATCAAGATTCGACTTGGTTCTGCTTATCCTACTAATGATGATAATGACGCGATGATGGAAGTCCGAGGTTTACACCTACTTTCTGGTCTGCCGCGCACTGTAACAATCAAAGCCCCAGAAATCCGTGAAAGCATGTTGGAACCGCTATCAGTAATTATAGAAGCTGTGAAGCGGACACTGGAACGCACACCTCCAGAATTGGCAGCAGATATTATTGACAGAGGTATTATGTTAGCTGGCGGCGGTGCTTTGCTCAAAGGCATAGATACCCTAATTAGTCATGAAACAGGGATTATTACCCACATTGCTGCTGATCCTTTGAGCTGTGTTGTGCTGGGAACAGGTCGTGTGTTAGAAAACTTTAAACAGTTGGAACGAGTTGTTACCGAAAGCTCTCGCAATATGTAGCAAAAAAAAATATCAGACTTGAGTTCTATTTGAGTTCTATTTGGGTTCTATATAAATAGAATCCAAGTAGAACTTAATTTGTATAAGTATACAAAGGTATATATGGTGACAATACGGCGTTGGTGGGATCGTAAAGGGTTACAAATCGGCTTATTAGCTCTAGTGGTTGGTAGTGCTTGGATATTGCGACAGACTCAAGGTGAGTTGCTGCTTGAGACATACCAGGCAATTACCCGGCCGTTAGAGATGTTGCAGTCAGGTCCAACTCCAGAAGAACGTCTCAGAGACGCCCGGATACTAGAATTGCAAACCCGTATAGTAGATTTGGAAAGTCAAAAGACAAAGCTACAAGATTTATTAGGCTATGTAGAAAAAGAGCCACTGGCATCACGGCCAATTCCAGCACGGGTGATAGGACGTAGTGCTGACCAGTGGTGGCAACAAGTTACCCTGAATCGCGGTGCGAATGTAGGGATTCAGGAAGGCTTCATAGTCAAAGCAGAAGGCGGATTAGTGGGTTTGGTGGAGAGTGTAACTCCCAATACTAGCCGCGTGTTATTAATCAGTGACCTCAAGAGTCAAGTGGGTGTGTCAGTTAGCCGCACGGCAGCTAAAGGCGTTTTGCGAGGAGATTCTTCTGCCGAAGCAGTGCTGGAGTTTTATGAAAAAGTTCCAAACGTCAAGGTAGGAGATTTAGTTTCCACGTCTACCTATAGTCAGAAATTTCCCTCTGGTTTGGCGGTAGGACGAATCAAGTCGTTGGATTTAAAGAAACTTCCGGCATCAGTGGCGAAAATTGAGCTTTTTCCGCCAATCCGCTCTCTTGATTGGGTAGCTGTTTATCCCAAGCCAGAAAACCAAGAGTCGGCAAATCAAGTGCCGCAAAAGTCTAAGTAAATTCTTCCTTAAAAATCCATAAAAAAATGAAGATTCCTGCATTTGGTGGTAGCATGCAGAAAAAACCAAAATCGTCACAGCGAAAATCGAAATTCCGAATCCAGCCGCTTGCTCGTTGGCATCCCGGTATACGCCAGTTGTTAGGTTGGATAGTGACGGTTGGATCTGTACTGTTATGTTTATTATTATTACCAACCCGATTCCCAGGTATGGAATTATTGGGAATTGGCCCTAACTGGCTATTAATTTGGGTGGTAGCTTGGAGTGTGAAACGCACGGTGTTTGCCGGAGCATTGGCAGGTATAGTTCTGGGGCTAC
Source organism: Nostoc sp. (assembly GCF_036916985.1). Lineage (GTDB taxonomy): Bacteria > Cyanobacteriota > Cyanobacteriia > Cyanobacteriales > Nostocaceae > Nostoc. The sequence goes on from NZ_JBALFD010000032.1 coordinate 88,848, forward strand.
TTCAAGATTCAATGACATCACCTAACCCTACTCATGCCCTTAGTTTAGGGATAGTGGGAGTTTTAACTGGTCTGCTCCAAAAACAGCGTTTTATCGAAGAAGATTTTATTTCGATTGCTGTAATTGTCTTTGTGATGGCAGTTTTGGCAGAAACTATCTTTGGGTTGCAATTAACTTTGCTCGGCGATGAGCGTAAGGTGACAGATATTTGGACATATTACCAACGTGTCGCCCTTGCCTCTGCTATTTTGAGTAGTTTATGGGCACCGGTGCTTTATTATCCCCTGAATCTTTGGTGGCAGCGCATAAAATTGTTGGAGCAATAGTAAAGGGAGTTATACCATCTCTTTGTGAGGCTGCGCTAAACTCTTTTAACTTCTTCCTTTCTTTCTTTGTGTCTTTCTATGCAAGATACTACGCGCCCTGTAGGAGTATGCGGTAGCCTGTGGCAAGCTGCTCCACATCTACGTTTTTCTTTAAATATGGTTTACCGCATCTTCATACAGAATTGGTATTAGTATTTAAGATTCATGAATTTATACCAAAATTTTATTTTTTCATAACAGAGAAGACTTGTTTTCTGTTGCTTCAATAAATGCCTCAAATTGACCATTAGGAGTCCATTGAATAGCTCCATCTCTTCCTGTAAAAAAAAGTTTGGTTTGGCTTTGATTAAGTTCAGATAAACTTTTTGGATCAAAGTTACCAGAAGAGGCGATCGCTACTTGTGGTTGTAGGGCAATAACTAAATCTTTCAATGATTCAGGCGCACACCAAAGCACTTGTGGGTGAGGTAAACTTCCATTTTTAACTAGTTGTTTTACCTCTTTAGATTTAACATTACCTACTAATAACCAATTCTGATCTAAAATTTGCAATTGTAAGATAGGTAATTGATCGTTGATTAATTGTGCTACTGTCGAACCAGCTTTCACAGATTGACCAACTGCCAAAGATTGATAAATTCCTTGATGTTTTTGTAGTTCCTGTTGAATTGCCTGAGTTGTAATAGAATCATCTGTTTTGGGTGAATACTCATAAAAATTATTGATTGGTAAACGTTGCATTAATTCAAACCAGGCATTACTTTCATTGCCTTGGAAATCAGTTGCGATCGCCCAATTGATTTGATTTACACCCTGTTGTTGTAAAAACGGTAGAATTGTGAAGCGTCCTGTACCTTCATCGCCACTATTAATTACAGTTACACTACCTCTATCTTGAACAACTACAATTGGTTCCGTACCAGATTCCAAGACCGTTATTCTAAACAATGTATTTGTAGAATGCCAAAGGGGAATGGATACTAAAGCAATCGCAATCACATTAGCAAACCACCACCGCCGCTGCCACCAAGGTACTAGCCACACCAATATAATCAGTACATAAATCGCCAAAAGCTGCCAACTAGATATACTGCCTACAGCAATAGAACTTCCAGGCAACTTGCTAGAAAATTCCACTAGTTTAATTAGCCAATCAGTAGGGTAATGCAACACACCAGCCAGGAAGCTTCCGGCTTCAGTCCAAACTAAACCTATTAACGCACTGATGATTCCACCTATACTAATAATCGAAATTAATGGAGTACTAACCACATTCAGGAACAAACTATAAGATGGTACAACTCCAAAGACAAAAAGTTGTACAGGTAAAGTCCAAATAGTGGCAGCTAGGGGAACGGCAATTAAAGAAGCGATCGCAGGTGGTAGCCATGCTAGACTGTTGACTAATGGGGATACTGTTACAACTAATCCCAATGTTGCTAAAAAACTTAATTGAAAACCTAAATCCCAAATCCATAGAGGATTAAATACTAATAGCAGAGTTGCCGCTAATAGTAATGAGCCAAACTGTTTTACCTTCCTTTTTAATAGCAAACCAACTAATGCCGCAAAACCCATAATTACGGCTCTGAGAACCGCAGGTTGAAAACCTGTTAAACTCAGAAAAATGATTAAAGCCAAAAAACCAACGGTAAATTGCGTTCCTTTTTTTGTCCGCCTGGTTAACTGTAAGATCACACTTAAAATCAAGGAAGTTTGGAACCCGGAAGCTGCCAAAGCATGAGCTAATCCAGCTTGCACAAACAAGTCGCGGATATCGTAGGGTAAATCAACAGCTTTGCTACCTAAAACCATTGCACTAACAAGCGGCCCTTCTGGGACACCCAACCAACGAACTTGCGATCGCACAATTCGCTCCCGAATTTGCCACCATCCCCATTTCCGTTCCTGATCCAAAACATTTATTTGTCGCCCAATTAGACCGGCAAATGTTCCTTCTTGCTTGAGAAACTTCTGAAAATCAAAACCACCAGGATTGGAAGCCGCCTTTGGTTTGTACAAAATCCCAGTCACAGCAATTTCTTGACTAGGGTATAATCCAGTAGCCTGAAGTATAGGCACTGTCACATACAATTTGCCTGTAACCCCTTTTGGAACACCTGCTGAACCCTTATCATTTTTGACCTCATCTAACTGAGTCGTTTCCAGCCAAAATTGTCCGCGTTGACTGCGAGTCAAGCGGGGATTACTCGCCACTTTGCCGCGAACAATCACAAGTTGTTCTTGATTATTGCTATTTCCAGTCGGGACGAATTGACTAATATCTTTTGCATCCGGTTGCGGTACTCGCCATTGAAAATATATAGTTGCCAATAATCCCACCAAGCCAGCAGCTAGCCATATTCGAGGATGGGGAGTAGTTTGCCAAGTGTTAGGCACCGTCTTATTTTTGCTTCCAGCATTTTCTGGTTTCTGAGCAAATTGCCGTGAATTGGTGCGTCTTCTAAAAATAATTGCTCCCACTATCCCCAGAACCAAAATCCACACACCACCCCAAGGAACTGCTGTAAACAGCAACCCAAAAATATAGCCAAGACAAATAATTACACCACTAGTTTGAATCATAAGATTTTTGTAAAAGCACCTGGCAACCGTAATTTGCAGCTGACTTAAATATAGATAGGGTAGCAATGTGGTGAAGTATAGTCCATCAAGTTTATACAAACAAAGCCCGCACAGGCGGGCCTTATCTTTGTAGCTTTAATATTCTAGGCTCAAGATTAAACGGGATTTCTGACCTTTATCAACAGCCACATCATTAAAGATATACCTAGCTTAAAGAATGCAAAATCAGGGGTTTAACCTGCGGAGGCAGGTTTTGTCTGTGTAGCCGCGACTTCTAGTCGCCCAGGCATGACTCCGAGCAACGGAAAACCCAATTTCTCCCTTTGTTCAACATATAAATGAGCCACCTTCCTAGCCAAATGCCGAATCCTGGCAATATAACGAGTTCTCTCCGTCACCGAAATCACACCTCTAGCATCCAGCAGATTAAACATGTGCGAACACTTCATTACATAATCTAAGCTAGGCAATACCAATCCTCGCTCCGTCAATTGGGTAGCTTCCTGCTCGTATAAGTTAAATAGTGTCAGTAGCAACTCAGGATTTGAAGCTTCAAAATTATACGTACACTGCTCAATCTCACTTTGCAGGAAAACATCTCCATAAGTAATATTGTCTGTCCACTGGATCTTTGTAAATGCTTCTACCTGCTGGAGATACATTGTCAGCCGCTCTAAACCATAAGTAATCTCAATCGACACCGGACGGCAATCAATTCCTCCACACTGTTGGAAGTAAGTAAATTGAGTAACTTCCATCCCATCCAACCATACTTCCCATCCAGTTCCCCAAGCTCCCACCGTCGCATCTTCCCAGTTATCCTCTACAAACCGAATATCGTGGTCTTCAGGACGAATACCTAAAGCTCTTAAGGAATCAAGATAAATCTCCTGGATATTATCTGGTGACGGCTTAATCAAAACTTGGTACTGATAATAGTGTTGGAAGCGGTTGGGGTTTTCGCCGTAGCGCCCATCCGTTGGGCGACGACACGGTTCAACATAGGCCACAGCCCAGGGTTCCGGTCCCAATGCCCTTAAAAAAGTCTGAGGATTCTTAGTACCAGCCCCCTTCTCAATATCGTAGGGCTGGGCAATAAGACAACCGCGATCGCCCCAAAACTGATGCAATAAACCTATTACTGACTGAAAATTCACGCTTCCCCCTTCCCTACTTAACACAGTGCATAAACCATTGTTGCCTACAACCCAACACTGTAGCTAGTTTCAGGAGACATAAAACCGTTCCCAAAATATTTTGGAAAAAGTAGTTGACACAATGAATTGGGTTCGCTATATTGAATAAGTGCCTGAAGCGAAGCGAACGAAAGCGACGCTGAG
>NZ_JBALFD010000033.1:0-15432 GCF_036916985.1 Nostoc sp.
GATTGAGCTAGAAACCCTTTGGCAGGCATAATAATGCTGAATGCATGGATATATCTAGTTTACCATTTATGCAATTGAAATGTGGAACAGCTTATAAGATTTAATTTGTGATAGGCGCTCAAAGCCAGATTCATATTCTTTTTGTGCTTCTTTTAATCGCCATTGATAATATTTTATTTCAAATTCATAAAAAAATAGTTCGTGTTTCATGATTTTAATAATTAGCTAAAAAAGCCACCTAGTTTTAGGTGACTTTTCTCTGAATCAAAATTTGACAAAAATTACTAGAATTTTAAAGAGCGATTATTCATCAATACTACTGGGAATACCCAAAACGGCACAGGGGAAATTAGAACCTAGAGCCTCAATCATCGGATGATTGACAGAGTTGCAACCGAGAAACAGAATATCAGCCGCTTCTAATTCAACAACTTTGCTAAGTTCTGTAGAAATGCAGCCAAACCGCAAATGAGATTTAAAGGAACCCTGCCATTCTTCAGCTAAACTTCGCGCTTGCCAGAGAATTATATCTGCTTGTTGCAGAGGAGTTACCACAGTCTGCAATTTGGGTTGAGTTAATACCTGTGTGACAGACTTTGATACTTCACTAACTTGACATACCAGCGGAAACTGTTGTGTTGGAAAACTCAAGATATTTGAATACTGACTACTTTGATTATCTTCTATCACATAAACAGCTTGAACTGTGACTTCTGCATTAGTGGCTAAACGGGTTTGATGGGCAATCCAAAAAGCAATATCTAGTGCTGTATGACTGTTGGGAGATGCGTTGTATGCAACAATTAAGTTAACTGCTTTTGGGCTTTGAGGTTTTTCAGAAAAAGGTTTTTTTGGTTCTGGCACGAGTACCATTTGTTCGATTAAGTCATCTCGACCTGTGGCACTTTGCAGACGTGCTAACATTGGTTTGATTTGCACAGCTTTACTTCTCCTAATGAAATGAATTAGCAATGAGAAGCAGGGGGACAAATTTTAGATTTTAGATTTTGGATTTTAGATTGAGTGACGATCGCCAAAATCTCAAATCTGAAATCAGTCAAGGAAACCCCAATAATAACTGTATTACAGCCAAAATCTTGGGGGTTCCTTCCATTGCCTACGGAGTTAGCTGACGGGCTAAGACTGGAAGGTGTCTCTCTCTTAGGAGTGCTGAGTGCTGAGTGCTGACTGCTGAGTTAATATTAATAATTCTTAACTTCTGACTCTTAACTCCTCATGTTCTATGAGATACGCCCCACAATATGGTTCCTCCGTTCCAAATCCAGCTTTCATGAATTTGAATTAGGCTACCCACTAAAAAAAATGATAATCTAATTTACTCGTCTTGGGCAAAATATCGATCAAGGAAATTTAGGGCGTGGTTGCGGAGTTCAAAATATTCTTTTGAGTTTCGTATGGTGGCGCGATCGCGTGGACGCTCAAAAGGAACTTCTAAAATCTCCCCGATACTAGCAGCCGGACCATTGGTCATCAAGACGATGCGATCGGACATATAAATTGCTTCGTCTACATCGTGGGTAATCATCATTACCGCTTGACGATTATTTTCCCAAATATCCAATACCTGCTGCTCTAATTTGCCACGAGTTAGTGCATCTAATGCCCCAAAAGGTTCATCCATCAGCAACATTTTGGGACGAATTGCTAAGGCTCTGGCAATACCTACTCGTTGTTTCATACCTCCAGAAATTTCATCGGGATATTTGTCAGCCGCCGCCGTCAAGTTTACCATTGCCAAGTGTTGATTTACAATGCTAATTTTTTCAGATCGATTAGCATTTTTTAACACTTCATCTACGGCTAAACGGATATTTTCTCTCACTGTTAACCAAGGTAACAGCGAATAGTTCTGAAATACCATCATCCTTTCGGCTCCCGGCTGACGAATTTCTTTCCCATCTAGCCTGACTAAGCCGGAAGTTGCTTTTTCTAAACCAGCTACTATCTTTAATAGAGTTGATTTCCCACAACCTGAGTGACCAATTACAGAAATATATTCATCTTCACCAATCGTCAGATTAACTCCATCTAACACGACAAAGTTATCTTTATCAGGTGTCGGATAAGACTTGACTAAATTTTCAATTTCTAAAAATCCAGGGCGGGGCAGAACTTGGTTCTGAGTATTAATCGGTAATGAGGTATATTCCATCATCAAATGCTCCGCAAATAATTTAGTCGTCAATCGAAATTTAAATTTGGTATTTTAAGACATGAAAAAGCGGGAGGGAGCGTTAGCCCTGATGGCAAAACTATTTAGATAGCCTACCGGATCGCTAGGATCGAAGCCTTTCTTATCTATAAATACTTCTGGTGGTTCAACCTTGTAATCATCCTTGGGACATTTGATGCCCATTTCTGATGCTATCTCCCGATATAAATCTGTCCTCCAACCTTGTGCAGCTATTTTCTCGGCATTTTTGGGAAATTCCTTAATTTGTCCCCACCGCGCGGCTTGTGTCATCAACCAAAGACTTCTGGATCTCCATAAAAATGTTGAGTGTTCTCCTGGCTGTTGGGGAATATTGTCAGGAATATCAAAGAAAATCGTGGTGTCAGCGGCTTTGATGGTGCGATCTTTGCCGTCAAAGCCCCCATAGTTATAGTTACCGAGAATTCCCGGACTTGTAAATTTGGCGATTGGGGCATCTTTCTTTTTTGGTCTAGCACCTGTAAAGGAACGTTCTGTAAGTAGTTCGGCTACTTCTTGGCGGTTTTCTACTTTGCTGCAATATTGACAAGCTTCAATCATCGCTTTGACGAGGGAACGATAAGTTTTAGGATATTTATCGATGAAAGATTCCATCACTCCTAATAAACGATCTGGGTGTCCTAACCAGACTTCTTTACCTTGGGCGAAGGTAAAACCGATGTTTTCATTACCTGTTATTGCTCTCGTATTCCAGGGTTCTGCAACCATGTAAGCTTGCATCGCACCAATCCGCACGTTTGTTACCATTTGGGGAGGCGGAACGATGATGATCCGAAACTCTTTAAGAGGATCAACACCTGCGGCGGCGGATACGTAGCGGACAAAGTATTCGTAAATGGCAGAACTTAGCACTACCGCCCAGACTTTGCCTTCTGGCGGCTGCTTGTCAAAGTAGCCTCGGAAATCGCGCCCAAAGGCTTCTAGTGCCCCATCGCCATATTTTTCTTGATACTCGTACCACGGACGCAGCCCAAAATCCCACATGGCTTTATTCATCGTCATGGCGTTACCGTGGCGGTGAATGGTCATAGCTGCACATAAGGGGGCGTGGCGCGCGCCTTCGGCACCAATTCTGGCATTGGTGACAGCACCAGATACTACGGGCGAAGCATCCAGGCGACCAAATATTAAACCGTCGCGGGAAGTAGCCCAACTGGCCTCGCGGTTGAGTGTGACGTTCAAACCATATTTGCGGAAGAAACCTTTTTTCCAGGCGATCGCAAATGGCGCACAATCATTAACGGGAACGTAACCAACGGTAATATCAGCTTTTTCTAGGTCTTGGGATCTAACTACTGGTTGTACAGCTAAGGCTTCTTCTGTTAGTCCTTTGGCGGATCTATCTCCTGAAATCGCACAGGAAGATAACGCTATTCCCGTTGTGGTTGCTCCGATTCCTTTAATAAAGTCTCGTCGAGTCCAGTTATTATCACCCATTCTTATTGCTCCATTGGTGGATTAATTTTGGATTTTAGATTTGTTTGATTAGACGCTGCGCGAACAGATATTATTAAATTTTGGATTTTCAATTCTTCAATCCAAAATCCAAAATTTAAAATCTAAAATCCCGTTTAATTAGTTGAAAGTTCTAGGCCGATGGGTGACTAATTCTTGAATTTTGCCCACGGCGTAATCTAGAATTAACCCAGTTAAGCCAATTATAAACACAGCTAAAAAGACTGAACTCAGGTTTAAACGACTCCACTCATCCCAGACGAAAAAGCCGATACCAATACCGCCTGTCAGCATTTCCACAGCAACGATTACTAGCCAAGCTATACCTAAACTAATTCGCAAACCTGTAAAAATATATGGCAGACTTGCAGGCCAAATGATTTTTGTAATCCGTCGCCAACGGGGCATTTCTAACACTTGTGCCACATCTAAATAATCTTGGGGAACGCTAGAAACTCCTAAGGCGGTATTAATAATCGTCGGCCATAAGGAGGTAATAAAGATGACAAAAATGGCGGAAGGTTCTGCTAAATTGAAAATTGCTAAGGCAATGGGTAGCCAAGCTAGAGGCGACACAGGTTTAAAAATTTGAATGATCGGATTAAGCGCTAGCATTGCCGATCTGGACATGCCAATTAGAAACCCTAGAGGAATCGCTACTACCGCACCTAACAAAAAGCCCAGTAATACCCGACGCAGACTTGCGATCAACAACCAACCAATTCCTAAGTTCCCTGGGCCTCTTTGATAGAAGGGATTTAAGATGTAGTCTAGATTCGCAATTAGCGCTTCTGGTGGAGTGGGCATTAATTCATGGTTGGCAAGTGCAATAATCCACCACAACACAATTATTCCCAAGAAGCCCAATACAGGTAAAATGAAGACATCTCTAAGGATGATAGGTTTTGTCTTTTTCCAAGTCGCTCGCGCCGCGATCGCTGCGATCGCCGCTAGATTTAGTTGAAATATCATTTACGACCTCAACAGATTTAAGTGCAGGTACAAAAAATTTGAGCAGTACCAGCCTTGGACACCGATGAGATCGGAACATTATAAAAATGCCATCTCTTCAGTCTCCTCTCAATGCCTACGAAGTTAGCTGACGGGCTAGGGCTGAGAGATGCCCTTCTGAAGAAAGTTATGAGTTATGAGTTATGAGTTAATTATTTGGTAAAATAACTTCTAACTCCTCACTTTCTCTGAGATTCGCCCCACAATTTGGTTCCTCCGCTCCAACGTCACGCACTGTGGTCTGCTGGATTAGGCTGACTTACTCTAATTCAATACAAAGTTATGTACAGTATAACATTGATATACATAATATAACACCAATGCTTCCGTGAAAGTATCTGTCTTGTGATTAATCTTGTTTATTTTGTTACTTAAATCAAGCGCATACCCTGACTTTTCGGTAATCAAGCATAATCTCAGCAACAAAAGATTTTATAAAATCTATTTCTTTTGGTAGGTGAAACATATCACCATTTTGTTGAAACACCACTCTAGTCGCTAAACTATTTGGATATGGAAGTTCACTCATCTATCTCCTAGCTGAATTTAACATAATGGATTTTAGTCAACTACTGGCTGAAAAAACTGACATCATCCTTGATAAATGGATTTTAGCTGTTCGCAAGGATAGACGGATTGAAAGTGCTGATGACTTATCTTATACATCGGTAAAGGATCACATTCCTGATGTTTTGAAAGCGATGGTGACGGTGCTTTCAAAACATCAGGATAATGATATTCAGTCAATGGTTACTGCGAGTTTTCAGCATGGAGCTATTCGAGCCGAACAAGGCTTTGATCCAGCAGAAATTGCCAGAGAATATCATCTACTACGGACAGTAATATTTGATGCTCTACAAGGAGATTTATTAGAGGGAACACCTGTAGAGATAATTCGTTCCATACGTTTGATTGATGCGATTCTAGATGAAGCGATCGCTCGGTGTTTTAAAAGTTATGTTGAGGAACGCTTACGAGAATTAAAGCAGTTGCAGTTATCACTAACGCTTCATAATGAGGAACTGACGCGGTTAATTAGCGCCAATCAAGAATATCTTTCCCAACTCGCCCACGAATTGAAACATCCTTTAACTTCTATTATTGGCTACTCGGATCTGTTTTTACGCCAACAACGGCGCAAGACTGAAATAAAAGACAACTATACCAATTTAGAACATATTGAGCGGGTACTACGCAATGGTAGACAATTACTCCATCTAATCAATGATATATTAGAACTTTCGCGCTATGAAGCAGGGCAGATAAAAATCCAATTAGTGCCTACCGATGTGCGTGAATTAATCAATAATGTTTGTGAAATGTTGGAACCTTTGGCTGCGGGGAAAAATTTACAAATCGTAGTAGATTGCGATCGCGCTCCCGAAAAACCATTAACAGATTCTTTTCAGTTGCAACAAATTGTCACAAATCTTATTAGTAATGCAATTCGTTATACAGAATCGGGGACTATTATTATTATGTGTCAGATGTTGGAGAATCAGAGATGGGCGATCGCTGTTTCTGACACTGGAGTTGGCATTGCCTCCGAAAACCAAGCCCAAATATTTGAACCCTATTTTCGCGTGACTTCTAGCGATCGCCCCTATCTTCCTGATAGTACAGGATTGGGATTAGCGATCGTCTCGCGGTTGGTGAAACTACTGCGGGGTGAAATTAACCTAGTGTCACAGGTAGGTGTTGGTTCTACTTTCACTGCGATTTTTCCCTTAGAAGTAGAATTTTAAAAGTATTGGGCGATTGGAAATCGCGGCTACACAAGCAAAGTCCACCTCCGTGGACTAATACAAAATCAAAGACTTCAAACCCACGCAGGTGGGTTTTGTCTGTATAGCCGCGATTTCCAATCGCCGGGGCTGGAAGTCACTTCAAACCCACGCAGGTGGGTTTTGTCTGTGTAGCCGCGATTTCCAATCGCCGGGGTTTTTCTTAAGGATGGTATGTACCATCCCCTATGTTTTATCTTTCTATTTCATCTACTGCTTTGGGAACCCCCGCAGTTAAAACCTCATATCCATCAGATGTAACTAACACATCATCTTCAATCCGAATGCCAATGCCAACCCATCGAGGATCGGTCTCTGGTTGGTCTTCTGCTAGTTTGGTATCTGGCACAATATAAATTCCCGGTTCTACCGTCAAAATTTGACCTGGTTGCAAAATCTGCGGTTTGTCTTCACCATGCTGATAAACCCCCACATCATGGACATCCAAACCTAACCAATGACTGGTACGGTGCATATAATATGGCTTATATTTCTCTTCTTCAATTAAATTATCAATTTCACCTTTGAGAATGCCAAGTTCGACTAAACCTTCCGTGAGGACGCGAACTGCTGTATCGTGAACTAATTTGAAGGGATTACCTGGTTTAATTTGAGCGATCGCTTGTTTTTGTGCTTCCAAAACAATTTCATACAGCGTCTTTTGTTCTGGTGTAAATTTACCACCCACAGGAAATGTCCGGGTAATGTCAGAGTTGTAATAATCGTAAGCACAACCGGCATCAATTAGCAGTAATTCTCCATCCTGCATTTGACGATTATTTTCAATATAGTGTAGTACGCAAGCATTCACACCAGAAGCCACAATGGAAGGATAAGCTGGCCCTAAGCCACCCCGTACTCGAAAGATGCGTTCCATCTCCGCCTGTATTTCATATTCATAACGTCCAGGTGCGGTGATTTCTTGGGCGTAATTGTGTGCTTCTGTAGCGATCGCTGCTGCTTGACGCATCAATTCCACTTCCGCTTCACTTTTGATCAATCTCATGCTGTTGAGGACAAGGCCAGTATCTTCAATAGCGATTGGCCCAGTACCGCGCTTAGGATAAGTCCGCAATAAACTTTGGTAATGTCTGATGATTTGGTCATTAAAATTGCGATCGCGTCCTAAATGATAGTAAATGCGGCTAGCTTTTTCTAAATACTGCGGTAGCTTTTCATCTAATTCACTAATGGGGTATGCTTCATCAGCACCATAAATTTCCTTCGCTGCATCCACTCCACAAAGATAGCCAGTCCATACTTCCTTTTCGCGATCCTTTGGTTGGACAAACAGCACAAACCGATGTTCTGAATGATGCGGCGCTAATACTGCTACTGCCTGTGGTTCATTAAAACCTGTCAAGTAGAAAAAATCACTGTCTTGGCGATAAACATACTCTACATCGTTGTGCATTACTGCCATAGGCGCACTGCGAAAAATGGCTGTACCATCACCAATTTTTGCCATTAACTGCTCGCGACGCTGCCGATATTCTGCTTGCATAGCTGATGTTTTTATGAAAATATTGTATTATTTTACACTTTTAACAACTGATAGATGCACAGTTTAGGCCTCTTAATAGTTGCTAATCTAAGTTATTCTAACCAATATTTGTTTCCACTCAAGCCAACCCCTTCTCTTCGAGACGCTATGCGAACGGGGAATTTAAAATTATCAAACCCAACTCTTGTTGTGATTGAATAATTTAGGATATTTATGAAACTCTATTTTATATAAATTATGATATTTCATCAATCTGACAAAACACCGTAAAAGATATGTCTACTCAAACCAAAACAAAAAAAGCGATCGCTTATATTACCAAAAACGATGAATTAATGGTGTTTACACATACTAATTTTCCTGAAGCTGGCGTGCAAGTACCTGCTGGTACAGTTGAAGAAAATGAAGAGCCATCTGAAGCTGTGCTGCGAGAAATTTATGAAGAATCCGGTGTTAAGGGAGTTCGTATTCTTGAGTTATTGGGTATTTATCAATACAATATGGCTCCTGATCGTGATGAGATTCAAGAACGTTATGTTTACCACCTCGAACTAACTCAGTCTACACCATCTACTTGGCAGCATTGGGAAATACATTCAAGTACTAGTAAAAACTCTATAGCTTTTGATTTTTATTGGGTTAAACTGGATGGCTCAGATTTAGGTCTAGCTGGTGGCCAAGGTTATTTTTTATCTAAACTTGCTCACAAGATAAAAAATACTAAAAATCCAGATAATACTTGAGAAAGTGCCAAGAAATTGAAGAATAATTCAGAATTGAGGAGCGGAGCCGGAGATGCTTTGCCTATAACTCATTGGGCGACTGGAAGTCTTAGCCAAACGAGACTTTGCTCACCTCCGTAGATTAATTTGTATTAGTCCACGGAGGTGAACTTATCTGCGAGATGCTGTTTGCGTTCGCTTGTGTCGGTAGTAGCGAATTCTATTCGCCCAATACTTTTAAAACATCCTCTAAAGATACAGATTTATGATGCAATATTGAAATGTAAAAGAAAATAGATTAAATAAATAAAAATTGACTACAAATCATCATTGTATATAAAATACAAAAAATAGTTTGCGATTGTTTATATAGAACTTGAAAATTTACTATTAATCATTTAAAACAAACAAATATTTATCTTCAAAGAATGACATTAATAAAGAAAAAATAGTTATAAAGAAATATTGAAAGCCTGGTAAATGTTATTTGGTTACAGAAAGAGATTGTTAAACAAAGTTAAAAGAATATAACAACCGATCATAAAAATACACCATGTCTGGAACTACAAATTCCTCCCCCTTATCTTTGAATACAAATCAATGGGCATCAGACTCTTTTGCCAAATCACAAATCTTGACAACTTCTATTGATAGTTTAAATTCTAATTTTGCGCCTGGGCTTAATAGTTCCTCACAAGCACTACTACAAACTCAACCCGTAACTGCGCCTGTTAAAACGTCATCAAATCCCAATCCTAATCCTTACATAACTAGTGCGGCGATTACTCCTGACTTTAACGGTGATGGCAAAACGGACAAAGTTTGGGTCGATTCTACAACCGGTGAGATTATCATTCGGTTAATGGATGGATCAAAAGTTTTGGAACAGGGTTCTCTAGGTAAATTCGACCTAACTGCCTATGATTACAAAATTGCTGACTTCAATGGTGATGGCAAAACCGACTTCTTATTACGCAATAAGACAACCGGTGAGAATAGTATTGTGTTGATGGATGGAACCAAAGTTGCAAATGCAGCTTCTCTAACTGCCGTTGATCCAGCCTGGACTCCTCAGATTGGGGATTTCAATGGCGATCGCAAAACCGATATCTTCTGGCATAATGCTACAACCGGTGAGAACGCTATTTGGGAGATGGATGGCACCAACGTTCTGAGTGCAACTGTTTTAGATAAAACAGATCCAGCGCTAACTCCTACCATTGTTGATTTCGATGGCAATGGTAAGAGCGATATTTTCTGGCGCAATCCGACAACCGGTGCTGACAGCGCTTGGTTTATGGATGGTACACAAAAGACTGAATTGGCGCTGCAATCACAGGATGCAGGCTGGACTCCTACCTTTGGTGATTTCAACGGCGACTATAAGACTGACATTCTGTGGAGAAACGCTCAAACAGGTGAGAACAAAGTTTGGACGATGAATGGTATCTTAGTCACAGAGGGTAAGTTGGAGACACTTGACTCATCCTGGAATTCTCAAATTGGTGATTTCAACGGTGATGGTAAGACCGATATCTTCTGGCACAATGGAACCACTGGTGAGAACACCGCTTGGTTGATGGATGGCACAACAGTTGCAACTCAAGCTTTCCTACCTACTAATAACGCAGCCTTGACCCCATCTCTTGGTGACTTCAATGGCGATGGTAAGACTGACATCTACTGGCGCGATCAGACAGCAGGTGCGGACAACATTTGGACTATAGATGGAACGACAGCTGTTGATAACCCCATCAGCGATGCCGATAAGCTTGGCCCAGAGTGGTATACGTTCTAAAATCTGAATTCTGAAGGTGGAGGCAGGAATCATTATTTTCTCCCTGCTTCCCCTGATTCTTTCCCAATCCCCAGTACCCAGTCCCCAGTCCCCTTAATTCAAAATTTGTAACTCAAAACCTGAATTTCTCCCTTTTCCGGTAATTTACCAGGGCTAATGGAAATACTATCTCCATTGCTACGCCGCACTGGCGTACCTTGCATCAAGGTGAGAAAATCATCCAGTGGCGAAATATCGCACTTAGCAGCATCAGCAGCTTGTGTTCGGTAATGAGTCGGAATCACCAACTTGGGATTTAACACTTGCACAGCCTGCTTTGCTTCTTCAGCATTGTAGGCTTTTGCGCTGCCTCCCACTGGAATAAATGCTACATCGGGACGCCCCATGAGGATTTTTTGCTCAATGGAAATGGGTGCAGCGGCTCCGCCTAAGTGTAGGATATTAATTCCGCCTTGCTTCCAACTCCAAGCGGTATTTAAGCCAAACTGCTTACCACCTTTGCGATCGTGGTCTATAGCAATTCCTTGAAACTTAATACCTTTGAACTCGTAAACTCCTGGTTCGTAAATGAGTTTTGCATTTCCCGGTAGTATGTCCACAGCACCTTCATCCAGCAGTTGACTGCTAATCAGTACCAAATCTGCTGCAACTTTTGGTGGACGATACCCAGCAGTACAGCCGATTGTCCGAAATGGATTGACGAGAATTTTTGCACCACCACCAGTAAAAAGAAAACAAGTATGACCCAACCACTGAACTGATAAACCGCTAGATTGTGCGTCAGCTTGAGATTCAGAACCCAAGGTAGTAAGCAAAGCTGTTACCAACCCCGCCCCAGCATAGCCCATCAACTGTCGTCGTTTCATTAATTATGCTCTTGACTATAACTGTTCCAGAAAATTTCGCAATAACTGTTTTCCTGAAGATGTCAGGACACTCTCTGGGTGAAACTGGACGCCCTGGATGTGAGGATAGTTCCGGTGTCGCACTCCCATAATGGTGTTATCTTCAACCCAAGCGGTGATTTCTAACACATCTGGGCAAGTCTCACGTTCTATCACTAAACTATGATACCTGGTGGCAGTTAGAGGATTTTCTAATCCCCGGAAAACCCCCACTCCAGTGTGAGACACCTGAGAGGTTTTGCCATGCATCAACTCTGGAGCCGGAATTATTTTACCACCGAATACTTGACCAATACTTTGATGTCCCAAACAGACACCCAAAATAGGTAACTCTTGTCCTAGCTGTTCAATCAATTCTAAAGAAATGCCAGCATCTTCCGGGCGACCAGGCCCAGGAGAAATAACTACGGCTTGCGGTTTTAATGCCCGAATCTCATCTATGGATATTTTGTCGTTACGAAAAACTTTAATATCATCTGCCACTGGGAATTCTGCTGCCAATTCTCCCAAGTACTGTACTAAATTATATGTAAAACTGTCGTAATTGTCGATAACTATAATCAAAGCTCATCACTCCTGGTTTTTACCACTTATCAGTTGCAAAAAGCATAGATAGATAAGTATCTCATACTATTTGTTGGCTAGGTATAAAAATAACGCTGACGTGGACGCGTAGGCATTAAGCGGCTACTATACGGCCACTTTATAAAGATTACCAAGTAAACCTTTAGTTAGGATGCTTGGCGCGACGCAGAATAGCCCGTCGTAGACATCGCAACATTTAAATTTTCAATATGTTCTCCAAGGGAGAGCAGACAGAGTGCGATCCTCTGACTGAGTAATTTGGCGATGCCTAAATCACGTCTACAAAGCCGATATAATTAACTTTACGAGAGGAGGGAGTAATAAGATGCTAGCTACTAGCATCGCTACCAAAGCAGAAACAAGTACTGCACCAGCTGCACAATCTTTAGCAATTTTTGCCAAATCATGGTATGTCTGCTTAACGGTTAAGTCCACAACGGACTCGATCGCTGTATTTAGTAACTCTAATGCCAAAACTAAACCACTAGTTATCCCAATTACCGCTATTTCTACCGCTTGCAGATGCAAAAATACGCTTAATGCGATCGCCATTGCACAAACGCTGATGTGGATGCGAAAATTACGTTGAGTCTGAAAACTATAGCTGATTCCAGCCCAGGCATACTTAAAACTAACAAATAAATTAGAGGCTACTTTCCAGGAAAATTCCCGTTCGTTAGACACCAGTGTTTGTAACGAGGTGGGCGTTGGTGATGAAGAAATTTTTTGGGACATAGACTTAAAAACAGAAGAACAGAGTTGCTACAGTGGGAATATTCGCCGATCTTAATGGCGAAACTAACTTTGAGGCAATCTTTAAGCAATTTTGCACAAAAGTATTATAAAAGTATTACCCCAAATTAACATTAAGGGATACATAATTACTGCTATTCTATGTCAATAGCAATACCTATTCCCTTCAGCAATTTTACTTGCTGTTCTAACATTCGCTCCAAACTTTCTTCATCAGGATGATCCCAGCCCAATAAGTGCAATAAACCATGAGCAGCTAACCAGGCTAGCTCGGTTGGTAAGCTATGTTCTTGTTGTTGGGCTTGTCGTTGTGCTGTATCTACAGATACGATAATATCACCTAAATATAATGGTACAGAGGCAAGCATTTCTTTGCTTTGAGGAAAATCCACCTCCAAAGCAGCAAATGCTAAAACGTCTGTCGGTTTATTTTGCTGACGATACTGGGCATTTAGTTCTTGAATTTGCGAGTCATCTGTCAAACGCAACCCAATTTCATAACTTGGCGCTGGCGGAATTTGAGGGTGAAGTATTTCTAACCAGTGATTAAACCAGTTTTCCCAAGTTTCAGGGGTGATTCGGGCATGAGTGTCCTCAATCTTTACAGATGTTGTCGGGGACAACTCATAAAAATACTCTTCTACATATAATTCAACTCTCAGGGGCATATAGCCTCCTCGTCTGAGGTTTACGGTTTGTTGTTAGTGAGTAAGATAAGCAAGACCAACAAGGAGAGCTAAAAGCCCTACGGCAGTCAGTGCAAAATGCTTTAGGGAAGTTCCACCCTTCCGCACCATGTTTCGCATGGCGAGTTTTACGTAGCTAGGTTGGGGTTCTGTTGAAGGTGAATTGCTCATAGTTATTTGTCTACAGACTCTTTTATAACTGTAACAGTTGGTCTGGACATAGAATTGCGATCGCCCATATATTGCTAAGGCGTTTCTCAGTGAAACGCCTTAGCAGTTGGGGTGTTATGTAATGAGTGCCTTTATGCCGTAGTGTTTTATACCAGCTTATTTTCTTGGCGCAGATAAGCTTGAATGAATGTATCAAGTTCACCATTCATCACATCGCCGATCGCTGTTGTTTCCGTAGTTGTACGTAAATCTTTCACCATTTGGTAAGGGTGAAATACATAGTTACGGATTTGGTTTCCCCAGGAGGCCTCTACCATATCGCCGCGAATTTCGGCAATTTCTTGGGCGCGTTGCTCTTTAGCTATAACCAACAGCTTTGCTTTGAGACGATTTAGGGCTTTTTCTTTATTTTGCAGCTGCGATCGCTCTTCTGTACAGCGCACCGCAAGACCCGTGGGTAGGTGAACAATCCGCACCGCAGTTTCTACTTTGTTGACATTTTGTCCACCTTTACCGCCAGAGCGAGTTGTGGTGATTTCCAAATCCTTGTCTGGAATATCCAATTGCACAGAGTTATCAATCTGTGGCATGACTTCCACCCCTGCAAAACTGGTTTGTCGTTTACCGTTAGCATTAAAAGGAGAAATCCGCACTAAGCGATGTGTGCCCATTTCTGATCGCAAGTAACCATAAGCATAGCGACCAGTAATTTCTAGGGTTGCCGATTTAATTCCGGCTTCATCACCCTCCGACTCTTCCGCTAAAGTTACCTTATAGCCGTGAGCTTCGCCCCAACGGGTGTACATCCGCATTAACATAAATGCCCAGTCTTGAGCATCTGTGCCACCAGCACCAGCACTAATCGTCAGTACAGCGCCTTCCGCATCATAGGGGCCAGAAAGTAACTGTTGTAACTCCCACTGATCCAGGTCACGATTCAGTTTAGTGATGGTAGATTCCGCTTCTTGGAGTAGTGCTTCATCGGTTTCTAACTCCAATAACTCAACAACTGCCTTAGTATCTTCTAGATTGGCGTGCCAGCGATCGTATTGCTGGAGGTGGGCTTTCAGGTCGTTGAGTTCTTGTAGCGTTTGTTGAGCTTGGGTTTGCTCATTCCAAAATTCTGGTTGAGCGGATATTTTTTCGAGGTCTTGAATTTTGGCTGTCAGTGCAGGTACGTCAAAGATAGTCCTGGGTTTTACCCAGGCGGCCAGACAACGTTTCGATTTCGCGTTTGAGTTCTAGGACATCCATAATGCTTGTTTAATGAGAGATAGAGCGCTTTTGATTAAAAAATTGCTCTTTATTCTACTGATATTTCTTGATTTTAGCTGTAGTTGGGCAAATTTTTTCTGCACTAGTTACAAAAGTTACTTGAAATTATCAAGCGCTTCTTTACCCACTGAAGTAGTGTGATTTAGCTGTTGCAGATAGGCTTTGATAAACAAATCAATTTTACCGTCTAATACCTCTGTCGCAGCAGGTGTTTCGACATTAGTGCGTAAATCTTTCACCTTGGTGTAAGGATGCAAGATATATTCACGGATGAGATTGCTGGATAGAGGTTTGATCTGTCGGGGTTGAATTTTGTCAATCTGGACATTTTGGGCTAGTGCGTAGGCGTAGCCAGCCGTAGGCATCGCAAACAATTTACTCTTGAGAATAGCCAGGGCTTTCTCTTTGTTTTGCAGCTGGCTACGCTCTTGGTTACACGATACACTAATCCCAGTAGACATCTCCGAAAACCATTAAAACCTTTGTATGACTCGGTTGTAGGATATAAATGCAATCATCATAAGCTAGCTAGGATCTACGATAAAATAAG
>NZ_JBALFD010000034.1:0-9540 GCF_036916985.1 Nostoc sp.
ATTAATAATAGTAATCTTGATAACAATAACGCGAATTAATATTGGAAAATGGAAATAAAACCAGTTTATAATAGACAGTTCTGTCTAGTTTTTAATTAATCCCAATCATTTTATATAAATGACTTTTATCCAAGAGAATAGACAGACTATTCTAACTGGAAGTGAAGATATAAATGATTTACTTTATGTCCTCAATATAGATATCTCGCCAAAGAGAAATCGACGATATTTTTTCAACTTTCAACAACAGAATAATGCAATATCGGCTTTTAGGCTCTCTAGATGATGACTAATTGTAACCACGAATACTGTTTGTAAATTAATTCCTCAGCGCAAGTAAATTGGCCAAATGTATGATATTCTTTATTTATAGGGAATCTAAATCGCTAAAGCACAAAGGATCTCCAAGCACTTGCGCTCTAGTGAAGAAGCCAAATCCCATAAGTTAACCAATTGTTTGATGAACTGATGGTCTTGCTCCACAAGTCTCTGGAGGATTGTGGAAGTACTTGATCGGTAGCAGTTCCAAAGTTCGGGGGGACTTTGGTTTGCTTGCAGTTCATCAATCACTTTTGGGATAAACCCTTTATTCTCTACAGATAATTTTCCTTAAATGCTTAGAAATAATCGAAGTGTTGGCTAATGAAAGAATAGGATAAGCAATCGATAACATCCCTAAATCATTAATGAAAAATTAGATCCCCGACTTCTTTGAGAAGTCGGGGATCTGGACACCGCCAATTTTCACAAATCACATAAAATTTCTATAGATTAAACACTCTGATCTTTACAATGAATCAAAGGATAGTTAAGAGTGTTTTCTAATTTATACTTTTTGTTATATTCACATTGTTACCTCAAAAAGATAGTCAAGATTCAGATTCTAATAATTGTGAATTTAAGAATATTTTTGTCATTATTATTTATCAAGCATTGAAAAATTAAACATTATTCAAGGATGCGATCTAAATGACTAAAGCAAAAACAACCCGTAAATCTGTTCGCGATCGCATCCTAAGTACAGCATCAGGTTTGTTCTATCGAGAGGGAATTCGCAATGTCGGTATTGACAGAATAATTGCGGAATCTGGCGTTGCAAAAATGTCGCTCTACAATCATTTCAAGTCAAAAGATGCATTGATTGAAGCGTGGCTGCGACAACAGGATATAGAATGGTGTGAATGGCTTCAAACCACGATTGAGCAACAAGCTTCTAACCCATCCCAACAATTACTGGCAATATTTGATGCCCTGCGAGAATGGTTTGAGGGCCCAGATTTTCGAGGTTGTGCATTCATTAATGCTTCAGTGGAACTAGCCAATGCTGACCATCCTGGACATCGAGTAGCATTAGAGCATCAACAATCGATCTACCACTACATTAAGAGCCTAGCTCAAGCCGCAGAAGTTTCATCACCGGAACAGTTAGCCAGACAACTGCTTCTGTTGGTGCAAGGTGCGATCGTGGTGGCGATGATGGAAGGAAGTTGGTCAACCGCTTCACAGGCGAAAAAAGTAGCGGCAACACTAATCCAGACTGTATCCAAATCTGGCGTTACTGAAACAGTGCTGAGTAAAAAAGTCTATGATACGATTTAATGTAAAAAATCACACTGCAACTAAGTTCGGAGCAGTCAGCGATGAGAATTCATTACTTACAACATCCTGTTTGTGCTTCAGCTTACAATAGGGATTTTGATTTAGTGTGGGATCGCCCAACCCATGAGCGGAATTGATCGAGATATCACTCCAGATCCCCGACCAAGCCTAATTGATCGCCATTTGTCTAACACCCCTCAAGTCCAACGACTGCTGCACAGAGAAGGCAGAGCGCACATATTTAATGATCGTGAAACCCTAGAACGAGTCACACAAGCTATTATTGCAGGGGGAGAGCGAACTGGAATAGATGATGAAGAGGACGATTACGAACGATATGGACTCTACTTTTCAGAGCCTATCGGTTACATAATTAAAGCAGATGGGAGCCAAATCCCACTTTACTACGGTGAGATCAAAATCGTGAAGACGACAGGTGAATATCATGCAATCCCACGCACCAGCCCTCGCAGAACAAGCTAAAACCTGGAAGTTTCTAGAACTCTGGGTTGATCCAGTTCTTTTTCCACCTAAGATTCTCATGTTAATTGGCGATCGAGATGGCACTTGTCGTATTTTTAACCCTGCATCTGACTACAAACTTATAGTTACTCACTCTAACTATCAAGCCGCCCAAGAATGGCTTCTTGAAGATGAATATGAACGAGTCAAGGGACAACTTTTGGCTGAAGAAGTTCTCTAATTATAGGCTTCAACTCTTGCAGAAACGCTGCATAACATTTGGTTGACAAAATAGGGAGTATCCCAAATGTGTAAAAACATATTGCGAAATTGCTGTTTGTATAGGAGCTGCCGCACTTCTACAGCGATACTCCTGAAGGAGTCGCTACGCTAACGCGCTGGAGTGTGGTTTTGCCAATCAGAGCCATTTTTTCTAAACAAAATGTGCATCTTGAGGATTGAATGCCAGCTTAATTATTTCATGGAGATGTCTATTGCCAAATATATGATTCTGAGGCACTCTGGCAATTAAAGTTTGTTCTTCCACCTTCACCCAAATACTACAAATCCCAATACCATTTAAAACCCGTTCTACTACCCCTTCAATAATTACTGACGAAGGTTTATGCAATATTGAAGAACTGGCATCGAAAATATTGAAACTATCGCCAGATAAACAACATGAAGTAATTGGCTTGGTGATTTCCCCAGGATATAAAAACTCTATGCCGTTTGCAAGTTTGATAAGACTTCCACGGTTACTCTGTTCTACCCGACAGGGAATAATATTATCTATGCCTACCAATCTTGCAAGCTGCTCGTTAGCTGGTCGGCGGATGATGGTTTCCAAGTTATCATCTTGGATAATACAGCCGTCAAATAAAGCGATCGCTCGATCGGCAAAATGCAGTATATCTGTAAAGTTATGACTGACTAATATGACTGCCGATCCCCTCGCTTGCGCCCATTGTCTAATTTTGTCGATCATCTGGGGACGTATTCCCACATCTAAAGAGGCAGAAGGCTCATCCAAAAGCAGCAATTCGGAATCAGCAACTAAACCGCAGGCAATACAAACCCGTTTCGCTTCACCACCAGACAGAGAACGAGCTGACTGATTTGCTAAGTATTCACAGCCAAAAGTTGTCAGTGCAGTATGTACCCTTTGCTTAATCTTGTGTGTTGGTGTGCCGCGAAACTTTAATACCTTGGCAACATTATTAAAAACAGTGTCATCCAGTAGTAAGGTTTCCTGAAAGACCAAAGCCGAACGACGACGCAACAATGTTTTATTAGCATTGCGGACATCCTCTCCAAATAATTGCATCTCACCACGGTAAGGTTGCAAGAGATTGATTGTTCTTAACAGAGTGCTTTTACCAGCGCCATTGGGGCCAAGCACAGCAACCAGTTCCCCAGGACGGACTGTAAAATTTTCAATTGACAGGATATTTTTACGTGTTTTGCTATCGACGCTAACCTGCCGCATATTCAGGACATATTCGTTAGTACTCATAGAATTTTCTTGTCATGCTGTAGGATAGTCAGCAATACGATCACGGTGTAGGTGATGATCAGAAGAATGTATGCGATCGCCATTGCAACATCGTAATTTCCTTTCCCTACCTCCGTAACGATCGCTGTAGTCAGGACTCTAGTCTGCCCCTTAATATTGCCGCCCACCATCATGGATGCACCAACTTCCGAGATGACGCGACCAAAACCAGCCATGATTGCAGCCATTAACCCTAACCGTGCTTCCTTGATTAGCAACCAGTTGGCTTGCCACTGTGTCGCCCCCATTGATAACAATCGCCAGCGTAGCTTCGGATTAATACTGATAATTGCCGCAAAACTGAAGCCAGCAACAATTGGAAAAGCAATGATGGTTTGGGCGACGATCATAGCTATGGGTGTATAAATTAAATCCAGATTTCCCAATGGCCCAGATCGCCACAAAAACATACTGACGAATAAACCGACTACGACGGGTGGTAATCCCATACCGAAGTTAATTAAACTAGTCAGAGTCTGCTTGCCGACGAAATCCACTAATGCTAGCCACAGTCCTAATGGTAGTCCCAGTAAAACGCTAATGGCTGTAGCTGTTCCAGATACGAACAATGTCATCGTCATGACTTGGAAAACGTCGCGATCGCCACTAGTTAATAGCTCAAAAGCTTTGAAAGCTCCTTCGATGATTGTATTCACCTAAAAACCTCGCGGGAGTGTGGAAGCCGCGCACCTTTAGGTCGCGCAGGAAACAAGACTCAGCTATTTTTAAATAGCCATCACTTGTGATATAAATTATCGTATGGAACAAGTACTGACAATAGTTTGCAAGCTTAACCCCACTCATGAACAAGCTGCCCAAATAGAGGCAACTTTGAAGGCGTTTGCGGATGCTTGCAACTATGCCAATCAGCAAGTTAAACCTCAAATAACAAGCAAGACAACCATTCAAAACATGGTCTATCAAGACTTGCGTTCGTTGTTTGGGTTGTCTGCTAATTTGGCTGTTAGGGCTTGTGCCAGAGTAGGGGCCAACCGCAAAACAGCAAAGCAGCAAAGTAAACCAGTCAAAGACTTTAAGCCTACTAGCGCCGACTACGACGCTAGGATTTTTGCGTTTAGAGAGAAAGACTGGAGTGTTAGCCTGACTTTGCTGGATAGTAGGGAGCATATCAAGATTGATGTCGGCAATTACCAAAGAGGAAAGCTCAAAGGTAAAAAGCCAACATCGGCGCAGTTGTGTAAACATCGGGATTGTTCCTACTATATTCATATTCAAGTCAAAGATGAGGTTCCTGAACCACTCAAACCCACCAACGTTATTGGTGTAGATTTTGGGCGCAGGGATATCGCTGTAACTAGCAATGGGGATAAATGGGACGGAAAACAAGTAACTGATATTCGGGATAGATATAGCAGAACTAGAGCTTCTCTCCAACAAAAAGCTACGAAAGGCACAAGGTCTACTCGCCGCAGGGCAAAACAGATTTTGCAACGGCTGTCGGGGCGTGAGAGAAGATTTCAGCAATGGCTTAACCATCAAATCAGCTACCAAATTATTCAGCAAGCGAAATCCACCAAAGCAATTGTTGCTATTGAAAACCTGACAGGGATTAGAGAGCGCACCAATCAGCAACCTAGAAACAAGGTTGAGCGCAGACACTCTAATTCTTGGTCGTTTTATCAATTGCGGTACTTCCTTGAGTACAAGGGCATTAAGGAAGGAGTGGAAGTAGTTGCAGTGCCACCAGCCTACACTAGCCAAACCTGCCACCAGTGCTTGTACATTGGGTTGAGATCTGATAAGCGTTTCAAGTGTGGTAACTGTTCTTGGCATGGTGACGCTGATTTGAATGGTGCAAAAATGATTTCTCTTTTGGGGCAGTCTGTAAGCCTGCCTGGAGGTTCGGGTTATTTGTGCTGTGAACTCAGTACCGATAGCTCAGGGCTACTGAAAGCCCGATGTCTTTAGACCGGGGTAAGCTTACAAATGCAAATCTCTTAAAAAATTGGGAAATAATACTCAAATATGCAGTAAAGCAACTCTTAACGATCTGATACTCAAGTTTCTTTAAAAGCCATAATCTTTCTCCGTTTTACCGGCATCAACATAAAATAGCGGTTGTTTGAACTCTTTTTTCCCGTGGGCTGCAATCAGTGTTTGTCCTTCAGGAGATAAGACAAAATTAATAAACGCTTTAGCTCCTGCACTATTGACTCTGGGGTACTTCTTAGAATTTACCTCCATCACATGGTAAAGATTTAACAGTTTCTTATCTCCTTGCACCAGTACAGGCAAAGACAGATTTTTCTGCTGAAATATATACGTTGCCCGATCTGCTAAGGTATATCCTAGTTTTTGATTAGCAACTTGCAAAGTTTCCGCCATTCCTGAACCTGTTTGCTGATACCAAGTTCCAGATGGTGTGACGTTTGCCTGTTTCCATAAATCTTTTTCTAGTTTGTTAGTACCTGAGTCATCACCCCGCGATACAAACAATGCTTGATTTTTGGCAATGAGACTGAACGCTTCCACAGCATTCTTTTTCCCTCGAATCTTTGCCTTATCTGCATCTGGCCCGACAATCACAAAGTCATTGTGCATTACCAAGTGGCGATTAATCACCGCACCACCCTCCAAAACTTTGCGTTCGGCTTTCGGTGAATTGACGAATAGCGCGTCAACCTCACCTTTTTCAGCTAGAGCCAAAGCCTGTCCGGTGCCGACTGCAACCTTTTTGAGCCTATATCCTGTTTTCTTTTCAATCGCCGGAACTAAATCATCTAGCAGCCCACTATCCTCAATACTGGTTGTCATCGCCACAATGACATTTTTACTTCCTGAAGACTGTCCAAAAGTTGGCTCTTGGTTGAATATACTACCAAAGCTGATGCAAAGAATCGCCACGAAAATTACCAAATACCCATGACGCAAAGCCCGATGATTGATCATTGCACTCTCCTAGCAATCTGTACGCCAATATTCTTTACTATGGCAAGCAAAGCTTACATTGAGGAGTATAGGCAAGATTGATTAGGAAAGCAACTATATTTATGTTGTTTTCCAGACAATTTTGATGATGAGAATAATTCCTGACAAGATACTGACATCTTAGTTTTTACCCAGCATGGCATTTGTTTAGAAGAACTTGACAGAAGTCCTGGTATAGCTTTAGACCGCTTTGTTTCAGTCGTTGTGACGTAGTTTAGAGATATTTGGTGGAATGCGATCGCAGTTGATCAAAGACTGCGATCGCAACAGGTTCGTGTGTCCACGATGGATTTAAGAATAGCAACGGTCGGCATCCAGGCAGCCCTAGATATTAAAGGAGGCTATTCTCCTGGCATCAGTAAGCGGTAAAGGAAGTTTTTACTTACTTGGTTTTGTCTAGCCATTTCTAGAAGTAGTATATCTCCATTTTTGAGGAGGACAAAAAAGCATTGAGCATCGAGGTAATCATCGTTGCGTAATCCTTCATCAGCTACCTTTGTTTCCTCTATCTCTTCATAGTTCAAGTAATGCTCTTTGTCCTCAACATCTACTACATTAAATACGATCGGCATTGGCTTTTAATGTACAAGAGTACATTGTCGATCATAAATCCTATAGTTGCTTTAAGTCTGTTGGTTTAGTTGCAAAATATAACCCTCCTGGGATGTTCTGGGAGGGTTCTCAATTAGGCAACTTGGAAATAATTTAGAGTCTTTTTTAGCTAGCATACTTGCGATCGCCTGAAAAAGTGCTGATGTGTGACTGAGCTAAACTAAACGTATATCATCTCAAAATAAGCTATATGGCTCTGGGCGAAATTTTACCAACCGTCAGTCAACTATCTCATGAAGATAAACTTCGACTAATCCACTTTCTCCTGCTTGCAGTTGCGAAAGAAGAAGGATATAGCTTAGAAGATACTGAAGAGAGTGATTCAACGAAAGCACTTCTAAATCAACTGGGATCAACTCAAGGAGTTGTCTGGTCTCCTCAAGCAACTCCTGAAGCAATTCAAGCATTGTCAGACCTGCTAGTGGCAACACAGGGAGCTACAATAGACGGTAAACCTTGAAGTTGCAAAGCAAGCGATGAGTACTACGGATAATTCGCCGATTGAGGATATGTCGCCAGCAGATTTAGTAGCTGTGACAGAGTTACAGCGCCAGCTTAATGACTTACTCAAGCAACTATCGCCAGAGCGATTACAGGTGCTTGCTGATTTTGCGGCTTATTTAGCAAATGCTGAAAGCGAAGCTGCAACCCAAGAACTTTTGGTAATTCCTGGATTGCTAGAACGAGTTAAGCACTCATCAGCAACCCCTAAAATCCTTTACAAACCCTGGAGAAACCTTCGCTCTGATGTATGAAGTTGTTCTCCATCCCGATGCCCAAAAGGTTTATATCAATGCTGATAAAGCCCTAGCAAAGAAAATTGCTCGATGCTTGCAGCAGCTAGAGCAAACTCCCCAGTCCCACCCTAATATCAAAGTCCTTAAGGGAGATTATGTAGGGTACTATCGCTACCGAATCGGGGACTATAGGGTGATTTATTCCATAGACGATGAAGTGGTGCAGGTATTTGTTATAGCGATCGCCCATCGCAGTGAGGTGTATGAACCGTGAGGTTATCTGCGACACGTTAGGCGGAAGGTGTTGTGTAAGTCCTAATAGCTATTTTCCACACAAAAGCTCAGACCACAAAGTATCATTGCCAGCTATAAATAAGGATAAACAAAACAATCCAGATTACATCAACAAAGTGCCAAAAAATAGAAGTGGCATTTACACCAAAAGGGCTATCCATTACCCGGATCTTTCTTAACATTTGCGAGAGCGATGTCTGACAACAAGCCCCTTTGCGTCTACGCTCACCAAATAGCAAAGCCTTAAACCTAGGTTGTCAATTCTCAATAGAAGTGGGTTTTTATCGAGAACATCAAGGGCTTATTTGTCAAGTCCGTCATAAATTTGAATCCTTATGACCCTTGCAAAATAAAGGTTTCAAGATGGTTGATAATTTTGTGGGTAATGGATAGGCTTGCGGGGAGGGGTTCATTGATTGTGGTAATCGTAACTAATTAACCGGACTTAATATTACCCGTCCTGATTGATGGTATGTTGCCCATCAATCAAGAGTGGGTAATTTATTATTGGGAGTCTCTAAATAGCAACCCTCTAGTCTCCGTAATGGGGGCTGACTACTTTACCTTGAAATACACGGTAAAGATAGACATTGTAGAACAATATAATCGGGACGAAAAACCCGATAAAAGCAATCATGAAGGTTTGGGCGCTAAGGGAAGAGGAAGCCTGATAAATTGTGACTTGGAAGGGAATGATGTAAGGAAACACCACAAAAGCCAAGGACAAAATAGTGATTAAGAAAACCACAATTGTCCAAATAAAAGGCATCTTTTCTTCACGGCGATTGATACTATTCATTAGTAGTGCCATTGCACCAGTTGCCACAAAGGGAATCGCTTCAAAAATCAATATCTCTGGTTGATGGAATATCTTAGTACGGATTGGTTCATAGAACATTGGTGCCGCAATTGTCAATGCCAACGCACCAACAAATGTGGTAATAGTGCTAAATTTTGCAGTGATGTAGTGATATCGTTTTAACTCACCTTCTGTCTTAGTAATTAGGTAAGTAGAACCGATTAAAACATAGCCCTGCACTACAGTTAATGCCACTAATATTGATGGTAAATTCCACCAATCCCAAGTACCACCAATAAAGTTTCCCGCCTCATCAACTTTAATGCCGGCAATCACGCCACCTAAAATTAATCCTTGAGACAAAGCGACTAGCAAACTACCACCACCAAAACCCCAGTTCCAATAGGTTTTGTTGATAGAATGTTCACGGAATTCAAAAGACATCTCCGAAAACCATTAAAACCTTTGTATGACTCGGTTGTAGGATATAAATGCAATCATCATAAGCTAGCTAGGATCTACGATAAAATAAG
>NZ_JBALFD010000035.1:0-160677 GCF_036916985.1 Nostoc sp.
AGATGGAACTCACAGAATTATCTGTGAATGAACTATCAGAAACTATTAGTTTTGGCGAAACTTCAGATTCAGCATCAGCCGAAGCACAGCCAGATAATTTATTCGGCTCCTTTGATGAAAATCCGCAACTGCTGTTTGAAGATGTTGCCACAGATTCCACCTATATTCAGATGGAACTCACAGAATTATCTGTGAATGAACTATCAGAAACTATTAGTTTTGGCGAAACTTCAGATTCAGCATCAGCCGAAGCACAGCCAGATGATTTATTCGGCTCCTTTGATGAAAATTCGCTACTGCTGTTTGAAGATGTAGTCACAGATTCCACCTATATTCAGATGGAACCCACAGAATTATCTGTGGATGAACTATCAGAAACTATTAGTTTTGGTGAAACTTCAGATTCAGCCCAGACAAGCTCAGAAGTTTTAGAGTTAGACACGACCTTTGAATTCACAGAAAATACAGATTTTGAAAATGATTTATTGTTAACAGCAACGACTCTGATAGCAGCAGTAAATCAGGAAGAATTAGGAGAAAATGCGACAAGAATTGACTCAGAAGCTATCAATGACTTCACACAAACGGTTATTCAGGAAGATGTAGCAACCGATTTGTGGAATTTAGGAGAGATATCTGAAGTTGCAGCAGTGTCAGAGGGAGAAAATGCTATCATCGCCCCGACTGAAGAATTGGCGACTACAGAACCTATTGAAGAGATTGCTTCAGAAGATGAATTTGCAGACTTAGAAGCATTACTAGGAGAGGAATTAGCACCCATCTCCAAAACTAAGGAGATACCAGAAGTAGATTTTGCTGCCCTGGAAGAATTGTTAGGTACAGATAGCGATCGCGTCCAGCCCCAAGACATTCAACCAGTCTTGGCGAAAAATCCCATTCCATCACCAGCGATCAAAGATGAATTTGGTGATTTGGAGAAGTTGTTGGCAGAAGCAGATCAAACAATATCCCATTCTCCTGTAGTCAAATCTAACACCAACAAATCTACCCGCCCCTCTACTCGTCGGGCTGCGAGATTTGAAGAAACGATGAAGGTTCCAGTGAAACAACTGGACGATATGAGTAATTTGGTTGGGGAGTTGGTGGTAAACCGCAATACCTTAGAGCAAGATCATGAACGGCTGCGGCAGTCATTAGATAACTTGCTGATTCAGGTACAACAACTCTCAGATGTCGGCGCAAGGATGCAGGAGTTATACGAGCGATCGCTCCTAGAAGCCTCTCTGTTAGCTGGACGCAAAAAGAAAGACCCAGGCTTTCAAGCGCCAGATTCCAACGCCGAAAGGGGTTTTAGCGAGTTAGAAATGGATCGTTTTACTCCCTTCCATACACTCTCACAACAGATGATTGAGCGCATTGTGCGAGTGCGTGAGTCGGCTAGTGACATTGATTTTGTTACCGAAGAAACCGAGCGAGTCGCAAGGCAGTTCCGCCAAGTAACCACACAGTTACAAGAGGGATTAACTAGAGCGCGAATGGTACCTTTTGCCCAAACAATCGATCGCTGGCGACGAGGAGTGCGCGACAATGCTATTAAGTGTGGCAAACAAGTAGAGTTGGTGATCGAAGGTGGCGATACCTTAATTGACAAGATGATTTTGGATCATCTGACCGATCCGCTGACTCACATGCTGAATAATGCGATCGCTCACGGTATTGAAACCCCAGAAGAGAGGCAAGCTGCTGGTAAACCACCCGTAGGAATCATTACTATCCGCGCCTTCCACCAAGGCAACCAAACGATCATTTCTGTAGGTGATGATGGCGCAGGTATCGACTCTGCACGAGTTAAGGCTAAGGCGGTGAAGATTGGTATGCTTACAGAAGCACAGGCAAAAGCCATGTCTCGCCTAGAAGTCTACGATCTGCTGTTCCAGTCTGGTTTTACAATTAAAGACCAAGCGGATGAAATTTCCGGTCGTGGTGTGGGTATGGACGTAGTGCGCTCCGAAATTAGCGAAATTCGGGGAACAGTGAACACCGATTCTGCTATTGGCAAGGGAACTACCTTCACTATTCGTTTACCATTGACTCTAAGTATTTGTAAAGCTCTCTGCTGCGTCTCCGATCGAGCCAGAATTGCCTTCCCGATGGATGGTGTAGAAGATACGCTAGATATACCAGTCAAAAATATTCAACATGATGCCAATGGGCAATCATTTATTTCTTGGCGTGATACAGTGCTGCCATTCCGACCTCTGAAGGAACTTTTAACCTTCAATCGCCAAATCAGTCGCGGTAATGTCTATGGCGGTACCAGAGATGATGATATGGTTTCTGTGGTTGTGGTGCGATCGGCAAATACCCTGATTGCTCTACAGATTGACCTGGTGTTGAGCGAACAAGAAATTGTAATTAAGCAATTTGAAGGGCCAGCCCCTAAACCCATTGGTGTAGCTGGTGCTACAGTCTTGGGTGATGGTCGGATTATGCCCATTGCTGACGTGCTGGAAATAATTGACATCTTCCAAGGACGGATTTCTACACAAACTGGTGGCAATTCTTGGCAACAAAAAGCTACTCCCCAAGATACCTCTCCAGCGAAGATTGATCCGACAGTGCTAATTGTCGATGACTCGATTACAGTCCGAGAGTTGCTATCCCTAACCTTTAATAAGGCAGGTTATCGCGTAGAACAGGCGCGTGACGGTCAGGAAGCTTGGGATAAACTCCGCTCGGGTCTACCTTGCGATATCGTATTTTGCGACATCGAAATGCCCCGTTGCGATGGACTGGAGTTACTCTCTCGCATTCAGAAAGACCCTAACCTCAATCACTTACCGATCGCCATGCTCACCTCGCGGGGTGCAGACAAGCACAGACAAATTGCGTCTCAACTCGGTGCTAGTGGCTACTTTACCAAGCCTTATCTCGAAGAAGCTCTTCTCGAAGCCGCAGCGCGAATGCTGAAAGGGGAGAAACTTATTACCACTACAAGTAATGCTTAGTTTCTCAAAATTGAGAAACACCTTGTAGGGGTGCTGTCAAGGCGAAAGACTCATTATTGTACAATACGCTTGGGTTAAGCATTTCTTTCTTCTCTCTGCGTTCTCCGCGCGTTGGCGGTTCGTTCAAAAATTGACTTTGGTAACAGAGTTTTAGCCTTAACTGAACTGTATTGGATTATTGTAGAGACGCGATGAATCGCCGTCTCTACAAGTGTTTGGCTTGACGAGAGTCAGAGTCTCTCAGAATACGTTCCCAGCCTCCAGGCTGGGAACGAGTTTAGGAGTGCTGTTTCGGTGACACCTCTCTCTGTTTCTATACTCCACGTCTTGGGTCTATCTTTGTAGTATATAAAGAAGCACTTTTGACCTAAGACTATGCCTGATTCTGAAAAACCGCTCACCTACCCATCCAGCCACAAAAGTAATCAAGTCGATGATTACCACGGTACTTTAGTCGCAGATCCTTACCGTTGGTTAGAAGATCCTGACTCTGAAGAAACAAAGACTTGGATTGAGGCACAAAATCAAGTTACTTTTGGCTACCTGAGTGAAATTCCTGCTAGGGAAAAAATTAAACAACGCCTTACCAAACTTTGGGATTATGAAAAATACGGTATCCCTTTTAAAGAAGGCGAACGCTACTTTTATTTTAAAAATGATGGGCTGCAAAATCAAAGTGTCCTTTACACTCTGAAAACCCTCGACGAGCAACCCAAAGTTTTACTCGACCCAAATAAACTCTCAGAAGACGGCACTGTTGCTCTTTCGGGATTATCTATTAGTGAGGATGGTAGACTTTTAGCTTATGGTCTATCATCTTCTGGTTCTGATTGGCAAGAGTGGAAAGTACGCGATGTTGAAACTGGTGAAGACCTCCAAGACCATTTAAAGTGGATTAAATTTTCTGGTGCATCTTGGACACACGATCATCAAGGTTTTTTCTACAGTCGCTACGATGAACCAAATGAAAAAACTCAATTAGAAGATGTTAACTATTATCAAAAGCTCTACTATCATCAATTAGGTCAACCCCAATCAGAAGACATTTTAATTTACGATCGTCCTGACCAAAAGGAATGGGGTTTTAGTGGTGAAGTGACTGAGGATGGACGCTATCTAATAATTTCAATTTGGCTGGGTACTGACTCCAAAAATTTAGTTTTCTCTAAAGATTTAACTACCCCTAATGCGGAAGTTGTAGAACTAATTAATCAGTTTGAGGCAGATTACAGCTTTATTGACAATGATGATAGCGTCTTTTATTTCCGCACAGATTTAAATGCGCCACGGGGAAGAGTGATTGCCATTGACACGAAAAACTCTGCGTCAGAAAATTGGCGAGAAATCATTCCCCAATCTGCGGAGACTTTGGAAAGTGTCGGTATACTTAATAATCAATTTGTTGCTGATTACCTCAAAGATGCTCACAGCCAAATCAAAATTTTTGACCTCAAAGGTGAGTTTATTCGAGAGGTAGAACTACCCGGACTTGGTTCAGCCGGAGGATTTGGTGGTAAGCGTTATGATACTGAAACTTTTTATAGTTTTACCAGCTTTACTATACCAGGCACTATTTATCGCTACAACTTGGTGACAGGAAAAAGCGAGGTTTTCCGCCAACCACAGGTAGATTTTAATCCTGATGATTATGAGACAAAACAAGTCTTTTATCAGAGCAAAGATGGTACTAGAGTGCCAATGTTTATTACCCACAAAAAGGGTATTAAATTAGATGGCAATAACCCTACTTATCTCTATGCTTATGGCGGTTTCAATGCCTCAATGACACCTAGTTTTTCTGTGAGTCTGTTGGTGTGGATGGAGATAGGTGGTATCTATGCTATGGCTAATATCCGTGGCGGTGGAGAATATGGCGAAGAATGGCATCAAGCAGGAATAAAAGATAAAAAGCAGAATGTCTTTGATGACTTTATTGGCGCTGCTGAGTGGTTGATTGCTAACAAGTATACTAAGACTGAGAAGTTAGCGATCGCAGGTGGTAGTAACGGCGGTTTATTAGTGGGTGCTTGCATAACCCAACGTCCTGATTTGTTTGGTGCAGCTTTACCCGCAGTCGGCGTCATGGATATGTTGCGGTTCCACAAATTTACCATCGGTTGGGCTTGGACTTCCGAATATGGTTCAGCAGATAATCCCGAAGAGTTTCCAGCGCTGTATGCTTATTCGCCATTACACAACATCAAACCAAATACAGCTTACCCAGCAACCTTGATTACCACAGCCGATCATGACGATCGCGTTGTCCCTGCTCATAGTTTCAAATTTGCCGCAGCTTTGCAAGCGGCTCACACAGGTAATACACCAACCTTAATTAGAATTGAAACTAAAGCCGGACATGGTGCGGGTAAACCCACAGCTAAAATTATCGAAGAAGCCGCAGACAAATGGGCTTTTTTGGTGCGTACTTTAGATGTGAAATTTTAGCAATTTTGTGGTCTTCTCCCAAAAGGAGACACCAAAAGCATAATAATCAGTGGCGGATCTGAATCCACCACTTATTTATTCTGACTCCTGTTAGCGGTAGCGGGGCGTTTAGCCCATTCAGAATTCAGAATTCTTCTTCAATATATTGATATTGTCCCGACAATGTGCGAGTAGTCAATACAATAAAATAGTCACGCACCCGATTTCTGGAGTTTTAGCAGTGGGCTTATTTGATGATTTGAGTCGGTTTCTAGAAAACCGTTTAGAAGAATTCTTGCGTAGCAATCCACATTTGGAGTTAGAGGCGCTGCTAGAACAGCTGCGTGAGCAAGAAGAAGACACATTAAAGCTGATCGCAGATTTACAAGTACAAGAAAAGCGATCGCAAGAAGAAATTCTGTCCACCGCTCAAGAAATTCAGCGTTGGCATATCCGTATTCAAAAAGCTAAAAACGCTGGTAGAGAAGATTTGGCGGCGGCGGCGGGTGAGCGAGAAGCAGCCTTGTTGCGCGAAGGAAATCAGCGTTGGGGACAGATGCAAGGGCTGAAAGAACGCATTCAGCAATCTCAGGAACTACTGCAAAAAATTCAGCAGCGGCGACAAGAGGTGCAAGCTAAAGCCGCCGAAGCACAGACAGCCCGTGCTAAAGCACAAACCCAGCAGCGTTTTGAAACCGTTGGCTGGTCGAATCAAACTAGCAGTTATTCTAGTGGTTTTGATGACTTAGAAGATAAGTTTCGTAGCTGGGAAACTCAGGATGAACTAGAACAAATGAAGCGGAATCTGCAAAAGTAAAATATTTTACTTTCAGTCTCAGGTTGCGATCGCTTGATAGAAAAAATCAAGATAAACTAGACAATGGCTAAATGAGGATTCACTAATGATATTGGAAACTCAACGCCTATTCTTGCGGGAAATGACGCCTTCTGACCTCGACCCGCTACTACTTGTCCTCGGCGATGCAGAATCGATGCGCTACTACCCAAAGCCCTTTGACCGCGAGATGGTGCAAAATTGGATTGATCGGCATTGCCGCAACTACGCACAGCACGGACTTGGCTTATGGGCGATGGTTCTCAAGGCGACAGGTGAGGTAATCGGCGACTGTGGACTGGTTTGGCAGGAGGTAGAAGGACACCAAGAACTCGAAATTGGTTATCATGTCCGCCGTGACCAACAAATGCAGGGTTACGCAACTGAAGCTGCATCTGCTTGCCAGGACTATGCCTTTAACGTACTGGGTTGCGATCATCGCGTCATTTCCCTGATTCGCCCAGAGAACATCCCGTCTCGGCGTGTAGCTGAGAAGAATGGCCTCAAGGTCGTTCAGGAAACACTCTGGCGTGACATACCGCACTATATATATGCTGTGCAATGCTCAGAAAGTAAATTTTTTGCAACAAGCAATTTTTTAGAAGTAGAGAAGTCAAAATTACAGGTGTAGCCGAGTTTTTAGATTCTCTTTTCCCCATCTTTCTTGTCTCCAAGGGAACTCCAAGAAATAAATTATCCAATATTGTGGGGTGGGCAACATGAGCGCCACTATATAAACTGGGCTTTCGTGTCGCCCACCCTACAAGAGTTAATTGGATATTTTGTTATTTGAAAGTCTTTAATAAATCAATTAGTGCCTCCACTAAAGCCTGATTTTGTTCATCAGTGCCAACAGTAATACGTAATTTATCATCTAGTCCAGGTTGCTTAAAGTAGCGGATTAAAATTCCCCCTTCCTTCAGTTTGTGATAAAGATATTCTGCGTTGCCTTCTCTTGGCTGTGCCAACAAAAAGTTAGTTTGGGAATCCCAAATATGAAAACCTAATTGCTTCAAGTCTCTTGCTAACTTAGTCCGTGATGCCTTAATCTTTGCTACACAAGCATTTTTATAAGCTTGGTCGGTAATAGCAGCTGTACCAATTGCACAGGCGATCGCATCAATGTTATAGCTATCTTTCACCTTAAACAATCCCTGCAACAGTTGGGGATTTGCCACCCCAAAACCCAGCCGTAATCCTGCCAACGAGTACCCCTTAGAAAGTGTCCGAATCACGATGACGTTTTCGTATTCCTTTACCAAAGCCAAGGCATTCTCTTCGGTAAAATCTACATAAGCTTCATCAATTACCAAAATCCCAGATAACTGGCTAGCTAATTTTCGCAAGTCATCTGTTGCCACCACATGCCCCGATGGACTATTGGGCGACGCAATAAATGTCACAGAACCATTGGCGGCAACCAGTTCTTCTAAAGGTAAGCTGTAGTCATCACTGTAAGGAATCTCAATAATTTTCGCCGCTTGCATTTCTGTTAATGTGCGATATAGCACGTAAGTTGGCATCGGGTAAACAACCTTATTCCCAGGTTCTACACAGGCTCGAATGATTACGCTCAATAATTCATCACTACCATTTCCGACAATAATCCAATCACTAGGAACTTCTAAAACTTTACTTGCAGCTTGTCGGAACTCTCCACCGAAAGGTTCTGGATACCGCCGTAACCACTCACCATCAATATTCCGTAGCACAGCTAATGCGGCAGGAGAAGGAGGATAGGGGTTCTCATTGCTGTTAAGTTTAATAATCTGTGTACCGCGTTGAGGCTGCTCACCGGGAACGTAGCTAGCCATTGCATCAACATTGGAGCGAAAGTATTTAGTCATAAGTCATAAGGCATTGGGCATTGGGCATTGCGTATTGAATTATAAATTACGAATTACGAATTACGAATTAACTAACAGTTTCATCTGAACCCTAGAAATATGACAGCATGTCTTTTGACACGATTTTACTATTACAGTGACAATGCTACGTAGTAACTGTTTTTACTTGGTGTGAAAGAGAACGTGAAAAAGGATTTTTTGTTGCTAACAGTTGCTTTACCGAGTTTACTGATAGTGTTTCCTAGTTATGCTGCTGAGAGTGAAATTGAGCAGAGAAATAATCATAAATCGACCGAAGTCATTTCAGATATTCCGAGTTTGAGTGAAATTGAGCTACCCGTTACTAATGCCGAATTATTATCTCAACAATCTGTACCGATTCAAGTTAATCCAGAAGAAACTCAGCCAGAAACAGAGCAAACTCCCAGCGATGATGCAGACATTTCTATAGAAGCGATCGCAGAACCAGATAATCTACCTCAATCTACTCCAACTTATGTAATTGATCGAGAAGAAATTCAAAAACAGGGCGCTACAAATTTAGCCGATATTTTGAAAAGAATGCCTGGTTTTGCAATCAATGATGTCGGTCATGGTGCAGATATTCACACAGGTACATACTATCGGGGAGCCTCTATTAATCAGTCTGTATTTCTGATTAATGGCAGACCAATTAACAATAATGTCAACACTTATCATGGCGGAACTGATTTAAATAGTATTCCTGTAGAGGCAATTGAACGAGTGGAATTATATAGCGGTACAGCCTCCGCTTTATTTGGTTCCTCAGCCTTTGGGGGAGTTGTGAATATCATCACCAAAGAAGGTTATGGCAAACCTAAATTGAGTGGGAGTGCAGAATTTGGCTCATTGAGTTTAAATAATCAACAAGTGACTTATGGTGGTTCATCTGATAAAGTCAAGTACAACTTTAGCTTTCAAAGATTCTTTACAGATAACCGTTACCGCGTCCCTGTAGGTGCAGCTAATCGTGATAGTCAGGGGTTTTTATCAAATGCAGACACAGCGACAAGTACTTACTTTGGTAGTATTGGAGTAGATTTAGATCAGAAAAACTCATTGAATTTAGATGTTACTAAACTCAGCAGTCGTCGCGGTTTAATTTATTTTGGTTTTCCTCTCCAAAGAGATAGATTAGACCACGATGGTTTAAACCTTGGCCTATCTTGGAAAACTCGACTAGGTAATGGCGAAAGCTCTAATTTGACAACTTCAATTGGTTATAACCAAGATTATTTCAGCACTTATGGCCCTACCGGAGCATTTTACCGTACAGGAGCTTTAGATACACAACAACTCACAGCTAGGGTAGATCATGAGTGGAAAATTACTGCCAATAATAAATTGCGTTGGGGATTAGACTTGAAAAACACCGACTTAATCGGTGATGTTTTGAGTACAAATCCTAGTAGTATTGCCAAAAATGAAACTGAAGATCGGAGTTTGTTCAATACAGCTTTATTTGCTGTCAATACTTGGAATATTAGCGATAATTTTTTGATAGATTTAGGCTTAAGGCAAAGCTTTGACAGCCAATTTGGAAATTATCTTAACCCTAGTGTAGGGTTGCGTTATGCCGTCACACCAATAGTAGCAGTGCATGGAAGTTGGGCGGGAGGGCAACGCAATCCTGGGTTAGATCAGTTGTATGTTTATGATACAGTTCATGGTTGGGAACCTAATCCTGATTTAAGACCGGAAACGGGTTCTACTTGGACTGCGGGAGTGGATGTTAATTTTTCTCAAAATCTGATTGGACAGTTTACTTACTTTGGTAGTAGTATAGGCGATCGCTTGGGAGTCATCGCCGGAAAATGGGCAAACATTGGACTAGTAGATACCAATGGTTTAGAGGCTGCATTGCAATTAAAAATTGCAAATAGCTGGTCAACTTTCCTCAACTATACTTATACAGATGCTCAAATCAAAACAGGAACAGAGGGAGGTTTGCAGTTAGGTTTGATTCCCTACTCTGTACTGCAAACTGGCGTGGGTTATCAAAATTCAGGTTGGCAGGCTAATTTGTATGTTACCTACAATAGTGGCGCTCGTAGATCCATCTTCGCTAACCCCAGTGACAAGCCTACAGATTTTGCACCGTCTTTCGTGAATTTAGATTTGAGCGGTCGTATACCTCTAACTAGCAATTTAGGACTGACAGTTTACTTAGAAAATCTACTTGGTGAGCAATATGAGCGAGTTAATCGCATATATAGCCCTGGATTTACTTTCCGTGTGGGTTTAAGCGCCAATTTTTAGATATTACAGCAGTTTTGATGTATTTAAACCACATCTGTCGTAAGGGCAAAGCAATGCTCATTGGTGTCAACTTAACGTGAAACCGCTCGTCCGTCGGGAATTGAAATTCCCGCCTCATAGCTAAAGTCATCTGAAGATGACTAAATATCGCCAAAAATCTCCAGTCTACTTCAGTAGACTTAAGCTATTAGCCCGAAAATTTATTTCCGGGCGGGTATGGAAGCCAACAGATAAGCTATTTCCAGCTTAAGTTGACACCAATAGGCAATGCTGTGACCCTACCGCATGGTCTATTTACCTGAAAATAGCTGTCAAAGATTGTGCAATGACAAAATCTCTGCTTCTGGCGCAGGGTTTATCTTAGCGTATATAGAAGAGGACGACTTGGAAACAAGAAACCTGCGATCGCCTTGGTGTAGGCTAGGGACTTTGAAATACAGGGATTTTGGATTATGTAACCCCATTTAACCAAACTTTTTTTCTGAAGGTGATAGGAAAGCGATCGCAAGTGGGTAAGTTACATCTAGAACACACAACCACTTCCTAGACCAGGGAAAACACTTATGAAAACCGAATTAAAAGCCAAGTTTCTTCACCACATCCTCGACAAAAAGAAAGAAAATGAGGGTTTTACACTTATTGAATTATTGGTAGTAATTATCATCATCGGTATTTTGTCTGCGATCGCTCTACCTTCTTTCTTGAACCAAGCTAACAAAGCCAAGCAGTCAGAAGCTAAAACTTATATAGGTTCCATGAACCGCGCCCAACAAGCATTTTACTTAGAAAAAAACGCATTTGCGGGTCAAGCTGATATTGGTAACTTAGGTCTTGGTATTGCAACACAAACCACAAATTACACATACTCAATTGCTGGTGGTGGTGCTAGTAGTACCCTAGTAACCAACCAAGCAGCAACAGTCGTTCCTCTCGCACCTCTCAAAAGTTATATCGGCGGCGTGGGTGTAGTAACTCAAACTGGTACGGGTGAAGCTACTACTATAGCTACTTTGTGTGAAGCTGATAAAGCAAAAGTTAACAGTGGTGCAGATGTAACGACAATCAGTGGTTTGGTTACTTGCCCCACCAACTTTAGCAGCTTATCTAAGTAGACATGTGAGTTAGTAGATAAAAATTACTCATTGGCAACACTTGATATAAAACTTAAGTTGCCATCACGACTTTTATTAAGCTAAATTACGTATTTTCCCAAGTGGGTAGATTCTTCTATCCACTTTATTTCAGCTTTGTGATTTATTTACAATCAGACTGCTCATATTTTTTCTAAGAGAATCAAAATGATTACTGATATATGTAATTGGCAAAATCAAGCTGAACAATACTTCATTCAAGAAAAATATTCGCAAGCAGCAGAGTTATACGAACAAGCAATAGAAATAGAGCCAAATACTATCTCTTATTATTGGCATTTAGGGTTACTACTGCTATTACAAGGGCAAGAAACAGAAGCTCAAATGACTTGGATGGTGCCAATAACAGAGGCAAATGAAGATCAGTTACCAATTTGGATAAATGAACTATTTCAATTTTTACAAATAGAAGCTGAAAGACGCGAGATACTGGCAGAATATTCTCTAGCTTGGCTAATTCGCCAGCATATACGGGAAATTAATCCTATTAATATAAATAATTTGCTTCAAATCCTTATACTTTCTATCAAATTAGAAGAATTTGAAGAAATTGATAATTTGAATGATTGGGGATTAATTGAAACGTTAAATGCAAAAGAAAATATAGAAATCAATACCGAATTATTAATCCAATTTTTAAAAGAATTTTTAAATACTCTCCCATTACATCCAATTAATATAAGTTTAATAGAAGCTAGTCTTCCTTATTTCACTGAAACTCATCAATGCTTCTCTCTACTGCTTCCTGCTGCTATCCAAATTGGCCATACTTTGCGGCAGCCTTTACTAGCAGCATCTCTGCTGGAATTGCACTTACGATTGGAGCCAGATAATGTAGAAATTTTGCGGCACTTGGCGACTTTTTATCAAGATGCTCGTAATTATTCTCAAGGTATAGAGACAGCTAGATTGTGTTATTCCTTATCAACAGGATTGGCTGATAAAATTTTTGCCCTCCATTTGCTGTTAAGGGGTTTAATGTCAGCAGGGGGATATTGGCAAGAGATATGTACAACTTGTCAAGAATTGGAAACTGTGTTTCAACAGTTTATTAAAGCTGAACGAATTCCTTTAGAAGAAGGAAGAATCTTACGGTTGCTTACGCCATCTTTTGCGATACCTCACATTAAAGATACTCCTGCGGATTTCCGAGCTATTCATAATGAATTAGCTGAAGTTTTTAACTTTTATATTAAAGCTATTGCCCAATCAGAAGGAAAAATTTATTGTCACAAAAATATCAATAATAGAGATTTATCTTTCCCTGCTAAGAAGTTAAAAATTGGTTATGTATCTTACGCTTTAAGGAATCATTCTGTTGGTTGGTTAGCTCGCTGGTTATTTCAACATCATGACCGAGATAAATTTGATATTCATACTTATTTTGTTAACTACACATTAGTAAATGACTATCTCCAAGAGTGGTATCTAGGTCAGGCAGGCAAACCTCGTCAATTAGGTATGAATGGTCTAGAAATTGCTGACCAGATA
The DNA here is from genome assembly GCF_036916985.1 of Nostoc sp. GTDB lineage: Bacteria > Cyanobacteriota > Cyanobacteriia > Cyanobacteriales > Nostocaceae > Nostoc. The sequence continues at coordinate 12,998 of NZ_JBALFD010000035.1, forward strand.
TATCAAGATGAAATTGATATTTTAATTGACCTTGACAGTATCACTCTAGATATTACCAGTGAAGTGATGGCACTCAAGCCAGCACCAATTCAAGTTACTTGGCTGGGATGGGATGCATCAGGCATACCTGCAATTGATTACTTTATTGCAGATCCTTATGTACTACCAAATGATGCACAAGATTACTATACAGAAAAAATATGGCGATTACCCCAAACTTATATAGCAGTAGATGGTTTTGAAGTTGGTGTCCCAACTCTCCGCCGCGATGACTTGGATATTCCTATGGATGCCGTTGTCTATCTCAGCGCTCAAAGAGGATATAAACGCCATCCAGAAACGACAAAATGGCAAATGCAAATTATTAAACAAGTACCTAACAGCTACTTTTTGATTAAAGGACTTGCTGAGGAGGAAACAATTAAACGCTTCTTTTACCAAATTGCCGAAGAAGAGGGTGTAGATTGTTCTCGGTTACGATTTTTACCACAAGTTCATTCAGAGGCAGTTCATCGTGCTAATTTAGGCATTGCTGATATCGTATTAGATACTTTTCCCTACAACGGAGCTACGACAACCCTAGAAACCCTCTGGATGGGTATCCCTTTAGTAACCAGAGTTGGACAACAATTTGCAGCACGTAACAGCTACACTATGATGATGAATGCGGGTATTACAGAAGGCATTGCCTGGACAGATGAAGAGTATATAGAATGGGGTGTGCGCTTGGGTAAAGATGAAGCTTTACGCCAGCAGGTGGTTTTGAAACTGAAAGCATCTCGACAAACAGCACCCCTTTGGAATGGTAAGCAGTTTACTCGTGAGATGGAGAAGGCTTATCAGCAAATGTGGCAGAGTTATATTGAGAAAAAATAAGCTCGTAGTTCAAGAGTCAGAATTCAGAATGGGCTACGCCCCGCTGCGCTAACAGAATTCAGAATACTCTATCCATGTGCCCTTACAGAAAAGCGGGAGCATCCCAAATGTGTAAAACATAATTTGTCATTGCGAGTGGAACGCAGTGAAGCAAAGCAATCGCAACATCTGTAGTTTGCGATTGCTTTATTTTGCAACTCTTGGAGCAAGATCCCGGTAGGGGTACGCTTCATTCGCAATGACAAGTAACGATTTTGGTAAATTTACAAAATTGGGATGTTTCCCAAAGAAGCAAGCTACGCGCAGTGTCTCGTAGACAAGCGACTTGGCTTCTAAGTTCTTCTTGATAAATAATTTTGAATAGCAAAAAATAGTGGCAAAGAAGCTGAACTTCCTTGCCATGCTTTGTTTATAAGCTACTCATACAATTTAATCAGGTAGGTATAACAGGTTATGTTCCACACCCTATGCGCGATTTTTAATCAAGATTACTTGCACAATTTGTATTGCTATCTCACTAGAAACCCCTAAAGCTTGATATAGATCATTTAAAAAGTTTTTTTCTTCTTCAAGTACAATACCTTCAGCTAGGACTAAATCGGTCACTACTGCAAAGGCTGCTTCTCGCAAGTCTTGAGATAAAGAATCTTTTGCTGCATTAAACAAAGCATTAAAGCCATCACCCTGGAGAATGCCCAAGATTTTGTCAAACAGCCTGTCCATCATTTCGTGGGGATAACTTTTAAAAAGTTTCATCCGAGACAACACAGAAATGATAGAATTTGCTTGCTCAACAGAAAGATAACCGTCTGAAGCTGTTGCCGTCAATATAATGACAGCAAAAGCTTCCGCTGGATTGAGTGCTGCTTGGGTTTGGCTTTCTGTGCCCAACACAGCGTCGAATAGACCCATTGTAGTAGCTCCTTGGTTAGAGTCCCAATAGCGTTATAGCTACCTGTGTGTTTGGTAGATTTACAGGTAAGACTATAACGCTATGAGACTTTCATATCTTAGTGTTCCCAGGATTCATTCAAGGCGAACACTTGCACCCAATGGTTTTTTGGCAGGAACTACATTGCCGTTTGTAAACTTTAGCGTTCTCCTGTCTTTTCTATTGTCTCAATTACCGCCAAACCTATACTAGAAGCTGCTATTAACAGCACTATTGATATCAAATAGGCATTTGTCAGTATCCGCAGGGCTTCATCGAAAAAAATATAGGTGGTCATTGCTTCACCTTTTGAACTTTGTGCTGCTAGTACTTTTTATTTCTCCACACCCTGATAGGTGTATTTCGCTGAGAAACTGCTAGCAATTGCATCTTAACAAAACTTTAGCTCTTTCAGAACACTGCTTAAAATTTTTCTTTCTGAAGATTTGATGAAGTAGGGGATTGGGGACTGGGGATTGGGGACTGGGGACTGGGGACTGACCCTGAGCGCAATCGTACCCCTCTGGGGAAGCAAGCTACGGTAGCGTCCCGTAGGAAAGTTAGCCGAAGTATTGGGGATTAGGGACTGGGCACAAGAGCCGGAGGAGTGCAGGGGAAAGACTTACTCCAACTTCCCCTCTAGCCCCCATACTTTCCCTAGTCCCTAGTCCCCAGTCCCCAATTTACGAAACTTTTACCTGGTCTATTTCTAGAATCTTTTCTTCTTGAATTTCTGTAAACTTTTGTCCGGCGATGAGAACTATGACCAACATTAGTAAACTCGTCACCATAATGATGCTCACGACGTTGGGATCGTCGAAATTGCTCGTACCCACTAATAATGCTGCGGCAAAATTGCGTTGAGCGGTTCCTACTCCTAGTACTCGTTGGGTATCGATACCAGGGCCGCCCAAAAGATAACCTACAGAAAAGGAAAATACAATGAAAACCGCACAAACTAAGATTGCACCTGTTTGCAGTAAAGTGATAATTTCGTAAAAGTGTACAGCAAGCCTCACTGCTAGACCTAAAAATAATCCAGCACTAGATATTTTCGACACAATCGGCTGGAAGCTAGAGGCGATCGTAGCAAACTTGGCTTTGATAAATAACCCTATGGCTAATGGGCTTAACATCAAAAACAGCAAGGGTTTGGCAATGTCCCAAGAGTTAACTTGTACTCCTTGCAAAACTAAGGGCAGTGCGATAGGCATATATATAATTGTGCCAAACATCAGCAACATCATTAATCCTGTAGAGAAAGCCACATTACCTTTGACTATTTGAGCAAGTTTGGGTAAAGCTGGGGGGCCTGCTGCTATTGCCATAATGATGAAACCATCTTTGATTGGTTCACTCAGAGGCACTATTTGCAACAGCAAATACACAAAAAGTGGTACCAAAACAAAATTTGCTACCAAAGATAAGACGATTAAACGAATATTGCGGAGTGGTTCCCAAATCTGCTGTACGGTTAGACGTAAACCAGTACCCAGCATGGTGGCAACAATAAATGTGAGAAATGCTAGCTTGTCGATTAGTGGAAAGATGTCAATTAGTGAAAAGATATCGCTCATAATTTTTGATTAAAAAAATATCCAATTATTTATTGTGGGGTGAGCTATATGAGCGCCTTTGGTTACTGGGCGGGCAAGATGCCCACCCCACAAGATTATTTCTTGGAAATCCCTACGTTTTGTTCTATTTGAGGTTGTTCTGACTTGATATCAAGAGTGACTTGCTGTAAGTTTCCTGTGAATGCAAAGGGGACTTTGTAGGTTTCAACTACAGGTGTACCTGTATCGCGACCAACATCAAAGGTTTCGTCAAGGGCCCAACGAAAAGCGATAGTTTTGGCAATTCGACCCTCGGCTACCTGTTTGTCGTTGATGAATAGTTTGCCAGTTCCACCAGTCCCAAGAGTGCCACCGTCGTAGTCAAAATCAAATCGCAGTGTAGATTTACCTGTGGGTACTGTTTCTGTAGATTGAATAATGTAGCGTTCAGCATTGACGAAATTGTAAGCATAAGTCGGCTTGCCATCCTCAAGGAAGAAACTCCAACCAGAAAAGCGTCCGCCTTGTGTCAATAGAATGCCCTCTGCACCGCTTTCAGGAATATCCACATTTGCAGTGATGCTGAAGGAGCGATTTTTGATGTTGGGGGCACTACCTTCTGGAATTCCGAATGTGCCTGGATAGTAAGTAAAGCTGGTGCGTCCTGTAAGTAAGCTGGGGCGGAGTTGGATATCAAACCGTTCAAAAGCGCGATCGTCTAATGGTAATACTTGGTATTTCTTGGCTTCAGACAAAAACAATTTCTGGAGTTTTTGCAGCTTTTCGGGATTTTGATCGGCTAAATTGTTCGCTTCACTAAAATCTTTCTCAATATTGTATAGTTCCCACGGATCTCGATCAAAGTCAGCTTTGATAGTAGCTTGCCAAGGCAAACGAGGATGACGAGCCGCCGCAATCCAGCCTTGATCGTAAATGGCTCGATTACCAAGCATCTCGAAATACTGAGTTTTCCGATGGGAAGCAGCATCGGCATCATCAAAGGTGTAGGCAAGGCTAGTACCTTCAATCGGTTGTTGTTTGACTCCATTGACTTGAGTCGGGGCAGTAATTCCTGTAGCTTCTAAAATGGTGGGCGCAATATCAATTACATGATGGAATTGGCTGCGGAGTCCTCCTCGATCTTTGATGCGTTGGCGAAGCCCGCCGGAGGCATCGCCCCAAGAAATTACTAAGGGATTCCGAGTCCCGCCAAAGTGAGAGGCGATTTGTTTTGTCCATTGGAAAGGAGTATTCACCGCCCATGCCCAACCCGCAGGAAAATGATTGAATGTCTTAGGACTTCCCAATTCATCAATTGAGGCTAGTAGTTGTTCTGGGTTTTCGGGTACGCCATTGAAGACTTTTAACTCATTGACACTGCCTGTTAAACCACCTTCGGCACTAGCACCGTTGTCCCCGACTATGTAAATTACTAAGGTGTTATCTAGTTCGCCAAGTTGATCTATGCCATCAATCAACCGTCCCACTTCATAGTCTGTATGTGCCAAAAATCCGGCAAACACTTCTACCATGTGGCTATAGAGTTTCTGCTGTTCTGCCGATAGGGAATCCCAAGCCGGTAGTTCTTTGGGACGGGGAGTTAGCTGGGCATTTTCTGGAATCACACCCAGTTGTTTCTGACGAGCAAAGGTTTCTTCCCGCAATTTATCCCACCCTTGGTTAAACTTGCCTTGATATTTGTCAATCCAGGCTTTGGGCGCGTGGTGGGGTGCGTGGGTAGCACCAGTAGCAAGATAAGTAAAGAAAGGTTTGTCAGGAGCAATAGATTGTTGAGAGCGAATCCAGGCGATCGCATGGTCTACTAAATCTGGGGTCAAGTGATAATCTGGGTTATCGCTAGGTTTGTCCACCCGTTTGGTATTTTCTACCAAAGCCGGAGACCATTGGTTAGTATCACCACCTAAGAAACCGTAAAAATACTCAAACCCTAACCTTGTCGGCCAGCGATCAAAAGGGCCGGCGGCACTGGTTTCATAGTCTGGCGTGTTGTGCCATTTGCCGAAAGCAGCCGTGTTATAGCCATTTTGACGCAGCACTTCTGCCACAGTGGCAGCACTCTGAGGCAAAATCGCCGTGTAACCTGGATAACCTGTAGCTAACTCTGTGACTACACCTGTACTTACTGAGTGATGATTGCGCCCAGTTAACAATGCTGCCCGTGTCGGTGAACAGAGGGCTGTAGTGTGGAATTGGTTATAGCGTAATCCTCTTTCGGCCAAGCGAGTCAAATTAGGAGTTTCGACTGGGCCGCCAAAGGTACTTGCTTGTCCAAAGCCCACATCATCGAGCAGTATTAGCAGCACATTGGGAGCTTGTGCCGGAGCGGTAATTGATGACGGAAAATCTGGTTTTGAATCTTTGTAGGTAATGCCGATTTTGCCTTTGAACGACTCTTCAGGAATCGGCAGAATTTTTGATGTGGCTGCGACAGAAGGGCCAGTGAATGTAAACAAGATGATGAGGAAAGAGAGGGCGAGCGATCGCCAAAGTAAACGTGACATGTATTTAATCCTTTGAATCATTAGGCATGGGGAATAGGGATTGGGGACTGGGGACTGGGGACTGGGGAATAGGGAATAGGGATTGGGGACTGGGGAGTAGATGGGAAGTTGGAGTAAGTTTTTACTCTTTGCCCTTCTGGCTTTTGTGCCCAATCCCCAGTCCCCAATCCCCAATACCCAATCCCTTCGACTTACTTCAAGTTCTTCACCAAGCGAAAGCCGATATGCGTTGTTCCGGTGTCGGGGGCTTGAGACTCGCGTGCTGCTGGGCGGTAGCGGCTGCAATAGTTGGGCGCACACAAATAAGAGCCTCCTTTAATTACGTGTAGGGCAATCTCTGTGGGTTTGTTGGGGTCAAAACTCTGCTTTGGGCCTGTGGGGTTCATGCTATGAGTTTTGCTGTCATGTCCTAAAGCAAACCAGTCAAGGGTCAATTCCCAGACGTTACCAGCTATGTCATAAAGACCATAACCATTGGGTGGAAAGGAGCCGACTGGAGATGTACCCATATAACCATCACTTGTAGTGTTGAAAAAAGGGAATATTCCTTGCCAGGTGTTAGCTTTTTTCTCAGAATACTGATTGCCCCAAATGTAGGTTGTGTTGTCTAATCCACCACGGGCAGCGTATTCCCACTGAGCTTCAGTAGGTAGTGATTTTCCCGCCCATTTGGCGTAAGCGATCGCATCTTCGTAGGCAATGTGAACGACTGGATGATTTTCTTTTGTAGCGATTGCACTGTCGGGCCCAAAGGGATGTCGCCAATTGGCTCCTGTTGTCCAATGCCACCAACTCAAAAAGCTCTCACCTGGCTTTGCGATCTGGAATACGAGGGAACCTGGCGATCGCTGCTCATCAGGTAGATCGGGAAACTCTTCTTTAGATAAGGGACGTTCTGCAACTGTCACATATCCAGTTGCTTGGACAAACTGAGCAAATTGGGCGTTTGTGACTTCGTACTTGTCAATGCAGAAGGAAGTGACTGTTACATTCTCTGCCGATTGCTCTTCGACAAAACTAGAATTATCTGACCCTATTTTGAAACTACCTTCGGGAATTAGCGCCATCTCTTGAGGACAGTTGCTTTGTGTGGTGTCAATCGTGGCTGCAAATGTAGTTGAGTTAATCAAGAGAACAAACAGTAACGTTAAAAAAGTCAGAAAACAACAATTTTTCCCTAGCTTTGACATTGTAGAAATTAACCCCCTAGTACCGCAAGGCGGAATTAAAAATTAAAAATTAAAAATTAAAAATAAATACAGCGTAAAGGTTTCATTGATTGGTCATGAGTGGTTTATTTACGCCGTCTTTTACTAGATTGGGCGGTTGCAGTTCATAAACAGAATAGTAAAATTTTCACCAGCCTTCATAAAGCTGATACTGACTTCAACAACAACTATAAATATTCTGAAATAAGGCTTTATTATCTGAAGTTGGTAATAATTACTCTACCAATTAAAATTTATATTTCTTGACATGAAAGTGAAAAGGGATTATTCAGTTTTTCAATAGAAAGTTTGCTTATATTGATATATAAAAAATCTTGTTTTTATTAAAACTACTGTGAATTTATTGATTTACCGTAGTTATGTCTTAATATTGATAAATTACATCTTATCAAAAGATAAGTCAAGAACTTTTTCTGACCGAAGCATTGCCGAGTAATAACTGAGAATCCCCACTCAGCGAGAAGTTAGGAATCCCGTACTAAGTAAGTCGGCACAATAAAACCAAACTGTGTGAAGAAAAGTAAACAAGGCTCAAACCCTCTCTCCCCCTGCTCCCTGCTCCCTGCCCCCTGCCTTATCCCAACAATAATTATTTACGCCGACTTACTTAGAAGGCTTGCCGCAATCATCAAAACTTCTCCCAATGGGAGAGGCCAAGAGCGATCGCTGGCTCGAAACTCAGCACGAAGACGAGAAAGCCTAGACTAAACAACGTTCAATCGTTGCTACAACTGATTGAGAAAGAGTATCAAAGTCGTAACCACCTTCTAAGCCAAACAGAATTTTACGAGTTACACCTAGACAATAATCAGTAAATAAAGCGTAGTCTTCTGGCTGCAAATTTATACTTGCCAAAGGATCTTCCGCATTGGCATCGTAACCAGCACTGACAATTAGTAAATCCGGCTGAAAGTTGGCTAAAAACGGTACTACCTTATTTTCAAATAGTGGCTGATATACTGTAATATCGCTACCTGGGGCTACAGGCAAGTTGAGGACATTATTGTGAAAGCCCCGTTCTGTAGCTCTCCCAGTACCGGGATAACAAGGGTACTGATGTAACGAACAATAAGCAATTTGGGGATAAATTTCTACAATGGACTGAGTACCATTACCGTGATGTACATCCCAATCGAGGATGGCGACGCGGTTAACTTCGGGTTGTTCAAGGGCGAATAAAGCAGCGATCGCGGCATTGGAAAATAGGCAAAAGCCCATCCCCGCATCACTTTCTGCGTGATGTCCTGGGGGGCGCGCTAGTACAAAAGCTGGATTAGCCGACTTTAACACAAGCTCAACTCCATCCAACCATGCACTGACTGCTAACAATGCCACATCATAACTGCGCGGGGAAACTGGCGTATCTCCATCCAAAGGGCCGCCGCCACTAGAGGCGATTTGCCAAAGTTTTTTGATGTAGGCTGGGCTATGCGCTCTAACCAAAGAAGACATCAGTAAAGGCTGTTCGGATGCTGGTGTAGGCGATCGCCAGGTAATTTGATCTGCAAATGTAGCTTCTTTGAGGGCATTTGCGATCGCTATCAAGCGTTCTGGTTTTTCAGGATGGTATTTTCCAGTCTTGTGATCTAAAAATTCGTCAGAATAGATGACTGGCAGCATAGAATGAAAAAGGTTAGCAGCAGGGGGACAAGGGGGACAAGGTACTTAGGTTAGATGCGTTAAACTTTCGTCGCAGCAGCACTTGGTAAACTCACTTTCAACCGCTTAAACATTGCTTCTCGTGCTTGTACAGCAAGATTATCATCTAAAGGTTGTAATGCGATCGCTTCGTTATACTTCAGTCGCAGTGCTGTTTGAATTAACCAATCGGCGACAAAGGGATTTTTCGGTAATAAAGGGCCGTGAGAATAAGTAGCGATCGCATTCTGATAAAATGCTCCTTCTGTCCCATCTTCACCATTATTTCCCAAACCGTACACCACTCGCCCTAAAGCTTCCACTTTTCCCAACTTGGTGCGTCCGCCGTGATTTTCAAAGCCTACCAAATAAGGTGTGCTACCTGTCATCTCTTTTAAATCTCGCGCCAGACGTGAGGCTGTCACTTCAATTACCAAGTTTCCAATACAGCGCTTAGTATTTTCACCAGGATGCACAGAAACTAAATCGAGTATTCCCAAACCATCAATTCGTTGTCCCAAGCCTGGTTCATAATAATGTCCCAGTAATTGGGGTGAACCGCAAGTAAATACTCCTGGTGTGCCATTTTCGATTTTGTCACGCATTGCATCAGCTTTCGCACCTTGCAAATCACGCATGACAATTTCTTGCTGACGATCTTGTGCGCCACCACCAACGATTACATCTACAGTTTTAATATCTGCGGCTGTGGAATTTTGATCGAGGGGTAACACTTTCACATCGTATCCCCGCCATTGAGCGCGACGTTCTATAGTAATTACATTACCGCGATCGCCATAAGTACTCATCAGCGTTGGATAAAGCCAACCAATTGTTAATTCTAAATTTTGAGAAGTCATAAATTTGGGGATTGGGGATTGGGGACTGGGGATTGGGGACTGGGGACTGGGTGGGGACTGGGGGAGAATAACCAATGCCCAATACCCAATGCCCTATGACAAATTTAAAGAATTTTCCGACCAGTCAAAACTTCTCGCACTTCTAGCATGGCTGAGTAGGTTGGTAGAATATGCAGAGTTTCATTCTCTGGTGTATGCTCTAATGCAGTTGCGATCGCTTGTCGCAAATCTTCTTCGACAATTAAATTTAAGTTACTCTCCGTGGACTTTTGGCTGTAACGTAGACGTAGTGCCATATCGTAGACGCGATCGCCACTCACTACTATAGTTCCGCCGCGTTCAACTAATTTCTCGGTGTCTACGTCCCAAATCCAGGATACATCAGTGCCATCGGGTGTGCGATCGTTCAATACTAGCAATGTGGTTTTATCTGTGCTTTGAGTAACTACGCGAATGGTTTCATTCGTTCCCACAGGGTTTTTTGATAACAATATTCGCACTCGTTTGCCATTAATTACTAAATCTTCCGCACGACCAAAAGCAGCTTGGAATTTATTAATAGTATCTCTAATTGTTACTTCATCAACTCCCAATTCGATAGCCGCAGTGGCAGCTGCCAAAGTATTATATTTGTTGTATAAACCAACTAGAATTTGTGACCATTCATTACTTTCGAGAGTTGGTTTACTTTTAGTAAAACCACACTTAGGACAAGTAAAATCTCCCAAATGAGACAAATAAACACCCTTGTAATCTAGAGAATGTCCGCATTTTGGACAATAAATAGAATCAACAGCGTGAGGAATTGCTTCGAGATAATGTTCTGGTTCATTCAAGCCAAAAAATAACACCCGTTGGGGTAGCTGCTGACCAAGGTTAGATAAAGTTGGGTCATCAGCATTGGGAATTACTACCGTTTCTGCTGGTAGGGTAGAAATAACTTTTGTCCAACGCTTACTAATTGTATCTACTTCGCCGTACCTGTCGAGTTGGTCGCGGAACAAGTTTAAACAGAGAATGATTCGCGGCTGGAGTGGCGCTAATACTCTTGGTACAATATTTTCGTCAACTTCCAAAATGGCGTAATCAGAATTTAGCGTACCTAGTAAGTTAGTGCTTTCTAACAGCGCCGTCATCAAGCCATTTTCCAGATTTGCACCTGTAGAATTATGAGTGACACGAAAACCCTTGCGTTCTAGTATCGTGCATAAAAGCAGCGCTGTAGTAGTTTTGCCGTTAGTACCAGCAATTAAAATCACTCCGTTTTTAACTTGCTGACTCAATAATTGTAAGAGTCTGGGTTCAATGCGACGAGCAATCGAGCCTGGTAATACACTAGCAGCACCGAGACGGAGCGATCGCACAATAAATGTCACACTCTTTGCCACGGACACCGCGAAACCCAATCGCAGCCTATCTATGAATTGTATTTTGTTTCCCACATCTGTACCCTAGTCTTCTGGCAGTTGCTAATTAAAAGTGCAAATTTAATCTTGTGAGTTTAGCGAATCCTAGCTGAAAAAGCCAGCCATACCAATTTTGAATTTTGGATTGTTGCACTACTTCGCCTTTGTTTTGGGACTTCCAGAAATTAAATTATTCAATTTTGAGACAGAAGACGATTGATCGTTAGATTCTTCCTCCCCTGCTTCCCCTGCTCACCGAAACGATGGGATATTTTTTTAGTTGGAAGTCCCTTTTACTTCCGCATAGCAGTACCAACCACTTACGAGAGATAATCTCAGTAGGCGTTATCTTAAAAAATAGTGCGTGGGCGTAATTACATATCCAACCCAGTTTGCCGAATTCAGTACAAACTCACGACAAGTAGTAGCTTGCAAGGTTCCTTTTGATGAATAGCACAAAGTTTCTTTTTTTACATAAACAAATTGCTGGCTGTGGAAGGTGGTTGTCCAAATGCCTGTTGTTGCTTGTAAGTCTTTTCATTATAAGTATGCAGCCTGCATCTGCTGGTCTTAATAATGATTTATATGATGGCAACATCTTTGTCGTTTATGCTGGCAATGGTTCATTGGTTCCTCCCAGACAGACACTCGCACAGACTTTAGCGGAACATAAACCCGTATTTTTGGCTTTCTATCTGGATGATAGTAGCGATTCCAAAAGATATGCCATTTCCATTTCACGGGTACAGGAATTCTATGGTCGGGTAGCAGAGATTATGCCGATTAATGTAGATACTATCCCGCCTAAAGAGACCTACGACCCAACAGAACCAGGATATTACTATGCTGGGAGTGTTCCTCAAGTCGTGGTGTTAAATAAATCAGGTGAGGTAGTTTTGAATAAAAAGGGTCAAGTACCTTTTGAAGAGATAGACGATCAATTTCGCAAAATCTTTGATTTATTACCACGCACTGAAACAGCACAGCTAAAACGGCGAGCCTTTAATGAGTTTAGCAGTGAGTTAGCTAAATAACTTATGGGGTAGACCAAATTGGTCTGCCCTAATTTTTAGTGATATCTGTTACTACATTGCTGCCGATGTCAAAGCATAATGATTAGAAAGTTAATCTATAGTCTATAAGTCCGTAACAACTGACTAATGACCAATGACCAATGACCAATGACTAAATAGAGTGTATTCTAATGTCAAAGGTTTACACCACCCAAGAACTGATTCAAATTTTGGCAGCCGAACGCCAAGCTTGCCTCAAAGGAAAACGCTTAAAGTTAGAAATAAAAATCTCTGGCAATCCGGTAATTGACCAGTTTATCAGCACTGATGGGTTGCAACAGTTCACTGCCTATCAAGATTTCAAAACTGCAATTCACGAGTATCAGAAAGAAAATGGAGTTTCTGGTATTATTTGGCGGGAATTGACAGTTAAAGGAAAAAACTTGCACTATCCCGAAATAGATACTGAGTTAATTGCTCTCAATGGTGACTTAGAGATATTAAAAGCCGCTAAAAATTCCATCGTAGAATTTTGGCATGAAGTCACTATCGGGATGGACTTATACTTAAGTTTCAATAATAGTAAACAACATCAACAAATTATCACATCTGATGTAGAAAGAATTGTTCAAAGAACAGAATGGGCAAGTTTATGCAAGTGGGAAAATTCTAGCTTTTTGGAAATGATTTTGCAGCTAGGATGGGGTAAACCAGAAGAAGCTTATTATAAACGAGGAAGACCGCGATCGGGTAGTGAATATATTCACGCAGTCAATCCCGGAAATCGCCCTATTGGTTGATTGATGTGTTGGGTAGTAATGCTGAAAACCACGACAAAATGACGGATAGAATTACGTTTACTTTGTTTTCTTAATAAGGCACTCTATTTGTAACAGAAATTTTAACTGTACAAATAAGTAGTAGCATGAAAGTACGCGAAGTTATCAAACGACTGGAAGCTGATGGTTGGTATCTTGCTAGAAGTAAAGGTAGTCATCGACAGTTCAAACATCCTGATAAACCTGGTACTGTAACAGTAGCAGGTAAGCCAAATGTAGATGTGCCAATTGGTACTCTGAAAAATATCTGGAGACAAGCTCAATTGGAGGAAGACTGATGCGTTATACAGTTGTGATTGAAAAGGGAGCAACTAGCTACGGCGCTTATGTCCCTGATTTACCAGGTTGTGTCGCTGTGGGTGAAACTTTAGAAGAAGTCAAGCAGATGATTGCAGAAGCTATTGAATTTCATATAGAAGGAATACTAGAAGATGGTTTACCTATTCCTAAACCTACAAGCATTGCTCATGAGGTTGAAGTTGCAAACTACAGCAAAATATAATAATTTAAAACTACTAAATTAGCACTAAATAATACTTCTAGATATTTTGTAAAGTTAGTTTTAAGAATTTGTAGTAAGGACTTTAGTGCTTAGAAAACAAGGACTTTAGTCCTTACTACGAACTTGTTGACAAACAATGCTTATCGACTTTGAACTATGGACTGTTGACTAGAGTTTTCAAGTTCTGGAAGTTCTACTCTGGCGGGTTTCCAACCTCCCGCCCAAGCGAGGCATAGATGACGGAAGCGATCGCCCCGCACCTCAAAATTTGGGTACTGGTCAAAACTCGCACAAGCCGGAGATAGCAATACTACAGGCGCTTGATACTGCTTGGCTAATTCTGCTGACTTGGGAACTGCCCTTTCCATTGTTTCCACAATATGGTAGTTATGATACCCTACCTCTTGCAGACGTTTAGCAAATGCGGGTGCAGCAGAACCAATCAATAACACAGCAGCAGTTTTGGTTTGAATTTTTGCTAGCCAGCCAGTATCATCTCCTGCTTTGGCTTCTCCACCAGCAATTAAAATCGCTGGACTGTTAACGGATGCTAAACCAACTTCAGCAGCATCGTAGTTAGTAGCTTTGCTGTCGTTAATAAAATCGATACCTTCCCAAGTGCAGATATGCTCCAAACGATGGGCAACACCAGGAAATTCTCGAATTGCAAGTGCGATCGCATCATGATTAATTCCTGCTAATCTTGCTGTTGCTACTGCCATCAACAGATTTTGCTGGTTATGTTCTCCCACCATTCGCAAACTAGATACTTTCACAATTGGTTCTGGTACAGAGGTTGCAGTCAATTTTTCCACAACCCAGCCGTCCTCAATGTAAAAGCCTTTTTCGCTAATCAGAAAATCTTTGCCTCTGACACTTGTCCAATAAGCATCAGGCCAAGCACTTAAACCTAGCTGGCTCAAGTAGGCATCATCGCCATTGAATACTTGCAACTCCGACTGACGTAATAACTTAGCTTTGATGTTGTAATAGTTCTCTAAAGTCTGATGGCGACTCAGATGATCCGGTGTAAAAGTCGTCCAAACACCGATCCGGGGAGCAAGAGAACTCGAAGATTCTATTTGATAGCTGCTAATTTCCGCAATTACCCAATCGAGTGAAGAGTTAGGAGTTAGGAGTGAGGAATTATCAAATGCTCCCCCTGCCCCCTGCTTCCTGCTCCCTGCTCCCTGGGATAGGGCAACATCACAGGCGGCATAGCCGATGTTACCGCAGGCTGGTGCATTTAATTCTGCTGCTTGGAAAATGGCAGCAATTAAAGCTGTGGTAGTAGTTTTGCCATTAGTGCCGGTAATTCCTACCCAAGGCAGCGATTGTAAATTTCGCCAAGCGAGTTCCATTTCGCCAATGGTTTCAATACCTAATTGGCGTGCCTCAACTAAGACGGGAATATCCCAAGGCACGCCAGGACTAACGACTATTAATTGGGGTAAATTAGCACCATTTAATTCTAGAGATTGGCCGAGTTTTACGGTTATTTGCTCGGCAGCGAGTTGTTGTTGTTGTTCTAGGAGGGTTTTGGAGGTGTTGCCATCACTCAGCTCTACCTCCCAACCTTCCCGTTTCAACAATCTCGCCGCAGCAACACCGGACTTTCCCAATCCAATAACAGTAGCTCTAGGCATAGATTGCAGCAGAGTGTCCCTGGTTAAGCACTCCCTATACTAGCGTTTATTGGCAAAAATTACACCAGTTTTTGTTAACCTACGCTACAGATTTTTAACGATCGCACCAAAGTCAGCTAAAACACGGGCATGATTGCGAACTAATCCCAGCAGATGCAAGCGATTACGCTTAATTTCTGGATCGGAGTCCATAACTAAAACGCTATCTGGGCCATCAAAGAAGTTACTAACTGCTGGAGCAATTTTTGTGAGTGCTGCTACTAACAGTTGATAATTTCGTGTCTGCTGTGCTGCTTGAGTTTGTGGTACTGATTCGATTAGCGCATTATACAAAGCACTCTCAGAGGGTTTTTGGAATAATTCTTGACGAACTACGGTTGTTGGTTCTAGTTGTTTTGTATCCAAATCACCTTGGGCGGCTAATCGTGTGGAACGGTTAACGGTTTCGTAGATGTTATCTAAGGTACTGTCGTTGCGGATTTGTTGTAAGTATAAGGCGCGATCGCGTACATCCAATAAATCTTTTAACGTCCGTTCTGTGTATTCTGGGTCATTTTCTCCCAAAACTGCATTTACTAAGTCGTAATCAATCTGCTTTTCTTCTTGTAGTAAAGTGCGGATGCGTTGCAAGAAAAACTCTTGTAATGCTGTGGTTAATGATGTCTGTTCTTTGTGATATTTGGCTGCAAAATCTGTTGCTATCTCCTTCAATAAATCATCTAAATTTATCGGCAAGTTATCAAACCAAACAATTTTAACTACAGCATTCGCAGCACGGCGTAAGGCAAAGGGATCAGAGGAACCAGAGGGAATTAAACCTAAACCAAAGATACTCACTAAAGTATCTAATCTATCTGCCAAACCGACAATTTTACCTGTGAGTGTTCCAGGTAAAATATCACCGGCTCCCTTTGGCAAATAATGTTGATAAATTGCTTTTGCTACTTCGGCATCTTCACCACTAGCTAAGGCATATTTCTCTCCCATAATGCCTTGCAATTCGGGGAATTCATACACCATTTGTGTCACCAAATCTGCTTTACATAATAAAGCAGCACGTTGGATTCTTTGGCTTTGATCTTCCGCTAATTCTAATTGACTGCTAATTTGCTCGGCAATTTTAACTATTCTATCTACCTTGGTACGCACCGAACCCAATTCTTCTTGGAAAGTGACTTTCTCCAACTGGGGTAAAAAGTTATCTATTGGCTTAGTTAAATCAGCTTCATAGAAAAATCTGCCATCAGCTAATCTGGCACGAATTACCCTTTCATTCCCGACGGCAACAATATCTGATTTTTTCGGGTCGCCGTTAGAAATGGTGATGAAATTAGGCAATAATTCTTGCTCAAAACTCCCTGGTTTGAATACAGGAAAATAACGCTGATGAGTAACCATAACTTCAGTAATTACTTCAGTTGGTAATTCTAAAAATTCTGGTTCAAATTTCCCGACAACTGCGGAAGGATATTCTACAAGGTTGATTACTTCTGCTAACAAATCGGGGTAAATTACTGTATACCCACCTAAATTTTCTGCTACTGCATTTACTTGCTCTTTGATCAGATTTGCCCGTTCTTCTGGGTCAACGTTGACATAAGCAGACTTGAGGGCGGTAACATAATCAGTCGGCTGGGCAATTATCACAGGTTCAGGATGTAAAACGCGATGACCTTGAGAAATGCGATCGCTCTGAACAGTCTTAGAACCATTCACTAATTCTAAAGGCAGCACTGTCTCATCTAACAAAGCTACCAGCCAACGAATTGGTCGGGAAAACCTTGCATCCCCATTACCCCAACGCATTAACCGCTTACCCTCTAAACCCCAAATCCACTGAGGAACAAGTTCTGTCAAAATTTCCGCCACCGGACGACCGGTAATTTTTTTCAGAACAAAGACAAATTCCCCTTTGTCAGTGGGGCGAACAGATAGTGCATCCAGTTCCACACCTTGCTTTTTGGCAAAGCCTGCTGCTGCTGCTGTCGGCTGACCATCTTTAAAGGCAGCTTGGGCGGGGGGTCCTTTAATTTCTTCTTCTCGGTCTGGTTGCTGGGATGGTAGCCCTGTAATCAATACCGCCAGCCGCCGGGGAGTACCGTACACCTGGACACTTGCGCCCTTGAGGCTGTTTGCTTCCAAGCTTTGGGGAATGCGTTCCTGCCATTGCACTAAAGCATCACTGAGAAAACTTGCAGGTAGTTCTTCTGTACCAACTTCTAATAGAAACCCAGGCATATAACACTGTTTTCAACTTTGCGTAGCTCAACTTTATCAGTTATTCTCAGGCGATCGCTCGTGATTTTTAGCTGAGGGCAGTTCTAGCTTGCGGCAGAAGGTTTGTTAGATAAACTTGGCATTTTATGCAAAACTTCACGAAAAAAATGCTTTTCTTTATTAATTTATTACATTTGATACGTATTTTTATGCGGTATTTACGTACAGATGTTTCTATCGTAAGCTTAGTATTGTTTAATGCCCTGATATCTGCATCATATCAATCAATTTTGGAGTTATGACCATGAGAAATATTTTCGCCAAAATCGCTACTACTAGTGCTGCTTTGACGGTTGCGATCGCTGGTGCTAACAACCCAGCCCAAGCTATTGATTTCAACTTTAACTGGCTAGGTAATGCTGGTTATTCAGCAATAGGTTCATTTAGCTACGACGAGGCTACAGCACCTATAATTATTTCAGAAAGTGGTAGTGGAGCAACCAACTTTTTACAATCCTTGAATGTCTCTTTCTTAGACCCATCTAACAATCTTCTAGGAACTTACAACACCGTTACTGGTGGAGTCTCACAATCTAGCTTCTTTGCTTTCAACTTTGATACTTCTACTCACACATTGTTTGGCCCCTTGGATGTTGCCGGTGGGACGGGTGTGATTGGAGAATATTTCTTCCAGGGAACAGTTGGTGACTCTTTGAAATTACGTAAAGATGTCGATCAACAGGGAACATCAACACTAGTAGATCAAAATTCTGGCTCTATTCAAGTATCCAAAGTCCCTGAACCTGCTTCTATGTTGGGTTTGCTAGCGTTTACTGCCTTGGGTGTAGGTTCGTCTTTGAAGAAAAAGCAAGCCTCTTGCTAGAAATTAGGGCTTTCTAGTCAGGCTTGCAAAATTTACTGAATCTCTATTCTAGCCCCACTAGTTCAGTGAACTGGTGGGCTATAATTCAAACTCATTTCAGAAGTGCTGAGTGAAGAAAAATAAACTAGTATTTATGTACTAAACAAGGGCGGCACACTGCTCATTTGTGTCAACTTAACGGGAAACGGGCGGTTATAAACCGTGTCCTGGGGATATGCCGCTTTGTCTACAGTCTGCTTTAATTTTTGGAGATATTTAGTATTTTCAAAAGCGATCGCTCTATAACTTCACTGACAAATTTATTGCCCTGTAAGTTGAGGTGAATATGATCGTGAAATAAACCTTGCGGGTTGGTAGTTGAATTGAAGGCTGGTAAAAAGTCTATATAGTTAATTTGCTGTGCTTTGGTAAAATCGCTCAAGCGCTGACGTGCTTTAATTTCATAATCGCGGGGGCCAGGTTCACCAATTTCTCGTAGTAAGGGAGTCATGACTAACAAAAGTTGGCTGTTGCTTTGGCGAGTCAAGGCTTGAATTTTAGCGATCGCCTCCAAATTAATGCCCACGCGATCGCCTGGTTCATTTTGCACGGCTTGTAGTTCGGGAATTGGCTTTTGTTTAAGGATATAACGCTGCCACACTTCCGCTAACGCCAGAGGCGGTTTACGATCTGGATAGTTGCGATCGCGTCCTACTGGCAAAGAAGTAGGAGGAGTAGCAAACAAATCATCGGTATTAATTAATAACACCACTACTTGCGCGTTGAAATTGCCAAACTTCTCTAAATAAGCTAATTCGTTCCTTGGCCCCCAAGAGTTAGCTGAAGCATTTAACACTTCTACTTCCTGGTAATTACTATTAGTGGATGATACTAGAGAACGCATTATCAAATTAGATATTGTATTCGTTTGATCTGTCCACCAGCCACCATTAGCGATAGAATCACCTAATAGTAGAATTCGCAATCCAGAAGTTGCAGGTATCTTTTTGATCGGACTACCTCGCATAGAATATTCATTAATTTCAATGCGATTACCAAAACGGCGGGTACGTTGGTTAGGAGCTAATAAATAACCAATCTGCTCATCACCAATATAAATTAGGGGATTACCAAAACCGAAGAGCGATCGCAGTCCGATCTCAAATACCACAAATAATCCCACAACCACCGCCGAAATTACGATCAGTGCTATTTTCACCTACTCACACCCTCTTATACCAAGTTGCTTTTCAATGATACTGGGGGAATGGGGATTGGGGACTGGGGACTGGTGATTGGTGATTGGTGATTGGGTATGGTTATTTTCCTTGTCCCCTTGTCTCCCCCAGTACCCAGTCCCCAGGGGAGCATCCCATTTGTCATTGCGAGCGGAACGCAGTGAAGCAAAGCGATCACAACATCTGTAGTTTGCGATCGCTTTATTCCGCTCCGCTTCATACCCTACGGGTTCTCCGAAGGAGTACGCAATGACAAGTAACGATTTTGGTAAATTTACAAAATTGGGATGTTCCCGTCCCCAGTCTCGATTCCCAAGTCCCCCAGTCCCCAGTCCCCTGTCCCCAATACCCATTCCTAAATTCTTAGAATGAATTTAACATCATCAGCAAAGAGAAGGACTACAATCAAAACGGACAAATGTTTCATGCTCCAAAAACAGAGGATTACAAAGCTATGTCCGACTTAAATCGAGGAATTATGAAATTTGAGGGTGCAGATTCCCCAAAAGTAGTCACTATCTCTACCGTGTTGCTTCTGGGATCGATCGCTGCTCTTATCATCTGGGCGCTGCAAGCGGCCTATGCGCTAAACTAAAACCATTAGTAGTCTAGAAGGACACTTGTCTTAAACGGTTTCCGTCTTAGCCAAGTGTCCATTTAGCAACTAGTGTAATTGAAGAAGAATACAGAATCCAGAATCCAGAATCCAGAATGCTTTTCCTTGGGGGATTCAAACCAATAGCTGATTGTAGACCTCTAAATCTATAATTTGGATTGTTTTTTAACTCCTGTGTTCATGCCCTAGCTATCATTCTGAATTCTGACTCCTGACTCCTGAATTCTTTCTATAAAAAGCCCCCTAATAACCATCAAAAATTTCAGAAAAACTTTAGATTTTAGATTTGAGGTTTTAGATGGAAAATTTAAATCTAAAATCCAAAATCCAGAATGTTTGAACCTTGGGGTGTCTTAGTTATTGTAATTATCTGCCCCCTCTTGGGCGGATTACCCCTGATTGAATGGATTACTTACGCCCTCAAGCGGAAGCGATTATCACAAGTTGGTACAAGAAATATCAGTGTATCGGCTGCATTCTATCATGGTGGCAAATTTGTCGGTATTTTGGCAGTATTTTCAGAAGCTTTTAAAGGAGTTGCGGCAGTTTTACTCACCCGCGCTTTCTTTCCTGATGGATCGTCTTGGGAATTGGTTGCCCTGATTGCTCTAGTAATTGGTAGATACTGGATCGGTAGAGGGGCAGGTACGACAAATGTTGTCTGGGGATTTGTCGTACACGATCCACTAGTGGCAATGTTTGTGTCTTTCTTTGCAGGTATTAGTTTTACAATTCTGCAATCAAAAAAGGTAGTCAAATTCGGGGTTTTGCTTCTTTTCCCTCTGTTTGTGGCAATTCTGCACTTTAGCGATATTCCCAGAATACTTGTCGCTGTTGCCTTAGCGGGTTTAATGGGGTGGATTTATCGCAAAATTCCTGATGATATGAAACTGCCAGCCCAAGAGGCACAAACAGAATCGCAAGCAATGTTGGAATTTTTACGCGGCGACCGCACAATGGTTTCTTTAGATGAAGAGTTGGATGCTGCCATTGTCGGAGAAAAGGCGGCGACGTTATCACAAATTAAGCGCTGGGGCTATCCAGTACCGAAGGGGTGGGTACTCGCGCCAATCGATAATCCCGAACTGTTGACAGAATTTCTCCAGCCATCAGAATTATCTCCTTTAGTAGTGCGTTCCTCTGCGATTGGAGAAGATTCTGAACGCGCTTCTGCTGCTGGACAATATCAAACAGTCTTAAATGTCACTAGTGTAGAGGCATTACAACAAGCGATCGCTCAAGTTCAAGCTTCCTACAATCATCCCTCTGCTATCCAATATCGGCGCGATCGCGGCTCAAATGATACAGCAATGGCTGTGTTGATTCAACAACAAGTCCAGAGTGTATTTTCTGGTGTTGCTTTCAGCCGCGATCCCATTACTCAGCAAGGTGATGCAATTATCATTGAAGCCCTTCCAGGTAGCCCGACACAAGTGGTTTCGGGAAAAGTCACACCAGAACAATATCGCGCTTTTGTTGTTGAAACAGAAAATTCTTACTCTGTACAATTAGAGGGTCAAGGACGAATTCCACAAGCATTAATCAAACAAGTTGCATACTTAGCCTACCGACTGGAAAAACGTTATCATGGCACTCCCCAAGATATTGAGTGGAGTTATGATGGTCAAACGCTTTGGGTATTGCAATCTCGACCAATCACTACTCTGTTGCCCATCTGGACACGCAAAATCGCCGCCGAAGTGATTCCTGGAGTCATTCACCCCTTAACATGGTCGATTAATCGTCCCTTAACTTGTGGAGTTTGGGGAGAATTTTTCACCTTAGTTTTGGGCGATCGCGCCTTGGGGTTAGATTTCACCGAAACAGCAAGTCTGCACTATTCCAGAGCCTACTTTAATGCCTCCCTCTTAGGAGATATTTTTCTCCGTATGGGATTGCCACCGGAAAGTCTGGAATTTTTAACCAGAGGAGCTAAATTAAGTAAACCATCTTTGCAGTCAACCTGGGAAAATTTGCCAGGACTAGGGAAGTTGCTGAAGCGGGAATTAAGTTTAGAAAAGGACTTCAAGGAGGATTATTATAAACTGTTTATTCCTGGGTTGTCGCAGTTGGCACTAGAAAGCGTAGATAATTTGGATGGTTCCAAGCTGTTAGCAAGAATTGACTTTATTCTAGAGTTGCTGCACCGAGGAACATATTACAGCATTTTAGCTCCCTTGAGTGCTGCTCTGAGACAGGCGATTTTCCGGGTGAAAGATAGCCAAATGGATTATAGCGTCACACCAGAGATTGCAGCATTACGAACGCTCAGTGCGATCGCCACCGATGCCAAGCAGATATTAGCTGAGTTTGAACCACAGCAGGTATTTGAGCAATTAAAGCAAACCCCAGAGGGAGAAAAAGTCCTCCAAGAATTTAACGAATTGCTTCAGGATTACGGCTACCTAAGTGAAGTGGGAACAGATATCTCCGTTCCCACTTGGCGGGAGAATCCCCAGATGATTCAGCAGATGTTTGTCCAGTTAATGCAGGGGAACGAACCACAAGCAGGCGCGAAAGACGCAATTAATAGTATCTTTGCCAGTAAACGCAAACGTGGATTTGTCCAACGGCGTGTAGATATTAAAGGACGAGTCACCGAAGTTTATTCGCGGCTTTTAGCTGAATTGCGTTGGAGTTTTCTGGCTTTAGAGAAAATTTGGTTAGAGTCTGGTTTACTCAGAAAAACAGGCGATATCTTTTTTCTAGAGTTTGATGAAGTGCGGCGTTTAGTTGTAGGTGAAGATTCCAACTTAGATGAGTTAGTGGAATTTAGGCGATCGCAATTTCTGCAAGATAGTGAGATTATTCAAGTACCTCTTTTAGTCTACGGCAATACACCTCCTCACCCCTTAGCCCCCTCTGAGGTTTACTCTGACCAAATTTTACAAGGTATTGGAGCCAGTCATGGGCAAGCTGAAGGCAGAGTGAAGGTGTTGCGAAATTTACAAGACGTACCGGAGATTAATCGGGATACAAT
Source organism: Nostoc sp. (assembly GCF_036916985.1). Lineage (GTDB taxonomy): Bacteria > Cyanobacteriota > Cyanobacteriia > Cyanobacteriales > Nostocaceae > Nostoc. Next base: position 35,929 of record NZ_JBALFD010000035.1, read on the forward strand.
TCTGGTAGTACCTTACACAGATTCCGGCTGGGCACCATTGTTATTAAAGGCTGGCGGATTAATTGCCGAAGCTGGTGGAAGACTTTCTCATGGTGCGATCGTTGCTCGTGAGTACGGAATTCCCGCAGTGATGGATGTTCACGGTGCTACATGGATTCTGCAAGATGGTCAACGAGTCAGGATTGATGGGTCTAGGGGTATTGTGGAATTATCTAACGATTTAAGACCAGAATGATTACCACTTCTCTCCAAGACTTACCTGAAGAGTCTGTTTCTCACAATGCCGCAATCAAGAAAAAGGTGATGCTACGCTTCGGCGATTTACCTCACCTCACTAACTTTTCTCAAGCACGTTTTGCTCCTGGACAAACCGCACCAGCACACGCGCATCAAGATATGTGTGAAGTATTCTTTGTGGAAGCCGGTCCGGGAGTAATTCACATTGATGGTAAAGAATACCCCCTGCTTCCGGGAAACTGCGTAGCGATAGAGCCGGGAGAAGTACACGAAGTTGTCAATAGTGGCTCAACTGAGCTTGTTTTGACATACTTTGGTTTGCGAGTCGAAAAATCCAACTAATCATCAAGCAACTTGGGTTAAGGTACTTCCAGAAATTAACAATTCAAAATTCAAAAATAAATTATCCAATTTACTCAGATAATAATATTTTTCTTTCTCCCCCTGCTCCCTGCCCCCTGCCTACACAGCGATAGGATATTTTTTTAGTTGGAAGTCCCTAATATACCAAAGGTGTCGCACCGCGCATTTGACGTAAAGAATTTATACAGGCAGCACAGTCGCAACCAAATAAGTTGATTGCCATATCGCTTTCTTGGTCATTGAATTCTAGCATCGGAGCATCTTCTTGAGAAAACTCTATTTCTGGCTGATATTTAGGAATTTGAGCCAATACAGAAGCCCTGGCACACACTAAACCTACTTTATGTTTATTGCGTATACAAGATAAACGGTCTGTGGTTTTGGCTTCTGATTGTGGCTCCGTAGCTTGTGCTTGATTGAGCATTACTCCCATAGAAAGAATAGAGCTAATCAGTACAGGAGAAGAAAGCAAACTCAAGATGAATTTGTTCATTAGTTTCTTTAGAAAACAATTGCGATCGCTCAGACTATTCGATTAAATCCTACGCGTAAGTAAACATCAAGGGAGTAGCAAACATTTCTAAAAGTGGCTTAATGCGTAAATACACGTATTAAACTAAATGATAATTACGTTATATGAGCGAAATATTACCGTGGTTTGTGAAGATTTTTATATATGTCGATGGCTCATTTCAGAAAATATACGGTAACAATAACCAAAGCGATCGCGGTACTTTAAGTTCAATAAATCTTATATTATCAGGTTATAAGACTCAGAACGTATGACAGGCAAAGGATGTAGAAGCCCTAGCCGCTACTCGATCCTAGCATATAGCTACTACGGGAAAACTCTGACGGACAGCTTTTAGGTATTATCTCGTTCCCAGTCTCCGATAGGGAATGCATTCCCTACTCCCTATTCCCTATTCCCTACTCCCTTTCATACCAATGGCAGGATGCCCAGCCCACAAGAGGTCTAATTTATTTCTTATCAGTCCCTTAGGCTAAAAACCTCTTGCTTCGCACTTCAGGCTTTGGTGAAGACTTGTGCAATGTATAGGTTTTGATGATGGAATTTTTAAGTAATTTTTTCTCTACTAGCCAGTTTATTCCTCACGGTCATTGCTACCTCTGGAAACCAGAATTGGTATGGCTGCATCTGGTTTCAGATGTGTTAACTGGACTTGCTTATTATTCAATTCCAGTAATGTTGGTTTATTTTGTCCGTAAACGGCGAGATGTGCCTTTCAGCTCGATATTCCTAATGTTTGGCATATTCATCGTTGCTTGTGGCACAACCCATTTAATGGATGTATGGACGCTTTGGTATCCTACTTATTGGCTATCAGGGTTATTCAAAGCTATCACCGCTTTTGTCTCCGTATTGACAGCTGTAGAGCTTGTGCTATTAATGCCCCAAATACTAGCTCTACCGAGTCCTGCCCAATTAGAGGTTGCAAACTGCCAACTAGCAAAAGAAATTGCTGAACGCATACGAACTGAAGAGGTGTTGAGGGAAAGTGAACAACGCTGGCAATTAGCTTTACGCGGCAATAATGATGGAATTTGGGACTGGAATGTTAAAACCAATAAAGTTTTTTTCTCACCTCGTTGGAAAGAAATGCTTGGTTACGAAGAACACGATATTTCTAACCATTTAGATGAATGGGTAACACGAGTGCATCCAGATGATGTTGAATGGGTGACACAAGCAGTTCAAGATCATTTTGCTCAGAAAAAGTCATTTTATGTTGCCGAGTATCGAGTCAAATGTAAAGATAGCACTTATAAATGGATTTTAGATCGGGGCCAAGCACTGTGGGATGAAGATGGTAACGTACTACGGATGACAGGTACACAAAAAGATATCACTGAGCGGAAACAAGCAGAGGAGGCACTAAGCAGCCTGCTGGAGCAATTAGAAAGCAAGGTTGAGGAACGGACAGCAGAGTTAACTAGGATTAACAAATCACTACAGGCAGAAATTACTGAACGCCAGCGAATAGAACAAGCATTGCGAGAGAGCGAACAGCGATTTCGTGCTACATTCCATCAAGCTGCTGTTGGCATTGCCCATGTAGCAATAGATGGAAGCTGGTTGTTAGTTAACCAGAGGCTTTGTAATATTCTTGGTTATACACCCGAAGAACTACAGTTGCTAACTTTCCAAGATATTACTCACCCTGATGATCTTAACGCTGACCTAAAATATTTTGACCAGATTTTAGCAGATAATATTCCAACTTATTCGATAGAAAAGCGCTATTTCCGCAAAGATAGTTCGATTGTTTGGGTTAATGTCACTGTGTCTTTAATGCGTGAACTTTCTGGAGAGCCAAAGTATTTTATTTCTGTGATTGAAGATATTAGCGAACGGCAAAAGTGGGAGGAGCAAATTCAAGCATCACTTTTAGAAAAAGAGGTGTTATTAAAAGAAATTTACCATCGTGTCAAAAATAATTTACAGGTTATTTCCAGTCTGCTAAACTTGCAATCTGCTTATATTAAAGACGAACACGATTTGGTAATATTCCAACAAAGCCAGCAGCGGATTGAATCAATGGCTCTAGTTCACGAAAAGTTGTATCAATCTCAAGACCTAGCAAAGATTAATTTTGGTGAATATATTCGAGATTTGGTAGCAAGTTTATTTACTGCTTATGAAGTAAATGAAGATGCGATCGCTCTGAAAACAAATATCGATGATCGCGTATTTTTCGGCTTGGATACAGCAATACCTTGTAGTTTAATTATTCATGAGCTTGTATCCAACTCATTAAAATATGCATTTCCAACAGGTAGAAATGGTACGATTTCTATCAGTCTTAAAAAAGACCACAAAAATCAGGTAACACTTGTAGTTAGTGATGATGGAATTGGTTTACCATTAAACTTTAATTTCAAAAATCTAGCATCTTTAGGTTGGCTGCTAATAGATGCTTTAAGCAATCAATTATCAGGAAATATCAATATCCAAGGTGCTATGGGAGTGGAGTGTTCTCTGACATTTACATTAATATAAAATAAAATAACTAAGAAGATGACAAACGCAAAAATATTAGTCGTGGAAGATGAAGCAATTGTTGCTAAGGATTTACAATATCGACTGATAAAATTTGGTTATATAGTTCCTGCGATCGCTTCTTCAGGAGAAGAAGCAATTAATAAAGCAGTAGAAATCTCACCAGATTTAGTGCTGATGGATATTAAGCTTAAAGGTTCAATGGACGGAATAGAAGCTGCTCAAGAAATCTATAAGCATTTGGATATTCCAGTAATTTATTTGACTGCTTATGCAGATGATAACACATTAGCGCGAGCCAAGATAACTGAGCCATTTGGCTATCTAATCAAACCCTTTAAAGAAAAAGAACTACAAATAAATATTGAAATAACTCTGATTAAACATGGTCTAGAAAGGCAATTAAAAGTTAATCAAAAATGGCTAGATGCACTTTTAAGAAGTATCAGCGATGGTGTAATTGCTAGCGATCTACAAGAATTGATAACTTTTATGAATCCGGTTGCTGAAAACCTGACTGGATGGAAACAGGAAGAAGCTTTTGGTAGAAATTCATCAGAAGTATTTAATATAGCCAATGGAGAAACTCATAACCCGATTGAAAGTCCGATTATCAAAGTTCTACAAGATGGTATTATTGTCGGTATTCCCGCAGAAACTATATTGATTACTAAAGACGGTATAGAAATACCAATTGATGACAGTGTTGCACCAATTAAAGATGACAAAGATAATATTACAGGCGCGGTGTTAGTCTTTCGAGATATTACTGAGCGTAAACAAGCGATTGAGGCACGTCAAAAGCAAATTGAGCAAGAGCAACTTGTGGTGCAATGGGAAGAGATAAATCAACTCAAAAATGACTTTTTGAATTTAGTTACCCACGAATTGCGATCGCCTCTGAGTAACATAAAATTGATGATTCAAATGATACAAGTATCTACAAGTACTGAGGAAGCTCAACGTTATCTCGAACTGATGGAAAGTGAGTGCGATCGCGAGCTAGAATTAATAAACGATCTATTAGACTTACAACGGCTAGAAAGCTCATCCTATCGAGTTATTGTACCTGATGCCTTACTCCTACAACAGTGGTTAAATTGGGTGATTGAGCCATTTCAAATCCGTGTTCAAGAACATCAGCAAACTCTACAGTTAAATCTCCCTGAAAATCTCCCACCGCTATTTTCAGATGGTATTAGCTTGGAACGAATCTTAGTAGAGTTGATCAATAATGCGTGTAAATACACACCTGCGGGTGGTGAAATTATCCTAAATGTAAGTCACAACTCCTTAGAACTGCCTGCAAAAACTATTATTACTATTAGTAATTCAGCAGAAATATCGGGAACAGAGTTACCACGAATCTTTGAGAAATTTTATCGCGTCCCCAATGCAGATATCTGGAATCAAGGTGGTTCAGGGTTAGGTTTACCTATAGTACAGAAATTAATCGAACAATTGCAAGGAAATATTCAAGTAGAAAGTGGCAATGGATGGACAATATTTACCCTCACATTAATTGATTTATAGTACTCAAATAATCCAAAATTGTTGGGTGAGGGTGGGGATATGAGATAATTAAAGCAAATTATTAAATCCAGAAAAATGTCATCAAATATATCTTCCACACCTCAAGGTTTTAGTGCATTTATTACTAATTTGGGAATCCGAGATACAACAGATGATTTTGTATTTATTAAATCATCTGTTCCCTGTGTTGCTGATGGAGTTTTCACTCAAAGTCTTTTTGCTGGTCCAAGTGTTACTGTTAGCCGCGATAACTTAAAAGATTCACAAGCACAAGCAGTTGTCGTTATATCTAAGAATGCAAATGTCGCTAATGGTGCTGTTGGCATCGCTGATGCTCAAGAAGTTCTACAATTAGTTGCAACTGAAACTGGAATTGCTGCACATAATATTGCGATCGCTTCTACAGGTGTAATTGGCAGACGTTACCCAATTGAAAAAATCAGAGCAGGTTTATTAGGATTCGGAAAAAAATTAACTGATGCTGATTTTAATGCCGCAGCCCGTGGTATTATGACCACCGATACAGTAGCGAAACTAGTTACACGGCAAATAGGAAACGCCAAGCTGGTAGGAATTGCCAAAGGTGTCGGCATGATTGAGCCGAATATGGCTACCCTTTTAACTTTCTTTTTTACTGATGCGGCAATTCCTGCAAATAGTCTTCGTTCTATTTTTCGCTCTACTATAGATAAAACCTTTAACTGTCTGAGTATAGACACTGACACTTCTACTAGTGACTCTGCCGTGATTCTAGCTAACGGTTTAGCTGGTAAAGTTTCAGAATCAGATTTTGCCATTGCATTACAAGAAGTTGCACAAGAATTAGTACTGAAAATTGCACGAGATGCAGAAGGTGCTACCAAAATTATTGAGGTAACTGTCGATTCGGCGATTAACTATGCACAAGCTAAAAAAGTAGCTAAAGCAATTGTGAATTCACCATTAGTAAAAACCGCCGTCTATGGAGCAGATCCAAATTGGGGAAGAGTTGCTATGGCTATAGGCAAATGTGAAGACGAACAGCAGATAAATCCAGAGTTAGTTGTTATCAGTTTTGATAATGTGAAAGTTTATCCTAATAGCTTAACTAATGAAAATCTGGAGCAGTTGCGGCAAATTATGTCAAAAGCTAAAGTAGATATTCATGTTAGCCTCAATATTGGCAAAGCCTCTGCAACTGTATGGGGTTGCGATCTTTCAGAAGGCTACATAGAAATTAATGGCAAATACTCGACTTGATTAAGTCGGTAAGGAATAAGAATTAAATAACATACAATTTTTTATGTCTCTGGTTTACCTCACCCTCAATTCCTTTCCTTATAAAGAAGAGGGAAGCTAGAAACAGGATGAAGTTTTGCATCTTATTTAACGTGAGTCCGACTGGTCATATCATGTCCACCCAAAAGACCTCTGCCTGGTTTTACTACGCAAAACCTGTCCCTCTCCGAGTCAGAGAGGGATAGACTTGAACTAAATTTCAAGGTAGGGAGAGGTCTGTCGAACTCACGTTTATTTAATCCACGTTTCTAAGCGTGAATAATTAAAGTTTGTAGTAAAGGCTTTCTTCAGTTCTATTTTAAGAATTAAAGCTTTTACTACAAACCCAGCCAGCAAAAAGAAGAACTTTGACGTCAGCCAAAATCGGGTTCGGTGTTTTATCTTACGAGAAATTATACGGAGATTGATACTAGTCCTGATGTAAAAATGCATAAGTGGTGTCGGTATATCAATAGTTAAAAGTAAACTCCCACTCACCAATTGCTCTGTCAAAAAAGTTGACACAGGTAATCATTATGTATTATAGTATAATACATAGAGAATGAGTTAAATTAAAAAGACTTCCTAGCCAGTACAGCATGGTGGAAATAAAATTGCCATTTTTACGTAATTAGTTGAGATCACATTGAAGAAGTCAGAATCAAGACATGACTCGAAAATACTCGCTACCGCTACGAAGCACCGCCAGTCATATTAAAATGCATTCTGTTAGCGGATGGCTAAGGTTTAGCCCATTCTGACTACTGAATTCTGTTCGATAAAAATTTTTCCAAATATCCTACCTAACACCAAATAATTCGATTAACGCTGCATAACTAATAAATATGGATTTTGATTATTTTAGAAGCAATGAAAGCACTCCTACAAATAATACCAGGCAAAGCTTGCTGGCTTGTGGTTGGCGACCATTTAACCGAGAATTAGATTGGGGTTTTTTGTGGCAACTATTGCACAGTGACTCGCGCGAATTAAGTCAAAAAAGTTTGAATTTAGCGAGTAATGTCGCTGATATTTTAGGAAGAAATAATTATGCTTGGTGGGCTAATTTATTAAGTATTGTATCTGATAATACCCGCTACGAAGTTGAAAAGTTTTGGAATTACATCACGCCAGATCCAGAATCACCAGATCATCGCTACAAAGATGTTTTGAGTACCGAAACACCCATTGTTCAATTTGTAAATCGTAGTAGTATTCCTATTGATTACGTTCTTAACCGACTGCAAGAAATTACTGTACTGCGAGTTTTAGGTGTGTTGGGTAATCCCGACATCATTACTCAGTATTATTCAGAAAGAGATTTTTATTTACCTATAGATAAATTTGTTAGCTGGGAACGCTTAGACGTTATCAATACTGTTTATGCTTACTGGTCTAAATATGATATTTGGTTGCAAATTGATCCCTACGATCGCGGGCGACGACAATATACTTTAATGGCGAGAAATCTCGCGCCACTCATTAACAAAGCAACTTACGATTTAGCGGTGATGCTGAGTGGATATCAAAGTCGTGTAGGCAAAGTTCATAGTCAATTTGCGATTCGGACATTTCCCGCAGATATCCAAGACTTTACTGATTCTGTACAGCAAGCGATTCTGAATCAAAACCAGTTAGCGGTTGTTGTACATGGGGAGCCGGGTACTGGTAAAACAGTCTGGACACAGGCTGTAGCAAAAGAAATTCTTGTACCTTTGGGGTATGTAATTTTTATTTTAGATCATGATGCGATCGCTAACTTTGTCCCACCGACTTACATAGAGCGTATTTGTATAGTGATTAACGAAGCTGATAATCTAGCGCAAAATCGTGCTTCGGAAGTAGCCCAATACAATAATAAAACCGAACACATTCTCAGCTTGCTAGACGGCACTTTGTATCAGAGTGTAATTGATGACTCTGGTATTCAAATGCAGCAACGGTTAGTTATCTTGATGACTTGCAACACTACTGAAAGATTAGATCCAGCCATGTTACGTAAGGGTAGGGTGGATTTAATATATGAGTTTACGCAACTATTTGTATGAGGAGACAGGAGGACTGAGTGCTGAGTAAAAATACCAGTTCCTAGTACAATACGGCGTAAATAAACCACCCATTTTAAATAGCCAGAAAGCTTACAAAATAAGCATTCTTTCTTTTTACTTTTGCCTTTTTACTTTTGCCTTCTTGTACTAGTCCCCAGTCCCCAGTCATTTTCATTCAAGGCTGTGAAACTTGTTTCATCGGGAGTGCCTTTCTTGATAACAATTAAAAATTACGCCCAGCGGCAACTTGGTATAGTGATTGGATCGTTAGTCCATCACTAGGGTATTCAACTACAGCAAAATTACATGTTACCTGAAAGCGATCGCCATCGAAGGCTGTAAATATTTGCTGGCGGAGGGTAGTTAAAATGTCGTTAAGGCGATCGCTGATTTCTGTTTTGGTTAACCCAGAAACTCCCATAACAAATTCACCATTACCCCAATAACCCAGCACTTCACCACTGCAAAATCCCAATTGAAATAAACGACTCCATCTTTGTAATACCTGGTTTCCAGCCTGATGACCATATTTAATATTAATTTGCCGAAAATCAGTCACGCTTAAGATTGCCAAGCAAACAGATTGCTGATTTTTCTCGGCTTGAGCAATTAGATGCTGCAAGTCGCGGTTAGACTGAAACTGATTTGCTAATCCGGTTAAAGAATCTTTGGTAGAAAGGGACTGTAGTAAACGGCTGCGTTCTAAACGATGGGTAATGCGTGTCAATAATTCTGCCCCAACAACAGGTTTAACCACATAATCATCGGCCCCAACAGCAAACACTTGCTGCACAGTTTCCATCTCTCGGTGAGCAGTCAGAAACACAATTGGTAATTCCTGCCATCGGGGATCGGTACGAACTGCTCGGCAAAGTTCGATACCAGTTACATGAGGCATTTCTACATCCAAAATCAACAAATCTGGTGTAGTGGATTGCAGTACTTCCCAGAAACGTAGCGGATTCTCTAATCCGGTCATTCGTATACCCCAAGGTTCTAACATTGGGCGCAGTGTTGCTAAAATTAGCGGGTCGTCATCTACTGCTAGTATATTTACCCGTAAAGAGCGAGTACGTTGTAATAGTTGAGACGAAACATCCCAAACCTGAGCAGCTGTTACAGGCTTAACCAGAAAACCCCGCGCCCCGTACTGAGCAAAAGTTACCCGTTCTACTAACTCATCAGTGGCAGCCAGCACGAGAACGGGTACGGGTGGGGTACGTGTTGCTAAGTCCGAAAGTAATGCCAAGCTTTCTTTGCGCCACCCGGCATCATCGACATTTAAGACTACTAAATCGGGTGATGTGGTTTGTAGAAAGTTTTTTGCCTCTTCTAAGTTGGAGATTTGCTGCCAGCCCTCAACCAGTTGTTGCAACTGATCACCTAGTTGCGGATTGGGGTCAATTAATATCAATCGGGTACTAATTTGGGTTGCGATCGCACCCGAAATCTGATTATCGGCATTTTGCCCCATCAGCTTGATTAAGCTACCCAAATCTTCAATCAGTGACAGCAATTGCCGCTTTTCACCTGCGGCAAAATCACCATCTTTACCTAAAATCTGTTCAATCTTCCGTGCTATTTGAGTGCCATTGTCTTGCTCAAACATTCCCAAGACACCAGCTAGTTTGTGCGCCTCTCGTTCTGCCGATTGCCGTAATTCCTTAGTCAGCGTTTTACGAGACAAAGCGGCTGCTAATTCTTGCAACACCGTCAACCGCTGCACCATCAACCCCTGATATTGCTGCCACAAGCCGCCCATTGCTTGCTTAAACTGCTGTTCAACATCACGATTAGGGATTTGAGGTTTTTCTTTTTCCCCCTGCTCCCTGCCCCCTGCTGCCTCTCCTCTTCCAGGATTCAGCCGATATCCCAAACCATAAACATTTTCAATCCAGTCTACTGCTCCGGCTGCTTTCAACTTTTGCCGTAAGTATTTAATGTGTGATTTTACAGTCTCCTCTTGGGGTGGATCGTCAAAAGTCCACAGGTGTTCAATGATATCCCCCCGACTAAAAACACGCGATGGATTCCGTAGAAATAGCTCTAGTAAGCTGTATTCTTTGGCTGTTAATTCCAGCAATTTGTTGTTATATTTAACCTCGCAACTACTGGGGTCTAGTCGTAGTGCGCCTACTTCCAGTATTGGGGTACGGGGGCGATCGCCCCGACGGATTAGTGCCCGTATCCGTGCTTGCAGTTCTTCCAAATCTAAAGGTTTGATCAGATAATCGTCTGCACCTGCATCAAGTCCCTGAATCCGCTCTCTATTACCATCTTTCGCCGTCATCAGCAAAATGGGAGTGAAACAACCACCAGAACGCAATCGCTGACACAATGTAATACCGTCTAGTTTCGGAAGTCCAACATCTATTAGGAGCAAGTCGTAGTTAGTACTTTGCGTGTATTCCCAACCCATTTGTCCGTCTTGTACTACATCAACAACATAATGTTGTTTAGTAAGCGACTTCAACAAGACACTTGCTAAAACCTCTTCATCTTCGATTAGCAAGATTCTCATCTCACCCGTCCAAAATTTAATTTGCTACTTCACCCAAAAAAATAGTACAGTAGGTGGTTATTTTTCTACAAGAAAAAAATATCAGAAGTTAGCTGGTTCTAGGAATTGTGTAAAGTTGTGTAAAATAATTCCCTTAACCTAATGTTAAAACCCTTCATCCAAAGGAACGGTTTTGAACTCTAAACTTTCAGTTACCCTGAAATTGATATATAAAAGAGCAATTTTCAAATGACCATTTACTTTTATAAGGTTTGGCAGCCTTATGGCTGTTTTTCTAACTTTTCTCCCCACGGAATCCACATTGAGGGTACTTACTGGCCAACGGTTGAGCATTACTATCAAGCACAAAAGTTTGTCGGCAGTACAGATGCAGCAATTATACCCCTCATCCATGCCGCTGCCACCCCAGAAGAAGCTGCCATTTTGGGAAGATGTAGCACTCGCCAACTCCGTCAAGACTGGAATTTGGTCAAAACTCAAATTATGCGAGAGGCTGTACTCAAAAAGTTTCTTACTCATACTGATATTAGAGAAGTTCTCTTGAAGACAGGTGATGAGATTTTGGTGGAAAACTCTCCAACCGATTCTTTTTGGGGCTGTGGTGCTAATCAAGCCGGTCAAAACTATCTCGGTAAAACTCTCATGAGTGTGCGTGAAGAAATTCGTAATTTACTATCTTTAACGGTAATTTACGAATAATTTAATCAAAATAGTTACATTCAATATAAAGTCGGCAATTAAACGGGGAATATAGAAATTCCCCAGTCAAAAATATTTGAAAAATTTACCAATAATTTAGTAAGTGATTATAAAAAATCTTAATTAATTGAACTTATGGGCAAAAATGATAAAAAAATATTTTTAATTTCACTAAATTTTTTAGGCACTAATTTAAGTGAAATTACTGGAATAGTTTAATGGCTGAGAAGATAAAATTAATAAGTGTCAATGATTAAACTTTTCTGAACTTTAGATTTGAGATGATACTTAAAAGTCTTTAATGATACAGCATTTTGATATCTCTCTAAATCCACTTTAGAAGGGCTACGGGGTTCAAGCAAAATATCTGATGCTTTTCAAATATCCTCTGATCCATTTCCAAAAGTATTTACAATAAATGTACGCCTCTAGTAATACATTTGTAGTAGAAATTTCTGGAAAGATGGTGAAAATCAAAGCATTGTAAGTTAGAAATTATTATCAGGGACAATTATATAAAAAATTATACTTAAGTCATGGTGTATATCAGCAATGACACTTAGCGAGAAACCAAACGGGTTGCAGCAAAGTTTAGACCAAGAAAGTTTACTGCACCGGATGACAAAACAGATCAGGCGATCGCTCGATCTTCAAGAGATATTAACGACTACTGTGAGCGAAGTGCGTTTATTTTTGGGTGTAGATCGGGTAAAGGTATATCGCTTTGGTGCTGATGGTAGTGGTGAAGTCATTGCTGAATCTATTTATGAGCAACGTCTGCCGTCTTTATTGGGGTTACGCTTTCCAGTTGATGATATTCCAGAAGCCGCCAGAGAGATGTTTTTGTTAGTTGGGCAACGTTCAATTGTGGATGTGGCAAATGAGAAGATTGGGCTATCGCCTCTACAGTCAAAAGAAACTGGTAAGCGTCTACAAACTAATATCTACTATCGGCAAGTCGACCCATGCCATATTCAATACTTAAAGGCAATGGGGGTACAGTCTTCGTTGGTAGTGCCAATTTTAGATTATGATCCACAAGAACAATCAGCAAAGCCGAAATTGTGGGGATTGTTGGTATCTCACCACAGTGAACCGCGAGAAATTTTGAAGCGGGAACTGACAGTATTGCAGCAAGTTGCTGACCAGGTAATGATCGCGATCGCTCAAAGTAATCTACTCACCATAGCCCGTGCCAAGCAAGAGCGAGAAGCTACTATTAATCGAATGACCACACTATTACATAAACTGCCGACAATCCAATTACAGGGAGCGCTAGAAGAAGTTATTGCTGCCTTTAGTGGAGTCGGTGGCAGACTTTACATTGAACAGACTGGGGAACTATATACTTGGGGCGACCAACCGACACTCCCTTACGAATTAGATAATAGTATTCTTGAACAGCATCCTATGTGGCAAAACTGGATGACTGAGTGTAAACAAGGTGATATTTGGTCAACCCCTGACCTCTACAAAGAACCACGTTTGCGAATTTTGGCTTTAGCGTTTCGTTCTACTCAAATTCGCGGACTCATGGTAATTCCTCTATATTACCGTGAAAAATTTATCGGTGTATTAAGTATTTTTCGCTCTGAATTTGAAACAGAAATCTTATGGGCGGGACGATGCGATCAAAGTCGGCGACAACTATTACCCCAGCTTTCCTTTGATGTTTGGCGAGAGCAAAAAAAGGGGCAATCACCTGAGTGGGAGTCAAAAGACATCTTATTGGCGCAAGCCTTATATGAGCATTTCTCAATGGCAATTGAGCAACAGCAAATGTATAAACAGGTACAAGCCCTGAATACTAACCTAGAACAGCGAGTGCAAGAGCAAACTGCTGAACTCGAAAAATCATTATTGTTTACCAAAGTCATCAAGCAAGTTACAGAGCATATTCGCCGTACATTAGACTTACAGACAACCCTGCAAACTATCGTCCGGGAAGTCCGTCCCATACTAAATTCCGACCGAGTGCTGATTTTTGAACTGAAGAGTAAATCGGTAATTGTGGAAGAGATTAATGGCGATTGGCAGTCAGTTATAGGAGTGAATGCACCACTAGAATGCTTTCCTGATGAGTATACCCGTCTATACTTTCAGGGACGGGTACGGGCAATTAACAACGTTGCAGCGGCTTCTTTAAGTGATTGTCATCGAGAGTTTTTGGAGAGTCTGCAAGTGCAAGCAAACTTAATAGTTCCGATTAATATAGGTATTGAACTATGGGGTTTACTAATTGCCCATGAATGTGAGGCTCCCAGAAATTGGCAAGATGCAGAAATTGATTTATTGCAACAGTTAGGAGATCAGGCTGGGCTTGCTATTCAACAAGCACAACTCTACAAACAAACCTGTGAGGCTGAAATTGCAGCCAGAAATCAAGCTGTTCAGGTAGAGCATACCCTACGTGAACTCCAAGAAGCACAGACAAGATTGGTTCAGACCGAAAAAATGTCTGGCTTAGGACAGTTGATAGCAGGTATCGCTCACGAAATCAATAACCCCGTTAACTTTATTTACGGTAATCTCTGCCACGCCAGTGACTACACCGAACAACTCCTAGAAATTTTACGTCTCTACCGACTACACTATCCCCATCCCCATCCTGAAATTAGCGCCGCGATCGAAGCGATCGATTTTGAATTTTTGCTAGAAGACCTCCCCAAAATCCTGACATCAATGCAAGTAGGAAGCGATCGCATCCGTTCAATAGTGTTGTCGTTACGCAATTTTTCTCGCTTAGATGAGGCTGAAAACAAGCGCGTAGACATTCATGAAGGTCTTGACAACACCTTATTAATTTTGCAACATCGGCTAAAAGGAAATGTTGGATCTCCACGCATTGAGATAATCAAAGACTATGGCAACATTCCACGGGTAGAATGCTATGCCGGTCAAATGAATCAGGTATTCATGAATATTTTCAGCAATGCTATAGATGCTTTGGGAGTGGCGAGTCGGAAGTGGGAAGCAGGGAATAGGGATGAGGGAGATAAGGAGAATAACTCATGCCCAATTCCAACTATTCAGATTGCTACTAAAGCCTCAGCAGACAACTCTCGTCTGTTGATTCGTATTAGTGACAATGGGCCTGGAATGACTGAAGAGGTGAAAAAGCGAATTTTTGACCCGTTTTACACTACCAAACCCGTGGGCAAGGGTACAGGTTTGGGACTGTCAATTAGCTATCAGATTATTGTCGAAAAACATGGGGGAATAATGGAGTGCATTTCAGAACCAGGCAAAGGTACAGAGTTCTGGATTGAGATTCCCATTAAGCCTCCAGCCAAAATAGTTAATTAAAAGGGACTGGGGATTAGGGATTGGGGACTGGGTGTAAAATCGAAAAATTATGGTGCTTGCTCTTACCCACCACCAAATTTTAAAAAAATGTAAGTTCGACTGGTTATATCATGTCCACCCAAAAGACCTCTAAGAAGGTTTTACTACGCAAAACCTGTCCCTCTCCGAGTCGGAGAGGGACAGACTTGAACTTTAGTTCAAGGCAGGGAGAGGTCTGTCGAACTCACGTTAAAAAACAATTCCTGATACCCAGTACCCAGTAACTAGTAACTAGTACCCAGTACCTAGTACCCAATACCCAGTCCCCAGTACCGGAGCGGGGAGGAGTTGAAATAATTGAGTAAAAAATCATCTTCAGGTAATGACGATCATTGATTACAAGTATTAACCTGTGAATATGCAGATTAATGAAAATATCAAAAAATAAGCAACATGGCTAAAATTATTATTACTGGAGCCGCTGGCTTTATTGGCTCTCATCTTACAGAAACATTGCTGCAACAAGGAGAAGAAGTGATCGGGATTGATGAATTCAATGATTACTACGATCCGATGTTAAAGTTTAAAAATATTGCACACTTACATCAGTCACCTGGCTTTACTTTAATTGAAGGAGATATGCAGTTTTTAGATTGGCAGCAGCTCCTAAAAGATGTTGATGTAGTTTACCATCAAGCCGCCCAAGCAGGTGTTAGAGCAAGTTGGGGTAAATCTTTTCGAGGTTATACAGAACGAAATATTAATGCTACACAAATTTTGCTAGAAGCAGCTAAGGATGCTAAACAACTGAAAAGGTTAGTGTTTGCTTCTTCATCAAGTGTATATGGTGATGCGGAAACATTACCTACCCATGAGAGAATTTGTCCTCAACCAGTTTCTCCTTACGGCATTACGAAGTTAGCAGCGGAGTTTTTATGTGAAGTGTATCATAAAAACTTTGGCGTACCCTGTGTGGCATTGCGTTATTTCACAGTTTATGGCCCTAAACAGCGCCCAGATATGGCATTTAATAAGTTTTTTAAATCCATTTTGCAAGATGAAGCGATTCCTATTTACGGCGATGGACAGCAAACGCGGGAGTTTACCTTTGTTAGTGATATCATTGCCGCTAATTTAGCGGCCGCCACCGCACCCGAAGCAGTGGGAGAAATCTTTAATATCGGTGGTGGTAGCAGAGTAATTTTAGCAGAAGTTTTGGATACGATTGAAGAAATTGTCGGGAAACCAATTAAAAGAAACCACATAGAAAAGGCGATAGGAGATGCCCGCCACACGGCTGCTGATGTATCTAAAGCGCAGAAACTCCTGGGATATCAGCCACAAGTTTGCCTGAGAGAGGGTTTGACACGGGAATGGGAGTGGATTAAGTCGTTGTATTGACTCTAGACAAGTAGGGATTGGATTTTAGGTTTTATCTAACAGTCAAGCAGGCTTTTGTGTTGGGTCGTTTCAGCAAAAGTTAGACATTAAGTAGAGAAACAAAAGACATCTCCAAAAAAGAACGTAGAGATGTAGCAGTGCTACGTCTCTACAAGGGTTCTGGGTAACGCATATTTAATTTCTGGAGATGTCTAAAATTAATGACATTGCGTAATTACACTTCGGCGGGTTGATATTCTTGCTGTCTTTCCACAAACGACTGGACACGGGCGCGGTAGTTTCTCACAGTCTCATCTACCCATTCGCGATCGTTGCTATTTGCATACAAATGCACCAGTGGTTCGCTGGCATCTGGTAAAACTAACAGCCAACTGTCATCATAAGGTTGACAAATTTTTACTCCATCGATTAACTCTAGGTTTTGGGCTGGGTGAGTTTCCACTAAGTAACGCATCAAAGCACCCTTAGCTGTCCACGGGCAACGGACTGTATAAGTTTTGTGAATTACACGGGGCAATTCCGATCGCGCCGCCGCAAGCGATCGCTCTTGTATAGTTAACATCTCAATGATCTTGGCAATGCAGAACATGGAATCAAACCCCGGATGCAGTTGCGGGAAAATAAAACCAGTCTCTCCACTACCTCCCAAGACCACATTTGGGTTTTTCTGACAAGCCTCCATTAAAGCTGTCGGGTTGGCTTTGGTGCGAATCACTCTGCCATCATGGCGACGGGCGACTTGTTCAATGGCACTGGAAGCATGAACTGGTACTACTACTGTTCCTCTGGGGTTAGCCGTCAGAATCATGTCTACCATCAGTGCTGTTAAAGTTTCTCCACGAATTGGGTAGCCTGATTCATCAACTAAAATTAGTTGTTCCCCATTCGCGGATACTTGCACGCCAAAGTTAGCTTTTAATGCTTCCACTACATGACCTAACTGAGTCAGCAATCCTTCGCGGTCAGTGATTGACATCGCCGTTTTATTGACACTGGCATTCAACACCACTGCATCAGCGCCAAATTTATCCAACATTTGGGGTAAAACTGCCCCCGATACTGCATAGACATAATCAATCACCACTTTTGCCCGACTGTTGCGGAGTGTATGAACATGCAACAATTTTTCAAAAGCAGTGCAGTAGCGATCCATGACTTGGCTAGGATAAGATACATCACCAATTTCATGAATTAGCGCCCGCCGCATATCTTCCTTAAAGTAGGCCCCTTCAATTTTCTTTTCTAGGGCTTTGGAGATATTAATGCCTTTGGCATCCATGAATTCAATCAAAATATAATCAGGGCGATCGGGGTGTACCCGCACATGGATACCACCAGCTACCGACATTGTGGGTATAACTGTACGGGCAATGGGAATAGCTGTGGCATCGAGATTTTGAATATCAATACCTACTGACATTAAACCAGCAATGAGCGATCGCGTCACCATCCGAGAAATATTACGCTGGTCGCGGGAAACGGTTACTTTAGAACCGGGTTTCAATGTAGAACCGTAAGCAGATCCCAATTTCACAGCGAATTCTGGGGTGATGTCAATATTAGCTAATCCTTGGACACCACGTTGCCCAAATAAATTTCGTTGGGCGGTGTTTCCCCAAATCAAGTTAATGTTTAAAACTGCCCCTGACTCAATTTTTTTACTAGGCCAAACACGCACACCAGGGCTAATTTGGGCTTCTTCTCCTACCGTGGAAAGGGAACCCACAACAGCAGCTTCTAATACATGGGCGCGGCGGTCTACACGAGTGCCACGGGAAATCACACAGGCTGAAAGATGCGCTTCTTCGCCAATAAATGCCCCATTCCACACTATGGGACGTTTGAGATTCGCATCAGCGCCAATAGTGACATTATCTCCAATGACGGTTCCTGCCTCAATTTGGACTCTTGCACCGATGCGGCAATTATCACCAATCACTGCTGGGGTTTCAATCACAGCCGTCTGGTCAATGTAAGTATTTTGACCTACCCATAATTCATGAGAAACTTCTTTGTAGGCGAAATCGAGATTTACTTTCCGATCTAGAGCGTCATACTGAGCCTCACGATAAGCATCTAAGTGACCAACATCACACCAGTAACCTTGAGCAATGTAACCATACATTGGCTCATCTTTTGCTAGTAGTAAGGGAAATAAGTCTTTGGAAAAGTCACATTCAATGTTTGCTGGCAGATATTCCAAAACTTCGGGTTCGAGAATGTAAGTACCAGTATTGACGGTATCGGAAAAAATTTCACTACTAGAGGGTTTTTCTAAAAATCGCCGAATCCGTGCTTCCTCATCGGTAATCACCACTCCAAACTCAATCGGGTTGGGAACCCTGGTTAAAATCAAAGTAGCTTTTGACTTCTTTTGTTTGTGAAATGCGATCGCAGCTGTGAGGTCGAAATCTGTTATGCTATCACCGCTAATGACTAAAAAAGTTTCATCAAGAAGTTCGGCAATGTTTTTCACACAGCCAGCTGTACCCAAAGGCTGATCTTCTTCAACCGCATAAGTCATCTGGACGCCAAAATCGCTGCCATCTTGAAAATAGTCTCGCAAGACATCAGGTAAATAATGCAATGTCGCAATTACTTCTGTAATGTCATGCCGTTTGAGGAGATTGATAATATGTTCGGCAATTGGTCGATTTAGAATCGGCACCATCGGTTTCGGCAGATCGCAAGTTAATGGGCGAAGCCGCGTTCCCGAACCCCCTGCCATCAGTACTGCACGCATAAATTCTCCTTAACTAATTACAGCCTTCGCTGCTGCAAGACTTATGAGATATTTTTTATTCTTCCTTCTTTAGTCTCCTATGGATATTGATATTTGAGGAACTTCCATAAGAGGCATCTAAGTAAGTCGGTGCTAATATTTCCAGCTATGTTAAGGAATTTTAATGTAGGGTGTGTACGTTTTGGTCTTGATGTGCTGACTTTTGAACAACATCCTGTGGCTTAACTCACATAAGGCGTAAGTTTTAAACCCCTATTGGACAATAATAACAGGCATTAGGATTACCATTTGAGTCTTAGTTCTGAAATTGAGTTTATAATCGCCTGTAAGTCTTGATTTTAAAGGGAAATTTTGGGGTTTAATTAAAATTTCAGCATAACACCTACTGAAGAACCATAATAGATTTGCTTTTGTATACCCTGATTTTAAATAAATATGAGACTATAGAAACATTAAGACAGTCAGAAAAACGTGAGTCAGCAAGACAAAATCTTAGAAAAAATTCTCTCTGGGACTTCTGATACAGACATCCCTTTTGCCCAACTGTGGCAACTTTTATATACATTAGGCTTTGAGGAACGCATTCGTGGCGATCATCGTATTTTTATCAAAGCCGATGTTGAGGAAATATTGAACCTACAACACAAAAAAGGAAAAGCCAAAAGCTATCAAATTAAACAAGTCCGGGCAGTGATTATTAAGTATAAGCTAGGAACTAAATAATGATGTTTCGGTATGAAATTATTCTCTATTGGAGTGAATTAGATCAAGCTTTTATTGCTGAAGTCCCAGAATTATCAGGCTGTGCTGCTGACGGGAATTCCTATCAAGAAGCCCTGCATAATGTAGAATTGGTTGTGCAGGAATGGATAGAAACGGCTAAAGATTTAGGGCGTCCGGTTCCTGAACCTAGACCGCGTTTGATGTATATTTGATTGATACACAAGCTAAGTCGCGTCGCTTTGCTCCGAATTCAAAATTCAAAATTCAAAATTAATGATTCCCATAAATAAATTTAGGGGCTTGTATCCTTTTCGTTTTCGTGGTGTTCAGATCCCCGACTTCGCAGAAGTTGTCGGGGATCTAGCAGCCCAACAAAATTAATGGGACAGACTAGTAGGTTCTCGTTGTAGAAGTCAATTTTTTTAACAAGCCACAGAGAAGCCAAGGTCTATTCTAATTGAAAAGCTTAGTCACTGGCAATCTTACAAATCACCATGATATGTGATTTGTATTTGTCAGTAGTATAGTGAATAAGTTGTAGTCCAGAACGTTCTATTTCTTGCAAAAGTTTAGGCATTTCATACTTGTGGTGTCGCCAGATAGTAATCTCTTCACCTTCAGAGATTTCAATTTTTTTATCTATCCCTATCCGACTAAAATTGATAGTGTGATTATGACGGAGTTTGAGATTAGCAACTATACTATCTGTTTTTAGATCGTACTTTCTCACTAGTTCACAATCTTCAGATTTAATCCCAATCTTATTTTTAACCCATCCATATATTTCTTCTACATGATACTTACAGCCGCCTCTAAATATTCCATCCCATGTAGAGTTAGAACCAGTTTCGTTGGTGAACACTAGAAAATCATTTTTTCCCATACTATCTCTAAAATTTTTGAATACCTCGTCTCTATTTTGATGATTTCCAATAGTAACTCCTAAGTGTAAAAATATTTTTGCTGTGTCGTCAATTTCAAGATTAGTTTGATTTTGAAACAAAGTTTTAGGTACACAACTATTTTCTATGTCAATTGTAGAACTAATAAATTTGACTAGTGGAAACCACTTTTCAAAATTATTTCTGGATACCTGAAGCAATTCATCACTAATATCTAAGGCAATATATTTATTAACTTTCCCTAATTTATTGAGTCTCCGGATAAATTTTTTAACAGGATAGGAATTTCCGGCACCAACGTCTACAATATTGACTCTCTCGCCAGTTTTGATATTGCTATTCAGATATTTAAAATTACTCTTTAAAAGATCAATTTCTACATTTGCTCTTCCATACCATTTAGGAATAACATATTTTAGATAAAAATCGTCCCAAATTTTTGCACCTCTACCTTTATAAGAATACTTGAGAGGTATTTCTCGTCTAACTTCTAATGCGTCAATGATTCCTAAAACTTCTGCTTCAGAAAAAAGAGAGTAGAACTCAGAACTTGGCTTGGCTGTGCGACTGATGGTAGTTGAGATATCTGAGGGAAGTTGGGAATTGCTATGAAAATTTTGAGCCATTATTTTTGTTCTTTGGTTTTCTTCGGTCTGGAAATGGATGAGCCGCAATGCTTGCCAAACAGGTATTCTCCCATACCACTGTCTCAAAACTCAGAATTTCCACCAAAAATAGAAGGTTAATCTAACGTGAATTCGATTGCTCATATAATATCTACCCAATTTGCTCAATCAAAAAACCTCTAAGAAGGTTTTACTACGCAAAACCGTCCCTCTCCGAGTCGGCTACGGTGTACACACAAGTCTTTGAGAGTTGCCTCACAGCGTTTAGATCCCCCCTAACCCCCCTTAAAAAAGGGGGAACCAGAGTCAAAGTCCCCCTTTTTAAGGGGGATTTAGGGGGATCTTCAACGATTTTGGTTTTATACAAAGATGTGTGTACACCGTAGCTCCGAGTCGGAGAGGGACAGACTTAAACTTTAGTTCAAGGTAGGGAGAGGTTCATCGAACTTACGTTAATCTATAATCCCCCATTCGCTACTCTACATAATGGTCAATTGTTTTTTTACAATCAAAGTACGATAATTTTCCAAAGATATAGGGGTGAATACCATTGGTTCAGCAACCAGAACTCCACGAAACTTCGTTGATACAGCCAACCCAGCGCGTGCTGAAAAGTTTAAGTACTTACCGATGGACTTCACTGGGAGCATTGGTCAGTCTGTTGCTGTTGACGATCGCAAACGCACTCACTCCACAACTATTTCGCTGGGGAATTGATGAGGGGATATCGCAAAAAAATCTCCAAATTGTGCTATACAGCGCCGCTTGGATGGTAGTTGCGGCGATCGCTCGTGGTGTATTTAACTTTGGACAAAGCTATCTAGCAGAAGCAGTATCTCAAGGTGTCGCCTATGACCTGCGAAACAAGATTTTCAGCAAAATTCAAAATCTCAGCTTCAGTTTTCATGACCAGGCGCAGACTTCCCAACTCCTAACCCGTGTCACCAGTGATATTGAGCAGATTCGTACCTTTATTGGTACTAGCCTAATTCAGGTTATCGGTTCAATTGTGACATTGGTAAGTATTTCGGTGCTTTTGTTGGTGATGAACTGGCAATTAGCACTAATTACCCTGACAGTAGTACCCATCGCCGCATGGTTAATGGCGCGATTCATCAACGGAAATAACAAACTTTTTCGGCAAGTACAAGAGCAACTGAGCAACCTGAATGCTGTATTACAAGAGAACTTACTAGGCATCCGGGTAGTGAAAGCCTTTGTGCGGGAGTCAACCGAAAGGACGCGTTACACAAGCCTGAATGATGGACTAGTCAAGGCGAACATGAAGACTATTAGCGCCATCCGTGATACCTTCCCGTTGATCTTTTTGCTGAGTAATGTGGTGACACTGGCAGTTTTCGGCTACGGGGGAGCGCAGGTAATTGGGGGTAGATTTTCCATTGGCGAACTAGTGGCGTTTAACTCCTACCTAGCATTGATTCTCCAACCGATTTTGTTGATTGGATTTGCCGCACCTGCGATTGCTCAAGCCGCGGCTTCCGCCGAACGTGTCTACGAAGTTGTAGATGCAGAAGTAGAAATTCGCGATCGCCCGGGCGCTGTCCCCTTTGAGACTTGCGGTGGTAGAATTACCTTTGAAAATGTTTCCTTTCGCTATCCAGGAGCGACAAGCGAAACTCTCAAAGAAGTTTCCTTTGAAACCAAGCCCAACGAGCTAATCGCCGTTTTAGGCATGACTGGTTCGGGAAAAAGCACAATTATGAACTTGATTCCCCGCTTTTACGATGTCACAAAGGGAGCAGTTCGCATTGACGGACGAGATGTAACAAGTTTCACACTCAAAAGCCTCAGATCGCGTATTGGGATTGTATTTCAAGAAACCACCCTCTTCTCTGGCACAATCCGCGAAAATATTGCCTACGCCCAACCCGATGCAACTTTAGAACAGGTGATTGAAGTTGCAAAAACTGCCCAAATGCACGATTTTATTAGCGGTCTACCCGATGGCTACGAGACGATTGTGGGTGAACGAGGTGTAGGCTTATCTGGTGGACAAAAACAACGAATTGCGATCGCTCGTACCTTGTTAACCGATTACAGCATTCTGATTTTGGACGATAGCACCTCGGCTGTGGATGCCAGAACTGCTGCCCAAATTCAAGCCGAACTAGATCGCTTAATGCACCAAAAAGCTTGTACAACCTTTGTCGTGGCTCAACGCATTAGCACCGTCCAGAATGCCGATCGCATTTTTCTCATGGATAAAGGACGATTGGTAGCACAAGGCACTCACGAAGAATTGATGCAAACTAGCCCACTCTACGGTGTGATTTTGGAATCTCAGGTAAAACCAAAGGAGAAAAAATGATCCGCAATTAGCATCATTAATTTTGCTCACAGCCTTGTATTGAAGAAGAATTCAGAATTCGACTCAGCGCTCACATTGAAATCTCCCATTCATACAGAAGACACAACTGAATTCTGTTTTGATAAAGACTTTTAATCCAAAATCCAAAATCCAAAATCCAAAATTTTTATGAGAGGCAATATTCCTGTTGTTGCATCTGAGCAGACGAGCCAGAAACTTTCCACCCTGCGGCGCTTTTTGGAATATGTGCTACTCTATCGCAAAGAAATTCCCATCGCCATAATATTAGTATTAGTTGGTGCCATAACCCAGGCAATTGGGCCATTCTTTCTCGGCTGGTCGATCGATCATCTGATTGCACAAGGTAATTTGCAGGGACTACTGCAATTATTAGGGCTATTAGGGCTGAATTATGGACTTGGTGTCTTAGCAGTCCGGGGTCAAATTGTTCGAGTCGGCTGGATTATGCAGCGATTGCTGGCTCAACTGAGGCAAGATATTTTCCTGAAAATCCAAAGTCTACCACTCAGCTTTTTTGACCGCAGCGAAGCAGGCGATTTAATGAGCCGCTTGCTAAATGATGTCAACACGGTAAATCAGGCATTTGGGTTGACAGTTGCTCAAATGTTAGGCAACACTTTCAGTTTAGTTGGCATTGTGATTGCAATGCTCTCAATCAACCTGCAACTCGGTTTGTTGAGTAATTTGGTTGTGCCACTGATGATTTTTACCACAAGCTTATTTGCACGTTGGGCAAGAGCCAGATTTCGCGTCACTCGACAAACTATTGGGGAACTTTCCGCCAAGTTAGAAGAAGATATTGGCAGTGTGCGAGAAGCACAAGCATTTAATCGCGTACAGATGAATATCGAAGAATTCGACATCCTTAACGCCGCCAATCGAGATGCCAACGTTGAGGCTGTGGCAATTACTTCGGCCTTTTTGCCCTCCATCGATTTTCTCAACACACTAGCAACCGCAGGCGTTTTAGCTTATGGTGGTTATCTGGCGGTAACGGGAGCTGCAACTGTCGGTGTAGTAACATCCTTTTTACTTTACGTCCAGCAGTTCTTCCGCCCGATTCAAATTCTCAGCCAGTTTTATACTCAAGCCCAATCTGCCTTCGCCGGACTAGAGCGAATTTTTCTATTATTAGATGAACCGTCAGAACTCAAAGATGCAGCCAATGCCACAGAAATGCCGCCTATTCAAGGTGAGGTGACATTTGAGAATGTCAAGTTTGGCTACAACCCAGATCAGCTGGTTCTCAAAGGAGTGAATTTGCACGCCTATCCAGGGCAGATGGTTGCGTTAGTAGGGCAAACCGGTTCGGGAAAAAGTACAATTATTAATTTGATTTTGCGCTTCTATGATGTTTCTGGCGGTGCAGTGAAAATTGATGATATTGATGTGCGTAGTGTCACTCAAGCAAGTCTGCGCCGTCAAATTGGCATCGTTCTCCAAGATAATATTTTGTTTACCGGCACCGTTGCCGAAAATATAGCTTTTGGCGTTCCTTACGCCACTCAAGCTGATATCGAAGCAGCTGCACAACTAGCAAATGTACATGAGTTCGTTACCTCGCTACCACAGGGTTATACAACTCAATTGGGTGAACGGGGCGCACCTCTGAGTCAAGGACAGCGACAACTCATCAGTATTGCTCGTGCGGTATTAATTAATCCCCGAATTCTGATTCTGGATGAAGCCACTAGCAGCATCGATACCCGCACAGAAGCTCTAGTGCAAAGTGCGATCGCTCGTTTGCTCCAAGGTCGCACCAGTTTCGTAATTGCTCACCGTCTCAGTACAGTTACTCAGGCAGATCAGGTATTAGTCATTCAGCAGGGACAAATTGTCGAGCAGGGTACTCACAACGAACTCGTCAATCAGCAAGGTGTCTATGCCAACCTCTATGCTCTGCAACTGGGTGCAGCAGAAACAATGGTTCTTCCAACTCAAAAGTAAAATATTATACGATGATTTTCTTTTGCATGAGGTACAAAGTTTTTGAGACGCGATAAATCGCCGTCTCTACAAGTGTTTTGTTTTATTGATGAGTGCGATCGCCAAAAAATAGACTTGGGTAAAATTAACGTGAGTTCGACAAGTCTTATTTGACCTCTCCCCTAGCCCCTCTCCGACACGGAGAGGGGAGCAAAAAGCTTAATTTTTCGTTGCTCCTTTCTTTCCGTTTCGGAGAGGGAGAGGTTCATCGAACTCACGTTAATTTTACGCTCTTTATTGGTAAAAATAGTCCTGTTAAACCACGATGTCTGGCAACAAGCCGCCGCACGTCTACGCACCTAAGCTATAGTTTTTAGTTCAAAATAGAGATAACATATCCTTATAATATCAATATCATTGATGCTAACTTCTTCAGCTACTACTATTCCACATTTAATTGCTGCTGGTTTTCATGCTCTTTCCGAACCACTCAGGATTAGTGTACTGGAATTGCTGCGCCAGCGAGAATTATGTGTATGTGATTTGTGCGAAGTCTTGGGAGTAAGCCAGTCGAAACTATCTTTTCACCTCAAAACCCTCAAAGAAGCTGGCTTAGTTAACTCCCGTCAGGAAGGACGTTGGATTTATTACAGTTTGAATTTGCCCCAATTCAGTATTTTAGAGAAATATTTGGCAGATTTTACCCAGAATCAGGTAATTTCATCTGCGCGTCCCTGCTGCGATTAAGAATAAGTTTATAAAAAGAATTCAGGAGTCAGAATTCAGTATGAGTTCTGTACGAGTGGGTGATAGCGTATTGTCTCGTTCCCAGTCTCCGACTGGGAATGCCATCCTAAAGGCTCCGCCTCCTTTGCTGGCGGCAGAACCGCCAGGAGCAGAGAGCCTGAAAATAGCTGTAAGCTGACACCAATGCAATATTGTTCGGTTAAGTCAAGAGACGCGATGAATCGCCGTCTCTACAATAATCAGTCTTTTGTCTTGACGGCGATTTATCGCGTCTTTGTGATGATTTATCGCATCTTTTAGCGATCTAAAATTTTCATCAAAAAACCTTAACCGAACCGTATTGGACATCAATGTACATCTGTGCATCCATACAAACTATTGCCCCAATTGCTATACATCAACTTTTTTTGATGAATTTTTCTGTATAGTGCTATGCTTGGTATTGACACATCAAGTTTTTTTGAAATGATATAAACATACTTTCAAAATTACCGATAACGGTGAAGTCAATGAACGCAATGGCAAAAAATTAGCTCTCTTATTTGGAGTGTTGACTTTTGCGAGCAGTTACACAGCTATACCCAATTCATCAACTGAAACTCAGCGATCGCCAAAGGTTATAAAAGATAGTTTTAGGCATGGACAATCATCCAAATCGACCAACTTGTTCATTATGAAACTTTGAATAATGTAAGTTATATGAACTCTATAATGAACAAAAAAACTTCAAAACGCCTCTCATTTATTGACCGCTTCCTGACCTTGTGGATTTTTTTAGCAATGGCGATCGGTGTTGGTATTGGCTATTTTTTTCCCGGAGTAGAAGCGTTTATCAACCAGTTTCAAGTAGGAACAACCAATATCCCAATTGCCATTGGGTTAATTCTGATGATGTACCCGCCCCTAGCTAAGGTGCGATACGAAGAGTTAGGGGATGTATTTCGCAACGGAAAAATTCTTGGTGTGTCATTACTTCAGAATTGGATTATTGGGCCAATTTTGATGTTTGCCTTGGCGGCAATCTTCTTACACGGTTATCCAGAATATATGACGGGATTGATTCTGATTGGATTAGCCCGTTGTATTGCAATGGTAGTTGTTTGGAGTGATTTGGCACGAGGTAATACAGAGTATACGGCTGGATTGGTTGCCTTCAATAGTATTTTTCAAGTCATCTTTTATAGTCCTTATGCCTGGTTTTTCATCACTGTACTACCGCCACTATTTGGGTTAAAAGGCAATGTTGTTAATGTCAGCATTGCCGAGATTGCCAAAAGTGTATTTATCTATCTTGGTATTCCATTTTTAACTGGATTTTTCACTCGTTTCTTTTTAGTGAAAGTGAAAAACAAGCAGTGGTATCACGAGGAATTTGTGCCTAAAATTAGCCCGATCACGCTGATTGCTCTGCTATTTACAATCGTGGTTATGTTCAGCTTGAAAGGCAATTTGATCGTTCAAATACCCTTGGATGTGGTGAAGATTGCAATTCCGCTGATCATCTACTTCGTCATCATGTTTCTGGTCAGCTTTTATATGGCTTGGCGGATTAAGACAGACTACTCTAGAGCCGCCAGTGTTGCGTTTACAGCCGCCGGAAATAATTTTGAACTGGCGATCGCAGTGGCGATCGCAGTGTTTGGCATTAATTCGGGTGTGGCATTTGCTGCTGTTGTTGGGCCTTTGGTGGAAGTGCCTGTGTTGATTGGTCTGGTTAATGTTGCTTTATGGTTTGAAAAACGTTATTTTACAACATCTGAGTCAAGAACCTTTTAAATATTTGAAAAATCCGACAAGGAGCAAAATTATGGCACTGCTGAAAACTCATGTGGCTTTGAATGTTACTAATATTGAAAAGTCTGTAACATTTTATCGGGCAATGTTTGGCGTGGAACCTATAAAATATAAGCATGACTACGCCAAGTTTGATATTTCTAGCCCAGCATTAAATCTCACACTAAATTTAGCATCTAGTATTCAGGCTGGTGGTGCATTGTCTCACTTGGGCGTACAAGTTGAAAGTACAGAAGAAGTGCGATCGGCTATCCAAAGGTTTACGGAGGCTGGATTAGCATTATTTACTGAGGATAATACTGATTGCTGCTACGCTTTGCAAGATAAGGTTTGGGTAACAGATCCAGATGGGAATCGCTGGGAAGTCTTTGTGGTGAAGGTGGGAGATACAACGCCAGAACAAAATTTGGTGGTGGGACCGGCTGTTAATAAGTCGTGTTGTGGGTAATGAGAAAGAAAAGAAAACGAACCGCCAAGACGCCAAGGACGCAAAGGTAAGAATTGATGAAGAAGGTAATGTTTGTTTGTAAGCATAATTCGCGCCGATCGCAAATGGCAGAGGGGTTTACGCGAATATTAGGAGAAGGTAAAGTTGCTGTTGCTAGTTCAGGTTTGGCAGCAAGTGAAGTAGATCCCGTCACTGTTGAAGTAATGGCGGAAATTGGGATTGATATTAGCAATCAAACTTCTAAGCCTTTAAGTGATTTCAATGCTGATGATTATAATGCTGTGATTTCATTATGTGGCTGTGGTGTTAATTTACCCGAAGAGTGGGTGTTAAGAGATGTGTTTGAAGATTGGCAACTTGATGATCCCGCAGGGCAATCAATTGAAACTTTTCGCCGCGTTCGAGATGAAGTTAAGGAACGAGTTGTAAAATTGATTGAGTCTCTCAATTAACAATTGCTACGACTATAAAACAGGAGTCAGAATACAGAATACATCATACAGAATTCATACTGAATTCTGACTCCTGAGTTCTGAATTCTTCTTATAAATTAGGTTAGCGATCGCTCGAAGTAATTTAGCTGGCTCCACAGGCTTGGTGATATGACGCTCAAATCCGGCGGCAATTACCTGTTGATAATCAGCCTCACCAGCATAAGCTGTCAGGGCGATCGCCGGAATTCTCCCTCCTTCTTCTAGTGACATTGCTCTAATTTGACGAATCAGCATATAGCCGTCTACTTCCGGCATTCCAATGTCGCTTAACAGCAGATTTGGCTGAAACTGAGGCATAATTCCTAATGCTTCCATCGCCGATGCAGTTTGGATTACTACCGCGCCAGATTGCTCTAAAATGAAAGCAATTAATTCTCGTGTATCACGCTCATCATCTACAAGCAGAACTTTCAACCCATTTAAATCGGGCAAATCATCAGGTCGAGAGACAACTTGGTGACTATTTAGATCGATCTCGATCAGCGGTAACATGACTGTAAAGGTTGCTCCCTGTTCTTCACCGAAACTTTCTGCCTTAACTGTGCCGCCATGTAACTCGACAATATGACGAACAATAGCTAATCCTAATCCCAGTCCGCCGAATTTTCTGGTGGTTGCGCCATCAGCTTGTCGAAAGTAGTCAAAGACATAAGGTAAAAAGTCAGGGCTAATCCCCTTACCTGTATCACGCACTTGAAGCTGAACTTGAGAACCAATAGACTGTAAACTGATTTCTACCTGTCCACCTTGGGGTGTAAACTTAATCGCATTGGAAAGTAAATTCCAGATAACTTGTTGCAAGCGACCGGAATCACCTCTTACTAAAAATTTGGATTTGCAACTTTGGGGCGCTTCTAGCACAATTTGAACTTGGGATTTGAGATTGTCTGGTTGCTGATTAAAATCGATTGATTCTAAATTTCTATCAGAATTTTCTAATTCAAAATCTAAAATTGTAAATTGCAAATTAATAGATTTGGCTTCAGCGGCTAGACGTACAGTTTCTATGGCTGCGGCGATCGCAGTTTCCAGATTCACAGGAGCAATATTCAGACTCAGTTTACCTTGCAGAATGCGAGATACATCTAACAAATCTTCGATTAATTGAGTTTGCAACTTGGCATTGCGCTCAATGGTTTCCAGAGCGCGAGTGGTGGTTGCTTCATCATACTTTTTCATTTGGAGTAACTTCGACCATCCCAGGATCGGGTTTAGCGGCGTGCGAAGTTCGTGGGAAAGAACCGCCAAAAATTCATCTTTGATTCGGTTAGCTTGGATCAATTCTTCTTTCCGTTGCTGTAACGAAGCCATTAACTGAGCGCGTTCCAGAGCAACCGCCACCTGATCGGAGGTTGCTTGTAATAGAGCAATTTCCCCAGAAGTAAAGTGAGTACGGGTGCGACTGGCAAAGGAAAGGACACCAAGCAGCTTTCCCTGAGCAATTAATGGTTGACCTGCGTAAGCTGTAATTTCTAGAGCACGGAGAATGTGAGCATTTGGATGGGTAGAGTGCGGCACATTATTGACGACGATTTGACGGCGTTCTTGCACCACTAGTCCGCACATCCCCTCATTCAATTCCAGATATTCAATTGCTTGAAATACTTCATCAGTAATCCCGTTCCAACCTACTAATCGAAGTTTCTGCTTGTTTTCGTGTGTATCAATTAGATAGTGAAAGTAAAAATGCAAATCCATCTGCGCTGATAGTTTGCTAAACAAGCTGTTCATGAGATCCAAGGGGCGCTCGGTTGAAAGCAAATCACTGGTTGTTTCTGAGAGGAGTTTAAGTCGTTCACTACGCTCTTGTAAGGCTTGTTCTGCAAGCTGACGTTCGCGAAGGGCGCGTTCGCGTTCGGTGATATCAATCGCAACTCCCCCTACTAGGCGTTGCCCAGATGCATCGGCGATGGGAAACTTATAGATCAAAAATTCGCCAAGAGTGCCATCTGTGCGTGGAGCAGACTCGATGGTTTGAATAACCTGATTAGTCTCGGCAACTATTCTAATGTTATCGAGGAGGGGTTGAGCAATTTGGACTGGGTAGAGGTCAACAATGTTTTTATTAATCGCCTTATTTTTTGCTAAACTGAATGTCCTCAAATAAGTTGGACTGAGGTAAAGTACACGCCCCTCTGCATTCGTAATCCAGGCGGCGGTGGGAATATTATCCATAAAAGCTTGAAATTGCTCTTGACTCTGACTCAGCGCTTTTTTTGCTTGTTTGAGATCGCTAATATCCAGAATTAATGCGACTGATTTCTGACGAGATTCTCCTAAAAGGGAATAGCCAACAACAACCGGGACAATGGAACCATCTTTGCGAATACATTCTTTTTCATAAGGAGTGCAGCTTCCCTTCGCTGTAGCCTCGGCAATAGCTAGTTCATCTAAATAAAGATACTCAGAGGGGGTGATATCAGCCCACCGTAATTTACCTGCTTGAATATCATCTTGGGTATAGCCGACAATTCGCAAAAACTCGTCGTTGGCTTCCGTGATGCTACCATTAACATCACCAAAAATAATACCAACGACATTCGCTTTGACAAAACTCCTGAGCCGCTCCTCGCTTGCTTGGATAGCCTTCTCTGCCTGCTTGCGAGGGCTAATATCTGTAGTGCTACCAACTAAGCGTATCGGGTTTCCATCAGCATCCCGTTGTACCACTACCCCCTGATCCAATACATATATATACTGATTATTCTGGTGGCGAATTCGATACTCAGCAGTATAGCGATCGCTATTTGCCAAAGCAACTACCATCTCCTCTTGTACGCGTTGCAAATCTTCGGGATGGACAAGTTCACACCACCAATTACCCGTTGGTTGAGCTTCTGCGAGGGAATAGCCCAAAATTCGGGTTAACCCCTCGGTTCTTTCAACGGTATCCTGTTCTAGATTCCAATCATAGATGAGACAATTAACCGCAGAGGCGGCTAACTCAAACCGCTCGTTAGCTTGCTTTAATGCTATTTCTGTTTGTTTGCGTACACTCAAATCAACAACAAAGCCAATGACGGTTTCTTGAGTGTCTCCCAACATCACAGAACCGATCAGAACCGGAATGCGATCGCCATCTTTACGAATGTATTCTTTCTCAAAGGGCTTACATACTCCGGTAGTTTTCAGTTCTGTCACTGAACGCTCACTTAAAATCAGATACTCAGGCGGGGTAATCTCGCGCCAATTCATTTGATTAGTAGACAAATCTTCTCGCGTATAGCCAATTATATTCAGAAAAGCATCATTGGCTTCCACGATCAAGCCATTATTCATATCACTGACGATTACCCCAACGATGTTGGATTCTGCCAGTCGGCTAAATCGCATTTCGCTATTTTGCAACAAATTTAGGCTTGTCTCTGCCTTGCGTCTGGCAGTTCGTAACTCTGAAGAGAGGGCGGTAATTAAAAAAGATACGAGTGAGAATGTGGTTAGTCGTACCAAGATTTTCAGGCTGAGGAAATGGAAGGAGTAGACTGGCTCCATCAAAAAATAGAGCGAAATGGCAACCGAGAAAGTGATCGCTAACACTCCCAATCTCATACCGCCATACCAGGCGCTCACTGCTACAGCTGCATAAAATAATGTAAATACGCTCGGTTCAAAAACTGGCAGTAACAGTTTTGTCAACAGTAGTGCCGCTATAACTGTCAAAATCATCACACCATCGGCTATCAACCGAGAACGCATCATCAAAATTTTTTCAGGTACTTTCACCATGATCTTAAGAGTCCTCCCGTTGCTCCGATTTTGGGAGATACTCGGTTATCAGTCTTTTGCCTACTTCACCCATCTTTTCTAACATTTCTTCAATTAGCTTTAGTGCCATTGGCGAAGGCACTGTAGATCCGTTCTCCCAACGGTTCACTGTTCGCAGGGAAACTCCCAACTTGGCTGCAAACTTTTCTTGAGAGAGAGCGAGTTGCTGCCGAAGTTCACGGATTAAATCTGAAATTTTGAGTGGCTTTCCTAGTTCCATAGTAGGAAGAGTAGGACAGGTGTCTCGCCATTTGTCTCCAGCTTGAGGAAGAATTTCAAGAATCATCAGTTGTTATCAATTTCATCTTTTGGCGAAATACCAATATTCAGTAATCAGTTTTCACTGATTACTGTTCACTGTAGAAGCTATATATAAAATAAACATTAAATTTTCTCTAATAAGCGATTGATAATAGTATGATAAAAGGCAATTTAACTAATAATTCTCGGCGATTGCACACAACCAAAAACTTTGTGGTATGTAATATTTTCATGATTTATACCAAAGCTAATTTTATATATAGGTTATCTATATATAAGTTCTAGTTAATACTTTTCGTCTGATGAAATTTTCCAAATCATTGCTATTTTGGCAACTATATCTGAACATAGATTTTAAAATCTGTTGTTACTTTACTTCTATGGTTAGATGCCAACGAAAAAACTAGAAAGCTATAGTTCACCCTTCTTGAAGAAGAATTCTGATTCCTGAATTCTGTTCGATAATGAAAAAACTCCAGAAATGTTTGTAACAAATCTGGAGTCAGGAAAGATACGCATTTACCTATACCAAATTTTCACCCTGAGAAAATCCTACGTCATCAGGGTATACACTCAAATGTAGATGAAAGGGAATAGGGAATAGGAAACCTTCTAGATTGGAAGTAATGCAAAACAGCCCCAGATAAACTGAGGCTGTTTTGCAAGAGTTGTTTGGCAGAAAGGGTACATCAATAAGTGATGCCCTGTGTTAGATATAAATAATTCAGTATGCATCCTTATTCAGCCACCTTTTGGCATATCAGGATAATTGGGAAAATTTTGTAGGCGCAGCCCGTCGTAGACATCGCTTTTTCCAAAAAGAAACTCCAGATGCGCTTAAGGCATTCTGGAGCAGTAACAGGTTTCTAACATGAATCAATTCTTACATCTGCGATCGCCCAATGTCGTTAGGGTATATACTCAAATGTATTTATGTCTACTCATCCGCAAATCGAACAGCAAATTACCTTCTTTTCTACCCATAACCTCAATGTATCTACAGAATTCTACGAACAAAAGCTAGGTTTGGAGTTATGGCTTGACCAAGGAACCTGTCGAATTTATACTGTTAATGGCTCTGCGTACTTGGGATTATGTGAAGCCAGCGAAAAATCAACTCCTGCAACTAACAAACAATCAATTGTCATTTTTACTCTGGTAACACAGCAGGTGGATGAATGGTTTGAATATCTCAAAGAACGTGGCGTCGATTTTGAAAAGCCGCCAACACTAAACAAAAAGTACAATATTTACCACTGTTTTTTCCGCGATCCCGATGGTTATTTGATTGAAATTCAACGTTTCGAGACTAACGACAAAAAAAAGACATAACTTATTTAGTTATGCCTAAGCGTTTAATCTACAGGGCAGGATTTTACAGATTAGAACTTTTTGATTTACTGGGGTACATGATATCGAATAATGCTGTATGGACATCATCAATAAATATGTACCTTTTCTTCTATAGATTTATCAAGGTGGGATGCGGGATTTATGCAGCCACCAGGAAAGTTTTACATTTATTCACAATTGTTGCAAAATCGTGGGAATTACTCTTGGCTTTTAAATAAAGTACACCTAATTACTGATAAAAATTCTTTGTATCAGTCCTAATGATAGGTATTTAACCGGACTCGATATTGTATAACACAAGTTAGAATACAATCTTTGCCACCAGGATATAATGCTTCTTGAACAGAATGATTTTCAAAGTAGCTTCTTTGCCAGTTGTGCTATTCCTATAATTATTACTTTTAGCCTCTATGATATTTAATGTATTCGGTTTACTAAATATTTTTCCGGTAAATGCATGAAAGCCAAAACACTCAGATGGCTAGGCGCAATACTACAACTTAAGGGTTCGGTAATGAAATCAATTTACAGACATATCTTATGGTGTGGAGCTTTCGGATTTTTGATTTCTCTACTTTACCATTTTGACAAACCTGTATCCCAACCTATTTTAGGAAGTGTGATTCCTAGTATTGTTTTAGGGTTGTTACTTGTCTTTCGTACCAATACTGCTTATGAGCGATTTTGGGAAGGGAGAAAATGCTGGGGTTCTATAGTAAATAACGTCCGAAATCTAGCGCGACAAATTTGGGTATCAGTTGATGAAATTTCACCAGAAGATAAAGAAAATAAAATTACGGCATTAAACTTATTGGCAGCTTTTGCTGTGACAACGAAATTACATTTGCGTGGAGAAGCTGTCAATCGCGAGTTAGAAGACTTAATGCCGTCTACTAAGTACAGAAAACTGAAGATTATGAATAATCCCCCCATAGAGGTTGCCTTTTGGATAGGAGATTATTTACAGCAACAGTACAATCGTAATTGCCTTAACAGTTACCAGCTAACATCTATGCAAGAATTATTGAATAATCTGGTAGATAATTTAGGTGCTTGCGAACGCATTTTAAAAACGCCTATGCCCCTTGCTTATGCTATTCATCTGAAGCAATTGCTGATACTATATTGTTTTCTGCTACCATTTCAAATAGTAGAAAGTCTCGGTTGGTGGACAGGTTTAATTTCTGCCTTAGTTGGTTTTACAGTATTTGGCATTGAAGCCATCGGCTTAGAGATCGAAAACCCCTTTGGCTACGATGCTAATGATTTACCATTAGATGCAATTTGCGAGACAATGAAACGCAATATTGATGATTTAATTACTTTGACTCCAAATACGCGATCGCATCAAGATAGCAGCATACAGAATATCCCAAGCAACTGACATACACCCAAATCTTTCTTTAAAATAGGTGCGGTTAGGTGAACTATAAATCTCTCCTAATATCTTTTCACAACCGCCGAATTGCAATTTCTAACCCTTCACAGACACGAGTCAGGAAATCTAAATCCAAAGTAGCGATCGCATCACTAGCTTTGTGATAATGCGGATTCCGCAAGAATGCTGTATCTGTCACCATCATCGCCGGATAACCCAAATCCCAGAAAGGTGCATGATCGCTAAGTCTGGTTTGGGGAACTATTAAACCTCGATTTGGCACGGGTAGCCATTGACTAGATACGCCAGCTTTGCGAATATTACGGCTCATCCCAATTAAGTCGGGCAATATCCGCAAATTGCCAATTAAAGCAATAAAATCACCTGTATTTGGGTAGAAGCGTTCCAGAGGACGGGGATAATTTTGGGAACCAGGTGTAGAATCCTTATAGCCCAGCATTTCTAGGGAGATCATTAAGCGTAGTTGTTGCTTTTGTTGATGCAACAGCGCTGCATACTCAGCACTACCCAGTAAGCCGTATTCTTCCATATCGAAAGCAACCAGCCTTAAAGGATATCTGACAGCTTGGGCAGCAAACTTTCTCGCAAGTTCCAGCAACACCGCCACACCAGTAGCATTATCATCAGCTGCAACTGTTCCCGGAACGCCATCATAATGAGCGCCAATTAAAATAGGTGGTAAATCCTTTTTTTGCCCTCTAGTTTGGGAGGGTAAATTTAATATCAAGTTATTACAAGCTTTGCCTCGGACTTCAAAGGTGTGGATTTCCACACTCCCCCATTGGGAAAATTGCTGGCGGATGTATTCTTGGACAAAAAAATGTCCAGCCGTTGCCATATAAGGATCGCGTTCTCGCGCGATCGCACTCAGGGAAGTTTGTAATCGCTCTGTTAAATTCAAATTTTTCAGATAGTGGCAATAATATGAGAGTTTTCAGGTACTCAAGAAAGCAGAGCAAGCATTATTAAGGTGAATTTACCAACTTGCGGATATCGTAAATAGAAGTAGGCGGATAACAAGAATTGAGGCTGCTTGGGCACACCAACCATCTCAATGCTATTCTAGTCTTGCAACTATCTCCTCTAGCTGCACATCTTAGCTTACTGCTTTAATGATGACTATCATACCATTGAGGTGTTTTCATCTTGTAGCACAAAGCTAGAAGTAGTTCCGCCCAATCATAATAAATATATAAGACACTTTAGGAGAAGAGTAACGCATGGGCAAGGTAGTCGGCATCGACTTGGGTACAACCAACTCAGTAGTCGCCGTTATGGAGGGTGGCAAGCCGGTGGTGATTGCCAATGCAGAAGGAATGCGAACAACCCCCTCCGTAGTTGGCTTCAGCAAAGAAGGTGAAAGAGTAGTTGGGCAAATGGCACGGCGACAAACCGTCCTCAATCCTCAAAATACCTTTTTTGCAGTTAAACGCTTCATTGGGCGGAAGTATGGTGAACTGAATGCAGATTCTAAGCGTGTGCCCTACACTATCCGCAAAGACGAAGTAGGTAATATTAAAATTGCCTGTCCTCGGATGAATAAAGATTTCGCTCCAGAAGAAATTTCGGCAATGGTGCTGAAGAAATTGGCAGACGATGCTAGTCGCTATTTGGGTGAACCAGTTACCGGGGCAGTGATTACAGTACCCGCCTATTTTAATGACTCTCAACGGCAGGCAACCCGCGATGCTGGCAGAATTGCCGGTTTAGAGGTGCTGCGGATTCTGAATGAACCGACGGCGGCATCTTTGGCTTATGGATTAGATCGGGGTGACACGGAAACTATCTTAGTCTTTGACTTGGGTGGTGGCACTTTTGACGTGTCGATTTTAGAAGTAGGCGATGGGATATTTGAAGTCAAAGCTACCAGTGGAGATACACAACTTGGCGGTAATGACTTTGACAAAATAATCGTAGATTGGTTAGCAGAGCAATTTCTGGAAACAGAAGAGGTAGACTTAAGACGCGATCGCCAAGCTTTGCAACGTCTGATGGAAGCGGCGGAAAAGGCCAAAATTGAGCTTTCTGCTGTCAGCGTCACCGATATTAACTTACCCTTCATTACCGCTACAGAAGATGGCCCCAAACATCTGGAAACTAGTCTCACTCGTTCCCAGTTTGAAGGTTTGTGTGGTGATTTGGTAGGACGATTACGGACACCAGTAAAACGCGCCCTCAAAGATGCCGGACTTTCACCTAGAGACATTGAAGAAGTTGTGTTAGTTGGCGGTTCTACACGAATGCCAATGGTGAAGCAGCTGGTACGAGACTTGATTGGCACAGAACCCAACGAAAATGTCAACCCCGATGAAGTCGTGGGAGTAGGTGCAGCAATTCAAGCCGGAATTCTCGCAGGTGAACTTAAAGATGTGCTGCTTTTGGATGTTACACCCCTTTCTATGGGATTGGAAACTATCGGCGGCGTGATGAAAAAACTCATTCCCCGCAATACCACCATCCCAGTTCGCCGTTCTGACATTTTTTCCACGTCTGAAAATAACCAGAATACTGTGGAAATTCACGTAGTTCAGGGCGAACGGGAAATGGCGGCAAACAACAAGTCATTAGGACGGTTCAAGCTGTATGGTATCCCGCCAGCGCCACGAGGAATTCCTCAAGTTCAGGTGTCATTTGATATCGATGCTAACGGGATTTTACAGGTAACAGCCTTAGATAGAACCACTGGGCGAGAACAGAGTATCACCATTCAAGGCGCTTCCACATTGAACGAGTCGGAAGTGAATCGGATGATTCAAGACGCGCAAAAATATGCTGATGTCGATCGCGAACGTAAAGAAAGAGTAGAAAAGCGGACTCGTTCTGAGGCGTTGATTTTCCAAGCAGAAAGACAACTTCGAGAAGTAGCGCTGGAATTTGGTATGCAGTTTGCCCGAAACCGCCGCCAAAGAATTGATAATATTTGCCGACAACTAAAAGAGAGTCTAAAGGAAAATAGCGATCGCGGTATCGATCAAGCCTACGCTGACTTGCAAGATGCTCTCTATGAGCTAAATCGGGAAGTCCGGGAGACTTATGCTGAAGATGAAGATGACGACTTGTTTGGTACTATCCGCGACATCTTTACTGGCGGCGATAAGGATAAAGAACGCGAATCTCCCAGAGATACATACCGAGAACGCGACTCATACAACCAAGGCTATGGCAAAGATTACGGTAAAGACTATGGCAGAGATTATAACCGGGATAATCGTTCTTCCTCTTATGAAAGCCGTCCTCCACGCAAATCTCGTCCTAGCTACCAAGATAACTGGGATGACGAAGAAGACAATGATTGGTTGTAAGAAAAGTTAGGAGTTAGGAGTGAGGAGTTAAAAATTAAATCATCAACTCATAACTCCTAACTCTTAACTCTTAACTCCTAACTCATAAATAATCTAAAATTTAAACAACTAACTATGCAAAATTTGCCGAACTTTCGCGATTACTACGAGATTTTAGGAGTATCTAAAGATGCCTCAGGTGAGGAAATTAAAAAGGTTTATCGGCGGTTAGCCAGGCAATATCACCCCGATCTCAATCCGGGTAATAAAGAATCTGAGGAAAAATTTAAGGATATCGGCGAGGCTTATGAAGTTCTTTCAGATCCAGCCAAGCGATCGCAGTACGACCAGTTTAGCCGCTACTGGAAGCAAAAAGGCTTTGCAGGCAACAAACAAGCGCCAAAGGCGAAAACTTGGCAAAGTAGTGCTAGCGATCGCAACGGCAATCAGGACGTAGATCCCAGCCAATTCTCCGACTTTGAAAGCTTTATTAATCAAGTTATCGGCGTTAAAAATAAGAGTGCGGCAAATAACTCCAGTAATGGCAATACTAGCGATCCGTTTCGTTCTCCTAGAACAAAAGTTGCCTACACAGTTAATCCCCAACCTCGCACAACCCGGCGGGATATAGAAGCCAGATTGACTCTACCATTAGAAAAGGCTTATCAAGGTGGTAATGAGCGTATTCGTTTGGAAGATGGGCGATCGCTAGAAGTTAATATGCCTCCAGGGATGGTATCAGGTCAAACCATCCGTTTACGAAACCAAGGCGTTGGTGGTGGCGACTTATACTTAAAAATTACCGTTGAGCCTCATCCATTATTTAAGCTAGAAGGTTCAAATATTCTCTGCCAAGTTCCAGTTACTCCCAGCGAGGCAGTTTTAGGCGGACAGGTAGAAGCACCAACTCTTGATGGGCCTGTGAAAATGACTACCCCTCCCGGAGTTAGGTCTGGTCAAAAATTTCGATTAGGTAATAAGGGCTATCCCAGTGATGACGGTAAACGTGGCGATCAATTAGTAGAAATCCAAATAGTTACACCGAAAAATATTAGTCAAGAAGAACGAGAACTTTACGAAAAGTTACGGCAAGTTGAAACCTTTAAACCCCGTGCTG
Organism: Nostoc sp.; assembly: GCF_036916985.1. GTDB lineage: Bacteria > Cyanobacteriota > Cyanobacteriia > Cyanobacteriales > Nostocaceae > Nostoc. The sequence continues at coordinate 76,224 of NZ_JBALFD010000035.1, forward strand.
ATTTAATCCGTTAGGGATAAAGTATGAATCTTAATAAAAAGGAGTCAGAATTCTGAATTCTGAATTCTGAATTTTCTACCCATAAAGAGATAGAGTTTTAAATGAGTGAAAAAATTTAATACTAGTTTCGCCCACAAGGGGCGTTAGCGTAGCGAGACGAAGTACGGTTTTAAACCAATATTCATTACCCAGTCGTACAGAATTCATGCTGAATTCTGAATACTCTACCCATAAAGAGATATAGTTTTAAGGCGAGAATATTTTAATTTTTTCGCCCACTAGGGGCGAAAGCGCGTAGCGGGACGTACCCCTACAGGGACTCTCTATGCGGTAGCATCTCTAAGAGTTGCCATGCCGTTGGCAGAGCCTCTCGTAGAGAAGGCTTTACGCTCTGCTATCACCCACTCGTACAAAATTCATTCTGTTAGCGGTAGCGGGGCGTTTAGCCCATTCTGACTCCTGAATTCTGACTTCTGAATTCTTCTTCAACTACAGTGACGCTTTAATCAGCTTTTTAGGGAACTCTAAACCACAGTGTAACAAAACGGTAGTGACAAAACGCTACTGATATCGTTTGTTTAAACCTTTTAGATTCATTTTTCCACAAGCTAGACAGAGCCGTTTTTGTCAACAGAGTATTGGGCGATCGCTCCCCGTTGCGATTGGCATTATCATTTCAATTGTAGTTTTGTTGCTCTGGCAGAATTTACTAATATATCAGCACACTGAGATTACCCATTTAATTGCTCAGGAGGCGACAGCTGTCAAAACTGGGTTAAGCAACCGACTTGACGGCCGCATTCTCGCCTTAGAACGGATGGCGAAGCGGTGGGAAGCCAGTGGAGGTACTCTTCGGCCAGTATGGGAAATTGATGCAGCCACTTATTTGAAGGATATTAAAGGATATCAGGCGATCGAGTGGGTTGATTCTACTGCTCATATCCGTTGGATTGCTCCTCTAAAAGGGAATGAATCGGCGCTCAATCTAGACTTGAGCCAGAGTGCCCAACCACGAACTGCACTCTTAACCGCTCGCAATTTAAGGCAAACAACCTTGACTCGCACCCTAGAACTGACACAAGGTAGCAAGGGCTTTTTGGTATGTGTTCCTTTGTATGTTGGGGAACGTTTCGATGGCTACCTTGTTGGAGTTTTCCAAATACAATCACTCCTTGATCGCATCCTACCAAAACAAGTTACCCAAAATTATGAGATTACAATTTTTGATGAGGATGAACTTATCTACAGGCATGGATCTGCGTCTCTAGCAACTTCGACTTGGGCACAGAAAGTAACTATTAATCTGCATGGCATTAATTGGCAAGTTCAGATTATCCCTAGTTCAGCTTGGTTACAACAAAAGCGATCGCTACTTCCCATACTTGTCCTGATTGGAGGTCTTTTCATCGCTTGGTCTTTAGCGTTGGCTCTGTATTTCGCTCAATCCGCTAAACGGCGTAGTCGCCGTATTGAGTTGATCAACCAGAAACTCGATCTCAAAATATCTGAACTTCAGCAAACAGAGATTAATCTTCAGTCAACTATGACACTCCAGCAAGCCATCTTTGATAGTGCCAACTACACCATTATCTCCACTGACACGAATGGCACGATTTGCACCTTTAATGCGGCGGCTGAACAATGGTTAGGATATACTGCTGCTGAAGTGATTGGCAAAACAACTCCTGCCATCTTTCACAAACCAGATGAAGTTGTGCAACGAGCCGCAGAGCTATCACAAGAACTCAATCGTCAAATTGCACCAGGGTTTGAGGTTTTTGTTGCGAAAGCACAACTGGGACAAATTGATGAGCGAGAATGGACATACATTGCTAAAGATGGTTCTCACTTTCCAGTATCATTGTCGCTAACTGCACTGCACGACCGCACAGGTAAGCTGACAGGATTTCTAGGTATTGGCACTAACGTCACAAGACGTAAACAAGCTGAACAGTCGCTACAAAACACGCTACGTGAATTGGAATTTCAGAAATTTGCCCTCGATCAGTCAGCGATCGTTGCAGTCACAGATCATCGCGGAATCATTACCTACGTCAATGATAAGTTCTGTGAACTCTCCCAATACACGAGAGAGGAATTGATTGGAAAAACCCATCGATTAATCAAATCTGACTATCATCCACCCGCTTTCTTTAAGCAACTCTGGTCAACGATCGCTACTGGTAAAGTTTGGCGAGGAGAAATTCAAAACCTAGCAAAAGACGGTTCTTATTATTGGGTTGATACGACGATTGTGCCCTTCCTAGAGAATAGTGGCAAACCCTTCAAATATTTAACAATCCGTTTTGATATCACCCCAATTGAAAAAGCAAAAGAGGAACTGCAAGAAAGCGAAGCAGCCATCAGATCGTTGCATGAAATTACATCTGCCCACTATCTTAATTTTGAGTTGCGCCTTCAAAAGCTACTCACGATGGGATGCCAAGTATTTAATCTGGAGTTTGCCATTTTGGCGCGGGTAGAAAATAGCCACTATGAAGTGATGGCTGCTCAATCGCCCAATAATACCCTGAAGAAAGGCGATATTTTTGATATTAAACAGACTCTATGCTCTGAAGTTTTAAATACAAATGAACCTCTGACGATTGAACATACAGGAGCTTCTAGATGGCATAACCATGCCGCCTACACTGCATTTGGTATGGAGTCTTACATTGGAACGCGAGTTTTAGTCGGAGATCAAGTTTATAGTACCCTCAGTTTCTCTAGCTATGCTCCTCGTACAGAAAAATTCAAATCTGGTCATAAAGAACTGCTCAAGCTAATGGCGCAGTGGATTAGGAGCGAAATCGAGCGCCAGCAGGCAGAGGAGATATTACAAAAGGAACGAGAGTTCCTGAAAGTTCTTCTGGACAATGTGGGAGCAGGGATCGTAGCTTGTAATGCTGATGGCATTTTGACGCTTTCTAACCGAACCTTACAGGAGTGGCACAATTTACCAGAACAACTCATCTCAGCAGAAGAATGGGTGCAGCGCTACGATCTTTATTTGGCTGATGGTAAAACTCCGATGCCAAAGGAGGATAGTCCACTATTTCGAGCTTTGCAAGGAGAGCGAGTCCACGATCTAGAAATGGTGATGATTCCAAAGTATGGGTCAGCACGGACGTTAATCGCAGGTGGACAAGCCATTATCGATGCTCAGGGGCGACAATTAGGTGCAATTTGTGTCTTAAATGATATTAGCGATCGCAAAGCGTCAGAAGAGTCTTTGTTGCAGAGTGAATCCATCCTCCGCAGCTTTTTCAACAGTGGCGCCATGATGATGGGTATTGTGGAGCTATATGACAATGATGTGCGACATCTCTCAGATAATGTCACCTCTGCACAGTTTTTTGGGACTACCCCAGAGGCATTACAGAATCAGTTTGCGACTGATTTGGGAGTAACGCCATCGCACTTGAACCTCTGGATTGCTTACTACCGCCAGGCAATTCAAACCCAAGCGCCAGTCAGATTTGATTATCCACACGCGACTCCTAACGGTCAAAAGTGGCTATCGGCGATCGTTTGTCCAATCGAAAGCCGCCCTGGTGGACAGCCACGACTTTCATACACAGTTGAAGATATTACCAATCGCAAACGAGCCGAAGCGGAATTGCAGCAAATGAGTACTGCCCTGGAAAACGCAGTCGCAGGGATGTCAAGAATTGATGCACAGGGACGTTACATCGCTGTTAACCAAGTCTACGCTACCATTGCAGGCTATCAACCTGAAGAGATGTTAGGGATGCAGTGGCAACAAACCGTTTATCCTGACGATATTGAACACATGATAGATGCCTATCATCAAATGCTCAGGGATGGCAGAGTAGAAGCTGAAGCCAGAGGAGTTAAAAAAGACGGGACTATTTTTTATAAGCAGGTTGTGATGATCTCTGCTTACGATGAACAGCAGCAATTTGTTGGGCAACACTGCTTCATGAAAGATATCACCGATCGCAAGCAGACGCAAGAAGCGCTAAAACAGCAGCTTCGACAAACCGTTCTGCTCAAACAAATCACTCAGCAAATTCGTCAAAGTCTTGACACCAAAAAAATCTTTCAGACAGCTGCCATTCAAATTGGACAAGCATTTCAAGTAGATCGCTGTCTAATTCACTCTTACATTAGCGACCCCAGTCCGCGAATTCCCGTAGTGGCCGAGTATGTTGTTCCTAGTTACAGTTCCATGCTGAAATTTGAGCTTCCCATCGCTGGCAATCCTCATGCCACGAAAATCATCGCACAGGATGAGGCGATCGCTTCAAATGATGTGTACGCCGACCCTTTACTCCAAGGGATGCAAACAATTTGTCGAAACCTGGACTTAAAGTCCATGTTAATAGTCCGCACCTCCTATCAAGGAAAAACAAATGGAATCATCGGAATTCAACAGTGCAGCCATTTTCGCCAATGGACTCTAGAAGAAATTGAATTATTGGAAGCAGTTGCAGCGCAAGTGGGTATCGCCTTGGCACAGGCATACTTGTTAGAGCAAGAAACCATGCAACTAGAAGAACTCACCTGGAAAAACTGGGCCTTGAAGCAGGCAAAACTGGAAGCAGAAGCTGCAAATCGGGCCAAAAGTGAATTTTTGGCGATGATGAGCCACGAAATTCGTACTCCAATGAATGCCATTATCGGGATGACAGGGCTGCTGCTAGATATGGGACTCGCTCCCGAAGAACACGATTTTGTAGAAATTATCCGCAGTAGTAGTGATTCCTTGCTGACTATCATCAATGATATTTTGGACTTCTCTAAGATTGAGTCCGGTAAATTAAATTTAGAGGAACATCCTTTCAACCTCCGCTATTGCATAGAAGAAGCTTTAGATTTATTAGCTTCTCAAGCTGCGGCTAAAAATCTAAATTTAGCTTACCTAATTGATGCCCAAATCCCAAGCACCATCATCAAAGATGTGACGCGAGTCCGACAAATTCTAGTCAATTTGATCGGTAATGCCATCAAATTCACCGCACTTGGGGAAATTGTCATTTCTGTAACGGTCAAACAAGTAATCAGCAAAGACGAATACGAAATTCAATTTGCTGTTAAAGATACAGGCATTGGCATACCCCAAGAACGGATGGAGCGACTATTTAAGCCTTTTAGCCAAGTCGATGCCTCAATGACTCGCCAATATGGCGGTACTGGATTGGGTTTAGCAATTAGTAAGCGCTTATGTGAAATGATGGGTGGCAGCGTGTGGGTTGAGAGTTCTGTAGGAGTTGGCTCAACATTTTATTTCACACTATTAGCTCACTCAACTTCTAGTAGCGAAAACATTGACCTTGGGGTTGTTCAACCAAATTTAATCGGAAAACGCCTGTTAGTGGTCGATGACAATGCTACTAACCGACAATTGATTAGCCTACAAGCCGCTAATTGGGGAATGTTGGTTCACTCACTGGAGTCAGGTTTGTCAGCTTTGGAATTGATTAATTCAGGTGAACAATTTGATATCGCCGTTTTAGATATGCGGATGCCAGAGATGAACGGTTTAACTCTGGCAGGACATATTCGCTCCTTAGCAAGCTGTCAAAACCTGCCTTTAGTAATGCTGAGTGACGTTGAAAGATTAATCCAGAAAGAGCATGAAGAAAAACTAGGCTTAGTTACTATCTTAAGTAAACCAATAAAGCGATCGCAGCTTTATAACATATTCATCAATACCTTATGCAACGAAAAAATTTTTATATCACCAACGAAATCATTTCCACCAGCATTTTATTCTGAGTTGAGTCAAAAGCTACCATTACGGATTCTCTTAGTGGAAGATGTTTCTTTAAATCAGAAGGTAGCGCTACTCATGTTAGAGCGGATAGGCTATCGTGCTGACACTGCGAATAATGGATTAGAAGTGCTGTTAGCTTTACGCCAACAATCCTATGATTTAGTCTTCATGGATGTGCAAATGCCAGAAATGGACGGGTTGGAAGCTACTCGGAGAATTTGCCAGGAATGGCCAGACAACAGCCGACCTTGGATTATTGCCATGACCGCTCATGCTATGCAAGGCGACAGAGAGGAATGCCTTAGTGCCGGGATGAATGATTACATTAGCAAACCTATCCGTATGGAAGCTCTCGTCGAAGCTTTCAAAAACTATCGAATTTTACAGCCATCAGCTAATGAAAATCAAGACTTAAAGGTTTTTGTTAAAAAAGATGAGCAAGATTCTCAATCTGAAATAGAACAACAAGTAATCTTAGCTCCAGCGATCGATGCCGAAACCTTTCAAGCTTTAAAAGATATGGTAGGTGATACTGAAATTTTGGCAGAGTTTATTGATAACTATTTAGAAGATGCGCCACAAAGGTTATTGGCTATTCATAACGCAATTGACAAAAAAGATGCTACTGAGCTTCGTAGTGTTGCTCATTCCCTGAAATCTTTGAGTGTGACTATCGGCGCTATGCCTTTTGCCGAACTATGCCAAGAATTAGAAACGATGGGTCGTACTGGTACAACACTCAGTGCTTTTACTCTAGCTCCAGAACTTGAAACAGAGTATCAAAGGGTAAAAGCTGCTTTAGTATTACAACATCCCAATAGGAAAAATGATTAATTACGATTTTCAAAATAACCCACCTTCAGTTCTTGTTGTCGATGATGAGAGAGGCTTGCGATTAGTGCTGCATCGAGCTATGGAGAAAGAAGGATATCGAGTTACCGAAGCGTGTAACGGTCAACATTGTTTAGATATTTGTCAACAGCAAGTGCCAGATTTAATTTTGTTAGATGCGATGATGCCAGGCTTGGATGGCTTCAGTTGTTGTGCCCAGATGCAAACGCTTCTAGGTGATAATTGTCCTCCGATTTTAATGATTACTTCTCTCGACGATCAAGAATCTGTTGACCGAGCTTTTGAAGCAGGTGCAACAGACTACATCACAAAACCAATTGATTGGAGTCTACTTAGTCAGCGAGTCAATCGCTTGCTGACATCAAGATGGGCGATAGCAGAACTGCAACAAAAGATTCAAAGAGAATGCTTGCTGACAGCACAGGTAGAAGCTGCAAATCGTGATTTGCAACGCCTCACTTCTGTAGATAGCGTAACTCAAATTGCTAATCGTTACTACTTTGATGAGTATTTACAACGCGAATGGAAGCGCTTGCAAAAGTATAAATTATCTCTTTCTTTGATTTTGATGTGTGTTCACTTTCCCAAGGCTAATGATGAGTATCAAGCTAGAGATGGATATATGCGCCAAATTGCTGACGCTCTAAGTAAATCCAAGCGGCGGGGAGCGGATTTCATAGCCAGTTTTGATGTTGACAAATTCGCTATAGTTTTGCCAAATACTCAAGCTGAAGAAGCTTTGCAGATTGCGGACAATATTCTGTCTGCTGTAAAATTTATTAACATAGCCAATGATAATTCCAAAACCGACGATTTTATCAACTTCAGCATAGGTGTGACAAGTGTTATTCCTAGCTTGGAACTATCTCTAAATAAGGTAATTACCATAGCAGAAAAAGCTCTTCTACAAGCAAAATTAGCTTCCAGGCAATCACATTGTTATTTTAAACCCACATTCCGCACTTCAATTTGAAACGCTTCTAACTTGAGTTTTTGCAGTTCTTCCTCAAGGCGCTGGAGTTCATCTATCATTTGCTGAAATGCTTGTGCTTCATGCACCACAACCTCAGCTTTCCCATTTACCGTTAGTACAAGTGGGGACTTTGTTACCTTGATCTTCTCTACGTAATCTTTGGCATTGCGCTTGAAGTCGGTAAGAGTTTGAATATTTTCGAGATTAATTTTGATGTGCATCGCATCTAATTAAATGCTTTATTAAGATATCTTATCAAATGCTAGACCTGCTATGTCTTCTCCAATTCACAAAGGATTTAAAATATAAAAAATATCTTTGAGCAAAGTGACTCAAACAGCCGTGAATCAAAACGGGGCAATGCCACAAAGCAGCGAACCAACTTATTACTCCCTGCTAGGACTGCATCCCTGGGCATCGGTAATTGACATTCGTCGCGCTTATCGGCAACTGAGCAAACTCTATCATCCTGATACTACAGACTTGCCAACTGCGATCGCCACTCCTAAATTTCAGCAAATCAACGAAGCCTACGCCACCCTTAGCCATCCAGAACGGCGCTTAAGCTACGATTTAAAAATTGGCTATTCCCGCTTTGGAGTGATTCAACCACCCGCTGATTTAAATCATCCCGTATCACATTCATATAACTGGTCAAAATCAGCTTATCTCGATGCGAGCGATCGCCCCTTATCATCTGGCGAAATCTTTGCTTTATTTATACTGGTGTTAACATTTGTAGGCTGTCTACTATTAGCAGTTGCCATTGGCTTAACTCGTGGCGAGGCTGCGATCCATTCCCATCAGCTACAATCACTTGTATCCATACAACAGCAGATTACCTATATCTCGCAACTAATTACCCATCTGAAATAATCAAAAAATTCCCTAATCCAAAATCTAAAATTCCTATGCCTCTTCTTCCATCTGATACCCCCCTATATAATCATCCCCTGCCACAAATTGAGCAGTGGCTAAAAGACCAAGGCTGTCAACAAGACGAAACACAGAGGCATTGCTGGCGTGTGCAGCGGCCTAGTTGGCAAGCTGAATTATGGCTCGATGTTGAGCAAATTGTCGTGCGATATGTCCAATCTGGAGAAAATGGACAAGATATCCAACGCTCATTTAAGTATTCTCTGAGTCGGGATGATGTAGAACAAGCTGTGTTTTCAGGCCCATAAGAAAGTGCGAAGTACAATTCATCGTAAATTTAGACGAAAGTCGATGGCGATCGCATTTCGATAAACTGTAAAATTTGTTTGGTATAAAATGCCTGACATCAGGATTCATAGCTTTACCCATCAATGAAGGAAGGGTGAGATGAGCGATACCTACGGTGGTAAACTACGCACGTTTGGGCGGAAGAAAGCAGGTACATCAAATTTTTCAAATCCGTCCCTTGTCTCACCCACAACTCCGACGCTGGCAAATCCGGTGCGAGACTTTGGTTTACCAACGAATAATATAATCCAAACAGCAACAGAGGAATCAACCAACCTGCAAGAAGCGCAGTCTGCTGACGAGCAATCCTTATTATCACAAGCCATTCAGCAACAATCTTTTGGTCACGATATTAGTCGTATGGCGTTGCGTCGTCCCCAGGCAAAACTGACGGTGGGAGAACCAGACGACAAATACGAGCAAGAAGCGGATCGGGTGGCAAATCAGGTGATGCGGATGGTTTCTCCCCCAACCCCCAACTTTCAGCGCCAGGTAACGAAGGAAGAAGTAGAAGAGATCCAGACGAAGCCACTGGCAGAAACCATCACGCCACTGGTGCAGCAAACGGGGATGGTGCAACACAAATTTGATGATGAATCACAAACCCAGAAATTTGGTCAACCTGTAACTACTCCAAAAACGGATCAATCTGGCATAGAGCCTGATGGAGCAAATTCAGCACTGACTAATAATCACCCAACAGAGGATGTTGGAAGTAAGGCAATCTCTCCAGTAGATACTAAACAAGAAGCCTTATCGACTCAGCCAAGTTTACCTGCAACTACTCAGGCTAATTCAGAAGCGGTTTACCCTAGCAACTCTATACCAGAGAAAAGCGGTAATGCAGTCCTTGACAAATCAGCGACAGCGGAACTTGCCAGCATTCCTCAGCCTGGAGGGATAGCCAATGAAGTGGTATCTCCTCAAACCTATACACCGCAAACTGAAGCGGCTGAATCGCAGCAATCTCTTCCTAATCCTGTTGGACAGTTACCCCAATTAGATAAAGCGATTGACCCCTCAGCAATGGCGATCGCGGAGGCTGAACAACCACAGGAATTGCCTGAGATTCCCCAGCCAACTATGCCGGAATCGCCAGAGCTTGCTCAGGCTGCTCAACAAATTATCCAAACAAAGGAGATAGAAAAAGCTGCCCTGACTCAAAAAATTGAAGCTCAACAGAATTTTTTGCAACAACAAACAGAGATACAGATCGAAGCAATTCAGGCAGCAACTCAAGGGAAAATTCAAGGCATTACATCAGATATTGCCGCCAAGAAAGCTGAGGTTCAACAAACCTTCAATACAACTAAGGCTAATCTGAAAGGGCAAATTGAGAACCACAAGACAAATATCCAAGCTGAAACTACTCGTGGGTTGAATTCATTACAGCAGGAAGTAGAAACTAAGCGCAAAGGGGCTAACACGACAGCTGAGAATGAAGCGAAACAGGTGGAGCAGACAGGACAAACTGAAGCTACCCGTGCTACCACTTCAACAGCAGAATCGGCTACGGCAGTGAATGCAATTGCGAAACAACAGGGCGATCGCTACGGCAGTAAACCAGAGGAAAAAACTGCTGCACGCCAAGGTACTGGACAAGCTTCTGCGGAAGTAGTAGGCAAGTTAACCTCACGCGGGCAATCTTTAGCCAAAGATGCCAGAGAAGCTGCACAAAAAGCCGCACAAGAATTTCGAGCGGCTGGGCAGAAATTAGCGGCTGGTGTGGGGAGTAATACCGCGCAAGTTGAAAAAGCTATCCGAGATAATGCCAATACTATAACTTCTCAATTCATTAGCCAAATTACTCAACAACTGCAAAAGATAGATACGTTGCAAACAAAAGCCCTTGCATCTTTAGAAAATTTAAAGTCAAGTTCTATCTCAGGAATTAAGCAAGCTGGTAATTCAGCCGCCGCAGCGGCCAAAATATCTGGGAAGACTGCTGCAAATCAAGTGAGTCAATTTAAAGTTGCTAGTCTTAACCAACTTGACAAAGGGGCACATCAAGTTGTTGAAAAACTGAATCAAGTTTCTAACAATAAGAAAATTAATAAAAAAGCAGTTGATAAATTTATTCAAGAGACAAAAGAACCATTCCAACAAACGCGATTACAGTTGGAAACAGCACTTTCTTCCCAGATTAGTGGTGCTAATAATAGTTTGAATCAGCTAGGAAGTGCTTTCTCTGCTCACTTGGATGGATTACAGCAGAAAGTGACAGGTGAAGCAGATAAGGCTACAAACTCTTTGAGTACTGGTTTAGCTCAAGTTCCAGAGCAGGCAGCACAACAAGTACAACAATCAGTCACAACTAATAAAAACGCTAACGAACAGTTGATTAGTCAATTTGGTGGAGGAATTCAGCAGAAAATTGATGAAGCCAAGCAGGGATGGGTTCAACAGCAGCAGAAAGTTAATAACGATATTCGTAGCAAAGTTGATGAAGGTATTAAATCGAATAAAGATGTAGAAAGTAAAGCTCCAAGTGACTTTGCCCAAGTAGCTCAGTCAGCAGCCGAAAAAGCTGCTGATCCTGGATGGCTTCAGGTTCTTAAGGGAATTGGGGAAGGAATCTTAAAAGTTTTAGTGGGATTGGCAATTTTTGTCGCTGTTGTAGTTGTGGTTATTCTTCTGCTTCCAGAAGAAATAGTAGCAGCGATCGGGATTGCAGGAGTTGCTGCGATCGTTGGTCTGGGCTTCCTAATCTATGGCTTTGTCACTTCCTTTATCAATCGCTGTGAAGAATTTGCAAAGGCATTACATGCCGCTGGTGTAGACGATCCGCCCTGGTACATTTATCTTGCTGCTGGTATTGCAATACCGTTTGTGTCCCTTTTAGATGCTGTTGGTATCTCACCAATCCTTGAAGGAGCGCTTAATATAAGTATTCTTACAGGGCAAGATTTGAATCTTACTCCAGAGCAGCGAGCAGAGAAAATCACCGAAGGGGTACTCACACTTGCCCTCATGTTCATCATGGGCAGAGTTTTGAAGGGTGGTAAACCTGGTGAAGTCCCAGTGGAAGTTAAACCCGGTGAGGTTAAACCCGGTGAAGTTAAACCTGGTGAAGTTAAACCATTAGAAACAAAACTAGGTAAGGCTAATGCTGAACGCCTCATTGCTGAATTAGGGGAAGAACGCGCGAACAAATTGGTTGAAGACTTAACTCCTGATATAGTCAACAAATTACTAAAAGACTTGACTCCAAGTGAAATTCAAGATTTTGTAAGCAAGCTTGGCAGTGAGAAATTAAAACTGTTAACCGAAAAGTATGGTGGCGAGGCGCTGAAACACTATGGTAGTGACTTCTTTAAGGATTATAAGGGAGTAACCCAAGACACGATTAATCACCTCTTACAAAATGATGGAATTGTTAAAGGGGAAATCAAAGGCTGCCATGATAAAGCCACTTTCCTGAATGAATTGAATGGCAAAGGTGAAGTTGTTTCAGAAATTCCAGATCCTAGTAACCCCGATGTTATACGTTATGAATACAAGCTTTATCAAAAAGATGCCGCAGGAAAAATCAAACAGCCACCAACACTTTCTACTGGAAAAGCAAAACTTAAAACAGTTATTAAGGATCTTGCTGGGAATCCAGACAAATGGAAAGAAATTGGAAATGCTGCTGCTGATGATTCAATTAAGAGAAAAGCTTTTCCCGCATCTGGAGGAGCCTTTGAAGGAACCGGAAAAAATATAAAAATTCGTGGATTCTACCGCCCAAATCAAGTAGACACCTTCTTTCCCAACTTTTAAGTCTCATGAGTAATCTTATAAAGGATAAATTAGTAGATAGTATTGTTATTGAACTATCTCAAGATGAAGATTTATTGAAACTGATGGTTCAAATTACAGAACCAAAAGAGTTACTGATTTTAACAAGCTCACTTAACTTCTTTGGTTGGAGCGATCTGTTGTATATTGCCTCTGGTGTGGGAGATCAACAAGGTGTTGGAGTTGACGGAACTGGCTTTCGATATCCCACTGATGAACTAGATCCAGGTGAAAAACCCTTGGAAGGAGTAGAAGTCTACAATCCTCTTGGTGAAGTTCAGGTAAGTATTCCAGCTTTTGAGCGTCTTATGCTCCGTTACTTTCGTACACTAATCTCTGAAGCGAAAAAACTCAATAACCCAATAGTTGAACAACCCTGGTGGAAAGAATTCGTTGCAATCACTAAAAAAATTGAACAAAGGCTTTATGGCGCTTCTTGAACCAGTGAGGTCGCTTCTGTGGCATAAGCTTTATTCTGTTTCTAAAGTGTAGCCAGGGATGAGCGATCGCACTACACGAGATCGCTCATCGTTTGACTTGAGGTGCGTAGTTTACTGCCGCAGGCATCGCGCTACGGTGTTTCAGACAAAGCATGAACCTTAAGAATACGAGGAGGTGAGGGAGCCGGGAAGAAGCAAGGGAGAAGAGTTTTCCCCTCCGCCCCCGCCCCTCTGCCTCTTTTCAATGCTCAATGCCCCTTCCTTACACTTTCCCAAATCGCCGTTCTCGTTGCTGATAGGCACACAAAGCGCGGTGAAACTCTGCTCGGTCAAAATCGGGCCAGAGGGCATCAGTAATATAAATTTCTCCATAAGCCATTTGCCAGAGCAGGAAATTTGAGAGGCGCATTTCTCCACTGGTGCGGATTAATAAATCTGGGTCAGTAACTCCGGCTGTGTACAAGTGGCTCTCAAACACCTGTTCATTAATTTCATCAGGTTGTAATAGACCTTGCTGCACTTGTTTGGCGATCGCCTGACAAGCTTGTAAAATCTCTTGTCGTCCACCATAATTAGTTGCTACTGAAAACCGGATACCGCGATTATTCTTAGTTTCTTCCATAGAACGCGATATTTCTTGTTGGAGCGATCGCGGTAGGTCTTGCAAATTCCCCACAAACTTAATTTGAACATTCTCTTCGACCATTTCCCGCAGTTCTTGGCGCAAAACTCTTTGAAACAGAGTCATCAAAAAATCCACTTCTTCCTGGGGTCTTTTCCAATTCTCCGTTGAAAAAGCATAAGCTGTCAGCGCTTGAATTCCCCAATCCTGACAACAGCGAAGTAAATCCTTGAGAGCATCTACCCCTCGCTTATGACCCATAATTCGGGGTAGACCCTGACGTTTAGCCCATCGACCATTACCATCCATAATTACCGCCACGTGCTGCGGCAATAGTTCTCGTTTTAAGTCAGTAGGCAAATCTTGCAGTTTAGTTTGTTGTGCTGTCATTTTTTATCTCGAGAAGCGGTCGATGGTAATCCGAGTAAACGTGAAACCAGTGCTAGTGTCTTCCCACCTATCCGACGAATAAAACTCAACAGACCAGGAGCAACTGCTTCCCGATCGACGTTTGGGGACAAAAGAGCCTCTAATGACTCTTTCAGTTTCCTAATCGTCAGCGGTCTATTTAGGGTTCCCCTTTCCGCTAAGGAAATAGAACCCGTTTCTTCAGATACGACGACACAAATGCAATTTTCGACCCGCTCAGTAATTCCCATTGCCGCCCGGTGGCGTGTTCCCAACTGGCGCGAGGCTGTGCGTCCCGAAAGTGGTAAAATTATACCTGATGACACGATCCGTGAGCCACGAATCAATGTCGCTCCATCGTGTAACAAAGTTTTCGGCTGAAAAATTGTCTGGATCAATTCTTTAGAAACCTCCGCATTTAGCTTTACTCCTGGCACAGAAAAATCTCGCTCATCAATTGGGCCTGTGGTTTCCACAATTAGTAAAGCTCCAATGCGGTTTTTTGACAATTCTTTAACAGCCTCAACAATTTCATCAATTACACTATCAGATTTGGGGATTGCCAGACGGTCGGGTTGAAGTAGCTGACGAAACTCGCCACGCCCCAATTGCTCCAAAAATCGCCGAAACTCTGACTGTAGAGCAACTGCCATTGCCACAGCACAACCAATCACTAACTTTTCCAATACAAAACTGAGCAGAGGTAGTCCTAATCTGCCACTTAGTGCTGAGGCTAGCATTAAAAGAATGAATCCCCGCACCATCCACAGTGTTCGGCGCTCACTAATGATAACTAGTATCATATATGTCAGCACCAGCACTAACACAATATCCAGAGTCCCAAGTAGCAAGGACTGTGACCACCCCAGGTTTGTCAGCCATTGCTTCCACCAATCTCTCATGACATCTGGATTACACTTTTGCCTCTAATTACAATTAGGAGTTATGAGTTATGAGTTATGAGTTAGGAATTATGAGTTATGAGTTAGGAATTATGAAAAAAACTTTAATTGACAACTCATAACTTCAAGTTCACAACTCCTAACTTCTAACTCTTAACTCCTAACTCTTGATTTTTCAGTCTTTCTGGTAGGCGATCTTGTCGAATTAAATCTTCATAAGTTTCACGTTGCAAAATTAAATTTGCTTCGCTATTCGCCACTACGACTGCTGCCGGTCGGGGCAAGCGGTTGTAGTTAGATGCCATACTGTAATTGTACGCACCAGTTCCCATAACTACGAGAATATCCCCTGATTCAGTCTTTGGAAGTAGTGCGTTTTTAATCAGAATATCTCCTGATTCGCAATGTTTACCAGCAATTGTGACTGTTTCAGTTAAAGGAAAAGACATTTTATTGGCAACAACTGCCCGATAAACTGATTGGTAAGTAATCGGACGGGGATTGTCAGACATTCCTCCATCAATTGCTACGTAAGTGCGAATTTCTGGGATAACTTTTGATGAACCAACAGTATAGGCAGTAACACAAGCTGTCGCAATTAGCGATCGCCCCGGTTCACTCAGTAATTTCGGCAAAGGTAGATTTTCGGCTGCACAAGCTTCTTGGATTACTTGACAAATTGCCTTTACCCACTCTTCAATACTGGGGGGATCGTCTGATTCTGTATACTTAATCCCTAAACCGCCACCAACATTTAACTCTGTAATATTTAAACCAAACTTCGCAGCATCTCGTAGCCACTGCACCATCACAGCAGCTAAATCTTGGTGCGGTTGGCGCTCAAAAATTTGGGAACCAATATGAGCGTGTACTCCTACGCAATTCAGGGCAGATTGTTGACCGACAAAAGTAAAAACTTCATCTAAATCGTTGGGATCAAAGCCAAATTTGCTATCTAAGTGTCCCGTGCGAATGTACTCATGCGTGTGACACTCAATACCGGGAGTTAGTCGTAGCATGATGCGAATAGGCAGAGGGGATTGGGAGGATGAGGAGGAATTTATTTCCCCTGCTCCCCTGCTCCCCTGCTCCCCTGCTATTTCCACAAGGGTATGTAATTCATACCAGTTATCCGCCACAATGGTGACACCAGATGCGATCGCTAAAATTAATTCTTCACGAGATTTATTATTGCCGTGAAGATAAATTTTATCGGGACTAACACCCGCTCGTAAGGCGGTGTAAAGTTCGCCCCCAGAAACGACATCGATTCCCAGTCCCTCTGACGCTGCGATCGCACAAACGGCTAAACAATTCCAAGCTTTTGAGGCATACAATACTTGAGATTCGCCCTTATAGTATTGCTTGAAAGCATCTCGGTATTGCTGACAAGCTGAACGCAGGGTTTCTTCATCTAAAATATATAAAGGTGAACCAAACTGCTCAACTAGGGTTGTGACATCACACCCACCAATTTCCAGGAGGTCATGATGATGAACTCTGGCAGTCAAGGGTAAAAGTTGTTGATTAGGCGATGGATTTGTGCTGGTGTCGTGCCTTTGAGGTAAATATTGACTTCCAGAATGTTGAACCCCTGTGGGGTGAGTCGATACCATAAATATAAAAGTTTTCCTTGTTCAAATTACGGGCTTTGAGTTCGTCTCCCGATTCCCAGTTTACAAAGGGTTTGTAATCTTATTCAATAAATGTGATCTTATTAGACTTAGAAATTAAATTACTGACTCCAAAGCATCTCAGTGCATTGTTGGAACTGGATCAAGCTTGTTTTGGCGGTCTATGGACAATGGAAGGCTACCAAAGAGAGTTGGACAGTCCCAATAGCGATTTGCTGGGTTTGTTTTCGCCTGCCTCTAATTCGAGATTATTGGGAATGGGTTGCTTTTGGTCAATTTTAGAGGAAGCCCACATTACAATTTTGGCGGTTCATCCCGAATATCACCGTCAAGGAATGGGACAGGCTTTATTATATTCACTTATTAAGACAGCTTGCGATCGCAAAATGGAGCGAGCTACCCTCGAAGTGCGAGCTTCCAACTTGGGGGCTATATCTTTATATCAAAAATTTGGCTTCAAAACAGCAGGGCGGCGGCGGCATTACTACCAAGATAACGATGAGGACGCGCTGATTCTTTGGCTCCCAGATTTACAACACCCCAAATTTAAAGCAACTTTAGACCACTGGTATTCCACAATCAGCGATCGCCTAGACAAATCCTCTTGGCACTTGCTTTTTAAGTAGTTGGCCATTATTAATTTTGAATCATTGGGGTTTGCGATGATCGCCCTCAGCAAAAAAATGCAACTTTACTAAGCTATTTTAGATTTGAATTTATTATAAATAAACTTATATTCTATAAGAATATAACATATAAATTGTTTTTGCTTGATATTAAGAAATATATACGCTATACATAAATGTTTGGGATTAAATCAATAAACCCTTACTCTAAGCAGCCTGCTATTTGTAATAAATCCCAAAAAAGCTGGTGAACTAAAGCTCCTCAGTACACTAGCCAGATAAGAGTAGTCAATAGTTAACAATTAGCCCATCAACTAAAGTCATAGCTTCAGGATGTCTATAATCTGTTATACAGGCATCCAAAAGCTTTGCCTGTGCTAAAATCAGCATACCGGCACGACCGCAGATGATGGGATAAAGCCATGTTTGAGCGCTTCACAGAAAAAGCCATTAAGGTAATCATGCTGGCCCAAGAAGAGGCCCGCCGTTTAGGTCACAACTTTGTCGGAACCGAGCAGATCCTCCTGGGTCTGATTGGCGAAGGCACTGGAGTGGCTGCGAAGGTGCTGAAATCAATGGGCGTCAATCTCAAAGATGCCCGAATCGAAGTTGAAAAAATTATAGGACGGGGATCAGGCTTTGTTGCCGTGGAAATTCCGTTTACGCCACGGGCAAAGCGAGTTTTAGAACTCTCCTTGGAAGAAGCACGCCAACTGGGGCATAACTACATTGGCACCGAGCATCTGCTGTTGGGCCTAATCCGCGAAGGGGAAGGCGTCGCAGCCAGGGTGCTAGAAAACCTCGGTGTGGATCTATCTAAGGTCAGAACCCAAGTCATCCGTATGTTGGGAGAAACTGCCGAAGTTTCACCAGGCGGCTCATCCGGGCGCACAAAAACCCCGACTCTGGATGAATTTGGCTCAAACCTGACCCAGATGGCAATTGATAATAAGCTCGATCCAGTGGTGGGACGCGCTAAGGAAATTGAGCGGGTGATTCAAATTTTGGGTCGCCGGACTAAAAATAACCCAGTGCTAATTGGGGAACCAGGGGTTGGTAAAACGGCGATCGCTGAAGGTTTAGCTTCACGCATTGCCACCAAAGATGTCCCTGACATCCTGGAAGATAAACGCGTCGTCACCTTGGATATTGGTTTGCTCGTAGCAGGAACCA
Organism: Nostoc sp.; assembly: GCF_036916985.1. Classification (GTDB taxonomy): domain Bacteria; phylum Cyanobacteriota; class Cyanobacteriia; order Cyanobacteriales; family Nostocaceae; genus Nostoc. The sequence goes on from NZ_JBALFD010000035.1 coordinate 94,598, forward strand.
AGTACCGGGGTGAATTTGAAGAACGCTTGAAAAAAATCATGGATGAAATCCGCTCGGCGGGTAATGTCATTCTCGTGATTGATGAGGTACACACCTTAATTGGTGCGGGTGCAGCCGAAGGTGCTATTGACGCAGCGAATATCCTCAAGCCAGCTTTGGCCAGGGGTGAGTTGCAGTGCATCGGTGCTACAACCCTAGATGAATACCGGAAGCACATCGAGCGAGATGCAGCCCTGGAGCGGCGTTTCCAGCCAGTGATGGTTGGCGAACCGACAGTTGATGAAACAATTGAAATTTTATATGGTCTGCGCGAACGCTACGAGCAACACCATAAACTGAAAATCTCCGACGAAGCATTAGTAGCGGCGGCGAAGTTATCAGATCGTTACATTAGCGATCGCTTCCTCCCAGATAAAGCCATCGACTTAGTTGATGAAGCTGGTTCTAGAGTGCGCTTGATTAACTCCCAACTGCCACCCGCAGCCAAAGAGTTAGACAAAGAACTGCGTCAGATATTAAAAGAAAAAGATGACGCAGTGCGCTCCCAAGACTTTGACAAAGCTGGAGAATTGCGCGATCGCGAAATGGAAATCAAAGCCGAAATCCGCGCGATCGCTCAAAGCAAGACCAATGCAACAGGCACAGAAGGTGAAGAACCTGTAGTTACAGAAGAAGACATTGCCCATATTGTCGCTTCCTGGACTGGGGTACCGGTGAACAAACTCACCGAATCTGAATCTGAAAAGCTGCTGCACATGGAAGATACCTTGCATCAGCGTTTAATTGGTCAAGATGAAGCTGTGAAAGCAGTTTCACGGGCAATTCGTCGCGCTCGTGTCGGTTTGAAAAATCCCAACCGACCCATAGCTAGCTTTGTCTTCTCTGGGCCTACTGGTGTAGGTAAAACCGAGTTGGCGAAATCCTTAGCTGCTTACTTCTTCGGTTCCGAAGAAGCGATGATTCGCTTAGATATGTCCGAATACATGGAGCGTCACACCGTCAGCAAGCTGATTGGTTCCCCTCCAGGTTATGTTGGCTATAACGAAGGTGGTCAGCTAACCGAAGCCGTGCGGCGGCGTCCTTACACCGTGGTGTTGTTCGATGAAATCGAAAAAGCCCACCCCGATGTTTTCAATATGCTGCTGCAAATTTTGGAAGACGGACGGTTAACTGATGCTAAAGGTCGCACGGTAGACTTCAAGAACACCTTGCTGATTTTAACTTCCAATATTGGTTCTAAGGTAATTGAAAAAGGCGGTAGCGGTATCGGCTTTGAATTCTCCGAAGATGCCAGCGAGTCAACTTACAACCGGATTCGCTCTTTGGTCAACGAAGAACTCAAACAGTACTTCCGTCCAGAGTTCCTCAACCGACTCGATGAAATCATCGTCTTCCGTCAGTTGAACAAGCCGGAAGTGACCCAAATCGCCGAAATTATGCTCAAGGAAGTATTTGGTCGTCTAACTGAAAAGGGTATCACCTTAGAAGTCACAGACCGCTTCAAGGATCGATTGATCCAAGAGGGTTACAGTCCCAGCTACGGCGCAAGGCCATTACGTCGGGCAATTATGCGCCTGTTAGAAGATAGCCTAGCAGAAGAAATTCTGTCTGGTCGTATCAAAGATGGCGATACAGCCCTTGTTGATGTGGATGAAAATGGCGTTGTCCAAGTTAGTTCTCAACAGCGTCGGGAATTGTTACCCCAAGGTGTTGAGTAAGATTTAGGATTTGGGATTAAATCTCAAATAAAAAATTAGAAAACGGTAGAGTATTTATTGCTCTACCGTTTTTTTGTGGGAAAATATCTGGGTTTGCGATCGCTATGTTTTGATTTTGCTCGTAATTTTGGAATCTAGCTGTTTTCAGCTTTCATGTGGAGTAATACCAACAAATATTATATATTGGTATTATATAGGAGGAAATTGTATGCAAAAAAATACAAGTGTTACCTTGGGTGAGCATTTTGAAGCGTTTATCGCCAATCAAGTTGACAGCGGTCGTTTTGCCAGCGCCAGTGAAGCGATTCGAGCGGGACTGCGCCTTTTAGAAGAGCGAGAAATAAAACTTGCCGCTTTGCAACGAGCATTGACAGACGGGGAGAACAGCGGATTTGCTGACTATTCTCTCTCAGGATTGCTTGCAGAGCTTGATCGTGAATAGCGCATGTCAGCATTTCGCCTTACTGAATTAGCCACTCAAGACTTGCTATCAATCGGTCGCTACACCCAAAAAACGTGGGGAACTGAGCAGAGAAACCGTTATCTTGCTATCTTGGACGATTGCTTTCATCTCTTGGCACGAGAGCCACACAGGGGACGTACTTGTGATGATATTCGCTCAGGATATCGCAAGTACCACATCGGACGACATTTGATCTTTTATTAGGAAACCAATAAAACTATCGATATTATTCGTATTTTGCATGATCGTATGGATGTGGAGTCTTATTTCAACGAAGACTAACCCAAAGACAACCTATTCCTTAACATGAGAATTATTACCCCAAGGGGTTGAATAGTATTTAAAATTTTAGCTTTATCGTTGGCATATTAGATTGAGCGAATAAACACTAAAAGGTATTCCAAGTTATGACCTTCAGTGATGTAGTTGAAGCAATTAAAAGTCTTTCCAGCGAAGAAAAGTTAGAAATTCAACTGTTATTGCAGCAATATCTACGAGAAGAAAGGCATGAAGGGATTTATCAAAATTTTCAGGCGGCGCAAGTAGAACAGCAAAATAGTGAACTAAAATTTTCCTCGAATATGGATGAACTGAGACAACTTATAGAAGAGTAATGTTAAAAGTAAGTTTCAGTTCTTCATTTAAATGAGTAGATAAAAATCAATATTCAAAAAACGGTAGAAGACAAAACTTATCTGCCGTTTTTTTGTTGTCTACCAATATCACAAAAACACAAACAGCAGATGAATCTAACCTTAATACCTTCTATAATTTCTGCTTCGCTGTTAATTATGCTCTGTCTGTGGGAAAACTAAGAATAGGCGTTTAAGTCGCTACAAGCAGTTGAGTAAGAGTAAAGCAGAGATGGATAACAGTTCACAGATTGACAATATTCAAAGTTTTGTAGAAATAATAGGGGATAATGATGATAATCTCTGGAGGCTCCTTATTGGACGAAAAGTTAGCCGCATTCAAGAAAAAGTTAAGTATAAAAACTTAAAAAAACAAATAGAAGGAATAAAATATTTTACACAAGGAAAAGTTGATACAATTCTGAATCAAAAAACATCAGAAGTATTAATTAGAATAGATTATGGTAATAGATTTAAAGTTAGATATAAAAGAGAAGCATTTGTTAAACAATTTAATAAGATTATTCCACCTCTTTATCGTGAGGAAATTATTGAATTAGCACAAAGAAAGCAAGAAGAGAGGAGATTAGACTTAGAAAGGCAAGAGGCGCAACGACGAGAAATAGAAAGACGAGAAGCAGAAATACGAGAGATAGAAAGACGAAAGCAAGAGGCAGAAAAAAGAAAGGCAGAAAAAGAGGCTTTACTTCATAGCTTAAAAAATCAATTTGAGGAAAATTTTCTCAACACTGACAAATTTTATCAAGCCCAATGTAGGGAATACATATCATTTCAAGAGTACCAAGCTGAAAAGTTAAATTATGTGCAATTTTGGGTAAAAGCTAACTTAAATACCTCACCTGACCTTGAGCAAGCAGCAGCAATTGGTGCTGTGGAAGGTCATATACAAGTAGTAGCACGGGCTGGAAGTGGCAAAACTTCAACTTTGGTAAATTGAGCTTTATTTTTACAAAAACATTGCGGTGTTGCACCTCATGAAATATTACTTTTAGCTTTCAATCGCAAGGCTGCGGAAGAAATACGAGAGCGCCTTACTCTACAATTACAAAGCTCTATTCCTCATGTAATGACTTTTCATGCATTAGCTTATGCTTTAGTTCATCCAGAAAAAAGCATTCTTTTCAATGAACCAGATGGACAACAGAACAAAGCCCAAGCTTTACAGACTGTAATTTATGAGTATCACCGCAAGCCAGATGTTTATGAAAAAATTCGCGTTTTGATGATGGCGAAGTTTCGTGAAGACTGGGAGCGCATGGCTTGGGATGGTTATGATAAAAGTCCTGAAGAAATGTTGCGTTACCGTCGCTCATTGCCAAGAGAAGGGCTTGATGGACACTACTACAAGTCTTTTGGTGAGAAAGTAATTGCTAATTTTTTATTAGAACACAACATTACATATAAATACGAGCGTAACTTTTGGTGGGATGGCATTAATTATCGTCCTGACTTTACGATTGGAGAAAATCAAGGGATAGTTATTGAATATTTTGGACTAGAAGGCGATCCAGATTACGATATTTTATCAGAACAAAAGCGAGAATATTGGCGAAATCATCCTAACTGGGATTTTGTGGAATTATCCCCGACAACCCTCAGATTTGAAGGAGTAGAAGATTTTTGTGCTTTACTTAAGCGATGTCTTGAAAGTTATGGTGTTAGGTGCGATCGCTTGACTGAAGACGAGATTTGGACAAAAATTAGACTTAGAGTTATAGACCGTTTTACCAAAGTAGTAGAAGGATTTATCCAGCGTTGTCGCAAACTCTCCCTCACTTCAGAAAAATTAGCCTCTCTCGTTGATAATCATAAGTGTGCTAGTGATGTCGAGCAGCGTTTTTTGGAGCTTGCACAAAAGTTTTATCAGTCCTATTTAGAACAGCTTCAGACAACAGGCGAGGATGATTTTGATGGACTAATGCAAAAAGCTGCGACAACTGTTGCATCAGGACAAACCGTATTTCGTCGCAAATCTGGTATTGGCAATTTAAAGTGTCTTCGATACATTCTCATTGATGAATATCAAGATTTCTCAGAACTTTTCCACCATTTAATAGAAGCAATTCGACAACAAAATCTTCAAGCACAATTTTTCTGTGTTGGTGATGACTGGCAAGCAATTAATGGTTTTGCTGGTTCTGATCTTCGCTTTTACCAGAATTTCGCACAGTTTTTTCAGCCTTCGCAAAAATTAAATATAGCTACTAATTACCGTTCTGCTACTTCAATTGTCGATATAGGTAATACATTGATGCATGGATTGGGTACTCCTGCACGCGCCCACAAAACCATATTTGGAACAGTTGAAATTGCTGATATAGGACAATTTAATCCAACTCCCAAAGAGCAAGAGGAACATCCAGGGGACAGTATAACGCCTGCTATATTGCGCTTAGTAGACAAAGCTATCAAGGATAGAAAAAATGTAGTTTTACTCAGCCGCAAGAATAGTTTACCTTGGTATGTGAATTATGGTAAAGGTAAATCAAAAGATGGCGTACTCGACAAGTTCTTAAACTTGGTACGCTCCTATCTTCCTGAAGACTCAAGGAAAGCTGTAAGCATATCAACCGCTCACAAGTATAAAGGTCTTCAGAATGATGTAGTTATAATACTTGATGCTGTCCCTCGTTGTTACCCATTAATACACCCTGATTTGATGTTTAGCCGTGTTTTCGGTGATAGCATTGAGCAAGTAGTTGACGAGGAGCGTCGCCTTTTTTATGTTGCTTTAACTCGTGCAGTAGAGCATTTATTTATTATTACAGAAACTAAAAATTTTTCTCCTTTCCTTGAAGAATTAAAAAGTAGGAAAAGAATTAACTTACTTGATTGGTTAGATTATCCGCCTTTTGTTGGAAGCATACAGTGCATTACTGTTAAAGTTGGTAATCAGGCTAGAAAAGGTAGAAATGGCACTTACGCAATCAAACATTTACTTAACGCTGAAGGCTATACCTGGAGGACAATTGAATGGTCAGCTTGGTGTTGTACCTATCCTGCACAGGATTTTTCAATAGAACAATATTTCGATAACGCTCAGTGGATTTCTCACGCTTCTGGAATCGAGGTGCGGTTTTATGATGATTTAGAGAATATGCTGGCAAAGTATATTGTTGAGCAAGGGGAATGTACTCCCATCATTAACAACATTCCTGAAGCCAATTGAGAAATAAAATTTTAGCTTAATTCATCAGATAAAAACAGAAAATTTCTGTTATTTTACCTTTTTCAAAAGAAAAATTTAAACCTCCAGGGCTGGGTTGTTCAACTATGTAATTTAAATTGGTAACTTTACCATCTTGGGATATTTCAGTTTTTCCATAGGTTCTAATTACTTTTGATTGTCTGTCACCTACTTTTACTCCATCTATTGTGGAATATTTAGAACTAGTTGCTTTGATTTGATAAACAGTAAAGTTACCTGGTTTAGCACCTTCATCTAAATCAACTGTAATGCCTGCATATTTCAGAGTACGAACTTTACCAATAGCAGCTATAAAGCCATTTTCTATTTTTACAGGTTTACCTAAAATTTTTCTGACTTGCGTCTCGGACATAGAAAGTTTCACTCCACCTATTCCTAGACGTTCAATAGTTATTCCTGTTGATTGATTATTCGTATTCTGAGAAATTTGATAGTTAGTGGTGGTAGCGTTTACTTGACTATGGGTGTAGCTAGTCAAGGGAATAACAAAAGTAGCGATGCCTATGGCGATCTGCACTAACGCTAACGAAGTTTCTCTTAACATAATTGCATACTCGACTATTTTATAGTTACTAAGCTCTCATCTCAGTCTGTGTATCAGTTTTATCACATGCTTTCTGGTATGTCTTTAGCTTCAATTGACTGATTCTGAATCAGACCTGAAGTGCCTTTAAAATAAAAGAGTATCAAGAATCATTGGGAGGAATCAATCGTCATGAGTGTGATAGTTGCTAAGTGGACGATTGACGAATATCACCGCATGATTGACGCTGGCATTTTGAGCGATCGCAAAGTTGAACTACTTAAAGGAGAAATTGTCGAAATGTCGCCGGAAGGAGAACCTCACGCTTATAGTAGTGGTGAAGCTGGTGACTATCTAGCAAAGTTATTGGCTGGACGAGCTAAAATTCGTCATGCTAAACCAATTACACTACCCAACGACTCGGAACCAGAACCAGATATTGCCATTGTTCAACCTTTAGGCCGCGAGTATCGACAGCATCATCCATATCCAGAAAACATTTTCTGGTTGATTGAGTATTCTAACTCTAGTTTAGAAAAAGATTTAGAGACAAAAAGCAAAATATATGCAGAAGCCGGTATTTTAGAATATTGGGTTGTTAATCTAAAAAAGTTACATCTGATAGTGTTTCGAGAAATCTTAGATGGAGAATACGCAACAAAACTGACATTAGCTGGGGGAACAATTCAACCGCTTGTATTCCCAAATGTTTTTGTTGCTGTGGAACAAATTATTAACAGCTAAGAGAATTTACAGCCTTTCGAGACGCGATAAATCGCCGTCTCTACAAGTATTTTGTTGCTCATTCTGAACTGTATTGTGGTATGGGGTTCATATTTGTTGATAATTTTACTCAATCTAAATCCTTGCCTACTAAGGTTTGTATCTTACCAAGCAAGGATTATTTAGGACTTGTCCCTATACCGTAGCCATTGTTTTTAATACAATCCTACCCAAGATAATAAATTTTCCCACCAAGAATATCTCAAATTACCGACACTTAGGTTCATTTTGTTACGAATGTCTTGGATTTTCCAGTTGGTTAGTTTAGCTAAAGTTTGCGCTTCTTGCTCAAAACGCTTGGGCAAAGACCGTTTATATTCTCTACCCGCCTGACATTTTAGTTCCCCTTGGAACGGATGTTGCAAAACATAACGCCCTTGGAAAGATTCTCTGTTGGCAGTTTGTTGAAATATCAAGTCTTCAGGGAATTTGTCGCGGGTGTAGCGGACATGCAGTCGAGAAATGAAGACATTATTGCTTCTGGGAAAGGGACGACGAAAACCGGGGCTGACTGGCACATCGCTTGCAGAATTATCATCTAGCCAAAACACGCCTGCTTGCTTGAGTTCCTCTGGGGTTAGGGGTTCAGCAGAACAAGGATCGCAACTACTCATATCCCAAGCGTATTCTAAAAAACCAACTTTCCTATCTTCTTTGGTGTAGGCAGTTTGAAACATGGATTTGTAGAATTCTCCAAATTCTTCTTTGACAAACAAGGGAATATTCTCGTTGGAGGGAATTTTCACAGTCCGGTAGTTGGTGATTTCTGCCTGTCCTTGAGGTGAGAGAATGTAGACAATCAAATCCTGCTCTTTTGTGGCATTGATCATACCTAAACGAATTGGCAGCATGAATTTAGGCGATTGGTAGGAAATTTGTAGCGGACGGAGGAACTGGTAGCCAGACTGCTCAAATTTATCTAAGTTAACTTTGGCAACAAAGAATTTCATTGAGGAGCGAATATAAGGCTGAAGTAACTGTTTCGCACCTCTGGGAATTTTGTAGCCATTGCGTTTGAGCCAAGTTTCGAGTCCGCCAGATTCTTTTGCACTGAGGATCACAATGTCATATTCGCCAACATTGAAACGAGCTTCGACTGTTACGCCTAAACTAGCATCGCCCCTTGCATTCCCAGCCTCACTTCTGGCGGCAGCTGGCGCTGGTACTGCATCCATCCGATCGTAATTACCTATTGGGGCACAGGGATCTGAGTCGAAATATTCTACTAATCGCGGCGCACTAAAAGCATCTAGGCGCTCGATAATCTTGGGTTCAGTGACGTGAACTTGTTCTTTTTGCAGCACCGTTGGCACTGGTATTACTATTGCAAAATCTTTGACTTCGCCTTGAAAGTCGTTTGCCATTGTTAGGATAGTGCGATCGCCATCTCGCGCTATCACTACCTGAGAAGCTTTGTTATACAGTTTTGTATCAGCTTTGGCTACATAAAATCCACAAAATGCCCAAGCTGCTGGTGCAAAGCACAAAACAGCTACAATTGCTAACAATAATGGTGTTAAAAGTCGAAAAAACTTCATTTTTTATACCTCTAATTTTTAATGCCAGAGACTAGAGACGCGATGAATCGCCTCTGTACAAGAGTTAGGAGTGCTGAGTAAGCAGTTTTTCCCCTACTTCTTCATCTTTTTCTTGCCAAGCAAACCTCGGCGCTAACCAGAGAACATCTAGCAAGATGCTCAACGGTGCAAGGGCAAACAGCGCCCAGAAAACTGCTGTGGAAACAAAGAAATAATTTCGCAGGATAAAGGTTAATCCGGCGATGCAGATTGCCCAAACGACACGCCCAATTCGAGAATTAGGGATCGATCGCGGATCTGTAATCATAAATAGGGCGAACAGCAGCAAAGATCCGCTCATCAATCGATGCCAGTAAACATCCCAAGTCCAACCCAGCCAGAGGTTGCGAATGGCTTCTAGCAAAGAGTAGGAACCTAAAAAAGCTGCTGTGGTGTCCCAACGACCAACGCGCTGCAAAATCATGCCACCAGTGCCGAAAAATAATAGCCCATACCACCACTCTTCACCCCATTGTCCCGGCGAAACCCAAGCATCGGGGGTGAGAATCAAGGCAGATATGATGCCAAAATTGGCGGGATTGAAGAAATGCTTATCGCCGACTTGGAAAATAAATTTGCTGGTGATCGCCATTGCTGCCGCGATCGCCATTGTCGTCCAATGATCAGCTCGCAACAGTAAACTGAGTCCCAGTGAGGTGATTAAAGCACTGCGAAGATTCGTTACTTGTTCTTTCCCTGCGAACCATGACAAGATCCATTGGGTTGCTAGACAAGTGGCGATCACTACCCCAATCAATTCTGGCCGCAGCGTCCAATCTCGTGTCCCGATTCCCAAGACTAGGAACAAGCCGAGAAATAGAATTTGATAATCTCGTATATCTTTGAGCAACATTAATCTGTAAATTCCGGGATTACCCGTAGATTTCTCATCAATTTAGACGAGTGCTAGCTTAAATAGTATTGCTGTTACAGATTTTGTTACAAAGCATCCCCACTCTCCCCATCTTCTTGGTAAAAGGGAGAGAGGTTTAGTATAAAAGTATGTCATCAAGCTCATGAACTCAAATCAACCCAGCATCAAACACACTTGTATTGACGGTCAAGAAATCTTATTCCCCAGCCAAGAAGACTGGGAAACTTTGCGATTAAACCCCTTGATTGATGAGATGCCACTGGCTGTTTTAGATTTGCTTTGGTCAGGGCTTGAGTTTACTCAAAAATACCCTGAGCTTCACTTGGGACTTGGAAAATTATCGATGAGAGAGAAGATATGGATGCCATATATTTTTGTGGAAATAGAAGCAAACTTCCAAAGAGTCCACTTGGAAACATTAACCTGTAATTCTTGTAATTGGCGGGGAAAAACAGCTAATCCTATGCTTATCGATCCATATTTTGGAGATGGGATCAATCAAGATCATTTCACTCTTATGAAAACTGCTGAAAGATATCCTGTGCTTCCTTGCCCCTCCTGTGGCAATCGCTTACCAAGGCATCCAATTTGGCTAGAATATTGAGGCATTGTATGCGGTGCGATGTCTACGACGGGCTACGCCTACGCAGTTTCGTAAGCAACACCTACAAAAAGTTGTCAGCAGCAGATAAACGCAAAATGCAACTAGCTCCCCTCTTCCCAATTTTCTACCGCATTCTCCAGCCGAGTTTTCCCAACTGTCTTTGGCGTGGAAATTCTCAGACTAAAGCGATCGCACTCACATTCGATGATGGACCACATCCTCAATACACACCTGAAGTCTTGGCTGTATTAGATCGTTACAAGATTACAGCGAGTTTTTTTTGGTTGGGTGTTTGTGTCAACCGTTCACCAGCCATTGCAAAAGCCGTTAGCGATCGCGGACACTGGATCGGATTACATGGCTACGATCATCGCTCTTTTCCCCTACTTTCCCCAAATGACTTAAAGGAAACTTTAGAAAAAACCCAAGCTGCTATCTACAACGCCTGCAATCTGCAACCCGAACAAGTGCGAGATGTCCGCCCTCCCAATGGTTTATTTACACCTGCTACTTTAAAATTGTTCTTTCAGTGGAATTACCGCCCAGTGATGTGGAGCGTTGTACCCGAAGACTGGGTACGTCCAGGTGTAACCACTGTGATCGAGCGAATTATGCAGCAGGTTAAAAATGGTTCAATAATTGTTTTGCATGATGGTGCTTGCGGTGGACAAGATGTTGCTGCCACAATTCAAATTCTCATTCCGCAACTACTACAACAAGGTTATGAGTTTGTGAGCATTGATAATCTGTGGCAGCAAGTTAAGACCATACTTTAGTATTAGCCTGTCAAGTTAAATCAAAATGTGGTGTTAGAGGTTGTTTGAAAAGTCTACTTCCCAGTAGCAAAACGTTCAGATCCCCCTAAATCCCCCTTAAAAAGGGGGACTTTGACTCCGGTTCCCCCCTTCTTAAGGGGGGTTAGGGGGGATCAACAAGTGCCCCAAATCACAACTAAATACTTTTCAAACAACCTCTTAGCGTGTTCGACATTAAAGTTTATCTGCGATTACGACATTGCAGTGGGTAACGCTTACCCCGCCATGTCGTCCAACCATCTGCGATTTTAGTACGAGTGTTGTATTTGAGATACCAGTTATCTTGTTCTGCACCTAAATAACGAATACCTAAATCCTGTCTTTTTGTGCTGGAAAAACGTTTTCCTAGAGGAACCCAGGCACTACCATTATCACTGAACCGTCCGACGAGACGGACACCAGAAGTCGTAGAGCAAACATCACCACTACAAGTAGTTTGTGGGTCATCTACTACTTTCCACTGCATTTTGGCTGGTCTACCGTCAATATTACAATCCCAGAGACCAAAGAACCACTCACCAGCTATCTGACTGGCTTTAGCATGACTAGATACTAATACTAAACTTGCAGGAACAATCGCCAAACCCAGAAGCCATTTTGTAATGTTTTTCATAATGCTTTCCCAATACCTTAAGCTAATTTTTACTTTCTATTCACTTATATGTATCAGGATTGCTGTTTATGCAGATAATTAAAGCATTAAGATTTAATATTTTTTTCATGTTCAAGACTTTTGATGCGTTTTGTAGAGTCCAACTACTAGTCTGTTAAATTCATTTTGACGGTTAGAGAGAAGCGATAAATAAGAGACGCGATAAATCGCCGTCTCTACAGTGAATTTATCTATCAATTATTTATTGACAGACTATTGAGAATATCAGCCTTTGGTGGCTGATACTCCAGTGGCTTGTGCTAATTTCTAAAGTTGATGGGTAGCTAGAAAAGCTTCGACTTCAGCGCTTGTTGGTTGAGAAGCGATCGCACCTGCTTTAATGGTAGTCAGCGCTCCAACAGCACTGGCATAAGTGACAATGCGTTTTGCGATTTCTGCATCCCGCAAGCTGTGGATACCATACTGACTCAACTGATGGATAAATCCTGCCAAAAAGCTATCTCCAGCACCAGTTGTATCAACTACAGGAATGGAAAACGAGGGTAATTTGCCTTCGTTCTCACCCAGACAATAGGTGCAACCGTTTTCCCCATCTGTCACCAGTACCCCCTCAATTGAAGCTAGACGGTAAGTGATGGCTCCGGGATCTGCGGTTTCAAATAGCCATTCAGCTTCTTCTTTAGAGAGTTTCAGGAAATCAACTCGCTTAAATAATTCTGGAATTTTTTGATGAGCGATGTTTGGTTCATCCCAAAATACAGGACGCCAGTTGACATCCAGCACAATTTTCAAGTCATAATGTTCTGCTAACTCTAAAGCGCGGTGAATTGCCTCTTCACTTTCAGGATAGGCTAATTCCAAAGTACCCAAAACCAGAAAATCTGCCTCTTGAAACAGTGAATTTGGCAATTGTTTAGCTTGCAGGCGAGTATCGGCAAATTCAGAAGTATCATACTGACCAAATCCGGCAAAGGTGCGATCGCCAGCCAGATCCCGTGTAACATAAACTTGCCGCGTTGGCGCTGTGGGATGGCGTTGTACCCCCGTCGTTTCTACACCTACATCTTGTAATAGCTTGACCAATGCATTCCCTGGTTCATCTTCGCCAACAGCTCCAATAAATCCCGCTGATGTCCCCAACTTGACTAAAGCACAGGCGACATTAGCAGGTGCCCCTCCTGGATAGGGAGTCCAAGATTTCACTTCTTCCAGCTTTAGCCCCAATTGATCGGCTAAACAATCAAACAAAATTTCACCAAGGCACAAAACACGGGGATTGCTCATCTCATTTTAAATTTTAGATTTAGATTTGGGATTAGGAATTTACAGTATAAAATCTACAATAATTTTTGCTAATCTGTCGCCAGTCCTTCATAGAATTAAATAGCAATTTTTATTACTCATCTACTATATATATGCTTCTAATGCTCATTTTTTATCTCAGTGCTTAGACAATACATTCGCCATAATGAGCTATATTTATTACTTTGATTACCGCGTATGTTACATTTATACCAACTTGAAATCCAAAGAAAATATTGACAATCTTATTACTGCTAACACTCGAAACCCCTACCAAGAAAAGAATCTTCTAGAATTAGAAAGAGCGATTGAGTACATATACCAAGGGAGGATAGAAATAGTCATGGCTGGTGGCAAGTCTGAGACCCCCGTTAGTCTGTCAGACAGAGAACTGCAAATTATCGACTTAGTAGCCGCTGGCTTAACTAACCAAGAGATTGCAGGAAAACTGGAGATTAGCAAGCGTACAGTTGATAACCATATCAGTAATATTCTCACCAAGACCGAGACAGAAAATCGAGTAGCCCTTGTCCGCTGGGCTTTACAGTGGGGCAAAGTCTGTTTGAACGATGTCAATTGCTGTACTTTGCCTAACCAGATCGAATAAGCAATTTACTAGTAGCAACGTAATTGCTTTGGTCTGGTATAGTTACAAGCCAATTTTTAGTTTTACTGATTTTCCCATCTTCACGCCTAAGTTTTCAGTGTGAACACTCTACCAAAAGTTCCGAGTCCTTCACTCAGCCGGAGTTTATGTTAGTGGAGCCAGCTGACCCTCGGACTCGGAAACTATAAAGATCAGAATTTCTTACTCAGTAAAACAGATGTGGGACTGGGGAAGAAGCAAGGGGGCAGGGAGCAGGGAGCAAGAGAGAAGAGTTTTCCCCCCCGCACCCCGCCCCTCTGCCTCTTTTCAATGCCCCATTCCCTAACTAAAAATCATCTACAAAAATTAGCAACAATTCAGTGGTGCAAGCGTTACATTTGAAAGAAATCTATGTTGCCCCATCGGCTTTGGGAGTAGTGTTCCAATGAATACTTCCGCTTCTTTTCAGGGTAGCTCGTCTCCCTTTGAATTTTTTAACTTTGATTTTACGACACCTGTATCTGAGAAAGTTCCGAGTCTTGAAGACCAATTTTTAGAGTTTCCGCAACCCACACAAGACGCCGACTTACTCAGACAGCTATCGTTTATTCCAGGGTTGAAAGAAATTTTGATGTTGCGGCAGGTTCATGCCCTAGAACACGCTACTATTTGGGTTCTTAGCGAATCAAAAAGTGCCTATCCAGCTAGAGGAGAATCCACTAATGTTCAACTAGATAATGAGCTATTAGGTGGTTTGTCTACTGAGCATGGATTCTACCTCTATGGTGAGGTAAATATTAGTGATTTGCGGCGTGCAGTCACACTTGCTCGACATCGCATCACCAGCGGAGAATGGGATTTGGCTGTACATCCCCGTTGTGGCACAAATTTATCAGTAGCAATGCTCTTAACAGCTGGCCTAGCTGTGGGTGTGCATCTGTTGCTACCATTTCGACCAATCGAGCAACTTATAGGTTTGGGGTTAGCAGCAACGACAGCCGCAGAACTCGCGCCTAATTTAGGTTCTATGGCACAGCGTTACCTAACAACTGCCATTCCTTTTAACCTAGCAATTGAAAATATTACCCGTACACGGGACGTTTGGGGACGTGAGGCACATTTTGTTAAAGTGGGCTGGCAAGAGTAGGGATGAGGGGGATGAGGGGGATTAAAGAAAATATTACTCCCTCATCTCCCCCTACTCCCAATTCTCTACTCCCCATTTCCTACTCCCTTAAAGAAATTATGAGAAAACTTTACTTCTTACTCCCCGGTACAGATGGCAAATTTGCCTGTGGTGGTCTTTGGGCAGAACTAAAAGCACTTAATCTAGTTCAGCATATTTGTAGTGCTGATGTTGTAACTTACCGTCAACGAGAAAAAGATCAGCTTTTTCTCGATGATTTGCTAGAAGAGAAAAATTTAAATGATGTAATTTTTGTCATCAGTTGGGGATTTGATATAGCTCAACTTGTGGCTAAACTTAAGCAATACAATGTCGTTTACCACGCACATAGCGCAGGTTATCCATTTAGACTACCTGCAAGTATTCCGATCATGACCGTTAGCCGCTATACGATGGGATATTGGGGAGAAAAATCACCCAATTCTCTGATTTATTATTTGCCCAATCAAATTTCTGATGAGTTTCAAAATTTAGGTCTGGAACGAGATATTGATGTTTTAGTTCAAGCTCGGAAGTCTTCTGAGTATTTAATTAAAGAATTGATTCCAGCGTTGCAAAAACGTTGTAAAGTATTGGTTGTGGATTCATACATAGAGGATTTGCCTGGACTATTCAACCGAGCTAAGGTTTACCTTTATGATTCTGCTGAGTACTGGGCACAACAGCGCGTTAGTGAAGGATTTGGTTTGCAACCAATGGAAGCTCTTGCCTGTGGCTGTCAAGTATTTTCTAGTGTTAACGGTGGATTGGCTGATTACTTAGATCCGGGATTTAATTGCTATAAAATTGCTGGATATTCTCAAGAATATGATGTGCAACGTATTCTGAAGGTAATTGAATCTTCGGGAGCAATTAGTTTATCTGAAGAATTTTTGGTTGAACATCGGACTGAAAATATTATTCAGCGTTTCCAAGTTATTCTGGATGAGTTAAATGAGTTTTTTGATCACAAGATCCAGCAGCCATCTAATATTAAGAATTTCACGAAAATACGGATGGCGAAATTACTCGCTCAGAGGATATATGGGAAGCTGAGGAAGAAATATTTTAAGTTATAGAAACAAACCGCAGAGGCGCACAGATCACAGAGAGAAGAGAGGAAATTGAATGAGTCGGCGGTTATTAGTTACCGGGGGTGCAGGGTTTATTGGGGCAAATTTTGTACATCACTGGTGTCAGGTTTATCCTGATGATCGCGTGGTGGTGTTAGATGCTCTTACCTACGCGGGGAATCGCCTGAATTTGGCGCTGGTTGAGGGAAGAGAGAATTTCCGGTTTGTGCGGGGGGATATTTGCGATCGCACCATCATAGACAACCTATTATCAACGGAAAATATTGATACCATCGCCCATTTTGCCGCTGAATCTCATGTTGATCGTTCGATTCTTGGGCCCGCGGCTTTTGTACAAACTAATGTGGTAGGAACTTTTACCCTACTAGAAGCTTTTCGGCAATATTGGCAGGCAAAGGCACAGGCATCTGATTATCGTTTCCTACACGTTTCTACTGATGAAGTCTACGGTAGTCTGGGCGCAGATGATGCGGCTTTTTCTGAAACTACACCCTACGCTCCCAATAGTCCCTATTCAGCTTCAAAAGCGGGTAGCGATCATTTAGTGCGTGCTTATTATCATACTTATCAACTGCCAACCATTATCACAAATTGCTCTAATAATTACGGCCCTTATCAGTTTCCCGAAAAGCTAATTCCCCTGATGTGTATCAACACTTTGATCGGGAAACCATTACCTGTCTATGGCGATGGTAAAAATGTCCGCGATTGGCTTTATGTGGGCGATCATTGCCATGCTTTAGATGTGGTAATTAATCAGGGTAAACCAGGAGAAACATATAATATTGGTGGCAATAATGAGGTGGAAAATATCAACCTCGTGCAACTTTTGTGTCAAATGATGGATGAATTAGCACCTGATTTACCAGTGCGTCCAGCAAAGCAGTTGATTACTTTTGTCAAAGATAGACAGGGACACGACAGGAGATATGCAATTAATGCGAACAAAATTAAAACTCAGCTTGGTTGGACACCTTCAGTAACAATTGCTGAGGGTTTACGTTTAACTGTTGAATGGTATCTCAATCATCGTGATTGGTGGGAACCTCTGCTGTCTGCGGAATATCAAGCTTACTATCGCAAAAATTATCTATAACCCACATTCTGCACCCAATAGTCTCACTAATTTCCCGCACAGCAGCAACGACGCGCAAGGATGCCAACAACGCGCCGGAATCTTTGTATTGTGAATATTCCTGAAATATCTCGGTCAAATAATCGTCAATTTCTTCCGGGTGCTTGCGGAAGTACTCTTCTTCAAATTCATCAACTGTTCTAAATTTTCTCACGGCTGAGATACTCCTTTTTCAATAAATTATCTGGCTCCGACAGTTTCTCTAGATAATGACTATCCTTGAATATAAGGGAATGAAATCAGCGTAAACTGCCAGCAGGTGTAAGATGCTGCAACCAGAACAGATATTACAAGAACGTTATCAAATTCAACGCCAACTCGGTAACAATGGAATTCGCCAAACTTGGCAAGCATTGGATTTACAAGCCTCTGATGGCGAAAATTCTATCGTTGTGGTCAAACTTTTGGCCTTTGGCGGTACTGTGCAGTGGGATGACTTGAAACTTTTTGAGAGGGAAGCACAAATTCTTAAACAGCTAAATCATCCCTGCATTCCTCGATATATAGATTATTTTTGTATCGACGATCGCACTCTCTGGTTTACCTTAATCCAAGAATATATCCCTGGTGAGTCGCTCAAGGATAAACTTGCTGTTGGCAAAAGGTTTAGTGAAAAGCGAGCGAGAAAAATTGCTGTTGAGGTTTTAAATATTCTCACCTATCTACATGAATTGAATCCGGGAGTGTTGCATAGAGATATTAAACCAAGTAATTTAATCTGGGGCGAAGATAATCGGATTTATTTAGTTGATTTTGGCGCAGTTCAAGATAAAGCGGCAAGAGAGGGCGTTACTTTCACCGTTGTGGGTACTTATGGTTATGCCCCAATGGAACAATTTGGTGGTCGAGCGGTTCCAGCTTCAGACCTCTATGCACTGGGAGCAACTTTGATTCATTTGTTAACTGGAACTTCTCCTTCTGATTTACCCCAACAGGATTTGCGACTGCAATTTACAGACCGAGTTAACCTCAGTCCCAGTTTTGTCAGTTGGCTACAAAAGTTGATAGAACCGGCTCCCGAGCAAAGATTTACTAGTGCTAACCAAGCGATAAATGCACTAAAATCTGGCTTGACTGTCAAATCTGCAAACAAGAATCAGCTTTTGCCGCTAAAAGAAATAATCAACAATTCTGGATGCGGTGTATTTAATACTATAGAAACAGTCCCAGAGGAAATTCTCGGTTGGAATTGGGGCGCGTTTCTGATGCCTTGGTTGTGGATGTGGCCGAATAAAGTGGGGTATGGGGTGTTCTGTTTTGTACCCTACATTGGTTTGGTAATGCCGATCGCCCTTGGGGCAAAAGGCAATGAATGGGCTTGGAAAAGTAGACGGTGGCGCAGTATTGAGCAATTCAAAGCGCATCAGAGAGGCTGGGCGATCGCTGGCATTGTACTTGGAGCGCCGATTAGTATTATGTTGTGGGTTAGAGCGATCGCTTTGCTGAAATCTGTATTTTAAGGCAGTCTTTTGGATAAATTTCAAGTGAGGATTTTTTAGGCAGATAAATTAAGGGTTCAACAAATGGTTCAAATTCTTCAAGGAAAAGATATCACCCTAGCCCAACTGATTGATGAATTTGGTCTACAACTTGCAGACGACGAAGATTTTTTTTCAGAATGGCGGCATGATTTACCTGAGTTGAGTGACTTAGAAAAGCAATCTCTCAACGAAGTCAAGACAGAATATTTACATCTATCGAAATATCCTATTTTGGAACCTGTAGTCAAAATGGTAGTGCTATCTCCACTATTGCGTCTAGCAGGTTTTTATCAACCGCCTTTCTACATTGCCTCAGAACAAGAGGTAAAAATCTCTTCTGAAGACGAAGGCACGATTATCAGAGGACGTATTGACATATTGGTGTTGCATCCTCCATTTTGGGTTCTCGTTATTGAGGCAAAACGAGCAGAATATTCATTAGTGCCAGCAATTCCCCAAGCATTGGCTTATATGTTGGCAGATGCAACTTCAGCTAAACCTGTTTTTGGCTTTATCACCAATGGTAATGAATTTAGATTTATTAAGTTGACGAAGCAGGGTACACCGAGATATGCATTATCGTACACGCTGTCACTGAATCGTGGGGATGACTTACATACTGTTGTCAAAGTTTTAAAACGCGTAGCTCATTTAATTCGTAATTCGTAATTTTGTAGTGGCGTGTCAAGGCTAAAATATTGCAAAAAAATTGTAGGTTGGGTGGAGCGGAGCGCAACCCAACATCATATATGTTGCAATACAGTTCAGTTAAGCTTGTCTTCCTTCTCTTTCTTTGCGTACTTTGCGGTAGTCTCCGGCAAGCCGCTCCGCGTCTACGTTAAAAAAAATCACTTTGACAAAGAGTAAAGCCTTAACTGAACCGTATTGATATATGTTGGGTTGCGCTCTGCTCCACCCAACCTACAAATATTCTTAACTACACAAAACCTGTCCCTCTCCGACTCGGAGAGGGAAAGGCTTGAACTTGAGTTCAAGGCAGGCAGAGGTTTGTCGAACTCACCTTAAGTTGACTACCCCACCAACTCCATTTCTAACTACTAACTTGCGATTCAACTACACCCACAGGACAAGATACATTTGTCCCTCCTAAACCACAATACCCGTTAGGATTTTTAGCCAGGTATTGCTGGTGGTAAGCTTCGGCATAATAGAACTCAGGAGCATCCAAGATTTCTGTGGTAATCTTGCCATAACCTGCACCGTTGAGAGCTTCCTGATAAGCTTCCCGCGATGCTTCTGCTAGCTGTTTTTGATTTTCGGAATATACATAAATTCCTGAACGGTATTGAGTGCCAGTATCATTACCTTGACGCATCCCTTGGGTAGGATTGTGGCTTTCCCAAAAGACTTTGAGCAGTTCGGCATAACTAATCACTTTGGGATCAAACACAACCAACACCACTTCATTGTGACCGGTTCGCCCACTACATACCTCTTCATAAGTGGGGTTGGGTGTTAACCCAGCAGCGTAACCAACTGCGGTGGTGTAAACTCCTTTAAGTTGCCAAAATTTGCGTTCTGCACCCCAAAAACAGCCCAAGCCAAAAATTGCTTTCTCTAACCCATCGGGATAAGGAGGTTTTAAGGGATTCTTGTTGACATAATGAGCTGCGGGTACTGACATAGATTGTGCCCTTCCTGACAAAGCTTCTTCAGGTGTGGGCATAACTGACTTTTTGCCAAATCCGAATAGTGCCATTGATTTTGACTCTGAATATATATCTTTACCTTATTTACTATTGTAAAGATTCTGGCGATCGCTTGGGGTCTTCTCAGAGTCATCATTAGACTGTGTTAATCATTACAGATGTGTCTGGGTGTTTCCTCTTTCACTGGTTAATGCTATTCATCAAAGGGGGACTTGGCATCAGAAGCTACTCATGGATAAAATACCGAAAATTGACCGTCAAAGGGAGCATCAAGCGAATGAACGTACTTTTCTGGCTTGGCTACGCACTTCTATTGCATTGATTGGCTTTGGTTTTGCTATTGCCAGATTTGGTATATTTTTGCGCCAGTTGAATGTTGCAATTACTCAACAAGAACCTCCGGTAAATCCATTATCCAACTCAGAAAATTTGGGTGTTGCTTTGGTAATTTTTGGAATTTCGACTATTGCCTTAGCTGCGTGGCGATACAATCAAGTTTTTTGGCAAATAGAACGAGGTGACTATAGACCAAATAGGTTAATAGTTTGGATAATGACCGGAGTAGTAATTATTTTGGGGTTTCTCAGTCTTCCTTTACTCTTAAGGCGCGATCAAGTTCCTTCTCGTTCTCCTGTTCCGACTCAACCACAGTCGCGTCGCTTTGCTCCGAATTCAAAATTCAAAATTAACCAGGACTTACGCAAACAATAACTGAAACCCTGATTTTTAGGTAGGGGCAATTTATGAATCATTAGTGTCAACGGAGGCTGAAACTCCTTTAAAAGCTCGTTTCCAGCCTCCTGCTGGAAATGCAACTCAAAAGTGGCTCTGCCGCCAGCAAACGAGGCGGAGCCTCTAGGACGGCATTCCCAGTCGGAGACTGGGAACGAGACAATATCTAAAAGCTGGTTCTAGGCTTACTTTTGCTTAAGTTGACACCAATGTTCATGAATAGCCCCTACAGGCTGTAGTTTCGCCTAAGTCCTATTAATAAATTTAGTTGCTCCGTATCCTTTTCTGTTTCAGTCACGAAATTTATATTAAATATCCCTAATCATTCGTGAATAACGAGATCCCCCACTTCTTCAAGAAGTCGGGGATCTGAGCTGATCAGTAGACTCAGAAATAACCGTTACACAGGCATTTACTAAGGGTAACAGTGGTCCTAGTTGCTCTTGTCCATTTACGGCTAAATCACTGTGACATAAATAAACTCTTTCCGATACACGAGACAATAAATCTGTCAAAATCCTTCGCAGTCTTTGTTCTTCTGCCAATTTCTCATCTTCTGCTGTCCAGGGTTCGCCTAACCTGTCTCGCAGGAAAAACGGCGCACCAAATAAAGTTGCTGCACCACCTTTCGCCCACAGGGGAGAACCAGCATCTAGCCAAAAATGCCAACGGTGCGATCGCCTACTAGATCGGTATTGAAATATAGTTGCTAGTGTGACAGCCTTTCTCGCTCCACCAATGGGACGCACAGGGTAAGGGTTGGCGGTAATCGTACCACGTCGCAGTAGTTGAATAAATTCCATGATAGTTGTGTAAGGCGTTGTCTCAACTGGGGCAATTTGTCGTAACCTGGTGTCAATTTCCCAGTAGTGTTGGGCGGTTTCTAATAATTCTCGCAGCGCTGCTAGTTGTTCGTAAGGAAGATTACTACCATTCCACAAAAAGCGCTGAATTGCCCTGTCTAAAAGGGAAATGGGACTGGGAATTAACCGCAATTCTTGTTGCGATCGCTGCTGTTCTAACCACTCTAATATCTCATTATAGGCTGTGGTCGCTGCATAACCGATTCGATCCCAGCGCTCAAAAGTTGACACTGGTAGCAAGTTGGGGCGATCGGGATGGGGTACAAAGCAGTAATCTGCAATTAAACCAGCACGTACAGGATCAATGTGAGTGTTGAGTGCTGAGTTGTGAGTGCTGAGTGAGGAGTTAGGAGTGAGGAATGAGGAGTTTTCTGGTAGTTGTTGTTTCCTGCTCAAGACGACTAGCATTTCTGCCACGGCATCCCGATCTACAAGTCGTCCCAAGCCGGGATAAACTAGTGCCAGCATGGTGAGTAAGGCGCGAATGACGGGTGAACTAATTAAGGGACGTTGGTCATTTAGGGATTCTACCTGGATATTTTGCTTAACGAGGATTTCTACTAGGGTATAACGAGCGATCGCATCTAAACCTGGTGCAATAATCGCCACTTCTTCTGCTTGCACTTGTTGAGATTGGATGGCATTAGCAATTTCCTCGGCTGTTTGCCGCAATAATTGGGCGCGGGAGGTGGTTTGAATTGAATGCACTGTTTTTGGTAAACTCAACAGTATCATCGGTTCTGTGACTAATTCCACCATCTGTTTCGTGAGCTGCTCACCCAGAGATTCTGGAGGCGGCCCGTTCAAGATTTCTACCCGACAACGCTCTGCTAACCCTTCTAGATATTTGGGATCTGCTCCCAATCCCAATCGCACTGCACCGTCGGGATTGTAGCTAAATGCGCCAACTGCACCTCGATCTAATAGCAACTCAAACAAAAGACGCGCTACGCTAGGATAGTCATCGACATCATCTGCTAGTACTGCCTGATAGCGTTTAGTTAGGTGCTGCTGGTAATTGCGATCGCTTAACAAGTGCTGACTATAAAGTTCAGTAATAATCCCATAAGTTAGTAACCCCCTCTCTAAACACCAGTTCCGCCAATCTAGCAGCAAAGATGCCAAAAATTCCGGCTCTAAAGTTGTGGTATTTTCCCCCAAACCCCTTGCCAAAATCTGGGCAATATCTTCGCAAGGTACACCACTGTAAGCCGCTAATTGCAATAAGTCTAGGATGCGACGCACCAAACGAGATTCATTCACTCCCGCAATACGTAAAATTTCTTCGTCTAATTGGGGACGCCAGAGTTTGGTGGCTAATTCTTGTTCCGTTTCTGGCCGCAACCGTACAGGAAACTGTGCCTTCAGGTTCAACGAGTTAATTAGTAACGGCCAAAATAAAATAACTTCATCCTGAAAAAAACCTAGTGGTGTCTTGGCACGAACCGGATATTTACCCAACGTAGATGTAACAATTATGTCTCCTAACTCTCGACGATTATCATCATTGGCAGCTAAGACTAAAACTCCTGGCTCTGTTTGTTTAAGATATAAAAATTCGGGTACATAAGCACCTTTTTTACGCCCTGTTTTTTTAGTATAAAATGATTCAGTATACTGGTTTTCTGATTTTACCCAATTACAAAATTGCTCTACCAAGCGAGCCGTCTTACCACTGCGGCTAGTGCCAACAATCCAAACCGAATGAGAAACCACAAACTTTCTCCTTGTAGATTTGCTAGTATACCTCGTGCGTTAACTTAAGGTTAATAATCAACCAAATAATGCTGGATGATTGTCTGCAATGAAAAACTCTGTTTTTAGTCAAAAAATCTATTCTTTCTTACTTGCTGCTTATCGGCGGTACTTACAGACTCCTGAACGTTCCTTAGATGAGGCTTACGATGCAGCATTAAAGATTCAGGAAATAGAAAATAAGCATTTCAATGGTAATAAAATAGACACTGACTCAGCCATGTACAGTAATAGCGTCATGGATTATTTTGAGTCAGACCTCAACAAGCTATTAAAAATTGCCAGAATGCGCCTGACGGAGTTTAAAGCAAGCCGTTGGTTTCTAAATGAAGAGAATCAAAAAGCTGCCGAGAAAGCAGGTATAGAGTACCTAAGTCTTTCTCTAGTTTTGGAAAAGCTAAACTTTATCGATCAAGTTATATCCAAATACACAACAGATTCGGAACAAACAACCTCCAACGCTTTAGTAGTTAGACCTCAAAATCTATCAGCTAACTCTGTGATATCTGACGATAAATCGCTGCTCGTCAATACTCCAGCATTACCACCCAAAATACCAACTCAAGACTCAGATAACAAATCAAAAATAAAGCGCAAAACCGATACTATAGGCGTTTTACCTCGTTCTATTTTAAGTACTATCAGTCGTCTACAAGTTGAATTAGATCCTAATTCGGAGAAAGAGGTAATTCAGAGTTTCCGTCAGACTCAAAAAAGAACAATAATATCTATCAGGTTTATTTTACTATTAATTATCGTACCACTTCTGACGCATCAAATAGCAAAATCTTTTGTAGTCGGCCCAATTATTGAGCGGTTTAGAAACTCAGAGCAAATGCAGATATTCATCAATTCTGAAATGGAAGAGGAAGCCCTTGTAGAATTACAAAGATATGAAGAAAAGCTCAAGTTTGAAAATCTTATTATCAAAGCTCCTCCACTGTTACCTGAGCAACTGGAGACTGAAATGAAAAATAAGGCGATAGAGCTTGCTGAAGAATTTCGTCATGAAAGCTCTGGTGCGATCAAAAATGTTTTTGCAGATATGTTCTCGGTGGTTGCTTTTATCTGGCTTTTGGTAGTCAGCAAGTCTTCTATTGCTGTACTCAAAGATTTCTTTGATAATATTGTCTATGGACTTAGTGATAGTGCTAAAGCATTTATCATTATTTTATTTACTGATATCTTTGTAGGATTCCACTCTCCTCATGGTTGGGAAGTACTTTTAGAAGGTGTATCGCGCCATTGGGGATTACCAGCAAATAGAGATTTTATTTTCTTATTTATTGCCACCTTTCCGGTGATTTTAGATACCATTTTCAAATATTGGATCTTCCGATATTTGAATCGTATCTCGCCTTCTGCGGTTGCGACTTATCGTAATATGAATGAATAGGGATTGTGGACTGGGGATTGGGAAAAATTTTGGTGTTGTGAAACAATTAAGTTATTTTTGATTTTTGATTTTGAGCGAGGTGGGATAAATTTTTATAAAAGTGAATTTGAACTCAACCCAAAAGCTAGTGCGTCAAAAGTGATCGCTCTTGGGTTTTATTTTTGGTATTAAACGCATTGTTATCGCCGTAAGCATCGCGCAATCTTCGCTTACTTTTCAGTACCTTTGTCATAGCACTACTTTACAGCTATTTTCAGGTAAATAGACCACGCGGTAGGGGTGCAAAGCCTTACGCTTTTACGATAAGAGTGGTTCAAATACATGAAAACTGCTGTAAGTAAAAAAGTTAAGACTGAGATAAGATTTTTAACTCAGTATTGGCTATGCTAGTGAAAAGATTGTGCGCGGTTGTTAGAGGTTGTTTGAAAAGTTTTTTTATACGCCTAACCCTTGGAGATCCCCCTAAATCCCCCTTAAAAAGGGGGACTTTGATTCCGGTTCCCCCCTTTTTAAGGGGGGTTAGGGGGGATCAACGAGTGCCTAAAATTACACTTAACTATTTTTCAAACAACCTCTTAGTGGTGTTATTGTTTTGAGTTTGTCTACAGTGGCTCAGGGTGCTTCGCCATCGGACTTCTCTCCTTAGTTTTGGGTGGGGGAAGATGATGAAAAATAATGCACCTTTTTTGACACCTAATCCTCAAGATTTCAAATTACGTATTGTTTGGAGTGCCGATGGCTCTACCAAAATGGTCGCTGAATTCTCAAGCTGTAAGTGGCTGCCTCGAATTGGCGAAACTCTCGTTTTGCCAATAGATGAGACGGGTAAACCTGATTCTTGGCGCAAGTTCAAGGTGTTTGATGTTGTCTATGATTTTCAAAGTCAGGCTGTTCGAGTTTCATTTAGTCCAATAAAGTCTCCGGCTTCATCCGATGTAAAATCGCTAATCTCAAAAGTCCAACAACCTAAAGATAGGTGGGAAGTTTGGGAAAAAGCGTTTGAGGCAAGCGAGGCAAATGTGACGCCCAAATCACCAGTATCTAAGCCGATAGAAAGTGATTTTGGACTTGAATATGATCTTTCTCAGGCAGATGTGGAAGATGAGCTAGAGGCGCTGAAGGCTCAAATCGTGAAAAGACCAGGGCAAGAATAGTCTGCGCTCCTGAAAATTATTGAGTTTTCAAGGTTCTGTAAGTGCAAACAGCAAGTGCTGATGACAAATGCTGTTTGCACTTGGTGTGATCGCGTTTGGTGCAAGCAAGGCGATCGCTTTTTTATTGGGCAGCAAACATTGGACAAAGGTATCTCTGTCTGCTGAGGGCGATCGCTTTGGTGGAAAGTTACCTTTCCGAACACGGATGAGTTTTACATCCGTTTTTGAAAAGTTAACTTGGTGAAAAATTTAAGGGCAGTGCTTAGATGCGTGCTGGTTTTGGGTGTTATAAACACAGACTAAAATTCCTATATCCAAATGAAAATTATATTTTTGGGCACTGCTTTTGCTGTTTGCGTTCTCACTGGCTGTTCGTCACAGGGGGCGCAATCGCTATCACCTAGTAAACAACCGCTCATTAGCTCGGATTTGAGTTATGAGGATTTACAAATACTGGAAGAACAAAAAGGAAAGGAGATTGAGCAATTAACTCAAGAGTACAAAGGCTGTATAGTTAAATATCGGCAAAAAAGTAAGTGCGAATATGTAACTGTTAAAGCCCAAGCCGCGTGGAACGAGAGGATAATTTTAAACAAAAGAATGGGCGATATGACTGGTTTTAGTGCCATGTCAAAACTTTGTGAACTTAAGCCGGGATCTTCTGAATGCGATAAGGCACAGAAGCTAAAACAAAAGCTTGCTGACCTCAACAACTACAGGTAGATCGGTTTTGGCAAAGCGATCGCTTTTTCTAGGGAGCGATCGCATTTTTGTGGAAAGTTACCTTTCCTAATACAGATGTACAACTCATCCGCATTTGAAAAGTTAACAAGCTGTTCAGTTTTTGTCCGGGTGATAATCTTAAAAATTTTGAATGTTGATGAAAAAAACACTTGCTTGGTTAGGAAAATTTAACAAAATTATTGCTATCAGCTTACCTATGTTTTTGTCGATTTTGCTGGTGCGGATGCAATCTTTGACGCATCGAGAACTTATTTCGCCAGAATGTCAGGTGAAAAAGTGGGATATACCGATTTCTTTGACTGCTGAAAATCAAGATGCATTTTTACAAAAGCAAAAATCACCATTAATCCAGAGACTACCAGTTACTTGTTGTCAAGATGATGCTTCTTGTTTCGATGAAGTAATTTATGGCAAAATAACAGATAAAAAAGCACTGATAAGTGCGATCGCTCGTAGTCTCCAATACCTGGAAACAGCTAATGCTGCGGCTGCTTATCAAAACTATCCGGTGGCTGGGATTACGCGCGATCGCGTCATCAAAAGCTTGCAAAGATTCCGCGAACTCTTATTAACAACTAATTCTGCCACAGAATTACATCAAGCCATTGAGAGGGAATTTGTTCTTTACCAGTCAGTCGGTAAAGATAACCAAGGTTCCGTTTTATTCACCGCCTATTATGAGCCACTTTATGCAGCCAGTCGCGTCCCCACAACAGAATATCGCTATCCTGTTTATCGCTTACCTCCTGATTTTAACTCCTGGCCGAAACCTCATCCGACACGCGAGGAGTTAGAAGGATTAGATGGTTTGCAAAGTGCAAAAGGGAAGTTGCGAGGATTAGAGTTATTTTGGTTTCGCGATCGCCTCGAACCATATCTAGCTCAAATTGAAGGTTCGGCGAGACTTCAACTTCCCGATGGTACTCAAACAACAATCGGTTATGCGGGTAATACTGCTTATACCTACAAAAGCATTGGGCGAGAATTAGTGAATGATGGCAAATTACCGCTAGAAGGTATAACTCTGCCAATTATTCTCGACTATTTCCAAAAGCATCCCCAAGAATTAAATATTTATATTCCGCGCGATCGCAGCTTTGTTTTTTTTCAAGAAAATCACGGTAAGCCAGCCCAAGGCTCTATCAATGTACCATTAACAGCAGAGCGTTCTATTGCTACAGATAAATCTCTCATGCCTCCCGGTGCTTTAGCGTTGATTCGTGCTTCCATTCCCTTCGTTAATCCTACCGGAAAAATGGAGGAGCGCATTATTAGCCGTTATGTTCTTGACCAAGATACTGGAGGCGCAATTAAAGGTGCTGGTAGAGTAGATTATTTTTTAGGTACTGGGAAAATAGCAGGCGATCGCGCTGGTGTGACAGTCAGCAATGGACAATTATTTTATCTATTACTCAAGTCCAAGAATTAAACACACTCGCATTTTAATAATCTAAACCACATCGATTTCACATATCTCAAATTTATATAACCCTTGTGGGGTGGGCATCTCGCCCGCCCTAATGATGCAAGTTAAACGTGTAACAGATTACTAAAATTCCCGACTTCTCTAAAAAGTCGGGAAATTTTAGCCTTTCGGCGTAAATAAAGTACTCATTCCAAATCAATGAAACGCTTGCAGTACAGAAATTAAGAATTAAGAATTACGCTTCTAAATCCATATCACCATCATCATCATCATGATCGTAAGGGATATCATCAAGGTCTATCATTTCGGAAATTTCTTCTACTTCAGTTAGATACTCAGATTCTTGATGTTCGCGCTCAATTAGACGACCAGTTGACTTTAGCCATTCCAAAAGAATAAATTCATTACTTGTACGAATTACAGGCGCTCGTTGGTTACGAGGCTCTTCACGCAAAGGACTAGTAGGCATAAAAAAAACTCACTTTGAATTATAGATTACCGTACAAATACATCAAAATTGTACATTCAACAGGTCGCAGCACTCCTTTCCCTGGGTATTGGGAAAAAGTTGTTTAAAATTTGGTAGTGGGTACAAGCCTACACCATAATTTTTTAATTTGATACCCAATAAAGAGTCTCTATCCCCAGCCCCCTTTACGCAAACACGATTTCACAAAGCATTTGGTAGCTTGGCGATAGTTTCATACATATCAGAGGGTAATGCAGACAGTCTGTTTGCTACGGCTACGGCATCAGCTAAGTTACTAAATTGACATCGGACTATATCTTGTCCATTTCCTGACGGGAATCGCTTTCTAGCTTTGTTAGAGACAGCACAAATAATCGCTAACGCTTTGGCAAACCCATCTTTTGTCAATATTGTTTCTTGAGCGAACCCTTCAACAGGGATAAGGCAAACCTCAAACCGGTAGCCAGGTCTAGGAGAAACCGCTATGTCGATATATGGTTTATCTTCTTTTCTAATTCGGCGTAAATATTTGGCTGTCAAATTAGTATCATGCAAATCAGTCCCAAGAGCGTAAGTAAAGAAGCAATCTTCTGTGAGGGACTCAGGACGGGTAATTATATCCGTTAGCATAAGCTGAAGTAGTATCCGTATGTTGTCTTGTTCTGTGACACACTAGACTTGTCCGTTCTTCTTAGCACATTTTTTTGATAGTTAGAGATATCAGTGCCACACGGGGTATTGCAATATAGTTCGGCTAACTAAAATTTCATTGGAATGCTGAAGACTCTTATCTTTAAAGGTCTTAGCTCTGTTAACCTTGAGACTATAACTCATCCCTTCGATATCTCTTAACGCCTGAATAACAATTACTCCTGCGGCGTCTGTTTATATTTCTACAACGGCAAATCCCCTCTTTTTACCACTTTTTTAGTTGGGAGCTGCCAGAATCCTTTATCCATACTCTGAGAAGACCCGTTCTTGGTCGTCATCTTCAACCTCATTCTCATTGGATAGATTAGCAGCATCAACTAACATCAAACACCTTCAGAATCAAAGGGTGTAGAGATTTAGATTCGGAGAAGTGTCTATGATAATCAGTTAAATGACCGAAAATATTTCTCAACACATCTAATCATAACATAGTTAACGGTTGAACTTTTTTAACTATTCTGACCGATAGATATTCAGTAAATAATAATTGTAAATCGTACTAATTTTTTTCATAAGATAAGTATATTTACTATGACTTGAATTTTTGCTGAGAATAGTTATAACTCCAGGTTCAATATTGATTGCGATCGCATCCATCCCTTAAATAAAACCCCAGAATTGTAAATATAATCCTGGGGCATCATGTTCATATCCTTGCCAAGATATTTAATTACAGCTATTTTCAGATGAAGAGTGCTGAGTGATGAGTGTTAGACCGCCCACAAGGGGCGGGGTATCAACCTCCAAACGAATTGTTGATTCCGCTTAACATCGGGCGGGGCTTTTACCATAGTGCGAAAGTACTCTTCTTACTCAGCACTCAGCACTCAGGACTGAGTGTTGTAAATAGACCACGCGGTAGGGGCACAGCAATTCTGTGCCCTAACGATACATGTGGTTCAAATACAGAAAACTGCTGTAAGACCAAAAACGCAATTATGGAGCGGCATTAAAAACATTATTCACGTAAGTATTAACAAGACCTCGAGACAGATTTTTAATGCCTGCGGGAAGAGGAGCATATCCACGAGCTATAGCTATAGCATTCGGGTCGATTGTCACATCTGTTCCTGGTGCTGGAACCGGTGGCACTCCTAAAGCCCAGTTGATGAATCCTTTAATATGATTTGCTACGTTAACGTTTGCGTATTTGTCATAAAATAGCAGGTAAGTTGCTGTAACAATCGGATAAGCATTTGCCGCTGCTGGATCGGTGACAACCAGTTTAATCCGCCGAGCATTTGGATCTTGGTCAGTCGCACCAACAAAAGCATTTGAAATTGTAGTTGGTGAGATGGCATTGTAAGTACCTGCCTTGTTCTTTAAGACAGCAGCTTGCAGACTATTCGCTAACCGTGTCGCACTATCCACATAACCAATTGCACCATCAGTAGTTTTGATTTTAGTGGCTACACCTCCACCTCCTGAAGCGAATTGGAAATTGGCTGGCCAAACAACTGTATCGGCTGGTAGTGGATTGGGTATACCACCAGCAGGTTGAGCAATACTTTTTTTACCAACTCCTCTGTTCCATGTAGCACCAAATGCCGCCTTGAGATGAGCGCTTAAAGCAAAAGTGGTACCACTATCGTCACTACGACGCACTACAACAATGGGCTTATTTGCTGAAATTGCTACGCCACCGTTATCTGCTTTAATTTGGGGAGCATTCCAATTTGTGATAGTACCGTTAAGAATGCCCAGGTAAGTAGCTCGTGAAAGCTTAATTCCACCTGCTGGTACAGTTAGACCAGTGGGGTTGTAAGCTAAGGCGATTCCGACGCTAATCACAGGCACTTGAATGTATGGAACAGGGTTTTGGGGTGTGCCTGCGGGGGTGGGAACATCGTTAGGACTGCCAACCACTCTTTCTGTTCCTAATACGGGATCGTCAGTAGCAGCAAAAGAGACTGGGGCTAAGATAGTTGCAGTATTAGGTGGTACTGGTGGCACGGTTTGATTGAAAAAAGCTGTTAGACCTGCACCACTACCAACGGAAGCATATCTAAATGTGGATAACGTACTGATTGGGCCATAGCTTCCGTTTGGAAATCCGGTTAGGGCTGGGGGTACATTGTTATTGAGGGATGGAGGATTTCCAACACCATAAGCGTTAAACCATGAGTCTTTCGGCGCAAGAGGATAGGAAGTTCCAGTACCTATAAGCAAGGTAGTTATAGAGCTTGCACCTGCACCATTTACAGAGGTTACTCCTGCTGGGGGAGGAGTGGTGGAGGTCTGAGCTAGAGATTTCTGAGCAGCAGATTGACCTACTACTAAACCAGTTGCTAGGGCTAGTACTGTAATTGAACTTGCCAATTTATTTAATTGGCGATCGCAATAAAAAGTCATGTCAAGCTCCTTGAAATTAATTTCTGGTTCAATACCCCATCAAAGCCAAATCAAGTGTCAAACTAACGATGAAAAATAACCTTTTAGTATGCACAATAAACTTGTGCCTTAAAAGAGCTATCAATAAATCAAAAGTTTGCACAAAAATCGGAAGAATATAGAGCGAATTAGAGGCAAAGCCTTCAAGCTTATACACCCAAAAACATAATCATTTGCTAGCTAATTACTCTACATTTTTGATTTGATGTAAGTTTGCATAATTAAACAATTAATAGCTTTGTTTTTCAGGGAATAGCTAACAGGTACTATGAATCATACCTCAATTCCCTTTTTTGTCCTCTTATTTCCCTTTTAAAAAGCCATGTTTAATTTGATCTACTTACTTTTTTGGCATGGCAATTTTATCTGAATCATGAAAATTACTTTCTTTGATGTAGATATGCAGCAGCTTGCCACAAACTACCGCTAAGTGCGAAGTAAAGAAAGTCAATATCTCACGAATTTTTGTAGGACTGCTATAGCTAATAGCTGTTAAATTATGCCAACGAAATCAACACTATAGTCTGAAGGTAAAGCTCAAGTCATGATTACATTATGGAATGATTAAAAAATAAATATATTTTTGGAATTTAGTAGTAATTTAAAAATGGTTTTTATCGTAAAATCAAGGGTTTAAAACCCCTACGTCTATACGTAGTATCAGTTGGAGTTGGGGTTTAAATCCCCAACTCCAACTGTCTTTAATTTTGAATTTTGAATTTTGAATTTTGAATTGTTAATACTCTCACCAGAGTAAAATCTGCAAATTTCACAATATATATGATTTTGCTTATAGAGATTTTTCTAGAGGTTTTAATCGGCATTTAATATAATTTACGTCTAATGTGAATTAATTTGTGAAACCCCTGTCATCTGGTCAATGGCTTAAAACACTTTAATTTTGACCGATCCTCAAAACCCCTATGGGACAAGGGATATTTTTAATTCACATCAGGCGTAATTTACTAAATACATCATTTTATTGACAAAAAGCACACTATATGAACTTAAGCCAAATCCCATTTAATGGCTATTTCTACCAACAATGTGGATTTTCCACTGTTTTTTGTGTTTTTCACGACATCAAAAAAAATAAATAGTGGTTTATGCTACGTCGTAACTAAATCATTAATCGTGTCATTCACGTTATTGACTTAGTGCTAGTAAAAGTTTTGTGATGTAGATATAAAAAGGCTTTCTGAGTCCTTTTCAAATATTGGCTATACCAACATTTTAGGCATCTTCTCACTAATGCCTAATTCAACGTCCTAATTTTTAGTGTGAAAGTTGATAAATTATATCAACTTTCAGATAAGAATGCGCTCAATACATAGGTTGAGTTGTAGCAATATTTTGTAGGCTATGGAGTTAAACCCAACACCTGAAAATTTTGCCTGAAGATTTTCAGGTGTTGGGTTTCATCCCTCAAAAGTTACTTGCAACGCCACTTGCTTTTCCTAAAGTAAGAAGAAGGGATGCTGCGCGTGGAAGCCGAGCAAATCTTTTGACGATGGCGGCTTTCCAACCTATATGTACAGAGATCATTTTTCAAATTGGTGTTAGTCGTGAGTAGTACCCATCACAAAATCAATTAGAACTAGCTACTATTCTGTCTCCACTAAACTTTTTTGAGGTACTCAATGAATAAAATTAATCTGTACAAACAACGTCAGAGCAAAAATAGGGTATTGATTTTAGCTTCCCTAACTGTTTTGACTTCTTCATTAGTTCTACCTTTCCAACAAGCCTTTGCTGCAACACTAACTACTGTTGTAAATTTCAATGGCACTAATGGAGCTACACCAAGAGCAGGGGTACTTAAGGGGAATGGTACTGATGCAAATCTTTATGGAACTACTTCTGCTGGTGGCACTTTTGGTAAAGGAACTGCATTCAAGTTAACTCCTACTGCTTACACTACTCTAACCACACTGATAAACTTCACCGGAACATCTGGAATCAACAAAGGGACTAATCCAGTTGCTAGATTATTCCAAGCAGCCGATGGTAATTTATATGGGGCAACCTTTATAGGCGGTACAAGTAACCTTGGCACTGTGTTTAAGTTGGCAAAAACAGCTTTTACAACCCTGACAACTCTTGTGAATCTTACAGGCGCGAATGGGGCTAATCCAGCAGGCCGACTGATTACGGGTGCTGATGGCAATTTATGGGGGACAAGTTCTACAGGTGGAGCTAGTAATAAAGGAACTATAT
The DNA here is from genome assembly GCF_036916985.1 of Nostoc sp. GTDB lineage: Bacteria > Cyanobacteriota > Cyanobacteriia > Cyanobacteriales > Nostocaceae > Nostoc. The sequence continues at coordinate 128,720 of NZ_JBALFD010000035.1, forward strand.
TCAAGGTTTCGCCCACTACCGGCGCACTCACAATCATCAGAAGCTTCAGTGGTACTAATGGAGCAACTCCATTGGCAAGATTGCAACTTGCTACTGATGGAAACTACTATGGCAGTGCTTCTGCTGGTGGAGCAAGTGCTAAAGGAGTTGTATTCAAGTTAACTCCCGCAGGAATACTAACTTCATATAGCTTTAGTGGCGCTAATGGGGCAAATCCGCAGTCTGGATTAATTGAGTCTACCGGATTTCTCTACGGTACAGCTAAACTAGGTGGAGCCAACAACAAGGGAGCTATTTTTAAGGTTCCAATTGGTGGCGGTACACCAGTTTTAGTTGCTAGTTTTAATGGTACTAATGGGGCTAACCCAACAGCTGCACTCATCAAAGCAAGCAATGGTAATTTCTATGGCACAGCTTCTACTGGTGGGGCAAATAACAAAGGAGCTATCTATCAGCTGACTGGTGCAACCATCACTGGCTTAACTAGTTTTAATGGCACTAATGGGGCAACGCCAGAGTCAACGCTAATTCAGCTATCGAATGGTACTTTTTACGGTACTGCCTCTTTTGGCGGTACTTCTAATTTAGGAACTGTGTTTAAGTTTGTAATTTAGTTCCAAATCTAATCTGCGTGCCAAAAAATGGTAGAACGTAAATATCAAAGTCTCCTTGAGCATATTCACAAATATCCACTCTATCTATAGAGGAATGGCACTAAGAAAAGCTCGAAAGCTTGTGTAGCCTCGTTCCCAGCCTCCAGGCTGGGAATGTATTCCCAGAGGCTCTGCCTCTGTTCAAGAAAGCTACGGTGTACACACAAGTCTTGAAATTACACCTCACACTTGGTTTCGTCGTCTATCCCTTCCCTAAGCTGTTGGATCGCTCCGAAAGCTTGTCATTGCGAACGCGAGTGCGTCTAGTAGAGAGGAGGAACGACGAACGCAAGAGCGTGTCGCAGACAAGCAATCGCAAAAACTACGGGATTATGCGATTACTTCGCTCCGCTCGTAATGACAATTTATTGGGTCTAGAAAGCTTGAAACCCTTGTAGATACCACTTGTGTGTACACCGTAGGCTCAATAAAGAGGAGGCGGAGCCTCCCAGAATGGGTTCCCAGCCTCCAGGCTGGGAAGCAGTTAGGGCAAGGGCTGTATCTTAACTTAGTGCCATTCATCTATAGAGAGCGATATTTCTTGACAAGTTCTCTGGGGATTGAAGTAAGGATGCATTATTTTTTGTGGCACTTGATGCTCGAAAATATGCATCTCTTTTCTCATGTCTGTTTGCGTAGCGTCTTTGAAGAAGAATCGGTCTAATTTTATTTTTTATTCAGTACTTGTTCAGTACTCGTTACGACGATGCGCGAACGCCAGTTGCTCATCAAGGAAGCCTTTGAGAGTGTACTAGATCGCCACTGTGGGTTTACGCTAAACTACAGGATATTTCTACTCCGCTCACTCAAATACTCGTGAGGTAATACAAGTCAAGGCTTTGAAGTTGGCTTATTAAGGCTATCTGTATGAGAATTTTGAGAAAATTTTCAAAGCCGAGCAGGATTCTAGGGGGTCAAGCTTGAGGTTTGCAACCTAGCTTCTCAAATCAGAGATATTTAGTTTTAGATAAATCTTAATATTATGTTAACTTAACTTCATGATACTGATGTAGAATGTAGAACTTTACTACAAGTTCGTAATTTGATTAACAATCATGTTAAAGCATGTTAAATTGTAGTAGCTGTAAAATTTTAAAAAAGAGCTATTATAGTACACCATAGGAAAATTAGCAAATGTTTAGACAAAGTTCTCACGAGAGAAACTTTTTCAAAGCTTTAACTGGTAGTGCGGCGAAAGAATCTCACAAGTTTAGACTGGCATTTAAATCCTGTCTGACTGTTCTGGTTGAATCTGTACCTTTTTTGATTGCTTGTGCTGTATTCGTTAGCGTTATCAGCCTAAAAAGTCCTATTCTGCTCTTTTGCTTACTCGTTGGTAGTTTAATTGCAGTTATTACCCAGCAAATTGGGCAGCAAGTGAATTTACCAAAGCGATCGCTAATATTATTACAAATTTTAGCAGCAGCGATCGTTCTGAGTTTATATTGGTTAGACTGTTTTGCAGCCCCCGCACAAGCACAGTTTTTTGGGGAAGCTGAAAAGTTTTTCAAAAAAACCTTACAAGATGGTTCAGCAAGCAATGCTGGTGGTAGCGACACAGCCGTAAGTTTGATATTTAATGTATTGCGGGCAATTTACTTACTCTATATTGCAATCTCCCTAGTTGGTGTGATCAACGCAGTGCGTAAAGATGAAGATTGGCAAAGTATCGCCAGAACTCCCCTATTAGTGGTTGTTGCTGTTACCATTGCGGATGTACTCACACGCTTTGTAATTGGCGATAGCAGTAAATAATTCAGATATTTCAAATGTCTCAAGAGCGGGAACAAGAATTTCGTCCAGTCAATCAAGTTCTGGGAAGTCAACCTTCATTAGGACCAATTCCTGCCGATCAAATTCTTCCTTGGACAGTCATTGCCCTAGCCTCCTATTTTATAATCAATGGAATTTTTGGGGGTCTTTTCCAAGAAGAGTTTCAAAAATGGTTGTGGACAGTGCTAATTGCTGGTTGGGGAATAGGAACCTGGTGGATTTTAACTGGTGGTAGGAGTTGGAGTTTTTTAAGTAAATTTATCGGCGTTCCCGCTTGGACAAGAGGCTTTGCTCGTTATCAAAGCTTACTGGAAGTTAACCATGAAGCAAAAAATCGGAAAACAAAGCGTCAGCGTCGCCGGAAATGAAAGTAGATTAACACCATTTGAAGATGCTTTGCACTTGGCGACAATGCTACGTGTCGCAATAAATGGACGTGATATTGGCGCTTACCTTTTGACAAAAGGCACTCAAAAAGATCGGTTTTGCTTTGTTTTTGGTTTTGATTGTAAGGGAATCCATACTACCTTAAGACCTGAACAAATTGATACACTTTTTAATAATATTGAAGCCGGACTAAAGGACATTCCTAGCGGTGAACGGATGACGCTGCACTTGGGTTCTTTTAGTTCAGACAAAGAGCGGCAAAAAGAATTAGCAACATTAATTAGAAATTCGCCATCACGAGACATCAAATATTTGTTGATGGCGGAGAGAGCTAGAGTTAAAGAACTGACAATTTCTGGGATTCGTAAACCGAAATTTTTACGAATTTATGTTACTTACACCATTGAATCTAACTCGCAACATGCAGATGATTGGATAGAAAAGCTTTTAGTCAAAGCTGAATCGTGGTGGTTGAAATTCAAAGGTGATCTCTCAGAAGTAGAAAATCAACGTATTGAAACCCTAATCACTAATGCTTATAACCAGGGTTTTCTCCGCTGGGAACAAATCTTATCTAACAAAATGGGATTGGATGTCAAGCCTTTGACTGCTGATGAACTCTGGGGAGACATTTGGAAAAGGTTTAATGATACGCAGCCAATAGATATTCCCCAGTTAATGACTTTAGATGAGCAAGGACTGCACGAGCAAGTTAATTCTGATTTAGCGAGTACTAAATTACTTCTAGATAATATCCACGGCACAACTTTGCTGATGGAATCTAGTGTACCTTGTGCCGATCGCCGTTGGGTTAATGTTAACAATCGTTATATTGGCGCACTGTCATTTCTCGAAAAACCCGGTGGTTGGCCCAATAAATCTGCTCAACTACGCTATTTATGGGAACTATTGGCCAGAGAAACAGTAGTAGATACAGAAATATTTTGTGAGTTGACTGCTGCAAATCCAGCATTGGTAAAAACGACTCTACAACGAGTGCTAAAGCAGTCAAATATGACAACCATTCTGGCTCAAGAAAAAAGTAAAACTATTGATGTCAATGCTCAATTAAAGTTGAAGAAATCGGTAGCAGCGCAAGAACAATTGTTTGAAGGTGCAGTCCCGATTTATACGAGTGTTGCCATTTTAGTCCATCGTCCAACTATAGAAAAATTAGATGAGGCGACAAGATATATTGAAAACTGTTTTCAACGTCCAGCCAGGGTAATTAGAGAAACTGAATATGCTTGGAAAATTTGGCTGCAAACTCTACCAATAGTTTGGGAAGGTTTGTTAGCAACACCTTTCAACCGTCGCCAGCTATATTTAACCAGTGAAGTTCCGGGATTAATGCCTTTGGTTTTAACTAAAAAAGGTGATAAACAAGGTTTTGAGTTGATTGCTGAAGAAGGGGGAACACCCATACATTTAGATTTATTTAATCAACACAAAAATTTAGCTTTGTTTGCGACAACTCGTGCAGGTAAATCGGTGTTAGTATCAGGGATTTTAACTCAAGCTTTGGCGCATGGGATTCCTGTTGTGGCCTTAGATTTCCCGAAACCTGATGGGACATCTACTTTCACTGACTACACAGAGTTTATGGGGGCGAATGGAGCCTATTTTGATATTTCCAAACAATCGAATAACTTATTTGAACAGCCAGATTTACGATCGCTAGAAGCAGAACAACAGCGCGATCGCTTTAACGATTATACCGCCTTCCTGGAATCAGCGTTAATGACAATGGTTTTAGGATCGTCAACTGAAAGTCAAATTTTATCGCAAACGGTGCGATCGCTACTCAACCTCGCTTTAGAAGCCTTCTTTAGAGATGAAGGCATCAAAGAGCGATATCGAGACGCAATGATGGCGGGATTTGGCACTCTTGCTTGGCAGAAAACCCCAACCTTAAAAGATTTTCTCTTTTTCTGCTCACCCGAACACTTGCAGCTAAGTTCTTTAACTGGCAGAGTAGAAGATGCCCTCAGTCAAATTCAGTTGCGCTTACGGTTTTGGCTTTCTAGCCGCGTAGGACAAGCTATTTCTGCACCATCTAGCTTTCCTACCGATGCACAACTTTTAGTTTTTGCGCTCAGAAACTTATCAGATAGTGAAGATGCAGCCGTACTATCCTTGAGTGCCTATTCAGCCGCACTACGACGCGCATTAAGTAGTCCAGCTTCCATATTCTTTATCGACGAAGCACCAATTCTCTTTGAATTTGAGCAAATTTCTGATTTAGTTGGCAGAATTTGTGCGAACGGCGCTAAAGCCGGTATCAGAGTCATCTTATCAGGACAAGATCCTGATACGATCGCCAAATCTAAAGCTGCATCTAAAATTTTGCAAAACTTGACAACCCGATTAATTGGACGTATTCAGCCAGTAGCAGTAGATAGTTTTGCAGACATCTTGAAATATCCCCGCCAAGTTATTTCTCGTAATGCTTCAGAAAGCTTTTTTCCCCGCAAAGAAGGCGTTTATAGTCAATGGCTATTAGATGATAACGGTAGTTATACATTCTGCCGTTACTATCCAGGTTACGAACAATTAGCAGTAGTTGCTAATAACCCTTATGAACAAACTGCACGTAGCCAAATGATGCAACTTTACAGCGATAAATATGAAGCAATTTCTGCGTTTGCACGTCAGTTAGTGGCGACTCTGCGTAGTAGTTAATCGGGTTCTGTAAGCACTTAACAATGTCGTCTACCTTTTTCAGGCACAGATGTATGCAAAAAACTACCATTTTTACTTTTACCTTGCTATCCCTGGCAATACTACCAGCAATGGCACAAATTCAGACGGGTGCATTAGGCCAGGTTTGGACTGATTTTCAATCATATTCCACAGATTTACAAAACTATCTTCAATACAATCTGAGCGACAATTTAAAACCTGTCGAAGTACAAAGTCAAAATGCTCTGAGTAATTCCAAAGGAGATTTGAATATACCTAACCCAGTCGCAGCGGGACAAAAGGTTCGTGATGATTTGATTCTCTACTCTTCTAGTTCTGACTCTCGTTCAAGTCGCTTTGAGAATAATTCAGCAGTGCGGGGAAATTTAGTTAGTAATGAACTAAACCGTGTAATTACCCGTGGAGTAGCGGTAGGTATTCTCGGTCAAAATGGACAAATTCGGGCAAAAGCGAAGTTAGAAAATACAGAGAAGAGTCTACAAGATGTTGCAGGATTCAACGATGCTAATGACAAGATTAATAGCTTCAAGACTAAATTAGAAAGTCTTGCTATTGATCCAAAGAGTCCGGCAATAAGTATTGCCGACAACTTGCTAGGTCAAGGGATATTAGCATTGTTAGCTACCAATCAAGAAACCATTAAAATCCAAAAAGAACAATCAAAAATTGTCGCTGAAACATTTGCTCAGACATTACAAAATAATCAGTCCTTGCAATACTCTAATTTAAATTTAGCAAATATTTCTCAACAGGCTGAAGAAGCAAATCGCGCTCGGAGAGTAGAAACATCTACAGAAGCAGCGCGACTTTTACGAGCAACTTCTCAACTAGATTTGTTTGGCAGAAAAGTTAATAAGTAGGATTTTAAAAGATTTTTTAAAATCCTTTAACTTATGAGAAACTAACAGAACATCTACAAAACAGTTTATTAGCGTGTGTTAGCAACTTAAGCCACCTTACAAAATCTAAGAAAACAGCCCATAAATTCAAAATGCAACTTGCTATTCAACTAATTTTTGCCCAAGTAGGCATTGATCAAATTATCGATAATGGGACTGCAACTTCCCAAAGTATTGCCGAAGGTTGGGATAAACAATGGCTGGATTTATTACAAAATAACACCAGTAATAACTTGTATGGAGCGCTGACAAATCTAGGTATTTTCTTCGCAGTAGGAACCCTGTTATTTTTTATGATACAATTCCTCAAAGACTTAATATCTTACGAATATACACGCCCCATATCAGCTTTGATTTGGCCTTTTATTGTGGTGGTTCTTTTAAGTAATTCCGGCAATGGAAGTATACTTGCTAATCTGACGCTGGGAGTGCGGAATTTTTTAAACACTGTGAATCAGCAAGTGGTGGTATCAACAGACGCAGATAAAATATACCAGCAAGCACTGAATATGAGTGTTGCTGAAGAAGTAGCTGGTTCCTTACTACGTCCTTGTCAATCACTGACTGGCGAACAACAAAGTCAATGCTTTGTCAAGGCTGCCGAAAAAATCAACGTTCTCTGGCAGAAATATCGAAATACTTATGGTAATAAAAACTGGATAATTAGACTACAAAACAAGGTAGATAATATTCGATATGGCACTGGCATTGTATCAGAAACCTCTTTTAATTCTTTGTTAGGTTCGACAGTGCAAACGAGTATCAAAAACTTTTTAGTTTCCTTACAATATGCATTCCAGAATTTGATAGAAGCTAGCATGTTGCTAATAGCAGCTTTAGGTCCAATAGCTGTAGGTGGTTCTTTACTACCTGTTGCTGGCAAACCAATTTTTGCATGGCTGACTGGATTTCTATCTATTGGAATCGCTAAGATTTCGTTCAATATTATTGCTGTGCTAACTGCCGCAGTTATTGTCAATGGCCCGGGTCAAAATGCTAATGTTGATCCAGATTTAATGTGGTTCATAATTTTTCTGGGAATTTTAGCACCAATTTTATCTTTACTTGTGGCTGCTGCTGGCGGTTTTGCAGTCTTCAGTGCGATTAGCAATACAGCTTCTTTAGTAAAGGAGAGGATATAGGGAATTAAAAATTAAAAATTAAAAATGAATAAAATTTTGGTAAGTGCTGTGAATGCTGACTATATCTAATAAGCTGACGTTTTTTGTAGGAGGAGGTGAGTAAATGGTACGTTTACTAGAAAAAAGACAAACAACGGGAAGTGCTTTAACAATTTTTGCGATCGCTACCTTTAGTTTACATATATTAATTTTATTTTTATTCTTATTACAAGGGCTAAATATTCGCCAACTCAGTCTGAGAAAACCTCCCAACTTTGTGCAATTAATCGACGGTAAACCAGTAGCTAATATTGATGATTTAGCAAGAGAACCAGAAGCAATTCGTCGATTTGTCAGCAAAACGATGATCTCAATGTTTAGCTGGTCTGGAACCTTACCACCACAAACTATTGAAGAAGTTGCAAACCCCAAATCAGATTTAGGAATACTCATTAACACACCTCAAGGTGGTAGCCAAAAAATTAGTACTAGCAGTTGGGTAGCTAGTTTCGCCTTTTCAGAAGACTTTCGCAAAGGTTTTTTAAGCACAGTTGCAGAAATGACACCGCCAGAAGTTTTTTCTGAAAATCCCAGCCAAGCGATGACATCACAATTAGTTATTAAGCGGGTTTATCCGCCAAAAGAAATTGCACCAGGTAAGTGGCGAGTAGGAATGGTAGCTGACTTAATTCAAAAAAACCGAGTTGGTGGTGCAAAACTTATAATTCCTTTTAATAAAGATTTCCTTGTACGCGCAACAGATTATTTCGCTAATCCCCAAACTGATAATAGCACCGACTTACAAAAAGCAATTTATAGTGTCCGCACAGATAGACTAGAAATTTATGAGATTCGTAACTTATGTTTGCTGGATAGCTACAACAACCTGAACGGAGATAAATCCAAACAATGCAGCAGTGGACAAACATCTGATAGTTTTATAAGATGATAAATTTCTAATTCACAGGCTCATAGTTCAATTTATATAATCAATTATTAATGCAATTACTCAAACCAGAAAATAAGAAAAATAGCCCCTTGCCACTGTTGGCAGTAGGAACCCTTGGTTTACATCTATTCACTTTGCTGTTACTAATATTTCATGGGTCTATGTTACAACAGTTAGGACGGCAGCTCACACCTCAAAGTTTAGTGCAACTTGTTGATGGTCGTACTATAACCGTAGACCCCCAACCAAATTTAGAGCGACAGCCGGAGGCTATTCGGCGGTTTGTGGGTGAAACTATGAGCTTAATGCTCACCTGGTCACAGCAACAACCACCAACACAAGTCTGGGAAATTAGCTCTCAACTGGTAGCTGATAATTTTAAACAAAAATTTAAGTCAGAAATTACTAATTTAAATCCAGATAGCCAATTTGAAAATGTTAATAGAGGCGCGGAGAATGTATTAGTCATCCAAAAAATTTCTCAACCTACAGCAATAGGTAATGGAAAGTGGAAAGTAGAGATGTTTGCTAATCAATTAATTTTTAGCAGTTATGATAAGTTGGGAAAATCAGTTTCTTTTAATAAACAAGTTTTAGTTAGAGCCATAGATGAACCAGCAACTTCACTACCAAATGCAGCACTACCATTGCACTTCGCAGCTTACCGCCTTGGTGAAGCCAGACTAGAAATTTATAATGTCTGTGAAATCCAAGATAAAAATTGTTCTGGAAATCCCAATTAAGCTCTACTATGACTCGATACTCAATTCCTGCGGAAACTCCTCCCCAAAATGGATTTACTCTCAGCACCGACGATCGCCAACCAGAAGTAGAATCTTTAGATTGGGAATCACGGATGTCAAGGTTAGTCGGCTTTGAAGAGGAATCTTCTTCTACCGCTAACCAAGGTTCAGAAGACTCGGCAACGCCGCCAGAGTCGGTTTATCAACCACAAGAAGTTCAGACTAAGCAACCACTCTCATCGAATCCCTTTGCAAAGTTAGGTTTGGTAGGGGCTGCTACCTTAGCGATCGTTTTGTTGGGTGGTGTGTTTTTGTCCAAATTGATGAGTACCAGCAGTCAAAAGCCCAAAAATCTTGTTTCTGTACCAGTGCAACAGCAACCCACTACTGAATCGAAATCTCAACAGCTAGAAGCTGAAGTAGACACTCTCAAAACGAAATTAGCCCTGACTGAACAAGCACAGATGGTGAAAGCTGCCCAACAACAGCTGAGAATTGCCAAATCAACACAGACAATAGTCTTACAACAACCGTCAGTTAGACAAAAAGTGATTCCAACACCCCCACCAACAGCTTACGTACCTCCGACGGTAACTGAGCGTATCGTTCGTGTAACTCCTTCTCAACCTTTCACATCAGCCCAACTACCAGTTGTCAGACCAAACACTCAACCGGTAGTTAATATAACTCCACCATCTCCACCAAGCCCATTTGATGAGTGGGCAAGGTTAGCAAAATTAGGTAGCTATGGCCAAGTAAATGCTAGCAATCAACCTACTAGTAATATAGCTACTTTGGAACCTGTAAATAGTGCCCAGCCACAGAATAATACACAGCCACAGACACCAAACCCCAATCCTGAGCAAACCCCACAACCGCAAACTCCTATGGTTAGTCAAGCTCAACCCCAGGGACAGAAATCTGTAGCAGTCGGGACTAGTGCCAAAGCGGTGTTGGCGACAGCAATATTTGGGGAAACTTCTAATAAGTCAGGTGGTGGTGGTGAAACAGGCGAAGGAAAAAATGTATTTGTGATCCGATTGCAAGAACCGCTCAAATCTACCGATGGTTCTCCGGCTCTACCTGCAAACACCGAATTCCTAGCTGAAATTAGTTCCCTCTCCGAACAAGGTCTTTTGCAGATGAACGTAGTTAAAGTTATTTCGCAAAATAATGGCAACCCTCTAGAACGAAGCTTACCCAACAATGCAATTATTCTTCGTGCTACCCAAGGTAAACCTTTAGTAGCCAATAAATTTCCTAGTCAAAGCTCGTCTATAGCATCAATGGATCTAGGACTATTTGTTTTGGGAGGCGTTGGGAAAGCGGCAGAGTTAATAAATCGTCCCGATACTGAACTCCAACCACTTATTTCAACAGTTACCAACGCCGACGGCTCTACCAGTAGCTCCAGCCAACTTACTACTGTTACTCAAAATAGACGCAACCTTGCAGCCGGGGTTGTAGAAGGTGGTTTGAACTCTGTAGTACCCCAAATTGCTCAACGTAACCAACAGGCGATCGCCCAAATGTCACAGCAAACTAACATTTGGTTTTTGCCAGCAGGCACAAATGTTGAAGTATACGTTAATCAAGTAACCCAGTTTTAAGAGGTAGGATTTATACCAATTTTAGATATTTGCAACCATGAAAAAGAATACTAAATTGCCAGGAAATACCCTTTATTATTTCCTACCTATAGCTTCCTTAATTTTCTCGGTTGCTATGTTCTTATTGGTAGGTCGTGCTGTAGCTAATAACGCCGTTTTGCGTTCTATATTTTCCTGCCAAGCGCAAGGTTTAGGGGGATTAATACCGACAATCAACGTTTGGTATGAGCAAGGGACAAACTTAAGCTTTATTCCGGCTGGAGAAGTAATTAAAAAAGTTTGGTTAAACGATCCATCACAGGTAACTATGGATTTTGATGGCCCGGTATGTATGCAGTTTGGTCTAAAACCTAATACTAGTTCAGGAGATTGTAAAAACTCAGCCGCGAATGTAATTCAACTCAGACGAATTAAAAAACTGGATATTCCTGGACTTCCTAACACGAGCAATACACTTTTAACAGTTATTACTGAAGCTCAAGGTAAAAACAAGTTGTATACTTTTAAAGTGATATATAAAACAGATAGTCCTGAATATCATACTTTAGCAATTTTCCCCGATCCTTCTGGTCAAGAAGGCGCTTGTGCGAGAGTTTCACAATAAAATAATTCGTAATTCGTAATGACGCTCACTGACTTGCTAATACCAATTTAATGTGAAGCTGCACTAAATGAGTAACTCTCTATTCTTGGCGCTCTTCTCTTCGAGACGCTCCGCGTTGGCGGTTCGTTTAATATTCTGTGCATCTTCAGACAAAATTGATATAACGTAATGAAGTTTTGTGATGGGGTTAAAATCCCGATTACAAAGCCTGTTTTATTTCTAACTCCTCTTAGCGCAGCGGGGCGTAGCCCATTCTGACTTCTGAATTCTGCTGTATATTTAATTGATGCCTGCCTACTTAATAAAGCTTTTACAACCTACATCTTTATAAATCTTCAGATAAAAACTAACCACAAATTCAAAATTAGTGTAAATATAAAGAAAAGCTTAAGAGGTTACAGGCTTCATGGTAACTGCTAAAATGATGCAACAGCTTTGGGCTGTAATCGAGTCTACCCAAGTCAGCACCCTGCTCCAGTTTGATGATGCTGCTTTAATACAATTGCTCCTCCAGCAGTTAAAAGCGAAGCAAGGGCTTGATGCCCAGGCAGATACAACTCTCAACACTTACATAAAATCTAAACTGCCCCTAATTCGCGATACGGCTGAAGGCCGATTATCTTTAGGGCAAGGCGGCAATCATTAATACGATAAATCAAATGATTGGTCATTGCCAAGAAGTATACGTCCAGAGTAACAGTGCAATATTATGAATCACTGGCTAGTAATTGCCCTAGTAGCTTATCTAATTGGAGCAGCGATTGAAGGGGTGAGTACAGCCAGTCAGCTATCTCATTCAATGCTAGAACTAGCTAAAAGTACACAAGCTAATTCTTCAGAATCTTCCACCGAGCCTAATTCGAGTTGGCGAGTTGTCGCAGCCATCGCCTCAGTAAGCATTTGTGGAGCTTTTTTGTGGCCTTGCCGTCTTTTCCACCGTTTAATTAAAGGTAACGTTCGTCCATAAGCTGAAAACAGCAATGGAGTAATTATCAAACAGAATTCAGGAGTCAGAATGGGCTAAACGCCCCGCTACCGCTAACAGAATGAATTGCGACTGGCGGATAGCGCAGCGTAAAGCCTTCTCTTCTAGAAGCAACGCCTTCGGCATAGCTTGACCTATAATACAGTTTGTTCGGGTTCTGTCGCTACAGTTTGCCCAATTTTTGGTTCTGTTCCTGCTAGCAGTCGTTCGATATTAGTGCGATGGCGCAAAATCACATACAATCCACCAGCAATCCCAAACAGAATATAGGGTAAGGGTTGATGCAAAAGTACCATGAAAATGGAAACTGCGATCGCACCTGCAACTGAACTCAAAGAGACAATCCGCGATATCGCCACAACCACGGCAAATACACCCGCTGTTGCTAAACCTATCTGCCAACTCATTGCCAACAAAATCCCTAAGCTGATAGCAACGGATTTACCACCAGTAAAGCCTAAAAAAATTGATTTACTGTGTCCCAGGATGGCAGCTAACCCAGTTAAAGTTACAACCCACGGTTGCCATAGTTGTGCATCTACCGTTGGAGGGATAAAATTTTTAATTGTGGCAAAGTTGAACAACCAGTAAACTAGAGCGATCGCTAATACTCCTTTTAAGGAATCAAGTACTAAAACCAATGCTCCTGGCCCTTTCCCCAAGGTTCTTAGTACATTAGTTGCGCCAGTAGAACCTGAACCAACTGCCCGAATATCAATACCTTTTAACTGCTTCACAGCAATGTAGCCAGTGGGAAAAGAACCCAGCAGGTAAGCTATGACTACAATTGCCCCGCACAAAGTTAACCAAATAGCCATAATACAATTCAAAATTCAAAATTTAAAAAAGTCAAGAGTAATACCTCTTGACTAATGACCAATGACCAATGACTCATTTAAAAATCATCATCATAGTTTCTCACTGTTTTGGGGTCAGGAGCAAAGGCTAACCATAGGGGAAATTGCAGCAGTGACAAACTTATTTGTTCTTCTGAATCGTCAATGATAATTAAGGGCAGTTGATTGGCTTTCGTCAATCGCTCTGCTTTCTGAGCAAGAGCATCAGATGCCTCGAATAATACCACACCCCGGTCTGGGCCGAAATCTGGGCGACCGATTCCGAGACAGTCTTGCAAACCACGCCGCCATTCACCTAATCGCTCCGGTGTATTAGCTAAGACTAAAGTACGGACGCGATCGCCATACAGCTTGTGTAATATTGAAATTGCAGCTGAGGCAATCAGAATATTTTGCAAGCGGCTACCCATTGTCCGCAAACCACCCCGTCCCCCTTGGGTAAAAAACCAGTTAGAGATTCGTTCAGCATGGATTGGTTCAAAGGTACGGCGTAGTTGCCAGGGTGGCCCATAATAATCTGGTTTATTGCGGTATTGGTCAATTAGACGGCGAATTTGCTTGGTAGTATCTTGAAACTGCTGTTGGGCAAATTGGGGTATTCCAGGCTGGGATTCAACAGGTTTAGCCTCTTTTACAGCTGGTTTTTCTCGTTCTACCACAACACTTGGGGTCAGTTGCAACTGTTCAGCAGCAACAGCCAAATCTTGTAAACTACCCGTGAGATAGTCTTTAAAACCCTGCACCCGAATAGCCAAGTCTTGAGATGTACCAGCAAAAGTAGTTCGCATCTCATTGCGGATACGTTCTTGACGGCGTTCTAGTTGTTCGACAGAAATTTGCAGAGTTTGCTTGCGTTGTTCTAACTGCAATAGTGACTCTTGTACAATTCGTCCCAGTGAGGTTTGAGTTTCACTCACCTGTGCTTGCAGGTTTTCATAAGAAGCTTGCAGCTTGGCTATTTCTTCCTTAAGAGATGCTTCAGCGCTTTGCAACTCTGCCACTCGCTGCTCTGCTTCTGCATATAATGAATTATTTCCCGATCCTATTTCAGACCCCAGCGCGACATTTTCCGCTTCTAACTGCGCTACAAACTCGCCATTTGAATTTTCTGTTAGCTCTACTGTAGAATCTACCACTTCTGCATTAGAAATAAGTGGCTCAAAAGTCGTGTAGCCTTCTGATGAGCTAATGGCTTCTGTTTCTAGCACTGACTCAACAGATGAATTTACTGGATGTTCAACTGCATTGTTCTCTTCTGGTTTTTCTGTCAATTGCTCATCACTTGGTTCTGGGGTTTGAGATGCCTCTAGGTTCATAAACAATAGTGTAATTCCGATGACGCGAATAAATAGCTTTCAGAAATATTACAATTGACCTGCCATAAAAATCCTGAGCATGAGTACTAAGTTACGAGTTTATATCAAAACGACTCAGCACAGATGGCACTCAGCACTAAAAACGCGGACAACGTTTTTCTAAGCAAGTTTTCAAGGTCTTGGGGTCAAATAAAATTGGCAAAAAGTGAATGCTTTTAATTTCTTTAAAATAAAACAGGATGGGGACTCTATTCCAGAATATCCGCCAGTTTTGCCATTCCTGATAAGGAAAGCGCCGAATCAACTTTTCACCTCTGTAAATATCTAAGTCGGTGACGGTAAATCGCAAACGCAGCGTTAACGCCTGAAACATGAGAAACAAACCAAACAGCGTGAAAATGGAGCCTATCCACGGTTGTACCAACAGTAGTGGAATCGCGGCAATCACCAATACTATAGGTATATTGTAACTAGGCTTGAGTTCCACAGTGGATGTGGAGTTAGAAGTAAATAAACTAGTCAAAGTCTTAAACCCTGCTTTATTTAGTAGGCATATCTCTTATTTTAGGAGTCAGGAGTCAGGAGTCAGGATAAGAGTTAGGAGTTAGAAGTTTTAACTCATAACTTTAAGTACGCACTATTTCCTGCTGTAGCATCTCTGGTTAAGAGTTAGGAGTGAGAAGTTTTAACTCATAACTCCTAACTTCTGACTCCTCACTTTTATAGCCCGATGAATGCACTGCCAGTTCCCTGAAACATCAACCAAGAAAGAAAGAAGTTGCTCACAAATATAATTAGTAAGGCAGTCACAACAGCAGTTGTAGTTGACTGTCCTACACCTTTAGCACCTCCTGTTGTCGTCAACCCCCAACTGCAACCAATTACGGCGATTAAAATACCAAAGCAACACGCCTTAATCATGGCGCTAAAAATATCCCAGATACCAAGAAAGTTACGGGCTGAGTCTAGAAAGACCGTATCAGATAGATTGTAGATATTTGTCGCAATTATTAATCCCCCAAACATCCCTGTCACCAAAGATAGAAGGGTTAAAATTGGCAGCATTAAACAGCAAGCAAGGACACGGGGAATAACCAGGTAATCGATTGGATCTGTTTTTAACATCAACATAGCATCGATTTGTTCTGAGACTCGCATAGTACCGATTTCTGCTGCAAAGGCAGAACCGACTCGCCCCGCCAAAACCACTGCTGTCAACACGGGAGCGAGTTCTCGTGTCAACGCAACAGAAAGCACTCCGCCGATAATGTTTCCTGCGCCAAAGTTGATAAATTCCCGCGCCACCTGAATGGTAAACACAGCACCAACGAAAATAGCTGTTAGTAGGGCAATAAATAAGGAATCTGGCCCAACTGCCGCCATTTGTTCTAAGGTGTTGCGCCGATGGATTTTGCCTCTCAATAGGTGAACTAGTACTTGCCCACCCAGAAAAATCGCTGCCAGCAATCGCTGACTCCATTCCCTTAAACTGGATTTGGATGTAGTCTGGTTCAATGTTCTGTAGCTAACTCGGTAACTGCCTTAAGAATAGCGGAAGTAATGGGGAATGGGGAATGGGGATTGAGAAGAGACAAGGTAGACAAGGGAGAGACTTGTTCAATAATTCCCCCTTGTCCCCCACTCCCGACTTCCGACTCCCCTAATAAGGCGAAACATTAACTTAGATTAAAGATGCTCTCAGAAAATGAAGCTGTTATTAAAGGTGCTAAAAAGTAATAAATAAGTGGTACTCTTTGCTATAACCTTAATTTTGCAAGAGTTTTACAGATTTGAGCCGTTTATAATATGCCCAGCATGGGCTGTAACTGATAACCGTTTCTTTTAATGAAAACTTAAGATTCTTGACAGATTGTCTGCTCTGGAGCGATCGCACGTATTGTAGAAAATGACAAACCGCTATCTAGCTCTTGTCATCTCTACTCACGGAGTGTGTCCTAAATGACTATTTTGACTAACTTTCTCCGCTCCCTAGTACTTACAATCATTTTTAGTTTTGTCGCTCCCATGTTCTTCGTTGGCGGCGGGTTGCTCTTTATATCCCTCATTGGCCACTTCCCTGGCTTACAAGAGTTAACTGAAGCACTTGCTACTCAGATTATGCGTTTTCTCGCCACCTTCGGCAGTGGAACCCCCCTACGCGGATTATTCGTAATTAGCTTGACCTGTAGTTTCGTTGGGGGACTGTTTGATATGTTCGTATGTTATCGGTATCAAATATTACGAATAGATTCTTGAGTAGTGAAATAGCTTTGTCAGGAGATTATTGGGCTTTAGAAGAGAGGAAAAAGTGATATTTCCAAGATTGAAAGTACTACCGACCTTAACCCCCAATAGAGGTTAGTGCTGCGGAATGAATTTTTATTAATTAAATAGAGTGTCGAAGTAATTGATTAAATATTTATTATTTTTAGTTATTAGTGATTAATTACTAACAACTAGTAAAGGTGCGCGACTATAGGCAAATAATTTTCAACCAGTTTAAAAACCTAGAATACTAATGGTTTAGGAATTTTTAATTTTGTCAAATAGCTAAAATAGTCTTTCTAAATTACCAAGTTAACGCTAAACTAGAGTTTGGTATTTTTTATTAGCTGCAATCTGAAAGGATTTGATGCATTCAAGCCGCACACTCGTCACTAAGAGTCGTGTGAGGTTCAATAGCATTTATTGAGAATATCAAATAAAACTCACTAAAAAATATAAAAATTTCCTTAAAATCCTGATGCTCACAATGCCTGCTCATGTTTCTTAACAGAGCAAAGCAGGTCGTTTGACCGTTAGGCATCTTATATTGAATTTATTACGAGGTATGTTGACAGCTCATGGTATGGCCGTTTAAGCCCAAGTTTAAAAAACAAATTGCGCGGATTGAAATTACTGGTGCGATCGCCGGTGCTACTCGCAAACGCGTCCTAGAAGCCTTGAAAACTGTAGAAGAAAAAAAGTTTCCGGCATTATTGCTCCGTATCGATAGTCCTGGCGGTACAGTCGGAGATTCCCAAGAAATCTACAGCGCCCTGAAGCGTTTGCGCGAAAAAATCAAAATCGTCGCTAGCTTTGGCAATATTTCGGCTTCTGGAGGAGTCTACATCGGCATGGGAGCCGAACACATCGTCGCCAACCCAGGTACGATTACGGGTAGTATTGGTGTGATTCTGCGTGGAAATAACTTAGAACGCTTGCTAGAAAAAATCGGTGTTTCCTTCCAGGTAATTAAGTCTGGCCCTTACAAAGACATTTTGGCTTTTGATCGGCAACTTACTCAACCAGAAGAAATCATCCTGCAAGAGTTGATTGACACAAGTTATCAGCAGTTTGTCCAAACGGTAGCAGATGGCCGTTCTTTAACAATAGAAGCTGTGAAAAGTTTCGCCGATGGTCGGATTTTTACTGGACAGCAAGCCCTAGCCTTGGGTGTTGTCGATCGCCTGGGCACTGAAGAAGATGCCCGTCGCTGGACAGCAGAACTGGTCGGTCTTGATCCAGAAAAAACTCTCTGCTATACCCTAGAAGAACGTAAACCCTTATTGAGTCGCCTTCTACCAGGAAGTCGTCAGTTTTCATCAGGAATTCGATCTGGAATTGATTGGCTCGAATTTGAAGTCTCTACTAGTGGTTTGCCTCTGTGGTTATATCGACCCTAATATGAGTTAGGAGTCATGAGTTAGGAGTCATGAGTTAGGAGTTATGAGTGAGGAGTTATAAGTTAAAAATCTTAACTTCTCATTCTCAACTCCTAATTCCTCACTTTTGTGTTTTAAGGAGGATTTTGGCGTGGACTGGCAAATGCGGGCTATTCGCGGAGCAACAACCGCTTCAGAAAATACTGTTGAGGTAATTCAACAGGTAGTTACAGAACTACTAGATGAACTGGAAAACCGAAATCAATTCCAGCCGAAGGACATGATCAGTGTGACTTTCTCTGTGACACGCGATTTGGATGCGATTTTCCCGGCTGCGATCGCTAGATCGCGTCCTGGTTGGGATAATGTAGCCATGTTGGATGTGCAGCAAATGCACGTTGAAGGCAGCTTACAGCGCTGCATTCGGTTCTTAATTCACGCCTATCTACCAGCCTCCGCCTCAATTCACCATATCTATTTACGCAACGCCGCTAACTTGCGTCCCGACTGGAGTTTGCCTCAGACTTTACAAACATCACAGCCAGCAGTTAAGTCAAAAGTATAAAACACTTACGTCTAAGTAAGTCGGCGCGAAAAAAACAACCTATTTTCAGAGGGCTTTTACTTAAATAGTGGCATAATTTTTAAACTAGCAATACCTTAAGTCAGGTTATAGGTAGTTTCCAATGAATCATCAGAAACAACTAACTGCAATGCTTGTTCCTTTTTACTTAGGGGAGCAACAAGATTCAGAAGGTCGCACGATTCAAGAAATGTGGACTTGGAATTTTGAAGAATTAGAGTGTGCCCACGATTACATTCAGTGGTTGTTTCCTTTACCTGAACAAAGTGCATTCAATCCTGATGCACCCATCGTTGATGAGTCAGTAATTCAAGCAATTCCTCATGATTTTTTGAATACTACCTCAAAAAAACCTTTATTTAAAAGTTGCGCGATGACACAGACAACTACAGAGCGTCTATACTCTTTTGAAGAATATCTCGCTTATAACGATGGTACTGATAGCCGTTATGAACTGGTGGATGGGAAACTAGAACGTATGAATCCACCAACTTTTAGACATTTACTACTTGCTAAATTCCTTGAGCAGACATTTGACACAGAAATCAATCGCTTGAGTTTACCTTGGCTATGTTTTAGAGAGGCAGGGGTAAGAACGGGATGGCGAAAGTCAAGATTGCCTGATGTTTATGTTGTGACGGCTGAACAGGTAATGGAATTCCTTGATGAGTCTGCTGTTTGTCAGTCTGCGCCGATATTAGTAGTGGAAGTTGTCAGTCCTGATTCAGTAAAACGCGATTATCGATATAAACGTTCTGAATATGCAGCGTTAGAGATTCCTGAATATTGGATTGTAGATCCAATAGAGTCAAAAATTACGATTTTATTGTTGTCAGAAGGATTGTACGAGGAAAAAGAGTTTAGCGGGAGTCAGCAAATTGTGTCTGTAACTTTCCCAGATATTGCACTTACAGTTGAACAAGTGTTGTCTGCGGGTAATGTTGGTTAAAAAATAGACCATCCCTTCTGCTAGTTATGACAAGACCGTAAAACTCTGGGCTTACTTAAATAACCTAGAGGATTTAATTGGATACAGTTGTGCTAAGTTACGTGGTTATTTAGGGACTTCCAAGAAATAAATTATCCAAATAAACGTAGACGCGGAGCGGCTTGCCGTAGGCTACCACAGAGGCACAGAGAATACAGAGGAATAAGGAGGAGAGAGTTTTTTCGCCAGTTTTTTGAGTATTTTTTTATTTGAAAGTCCTTACAGTCACCCAATGTAAGCGATCGCACTTTCGGTAAACTTTCGAGGCGATCGCTTTGAGAGGTTATGAGCAGCATTTCCAGCCAGAGGCTAGAAACGAGATTTGGAAAGGGTTACAGCTTAAGTTGACACCAATGAGCATTGCTGTACCGTGACAACAGATGTGGTTCAAATACATGAAAACTGCTGTAAGCCCAAAACTACTGGTAGAGATGCGTTAGCAGGGCGAACCCCATTCTAATTTTGCATCTCTACAGTTTAGGTGAAGCAGAAGAGTATCCCAAATTTGCAAAGAAAATTGGGCACTACCTGACCTGTATAAACGATATTATGTTATCCAAGTCATTTCCAACGTAGTTATAATCACCAGCGCTATACTCACGGCATACACCACCAGTTTCATTTTGGCATACACGTACCACTGTACCAGCAGGTACACGTAATGAGCTAATAGTGTCATTACCGACAACATTTAACCCGCCTTGGTTGGCTTTGTATACTCCTGGAGTTGTCGGAAAAGACTGAGAAACTCCAGCAAAATTACGGTCTCTGTAGACTGTAACCTGTTGTGATGACGGCGTGTTGGGGACGATGTTGTTGGAGACGTTGTAGGAAAGCTTGTAAATCGTGCCACTGTAGTCATCTGAAATTAACAAATTACCTTGCTGATCTACTGCTATATCTACCGGTCGTCCCCAAATTTCTTGCGTTCCTGGAACTAGCCAACCGCTGACTAGTTCTATTTCCTGCCCTGGGGTTCTTGTCGCACTGTTCCAAGGAAAGTAAGCTATTTTGTAGCCCGTTTTTGTCTGCCGATTCCATGAACCATGTAACCCCGCCACTACCCCATTTGAGTATAGGCTGGAAAACCTGGTATTTTGCAAGAATGTTAGTCCCAAAGGAGCCGAATGGGCTTGGATACCCTTGCTAATTCTGTCCAAGGCGTTGCAATTAACACGTCCATCAGCATTGAACTGATAGTCACGGTCAAAGGGCATATTGTTGACGCCATTTGATGTGTCAGGATTGGGGTTGCAGAATGGCCAACCATAGTTACCGCCATCTCGGACTTTCGTAAACTCCTCTGGTGGGTGGTTGTCAACGTATGACGGGATAACCCTACCGTATTTACCACTGCCATCGTTGAAGGGATAGGCGATGTTATCTCGATTATTAACGACTACCCAAAGATCATTGGTATTAGGTAAGAATGCTAATCCTTCGGCATTACGTAAACCTTGGGCAAAAAGCCGCCGATTGCTTCCATCTGCGTTGTACTGGTAAATCGCACCACGCTTTGGGTTGCTGACAGTATCTTGCGTACAAGCATTGCATGTAGAGGCGATCGACACGTACAGTTTGTGATTGGAATCAAGGGCGATATTTTTCAGTTCGTGACCATAAGCACCTCTGAGTTCTGATGTGCTGCTATCTGGTAAGCCAGATACGACAACTTGGCGATTTCTGCCGATTATGTCTCCATTGTTGTAGGTGAAGCGGTTAATTTGATGAGTCTCAGAGATATAAACGTATGTGATGTTGTCAATCTTATGAAACACAATGTCGTGTGGTCTGCGTAGACCCGTTACGAAGTTAGAGATAATCGGATCTCTCGTGCCATTTGAGCGGACAATTAACACCTTACCTGTACTCGGCTGTGACACTAAGAGATCGCCATTGGGAGCAACTGCTATAAAGCGAGCGCTCGGAATGCGAGCATAAACAGATGCAGAGAAGTTGGGCGGCACTTTCAAGTAACGATTAATATTGAAAGGCCAATAGTTCATTGTATTAGGAACTTTCACCTTGGTTTGAACAGATGCAGCAGGCGGTAGTCCGAAGGCTGCGGTGGACAAAACCTCTAAGGACATCAAACTAGTAAGTGCAGGGATTAAACTAACTAGCGATGCAGATAATATGCGTCTGAGCATCTTTGTTGGATTTAGGAAAAACACACCCATTTTGAACTTCCTTCTAGCCTGAAGTGATGTAAATTACACAAGAACTCTCGAATTGCCGATTTTTTTCGAGAGTCTAAACAAAACTTACTTAAGGATATTAGTTTGTGAGAATACTTCCCTAAGTATATTTGTCTCCTCATGTTACTTGTAACTACTGTTACGTAACCGAGCAGATAATAACTCATATCTTCAACTTATTCAATAAGTCGAGGATTTAAATCTAAGTTAAGTTCAGTGATGTTCCAGGCTACTATACTCAAAATTACAAACAAATATATCTATCTGCAGCTCGTTGTATATCTTGCTTTTTGCTACCAAGCATTTTCAGTGTATTAGGCTGCGATCGCACACCTTGATAAACTAAAAATTACAAAAAAATGTGCAATTTCTTTTAGCAAAGGGAACTCTATGATTAGCAACTATTGCTACTTCACAATCAGAGTTACTCAGGTAAATATACAATGTCCTATCAAAACATCACAGGCTCTCTTTCCGCACAAGATATTCAAGAAATCAAAGCCGCGCTACAGAAAATTCAACAAAAGCTACCCTTTTTAGTTACTCTCAGTGCTGAAGAACGGCGCAAGTTGGTAAAAATGGGCGATAAAAGTCTGGCTTTTGTAAGCAATAGCGTCACTGCTGCTCAATCTAACCGTGAAATTCTGCCAGCCACTTTTGATGTTGAAGAACTGGTTCAAGATTATCAATTAGCCACTGCGCTTACTGAACTTTTAATCTCAATGCAGCAACTCACTGAACAGGTAGATGATACTCTCATGGCAGTTGGTAGCGAAGTTATGACTAGTAGTTTGACAGTTTATGATTATGTCAAGACTGCATCAAAAAAGACTCCAGGCTTAAAAACTGTTGCAAGATCCAGATAATCTTGATTACGGTATTATGCCTTATTAGGCAAATAATTTATGAATTTTGATGCTCTGGAAAGCTGGTACTCTTTATGTCACAATTTGCTTCCAAGTTGCTTTATCCTGTGCAACCCTTGGACTAAAGACGTGAAAATTTCCACAATCATCCTTGCTTACCGCTTAAAATGGAGTTAATCCTGACTCTGAAAAAATTCCATGCAAATCTTTTTGCCCCCAGAGGTAGAAGCCCTGCTACAACGCCAACTAAAAAGCGGTAAATATCATAATGCCGTTGACGTTATTGTTGCAGGAATAAAACTACTAGAACAGCAAGAAGAAGAGATATATCAAGGACGACTGGAAGAACTTCAGATGGAAGCACGTATTGGATTGGAAGCGTCCCAAGAGGGTAACGTAGTGATTAGTGGTTATCGAGATTTATCATCGCTATTTGGCGATGATGATGATTGAAATTTCTTTCACGGTAATGACAACAAAATTCTAGAAATAAAATAACCATTATTACTCAATTACAGATGAATGATAATGAGCGATCGCTCAAAGAGTCCAGCAAGAGAGTAATCATCAGGATGAATAATCCTGTGTTGTTGATTAATTTTACTTGTTACCTGTGCGATCATCGCTTGGCATAGATCCAGATAATCAAGATTTAAGTTTATGTTGTGATTATTCAATTCCTGAATTAATATTCCTTAGCGATTATCTCACTATATTCAGTCACAGCATCATATTGGTCAGCCATTAGCGCATATTTCGCTAATAAATCCAAATCCAAATCAGGCAATAAAGTACTTTTAGAGACTTTTATATAGCTGTCACCTTGCAAACAATAAACTGATAATAAACCATCTTCCCAAAACCAAACTTCAGGTACTCGCAACCGCCGATAAATTTCTAGCTTATTAATTCCGCCACTCGTGACAGTTATTTCCAAAATTAAATCGGGAATAGGTTTTTTTGTGCCTAAATTATAAGACTCATCTGGTTCTCGTCGAGTTTTGTCTGACTTTTTACCGATGGTTGCACTTCCCCGTCCATAAAAGCAGATATTCTTTGCCCGCATATAGACTTCCAGCAACATCGCCAGAGTTTTTTCACTGTCCTCGTGGTCGTCAGAAAGTGGGGACATAATTTCGAGAATATTATCTAAATAAGTTAGTCGTGCGCTTGTTCCTGCAAGGGCGACATCAAGCTGTTCTAACTGTTCCCAACTGACATTGTACAGAAGAACGTAGGAAGTCTCGTAATTCGCAGGTTTTTCTAGAACAGGGGAAGACATAAGTTAAACCATAGTGTGGCTTGTTTCTATCATAGAACTGTGATGAGATAGATCCACGTAATCTTGATTAAGCTATTAATTCAGATTCTATTAGTCCAGTAATTTGGCTGACGCTGAAGGTGCATGATTGCAACTATTAAAATTTGCTGCTCTTTGATGGCATAAATTATCCCATAGGGAAAACTGGCTATGCGGCAGCGTCTTGTATTCTTTGATAATTGAGTCTATGCTTGTGGGAACTGTTCAATACGATTGAGAGTACGTTCAACTTCGGCAATAAATGCGTCTCCCATGTCGCGGCTGATATTGTCATAGTAAGCAACAGCATCATCTAATTCCTGTTTGGCATCAGGATGAAAATTATAAGCCATTACTTACTCCTAGAACGTAGCTCTCGCAATACTTGTTCACCAGGAATTAAATTAACTTCCCCGTGTTCAACAGCTTGAAATCTTTTCTCTGCTTCTTCTGCCCAAATAGTATCTATTTCTGCTTGATTTTCAGCATCCAGACTTTTAACTTTTAAATAAATGTTCAGCAAGCATTGCTCTTAACCCTGGAGGTAAGGACAGTGCAGCATCGAAGATGTCGTCATAGGTATTAACCATAGTTTTTCTCAAATTTAGTAGCAAGTTATTTTGATTTTAGTTTAGGTTAATTCTTCTGTGTCTAGCTAAATACTCAAATCTGCTAACTCAGCACTTACTACTTTAGCCGCCAAATTTTGATAGTTCGGTCAACGCTACCACTAATAAGGGTTTTGCCATCTGGGCTAAAGGCGACAGACAAAACACCCCCAGAATGACCTATCAGGGTACGGATTTCCTCTCCTGTTTCCAGGTTCCACAGTTTAATATTTTTGTCGATACTAGCACTAGCAAGGGTCTTGCCATCTGGGCTAAAAGCAATGGAAAAAATTTGTTCAGTATGACCAGTAAGGGTGCGGATTTCTTGTCCTGTTTCTATGTTCCACAGTTTGATAATGTTGTCATCACTACCACTAGCAAGGGTTTTACCATCTCGGCTAAAAGCAACGGAAGAAATTGGTGCGGTATGACCAGCAAAGGTACGGATTTCCTCTCCTGTTTCTAGGTTCCACAGCTTGATAATCTGAAGCATACTACTACTGGCAAGGATTTTGCCATCTGGGCTAATGGCGAGCGATAAAATCGATAAATGAACTTCAGTTTTTCTGTCTGTAAATGTGAGAATTTGCTTTCCTGTAGCCAGATTCCACAGTTCAATTATATTGTTAGAATTAGCATCATTATTACTGGTGGCAACGGTTGTGCTATCCGGGCTAATCGTAAAAGAATCATACGATTTAGAATGCAGATTAAGGGTGCGGATTTGCTCTGCCGTTGCCAGATTCCACAGTTTAATCTTATTATCACCGCTAACACTAACAAGCATTTTGCCATCTGAGATGAAGCTGAGGGAATAAACCAATTGGGTATGACCTACAAGGGTACGGATTTGCTTTCCCGTAGACAAATCCCACACTTTAATAGTGTTGTCACCGCTACCACTACTGGCAAGGGTCTTCCCATCTGGACTGATGGCTAGGGAACGAACCACCCCAGAATGTCCTATGAGGGTTCTTTCTAGAAAAAAACTACTAGGAAAGCTCTCAACTAAAAATATTGGATTAGTGAAAAACAATCCATAGCGAATATAGCCATAGACTTGAGTGCCAATTAATGCCACTAAGGTAATAGCCAAACCCACGAGTAATCTTTTTTTGAGCTTGGTATTTTGTTGAAATTGCTTTTGTAGTGGTGACAAAAGAGTTGTAATTAGAGGCTGGGTTGGCCGTACTGAAGCTGGTGATGGTGAATTTAAACTTTGTGAAACTTCCTCTACTGACTGATAACGCTGTTGATACTCTTTTTGCAGTAAAGCATCAAGAATCTGCTCTAATTTATGACTTACTGGTTGCTGCAAATGTTTTCCCCACGAGGAAACCCAGCCATAACCTTGTTGCTGCCACAGTATCCAAGGATGAATTCCACTTAGTAGGTGAAAGCAAGTTGCACCGATACTATATAAATCACTTGCTGGATATGCCTGACCTTCCTCCATTTGTTCCCGTGGGGCATAACCACGAGAACCAACAGTGGTTCCTGGATTAGTAATTACTGTCATCGTCAGTTGTTTGGAAATCCCAAAATCTATTAATACCAACTTCTCATCACTGCGCCGAATGATATTTTCTGGTTTAATATCGCGGTGAATGACTTTCTGTTGATGAACTGTTTTGAGAATTTCTAACAAATCAAGCAATAATTCTCTGATCTTTTGCTCGTTGAAAATTCCCTGCTGTTTTAATTCATCCAATAAATTCTGCCCTTCGATAAACTCCTGTACCAAATACAGGCGATTATCTTCGTCAAAATACGCCAACAGTGTGGGAATTTGGGGATGTTTGCCTAACTGTTGCAGTCGCTTTGCTTCTTGCTCAAATAATTCTGTGGCTTTATTTAGTGATGCTGTTCCCTGAACTTGCGGTGCAAACTGCTTGATTACACAATGCTCATTTAGTTTGTCTATATCTTCTGCCAAATAAGTTTTACCAAATCCCCCACCACCTAATGTTTTTATCGGGCGATAGCGGTTTCTCAACACCACCAATCCTGTGCCGTGTTTGAAATGGAATGAACAGCCCTGCTCTTTTTAAGGGGGATTTAGGGGGATATAAAACGTTTTGCTACCAAGAAGAGGACTTTTCAAACATCCTCTAAGATTTTGCGATCGCTATCCCTAGACATCTATATAATAAGAAAACAGTCGCGATGAGCGATAACTATATTTTGAAACGTATACATACATACAGACAGCAAATCATAAGAGAAAATAAAGAAACCTGTCTTTCGCCTATCCAAATAATAAGATACTAATAGTAATAGGAGATACAGAAAATAGATTTATAGCCTTACCAAATTCATATTTGAGTGCATCTGAGTACAGCTTAATATATTGCAAAATATCTTGATAAAATCTTAGCAAATGCTTACGGGTAAAGTTTCTTGTAGCGTGAACATAAATTCTTAACCCCTGCCCCAAAAATACTAGTACCCCCATCGTTAAATACTAGCGCCCCTATCCCCAGACAAATTTTAAATTTATCTGCGGTAGGGGTTTTAGCGTTTGAGTACAACCTTAATCAATCCAATAAATCCAATCAGCATTGAGTTTTGTATCGAGTTGGATGTCACCTGATATAAGCATAAAAATAGCAGATGACTCTTTTACCAGATAAACATTACCGATGCAACAGTCTTTAGACAGTATTAGCAATCGCCAGACTACCAAAACGCAGGATTCTGCCCATACATCCATGTTGAAAAATTTACTCTCTGGTGCTTTCTTTGAGCCATTATTGAGTGATTTTCGCATTATTTTTGAGCGCGACCCAGCAGCGCGGAATTGGCTAGAAGTGGTGTTTTGCTACCCTGGATTGCACGCACTATGTTTGCATCGTCTTGCTCACTGGTTACATTGTCGAGGAGTCGGTTTTATCCCCCGCTTAATTTCTCATTTGGGGAGATTTTTGACGGGAATTGAAATTCACCCAGGTGCAGAGATTGGTCAGGGCGTGTTTATCGACCACGGAATGGGAGTAGTCATTGGCGAAACTGCGATCGTCGGCGACTATACACTGATTTATCAGGGCGTCACCCTTGGCGGAACTGGTAAAGAAACTGGTAAGCGTCATCCCACAGTCGGCAAAAATGCCGTGATTGGGGCGGGTGCGAAAGTTTTAGGTAATCTGCAAATTGGCGATCGCGTCCGTATTGGTGCAGGTTCCGTTGTCTTGCAGAATGTCCCCAGCGATCGCACTGTGGTGGGAGTTCCGGGCCGAATTATTTCTCGGAACGATAACGCCAGCCTTTCTCCTTTAGAACATGGCAAGCTACCCGATGTGGAAGCAGACGTAATTCGTTCTTTGCTCTCGCGCATTGAAGAACTCGAAAAACAACTGCAAACTTTAGGCGTTAAGAGTCATTAGTCATTGGTCATTAGCAAATGACAAATGACAACTGACAAAGGACAAATGACAAATGACAAATCACGTTTTGCAGATTCCTTTGAGCGATCGCTGGCGAATCTATCACCGATTGCAAGAGTTAAAAATTAATTGTTCTTGTCCCCCCGATGGTTCTTTGCGAGTGCAAGTGAACAATTTGCTTGAAGTAATTCTGATTCGCAGTATAGTTATGCAATTTCTTGCTTCCCGTCACGAATTATTAGAGTGGCTAGAGCGTTGCTGGCATTACAGTCATGAATCTTGAGTTTTTGCGTCATACCTAATTCAGAGACTATTAATCTTGAATTCATGACGTAAAGACTGCACTTCATCCATTTTGTTCATAGATGCACAAAGCTCAAATAGGTTTAGAGTTTGAAGCTACTGTACGCTAGCAGAATTTGTTGCAGACTGAGATGGAACAAATGGGTTTGATATTTTATTGAATCTGCTAAATCTGAAATTTCCCTGACATATAGCAACAATTAAAAAGACGAAATTCCTAAATAACAATTGGGATTTCTGATTTTTAAGTTTTTCCCAAATTAAGAAATTGAAAGTTCGATTATGGCGACTCGGAATAGAGATATAAAACTCCTCAATTTTTTGCACAATGAACTTGAACTTTCAAATGCTGATATTGCTGTAGCTCTGCGACACCGTGAATTAGAAAATGGCCCACTACCGATGCTCCTCTGGCAGTATGGTTTAGTTGACTTGGAGCAACTAGGAAAGATTTTTGATTGGCTAGCAGATCACAGTTAGCTAATTTGCACCCTTTAGCTTTGAGTACCATTACCTGTCTAAATTACACTCAAATGCACTACAAAAAACGAGGTCACGAAAATGATTACATCCTTAATTGCTGGATTCTGTGTATTACTTTGTTCAGGATTTGCTAATAGCTATATTAGTTCATTGCTACTCAAAGATATTTCAACTGACATCGGTAAAAACGATTAGTAAATTATACATTGTTTTAGTTCCCTGCCATACAGATGTGATGCTGCTAATAGGTCAATAATTAAGGATCATGTATCCTACATTATGAATTGTGATATTTTTAGCATTTACCATCACTAGGGATTGTAGAGAGAAAGGATATTAAGAATACTTCCAAGAGAGGGATATTTGCAATGAATCAAATCATAATTAATGACACTACACTACGTGATGGTGAACAAGCAGCAGGTGTTGCCTTTACCCTAGAAGAAAAAGTAGCGATCGCTAAATTTCTCGATGCTATTGGTATTCCAGAATTAGAAGTCGGTATACCGGCAATGGGTGACGAAGAAACACGTGCGATCGCCGCAATTTCTAACTTAGGTTTACAAGCAAAACTCTTGGGCTGGAACCGTGCTGTCATCTCAGATATCAAGGCTTCCATCGCTTGTGGTTTAAATCGGGTGCATATTGCCATTCCCGTCTCTGGTATCCAAATTGCCACTAAATTTCATGGTCAGTGGCGAGTAAGTTTGCAAAAACTTAAAGACTCAATCAGCTTCGCCCTCGATCAAGGTCTTTGGGTAGCAGTTGGCGGAGAAGATTCTTCCAGGGCTGATGAAAACTTCCTCTTAGATGTAGCACTTTATGCCCAAGAATGGGGTGCATCCCGCTTCCGTTTCTGCGATACCGTAGGAGTTCTCGACCCCTTCAGCACCTACACCAAAGTCCAACGACTGGTTTCAGCGTTGACGATTCCCTTAGAAATCCACACACATAATGATTTTGGTCTAGCAACTGCCAACGCTCTTGCGGGTATCAAAGCTGGAGCCTCATCAGTGAATACCACAGTCAACGGATTGGGTGAAAGGGCGGGAAATGCAGCATTAGAAGAAGTTGTCATGGCAATTAAACGCATCTACGGCGTTGATTTGGGCATTGACACACCCAGTTTGCTGGAACTGTCTCAACTAGTTGCAGCCGCATCAGGAGCCGATGTACCACCTTGGAAAGCGATCGTTGGCGAAAATACCTTTGCTCACGAATCTGGCATACATGCTCATGGGGTCTTACAAAATCCCATCACCTACGAACCATTTGCACCCGAAGAGGTGGGTTGGGAACGGCGTTTAGTAGTAGGTAAACATTCTGGACGGCATTTGGTTGCTAACTTGCTAGAACAGCATGGAATTTTCTTGAACCCCCAAGAAACCCAATCTGTTTTAGACGCAGTGCGCCATCAATCGGTACAGAAAAAACGCAGTTTGACGACAGAAGAACTATTGAATTTGGTCAGAGAACAGAGGTACTCTCATGCAACGCGATGAATTAGAACTAAACTTGCCACCTGCTTTTGAAATTGGTGAAAAAGTCAGAGTTCGTAAACTGCTAAAAAACGATGGTACTTTTCCTGGTAAGGAAGTCGGCCAAGTTTTAGTAAACAAGGGAGATATCGGTTACATAGCGAGTATAGGCACATATTTGCAGACTTCCTATATCTATGCTGTGCATTTCTTAGAAACAGGGTTCGTCGTCGGCTGTATGAAAAAAGAACTAGAATCTGTTGAGGAATCTCATGAAAGTAATGCTACGCATGAATGACGCCGGTACTTTAGTCGTTTACGTTGCTAAAAAAGACCTGGAAGAAGAAGTCGTCAAACAAACTGATGGAACTGATGGCAAGATTCTCACCCTAGCAAATGGTTGGGAATTAGAATTTCGTGATTTGCCAGATACAGCAAATTTACCTCAAACTGTAGAAGCTAAACGACTCGCGTAAAGTGACTGGGGACTGGGGACTAGGGACTGGGGACTAGGAAATAAATATTTAGGAATATTTTCTCAATACCCAATACCCAATCGCTAATCCCTAATCCCCAATCCCTAAGAGGTTGTTTGAAAAGTAGTTAAGTGTAATTTTAGGCACTCGTTGATCCCCCCTAACCCCCCTTAAAAAGGGGGGAACCGGAATCAAAGTCCCCCTTTTTAAGGGGGATTTAGGGGGATCTCCAAGGGTTAGGCGTATAAAAAAACTTTTCAAACAACCTCTAATCCCCAATCCCTAATCCCCAATAACTTTTTATCAATTATGGGTAATAAGTATTTGACGTTATCAGAATTAAATCTTGAGGGACAGTTACTAGGTTTTGTCGGTGGTGAACCAGGAAAATATAAATACTTGCAATTGGCAGTTCCATCTGGAAATGTAGATATTAAACTGCCTAAAGAGTTACGCCGTTTACTAAGTTCATCTTTAGTTCCTGGTCAGCAACTTCGCATTTGTGGTCATAGTAAGGTAGATTCGCGCACAAGTAAAATTAAAATTAAAGCCTATCGGGTGACACCAATTGATGCGTGTCCAAAGCAAGATTTACCACCTCAAAGCAAAGCGAGGATTATGGTATGTCAAAAGGGCGGTTGCCTGAAACGTGGTGGTAAAGGGTTA
This sequence comes from Nostoc sp., assembly GCF_036916985.1. Classification (GTDB taxonomy): domain Bacteria; phylum Cyanobacteriota; class Cyanobacteriia; order Cyanobacteriales; family Nostocaceae; genus Nostoc. The sequence continues at coordinate 160,296 of NZ_JBALFD010000035.1, forward strand.
TTATCAGAATTAGAAAAAACTTTGTGCGATCGCGGTTTATTAGACAAAGTTACCATTGAACATACCAGTTGCCAAAAATGCTGTAGCAGCGCTCCCAACTGTGTTTTACACCTCGGTAAAAAGAAATACAAGAATATTCATCCTGAAGCGATCGCATCTTTGCTAGAAAGTCATTTAACCTAAGAGTACTAACCTTTTCTACCTATTCTTAAAATAATACGCGACTTTCTGGGGGTAAAATTTTTACCCCTATTTGTTGTTGCTATTCTCTGCTAATGATGCCATAAACTAGTGGTCTGTCAGTTTTCTATTTGTGGGTAAAGACGGTTGAGGCGGATGCGAGCATCTGCGGTTGAGAATTGCCAATCCACCGACAATTGCT
>NZ_JBALFD010000036.1:0-8773 GCF_036916985.1 Nostoc sp.
TTCAGAGATTTTTTGTACAAGTTTTGTCCAAATGTGTTTTTTCAACTCATTCTCTAATTATGATTCAGAATTTCAACTCTCTCTCATGATTTGATGCAGAGTTTAATTTTGTGATCGGCGCGAAAGCCTGAATTTTCGTTAATTTTTTCCTAATTTATGGATCAAAATTTTTCCCACATTATGATTCAAAGGACACTACAATTGCTTAGGGTTTGAATCTCCAAGCGATTGTGATTCTGAATTCTGTCTTCTGAGTTCTTCTTCAATTGTCTGCAATTTCTCACTCAATCAACCCCAAATGCCGATGGAATGCTTCAACAGCGTTCGCCACACCATCTTCACCCCTGATTTTCTCACCCAACTCTTGTGCTTTCTTCCGCATCACCTCATCACCCAGTACGATTTCAATCGCTGCTGCTAAAGTTTTATCTGACACTTGATTGTACGGTATCGGTTGTGGGCTGACTCCCAGCCGGGTCAGCTTTTCACCCCAAATCGGCTGGTCTGCAAAGAAAGGTACAGTAATTGATGGTGTCCCTGCACGTAACACTGCCGCCGTTGTACTAGCTCCTCCGTGATGTACTACTGCTGGCACTTGAGGAAATAACCAATCATGCGGAACTTCCTTGATCACAAACACTCGTAGCGAATCTTTTATATTCACCGTTCTTCCAACGTCGCCCCAGCCTGACAATATAATCCCGCCTTGATGTGTTTTCTTTAAGGCTTCTACGATGTAATGTGTGAGATATTCTGGATTGGGCATCGTCATGCTCCCAAAGCCAAAACACAAAGGTAATTGCTTTCGCCCAAGAAAATCCTCTAGTTCGATAGGTGGCTCGTATTCGGAGGCTTGGTCAATAAACCAGAAACCAGTCACATACGCCCAATGCGGCCAGTCACGAGGTTTTGGGATTACGTGCGAACTAAATCCATACAATACAGGGATTCGTGATACATTCGCCGGAGTCTTCCGTCTGAAGCGTCTGCCCAAATATGGTAAGGGCGGCAATTTCAATGTTTCTGTTCTGAAGTGATTGAGCAGTGGACGATATCTTTGCCAGTGCAAAAACTCTACTAGTAAGTAGCTGCCATAATTTATCGCTTTCTTTAGCGGGTTTTTAGTTGTTTGAGCAAATTTCAAAAACCCAAACATCCCTGTGGGAGTCAACGGCAGAACTGATGCAAAAAAGCAAGGTACGCCTAATTTCTCTGCGATGTGATATCCAAAAATAGCTAGCGGCGTGTAGATAATTACCTCACTTTCCTGACACGCTACCCAAGCAGACTGCAACTGTTGAAGTAAAAGCTTATCTCCTTCTTCTTTTTTCAACTTTTCTCCCGCAATCAATCGCTGCCCTTGCTTGGATTGCAAAAACTCTTCCATATTGCCAGCGATCGGTGCAAACTTTAAATCAAACTGCTTCACAAAAGATGCAAAGTTTTCGTGTGTTGCGACTGTTACCTGATGCCCCGCACGCTTCAAGCCAATAGCCAAAGCGCAGTATGGTTGCAAGTCTCCCCTTGAACCTACTGTTAGGATCGTAATCTTCAGTTTCCGGCTTGGTGCTATAGGTAGACTTTGGCTCAAATGCTTTTTCAAAAATGAAAACTCCAGTATTCAAAAATTGTACTAATTTCCTGTGCCTCGGGGCGATAAACCAATACAGTTGAAATCAGCCTGCTTTTTCGTAACTGTTCCCTTGCCTTCACAGAAAAACTTTCTTAACTGAACCACATTGAGCCAATTGCGTAGGCGCAGCCCGTCGTAGACATCGCTGTTGCATTGGTTAATATACAGTCAAAGCAATTCACGCATGACCAATTTTATGAAATGGTTAAAGGAATCCCATTATCTTTGGGTTTTAAATTGAGAATAAACGGAACAGCTTTTAATACCCAATCAGACACAGGTGTATAATTAGCAGCTTCTTCTCCAAAGCTAATAGAAAGCATATCAGTATGAATAATACCTGGATTGAGGGGTATAGCTGCCATACCAGTTGGCAATTCTTGTGCCAAAGAACGAGTTAATCCTTCGATTGCCCACTTGGAAGCGCAGTATGGTGCAACTTGGGCTGAAGTCGAACGTCCCCAACCTGAACTAAAGTTAACAATAATACCCCGTTTCTTTTTCACCATTGCTGGTACGAAATGGCGAATTATATTCGCTACTCCTTTGATATTGATATCTATAAGATCCGAAAATTCTTCAGATGGTATTTCCCACAAAGGTGCTGGGTAATTGGTAATTGCCGCATTATTAATTACTATATCTGGCGGTGAATACTTTTGAAGTACCTCTATTGCCCATTTTTTTACAAGTTGTTCATTTGCCACATCTACAGATGTAAAATCATTGGGCGCACTAAACTTTTGGCGTATTTTATCGATTGCATCTGATGAACGGGCGCAACCAATAACAGTATGTCCCTGTTGAATAAAACCTTCGGTCATCGCATAACCTAGACCTTTACTTATGCCTGTAATTAAGATGAGCTTACTCATATATTTCTGGTATTATTAGATTTCAGTTTTTTTCGGGTCGGTTTCGTGGAGGTAAGGTTCGTCCATCATAAAACTGAATAACTAACTTACTTAGTCCGAGCCATGCTAGTGCAAAAATTAAGGGAGCTAGAGTTTCAATCACAACTACTACAACTGATGTTGTCTGAAAAAATAAAAAAAGCATTGGAGTCCAAGCCAAAGTAAGTACTGTTGCAACTCCACTCCCAAATCTCAATCGCTCAATAATAGAAAGCGCCGAGCTACAACTGGCACATTTTTCCGTATGAGAATGATACCTCTCCAGAAGCACGGACTTTGCCAATGGGGGAGAAAAAGTCTCTTTGCCAAATGGTTCAGCATTATATTGGTTTACCCACTGACGCAATTCAAATACAAAACTATCTGCTTTGGTTGGAAGGTAAAAGGCTTTACCCGGATTTCTCACCACACCTTGAATGGAGGAGTAATGAGTAGTGAGTAAGGAGTAATGAGTAAAATTCTTAACTTATTACTTATTACTCATTACTTATTACTTGTACGCAAAGCAGCTTGTGAGAAATGCGGGTTTAGTAAAGTTAGGGCTACCTCCTTTAGCTTCAAGATACCTTTCTTGATAGTGGAGAAAAATTTGATCGTCTTCTAAAACACCATTTTGTCCAATGTGGTAATACCAACGCGGTCTGAGCTTAATAAACCAACCTGGAAGTTTATCAGGAAACTTAAAAGGAAAACGTGCAAATACACGACATTCTCCTTTGCGTATGGGTGTAGCATAAACAACGGTTAGAATTCTACCACGCGGGGAGTTGATGTCATGCCACATTAAACTTGGAGCGACGAAGGTTGTAGACAACTTTCCTGATTGCCCTGGTTTCAAACCTTGTTTCCAAATCCCTTTGAATCCATGTTTCCCAGATTCAATCACTTCAAGTTCCAAAGGTGCTGCATTTGCCCTATTTCCTACCGTTTTATGATGTGTAAACGATATGTGGCTAGGGTCTAGTATATTTTCTAATAGTGTTAAGGCATCATAAGGTACATCTCTAAATGTATTAATTACAACCCATCCTTCGGGAGATTCTTCTAATGGTTCAATTATTGGGACTTCGGTTTTGGCAGCATTTTCATATTCACCAACGTATACAAACAGCAGCCCTTGCTTTTCAATAGTTGGTAATGATGCCACACAAGCTCGTTTTGATGTCTCTGCTGTTCCACCTTTAACTTGTTGAGGAATCCTTTGACAATTTCCATCTCCAGAAAAAGCCCAACCGTGATAGGGACATTCCAAAAGCCCATCGTCACTAATCCTGCCTTCAGACAACGGTGCTAAACGATGAGGACACTGGTCTTCAAAGCTTCTCCAAGATTGGGCAAGTCTATCCCACCAAATTACAATATTTCTTCCCAGCACTGTAAAAGGCGTTGGTTTTGATTTGTCTAAGTCCTCTAGGTAATGGATGGGATACCATGTTTCTTTACAATCAAAACTATTCGGATCACTCCCGCCCCCAGGCTGTTTTGAGTGAAAACTATCTCTGACATTGACTTCTTTCTCAAACATTTTTGATGTTTATTAATTTTTATTGCCTACTCTCAGATTTATTTTAGCTACTATGAACATTGGCTGTATGGCGATCGCATTTTCATAAATGATTTTATGAATAGCTACTAAGCTCGACTTTATCCAAAATTAAGAACTTGGTTCTCCTTATGGAGCAAAAGCCCTAGCTTTTTGGCAAAAACTTTTTCCATTCGCTAAAGCCGATGTAACGAGCTTTTCCCTGACGCACTACCTCAGCGAGTGCCGTCATGGTTTCTTCTAAAGGCGTATTTTGAATCGTAGCGATGGCATTGGTACAGGTCAACGTATGTCAAAAACCCAAAAGAATTTTGACTTCTAGACAATGATCAAAAAAGCGATCGCTTTTAGGCATCTGCCCGAAAAAGATATTTATGTCCAATTAATAAATTCTTCGGCAAGAGACTCGTATTTTCCATCGATTTGGTGTACCTTGTTAATTCTGTGCAATTATTAATACCTAACTTCTTGCAACTTTACTCAGACAAATTTTAAACCAATGCCTTCGAGGGAATACTCAATGAATACTTCTAATGAGATACATACAAAGAAAATCATCAAAAAATCCGACAAGCTTACCCTGAGACAGATGAAATTAATCGAAGAAGCAGAAGACCAACAACTTCTAGCTAATACTGACAATTCTACTGTCCCTGTGGTTGAAGTTGAGGAGAAAACAGTAGCAATTTCAGAGCCTAGAGTTCCTGACTATGTTCCATTCCTTGACAATCCTCCAGTACAATCTGTGGGCAATTCCGGCTGGCAGGTTTCTGATGTCTGGCGGGATATTCGGGTAGATGATTTCTGCGGGTAGACCCCCATGATTACAAGCGCTCATCCTGGATTTCTCACCAATGCTCAAAGCCTGTGCTTGTGCAGGGGAGCAGGGGAGCAGAGGAGCAGAGGAGCAGAGGAGAGTTCAATGTGCCAAGTTCAATCCCCTCCGCCCCTCCGCCCCTCTGCCCCTCTGCATTTCAAACTTGTGAGAAATGCGGGTCATGCATCTATACCCTCTGTACCCTTTTCAATTGGATTGGTTGAATCTATGTCTGACTCCTGATTTGATAATCGTTCAACCATCTGTATTAAAGCTAACTGCATTTCTGGCGTAAATTCCAACTTACCAGAACGCAGATGTAAATCCAACTGAGCAAAAGGAATTTCAATTTTTCGTTGCTGTAATACTTCAAAAATAATGTAATATAAATCACTTTTGAGCAAAAATTGTTTATTAGGTTCCGCAGTCCAGACTAATAACTCAAAATTTAAGGTGTTGTTGGCAAACTCTTTAAACAGTACTAGAGGCAAAGGAGTCTGCAATACATTGGGATGCTTAGAAGCAGCCTCTAACAGAGCAGATTGCACTGCTTTGGGATCTGAGCTATAGGCAACGCCAACGGGAAGATGAAGGCGAGAAATCGGGTTGCGATGGCTCCAGTTGATTACTTCTTTTTCCAAGAAGCGAGAGTTGGGTACAATAATTGAAACGTGGTCAAGGGTACGAATCTCGGTACTTCTGGCACCGATTCGTTCGACAATACCTGTATATTCCCCAACTTCCACAAAATCTCCAACCTGAATCGGGCGCTCAAATACTAGTACTAAACCACTGCCAAAATTCTTAGCAATATCCTGTAAACCAAAGCCAATTCCAACGCTTAAAGCACTTGCTAAAATTGTCAAAGAGCTAATGTCAAGTCCCCAGATTTGTAGCAGTACCAGTGTGCCAATAAAAATTAGACCATATTTTAAAAGTATTATAATCGCTTCTTGAGCGCCACGATTGATGACAGTAAAAGAGAGAATCCGAGAACGTAAAAAATTGGTTAACGTTCCAGCAAAGATAACTAAGCCAAACAATAAACCAACCAAAACTATTAATTCAGTAATCGAATATGGATTTTTTCCCAACGTCAGAATAGGTGAGGTGAAACTGGTAATTAGGATATTTGAAATTTGGTAGCTCCATTGACGAGTGAAAGGAAAGAGATTAGTGATATAAAGAATCGCACTCATCCAAAGTCCGAGACGCATACTTGCCAACACTAATTTGAAAAATAATTCTAATACTTTAAGTGTTTCCGAATTAGGTATGGCATTGCTAGTTGTTAGGCGAAGTGAGGCTACTCGGATAGATTGATGCTTAATCCATCCCAATAGCCAACTAAATCCTACAGTTATGAGTAAAATTGCTGCTGCTATAAAAGTTGTTCGTTGAAGATAAGTTTTAGTTCTCTCTAAATGAGCTTCCTGTAACGCTCCTTCAATTTGCTGCGCCCAAATGTTAGCCTGCTCATCGAGTGTACTACCTGGTAAAGTATCTTGTTGTGTAACTGTTAACAGATAGCGGTCATTTAATAAAATAGTAGGTAGTTGGTTACGTTTTTCAATTTTAACTTGAATAGACTCAGAAGCAGAAATCACATTTTTTAGTTGTGAATTGATTAAATTTGTCCGTTCTTGAGCGCTATACTGACCAGAATCGCTGATCTGAAAAAGCTGCTGTCCATCCAAAATAACTGGAGCTTTAGTTAATGCTTGAGCAACTACAGGAGTGAACCAAAAAAATAAAACAAAAGTTAGTACTGTAATGAAAATATTAAAATATTTTGATGGTAATCGCAAAGGATGAAAATCAAACATAAAGACTCTAACCATATATTTCTACTTCAGCTAATTTATCTTAACTAGATTTCCTCAAAATCGAATTGTTTTTGTAATAGTTTCTATTAGCATTGCTTTTCTTTAATGGAGTAGAGACACTCCCTTTGTCAGGTAGGATAAAAGACAGGATAATAAGAGTGATCCTCTATAGTAGTTCAATGGGTAAACGAAAGAGAAGACATCACAAGACATCCTTCCCTTGGATGCTAGAAGAAAAAAATCTGTTCATTACAAGGACTGGTAACGAAATAGTTACAGATGCAGGATGGGAGAAAATTTCATTTGAAGAAGCCAGAAAACTATTTAGTCCCGAAACTTTTCAAGAGTGGTACGAACTGTTCTTAGAAAATACAGATATCTCGGAAATACTTTCAGAATCTAACGTAGATATAGATTTAGATGATGAATCAGCAATAGATAACTTTTTAGAAAGGAGCAATTGGACACCAAAACAAGTCAATTTAGTTGTAGCGAAGGCTATCTATAAAAATCATGCCTGGGTGAGAGGATTGCTGATTTCTACACCTGATGTTGAAGAATCCTATTTTCACAATTATGAAATGGAGGCAATTCGTTTAGGAGTCCAATTGCGAAAATACATCTTTGAGGATATTCCAGTAATTAATGACTGCAAAAATGCTGTCAGATATTTACATGCTCGATACGCCCTCATTGGCTGGCAACCAAGAAATTGTGTGACAGCAGCTCACAACCTAAAAATATCTCAAGCTACTAAGGTTTACAATGAACTTCTCTGGGATGAAGATTGGCTAGATGAAGAAGACGAAATTTATTAGTCAAGAACAAAAAACTCTACAACACTGGAAAATATGCTCCTCATTACTGATAACTGGATAATAATAGAGTTACTGGGAAATAAGCCCAGAAATCTTTCACCCTGCCCTCACTAGGTTTCACATGAGTCTTAGTGCCATTCAGCGATGGCGTAACCGTCATGAGCCAGTGGCGATCGCTCTAGTAATAACGTAGCGTGGGTGCGGCGTAGAGGGTCTTTGAAGCGATTTCTAGACGGATGCTTGGAGCGGGGTAAAACACTTAACAGAAATTGTTAAACTTTTTTATTCCCATAGACTAAGGCAACCGCCTGAGCAACTTTTGTAAACTATCTTTGCACCAAGTCAAAGTTATAGTTGCATTGTGCCTATAATAAGTTACGGCTAAGTATAACTAGAAGTTAGCACCCTGTAAATGGTTATCGCTTGGATGACGCATCAAAGGCGATACCAAGACAAGCAAAATTTATCAGCAGCGTAATAGAAACTATTCCGTTGCCACCATGCACTTCTTTGCGATCGCATGTTGGAAAAGGAGTGAGCAGAGGAGCAGAGGAGCAGAGGAGCAGGGGGGCAGAGGAGCAGGGGGGCAGAGGAGCAGAGGAGCAGGGGGGCAGAGGGGCAGAGGGGCAGAGGAGCAGAGGGGCAGAGGGGCAGAGGAGATGGAGAAAGAACCTATTAAAAGTCATAAAGATTTGAAAGTTTATCAAATGGCTTTCGATGCCGCCATGAAAATCTTTGAACTCTCCAAAAAGTTTCCTGTAGAAGAGCGTTATTCATTAACGGATCAGATTCGCCGCTCGTCCCGTTCTGTGTGTGCAAATATGGCAGAGGCTTGGCGAAAACGTCGTTATGAGGCAGCTTTTGTAGCGAAACTGAATGATTGCGAGTCCGAAGCTGCTGAAACTCAGACTTGGATTGAGTTCGCTGTTAAATGTAACTATCTCTCTGTCGAATCAGGTAGAGAACTATATGGAACTTACAATCAAATTTTAGGTGGTCTAGTAAATATGATTGCCAACCCAACACCTTGGTTAATGAAACGTTAGCATTCTTTCTCCTCTGCTCCCCTGCTCCCCTGCTCCCCTGCCTCTCTGCTGGGAAAAGTAGTTTTTATCGTAGTTTTTATTGGATAAAAGATAAGGGTATCTTATTTTGTCTTCACACTGTAAGCATATAAAAAAGTTCAACAATTCTAGTCTCTCAAAGCATTGATTTTTCGTGG
>NZ_JBALFD010000037.1:0-111673 GCF_036916985.1 Nostoc sp.
AATGCACGAGCGTAACGCTCACAACTTCCCTCTAGATTTGGCTGCTGGTGATGTTGCTCCTGTAGCTCTTACCGCTCCTGCTATCAACGGTTAATTCTCTAGTTTTACTAAATTGAAAGACGCTCTCCCGAAAGGGGGGGCGTTTTTGCGTTGGGTTAATTGCTATGTTAAGTCTGACACTAGACACTTTTTTGAAGTACAAAATTAAACCGCTATAGTTGAGAACTTAGGCAATAATTATCAAAAAGTAAATTTTACGGGTAATAATTGCTAGCAGCGCAGATAATTGCCTCAAAGCTCAACTATAAGGAGAAGCCAAGAATGATTTTACACCGTGGGCGTAGGGTAGTAGCCGCTTTGTTGCTGTCGGTAATGATACTGACAACGGCCTGTACTCCAAAGACACCTGGACGTTTTGACCAAGTGCAAAAAGAAAGCACTCAACAAAAAAAGGGTCTTGCAGTTGCTAAGAACGCAACTCAGGGTAGCGAATTTAATAAATTTTTCCCTGATGCAGGTGATGGCTACCAGCGCGTCTATACCCAAGAGAAAAAAGGTTTTTCGGAAGCGAAGTTGAAAAAAGGCGGTAAAGAGCTAGCATTACTGTCTATTTCTGATACCACCAGTACACCTAATGCCGCAGCAAAGTTCTCAAAGAGTACCAAAAAAATTGGTGGTTATCCGGCAATAGAAGTTGGTAAAACGCAAACTGCAATTTTGGTAGGTAAGTACCAAGTAAAAGCACTTTCTCGCGATTCATCATTTAAAGCTAGCGATCGCGCAGATTGGTTAGAGAAGTTTAATCTTAGTGGTCTGGCTAACCTGAAATGAGCCAAATTACTGACATTAAAGATAATAAACCCTAAATAAGGAGATTGTTGTGAGTAAATCGATTGTTGATTTAGTTGATCAATTGCCAACAGGCGGCTTGACTGTTTCTATGTTAAAATCCCTAGATTTTGTTGCTCCTGGAGAGTGGCGAAATACAGTCGGCTTTGTCAACACTATTAAAAGTGTTACTGGCGAAGACGACGAGGATCTAATTCAGCAAATTGGCGAACGAGCGATTTATCTATTCAATGACAAATCTCAAGGATACCAAACAGCTTTGTGGTTATATCAAACTGTTGATTCTACAGATAAAGCACTGGGCGCAGCAGCCTTAGCTAACAAAGTTGGCGAGAAAATTCCTCTGTTGGGTTTTTTAAATTCTGTTACTCCTAAACCTGATAAAGCCCAAACTATTGATTTGACGTTAAAATTAGTGGCTGAGTTGGTAGCTTTCTGTCAAATTAACGGCATTCCTGGAGATAGTATTGGGGATTTTGTCGCCTCTTTAGGAGAGTATAGTGGTGAGTCACTCATCCGCATGGTGGCATTAGTTTGCGTTGATGGTTTGATACCTCTGGGCCCAGACTTCATCAGTAAAGCGATATCTGGACTTAATCAAACAAATCCCCAAGAGTTAGAGCAAAACTCAACTTTCCAAAGCATCAAAGATGTGATTCCAGGAAGCAATGCTGGTAGTAAACTCAACTTTATCGGCGAAAGCTTTGACTCAGTTAAAGGTTGGATGAGTGGGTTAGTCTCCGCCAATAATTTAACGCCACAAAAGGTTGTCCACAATTTGCAAAGTTTTGTCGATATTGCCGATGACAAGTTAGATTACCTAGCGGCGTTCCTGGATGTATCAACAAATTATTATGAACACACTGGTACGCAAACTTTAGCGCATCGCTTAATTGAACGGGCGGTAGCTGAGATTTAGGTGGATTGGGGACTGGGGACTGGGGACTGATGACTGGTGACTGGGAACTGGGAACTGGGGAAGAAGAAAATTTTACCCAATACCCAATCCCCAATCCCCAATCCCTATTAAGGTAAACGCAAATCTGCGGCGATCGCATACAAGTAAGGTTGAAAAATAGCCAAGTTTTCCAGGTTCTCAAACTTACCTGTTTGCGTATCTGTGTCAAATGCAGTAGTAATTACATAAAGTTTAGTCCCATCAAAGGCAACATGACCGATATGTTGCTCTTGTACTCCACCTTGTTGCTTAATTACAGCGAACCCATAGCGGATTCCCTGAAGCTTGCCAATAGGTACTGGTTGGGGTGGATAGGTTGAGAAGGTAATCTCTTTTCCATATTTACCCTGACGATCTTTTGCAAAGGCGGCGTAGTGATCTGCAACCCAAGCTTTGAGTGCTGCTAATACCTGGGTTTGGTATTTGGAACTTTGGTAGTCAACTTGAGAACCAGTTGGAATACCAGCTGCTACAAGTTTCTTTCGGAAGTCCTCATTGTTAGCTAGTGGGTAAACGTTAATCTCAACTGTACCCAAACGTTTCCCGCCAGAGGAGATACACAGCAAGGGTGCATTTCCCTCACAAGGAGCAACTTGCCAGTTAGTTGGAGCAGCATTATTTACTAAGATTTTCTGCCAGATATTTCCCTCATTAGAATTGGGAAGTTTTGCAACGGCAAGGGGTTTTACCACTTTGGGTGGAGAAAATTGAGGGAGAACAAATTTTGCTCCCAGCGGTATTGACACCAGCAAAATAGAACCTAGTAATAAATGATAAAGTCGTAACATTTTTTTGAAAATCCAGAGCCAAAGATTGCAGACTAACGATATCTACAATACTTCATGGGTATAGAGGAAGAATACATTTATCTTGTTGCAAGTTTCGCACTAAGTTGAAATCTGCTGTACATGGTTAGGAATCAGAATTAAATAACATACAATATATTTCCCTGGTTTACCTCACCCTCAATCCCTCTCCTTATAAAGGCTACGGTGTATACACTTTCTTGCTCTATTTCTGCAATCGGCGGTGCTGGTACATGCTTTTGCTGCCGCAGGTCTATTTTTGCTTAAGTTGACACCAATGGGGCACGGCAGACCCTACGGGTGTACCTCACGTAAACGAGAATTGCTATCAATACGGTTTGGTTAAGGTTTTTTGATGGAAATTGTAGACCGCAAAGATCCGATAAATCATTATAAAGACGCGTTAACAATTCAAAATTCAAAATGACGCTCTCTACGAGACGCTAAAAGCGTAGCTTGCTTCCCTGTAAGGGTACGCAGACTCGCTCTAAGCGTTCGCGCAGCGTCTCGTAGAGAAGCCATGCCGTTGGCAAAGCCTCTCGAAGAGAAGGCTTTACGCTACGCTAACAAAATTCAAAATTAAAGAAATTTCAGACGTTCGCGTAGCGTCTCGTAGAGAAGAGAAGTGCCTTGCGCGGGTTCCCCGCGTTGTGGCAACTGACGCTCCTCCGTCGCTCATAGCGTTGCCATGCCGTTGGCGCAGCCTCTCGTAGAGAAGGCTTTACGCTAGCGCTAACGGGGGATTTAGCGAGAAACGCGGTCTTGAGCTTTGCCCAAGTGGAGCGATTTCTCAAGACAAACCCCGACTGAAATGGGTGCTACATGTAGATTGCAGGTTCTTAAACCCTTTAATTTACGATAAATCACCGTCTCTACAAGGAATTTATTTATCCATCAATTATTTATTGATAGACTACTGTAGTAATTCACTTTCTCCTTTAACATAATTCACTAATTATAAGTTCAGTAAATTTATTGATATATAATTCAATTGATAAATTTACTCCTGTATAAAATTATCAATTTTTCAAATAATTTGCTATTTATCCTACGGTAACTATATCGATCTATGAGTGTATTAAGTTAGTTAAACTACGGCAAACATATCGATATACGAGTGTCTGATTATAATGAAAGTCCGGTAAAATCATCGATTTTTGAGGGAATTTACTAATAATAATTAGCTCAAAATCACCAGTTAAATTTAAATTTCAATATCCATTTTTATTCCTGGACAACTTGAAAGCACGTGTTAGAATTACAGCAAAACCGCATAATAAATAGTCGGTAAGCTTAATTAACTTACTAACTTTAGAGACTGTAATAATTGGTCTACTCAGGCTTGACTATGGGTATTTGAAGCAAGACTGAAATTATTGAGTCTTAGATAAAAAACATTGAGGTAAAAATATAAATCATGAAGTACGTAAATCGTTTTTTTAGTACTCTATTTGTTGTCAGCACTGGACTATATTTACTACCTCATTCGGTAGCCGATGCAGTTACCTTAAGCAATGGCACGATTGCCTTTGCCGAACCACCGCGTTTAGTTAGTGCCAGCACTCCATACCGCGATACAAGTATTCCCAATACGACGTACTATTTCACTGTGGAAGTGCCAGCGACAGCCGGGGAACCCTTGCAGCAGGTTACTTTTAACCAGATTCAGGGGAGTGAAGATATTCAATTCAATCAAAAGGATACTTTTGCCTTTGAAGGCACACGCAATCAACAAGGTTCAAAGCTGGCACTCAAAACTGTAAAAGGTAACGACAAACAGCAGATTATCACAGTAACTTTTGATACTCCCGTAGCACCAGGTAAGACCGTTACTATTGGTCTGCAAACTTACGAGAATCCTTTTAATGATGGCGTCTATTTATTTGACGTTAAGGCTTTTCCCTCTGGTGATAAAACTGCTGGCCAATCTCTCGGCATTGGACGCTTTCAATTTTACGGGCCTCTGGGTACAGAGAATTAATTTGATTCGGAACTGGGGATTGGGAAAGAGTTTTCTTAATACCCAATACTTAGTCCCTTTTGTCTGACTTATTTCGACGCAAAATCTGTTATTTTAAGCCTTGGGGACAAGAATCGTACTTGTCCTTTATTTTTTTGAGAAAGTTTTCGCCACAAACTGAACTTTCTGAAGGAGTAATGTCAATAAATTTTAATAACCTCTTGTTTTTTAGCACAATCTATGCAAATCTCATAACTGTATACTACGGCATATTAGTCGGTTTACCGTAGATTCACAGTAAATTAGGTGGGTTATCCGATAAACTCAAAATTTAGTGCCAAGTAAACTTTTAGCGTCCATTACAAGGGTTCTTGAAAGCTATGTCTGAGCCACGCTACGGGATTTGGATTCCCGTTTACGGCAACTGCGGCGTAATGAACCATCCTCTTGAACCTCGTGATGCCAGTTATTCACGAGCTAAGGATCTTATCCAGTTGGCTGAACGGTGCGGGTTTACTACAACTTTGATCGCAGAACACATCATTAATCCCAGAAATCAACAACTAGATCAGCTGGAAACTTGGACAGCAGCAGCAGCCCTTGCCGAAGCCACAAATTCTATCGAAATTATTGCCGCTGTGAAGCCTTTACTTTTTCATCCAGCAATCTTAGCGAAAATGGCATTAGGCATTGATGCGATAAGTGGTGGGCGTTTTGCAATCAATTTAGTAAGTGCTTGGTTTAAGCCAGAAATGGAGAAATCAGGCATATCTTTTCTTCCCCACGATGAGCGTTACCGCTATTCCAATGAGTGGATCAGAGTAGTCAAGGCGCTGTGGAGTGGAGAAAGAGTTAACTTTCAAGGAGATTATTTTCAGATTAGTGACCTCAGTTTCAATCCTCCTCCCGTAGCTAATCCTCATCCACGTGTGTATGTGGGAGGTGAGTCAGAACCAGCGCAGGCATTAGCGGCAAAAGAGGCAGATGTATTTTTTCTCAATGGCCGTCCTATAGAAGTGATCCGAGAAACCATTGCTCAAGTTGCAAAACAGCCGCGCGATCGCCCCAAACCACTGGGCTTTGCGATGTCCGCATTTGTGATTGCTCGACCCACAGATGAAGAAGCCCAAGAAGAATATCACAACTTGCGGGCAATGGTAGCAGCACAAGACGATCGCTCAGAGTTGCTCAAAGGAGTCGATTCCGAAGTCGTGATGTTCAAGAACTTAGCCAAGTACCCTGGCGTAGGAAGTAACGGTGGCACCGCAGCTGGCTTAGTTGGTAGCTATGACACCGTGGCTAGTCGCATTGCCGAATTTAACAGAGTGGGAATTGGCACATTTATGCTGCAATTTCAGCCGTTCGCGACTGAAATGAGGCATTTTTCCGAAGAGGTAATGCCACGAGTGCGTAGGCGTAGCCCGCCGGAGGCATCGTTAGAACTGGTGGCAGGATAGGGACTGGGGATTGGGGACTGGGGAGATGAGGAAGAAGAATCAATAACCAATGCCCAATGCCCCATTCCCAATTCAATAAGTATAGGAGGTGTAATCGTGAGTGTATATCAATCTGAGTCAGGCAATAGTACTACATCACAACTGAATTTAGAGACTGATGTTTTAGTTATAGGTGGTGGCCCATCAGCAACTTGGGCGGCTTGGAATGCTGCGGCTCAAGGGGTAAGAGTGATACTCGTAGATAAAGGCTACTGCGGTACGAGTGGAGCAACAGCACCCTCTGGTACTGGTGTTTGGTATGTTCCACCTGACCCAGAACAACGGGAAGCAGCAATGGCGAGTCGGGAAGCTCTAGGGGGTTTCCTCTCCGAGCGTCCTTGGATGGAACGTGTATTAGATCAGACTTATACAAACCTGAATAAACTGTCAGATTGGGGCTATCCTTTTCCTGTAGATGATGAAGGGCGTCCCCATCGGCGATCGCTACAACAAGCTCATGATTATATGCGCTTGATGCGGAAAAAGATTACCAGAGCAGGGGTGAAAATACTTGACCACAGTCCAGCTTTAGAATTGCTGGTAGATACAGAAGGTGTAGTGGCAGGTGCTAAAGGTATTTGTCGCCAGACTGGCGATCGCTGGACAGTCCGAGCCGGAGCCGTAGTAATTGCTACTGGTGGTTGTGCCTTCCTCAGTAAAGCTTTAGGTTGTAACGTTCTCACAGGCGATGGTTACTTAATGGCAGCTGAAGCAGGTGCAGAAATGTCAGGAATGGAATTTTCCAATGCTTACGCCCTATCACCAGCTTTTTCTTCCGTTACCAAAGGCGCTTACTACCGTTGGGCAACCTTCTATTACCAAGATGGTACAGAAATTGAAGGGGCAGGTTCTCAAAAAGGGCGATCAATCATTGCCCGTACCCTGCTTACCCAACCTGTTTATGCTTGCCTAGACAAAGCAACTCCCGAAATTCAGGCGATGTTGCGGACTGTCCAACACAACTTCTTATTACCCTTTGACCGCATGGGTATTGACCCCTTCACCCAACATTTTCCCGTGACTCTGCGTCTAGAGGGAACAGTACGCGGTACAGGCGGCATTCGGATTACCGATTATACCTGTGCTAGCACCGTACCCGGACTCTATGCTGCTGGTGATGCCGCAACGCGAGAATTGATTTGTGGTGGCTTTACCGGTGGTGGTAGTCATAACGCCGCCTGGGCAACCTCTTCAGGATATTGGGCAGGTGAAGCAGCAGCCAACTACACCCGCCAGCTGGGGACTCAAGCCAATCAACGCACCGTCCGCGGACTTGGAGAAGCTGGAGTGTCTGCCAATAACGCCAGTAGTAGCAGCTTTGCTGCCTCAGAAGTGATTCGAGCAGTCCAAGCAGAAGTATTCCCTTACGATCGCAATCTATTCCGTACAGAGCAAGGATTGACAGAATCTCTTGGTCGCCTAAATCACCTCTGGAAAGAAATTCGCAATAGTCAAGGAGTGTCAGAAGATCAAGCTGTTCAAGCTAGAGAAGCCACTGCAATGGTAGCAACAGCTCGGTGGATGTACTCTAGCGCCCTGGAACGCAAAGAAAGTCGCGGTATGCACAAACACTTAGACTATCCTGAGCAAGATCCAAATCAATACCACCGTTTGCTAAGTGGTGGTTTAGATCAAGTGTGGGTAAAGCCTCAAAAACTCGAAACTAGCGCTAAAGAGAGGGAGTTAGTAGCACTGTGATTGAACTAGTTAGCGAATCTCGATGTATTAAATGCAATATCTGCGTTTCGGCTTGTCCCACCAACGTCTTTGATAAAGTGCCAGACGGGCCACCAAGAATTGCTCGTAAAAGCGACTGTCAAACCTGCTTTATGTGCGAACTGTATTGTCCAGTAGACGCATTGTTCGTTGCTCCACAGGCAGATGAGTCTGTGCAAGTTGATGAAGAAACTCTCATAAAAGCAGGATTGTTGGGCGGATACCGAGAAACCCTTGGTTGGAATCCCGGAGGTACTCCAGCAGGTGTCAGAGAACAGTCAGCCAAAATATTTATGGGTCGTAACAATTTGCCCAGCGACCCCCAAGGCAGAATTCTTCCTTGGAGCAACTCATCTAATTCCCAGTCGAATTAAGGCGAGGGATTGGGGATTAGGGACTGGGGAAAGTTTTCCAAATACTCAATCCTCAGTACCCAATCCCCTCAAGGATTGGATGATTGCTCAACCAGAGAACCCTGAGTAACTTGTCTCATTTCAAACTCACACACAGGAAAAACCAATGACAGCAATTCTCACACGTCCGGCTTGGACAATTGAATTTGAAACTGAAACTATTGATAAACTAATTGATAAGCACGCTCCGCATATACCGAAAAAGCGGTTGTATGAACAAAGAGCGATCGCTACAAAAGAAGAAATAGATAATTTCTACCCCTTCCGCGTTGGTGGAGCAGCTCACGATCTCTTTATTGTGCAAGTTGTCGCCAACATCATTGATAAAATTCCCGACCCCGAATTGCAGCTATTTTTAAGTCGGCAACTTGGTGATGATGGCGCACACGCTGAAAATACCCGTCGGCGTATAGAAGTATTATTTGGCCACGACCCCATAGATGATATTCAAAAGCAAGTACAAAAGCATTGGGACTATTTGGGAGACTTGCCCATACGTGATTGGTTAGGTTGGTTAGCCTGGGAACTACATTATGAACATCATATTGTTGCCCCTGGCGTATTAAATCGGCGGCTGTCAAGATTATACGATCCAATCTCGTCAACTTTTGCCACAGAGAGAATCATTCCCGATGAAACATACCACCGTGCAGGGGTCGCGCAGTGGTGGCATCGTAAATTTGACAAAGCCTCACCAACTGAAAAAGCTGATTTAGCCGCACAAGTAATAGAAGCAGACGAAGAAGTTCAACGCCGCCGCAATCCCTACCTTAAAGAGCATGGACAGATTACCCGCCGTGCCCTTGGTTTTGAAATTGAAGGAGGAGATGTAATTTACGACACTTGGCGACAAGAGGTACTATCTTACTTCTTCGATATTCCTGTTTCCAAACTACCAAAACTCGTGAGTATTAACGATTAAACAAGGGACTGGGGACTGGGGATTGGGGACTAGGAACTGGGACGTATTTTCAAACTACTCGTTTAGCCTCCTAACGTTTGAAAATCCTCTAAATTCTCCATTCTCCTTAAAAAGGCTCAGAGCAAGCTTTTTTAAAGAAGATCGAGTAAATCTAATACTTTGAAAACACGCACTAGGAAGATTTGCTAATCCCCAATCCCCAATCCCCAATCCCCATTACCCAAAAAAATATGACAGCAATCTTCACACGTCCAGCTTGGACAACTGAATTAGAAGTTGAAATTTTCAACAAACTGATTGACAAGCACGCTCCTCATCTTCCCAAAACACGTCAGGAAGATCCCAGACCACCAGTAACACCAGAAGAAAAACAGAATTTCTACCAATATCGTGTTGCTGGTGCAGCCCATGATTTATTCATTGTCCAAGTTTGTGCCAAAGTAATAGACCAAATTCCCGACCCAGAATTACAGCTGTTTTTGAGCCGACAACTGGGAGATGACGGCGCACACGCCCAAAATACTCGTCTCAGAGCGCAAGCTATATCTGGATATGACCCTATAGATGATATCCAAAAGCAAGTACAAAAGCATTGGGACTACCAAGGAGATTTACCCATTCGTAACTGGCAAGGTTTCTTGTCTTTTGAATTGCACTACGAACTCCATATCGTATCTTTGCTCTTGCTCAACAGCCGGATTAGCAAAATCAATGACCCAGAATCAGCAAAGTTTGCTGCTGAGAGAATCTTGCCAGATGAAGCAGTTCACCGTCTAGGAGTTGTGGATTGGTGGCAACGTAAATTTGACAAAGCCTCACCATCTGAGAAAGAGGATTTAGTCGCACAAGTCCTAGAAGCAGATGAAGAGGGTCAACGCCGCCGCAGTACCTATCTTAAAGATCATTGGCAACTAGCTAACCGCGCTATTGGCATTGAAGTTGATGATTTGCCAGTCATTTATGATGCCTGGCGGCGAGAAGTACTCTCTTACTTCTTGGATATTCCTATCTCCAAACTGCCCAAACTTGTGAGTGTTAACGATTAGAGACTGGGAAAGAAGCAAGGGAGCAGGGAGAAGAATTTTCCCCTCCGCCCCCTGCCCCTCTGCCTCTTTTCAATGCCCTATACACAATTCCCAAAAAGAAACTTTATGACTGCAACTCTAACTCGGACTTGGAATGTAGAGTTTGAACAAGAAACTCTAGAAAAATTGATTAGCAAGCACGCGCCTCACGTTCCCCTGACTCGTGAACACGCTAGCCGTCCCCCAGAAACAGAAGAAGAAAAAGCAGGTTTTTATCAGTATTGGGCTGCAACAGGTGGACACGACTTGTCTATTGTGCAAGCTGCTAGTAAGGCAATTTTGTTGATTTCTGACCCTGATTTGCATTTAATTTTGAGCAGACAAATTGGTGATGATGGGGCCCATGCGATCGCCTTTCGGGAACGTATTATTGCCCTCACTGGACGCGATCCTATTGACGATATCCGCAAGGAAGCTGAACGCCATTGGGAGTTTTTAGGAGATGTGCCCTATCGCAATTGGCTAGGTTTTGTTGCCTGGGAACTACACTATGAGCATTACATCTTGCCCCAAGTTTGGTTCAATAAACTGACATCCACAATCGGTGACGAGGAATTAGCCCAGAAGAGTAAAGAGCATTTCAATGATGATGAAGCGGTTCATCGGATTACGATCGCTAATTGGTGGCGCAAAAAGTTTGAGCAAGCCTCGCCGACTGAAAAATCGGAAATCGCCGCACAGTTATTAGAACTCGACGAAGAAATTCAGCAACGTCGCGCTCCTTATATTAAACAGCGCTGGCAAGATGCTGAAAATTTCAATGGTGCTAATACCAAAGGCATTGAGCCAGTATACGATGCTTGGCGCAAAGAGGTAATTTCTTACCTACTTGATATTCCTAATCCTCAACTCACTTCTATTAGTCAATAAGCAAATAAAAGGAACGATTAAGAGGAAAACGGAAAACTTTTGTTGCTGGAAGGGGAGTCGCCCGCCAGGGAATAAATTCCCTGGCTAATAGCTTAAGTCTACTTCAGTAGACTGGAGATTTTTGGTAATATTTAGTCATCTTCAGATGACTTTAGCTATGAGCCGGGAATTTTAATTCCCGCGGAAGATCGGTTTCGCATTAAGTTGACACCAATGGGCACTGCCGTGCCCCTACGGGTGTACTTACGAGATCGGGAAACGCTATATACTCTTTTTATTATTTTTTTTTAGAAGCATAACTATTCCACTAATAGTTATGAATTTTGCTGTTAACTAATAAGGCAAAGAAAATTTAAAACTTAACAAACTTAGGGGGTTTAAGTCCCCTGCTTCTATCAAGCAGCGCGTTTTGATGCCTAAGCCAAATCCCCATCACAAAACTTAATTACGAATTACGAATTATTTTAATATTCTTTATAAAAATATTTTTTATATTATCAAATTTAGTTATCACGAACACTACGCCGTTAGGCAGATTAATTGTATTATCACTCAACTAAATAATTGCAATCAAACTTTTTCTGAAGTTTCAATTTATTCTTTCAGAAAAAATATTCGTAGATAGATTTTCAATATAGTGATTTTCTCTAATTTGAGGCTCGTGCTTCTTAATTATTTATAACAAATTATTCCCTTGTTTGGATGCCAATCAATTTTTTTTGTAACGCGAAGGAGGAAGGATGTTAAATCGACTTGTGAATCAGTTTTTAGCTTGGATAAATCAGAGAAGCTTATTGAAGTTTACGAAACAACCTGGTATACAAGCTTTTGCTCTACTATTTGTAATTGGTTTAGGCTTGAGCATTGCGATCGCATCCTGCACCCCAAATAATGCCGCTAACTCTGTCACTGCACCGAAACAAGAACCCCAAAAAAGTCAGCTAACAGTTCTTAAAATGGGGCATCAAAAAGGGGTAGCACTACTAAATATTCTCAAAGCACAAGGAACCCTAGAAAAACGTTTAAAACCTCAGGGTATTTCTGTCACCTGGAATGAATTTTCTTCTACAGCACCCCTACTTGATGGAATGGGTGCAGGTGCAATAGTCTTTGGTGCTGGTGGTGGTACAGGAAGCGTCTTTGCTCAAGCAGGCGATAAACCATTTGTGCGCGTAGCTGCATCACTCAGTAGTGGTACAAAGGGTTCACCAATTTTAGTCAAGGAAAATTCACCCATCAAAACCGTTGCCGATCTTAAAGGTAAAAAAGTTGCTTTTGCTAAAGGCTCCGGTCAGCATTACATCATAGTACGGGCTTTAGAAAAAGTAGGTTTAACATATAACGACATTAAACCTGTTTTTCTCACACCAGCAGAAGCTTTACCTGCATTTGAACGTGGTGATATCGATGCCTGGTTAATTTGGGACCCCTATACCGCTCAAGCCGAGCAAAAAATTCGCACTCGTTCAATTGCAGACAATGGCACTATCTTTGGTGACAAAGCTGCAATCGAAAGTCCAGGTTTTTATTACGCTTCTCAAGACTTTGTACGCGACCATCCAGACCTTTTAAAAATCATTTTGCAAGAGATGGAAAAGGCGGCTGATTGGTCTAATAAGAACACTAATGATTCTGCCAAACTGCTTTCTAAGGTGTACAAGATTGATTTGACAACAATGCAAACTGTTGAAGAACGTGCTGGAACTAGAGAAGTAGTACCGGTGAATGACGAATCACTCTCAGGGTTACAACGTATGGCAGATGCGTTCTATAAGCTAAAAGTTATTCCCAAGAAAATTGATGTCAAAGATAAAAATTTCAACTGGATTCCTGACCAGAAGTGGTAAATCCTAAGAAGGGAATAGGTTATAGGCAAGAAAACTATAATCTATTCCCTGAAACTGAATTGCAGTTGGGGAAGTAAAGAAATTTGAATGTAATAACAAGGAATAAAAGATGTTAAATCGACTGGTGAATCAGTTTTTAGTTTGGATAAATCAGAGGAGGTTGTTAAAGCTTGTTCAGCAACCTGGAATGCGCTCGTTGGTGCTATTATTTGTAATTGGTTTAGGTTTGAGTTTTGCGATCGCATCCTGCACCCCGAATAATGCGGCTAATTCTGCCAGTCCGCAGAAACAGGAACCACAGAAGAGTCAGCTAACAGTGCTGAAAATGGGGCATCAAAAAGGGATGTCTCTACTCAATATTATCAAAGCCCAAGGAGCGCTAGAGAAACGCTTACAACCTCAAGGGATTTCTGTAACCTGGAATGAATTTTCCTCTACTGCACCTTTACTTGAAGGGATGGGAGTAGGTGCGATCGTTTTCGGTGGTGGTGGTGGTACCGGAAGTGTATTTGCTCAAGCGGCTGATAAACAATTTGTGCGGGTGGCTGCGAGTACAAGTAGCCCCAGAAGTTCAGCTATTTTGGTGCTAGAAAATTCACCGATCAAAACTCTTGCTGATCTCAAAGGCAAAAAAGTTGCTTTTGCGAAAGGAGCGAGTTCGCAATATATGATTGTCCGCGCTTTAGAGAAAGCGGGTTTGAAATACAGTGACATTCAACCTGTTTTTCTTACACCAGCAGAAGCTTTACCCGCTTTTCAACGTGGCGATTTTGATGCCTGGGTAATTTGGGACCCTTACACTGCTGAAACTGAGCGCAAGCTGCGGACTCGTCTATTGGCAGATAACACTACAGTATTTGGTGACAAAGCCATTGTAGAAAGCCCAGGTTTCTATTTTGCCTCTCCAGATTTTGTACGCGATCATCCAGACATTCTCAAAGTCATTTTGCAAGAGCTAGAAAAGGCTGGTGTTTGGGCTAAGAATAACAACAAAGATTCTGCCAAACTGCTTTCAAAACTCTATAAAGTTGATTTGCAGACAATGGAAATCGTCGAGGGACGTGGTGGAACTAGACAGGTTTTACCTGTAGACAATGAAGTTCTGACGGGCTTACAAAATATGGCAGATGCATTCTACGAATTAAAAGTTATTCCCAAGAAAATCGATGTCAAAGATAAAAATTTCAACTGGGTTCCTGACCAGAAATGGTAAAGCAAAAATGAATTCAGTAGTCAGAATTCAGGAGTCAGAATCAATATTCTCGCGGACTCCCTAACTCTGAGCTTTCCATAAGTTGCACATAATTTCATTCTGTTAGCGGTAGCGGGGCGTTTAGCGCATTCTGACTCCTGATTCCTGAATTCTTCTTTCTTAATTAACAAAAAAGAGGCGATCGCATGAAAATTACTTTAATCAAAATTAACCGCCGCTTCTTTTTAATCGCGGTTACATCATTTGCAGCATCCACAGTATTTACTAGCTGTAGCTCACCTAATTCTGCTTCTAATCCCGCACCAAATCCGGCAGCAACACCAGCAGCTAATACTGTCACTACGGCAACGAAAGAGAAAGTCAAAATTGGAGTTACACCAGTACCAGCAGGAGAAATTTTAGAATTTGTCAAAAAGAATTTAGCACCGGAGGCAGGATTAGATATTGAAATTGTTACTTTCAATGATTTTGTCCAAAATAACTCAGCGCTTAGGGATGGACAAATCGATGCTAATTACTTTCAGCACGTCCCCTTTATGGAAGACTATGGCAAGCAGCACAATATCAAAATGGTTGCTTTTAATCCTCCAATTCACTTAAATCCAGTCGGAGTTTATTCCAAGCGCCACAAATCTTTAGCTGAAGTCCCGCAAAATGGACTTGTCACTATTCCTGATGATGCTAGCAACGCTAACCGAGCCTTGAGAGTGCTAGAAAGCGCTAAATTAATCAAGCTAAAAGACAATCTTAAAGGAGTCGCAAGTGTCAAAGACATTGTTGAAAATCCCAAAAAACTCACAATCAAAGAAATACCAGGAGCGCAGGCAATTCCCTCACTACCTGATGTGGATTTAGCAGCAATAACAGGTAACTGGGTTGTCCAAGCAGGGATGCGAACTGATAAAGATGCCTTAGCTTTGGAATCTGCTCGAAACCCAATTTATGCAGTTACTCTGACTACGTTACAAGGAAAAGAAAACGACCCCAGAATTCAAAAAGTCTATAAATTACTCCGAGATCAAAAAGTTAAGGATTTTATTAAAGAGAAATACAAAGGTGCTGTGCTGCCAATTCCCTAATGATGTGAGTTTTTAGATGGAATTTTGGAGTTCAAAAAGCAAGTTAATCCTTTTAGCTCCTCCAACACTATACAAAGGCGATCGCATGAAAATTTCTTTAATCAAAATTAACCGCCGCTTCTTTGTAATAACTGCTATATCATTTACAGCATCAACATTATTTGCTAGCTGTAGTTCACCCAATTCTGCCTCTAATACCGCAGTCAATACATCAGCAAAAACAACTACTAATACAGTTGTAACTACACAAGAAGAGAAAATAAAAGTTGGAGTTTCACCTGTCCCAGCCGGAGAAATTTTAGAATTTGTCAAAAAGAATTTAGCACCAGCAGCAGGACTAAACATCGAAATCGTTACCTTTAGTGACAGTGTGCAAGACAACTTCGCACTGAGGGATAAACAAATAGATGCTAATTACTTTCAGCACGTTCCTTTCATGGAGGACTTTGGCAAGCAACATAATATCAAAATGGTAGCCTTAAACCCTCCAATTCATTTGAATCCAGTTGGCATTTATTCCAAACGGCATAAATCTTTAGCTGAGGTTCCTAAAAATGGGTTAGTGATTATTCCTGGCGATATCAACAATGCTCATCGGGCGTTGAAGGTACTAGAAGAAGCTAAGTTAATCAAGCTGAAAAATAATCCTGGGGTTTTAGTAAGTATTAAGGATATTGTCGAGAATCCCAAAAATTTGCAAATCAAAGAAGTTATATCTGGTCAGTTGTTACCCTCTCTTCCTGATGTCGATTTAGGTGTGATGACAGGTGCAACAGTTCTAGCAGGAGGAATGCGAACAGATAAAGATGCTTTGGCGTTGGAATCAGCTAAAAACCCACTCTATGCGGTTACTCTTACTACTTTGGAGGGGCAAGAAAATGACCCTAAAATTCAGAAACTTTACAAATTGCTCCGGGATCAAAAAGTCAAGGATTTTATTAAAGAAAAGTATCAAGGTGCAGTGATTCCTATTCCTTAGCAAAAAAAGTCAATTCAAGTTTATTTACTTTATCAAACAAGACATATATCCTTTTATTGGAGTAATTATTAAGATGATCACATTTACTGATGTACGCAAAGTTTATCACCAAGGAAATCAAGAGATCGTAGCATTGGATGGCGTTAGCTTTGAAGTCAAACCAGGTGAGATTTTTGGGGTTTTAGGACAGAGTGGTGCAGGTAAAAGTACCTTAATTCGTTGTGTTAATCAATTAGAAAAGCCTACATCGGGTTACGTCACAGTCGATGGACAGGAAATCACCAAACTCTCCGGTGTCAGGTTGCGTCAAAGTCGTCAACGAATTGGGATGATTTTTCAGCACTTCAACTTACTCAGTTGCAGAACTGTGGCGGAAAATATCGCTTTTCCTTTGGAAGTGATTGGTTACAGCAAACTAAAGCAACGGGCAAAAGTTGAAGAATTAATCTCACTGGTTGGTTTGGCAGGTAAAGCTAATGCTTATCCAGCACAACTTTCGGGCGGTCAAAAGCAACGGGTTGGTATTGCTAGGGCGCTAGCTGGTGAACCAAAAGTATTGCTTTCTGATGAAGCGACTTCAGCACTTGATCCTCAAACGACGCGATCGATTTTGGAACTATTGCGCGATCTCAATAAGCGTATGGGGCTAACAATTTTGCTGATTACCCATGAAATGGGCGTAGTTAAGCAAATCTGCGACAGTGTAGCCGTACTCAATGCTGGCAAGGTTGTAGAACAGGGGCGAGTCAGTGATTTAATCGCCAAGCCAGAATCACTTCTCGCCCAAGAAGTTTTCCCGCGTCGCAATGGACATTTAGCACGTCCTGGCGCAGTGCTAGCAACGATCGCCTTTGCCGGAGAACAAGCCAAACAACCAATCTTCGCCACTTTAGCACGTCGTTTTGATGTTGATATCAATATCCTCAGCGGTAGCGTCGAAACCGTAGGCGATCGCCGCGTTGGTCAATTTCACATCGAACTAGAGGGAGCAAAGATCACGCAAGCCTTGAAATATCTACACGAATCAGAGTTTGAGGTAGAAGTGCATTGAGTGCTGAGTGCTAAGTGCTGAGTTAGAAGTTATTATTCCCCTCCCCAATCCCCAATCAAACTTATGAATGCAATTGATACTACTTTGCTTAAAACACGTGCCACGGCGGCTAGTCCAGCAGATTATCCTGATAGCCCGTTGTCGCAAGCTTTACGACAGCCCGTTTTGCTCGGATTATTCTTACCTATTCATCATGGTGGTTGGAGTTCGTCAGCCTTACCGCGCACTACCGACTGGTCGTTTGACTATAATGCCAAGCTGACCCAAAAGGCTGAGGAACTCGGTTTTGACCTCGTTTTCGGCTATTCTACCTGGCAGCCTAAAGGTGGACAAGGCCCGACACGGACGGAAGCAGGTTTAGATGCTTTCATCACCACTGCATCCCTTGCCAGTATTACCTCACGCATCTTGCTAATCTCGACGATTCACGTCCTCTACGGGCCGTGGCATCCGATCCATCTTGCCAAATTTGGCGCAACCCTTGACCACATTTCCAAAGGTCGATGGGGTATCAATGTCGTCACTGGACACCGGGCTTA
Organism: Nostoc sp.; assembly: GCF_036916985.1. Classification (GTDB taxonomy): domain Bacteria; phylum Cyanobacteriota; class Cyanobacteriia; order Cyanobacteriales; family Nostocaceae; genus Nostoc. Next base: position 17,784 of record NZ_JBALFD010000037.1, read on the forward strand.
TGAGCATGAATTGTTCGGCTGGAGCCAGATCGAACACGATCGCCGCTATGAACTCGCTGATGAATTTGTTTCCGTCCTGGAAAGACTCTGGTCTGAAACCGAAAACTTTTCTTATCAGAGTCAGGCTTCTTGGCAGTTTAAGGATGCTTATATTAGCCCGCGATCGCTTTATGGTCGGCCGATTTTGGTCAACGCCACTGGCTCCGATGCAGGTATCAATTTTGCAGGTCGCCACTCTGATATCGTGTTCATCACTAGCCCAGGTGGTGGCGACATCGAAAGCGCTTTATCGTCCCTACCCGCTCACACTGCCCGTGTCAAACAATCTGCGATCGACAATGGCCGACAAGTACGCACTCTCCTAAATCCGCTAATTGTCGTCCGCGAAACTGAACGAGAGGCGGAAGAATATGCTCAAGCAATTATCGACCACGCCGATCGCGAATCGATCGCTGGACGTTCTCGGTTCACCAGCGATGCACACGCCTGGAAGGGGCATCAAAAGGGCAATCTGCGGCATGGTGTTGGTAGTGCGATCGGCGGTAACGTCCAACTAATCGGCTCCCCTGAGCAGATTACCGACCAACTTCTGCAACTCAAAGAAGCTGGTGTTGATGGCTTCCAACTCGCCTTCTACGATTTTGAACCCGATCTCGATTTCTTCGGCAAACGCGTTCTCCCACTACTAAAACAGGCAGGATTGCGACTCTGACGAGTTATACCATTTTCAACAAGAGGCAGGGGGCAGGGGGAAAAGGAGCAGGGGGAAATGACCCCTACCCCCTGCCGACAAGCGTTGCTGAACATGGGTTTGATTCCCCCACTTCTACTAAGTGGTTCTCGAACAGGGAGGGGTCGAATCCCAATTCTTTTCTATCCCCCATGCTCCCTGCCCCCTGCCTCCTTCAATTGGAAGTTCCTAGAGGCCTACATCCATAAGCCCCTACCCTTGTTTTTTATCTTCATCTATGCAAATCTTATAGTCAATACAACGCTAACTCTATTGATTTATCGTAGTATGCAATCGCCGCGTTAGTCAATTTCACATCCAACTAGAAGGATCAAAAGTAACCCAAGCCTTGAAATATTTACCCAAATCAGAGTTTGAAGTGGAGGTTTATTGATGCAAGGGCAAGAATTGCTACAAAGTTTATGGCTGGCTACTGGTGAAACCTTTTACATGGTGAGTATATCAGCGGTAGTAGCGATACTTTTAGGTTTGCCTTTGGGCTTAATCTTGGTGATGACAGCCCCAGGGAACCTGCTAGATTTTCCACAGGTACATAAAGTGTTGGGTGCGATCGTCAATACCGGGCGATCGTTTCCCTTTATTATTTTGTTAGTCGTCTTGACACCAATAACGCGATTGATCGTCGGTACTTCCATCGGTAGTACAGCCGCGCTAGTTCCCCTAACCCTCGCCGCCATCCCATTTTTCGGCCGCATCGCTGAAACCAGCATTCTGGAAGTTGATAAAGGACTAATAGAAGCCGCCCAAGCAATGGGTTGTAACCATTGGCAAATCGTTCTTAAAGTATTGATTCCAGAGGCTTTCCCATCCCTGCTATTGGGTATGACAATTCTCGTTGTGAGTCTACTGAACTCTTCCGCAATGGCTGGGGCCGTTGGTGGTGGCGGCTTAGGTAATTTGGCAATTCAATACGGCTACCAACGATTCGATGTTGGTGTGATGATTTCCACCATTGTGGTTCTGATTGCCCTAGTGCAAATCGTACAGTTTTTAGGCGATTTACTGGCGCAGCGAACAAGAAAACGATAAATCGCCATTTTGCCAGGATTCATGAAGAGTGCTGAGTGCCGAGTATCGTAAACTTTTCAATCTTCTCTCTGCGTCTTCCGCATCTTTTAGAGAAAGCGGTTAGTTCACTTCCGATCTTGAATCACCAAGAATATTGCTTATGAACATACAACATCCAAAAATTAACCGCCGATTTTTTATCACAGCTTTCGGCTCATTTACTGCTTCTATACTCTTTGCTAGCTGTAGCCAACAACAAGCTCAAGTAACTTCAAATACAGCCCAAGCAACGGCACAAAAAGAAGTCATTCAAGTTGGGGTGACGGGGATTATATCTGAAGATATTTTGAAGTTTGTAAATACTAAGCTAGCACCTCAAGAAGGATTAGAAGTAAAAGTTGTTAATTTTAATGACTGGATACAACCAAATACGGCTTTAAGAGACAAAGTAATTGATGCCAATTTTTTCCAACATAGACCTTTCATGAATAATGCAGTCAAGGAACTCAAAATCAATTTAGTTCCATTAAATCTAGTTTCCTTAAGCACACTGGGTCTTTTCTCAAAAAACCTTAAATCTGTGAATGAGGTTCCTCAAAATGCTACTGTCACAATTGCCAATGATGTAATTAATAATGACCGAGGATTGAGGTTACTGGCAAGCAATGGCTTAATAAAACTTAAAGAAAATACCAAAGAATTTGTAACTCAAAGAGATATTGCTGAAAATCCGAAAAAATTGCGAATTAAGGAAGTAGAAGGAGTCCAGGTAGTTCGAGCTATTAATGATGTAGACTTCATTGTTTCTTCGGCTCAAACCGTTGCTCTAGCAGGAATTACACCGCAATCTATGGGACAGGAGACAGCTAAAGATAAAAAATATGCTTTGGCATTAGTTACATTACAGGGTCGAGAAAATGAGCCAAAAATTCAGAAGCTAAATAAGTTACTTAACGATCCACAAGTTAGAGATTTTATTAACAAGCAGTATCAGGGACGAATAGTACCTGTATTTTAAAGGTGGCGAAAGAATGAAGAAGAATTCAGAAGTCAGGAGCAAAGCTGGAGACGCTATGTGTAGCCTGCTTCCCTGCAAGAGTACGCCGACTCGCTATCAGTCGGGGATACCCTGCGGGAAGTAAGCTAACCAAATTCTCAATTTGGTGTGAGTGCAAAAACGCCGATTATTCATTCTGAATTCTGTTCGATAAAAAATGACAAATTTGTTACTTCATCTTTCCAAAATTAGGAGTTACGAAACTTAAACTTGAGCATTACTGGAGAGTAAAATCATGTTTTTTGGACAAATAGAAAAAGAATTGCTTTGTGGAGAAATTTGGTCAATTTGGCAAACAACGAAATTACCAGAACATCTACAGTTATTAGCGGATCAAGAGCTAGGAAAACGCGATATTTGGGAATTACAGACCCAAAAACCTGAGAAAAAGCCTATTCATCCAAATCTTGATGATGATTCTAGTCATTCAACAAGTATTTAAGCTACTGTTCAATATTTTGGTGCATCATAATGAGTTCTAATGAGCATACTGCTCTAACCACTGATAGCAATTCGCTGACGCAGCGGAGTACTGTTTTAACTTTAGCGATCGCTTGTGGTTTAGCAGTGGCCAATGTCTATTACAATCAGCCGCTACTAGCTGATATGGGACGTAGCTTGAATATCTCTGTCCAACAAGTGGGATTTATTCCCACTCTTACCCAAACTGGCTATGCAGTCGGACTACTGTTATTAGTTCCTTTGGGCGATCGTATGGAACGCCGTTGGTTAATTGTTACTATGCTAGGTTTGCTGGCTGGTATCTTAGTCGTGGAAGCTACAGCACCTAATATCGCTTGGCTTTCTGTATCAAGTTTCGTACTTGGTTTCTGTAGTATAGTAGCACATCTAGTTATTCCACTAGTCGCCCAACTAACACACCCTTCAGAGCGGGGTAAAGTTATTGGAACCCTACTCAGTGGTATGATCCTCAGCGTTCTTCTCGCCCGTTCAGTCAGTGGGATAATTGGGGAATATCTGGGTTGGCGAGCCGTATATGGCATCTCAGCAGGTGTGATGCTTATCTTAGCTTTTGTGATCCAAGGGCGGATACCTGTAAGTAAGCCTTCATCTACCCTGTCATACCAGCAACTAATGCAGAGTCTTGTGCAACTAGTTCGTGAGCAGCCTGTATTACGTGAAGCGGCGCTGAATGTTGCACTAGTATTTGCAGCCTTTAATGCTGCGTGGGTAACTCTAGTTTTTCTACTAGAATCTCCCGCGTATAATTACGACAGTCGAGTTGCAGGTTTATTTGGCTTAGTTGGCTTAATCGGCGTTTTTACCACCCCAATTGTTGGACGAGTAGCAGATAAGCGCGGTCCCAGAATGTTAATTGGCGTAGCTGTTACGCTATCTCTATCAGCTTTTGTCATCCTTTGGATAGCTGGTGGAACTCATTTGATCGGTCTTATATTAGGGGTGCTTGTTCTTGACTTGGGAATGCACACTGGTTATGTTTCAAATCAAATCCGCGTCTACAACTTAGTTCCAAATGCTGAGAGCCGTTTGAATACGGTATACATGGTGACAAACTACACTGGCGGCGCACTCGGCTCTTTTCTTGGTACTTATGTCTGGGGATTGTGGCAATGGAACGGCGTTTGCGCCTTGGGATTATTTTTGTTGACAGTGGCGTTTATCGTTCATTTCAGTGTACGGAAGAGAAAATCTACAGCAGTTTAACTGGTTGTGGAGACTGGGGATTGGGGATTGGGGATTGAGGACTGGGTACTGGGAAATTATTCAAAACTTGGGAGGGATCAAAATCGAATGGGACTAAGAAAAGCCGAAAGGCTTGTGTCACCTCGTTCCCAGTCTGAAGAATGGGAACGTATTCCCAGAGGGCTGCTGCCTCTGGTCAAGCCACTGGAGGCGGAGCCTCCCAAAATCGGTTCCCAGCCTCCAGGCTGGGAACCAGTCACTCCAAGGGCTGTGTCTTAACTTAGTGCCATTCGAGTCAAAGTCCCTTACATAATTCTTACGAGTAAAATCCCAGCCCACAATCCCCAGTCCCTAATCCCCAATCCCCAATCCCCAATCCCCAATCCCTTTTACCTAGCAAGAGAAGGAATCAATATCAATGGCACATCTGTTTGAACCATTCAAAATTCGTGAAGTTACCTTTCGCAACCGCATCGCCGTTTCACCAATGTGTCAATATTCCAGTACAAATGGATATGCTAATGATTGGCACTTTATTCATCTAGCCTCTCGCGCAGTTGGCGGTGCTGGTATAGTGATCACAGAAGCGGCAGCTGTGGAGCCGCGTGGACGCATTAGCCCGCAAGATTTGGGAATTTGGTCAGATTCACATATAGAAAGTTTAGCTAAGACTGTGGCATTAATTCATAACTTTGGTGCTGTTGCAGGTATTCAACTTGCTCATGCAGGTAGAAAGGCCAGCACTGCCAAACCGAGCAAAGGAGGAAAAGCACTAGATGAATCTCAGGAAGGTTGGCGACCTGTAATTTCGAGTAGTGCGATCGCTTTTAGCCAAGATAGCCCAGTTCCAGAAGCCCTCAGCCTTGAGGGAATTCAAGAAGTTATTGATGCCTTTGCCCAAGCTGCCAAACGTTCTCTCCAAGCTGGTTTCAAAGTAGTGGAAATCCATGCCGCCCACGGTTATCTACTACACCAATTTCTCTCACCCCTTTCTAACCACCGTCAAGATGATTATGGTGGTAGCTTTGAAAACCGGACTCGTCTCCTCAGAGAAGTAGTTCAAGCAGTCCGAGAAGTTTGGCCCCAGACACATCCACTCTGGGTACGCATCTCCGCCACCGATTGGGTAGACAATGGCTGGGACATCGAGCAAAGTATCGCTTTAAGCGACAAACTCAAATCTCTAGGAGTCGATCTTATCGATACTTCCTCAGGGGGTACTATACCAGGTGTTCATATACCAATTAAACCTGGTTATCAGACTCAGTTTGCCGAACGCATCCGCCGCGAAGCTAATATTCATACAGGAGCCGTGGGCTTAATTACATCCCCTGAACAAGCTGACGAAATTATTCGTACAGAAGTAGCTGATATAGTGCTGTTAGGACGTGAACTCCTCCGCAATCCTTACTGGCCACATCTGGCAGCCAAACAACTAGGACACGATAAACTCTGGCCTGTTCAATACGATCGCGCTTGGCTGTAATTTCATCCATACTAAATTCTTACTTTTCACATCATCTGAAAAGCTCTTCTCTCTGTGTTCTCTGTGCCTCTGCGGTTATATAAATTGCTTCTAAGCCGCAGAGACGCTGAGAGTGCTGAGAAAAACAAAAGATTTTATGAGTCACCTTGCAAAGGCTTTCCTTGTTCCCATAGCAACAATGGGAACGAGAAACCAGGTAAGCAATTAGGAGACTGTATCGGGCAAAATCCAGGCGACTAATTCAACGCTGATATCAAAGCCAGTTACAACATACTTACATATTCGACCAGACATGATATGATACATACTCTAATCGTAGTCTCGCTATTTTTTGTTCTAATAGTAAGCATACAAACTTTCTGGTTTACGAACATTAAGTATTGCTAATACTCATTCAGGGCTGGTAATATGCAGGTTTGCTAAAACTTCATCAGAAAAATTAATAGAGACGTTGCAATGCAATGTCTCTATTAGTGTCCTTGTCTGTGCAAATTATCTTATCCAAATAAAGGAAAAAGCATGAACAGAGTGAATGCAAAGCGACGCTACGTAAATACAACGAAGTAGGATGAAAACTTTTAGGCTATGGTAGTCTGTCTCATTAATTTTGAGGTATTACAAAAGTTCCTAGCTAAATACAGCCCACTACAAAAAGAGTATGGAATTTAATCATTCGTAGGTTGGGTGGTAGCAAGATCCCCGTAGGGGTACGCAGTGAAATCCAACATCAACCCTCAATTTTTCCGAACCCATTTTACGGTGACGTGTACTTAGTAAGCGGCTTTAGCCCTTGAAATTGAGCGATAAATCGCTGAATACAAACTACCAACTCAGATTTTCAAGTGAAGTCTATTCTGACAAAACAGGGCTGCAAGAACTTTTAATCAGGGAAAGAATTATGATACCAAGTAATAGAGAACACTTCCAAAAAGAAAAGCTCAAGCTTGTTTCTTTTGAACTTCCACCTGCGCTTAAGTCGGTAAACTTTGCTTGTTTTGTTATTGGCGAAAGTTTATCTTTTTTTGGGTCTTGGATGACTCAAATTGCTTTAGTATGGCTAGTTTATCAATTAACTAATTCGGCTGTATTAGTTGGTGTAGCTGGATTTACAAATCAAGCAACGGGCTTAGTTATTACTCCTTTAGTGGGAGTTTTGTTAGATCGTTGGAACTTACGATATGTATTATTAACTACTCAGTTAGTATCTATTTTGCTCTCTTCTACCCTAACCTTTCTAACTCTTAGTGGTAATATCAACGTTGTATGGATTATTCTCATTGGTACGCTTCAGGGAACGGTAAAAGCTTTTGATTTACCAGCACGTCAGGTAATTATTCCCAGACTTTTGGATAAAAAATCAGATACTTATAGTGCAATGGCTTCCCATTCATTCTTGATTAACACGGCGAAGTTCGTTAGTCCGATGATTGGGGGTTTACTGATTGCCAGGTCTGGTGCAGCTTCCTGTTTTCTCGTAGATAGTATTAGTTATCTACCCTTTGTATCTGCAATCTTAACTGTCAAAGTAAACCCAGTTATACATAAGTCATCTAATCAGAATTCTCAAATTTGGAACAACCTCAAAGAAGGGTTTGTTTATGCATACAAATTCTTGCCAATTAAATACTTATTGATATTACAAATTATTGTCTGTTTTATGGGAATGACTCATGTGAATTTAGTACCAATTTTTGCTCAAGAAGTTTTGAAAGGTAACGCAGAAACTATGGGTTATCTGATGACAGCTTCGGCACTTGGTTCTATAATTTCAGGTGTTTATCTCATTTCCAGAAAAAATATCATCGGATTAGGAACAATCATCGCAAGTTCTACAGCAATTTTAGGTTTAGGGTTAATAATTTTTTCCCGGTCGACTAATTTAAATATTTGTCTAATATTCATGTTTATCATCGGCATGAATAATAGTCTCACTTTGGCTTCAATTAGTAACTTTATGCAATCGATTCTGCTTGAAGAAGATAAAAGAGGTAGAGTAACTAGTATCTTCACAACTGGTTTTTTAGGAATACTGCCTTTTGGTAATTTATTCTTTGGAGCATTGGCAGGGTATTTTGGTGTTAGTAATGCTTTAATGTTTGGTGGTATCTGTTGTATTTTCGGAGCATATTTCTTTAGTAGACAACTGCCAAAAATAGGAAAAATAGTAGATCCAATTTACGCCCAGTTGGGGTTATTTCCACAGTCAAATAAAGGCTAATTACAGCCCACCCAAAAAAGAGTATAGAATTAAATCATTCGTAGGTTGGGTGGAATGTAGTGAAACCCAACATCAACCCTCATATTTCCGAACCTCTTTTACGGTGACGTGTACTAAGTACAACATTTCATTAATTCATAGCGAATTAACTGTAGCAAAACTCTGCGTACCTCTGTGTTCCTCTGCGTTTAAAAAATTTACGGACTTATGCAAATTTGTACTAAGTTCGTTGTGATTAAATGTTTTGTAGAGGCAACTGTTTAATTACGTTTCATACCCCATTTCTGCACTGTGTTGATTTCAATTAATCGAAAAAGATAATTGACAGCTAAACCCAAAATTGCAATTACCACTAATCCAGCAAATACGCGATCGGTTTGTAGGAAGTAGCGACTGTTATTAATCTGCCATCCTAAACCGCTGGTAGCACCTCCTGAACCAAATATTAATTCAGCGGCAATCACGGTACGCCAACCAAAAGCCCAAGCAGTTCTTAAGCCTGTTAAGATGTGAGGTAATGCAGCAGGAAGCATAATTTCTCGAATCAATTTGAAACCATCTAGACCAAGGTTTTTCCCCACCATAAGAACCGTTGGGTTGATAGTACTGAGTCCCATTTCTGTATTCAGGGCAATTGGCCAAGTTGTCGCATGGGCAGTAACTATGATAATAGAAACAGAAGTGAACCCAAACCAAATCATCACTAGGGGTAAAATAGCGATCGCAGGTAAAGGATTCAGCATCGAACTCATCACAATTAGCAAATCTTGACCAAAACGAGAAACTTTGGCGAAAGCTGCTAAAGCCGTACCCACAATCACACCCAAGACCATACCGATACATAACACAGACAAAGTACTGAGTGTTGCTTGCAGCAGTTTTTGACTCAATAAGTCGTGCCACAGTACTTCTAAAACTGCTATTGGGCCAGGAATCAGCAAGGCAGGAACTTGGGCAATCCATACATACAATTGCCAAAAAATCAATAAGCTACAAAAAATTACTCCGCGCCTGAAAGTACTACTAGCTTTGAGATCGGCATATAACTTCTCAAATTTATCGGAATTTGCTGTTGTTCGACTCACAAATTTCATACTCTAAAAGCCTCACATCGGGAATAATTGCCGAGTAAACTTTCTAGATAAACAGCAACTTCGACAAAGTTATTAGTGTTGATATGCTTACCTTTGCGGTAGCTAGTGTGTACATTTTCTGCTATTATCAAAGACTCTAAATTAATCATTAAGTTAATCTCCCCCAGCACCTTTAAGCGGCGGTAAAATTAATTCATCAATTGATTTTGGCTGCTTATTTAATATGCCAATTTCATGCATAAATGCTCCATATTACAGGAAGCCTCTTGGCTCAATTCCATAAGCCACTGCTTTATTCGTAAGCCACTTTTTATATTGTTCCTGTGAAACGTTTTCCGCCATCTATTTATGAGAGAATTTTGGCTGCTTCATCAGGTTTTTCATTCACGAGTTTAGTAGTATTGGCAATTGCGGTATACAAAGCTTTACCAAACTCAGGATATTGATTGTAGAATTTTTCAGTCATAAATACACTAGCTGCGCTAGTCTTGCCAAAAATATCAGAGCTTTTAATAATTACCCCACCACCTTTTTCAACTTCCTGAAACTGAAAAGGTGGCGTTGTAAAATGTGCATCAATTTGACCAGTTAACAGCAATTGTAAACCTAGCGGGTGAGAAATCACTTGCAAGTTTTGATCGAGTGCGGTGGGATTTCCTATTAATAAAATCCACATTCTAAATCTCTTGAATGTCATGATTATTTTTTGTTTTGTTTAAGAGATTTATGTTATTTTATGATTCAAACGAAAGTATCACACAGCTAGCAGCAAAAAACAAGGTCTTTGCAAGTTAGACCCCACGGAAGGTTTGGCCAGAACGAGAGAATGAAAACTTCTTCCCCCACTCCTCATCTTGTTCTGCCGTAACTCCTCCAGGACTTTCAGGCTCTTGGTAAGTTTATTGTAAAAACCTCTTGATTTTGATCACCGTTTGTGAGAAAGTCTGATTTAACATCAAAAATACGGTAAATCGATAGACTTATCGGGCTTTGCAGTCTGACTGGAAGAAAGTGCAGCTCATATAGCGACTCTTGAATCTTGGCAACAAGCTATCGGACTTATTCAGACTACGGAAGTGTAATAACCATACGATGAGAGTTTGAGTATTAGCATTAAATACTTAGATAATTGTCAGGAGAACAATCTCCAATGCAAGTTACTTGCTAGTAGAACAATCCCAGATTTCATCACAAATTCAGTGAGATTGCCATCTTTTTATAGAGGTGGGTATTCCGTGCGTGGCTCAAAGTCATTCTAACTTTTAGCCGCTCATGTATTTACTCATGGCTGGATTTTTGAATTATTTTTTGCCAGTGGAGAACAACTTAGATGCAAGCAGATCCCAATTCTCATCAAGATTCTGAAAAAAATGCTCAGGCTGATAGTGAAATAAGACAAACTAAGCAATTTCAAACTAACGCAGGTAGTAGAAGATTATCCCTTGGTCGCGCCAGCAGACGCTCATTTCTCGGCCGCGCCGGCTTATTTAGTGCAGCTAGTGTTGTCGCTGGGGTTTTTAGCTCATCCTTTTCCTCGAAGAAAGGAGAAAATATCGTCCAGGCCCAGGAACCTGCTGTCAAGCCAAACTATAGCGACTTACGCGAGAAAGCCTTTCAAGTACGTACAACAGCAGCTAAGGTTAATCGGGAAATTCCGATTCCTCCCCATCCCACCAATGGAGATGAGGCGAAGTACGCCAACAAAATTGCCACGGATACACGAGGATTGCCCCATAACCAGTTGGGCGAAGTGGATCTGAAGGCTTATCAATCTTTTATTAATGCGCTGAACTCTGGCGATCCCAACGAGTATGAAAAAATCATTCTGGGTGGCAAACGGAAGTTAGTACAACCGCTCACCCCATTAGCAATTAGCTTGAGTGGGGTGAATACTTCCCAATTGGCGATTCCAGTACCACCCACCCTGGATAGTGCAGAACAGGGGGCTGAATTCCTGGAAATTGCTTGGCAACAACTCTTGCAGGATGTACCTTTTAGCGAATTCCGTAATGATACAACTAACCCACTGATTTTGGCGGCTGTTAAGGATCTGAATAGGTTATCAGCATTTAAAGGGCCTAAACAAAACGGACGGGTTACACCCGAACTGCTGTTTCGAGGCACCGCGATTTACGTTGATGCCTCTGGTAAAACGATTTATCACACCCTACCAGGGGTAGATGTGGGCCCTTATGTCTCCCAGTTTTTACTGCGTCCAATACCCGCTGGAACCCATAGTTATGCTCAACTTAACCGTGTTCCTCTAGCTATTCCCGAAAATAGTTTCCAAACTAACTATGACGAGTGGTTGCTAGTACAAAATGGTGGCGATCCTGGTCGAACGATTAAGTTTGACTCAACCCGTCGCTACTTTATCAACGGGCGCGACCAGTCAGAGATTGCCCACACGCCGCCACCAGTCTATACAAATGCAGCTTTGATTCTACTCGCCAAGCCAGTCAGTGATAATCCCTTAGCTGGCGGTGTTGGTTCACCTTACAATGCTGGCAATCCTTACAACAAGTCAAAGACACAATCTAGTGGTTCTGGAACATTTGGCCCAGGGTATTCACAATCTCTGATCGGTTGGGTTAGTCCACATGCAATTAGAGCAGCTTATTGGCAAAAGTATTATGTACATCGTCGTCTACGAGCCGAGGCTTATGGTGGATTAGTTCACAACAACAAGGTGAAGAAAACCAACTATCCGATTAACTCTGAAGTTTTCCAGTCAGAAGCACTCGATCGCTTCTTTAGCAAAAACAAATCCTATTTACTACCACAAGCCTTCCCCGAAGGGGCACCGTTGCACTCTTCTTATCCAGGAGGCGCTTCAGTGTCAGCTGGTGCTAGCGTCACGATCTTGAAGGCGCTATTTGATGAGAATTATGTGATTCCCAATCCGGTAGTGCCCGATCCCAAAGATCCCAGCAAGTTGATTCCATATCAAGGGCCACCATTGACAGTGGGCGGCGAATTGAACAAACTGGCGGCGAATATTGGCTTAGGTCGTGATAGTGCGGGGATTCACTGGCGCACAGATGCAGCAGCATCGTTAGCTCTTGGCGAAGCGATCGCCATTGGTATCCTGAAAGACGAGAAACTAACTTTCCGCGAAAAATTTGAAGGTTTCACCTTTACCAAATTTGATGGTACAAAAGTCACGATTTAAAACTTTCACTGTTTAGAAAGGCAGACTTAGAGACGCGCCCGTAGAGCAAAAGTGCAACGTCGCGTCTCTACCATTAGTTTGCATCTTATTGAGTTGAAGAATTCCCCAATGCCCAATCTTCGGAAATTTTATTCGCGATACTTGCGGCAGGCTGCGCCTACGCAGTTTGTGTTATTGAGCATAGTGGTAGCGATCGCCCTCTTTATCTCTACAACCCCAGCATTCAACACCAAGAATACAGTATCAGCACAAGAAGCATCGCCAGACATAAAACTAGCTCAAAAAGTCGGCAAAGAAATTATTGCGGCTTGTCCCGTCGTCTCTGATCCTAAAAATTTAGCTGCCTTCAACTCGTGCGCTGACAAACTCGCAAAGCTAACAATCTTGCGCGAAACTATGAACGTACCCTTTTTATGGGGCGCTCAAAACAAAGTTGGTAACTATAATCTCAAAGATAATCAGAAAACCGAATTTGATCCCTTGGTATGGCGACGTACTTACCTCTCTACCTTTATGTTTAAAGGTGAACCCAAGGTTGAACAGATAAATAATCTGATTGTCATCCACCTTTCCACTCAGTTTCGGAATCAGCTTGATATTGGAGATTTTCCTTATCCGTTCTGGCACTCATCAAAAAAATGGGATTCTTATCAGCAAACTACGGAATTACTTTTCTTTCTAGAACAAAAGAAGCTGATCGGTTCGCTACGTTCAGCGGTAGTTGATCCAAAGCGTCCAAAGATAAATTATGCCTGGGATGGTAAATGGGTTTGGAATGACGCTAATGGCAAGAAGCAGCCTTATGTGACACTATATACACATTTATTTTCTCCAACGAACCCATACGTGACTAAAGTTGATGCTGCTTATCGGGCATTGGAGGTCAAGCTGAGGGAAAATGCTTGTGTTGTCTGCCACAGTCCAGACAACGCCGCCAAGCAGAATCCTATATTAATACTGAATTATCCGAATCAGGCTCTCACCTTACGACATGAAACGGTGCGCCAAATCAAAGAAAAACTCATGCCTCCTCCGGCTGGGATTGCTAACGATCAAGAGCGACAACAGCTTATTGAACTCGCTCAGAGATTCGCCCAAGCAGGCGATCAAGCTCTTGCTTACGAAGGTGAAAAAATATAGAAACACCGGGCGATTGGAAATCGCGGCTACACAAACAAAGTCCGCCTACGCGGACTCTCTGAAACCCGCCTGCGCGGGTTTAGTTTGTATAGCCGAATGGCACTAAGTTAAGATACAGCCCTTGCCCTGACTGGTTCCTAGCCTGGAGGCTGGGAACGAGGCTACACAAGCTTTTGGGCTTTTCTTAGTGCCATTCGTTTGTATAGCCCCAGACTTCTAGTTCGCGTAGCGTGCGCTGTCTTCGCAGAGCGATCTGCCAAAACGGGATGCTCCCTAACTCATCTATGCAGGATAAAAGACGAATGTTCGCAACTCAATACTTTGTCTTGCAGGCGCATCTACCGAACTAGTAGGATCGTCAAAGGCTGAATGGGCAGAAAAACGTGCAGGCCCATTTTCTGCGGAGTCAAAACATTTAATAAATATGACTTCATTTCGCCGCATTTGAGGGAAGTAGTACCATTTATGTTCTGGATTGTATGTGACTGCGTAAGTTTCACCAATGCGATCGCGATATACTAAATCACCCGCTACAAGTTCTGGTGGTGCAATAGTACGTGCATCAGTCAGTGCTAATGGTGATTCTTGAATTGTGTCAGCTATTCCCCGCCATACATTGATGATGGCAAATCGTTGTTTTAATAGTGCCTCAATCTCATCATTATCTATGCCTCTTTTTTCTAACTCCCAGCGTGCCCTTGTATAGCCAGATTTAGCTGTAAAGTCATTGTGTACGCGCTTGCCAGGTTCTCTAATTTTATTTTCACCAGGGTTGCTTAAATCGGCATTACGCAGAGTGTGATCGAATATCACTACTTTAGTTCCACCTGTTACCTCTTTTAATAATTGCTCTGCTTCTGGGTAGTAAACTTGACGTATTTCGTCTTCGTCATAAAAGTTGCGAACATTGGTATTATGCTCGGTAAATGCAAATCCTTCTTGGTCTAGCAAGATATCTTTTGAGATGGAACGAGCATTGTAAATTCGCAGTTTGTGTGTTTGATAGGCGGTATTGGAGCGAGGTGTACCTGATGGTGGCTCATAAGTATAGTTGACAGGTTTTTCCACCATCGGGACTAGGTAATTGAGCTTGGCCTCTACGTATGGCAAATCTTGAGAGGTCGGTTTATCAATAACTTGGCTGTTTAAACTCATAGGTGATGCTCTTTTGGTTGTTGAGAATTTGGACTCAAGACTTATACACAAAGGTTATCTGTTGAGACTAAGTTCAACACCTAATTTCTGGTATGGGAATCCTCTTTGATTCTTGAAAAAATCATCTACACTTAGAGCTTAGTTGTAAGTTTGATCATACTAACTCTACTAAGTAGATTTCAAAAATCAGATAGGAATCCGATAGTAAAGTCCAGAAGACATCATTTATAGATGCCTTCTGTACGTGACTATGCCAATTGCAGTACATTTGTAAAATACTTATTGCCGATTGACTTACAGTAGATTAATGCAATAATAGTAATTGAAACACAGATAAGATACAAGCTCTTTGTCAATAAACTATACATTTTGCTCAATACCTTTGCAAATTCATGATTAGCGATGATGCGTTAGGTGAGCAATTTCAGACGGGGATTTAAGCCTCGTCTGAAAGTGTCTTTAGTTGTGAATTGTGAATTAATATGATTCTTTCAACAAGAATAAACCGTCGTTATTTTATTTTAGCTACAACTTCTGCAATCGCCTCCGTTCTTTTTGCTAGTTGTTCCTCTAGTCAAAATCAATCGACCAGTACGCCAACTAGTCAGAATGTATCAGTATCACAACAAAACAACATAATTAAAGTTGGTGTTTGGTCTGTAATTGCTGAAGATATTCTCAAATTTATTCAAAAAGAATTAGCATCCAGTCAAGGTTTAGAGATTCAAACTGTTAAATTTGGCGATTGGGTACAGGTGAATAACGCCTTAAAGAGTGGCGAAATTGATGCCAACTATTTTCAGCATCGTCTGTTTATGGAAGATTCTGCGAAAAGACTCAACCTCAATCTGGTGATGCTAAATCAAACTTATTTAACGCCAATCGGAATTTATTCTAAAAAGATTAAATCACTGAGTGAAATTCCTAATGGTGCAACAATCGCCATCCAGAGTGATGCTAGTAATCAGGATCGTACCCTGAAGTTTTTGCAATCTCAAAAATTGGTCAAATTGAAAGATACATCGGGTAATCTGTTCAGTGTTAAAGACATAGTAGAAAACTCCAAAAATTTGCAATTCAAAGAATTAGAAGGGCCAGCTATTGTCAGAGGATTGGATGATGTCGTTGTGGGCGCATTTTTAGGGAGTCTGCTGATCCAAGCAAAACAGCTTGATTTGCGTCCCATCGTCCAAGAATCAACCAACGATAAAAGATATGCTCTGGGTTTAGTGACATTGCAGGGTAAAGAAAATGACCCCAAAATTCAAAAGCTGAATCAACTGATAATCGATCCCAAAGTCAAAGAATTTATCAAAAATACGTATCAAAATGCAGTAGTACCAGTATTTTAAAGCAGAAAAGTATCGATGAGGAGTAAAACACAAAGTGATTCGTTCAAAAGCAATACATCGCCGATATTTTATTTTAGGAACAGGAAGTGCGATCGCATCCACTCTTATTGCTAGTTGTACACAAAATCAAAATTCATCTCAACAACTCAGTACCGTCAAAGTGGGAATTACCCAGCTTGTCCCGGAAGATATTCTGAAGTATGTGCAAAAAGAGTTAGCACCGAGTCAAAACTTAAAGGTTGATCTAATCAAGTTTAGCGATGGTATTCTTGCCAACAATGCGCTTAAAAGTGGAGAAATTGACGCTTATCTTGGTCAGCATCAAGCGTTTATGGAAAACATCGCCAAGAGACTTAATCTAGATTTAGTTATGCATCCGCGCATTTTTTCCTATATATTTGCACTCTATTCAAAACGATTGAAAATCAAATCAGCCGATGAACTTCCTCAGGGTGCGTTGGTTGGGATTGCCAATGACCCCATCAATCAAGACCGTGGTTTAAGATTACTCAGAGTTGCAGGCTTGATCAAGCTTAAGGATAATTCCGGTGATTTGTTCACCATTAAAGATATCACCGAAAATCCGAAAAACTTGAAAATTCAGGGAGCAGATGGAGGTTCCCTAGCTAGAGCGCTGGATGATTTAGATGTTGTTTCGCTATATGCAACTACATTGGCAAATGCCCGAATTAAGCTAGATCCTATCTTTATAGACCCAACTAATCTCGAAAGAAAATATACAGCAGGGTTAACAACTTTGCGGTCAAAAGAAAATGATCCCAACATTAAAAAACTCGATCAATTAGTTGTTCATCCTAAAGTAAAAGATTTTATTGCTAACACCTATCAAGGGACTATCGCACCTGCATTCTAATAAATTATGAGTAATCGTACATTACATTTTGGTCTGAATGCTCTGCCTGCTGGTAATCATCCTGGTGCTTGGCGGAGTCCCCAAGCATCTCCCTTTGGCTACTATGATTTTAATCAATGGCAGCACATTGCTGAAGTAGCAGAACGGGGAACCCTGGACGCTATTTTTCTCGCAGACAGCCCATCTTTATTTACATCACCTGAGTCAGGCCCAGCAATCGGTTTTGATCCTACCGTTTTACTTGCTGCTTTAGCGTCAGTTACAGAACATATTGGGTTGATTGGTACAGCATCTACGTCATTTGAAGAGCCGTATAATATTGCCCGTCGCTTTGGTTCTCTGGATCATCTGAGCAATGGGCGGGTGGGTTGGAATATAGTCACCACTCGTAACGCTAACGCAGCTAAAAACTATAGTGACGCGCCCCATTTACCCAAGTCATTACGTTATGAAAGAGCCGCAGAATTTGTCGAAGTCGTGCGGAAATTATGGGACAGTTGGGACGATGATGCCCTTATAGGCGACCAACTTAGCGGACGCTTTGCTGATTCAGAACGGATTTATGCGATTAATCATCATGGCCAGCACTTTCATGTTGATGGCCCGCTTAATCTACCACGTTCTCCCCAAGGACAGCCAATCTTATTTCAAGCTGGCGGATCGCCTGGAGGCTTAGAATTAGCTGCTCGTTATGCAGATGGGGTCTTTGCATCACTCTTATCACTCCCTGATGCAATTGAGTTTACAACCGATCTCAGAAGACGCACGGTTAAACATGGGCGACCTGCTGACGCAATTAAGGTATTACCTGGACTGTCAACTGTGATTGGTAGCACAGAAGAAGAGACTAAAAAGCGGCACAGAGAGCATCTTGAGTTGACAGGGACAGAAGAAAGGTTAGCCGCTTTAGCTGGTCATCTGGGATCTGTAGTCTATGACTTAAACCCAGATAAACCATTCCCTGACTTCATACTTGATGGTACATATCAGCCAGTGGACGGCGTGGGAGGGTTTAGCAACGCCATAATTGGTTTGGCTCGTCGTGAACATCTCACTGTCGGCGAGTTAGCTAAACGATTCAGCAAAGGACATCGTTTTATCGCTGGGACACCTGAGCAAATAGCAGACTCAATTGAGGAGTGGTTTTTAGCTGGGGCTGTTGATGGTTTTAATTTAATGCCAGATGTTTTACCTTCAGGCTTGGAGATTTTTGTTGATCACGTAGTCCCAATTCTCAGAAAGCGGGGAATTTTTCGGCATGAGTATACAGGAAAGACCTTGAGAGATCGCTTCGGATTAAATCGCCCACAAAGCCTATTTAGGCGTGAAAAACTCAAGCTTTGACACTTTTCAATGATTAAATCAGGAGAAAACCAATGGTTGCAAGTCTAAGCAAACCCGTGTGGACTGAAGAATACGAAACTGAAATTCTGAACAAGCTAGCAGCCCAACACGCGCCTTATTTACTCAACTTGGAAAAAGTAGAGACTCGTCCGCCCGAAACACAAGAAGAAAAGGAAAATTTTGCCCGCTTCCGCATTGCTGGAGCCGCCCACGATTTGTTTATTGTACAGGTGATTGCCAAGGCGATCGCACAATTAATTAACGATCCGCACTGGCAACTATCTTTAAGTCGGCAATTGGGGGATGATGGCGCACACTCCCTCAATAGCCGCCTCCGAGTACAGGAGTTGTTAGGCTATGACCCCATCAATGAGATCCAGCAACAGGTACAGCAACATTGGGAGTTTATGGGCGACTCTGCTGTGCGCGATTGGTTGGGATTTGCTGCTTTTCAAGTGCATTATGAACTTCATGTTGTCGGGCCATTCCTGCTGCAAAGTCGGGTGGGTCGAATTAGTGACCCCTACACTGCCACCTATTTTGTAGACAGAATACTACCCGATGAAGCGGCGCATCGGTTAGCAGTCATTGACTGGTGGAAGCAACTCTACGACAAAGCATCACCGAATGAGCAAGCTGAACTTGCAGCCCAATTGCTAGAGCGAGATGAGGAGATTCAGCAACGACGCACCAACTATCTCATAGACCATTGGGATACTGCTCATAAAGCCAAGGGTATTACCGGAGTGGATGGTATTAACGCTGTTTACGACGGCTGGCGTAGAGAAGTTCTGGCTTACTTACTCGATACTCCCGTCAAGCAACTACCGAAATTGCTCAGTGTAAGCCAATGAATTTTAGATTTTAGATTTTGGATTTTGGATTTTACATAGTCCCCAATGCCCAATTCCCAATAACTAAAAACAATGACTCAAATCGAAGAAAAAGTTATAGATTCCACGTTTCAGTTCTCGACTCCTGTCACGCCCAACTCGTCAGAATTGCAAAGCCTGTTCGATTTTATCGCTCTGGGAGCAAGTGAGCGCGATCGCGATCGCATCCTGCCTTTTGATGTTATCGACTTAATCCGGCGTTCCAGATTAGGTGCATTGCGAATCCCTGTTGCTGATGGTGGCGCTGGTAGCACTGCACGGGAATGGTTTGAGGTCGTGATTCGCCTGGGAGATGCTGATCCAAATGTGGCTCATATTGTGCGGAATCATTTTTCCGTTACAGAGCGGCTTTTACGCGCTCAACCCAGTGACAGAAATCGTCGTTGGCTCAAAGCCGTTGCTGATGGCGCGATTATTGGACTCGCCTTAACTGAACTAGAAGTGAAGCGAGCTGGTAGCGGCGCAGTGGCAAATACGAAATTAACACCCGATGGTGATGGCTATCGTCTGAATGGAACCAAGTATTACAGCACTGGGAGTATTTTTGCAGACTTAATTTTCGTGCGTGTACTAACACCTGATGATACGACTGCTACAGTAATTATACCAACGAAACGCGAGGGTATTGACCTTGTAGACGACTGGGACGGCTTCGGGCAACGCTTGACCGGCACAGGAACAACTACGTTCACCAATGTTCACGTTGCCGCAGATGAGGTAATTCTTGATACAGACCCAGATGCAGATAAACTACCCTACAACATTGTTCCGCAATTAGTCTTAACTGCGGTGAATGCAGGGATTATTCGTAGCGTGCTGCGTGATGCAACAAACCTCATTCATAAACGCCCCAGAACCTTCTACCATGCCGTAGCCGAGCAAGCAGCAGATGACCCGCTATTACAGCAAACTATCGGTCAAATCTCTGCCAACGCCTTTGCCGCAGAAGCAATTGTGCTGGCTGCTGCTGATGGACTCGATCGCCTGACTGCTGCCAAAGCTCAAGGTGAAGAGGCTGAATTAGCAGTAGCTTTGGCAACTTCTCTGAGTGCAGCTAAGGCCAAATTGATTGTTGATGACTTGGCACTACGTTCAGCTACCTTGCTCTTTGAAGTTGGCGGAGCTTCCACAACGAAAAAAAGCTCTAACTTAGATCGTCATTGGCGCAACGCCCGCACCTTATCATCCCATAATCCCAGCCATTTTAAGGCTCGTGCCATTGGCGACTACGAAATCAACGGTACACCACTACCGACACGAGGATTTTTCTAAGAACATTTCAACATCAGATATTCGAGAGAGAAAAACCATGACCCAAATTGTAGAGAAAGTTCTAGAACCCCAAATTAAGTTTTCGGCTCCTATCACAGCCAATTCGCCAGAATTCCAGCAGCTTTTGGATTTTATCGCTGTTGGGGCAAGTGAGCGCGATCGCGATCGCATTCTGCCCTATGATGTGGTGGAATTAATCCGGCGTTCCAGGTTGGGTGCATTGCGAATCCCCTTTGCTGAAGGTGGCGCTGGTAGAAACGCACGAGAATTGTTCGAGGTTGCTATTCGATTGGGGGATGCTGACGCGAATGTTGCTCACATTGTGCGGAATCATTTCTCTATCACAGAGCGAATTTTGCGTTCCGAACGCACCGCCAGAAATCGGCGCTGGCTTAAAGCCGCCGTTGATGGCGCAATCTTCGGTAGCGCTGCCAATGAACTAGAACTGAAAAAAGCCGGTGGTGGCGGAGTCGTCAATACCAAATTAACACCCGATGGTAACGGCTACCGTCTCAACGGAACGAAATATTACAGCACTGGTAGCCTTTACGCAGACTTTCTTTATGTGCGTCTGCTCACACCAGAAGACATCCCAGCAACGGGGATTATTCCCAGCAACCGCGAAGGGGTTGAGCTTGTGGACGACTGGGACGGCTTTGGGCAACGGTTGACCGGCACGGGAACAACTAAGTTTACAAATGTCCGTGTGGAAGCAGATGAAGTCATTTTTGAAAAGGATACAGACAAAGACAATTTACCCTACAACATCGTCCCGCAATTGTTCCTGACGGCGGTGAACGCGGGGATTATTCGCAGCGTGTTGCGCGATGCGACAGCGCTGATTCACAAACGCCCCAGAACCTTCTACCATGCTGTAGCCGAGCAAGCAGCAGATGACCCCCTATTGCAGCAAACCATCGGGCAAATCTCCGCCAACGCCTTTGCGGCTGAAGCAATTGTACTGGCTGCCGCCGATGGTCTTGATCGCCTCGCTGTTGCTAAAACTCAAGGTGAAGAGGCTCAATTAGCAGCAGCCCTAGCAGCTTCACTGGCTGCATCCAAAGCAAAATTAATTGTTGATGACTTGGCACTACGTTCAGCCACCTTACTATTTGAAGTTGGCGGGGCTTCCACAACTAAAAAAAGCTCTAACTTAGATCGTCATTGGCGCAACGCCCGGACTCTAGCATCCCATAATCCCAGCCATTTTAAGGCTCGTGCCATTGGCGACTACGAAATCAACGGCACACCACTACCACCGCGAGGATTTTTCTAAGGAAATTGGAATCAATACTATTTATCACAAAGAAAAATCATGATTCAACGAAGAGGCAGGGGGCAGGGAGCGGGGGGAAATGACCCCAGCAAAGAGCCGTGGAGCGGAGCGGAACATGGGTCAAACAATAGCTAAAACCCTTATTTTTAGGTAGGGGCAATTCATGTAGTTGAAGGCTTACCGCAGGGTATTGCCCCTACAGCGTGTAGTTTTGCGTAAGTCCTAGATTATTAGACATCTCCAGAAAAGAAAAAGACCCCTCTCCAAACCTCTCCCCGAAGCGGAGAGAGGCTTTAAAACCCCCCTTCCCTACTAGCGTTGGGGGGAAGGGGGGTTAGGTCTGCGTATAATTGTGTGGTATCTAAATCTTTTCTGGAGATGTCTATTGTAGAGACGGCGATTTATCGCGTCTTTGGAATTTAGAATTTTAATCAAAAAACCTTAACCAAACCGTATTGGGGTGCATTGCAAATCCCCGTTGCTGAAGGTGGTGGTGGTAGCACTTTACGGGATTTTCCAAGCTATAGCCAAGGTTTCAAACCATCCTCGCATCTGCTGGGCAAGGGCGATCGCTCAAGGACTGCATCTGCTGACATTCCTGGGGCAAGTGTCTGTATTTCACGCAATTGATAACTGCTATAACTTCTGAAAAAAAATTAATCCCAATTATTAACCCCAGTAACACGATTGAGATACAGTAGTTTATAGCCTAGCTTTTGCAAAGTCATGCTTGTTGCTGTGCAATGCTCTGGGAAAATCAATGGTAAAAGATGCATCTGAACTCGAAATTACTACCGACTCATCAGCAGCGGTAGATGCCATCAATGGCTTTGTGGATCAATTATTGGGTGTTGGTAACGATGCCCAAGTGATTCTCAAAGCAATTGAAGCAGATCCGACTTGTGCGATCGCCAACGCTCAAGTTGCCGCCTTTTATCTATTTGCTGGTGGCTCTGTTGCCTTAACCAAGGCTAAATCTTATCTCAATCTGGCGAAATCTCACCTAAAAAGAGCGAACGATCGCGAAAAACTTTACGTTGCGGCAATTGAAGCATGGGCAAACCGAGACATTGCTCAAGCGATCGCTCATCATGAAGCAATCGCCATTGCCTTTCCCCGCGATTTAGCCTCGGTACATCTAGCCCAATACCACTATCGAAATTCCGGTAATAGTCAGGGAATGCTACTGATTGCCGAAAAAGTTTTCGCCGCCAATCGTGACAACCCTTATATGTACGGGATGTTGGCCTTTGGGCTAGAAGAGTGCCATCGTTTAGCAGAAGCAGAAGAATATGGGCAACAAGCGATCGCTCTGAAACGAGATAACCGTTGGGCACACCACGCCGTTGCTCATGTATTAGAAACTCAAGGACGCTTAGAAGAAGGAATTAGCTTAATGGAAAGTCTTAGCGACACTTGGGAATATGGTAGCTCGGCTTTTTATGGACATCTTTGGTGGCACACATCCCTTTACTACTTGGATATTGAGAATTTTGCCAAAGTACTAGAGATATATGACACGCGCATTTGGGGACGTGCCAAAAAAGACAATGGACGCGAACAAATTAACGCGATCGCCTTGTTGTTACGGCTAGAGTTACGCGGTGTAAATGTCGGTTCGCGCTGGCAAGAACTTGCTGCTTACCTGCAACCACGAATACACGAACATACCCTAGCCTTTTTGGATTTGCAATATATCTATGCATTGGTACGGGGCGGTAAAGATGACTGGGCGGCAGAGATGTTAGAGAGTATGCAAACTCATGGAGAGAACGTCTTACCCTATGCGCGGCCAACTTGGATAGAGGTAGGAGTTCCAGCTGCTAGGGGGATGATTGCTCATGCTCGTGGGGATTGGGAAAATGCGATCGCTGAATTAGAGCCTGTATTACCCGATTTATACTCCACAGGCGGATCTCATGCTCAACGAGATTTATTTGAGCAAATTCATCTTGATGCACTGATTCGCGATCGGCAATATCACAAAACCTTAAATGTTCTGGAAAAGCGCAATGCTGCCCGTAGCAACATTCCCGTGATTCAACGGGAATTAGCTAATACCTACAGCCAGCTAGGACGCACTGATGAAGCACATCAAGCTGCTCAAGTTGCATTAGAACTATCACAACGTTATCAAAAAGTAGAGCAAACAGTATGACGACATACGTAAATCTTGGAAAAAGTGGATTAAAAGTATCACGCTTGACTCTGGGTACTATGACTTATGGTTCTCGAAAATGGCGCGAATGGGTACTAGAAGAAGAAGAAAGTCGCCCATTTATTAAACTAGCTTTGGAATTGGGCATTAACTTCTTTGACACCGCTGATGTTTACTCCTTAGGTGCCAGTGAAGAAATTCTGGGACGGGCGCTCAAAGACTTTGCTAAAAGAGATCAAGTAGTTATTGCTACCAAAGTCTACAATAAAATCGGTGATGGCCCCAACGATCGCGGGCTATCTCGTAAGCATATTTTTGATGGTATTGATGCCTCATTACGGCGCTTACAAACAGATTATGTCGATTTGTATCAAATTCACCGTTGGGACTACGAAACGCCCATAGAAGAAACCCTAGAGGCGCTACATGATGTAGTGAAATCAGGTAAAGTTCGTTACTTAGGAATCTCAAGTGTTTACGCATGGCAATTCGCCAAAGCCCTCTACACGGCTGACATACACGGTTGGAGTCGCTTTGTATCTATTCAAAATCACTACAACTTAGTTTATCGAGAAGAAGAGAGAGAGATCATACCTTTATCTCTAGATCAAGGAATTGGGATCATTCCTTGGAGTCCCCTAGCGCGTGGTTTCCTCGCTGGAAATCGTAGTAAACAAGACTATGGTCAAACCGTGCGAGCAAAAACCGACGAATTCGCCCACAATCTCTACTATCAAGATTCAGATTTTCAAATAGTCGATCGCGTCGTCGAATTAGCGCAAAAACGCGGCGTGAAACCAACACAAATTGCCCTAGCTTGGCTATTGCATCAACCAGGCGTAACGGCTCCGATAGTTGGGGCTAGCAAAATAGAGCATCTCAAAGAAGCAGTTGAGGCTGTAGATTTGCAGCTTTCCGATGAAGAGCGTAAATTCCTGGAAGAACCTTACACACCACATCCCATATTAGGACATCAGTACCCAACCGCCTCCGCCAGTCGTTCATAGCAATATCTGTTACTAGGGAATGGGGAAGAAGCAAGGGAATAGGGGAGCAGAGTTTTTCCCAATGCCCTATGCCCTATGCCCCATTCCCAATGCCCCAACCCCTAAAAACTTATGACATACATAAATCTCGGAAAAAGTGGATTAAAAGTATCACGTATTGCCCTTGGTACTATGAGCTTTGGTTCTCGTAAACTACGAGAATGGACATTAGAAGAAGAAGAAAGCCGCCCCTTTATCAAACTGGCTTTGGAATTGGGAATTAACTTCTTTGACACAGCTGATGTTTATTCACAAGGCATCAGTGAAGAAATTTTAGGACGGGCACTCAAAGACTTTGCCAAAAGAGATCAAGTTGTAATTGCGACAAAAGTCTTCGGTAAAGCTGGTGAAGGCCCTAATGACAGAGGACTATCTCGCAAACATATTTTTGATGGTATAGATGCTTCCTTGCGGCGGTTACAAACAGATTACGTAGATTTGTACCAGATTCACCGTTGGGATTATGAAACACCAATTGAGGAAACTCTAGAAGCACTTGATGACGTAGTTAAATCAGGTAAAGTGCGTTATTTGGGAATCTCTAGTGTTTATGCTTGGCAATTTGCTAAAGCTCTTTACACGGCTGACATACACGGTTGGACTCGCTTTGTTTCTATCCAAAACCACTACAACTTGATTTACCGCGAAGAAGAACGTGAAATTATACCTCTATCTCTAGACCAAGGCATTGGGATTATTCCCTGGAGTCCTTTAGCACGAGGCTTTTTGGCTGGAAATCGCACTCAAGAAGGCGGTCAAACAGTACGGTCAAAAGTCGAAGATTCAGAGGGAAACCGCCAGTATCAAGAGTCAGATTTTCAAATAGTTGCTCGCGTCGCTGAGTTGGCTCAAAAACGCGGTGTCAAACCAGCGCAAATTGCCCTAGCTTGGCTATTGCATCAACCAGGACTGACAGCCCCAATTGTTGGGGCAACTAAGATAGAGCATTTTAAAGAAGCAGTTGAAGCTGTGGATTTAAAACTTTCTGATGAAGAGCGCAAATTTCTAGAAGAGCTTTATCAGCCTCATCCCATCATTGGGCATCAGTACCCAGCGTAACAGGATTGGGGACTGGGTACTGGGTACTGGGTACTGCGCCTCGTTCCCAGCCTCCAGGCTGGGAACGAATTCTGAGAGGGCTGCTGCCTCTGGTCAGCCCACTGGAGGCGGAGCCTCCAAGAATCGGTTCCCAGCCTCCAGGCTGGGAACCAGTAAATGTCCCATGTCCCATGTCCCATGCCCAATCCCCAATCCCCAATCCCCAATCCCCAATACCCCATACTTAATCCCTAAAAAATTATGACATACGTAAATCTCGGCAAAACTGGACTGAAAGTATCGCGCCTAGCTTTAGGTGCTATGACCTTTGGCTCTCGCAAATGGCATGAATGGGTATTAGAAGAAGAAGAAAGTCGCCCATTTATTAAACTGGCTTTGGAATTGGGAATTAATTTCTTTGACACCGCTGATACATACTCATTGGGTGTGAGCGAAGAAATCTTAGGTCGGGCATTAAAAGACTTTGCGAAAAGAGATAAAGTTGTAATTGCTACCAAAGTCTACAATAAAGTCGGTGATGGGCCCAATGACCGAGGACTATCTCGAAAGCATATTTTTGATAGCATTGACGCTTCCTTACGGCGGCTACAAACAGATTACGTAGATTTATACCAGATTCACCGTTGGGACTATGAGACACCAATTGAAGAAACCTTAGAAGCACTTCATGATGTAGTGAAATCAGGTAAAGTTCGCTACTTGGGAATCTCAAGTGTTTACGCTTGGCAGTTTGTTAAAGCTCTTTATACTGCTGATAAACACGGCTGGACACGCTTTGTTTCTATCCAAAACCATTACAACTTGGTTTATCGAGAAGAAGAGAGAGAAATAATACCTCTGTCTTTAGACCAAGGGATTGGGATTATTCCCTGGAGTCCTTTAGCGCGAGGCTTTTTGGCTGGGAATCGCACTAAGGAAGGCTATGGTGAGACAATAAGAGCAAAAACCGACGAATTGGGTCATAGTCGCTACTATCGAGATTCTGATTTTCAAGTAGTCGATCGCGTCGTCGAATTAGCGCAAAAACGCGGTGTGAAACCAACACAAATTGCTTTAGCTTGGGTATTACATCAACCAGGTGTGACATCTCCGATTGTTGGTGCAAGCAAGATAGAACATCTCAAAGATGCAGTTGAGGCTGTAGATTTGAAACTTTCTGATGAAGAGCGCAAGTTTCTTGAAGAGCCTTATCAAACTCATCCCATCATTGGGCATCAGTACCCAGCGTAGTAGGGAATGGGGATTGGAGACTGGGGACTGGGGAGATGCAAATACTTGTAAATTGCCAAAGTATTGAAAGAATAACTCATGTTTGGATAAACAGAGAATTTTGAGATTCACGTCGGGAGTATGTAATGTCAGACTCATCTACAAAAAGACCTATTGCCACTTATACACGAATGGCAGATGGAACAAAAGAGGATTATCTTTTGTTACGGGAACACTCTAAGCCTTTGTTAAATCAGGTTGCCGATCGCGCCCTAACACTTTTAGTTGGCTTACAAGAGAGTTATCCAGGAAATTTGATCGATCGCTATCAGCATTCGTTACAAACGGCAACACGCGCTTTTCGGGATGAGGCAGAAGAAGAAGTTGTAGTGGCTGCATTGCTGCATGATATTGGTGATTTATTAGCACCTGTAAATCACGCAGAGCTAGGAGCAGCCATCCTCAAACCTTATGTGACTCCATCTACCCATTGGATAATTGAACATCATGGGATTTTCCAAGGCTATTATTTCTGGCATCATACAGGACGCGATCGCCATGCTAGAGAAAAGTTTCGAGGTCATCCTTACTTTGACCCCACTGCTGAATTCTGCCATAAGTGGGATCAAGAATCATTTGATCCAAACTATGATACTCTGCCCCTGACTTTCTTTGAGCCAATGGTACGCCGGATCTTCGCTCGTGAACCTTGGGGCCAGCATACAAAACAGGAATCTTAGAATAATGCGTAATGCGTAATTCGTAATTCGTAATTAAGTTTTGCAATAGCGAGGTAGAAAGTAGTGGTCTGTCCCATTAAATTTGAGGGAAAAAAGAACGAACCGCATTCGCGCAGCGTCTCGTTAGAGAAGGACGCAAAGAGCGCAAAGTTAAGAGGTAAAGAAGAGAAATTGAAATTTGATTCACCTATCAGAATTAATGGGACAGACCAGTAGTCCCGATGAACTTTGTACACCGCCAAGCATGAAATTGATCTTTTCCTCACTCCCCACTTACACATGATGCGATTCAACCATATCAATAAGGTACTCATCCTGTCGGTTGCATTTCTCCCCTTGCTAGGACTCTATGGATGTGGGGAGCTAGCCAGTCCGCAAAAAGCAACAAATGTTGATCTGTCACAAGTTACCGTCGTGCTAGGCGATCAAGTTGGTGGTACGCGGGCGCTTGTGGAAGCCGCCAATGCACTTGAAGGTGTGCCGTATAAATACAAATGGGCAAGCTTCCAGGGTGCAGCACCTTTATTTGAAGCGCTGCGTGTGGGTGCAGTGGATACCGCGCCCGCCGGCGATCTTCCTGTTCTGGCCGCAGCCGTAGGTAAAACGCCGCTTAAGATCCTTGCAACCAAAGTTAGCAAGGGCGAAGGACTTGGCATCATCGTTCATGCCGATTCTCCCATCAAAGGCGTGGCTGACCTGAAGGGTAAGACTGTAGTAGTATCCTCGGCGCGGGGGAGTGTTTCGCAGTACCAGCTTTATGGTGCCCTTGAAGAGGTTGGTCTGAAACGCAGTGATGTAACGGTCAAATTTGTGCTACCAACTGATGCATCTGCGGCCTTCTCATCCAAGAGTATCGAAGTGTGGGCGACCTTCGATCCCTACTTTTATGTGGCGCAACAAAATGGTGGGCGGGTGCTGCGCGACGGTCAGGGTATCAACAGTGGATTATCGTTAATTACCGCAAGCGACAAGGCTTTAGCCGATCCTGGTAAGCGGGCGGCGATCGCAGATTTTTTAAAGCGGCTGAACAAAGCTAGCGACTGGGCGATCGCCAATCCAGATGGCTATGCTCAAGTTTACGCGAAACTGTCACGCTTGCCACTAAACACCTCAAAATCCATTACCCAGCGCTCCGCACGAGAACTGCGCCCGGTGAGTGATGACGATATCCGCGCACTACAAACCGTGGCTGATCGTTCCTACAAAGACCAAATCTTGCCTGCACAGATCGAAGTGCGTTCCATCACCGACCAAAGTATCTGGACAAAATGACACCTGAACAATTCAAAATTCAAAATGACGCTCGATGACTCGCTCTAAGCGTTCGCGCAGCGTCTCGTAGAGAAGCCATGCCGTTCGCGCAGCGTCTCGTAGAGAAGGCTTTACGCTGCGCTAACAAAATTCAAAATTAAAGAAATTTCAGACGGGGATTTAGCGAGAAACGCGGTCTTGGGATGCATCCCAAGTGGAGCGATTTCTCAAGACAAACCCCGACTGAAATGGATGCTACATGTAGATTGCAGGTTCTTAAACCCTTTAATTAACGATAATAAGTAGGTCGGCTTTACCTCCTGCTCCCTGCCCCGCCCTCTCAAGCCGACTCATCACGAATGATCGTCAAACCTAAAGCTTTGTAAGAAGTTAGCAGCCTATCGGATACAGTCGGTGCAGTTACAAGATAAGTTAGTGCATGAATCGACTGCACAACATAAGGTGCAGCAGTGTCTAACTTCTCCTCTGTGGCTAATCCAACTACTTCCGCGGCTCCAGCAATCATCGCTCGTTTGACATGGGCTTCATCCAAGTTCGCTACACTAATCCCAAATTCTGGATGTAGACTACACACCCCCAACATGCACAAATCTGCACGAATCATTCGTAATGCCTCAACTGTTGTAGCACCAACGTTTACCAAGGCTTTTTTGTAGAGTTGTCCACCCAACATGACAACTTCAATATGGGGATGTTCTGCCAAGGCGATCGCAATGGGAGGGCTATTGGTGACAATTGTCGCTTGCAAATCCAAGGGCAAATGACGGGCTACTTGGAGTGTTGTTGTGCCTCCATCTAAAATCACCACCTGTCCAGTACAAACTAATTTGGCAGCTGCACGAGCGATCGCTTCTTTTTCTTTCGGTGCTTGCTTTTGGCGATCGGCATAACTCGCAACAGCTGGAGAAACCAGAAGTGCCCCCCCATGAACGCGCTGCAAAAGACCAGATTCAGCTAGTTCTCGCAGATCCCGACGAATCGTATCCTCAGAAACCTTTAGAACAGCGCTGAGTTCCGACGATAGTACCTTCTTGTCACGTCGCAGAATTTCCAAGATGAATTGTCGGCGCTCCGCAGTCAGCATAGTTGATTTTCCTGAAGTTGCATATTTGATCTTGAAATTGCACGTTTGTGAGTTTATACTCATAGACATGCAGGTTTCTGCATATTTCTGATCGTCTTTAAATAAATTCAAGCATATTCACGCAAGCGGGATTTAACAATCTTAGCTGCATTTTCAATGACCGAAAACGAAAAGGATACAAGCCCCTAAATTTATTTGGTGTTGCTGATTGCTGTATGAAAAATAATTTTGCGTTATTTCAAAATCCTTGTAGAGACGTTGCATTGCAACGTCTCTACATCCAAGTTCACACCTCGATTCAGCAACACTATTTATTTATGGGGATCATTAATTTTGAATTTTGAATTTTGACTTTTGAATTCGGAGCGAAGCGACGTGACTGTTACGAAGATTCAATTTCCCATTGATTTGAGTGCTTACAAGCCTTTAGTTCTTAACCCAGCCAAGACAACTCTTACCGTGGAGGAACGAGAGAGCCTAAAAACAAATATTCAACTCTGCCGTGATGCGATCGTCTTTTTTACAGCCACCGGAGCTGCTAGAGGGGTGGGTGGTCACACTGGAGGGCCTTATGACACAGTACCAGAGGTGGTCATACTTGATGCCTTATTTCGGGCAGCATCGGATCAATTTGTGCCAATTTTCTTTGATGAAGCTGGACATCGAGTTGCAACTCAGTATTTGATGGCAGCTTTGCACGGTGACTTACCAAGTGAGCAACTCCTACACTATCGTGAAGCCCACTCCGGCTTACCAGGACACCCGGAATTAGGGTTAACTCCTGGTGTAAAATTTAGCTCTGGACGACTAGGACATATATGGCCCTATGTCAACGGCGTAGCGATCGCCAATCCAGGTAAGATTGTTTTCTGTCTTGGTTCTGATGGTTCCCAGCAAGAAGGGAATGATGCGGAAGCTGCCCGCTTGGCTGTTGCTCAATATCTTAATGTGAAGCTAATCATTGATGATAATGACGTGACAATCGCGGGACATCCTTCAAAATATTTACCCGGTTTTACAGTCGCCAAAACCTTAGAAGGGCATGGATTGAAGATACTCGAAGGAGATGGAGAAGACTTAGACGATTTATACCGTCGGATTTGCGAAGCTGTAGCAACTCCTGGGCCAGTTGCCATCATCAATAAACGCCCCATGTGTCCTGGTATTAAAGGGTTAGAAGGTTCGACTCACGGTCATGATGTGATTTCCGTAGAGTTAGCAATTCAATATCTCGAATCACACCAACAAACTACTGCTGTTGAATACATTAAGAGCATTCAAAAACCGAAGCACACTTACACTTTTCTTGGCTCTAGTAATAAATGGGATGCTAACCGCAATGTGTTTGGTGATGCGGTAGTTTCTGTCTTAAGTCGCATCAGTGAAGCAGAACGCAAGCAAAAAGTCAGAGTCATCGATAGCGATCTTGAAGGCTCTTGTGGTCTGAAGAAGATTCACGATGCCTACCCGGAAATTTTTATCTCCTCTGGCATCATGGAACGGGGTAACTTTTCTGCTGCTGCCGGATTTGGGATGGAGGCAGGAAAGCAAGGTATTTTCGCAACCTTTAGCGCCTTCTTGGAAATGTGTATCTCAGAGATTACGATGGCGCGGTTGAACTACTCTAATGTACTTTGTCACTTTTCTCATGCAGGTATCGATGATATGGCAGATAATACCTGCCACTT
The DNA here is from genome assembly GCF_036916985.1 of Nostoc sp. Classification (GTDB taxonomy): domain Bacteria; phylum Cyanobacteriota; class Cyanobacteriia; order Cyanobacteriales; family Nostocaceae; genus Nostoc. The sequence continues at coordinate 49,797 of NZ_JBALFD010000037.1, forward strand.
CGGTTTGAACAATATGTTCGCTGACAATGGTTTAGATGATGGCTATGAAACACGTCTTTACTTTCCATCTGATGCTAATCAAATGAAAGCTTGTGTAGAAGCTGTATTCTTTGATCCGGGACTGCGGTTTATTTTTTCTACCCGTTCTAAAGTACCATTAATTCTTGACAAAAACGGTCATGACTTTTTTGGTAGTGATTATAAATTTGTCCCTGGCAAAGATGAGGTAATTCGAGAAGGAACCCAAGGCTACATCATCAGCTTTGGTGAAGCTCTGTATCGTGCCCTCGATGCTGTCGAGCGTCTCCAGCAAGAAGGGCTAGACGTAGGTTTGATCAATAAACCAACCCTAAACGTTATTGACGAAGAGATGATGGTGAAAATTGGTAATGCTCCTTTTGTACTGGTTGTAGAATCCTTTAACCGTCGAACTGGATTGGGCAGCCGTTTTGGTAGCTGGCTATTAGAGCGTGGGTTTACTCCCAACTATGCTTATCTTGGTACTCATAAAGAAGGTTGCGGCGGTTTATGGGAACAATTTTTACACCAAGGCATTGATCCAGTGAGTATTATCAATAAGGTGAAGGATTTAGTGAAATAATTTGACATTCCGCAACTCCTTTAAAACCTCGTTTCCAGCCTCCGGCTGGGAACGAGGCAAACCCTTGACTCGTTAAATTCCATACCCTTTTTGTGGTGTGCTAATAGGAATTAGATTTAAATCTTACTAAGAATACTGAGAGTATAACATATATTAAGTGAAATCTCGACCGTTATCCAATTTTAAAAATTAAATATAAATCCTAGTATTAGTGACAAAAGTAACTATTTAAATATGACTTTTGTCACAGGCGTATATCTGATTATGCCGATTACATTGAGAATGTACAAATCAAGTAATGCAAGTCAGATTAAGAAATATATGAACCGCTTAAAATCTATTCTACTTGGAGGCTTATTAGCAGCTACCTCAATTGCTGCTCTTTCTCAAAATGCTAATGCTGCTGAATTTAAATCTGAGCGCGATCGTTTTAATCATGATACTGTAGCTTTTAACAACAATCGAATTCAACGTGAACGCCAAATCCGTGAACAACACGCTCGTGAATTGCGTGAACGCCAAGCTCGTGAACGACGCACTCGTGAATTGCGTGAACGTCAAGCTCGTGAGCGACATGTTCGTGAATTGCGTGAACGTCAAGCTCGCTTGAATCACTAAGAAAATAAATTTTCACTCATATTACCTTAGGAGAGTAGCAATACTCTCCTTTTTTTATTTACATAAATTTGCTCAAATCAATGCCCAAATGTATTGATCTTAGATTCAGTTATAAAACGAAATTTAAGGTGGAAAAAGCCTACTATAAACATGCTGTATATAGGTTTTAGACTTTTTACGTTCCTGGCTTTACTCCTTAAGTAGTAGTTATATTCTTGATAGAACCTGTTGTATTTAATACTATTAATACTATTAATGATGCAAGTATTCTTTGCATTTAATTGATTGGAAATTTGGCTATTAATGCCATTTGCTATAATTACTATAGTTTTTGTTTTTTAGTTTTTGAATAGGTTTAACATTGAATATGGTTATGCGTCTTCCCATTGTTGCTGCCACCTTTATGGTTGCCAGCATTAGTATAGGTACACTTTTGGGCGTTGCAGCTCCCGCTTCCGCTCAGGAGATAATCACTTGTTCAAGTCGTAATAATCAGAGAAATACTTGTTCAATACGTAGTAGAGGAAGAGTGAGGCTTGTTAGGCAGTTGTCTGATGCCACTTGTAGAGGAAATTGGGGCTATCGGAATGATCGTATTTGGGTGAAAAATGGTTGTCGGGCTGAGTTCTCAGTTGGCGATCGCAGAAATGGCAGGTACAGATAGAAAATGAACCCGATCGCATCATCGGTGGTAGTTAAAAATTATCCAGACTACCACCGTGCTAAATAGAATTTTAGCTTGTCAGTAGCGATCGCTAATAATGCTAAGGGACTGACAAATCAAAAAATATCCAATTAACTCTTGTGGGGTGGTCGTCTCGCCCGCCATACAAACTGGGCAGGCAAGATGCCCACGCCACAATATTGGGTAATTTATTTCTTGGAGTTCCCTAATAGAGAGATGCCAACACTTTATCTGCTGCTGCCCGGAATGCAGTTGCAGCACCAGCGCTCATATCCCGTGGCGCACAGATGCGATTTCTCACATAGGCAAGTGTGATGGCTCCAATTGCGGCCGCAGTTGGATCGGCATTGTCTTTGCCACCCACGCGTCCCCACGGTAATGCTGCACCATTGCCGTTGATGAGATAGTCAGCCAGCAATCTCAGGTGAAAATCAACTGCTTCTTTAACGGCTGTTGTGTCGCCATTGACTGCCAATGCTTGCACCCCAGAGTTTTTGAGGATATCTCCTAAAGCAACTTCTCGGTTATCAGTCAACCTCTCAGCCGCTTCTGCCCGAAATTGGATTTCTTGGCTAGCTGCTGGATCGGGGGGCAAAGGATTGCCGATTGGCGTTACACCCCATCGGCGACGCAGGAGTAAATTGTTGGTGGTATCATCCGATTTGACGCGCTGATAGGCAGGACGCTGCTTAAGTGCTTCAAACCAAGCGTTGATCCGCGGATATCGGGGATTTCCTTTGAGGTGATATCCCCGATAAACGGGTAAGTTAGCCGCCAAACGGTCTAAATGAGGGCTGTAGGTAATATCTACCACGCTAAATGTTGACAAAAAGTAGGGGCCAGCATACTTTCCAAGAAGTTGTTCGAGTTCGTCTAATTTTGCTTCAAAAGCTGCCTGTAAGCTGGCTAATTCATTCGGATCTTCAGGAGCTTGTCTGAGAAATTTGTAAGCGATATCTCTCACACCATTGGTTTCAGCATCCTCAAGCCATTGCCTAGCAACTGCGTTTTCCTCTGGGTCTTCAGGGAGCAAGGTTGGCCCAAATTGTTCTTCTAAGGCTAAGAGAATGTCTTTGGATTCATAAACTAACTTTCCCTCAATTTTTGCAGCCGGGACAAGGGTTGTAGGAACTAAGTCTGTATACCATTTAGGCTTGTTAGTTAAGTCGATAAACTCTGTTGCAAAGGGAATTTCCTTTTCTTCGAGAGCAAACCAAACTCGTTCGCAAAATGGACACCAAGAGTTAGTATCGCGGTAGAGCAATACTGACGGTTCTGTATCTGGTGGCAGTTTATGGAGACTGCTAGGGATAGGAGCAGTAGAAGGAGATTGCCCTGGTCTACGCACCCGTCGAGCAGGGGTATTTTTTTGGGCAATTTCTAACAGTTGTTCCCAGCTAGTTACTGTGTCTTGAATGGACATATTTCACCTTAATTGAAGTTAACTTTTTGATTGTCAGTCAAACCGTTGATTGACCACACTCGGTCCCTCGGCTTATAGTAAGTAAAAAAACTACTCATCACTTATGTATTTGGTACAAGCCCCGCCCGATAGCGGAATCTTCTTATGCAAGAGAAGGTTGATACTCCACCCGCAAGTGGCGTAGTCTTTTAACTCAGCACTCAGCACTCTTCATTATTTGCATTTATTAATCGCATTGGTAAAGCTTCCATCCCATAATGGTTTCACGTCAACCTTCGTAGGGATGACTCCGGCACGATAAAAGGTGTCGGCGACATCTTGCTGAGAAGCGATCGCTTGTTGGGAAATTGGCAGCACTTTCGATGGCCTTTGTTTTAGCCCCTCTTTGGCATCTTTAAGGACAAAAGTTTCATCCACTCCAATTGCTTTTGCATAGTTCTTTGACCACACCTCTATATTCGATGCTTGCCAATCTTGCGATTTTTGAATGCGGCAGAGGAAGTCTGCGATCGCCGCTTTTTTATTAGGATCGGCGATCGCACTCGGCGCGGCGACAATGGTAAAATTGCCGCTGAGAATGTTTTTCGCTGATTTGAGTACCTTCGCTCCGTCTTTCTGCGCTTGCTGGATTGCGTAACCGTAAGTAGCCCAGGCATCTAAGTCGCCTCTCCTGAAGGCAGAGAGTCCGTCAGGAATAGTTAGCGGTACGGCATTCACATCTTTAAGCGTCAATCCCTCTTGTGCCAACATCTTAATTAAGAAGTAATGGGCTGTAGTCGCTTTCACATAGCCGACTTTCTTACCTTTAAGGTCACTAAACTTCTTCGCTTTGGAATTTTGTGGTATGAGTACGACTTGACCCACTGTCGGCCCCTTAATGGAAGCAATGATTTTTACCGCCCCTTGGGATTGAATTGCAAAAATCGGTGGGATCTCGCTAGCACTACCAATATCAATAGCATTGGCATTGATTGCTTGTACGATAAAGTTTCCGCCAGTAAATTCTGTGAACTCAGTTTTGTAGGGAAATTTATCTTGCCCAGATAACTTGAGTTGCAAATCCCAACCGCCTTTGAACTTAGAAGCACGTAGGGTTACGTTTGACAAGTTGGCCGCAATCGGGTAAGCGGCTGTAGCATTTTGGGAGTTGCTGGTAGTAGTGGCGATCGCTAAACTCAAAAAGGAACCCAGTGCAAACATTGCCGAAAGACTTCGCATTGAAATAGGGACTGTGGATTGGGAACTAGGGATTGGGGACTGGGAAGATTTCGACCGACTCCAAGTTGGGATGAGATCAAATGGCTGGAACTTCATAGACAAATTAGTTACTCCTTGGTTGAACTTAAGACCGTCACTCAATTTAGGATTTTGAATTAATCAATCTAAAATTCGATCATTTACATTGATTAATTGCATTGGTGAAGCTTCCATCCCATAGCGGTTTTACATCAACCTTCGATGGAATAACGCCTGCACGATAAAAGGTATCAGCTACATCTTGTTGGGAAGCGATCGCTTTTTGAGAAATCGGCAGTAATTGCGATCGCCGCTGTTTTACTCCCTCTTTGGCATCTTCGAGGACAATTTTTTCATCAACTCCTATACTTTGAGCATAAGTTTTAGACCATTTATCTATATTAGACATCTCCAGAAATTAAAGATGCGTTACCCAGAACCCTTGTAGAGACGTAGCACTGCTACGTCTTTACATTCTTTTTCGGAGATGTCTATTGGATTCTTGCCAATTTTGCGCCTTCTTCACCCGACAAAGGAAGTCTGCGATCGCTGCTTTTTTGTCGGGATCGGCGATCGCACTGGGGGCAGCTGCAATCACAAAGTTACCACTCAGAATATTCTTTGCTGATCGGAATACTTTTGCCCCATCTTTCCTGGCTTGATGGATGGCATAACCGTAGGTAGCCCATGCACTTAGGTCGCCTCTCCTGAAGGCAGAGAGTCCATCAGGGATGGTCAATGGTTTGGCATCAACATCCTTGAGTGTCAAACCCTCTTGCTCTAACATCTTAATTAAGAAGTAATGGGCTGTAGTGGCTCTGACATAGCTGATGGTCTTTCCTTTGAGGTCGGCGAACTTCTTAGCTGTGGAGTTTTTTGGTACGAGTACAACTTGGCCAACAGTTGGCCCCGTCCTGCTAGCAATGATTTTGATTGCAGCTTTCGACTCAATGGCAAAAATGGGCGGGATCTCACTAGCACCACCCAAGTCGAGGGCGCCGGCGTTAATTCCCTGCAAGATAAAGTTTCCCCCTGTAAATTCTTTATACTCAACTTTGTAGGGAAATTTATCTTGCCCAGCTAATTTGAGTTGTAAATCCCATCCTCCTTTTTGCTTACCTATTCGCAGTGTCACATTTGAGAAGTTGGCTGCGATGGGGCGGGCGGCTGTCGCATTTTGGGAGTTGCTGGTAGTAGTAGCGATCGCTAAACCCAAAAAGGAACCTAGTGCAAACATTACCGAAAGACTTCGCATTGAAATAGGGACTGGGGATAAGGGGTAATGGGGACTAGGGATTGGGGACTGGGAAGATTTCAACCGGCTCCAAGTTGGCATGATTAAATGATTGAATATAGATATAAAAATTGGCATGAAAAACTTATCTGTCATGTTTTAAATTTAAATTTAAAGTATGCACAGATGTGTGCTACAAAGCAAAGTAGCAAACTTTTATAGATAGTAGCCCTAGAGTTATAGAATGGTATATTTACAGCTTTTCAAAAGCTGAGTTATTCAACTCTAACAAAACTCCGGTAAGTTTACGTATTTACCGGAGTTAATGGTGATTATCACATGAAAATAGTTTGAAAGCAAGATTTAATTTATCTATTTTTTGACTTGTTTCAGCCAGTAAAATCAGCAAAATCTCTATAAATTCGAGGCAGAGAGAGGATACAAAGCTGAAGTCAAAAAATACACTTAAACGAATAAGTGTTTAAAATCAAGCTAATAGCTGCTCTACAATACTTGCAATTTCATCGAATGTAGCCCAAGAGTGAAGCACCCCATCCAATGAAAGCGCTACCAAAGACAAGCCATGCAGCATTGATGCGAAAGCGAATGGCTAAAATGGCTGAGACGATAGCGATCGCCAGGGCGAGAAAATCTACAAATGGGGCTTGTGGTAATTTTAAAGTTGCTGCCCCCAGTTGAAGAGTAGTAACAACCATTAACGCTACAGCACTAACATTCACAGCATCCAAAAAGGCTCTAGTCCAAGAAGAAGCCCGTAAGCGTGGGATTAGGGGATTTAGAGCAGCAACAAAAACAAAAGAAGGTAGAAAAATCCCGATTGTGGCTACAATAGCGCCAGGTATGCCGGCAATGACATAACCGATAAAGGTAGCAGTGGAAAGTACTGGGCCAGGAGTAAATTGACCAATTGCGATCGCATCTAGTAACTGTTGTTGTGTCAGCCAACCGTATTCTTGAACTAATCCCCCTTGGAGAAAAGCCACCAAAAGGTAGCCACCACCAAACAAAACACTACCAACTTTTAGAAAAAACCAACCCAACTGCCATAAAGAAACGTTGGTTGCAGTAGATGCAGTAGCGACTAATGCAGCAATAGCCGCTGATGCCTTCAAAGTTGCACCTGTGCTAAGACTAGCAATTAAAAAATTGGCTTTATCTCCTGGTTTATCGTTTTGATCGCCAGAATGTAACCAAATCATACCCAGCAATCCCCCAATTAATAGGGCAACTACTTCATTTAATTTCAATAATAATGTCAGTAATGCTACAGCCAAAGCAATTACTAGTAATTGGCGAGTTTTCACAGCCTTTTTTGCCAAGCCCCAGAGGGCATTGATGATGATTGCTAAAACTGCTGGTTTAATGCCATAAAGTAAGGGGGCGACTTGGGGTAGAGTGCCGTAGGCAACATAAACCCAAGCAAACCCGCCAGTAATTAGAACCGCAGGTAAGACAAAACAAACGCCTGACACAATCAGCCCCAGCCATCCTGCATAAATGTATCCTATATGAATAGCCATTTCTGTGGAATTTGGGCCAGGAATTAGGTTAGTTGCCCCCAGCAAATCTAGAAAATGCTCCCTTGTCAACCACTGACGGCGCTTAACCACTTCATCTTCAATCATGGCAATATGGGCAACCGGGCCGCCAAAGCCGATAACGCCCAGTTTAAAAAATAGGTTGGCGAGTTCACCCAAACGACTTGGTGCTGAGTTAGTCATTGTTGTAGAGAAAAAATAGATTTAGGCTACCACAGAGGCGCAGAGGACACCGAGAGAAGAATTAACAATTCAAAATTCAAAATGACGCTCTTGACGCTCGATGACTCGCTTGCCGCCGGCGCTATCGCTCTTAGCGTCTCCCCTTCTCCCAAAGGGAGAGGCTAACGCCAAGGGAGAAGACTCGCTCTAAGCGTTGGCGCAGCCTCTCGTAGAGAAGCCATGCCGCAGGCTTTACGCTGCGCTAACAAAATTCAAAATTAAAGACATTCCAGACGTTCGCGTAGCGTCTCGTAGAGAAGAGAAGTGCCTTGCGCGGGTTCCCCGCGTTGTGGCAACTGACGCTCCTCCGTCGCAGCGTTGCCATGCCGTTGGCGCAGCCTCTCGTAGAGAAGGCTTTACGCTAGCGCTAACGGGGGATTTAGCGAGAAACGCGGTCTTGGGATGCATCCCAAGTGGAGCGATTTCTCAAGATAAACCCCGACTGAAATGGCTACTACATGTAGATATAGGGGTCTTAAACCCTTTAATTTAACGTGAGTTCGACAAGTCTTATTTGACCTCTCCCCCAGTCCCTCTCCGTGTCGGAGAGGGGAGCAAAAAGCTTAATTTTTCGTTGCTCCTCCCTTTCCGTTTCGGAGAGGGAGGTTGGGAGGGAGAGGTTCGTCGAACTCACGTTAACCGAACAGTATTGGAATGTGTGTAACTTGTCCGGTAAAGTTGAGCTAGCACATTACCTCATATCGTAACCAAATAAATTTGGGTCTACTTCTCCTAACTGCAACTCTGCCAAACCATACTCCGCCCATCGTCTCTCTACCATCGCCGCCACATCAGGGTCAGATTCCAAAGGCGAACCCCATTCATGGTCTGTTTCTGGTGGAATTTTTGTAGTTGCATCAATTCCCATACGTCCACCTAAGCCAATTTTCTCACTGGCAAAATCCAACGTATCAAAAGGTGTATTCGGTAAAATAAAGACATCCCGCACTGGGTCAACCTTGGAACTAATTGCCCACACAACTTGACGCGGATCGCGAATATTTATATCTTTATCTACAACAATTACAAATTTTGTGTATGTAAATTGTGGTAAAGCACTCCAAAACGCTAAGGCTGCCCTTCGTGCTTGTCCCGGATACGCTTTATCAATGGAAATAATCGCCGCTTTGTAACTCAAAGCTTCCATTGGTAAGAAGAAATCGACAATTTCTGAGACTTGTTGCCGCAGTATGGGAGTATAAATGCGATTGAGTGCGATCGCCATCATCGCTTCTTCTTTCGGTGGACGGCCGCTAAATGTTGTTAAGTAAATCGGATTTTTCCGGTGTGTCATACACTCAAAGCGGATTAATGGCGAATCTTCCACGCCGCCGTAATAACCCATGTGGTCGCCAAAGGGCCCATCTGGTAAAACTTCTCCTGGTGTAATCGTTCCTTCCAAGACAAATTCGGAATCTGCGGGAACTTCCAAATCTACAGTTTTACACTTAGCCAATTGCACACCAGAACCACCATAAAGTCCAGCAAATAGCCATTCTGATAAATCTACAGGGATGGGTGTGGCAGCTGCCATAATAATTAGAGGATCTACCCCAAGTGCGATCGCAACTTCTAATTTCTTCCCACGTTCGGCCGCTTTTCGCAAATGCCTTGCTCCACCCCGCACCGATAACCAGTGAACTGTCATCGTATTCTGAGATTGTAGTTGCAAGCGATACACGCCTACATTTGGCGTACCCGTCTCACAATCTTTGGTAATTACTAATCCCAGCGTGATAATCTTGCCAGCATCACCAATATAAGGACGTATTAAAGGTAATTTGTTTAAATCTAAATCATTACCTTGAATTACAACTTGTTGACAAGCCGGGAAAAAATCACGTCCTGGTTTTGCTTTCACCACGTCAAACAGCACTTTGCCAAAATCTATCGCCTGGGAAATCTTCTTCGGCGGTTTTGGCTGTTGCAGCATACTTAATTTTTTTCCCAGAGTTTCCAACTCCTCTGGATGCTGCATATTCATCGCCCAGCAAATCCTTTCCACCGTTCCCATCAAATTCACCGCCACCGGAAAGGAAGCGCCTTTGACGTTTTCAAACAACAACCCCGGCCCACCTTTTTGCAGCATCCGGTTGGAAATTTCAGCAATTTCTAAATCTGGGTCAACTAAAGCTGAAATTCGCCGTAATTGTCCCTTCTCTTCCAATATTTTAATGAATCCCCGCAAGTCTCTCGCCATTGTTCTAATAAAGCTGATTATTTAAGAAGTGTGAAGCGCTTTCTTATATTATGGGGCATTGGGTATTGAAAAGAGGCAGAGGGGCAGGGTGCGGGGGGCGGAGGGGAAAACTCTTCTCCCTTGCCCCCTGCTCCCTTGCATCTTCCCTGCTCCCTTACTCCCTGATTCGAGAAATTGTTAATTTTAATTGGAAATTAACCTATTTAGTAACTTTTCTTAACTGTGTTTGCCAAAGTATTTAGTTATTGTATCTAGGGATACGCAATTATTTTTTACAAATAAGCGCTAACCTAATCAAACATGGCCGGAATATACTATACCTTCCTGGCAGGCGGTCTTGTTATACGGCTCCTGCTGGGTTTATTTTTTTTATAAGCTTTGACTGATAAAGAGCTAATCGGTTTGATTAATAGCCTTAGTTGAGATGTGACAAATCATCATAGTATTGTCGCAGAGTTATGTGATTTAACCTTGAGCTAAAGCGCCCAACATCAAAGCACAGTCAAAGATAGATTTATGCCAAGTGCCTAGATGCAAACCCTTAGAGACAGCAAAAGAGGGTCGCTAAATAATTAACTTATGAGAAAGGTCTTCGTGAGTTTCTACGGTTATAACAAAAGCCGACATTAGGATACACTGGCTTTTGAATACACCGGAACGACTCCCGCTGTGAGGCTATAGCTTTAGAATATTTACAAGCTTTACTTACGAATTAGCTCTTTCTAGAAAAAATACCGTTTTTGCTGTGTAAGCTGATATTCTACCTGTTTCTATGCGGCTTTGTGTAGCTTATTAACAAATCAGCGGATTCATTAATATTAAGCCTGCTTTACTATTTAGTTTCTTACCCTGACCTATTAGACTGCCTAGTGTGTTCATTTCATTTTGTTCAATAGCTTTTAGCCCTTATCGCTCCCATGCTGACCCATCACCGCAAGCCCGTGTGCTTATCACTTATTTCCACTGACCTACCAATTTGGTCTGTTGTCGAAACCGCTGCGACATTGTATCAAAAAGATACTGATAGATTCCATTTACTGCTGACCGCACCGCCTCTAATTAGCTGCGAAGTAGAGAGTGTCCTGAGTCCAGAAGACACACTACCCCAAAGTAAGAGCAAAGCTTATACCCCTAACAGTCCCAGAATTTTGTGGCTGGAGATTTCTCCTTATCGGGTAATTATGACTATGCAAGGTAACGGCCAAGTGAGTTACCGTCACTTTTGGGAACAGGGCGTTTATGGCATTAGTCGCTATTGGTTGCCAACTGAATCATTGCAACCTAACAATCCTATTCGTTTAAGAAATTTTACTAGTAACCTAACTCTCAACGGACATCCCTTGCCGGAGCATTTGCGTTTGGAATATGAATTGTGGGCAGAAAAAGTCCAATTAGGATGCTACATACTGAATTTGGAAATTAAACATTGATAGTTATGGGGAGTAGGGAGTAGGGAACAAGGGAGAAGAGTTTTCCCCTCCGCCCCCCGCACCCTGCCCCTCTGCCTCTTTATCAATGCCCAATACCCAATCCCTTTTAACCAAAATAATTGGGTTGGTTTCCAGGTTTCCATTTAATATTGCAACCAACACTTGGCTTTTGCTCACTCGTAACAGGTTTACCCGCTAGCACTGCTTCAATGGCTGCGCGTAAATCTGCCCCTGTTACGGGTTTACCATTACTGGGGCGGCTATCATCTAGTTGTCCCCGATAAACAAGTTGGCGTTGGTCATCAAATACAAAAAAATCTGGCGTGCAAGCTGCTGTGTAAGCTTTTGCAGTTTCCTGGCTCTCGTCGTAGCATAAGGTAAAATTCAATCCTAATTCCGTGGAAAATGCTTGTAACGACTCTGGCGCATCATCTGGATAATTTTTGGCATCGTTAGCACTAATGGCAACGATCGCTAAATCACCTGTAAAATAATCTTTTCCTAACTGCACTAGTTCGTTTTGGACATGTTTTACAAACGGGCAATGCCGACAAATAAACATTACCAAGAGTGCTTTTTTATTTGCAAAAGTGGAAAGTGAAGTTGCCTTTCCAGATACCACTTCTGGTAGATGAAAATCTGGTGCTTTAGTGCCTAATGGCAACATAGTTGAAGCAGTTAAAACCATAATTTACCTGATAACTTAATGCTGATAACTAACGGCTTTTGCTATCAGTATAGTTTTACTCTAGCACTAAGTTTTCCATAGATTAAGAGACGGTATATCTACCGTCTCTTAATTTTGCTAGGAGTTTAAATAAATTAGTTTTTACAGATTTGCCAAAATACCAACGATACCGTGTCCTGTGAATACTTCTAATGCTATCAGAGAGACAAAACCAATCATTGCTAAACGACCATTGAGTAATTCTGCATAGGTAGTGAAGCCAGTGCGATCGCCTTGCTCATCTATATAAACTCTTGGCTCGATCGCAAAGTTGTTCAATTTGCCTTGGTCGTCAATTATAGCAGTGTTTGTACGCATGGTTTCTTCCCTGTCTTCTTTTTATGTAAATAACTGTAACAAACTCATTAATATTTGTAAAGTATCTTAATCCGATCGAGTCAGCTGTTGCGCCTGCAAATTGCATCACAAGCATGATTAGGCATCATCCTCTCCCTTGCTCCCTGCACCCTGCTCCCCTGCCGCCCCAATGTGCAAACTGTAATCACAACAGCTTAGAAGTCCAAGCCAGAGAAGAGATATGCCAGAGAAGAGATATGATAATGAATTGAGTTCACAGCCATGTCTAAGCAACAGGCTCTACTCGTTATTTGTCAGCACTTTCAGTCACAAATTCATTCCCTAACAGCTAATGCATCGATTTCGAGTAGAGGTTATTGCCAAAACACCAAACCCGCAGCAGGTAATTTATGCCGCGATGCACCAAGACTATACTGATGGGTTTGTGTTTGACGAGCGCGACTCCTGGCCTTCAGAGTCACAAAGCGGCGAAGTTATTGTTAAGCGGCTTTTAGCGGGTGAGAGGGGACATTATGGGCCTTTAGAGCATCCCCAGATTGTTTTTAACTGTGGCTACTTTCCCCACAGTGTCATGCAGCAGGCGCGTACTCATCGTGTTTCTGTATCATTCGATGTACAATCTTTTAGATATACGGGCAACCAATTTATTGACGTAGTAGAAGGTAAGAAAGACATAGAAGATGTTTTTTATCTACGTCCCGTTGGTTATTACACTGATAGACAAGGCAAAAAGTACCACTATTCACCAGAGCAACGAGGAGCAGATTTGCAATGGTGTCTAGAAGCGGCTAAACGATATAAAGCTGATTTTGAGGCTGGGATGTCTGAAGAACATGCAAGAGGTAAAGTGCCTTTTGATTATCGTCAGCATTTTGTAGTGAGTTTCAATTTAAGGTCTTTTTTGCATTTTTGTGACCTGAGAAATAAAAAAGATGCTCAACTTGAAATTCAAAAGTTATGTGAAATGATGTGGCCTCATTTTGAAGATTGGACACCTGCGATCGCACAATGGTATGAAAAGCAGCGTCTAGGTAAGGCAAGGTTAGCACCTTAGAGCAGCTCCAACAAGGGAGGCGGAGCCTCTAGGACGGCATTCCCAGTCGGAGACTGGGAACGAGGTAAATAGACCATCTGGTTCAAATACATGAAAACTGCTGTAAGCTGCATTTACAAATTACGCTGCCTGTTTGCGCCAATTGCGTTTTTTGAGCTTTGTTTGCCAAGACTCCATGTAGGTGTAGAAAACGGGTGTTAAATAAAGCGTGAGAAACTGCGAGAACAACAACCCCCCAACTACAGCTAAACCAAGGGGACGGCGTGTATCTGCTCCGGCTCCCAAACCAAGGGCAATGGGTAGCGTACCCATGAGTGCTGCCATTGTTGTCATCATGATTGGGCGGAACCTCACCAAGCAGGCTTCATAGATTGCATCATAAGGAGTTTTGCCGTTTTGACGGGCAATAATTGCAAAGTCAACCATCATAATGCCGTTTTTCTTCACAATACCAACCAGCAGAATAATCCCCACGAAGGCGTAAATATTCAAGTCAACTTGAAACAGCAACAGGGTGAGTATTGCCCCAAATCCAGCAGAGGGTAAGCTAGAAAGGATTGTCAGTGGGTGAATGAAGTTCTCGTAGAGAATCCCCAACACGATATAAATCACCAGGATGGCAATCAGCAGTAGCAATCCTAACCCCTGAATTGAAGATTGAAATGCCTGTGCTGAACCTTGGAAGGCTGTACTAATAGTAGGTGGCAGAGTTTGACGGGCGAGTTCCTCAATTTTCCCTGTGACGTTACCGAGTGACACTCCTGGCTTGAGGTTAAAGGAGAAGGTGACAGATGCCAGCTGCCCTTTGTGGTTGATGGTTAAGGGGCCAACATCCTTGCTCAAGGTGGTGACAGCGTTGAGAGGTACAAGTTGTCCACTGGGCGCACGAACTGAGAGTAAATCTAGGGCGTTGGCATTTTGCTGATATTTGGGTTCCACACCCATAATTACTTGATACTGGCTATCGGGGGCGTAGATGGTGGAAACTTGGCGAGTGCCATAAGCATTACTCAGAGCAGTTTCGATTTGATTGGCGGTTAAACCTAGAGCCGAAGCATGGTCGCGGTTAATGTCTACTTTGACTTGGGGATTCTTGATTTGCAAATCGCTGTTGACATCTTGTAAATCTGAGAGCGATCGCAGTTTTTCTTCTAAAGCTGGAGCATACTGGTAAAGTTCTTGAATATTGGGAGTTTGCAGGGTAAATTGATACTGCGCTTTTGTCTGTTGTCCACCGACATTGATGGCTGGGGGATTTTGCAAGAAAACCTTAATTCCTGGCACAACTGACAACTTCGGTCGGAGTTCCTGCACAACCTCATCAGCACTGAGATGGCGCTCATGGCGGGGCTTGAGTTCGATTAAAATTCGTCCAGAGTTAGCGGAAGCATTGGGGCCACCAGCCCCGACGCTGGAGTTGATGGAATCGACATTCGGATCACGGTAAGCGATCGCAGCTACAGCCTGTTGATGTTTTACCATCTCATCAAAGGATATATCCTCTGATGCTTGAGTAGTTGCCGTAATTTGTCCAACATCTGCGTTGGGAACAAACCCTTTAGGCACAATAATAAATAGATATACTGTCGCTACAAGAATCGCTCCCGAAATCACCATCGTTGTGCGGTGATACTTGAGTGATTTCTTCAAACTCCAATCGTATCCACCCAATATCACATTAAAAATGTTTTCCGAAAAGTTGTAGAGACGACGGTTAAAGTTTTGGATTTTGGATTTTGGATTTTGGATTTTGGATTGTGAATTGAGAATTTTTCCCTCATCTTCCCCTGCTTCCCCTGCTTCCTCTGCTTCCCCTGCTCTCTCATCTTCCTCATGATGAGGTGGACTCAAGAATCTGGAACACAGCATTGGCGTTAAGCTGAGGGAAATTACGCCAGATACCAAGATGGCAACGCTGATGGTAACGGCAAACTCGCGGAACAGTCGCCCCAGAATGCCTTCCATGAACAGTATCGGGATAAATACCGCTACTAAGGAAATGGTCATAGATAAAATTGTGAAACCAATTTCTTTAGAACCATTTAGGGCTGCTTCCATGCGGCTTTCGCCCATTTCCATGTGGCGGACAATGTTCTCTAGCATGACTACGGCATCATCTACCACGAAACCGACTGAAAGAGTTAACGCCATCAGTGACAGGTTATCGAGGGAGAAGCCCAGCAGCACCATGACCCCAAAAGTCGCTACTATCGAAAGTGGTACTGCCAAACTGGGAATAACTGTTGCAGAGATATTACGGAGAAACAGAAAGATTACCAGCACTACCAAAGCGATGGTGAGCAACAGCGTGAATTGTACATCATCTACCGACTCGCGAATTGACTGGGTGCGATCGTAGAGAATATCCATGTTCACGGCTGCCGGAATCTGTGTCCGAAAGTTGGGTAACAGTTTCTTGATTGCATCCACTACTTGAACAGTATTAGTTCCCGGTTGGCGCTGAATTGCCAAAACGATCGCCCGAACGCCAGAATTTTGGATTTTAGATTGGGACTTCTCTTCTACGCTCCCCTGCTCCCCTGCTCCCTTACTCTCCTTCTTGACAGGAAAATACCAACTCGCAATCTTATCATTTTCCACACTATCCAGAACTTGACCTAGTTCACCTAGCTGCACTGGTGCGCCGTTTTGATAGGCCACATTCAGGGAGCGATAGCTGGCAGCATCATTGAGTTGACCGTTTGCTTGAATGGTAGAATTTTGTTGCTGACCGTAAAGTGTGCCAGTAGGGAGATTAACATTTCCGTCAGCGATCGCATCAGCTACTTCATCGATTCCTATTCCCTTTACACTCAGCGATTCGGGGTCAAGCTGAATTCGTACTGCGTACTTTTGGGAGCCAAAAATCTGCACTTGTGCCACTCCATCCACCATTGACAGGCGTTGTGCCAACAATGTCTCAGCATACTTGTCTACAGTTGACAGAGGCAGAATAGACGAATTGAGGGAGATATAAAGCACTGGTTGATCCGCCGGATTTACCTTTCGGTAAGACGGAGGATTAGGCATATTCGTCGGTAATTGTTTCGCTCCCTTAGAAATAGCAGACTGTACATCTTGAGCTGCGCCGTCTATATCCCGATTTAGGTCAAATTGCAGCGTCAGTTGTGTAGTACCCAAAGAACTGGTAGAGTTCATCGAACTCAATCCCGCTATGCTAGAAAACTGCTGCTCTAAGGGGGTTGCGACTGAGGCAGCCATTGTTTCTGGACTAGCTCCAGGCAGGTTAGCTGTTACTTGAAGTGTCGGATAATCTACATTGGGCAGGTCACTAACGGGTAGCTGTTGGTAACTGAGCAGCCCAAATATCAAAATGCCAACCATAACTAGAGTCGTCATGATTGGACGCCGGATGAATGGCTCGGAAATGTTCATCGCGTTCCCTTAAATGAGTGCTGAGTGAAGAGTTAGGAGTGAAGAGTTAGGAGTTAGGAGTTAGGAGTGAAGAGTTAGGAGTTAGGAGTTATTAAGTAGGTCGGCAGAATAAAACCAAACTATGTTAACAAAAATAAACAAGGCTAAAACCCTCCTGCCTCCTGCCCCCTGCCTTATCCCAACGATAAATATTGACGCCCACCTACTTATTTTCCCTCTGGCTCTCTGCTTCCTACTTTCGGTTTCACTTGGACTGTGGCACCAGCCACTAAGTTGAATTGTCCATCAATGACTACTTCTTCACCTGATTTCAATCCTTGTTTGATCACCGTTTCGTTTCCAACGGTGTCACCGAGAGTAATTGGACGCATTTCTGCTGTTTTGTCGGGTTTAACTACATACACAAACTGTCCCTGTTGTCCACTTTGTACCGCCTGAGAAGGAACAGTAATTGCATTTGGTTCTTCGCTCAGTTTGAGTACTACATTGACAAACTGCCCCGGAAACAAGCGCTCGTCAGTGTTGGCAAAAGTACCCTTTAGTTGTATAGTTCCTGTTTGGGTATTGACTCCACTATCAACAAAGGTGAGTTCGCCTCGTACCGGATGCCCTGCATCTTTCGGAGGTAAAGCATCGACTTCTAGCTTGCCGTTATTAGCACTGTATTTTTTAATATCTGGCAGTAGTCGCTGGGGAATGGAAAAGTTGACGTAAATCGGGCGAATTTGACTGATTGTCATTAGCGGATCAGTGGCATTTGCCTGTACTAAGTTCCCTTGATTTAGCTTTAGGCTGCCTGTGCGTCCGGCAATTGGTGAGTAGATAGAACTGTAGGAAAGCTGAACTTTGGCGTTGTCAATGGCAGCTTCATCTGATGCTACTGCTGCTTGAGCGTTTTGGACATCTGCTTGGGCTGCTGCTACTGCTGCCTGAGCATTTGCTACTCCACCTCGATCCGCCTCTACTGTCGCCTTTTGAGCATCAGCACTGGTTTGATATTGTTCAGCCTGTTCTTTACTGATTGCCCCTTGCTTGAGCAAACTAGTATAACGTTGAGCTTGTGCATCTGCATTTGTTGCCTGGGCTTTATCTTTCACTACGTTCGCTTTTGCCTGGTTCACTTGAGCGATCGCTTTTAACACGTTTGCCTGTGCTTGTTTCACCTGCGCTAAATCTTTGGCTTTAGCAGCGTTAGCCTGCATCAGCGCGGCTTGTAGAGGACGAGAATCAATTTTAAATAACAAGTCTCCCTTTTTAACGTTCTGCCCTTGCCGAAAATAGACGCCAGTCAGTTGTCCACCGACTTGAGACTTGACAGATACCGTTGAATATGATTCAACTGTTCCCGTAGCCGATAGCTGTATTGGAATCGTTTTTTGAGTCGCAGTGGCAACCACCACTGGCACAGCTCGTTTTTTTCCTGCTTCTTTACCGCTTGATTCGGCTTCGGAAGCATTACAGGCACTACACAAGTAGGCCAAACTTAATACAAGTAGCGAGAACCGCCCTCTTTGAATAACCCTCTGAAAACGAGGAATAGTTTGAGCAAGCTTTATCGTCTGAAAAGGGTCTAAACAGCGCATATCAACAATCTGGGGAAAGGGGGAAGCACACACATGTACTAGCTTGTAATTAGACATCGCATTTTCCGCAAAATGATGGGTTGCGATTAATTTTAGTTAGAAAGTTATAATTGTTAGTTAAGCTAAACATTAGTGTACTAATAATTATTTTTTTCGCCTACCCCTTTTGGAGGGAAATTGTTGTTAAACTCTTGTGACTTTTGTACTAAGTTATTGTGACTTTTGTACTATGTTGTATGTTTGCATTATTTTACAAGAAGACAGGCTGAAAGCCCTCGAAGATGTGACTTAACTCATCCCCGGCTTCAAGCTGGGGGGTTTCTGACTTTCTGCGAATAATTTAACGTGAGTTCGACAAGTCTTATTTGACCTCTCCCCCAGCCCCTCTCCGTTTCGGAGAGGGGAGCAAAAAGCTTAATTTTTCGTTGCTCCTCTCTTTCCGTTTCGGGAGGTTGCGAGGGAGAGGTTCATCGAACTCACGTTAATTTAATAAACCCCCTTCCTCCTGGGGTTTTTATCAGCATTTTTATAATCTACTGCTCCCAATGCCATTAGGGTTGCTTTTTGTGCTGTGTTTAAACCTGTGATGGCTGTGATGTTCATACCTTCATAGGGGCGTGGCGATCGCAATATTTCCCGACACTCTCCTGTATCTACATCCCAAAGTCTAATTGTCTGGTCTTGACAAGCACTAGCTAAGATTTGTCCTTTTGGGTGGAAGGCAATTCCCAAAATCCAATGGCTGTGTCCTAACAGTGTTTTCAGGCATCTTCCTATCTGTGTATGCCAAAGTTTGATGGTGCGATCGTGAATACAACTAGCAACTATATTACCATCAGGACTAAACTTAACACCAGTGACCATTTTTGTGTGTCCTGACAATGTTTGCTGACAATTGCCTGTATGGATATCCCATAACTTCACACTCAAGTCAGATCCAGCACTAATCAACATTTTACTATCTGGACTGAAGGCAATCGAGTAAACCCAACTCTGATGTTCCTGTAGCGTTTTAAAACATTCCCAAGTTTTAGTATTCCACAGTCTAATAGTGCCATCTTCACCACAACTAGCGAGAGTTTTTCATCAGCACTGAATTTAACCCATTATCTAATGACTGGCCTCAGGCTCCTGGAGACTTTAATCATATTGGGATTATCAGAGCGCATTCTCAAGGAAGTTCTGTCATTAAGACTTCTGAAGGTAATAGAGGAAATACCAGTGGTAATTTCACTCGCAATTTATCTGCTGTATCAGGAATTATCAGAATCCGTTAACTGATAAAGTAGATTAAATAAAAAGTTGCGTAGTTTACCACCGTAGGCATCGCACTTGCCAATCTACGCTGATTTTATACGATTATATTCTGTGTAACTTGATGAGTGAATGCGATCGCACTTTCTACAACAAGGTTATTTTATGCGATCGCACTCTCCATCATTCTGCATTGCTGCGGTAAGTTTTTCTAAATTTTGACGAACAGTGACACTACGGAGATGATTTACACCCCAGACTCGTTCACAAATATCTAAAGCTTGCAAATAAAGCGGCTCTGCTTCAGCATAACGCCCCGTTGCACGATAAATTTCTGCCAAATTGTTGAGACTTTCCGCAACATTAGGATGATTTTCTCCCAACAAAAGCTTATCAAGTTCTAAGGCTTTTATACATAAGAGTTCCGCCTCATTGTAACGTCCCTGTTCTCTATACATATAACCCAAAGCGTAGATAGTATCTGCTAAAAGGGGATGCGCCTTTTGCAATAAACGCTGCTTGAGTTCTAATGATTGCAAAAACAATGCTTCGGCTTGATCGTAGCGTCCTTGAGCGCGGTATATTAAACCTAAATTGTGCAAATCTGTTGCAACATCAGGATTCTCTTCTCCCAAAAATCGCTTATCTAATTCTATTGCTTGTTGCGATAACGGTTCAGCTTCACTGTAACGTCCTTGATGATAATAAAGTAGCGCTAAATTATTCAGTATGAGAGCAAAAGAAGGATGATTTTCGCCAAGCAAACGTTTTTCGAGTTCTAATGATTGCAGATATAGAGGTTCTGCTTGGTCATAACGTCCTTGTTCATCATATAGTAATGCCAAATTGTTCAGACTAGCGACAACATCAGCATGGTTTTCTCCTAACAGGCGTTTCCTCAGTTCCAAAGCTTGTTGATATAAAAGTTCTGCTTTACTATATTGTCCAGTAGATTTATAGAGTCCTGCCAAATTATTCAGGCTAGTCGCAAAAGAAGGATGGTTGTCTCCTAGCAGGCGTTTCCTCAATTCTAAAGCTTGTTTATATAAGGGTTCGGCTTCGCTGTAGTTTCCGATTGCACGATATATTCCTGCTAAATTGTTGAGGCTAGTAGCTAAGTCTATCTGCAAACCTAATTCATTTTGTAATTCACTCGCCTGACGCCAATATTTAATTGCTAATTCTTGTTCTTCTTGATAATTTTGAGATTCACCACGCTCTAATCTGCTGCGGTAAATATCACC
This sequence comes from Nostoc sp., assembly GCF_036916985.1. Taxonomy (GTDB): domain Bacteria; phylum Cyanobacteriota; class Cyanobacteriia; order Cyanobacteriales; family Nostocaceae; genus Nostoc. The sequence goes on from NZ_JBALFD010000037.1 coordinate 70,581, forward strand.
TAACCTTGAATATAAAGTAGCCAAGGTGGGATCTTTAGTTCCTTGTTCCTGTTCGACTTTCTCTATTAGCCTTTGCAAATCTTGGATGGGTAAGAAAAATTGATTAGTTTTATTAGTATCTGTGCTGGCTAATTCTGTATCTCGAAAAACAAAGCGGATATTTTCTAATTCTTTACCAGTAATAGCATTTGTCTTTTGAGATTCAAACCGAAATACACCATTACGCCAACTCCAAAAATCAGGCGCTTTTTTAATCAGGTTAACTAAAATTTGGTTAGTTACCCAAAGTACGATCGCAAAAGGAAATTCGCGCAATCCTTCCCTTGTCCACTGTAAGTAACCAAAAAATTTCTCCTGTTCTGATTGCTCATTTCCCAATCTGAGAAAATAAAGTTGTTCAGCACCCGTCACAGTAATTACCACCGGGTTTTGCTGACGAAGATATTCTTCTTGTTGTACTAGTTGGTTAAGAGCAGCTTTCAGGCTCGGTTCCTGACGTGCTAAAGTCACTCGATATGGACGAAACTTATGTTGTAGTTCGGCTTCATATTGGGCAATAATTTCATCACGAAAGCTAGCATCATCGCAAACCGCAATTAGTAAATTTAAACCCCGCTTTTGAGCTTCAATAGAAACAATTAAATCATCATACGCATCTTGATTTTCTCCCTCATCATCTAATAATTCCTCATTTAACATTAATAGCTCCCTGTCTTCTCAAGGTTTCGATAATAATTGGATGAACATCGTACCAAGTTTCATCAGTGCGATATTCAAGAACATATAGCCCATGTAGCAAATCCAAAAACTCTGGTTGTTTGGGGTCATTGGGCATAAATTGTTTATAAACACTCTGCAAAATATCTATATCAACTTTTCCTAACCGGATAGAAAAGTCATTGCGGATTTTATTGATCGCTTGCAGGAGAATTTTATCATCAATAATAACTTTTGCTGAGGGATTTCGCCGAATAGTCCGCAAACAAATGCGGCAACATTCCTTAGAAATCCGAATTACTTCTCGCAATACACCACCACTATAAATCACAATTTTTTCAGCAGTTTCTGCCGCGATTAATTCACTGGGAATCCGTTTTTGTAAAACTTCACCGAGAATCTTTGTTGCTTCTGGGCGAGGTTGAGCATTAGGGAAGCGATTTTTACCTTTCTCAAAGATTTTTAATACAGGCATTACCACAACCTGGTCGTTGGTTTCAGTGGCAATTATTGTGCTAATAAATGTTTCCCGAAGGACTGCAATGGGGATGGTGTAGATAATTTGAAAGTTAGGTTGACAAAGAGCTTTAATGTTATCTCGATAAATTTCGTTAACTCTACCTAAGTCTAGTTTATCTAAATCATCAATAATTACTAAAACGTTTTGTTTAGTTGCAGCTTGTATTAGAGCCGCAATTTCGTTAATTCTGGCAACTAAATCTGATAACTTGCGTTCAAATTCTTGCTTAATTTCATCCCGGACGGTTGCATCAGCTTTTAATTTAGAGCTAATCAATTTTAAGAGGTCAAAACCTATACTAGCTTCTGCTTGCAAATTTAATTCTTCAGTGCGAGTACGGGTAGCAAACCACTTATAAAGAGCTTCTTTCGTAGATTGCGGAATATCAACTTTACGTGCTTCTGCCTCTGTCATTAAATTAACTGCGATCGCAAATAGTATATTAATATGATTAACAGCCGACATCTCAATTTTGTCAGCAATAGAAAACAGAACCACAAAATATTTATCTTGAATTTGTCTGCTAAACTCAGCTAACAAAGTAGACTTACCACATCCTCGATGTCCTGTAAAGACTATTTTGCCATCTCCATTAGGACTATCTTCCACTAATTGGTTCAGGTCTGCAATTAAATCATCACCATATTCGACTCTAAATCTTTCCATTTCGTTCCGTTCCATCAACGGAAATAGTTCGAGATTGCTGTATGCTTCTTGAAAGGAGTTTAATAAGTCTTGAGACATTGGATAGTGCCAGGAAAGTGCTAACTATCCATATAATGGCTCATGATTTTTGAAGTAGAAGTTCAGGCAATTACAGCTTTACTAACTCCGTCAATAAATGAGTACTAGGTGATACTGTCGTATGTTTTCAAAGAGGATACTTTATCTTTCACAATCTCAACCGGGAAGCAAGTAATAGAGGTGAATCTAAATAAGAGTGAACAATAGATTATACATTCGACAAATCTTAATAAATAATAGATTATACATTTGAAATAGTGAAAGTTACCTAACAAATCAAGAAAATTAAATTTTCATTTATAAAATAAAATTTTTAGCTTGCTTTGCTTCTGTATCCTCTTGCTATCCATAAGAGAGTAAAATCCAGTAATTTCTACGATGTGCTATAACGTTTCTCATTCAGATGGGTACAACGTTATATTGCAAGGTGTAGGGGCTGATGTAGAGACGCGATAAATAGCCTCTTGAAATACCAATTATCTACACCAGTAACCCTTAACCCAAGCGTATTGGGTTATAAAGATAAGTTGGAGAGCGCATGACAAGTTTTTTAATATACAGAATCACTCAAGTATGGTTACACTACCGACATAGTAATCACTGTTGGTGGAATACCGAGCGATGTATAAAAACGCTAAAAAATTTACTGCTATTTTTCTGTTGGTTTTTCTGTTGATTGTTTCTATCAACTTTGCAGTAATTGCTCAAGATAGTTCAGATGTCCCTGCTGTGAATTTTGCATCGCCTCAAGTCTGTTCAGTGCCCCCTAATCTTAAAACTCAACAAGTCATTGCTGACAACGATCGCACCCAAGTTACAATGGGCGATCGCATCAGGATAAGAGTTGAAGGATTAGCAGCAGCAACCAGAAATGCAACGGCTAAAAATCCATTTGATCCTCGCCAATTAGTGTTGTATCTAGATGGCTATGAACTAGAGGATGTCCACGGAGAACCAGTCACCGTCCTGATTCCGGGTAAAGATCAAAGCAAAATTGTTGATGATAATTGGTTAGCATTTCTCCTGAAACGTACCAACTCGTCTCAAGCTGCATGGAATACGCTTCTTGGTCAAGGAAGCAGATATAGTATTAACGTGATTCCGGGAGTAGGCTGTCCCAAGAAACTGGCGATTCCGGTGAGCAATCCTTTATCACCTCCTAAATTAAAAATAGTTCTGTTATCATGGCGATTTTGGCTGTCTCTGCTTCTACTTCTGGCTATTGCATTAATATTCGTTAGATATTGCCGAAATGCCCTTCGTAGCCCTGGAATAGAAGGGGTTTACTCTAAAAAAGAAGTAATCCCTAGTGGGGAACTGTTAATCCCACAAAAGCTTGAAGTTCAAAAACAAACTCGGAAAAGCCGAATTGCTCAATTTTTTCTTGGTAGAAAAAAATTGTACAAAAACCCCTTCAGTCTCTCGATATCTCAACTTGCTTTTTGGACGTTTCTAATTTTTGGTTCTTACCTGATTATCTACGGCATCACAGGAGATTATGCTAATATTTTGACTCGACAATCACTAATTTTATTAGGAATTAACTCTGTAACTGCATTTGGTACTTCGTTAATTGATGGCCAGGGTAATGAGGAAAATAGAAAAGGTAGTCAAGGAATTTCTGAAGGTTTTTTCACTGATATATTATCGGATATTAATGGAATCAACTTTCATCGGTTCCAAACATTTATTTGGACAGTTGCGATCGGATTATTCTTTGTTTTGGAAGTGATTAAAAATCTGGCAATGCCGGAATTTGATGATACACTTCTGACACTACAAGGAATCAGTTCTGCAACATATCTTGGACTTAGAGGGCAAGAACAGCATGGTATGACAAAAAATCCAGAATCTTCATCTAAAGAAGATAACTTATCTGAACTACCCATTTTAACAAAACAAGACAATCCACCAGAGAGCAATCCATCGATTCCTCCTAACTAAATCTTAGAGATTGTTTTAAAAGTGACTTGTTGTGATTTTAGGCACTTATTAAACTTCTTCAACCCAGGATCGGTAGTTTTTGTTTGTGTAGTCGCGATTTATAATCGCCAGGGCTGGTATTAAATTAGACTTTTCAAACAGCCTCTAATACCATTTCACTTTAAAGTTGATACGCTTGGGTTAGTGTCAAAAACCTTTAGTTGTATAGGTTGAGTTGAGGAACGTAGATCCAACATTTCCAGGGCTTTGTTGGGTTGCGCTTTACTTCACCCAACCTACAATTTTTCTTAACTTAAAGTATTGCGCTATATTCTGTATTGCTAATAACAAACTTTGCTATTTATTTAGTATTAAAAGTTGTAGATATTCATACTTAGTATAATCATCAAGCAAGTAAATTATGGAAATTGTATTGAATTTACTAATCGCGATTTGCTTTTCTGATAAAGTTTAGTAAAGATAAATTTTACCTCTTCTTTGTACTACTCCTCTCAAATCGTAATCATACCTAGTTTTTTTAATTAGCCATTAATAAGGAGAAGATTTAAAAATTCAAAATTCAAAATTCAAAATTAAAGACATTTTAGACGAGGATTTAGCGAGAAACGCGGTTTTGGGCTTTGCCCAAGTGGAGCGATTTCTCAAGACAAACCCCGACTTAAATGGGTGCTACATGTAGATTGCAGGTTCTTAAACCCTTTAATTTACGATAAAAAATCTTGTAGAAATCAAAAATCAGGTGTAATTAAATACCTTTTCCATTTGCTGTTTTGTGTTGATGCCGCAGTATTTCCCAAATGTTTTCTATGAGAACTGAGGCAGAGAAAATAATATGTTTTTAGACATTGTAGCTAGCCTACAACGGTTATTTGTTGGTTACATTCCAGCCGTTGTATTGGGTAGTTTCGTTGGATATTTCATCGGTATGAATAGCGTGATTTATCAGATGTTTAGACTGATATTTCAGATACCGCACAGTATTCCTCCTATAGCTTTGCTACCTATTGCCCTAATAGCATTTCAAGAGAGCGATACGGCTGCTATTATAGTAGTTTTTCTAGGAACTCTCTGGACGATGATTATTAATACAGCAATAGGTATGCGGCATTTTCAGAGACAGAATAATAACTTTCGAGTAGCTATTTTTCATATATTTCATGCCTTGAAAGTTAGTATTTGGGTAGCCTGGTTTATAGTTATTGCCACAGAAATGTTAACAGGTCCCAAAGGACTTGGCTTTACTCTTTGGGAGGCTTATAAAGCTGGCAATACTGATTATGTAATCCAGGTAATCATCTACATCGGGATTATTGGCTTTTTGCTGGATCAGTTACTAGATTTCGCAGCTTATATTCTCTCGCAAATGGTTTCAGATGGCAAAAAACCTTCTTAAACTTTATCTAGGCTTGCGGATTGCACCTTGCCAGCTAATAGTTTGCTTGGCAGAACGTATTCCCAATGAACGAGTTGCTATAACTTCAATATCAACATTGACACCAGGGCGTAAAGCGTCGTCAGGAATTTTCAGCTTGCCTAAAGCTAGAGTAAAACGATTGTAGTCACGAGTCACAAGTTCGTTAGGAATATCCCCTTCGTATTCAGTTTTGTAGCCAGAAAAACCGTGTAAGCTATCCTGGGAGCGGAATTTCACGCGAAACTGAGTATTAATGGCATCAGACTTGGCTGCCAAATCCACTATTTTTAAGTTCAGGTTTTGTCCGGCATCGGCAAATTCTGCCACAGCCAACCGGGTGACATCTTTTTTGGCAATGGCATGGTTAACGGTAAATGTTGTTAAGTTAGCCTCATTCTTGCTACTTCCCTCAACCCATAATTCCTCAGAAAAAGTAATTTCTACTTGTTTGTCATCAGTTAACTTTAGTGTTACAGCTTGATTACCAAAGCTGGTGATTGGCTGTCTTTCTTGCCAAACTATTTGAAAAGCCTCTTCTAGTCGTTGTTCAAACTCAAGGTAATTATCAGCGATCGCAGCACCAGGCGCAAGTAGAGAAGCTGCCCCTATACGTTGATTCCACTTGTTCTTCGAGAGGTTGAATTGTTTGTTTACCAGTTGCGAAATTGCTAGCTGCACAGTTGGATTATCAGCTGCCAAAGCTTGTTTGCTATTGACAATACTCAAAGTTCCTAAGCGTCCTTGGCTACCATCGCTACCATCACTGCCATCTCGTCCATCGCTACCGTCACTACATCGATAAACTTTCTCAGTACACTTATAATCAGGGCTACCAGGGGTTCCCTGGCAGGTTTTTACTTCCCATCTTCGTCTGTGACAGTTACAACCCTGCGTACCGTTGCCACCTCTACCGCCGCGCCCACCTTTTCCACCAGTTGCCCTAATGGAAATATTTCGTAAATCTGCCAAATTGTTGTAATACACTGTCAGGGAACCGCCATTTCCCCCATTTCCTCCTCTACCACCGTTACCGCCATTACCACCATTTGGGGCGCTTATATCGTGGCTGACGGCATCGCGTTGGGAACCACAGTCAGCTTGATCGCCATGTTCCCCATCTTCCCCGTCTTCACCATCTTTACCCGATAAATCAAGATTTACAGGTGAACCATTGACAAAAATATTTTGGTTTTCACCGCTACCACCATCTCTACCCGATCGCCCATCGGTTCCTGTGCGTCCGTCTCTGCGATAATTTCTAGCTATTTTATAGTATTCATCAGAGGCAACGGCTGGACATAAAACTGAACCAGAGGCAGGCAACAAGCTAGTAAATAAGCAGAATGTCAGCAGTAGTGGTAGCTTACTCCTAAAACTATTGTGCATCTAGTTACACCTAAAACTTTACTTTAATTATCTACTCCTGACGCTGATTTTCAACAATTTGCTCCCATTTGGAAATAATTTGAGAGATTCAGATCCCCGACTTCTTCAAGAAGTCGGGATCTTTTTAAGCTGCTGTTGGGTCGTCATTAACCTTAACAATCAACTTGCCAAAATTATCACCTCGAAGTAAACCGATGAATGCAGCAGGAGCCTTCTCTAAACCATCAGCTACATCTTCTCTATACTTGAGTTGACCAGACTGTAACCATCCAGAAACATCATGTAAAAAATCGTTAAATCTATGTTGGTAATCGCCAACTAAAAAACCTTTAATCAAAGCCCGTTTGACTAGCAATGGTCTTAAATTAGGCCCTGGTGGAGTAGATGTAGCGTTATACTCCGAAATCAAACCTACTAGTGGAATTCTTGCCCCAAGGTTGATCTGCTGCAACACAGCTTCTAAAATTACACCTGCGGTATTGTCATAGTAAACATCAATGCCATTAGGGGCTGCTTCTTTGAGCGCTGAATCAAGTTCTTGAGTTTTGCGATTAATGCCCACATCAAAACCTAATTCTTTAACTATATAATCCCGCTTATCGTCACTCCCAACAATTCCCACTACTCGCGCACCTTTAATTTTGGCGATTTGACCTACTACCGCACCCACAGCACCAGAAGCAGCTGAAACCACAACGGTTTCACCTTCTTTCGGTTGACCGATATCAAGTAAAGCAGCATAAGCAGTCAAACCAGGCATACCCAGTACACCTAAACTATAGGATAAAGGTGCTTGAGTGGGATCAAGTTTACGCAGTGTCTCACCTTTAGATACACCATAAGTTTGCCAACCATTACCACTAAGAACAAAATCCCCTACTTGAAATTGAGGATGATTTGATTTAATTACTTGGCTGACTGTACCACCGACAATAACTGAACCCAATTCTATTGATGCAGCATAAGACTTGCCTGCACTAATGCGACCACGCATATAAGGGTCAAGAGATAGATAAATGGTGCGGCTAAGAATTTCGCCTTCACCCGGTTCGGGAGTTGGTGTTTCTAGCAAAGCAAAATCATTCTCTTTCGGTTCGCCAACTGGACGACTTTTAAGAATAATTTGTTTGTTAATTAAATTAGACATCAGTTATTTTCCTCTAAATTAATCTGACCATTTATGAGTATACAGATGTGTACAAGCATTCCGAAAATACTTCTACCTTTAGTGTGAGACTGACAAAAAATCTAGAATTATTATTCTATAGTTTCAAAAAACTCTGTACAACTCGAAAACCCTGATTTTTGGAAGCATCCCAAATGTGCAAGTTATATCAAACTCAGGTTACAAATTGTCATTGCAATTACTAATAATTAAAATTAATTAAACAGCTAATTATTGAAAAATCTGCTAATTTCCCACTCACTCCGTAAAATGCTGTAAATATAATCATCCCATAGTTTACCGTCTAACTCATGATGTTCTCTTAAAATTCCATCTCTATGAAAACCGAGTTTTTCAAGTAGTTTAACTGAGCCAATATTGAAAGCCGCAGTCTGACAATATAATTTATTTAGTTCTGTTGTTGTCAACAGGTAATCGATAGCAGTAATCAGCATTTTTGTGCCTAAACCCTGGTTTCGCAATTTTGGGTTGATGGTATATCCAAATTCTGCCGAACGATTTCGTGGGTTAATATCAAAATATCTGAATCTTCCTACAGGTTCTTCTAATCCATCAATAAGAAAAGCAAAAATTATTGTTTTATCACTTATAGTAATTCTTTGACCATCAATAATAGGACGACATGTTTTTGTTTCTATGCGGTCAAATTTACCCCAGTCCTTAAAGGATATCTGGTGTTTAGCAGTTGCACGTTCAAGCCACATAATTAATTCACCTATGCCAACTGGCAGAAAACCAAGATTTTTTAGACGCTCGCCAGAAGCTTTAAATGATCATAGCCACTGGCGTGCGACTTCCAATTATCTTGGTATCTAAGACAATGTTACTGAATGTCTTTCTAATAGTAACTCCTCTGTTTGTAGCTGTTCAAAAGTATTCTTGATAAACTCTGTAATTTCTATACGATTCCCACCGGGATCGCGGAGGAAAAATCGCACGTATCCGGGAAGTGGTCGTTGATCGGGAATAATTTCTACCCCATGTCTTTTTAGGTGTTCCTCAAATGCGTTCAAGTTATCGACTTGGAAACAATAATGTCGTCTAGATGCTTGGTTATTAGAGTTTTTCTCTGTACTAATGTGCAGTTCAATATCTCCCAATTTATACCATGCTCCTGAATCGTTTTTAATTACTTCAGGTCTGGGAATTTCAGTCAATCCCAAAACTTTGCTGTAGAAAAACAGCATTGCATCCTCCACCTCAAGCGGATAGGTTACTTGAATATGATGAACTGCATCAAGTTTCATAAATTTTTCTCCTAGTTTGGGTTAATTTTGGCAACGCTACAATCACTTTTTGTAGTATTACTGGGGTATTTCTCAAGTTTTTCTGTTCCAACTCACCGAAAGCTTATGTGACAAGCTTTCCCATGTTGATGCGTTCTTCGACGAGATAGCCAAGTTTTCTATAAAACTCAACTACTTCTGCGTTAGAGACACGAACTTGAAGATTGATTTTGAGGCATCCCATCGCTATCAATACCCTCTCTGCGTGCTGCACTAGCTTGCTACCAATACCCTGCCGTTGATAGTGAGGGCTGACTGCAACTGTGTATAGCCAACCGCGATGTCCGTCATATCCCGCCATGATCGTACCTACAATTACAGAGTTAATCTCAGCAACGAAAAACAACTCAGGTTGTACAGCAAGCTTCTGACTGATTACCAATTTTGGGCTGCTGTGCGACGGGTTATTAGGAAACACCTCATCCCATAGCGCACTGACTGATTCAGCATCAGATTCTTGGTACGGTCTGATATTCATCTACATCTCAATCAAATGACTTGCCTTTGCACATTGTTTGTGAAATACTACTCTTGAAACTACGGTAAATCGGTATTGTTTGGGTAGTATTGTACAAAACTTACCATAAAACATTTCGTCCTTAAAGCAACTACAGGCTAATCCCTAAGAAAGATGACAAACACAGAAATTCGCACCGCTCAAGTTAAAGTCCCTAACGGAGATTTGCAGATTGATGCTTACTTAGCTGAACCAGTCCAAAAGGGAACCTACCCAGCCGTGATCGTGATTCAGGAAATTTTTGGGGTGAATATTCACATTCGGGAAGTCGCTGAGAAATTTGCCAAAGACGGGTATGTGGCGATCGCACCAACTTTATTTCAACGCACTGCCCCTGGTTTTGAGGGTGGATACACTCCTGAGGATGTGCAGCAAGGGAGAGGTTATAAGGAGCAGACAACAGCAGAAGAAATATTGAGCGATATTAAAGCTGCGATCGCTTACTTAAGAACCTTACCAAATGTTCAAGGAGATGCGATCGGCTCCATTGGTTTCTGCTTTGGCGGCCACGTCGTTTACCTAGCTGCCACTTTACCAGATATCAAAGTTACAGCCTCCTTCTACGGTGGCGGTATTCCCAACTCAACTCCCGGCGGTGGAGAACCAACCATCACCCGCACTGCCGATATTAAAGGCCCTATTTACGCCTTCTTTGGTCTTGACGATCAGGGAATCCCCTTAGAACAAACAGAACAAATTGAGGCTGAATTGAAGAAACATCAGATTCCCCATGCGATCTTCCGCTATTCAGGAGCAGGACATGGCTTTTTCTGCAACCATCGCGCCAGCTACAATGCCGAAGCTGCTGCCGATGCTTGGAAAAACGTTCAAGAATTGTTCCAAAAGAACCTTCAGCTTCAAAAAGTGTCAACTTAACCCGAAACGGGCGGTTAGAAACCGCGTCTACACAAACAAAAGCTACCGATCCTGGGTTTCAAAACCTTAATTTGACCTTAGTCCGAGGAGGCGGACTTTGCCAGTGTAGCCGCGAATTCTATTCGCCAGGGCTATTCGCTAGAGGCGCACAAATGTGCGCCTCTACGATTGAAAATCGGCAAGTATTAACCAAATAGTCAAAGTCAGATAACAACAAAGTATCACATCCATGATTACCGCCTTCAAACAGCCAAAAGTTAAGATTTTCCAACGTTTTTCACTATTCCTACTACCTGGATTATTAACAATCTCAACAACCTTAATCAGTTGCTCAGTCCAAACCCCAAACTCAGAAAATCAAACTACCGATTTGAAAGCCAAAGTTGTGCGGATGGGATATCAAAGCTCTGGGGATCTTGTCAGACTGAAAGGATTGATTGAAAAACGTCTAAAGCCTTTAGGTGTTTCCGTGGAATGGGCACAATTTGCCGCAGGGCCACAACTAATGGAAGCGATGAATGTTGGTAGGGTTGATATTGGTTCTGTCGGCGAAACTCCCCCAATCTTTGCCCAAGCGGCTGGTACATCTTTAGTCTATGTTGCTAGTAATAAACCCAGTACTGGTAAAGGAAGCGGAATTATCGTCCAAAATAATTCACCAATTCGCACTTTAGCCGACCTCAAAGGTAAAAAAGTAGTTTTTCAAAAGGGTTCTGCTTCGCATTACTTATTGATAAAAGCTTTAGAAGAGGTTGGTTTGAAATATAGTGATATTCAAGCCATTAGCCTGCCTCCTTCAGAAGCCCGTGATGCTTTTATTCAAGGAAAAATTGATGCTTGGGTAACTTGGGACCCTTATTTAGCTGTAGCCCAAAAGAAGGCCAATGCTCGCGTTTTGCGAGATGCTAGTGGTATTGCTACTCAGGGCGGATATTATATGGCGGCGCGAAAATTTGCCACAGAAAATCCGAAATTAGTGCGATTAGTTCTTGAGGAAATCGATAACACAGGTAAATGGGGTGAGCAAAACCGAGCAGAAGTTGTAAAACTGACTATTCCTCATCTCAAAATTGATGAAGATATTTTAACAACAACGGTTGAAAGGCGAACTTATGGGTTAAGACCAATTACCCCAGAAATCATGGAAAATCAACAGAAGATTGCAGATTTGTTTGCCAAAGAAAAAGTGATTCCTAAACCCATCAGTATTAAGGAAGCGATGCTGACTAGCGAACAATATGCAGCCATCACACCAGAAACGATCAGTCAGAAATAGGGACAGGAGATAGGAACATGGAAGTTTTTTGGTATTTGCCGACACAGGGAGATGAACGTTATTTAGGTACTACAATTGGCAGACGAGCAGCCACTTATCCCTATATGCAGCAAATCGCTCAAGCTGTTGATAAATTGGGCTATGGCGGGATGTTGATTGGTACTGGACAAAAACAAGATACTTGGATTGTCGCGACTTCCTTAATTTCAGTTACAGAACGCTTGCGGTTTCTTGTCGCTTTTCGTCCGGCAATTATGTCGCCTTCTTTGGCAGTGAGGATGGCTGCGACTTTTGACCAGATTTCTAACGGTCGAATTATTCTGAATGTGGTGACAGGTGGGGACACCAAAGAACTTGCTAAAGATGGAATTTTCTTAGATCACGATCAGCGTTATGAACTCACAGATGAGTTTTTGACAATTTGGCGATCGCTCATGCAAGGTGATGAAGTAACCTTTAATGGCCGTCATCTCAAAGTTAAAGGCGCTAAACTCCAATTTCCTCCCGTACAAAAGCCTTATCCCACCTTATATTTTGGTGGTTCTTCAGATGCGGCGCTCCAAGTTGCTGCCAAACACATTGATGTCTATTTAACTTGGGGTGAACCACCAGATCAAGTTGCTCAAAAAATTGCTAAGGTACGCCAATTAGCCGCCGAACAAGGTAGAACGGTACGTTTTGGGATTCGGATGCACGTTATAGTCCGCGAAACTACGCAACAAGCTTGGGATGCAGCCAATGAACTGATTCAGTATGTCGATGATGAAACCATCGCTGCTGCACATCAGCGGTTTGCTCAGTCTGAATCAGAAGGACAACGCCGCATGGCTCAACTGCATAAAGGTAATCGCCAAAACCTAGAAATTAGCCCCAACTTATGGGCAGGCGTAGGCTTAGTGCGTGGAGGTGCTGGCACTACCTTAGTTGGAGATCCAGACACAGTTGCAGCGCGAATGTTGGAATATGCCGATTTAGGAATTGATACCTTCGTTTTCTCAGGGTATCCCCATCTCGAAGAAGCTTATCGAGTTGCAGAATTACTCTTTCCTCGCTTACCAGTGCAAACACCAGCGTTGGCTACGCCCGCCGCAGGCATCGCACTACCACAACAAGTTGCAAGTACATTTAGTGAATTTGTTACCAAAACAGATTTACTCAAACCCCAGCCAGTGTAAGCAATTCAAAAGTACAACATTCCATAAATTCGGCAAAACTCTGCGTTCCTCTGCGCTTACTTTGCGTGCCTCTGCGTTTAAAAACACTTCTTACCAAACAGAAAAAAGCATGAGTACAAAAAAACCTCAACTTAGACTAGGTGCATTCTTGCCCAGCACCGGCCACCACGTAGCATCATGGCGACACCCCGAAGCGCAAGCTGACGCTGGTTTGAACTTTCAGCATTATAAAAGGCTGGCACAGACGGCAGAACGCGGCAAATTTGACATGATCTTCTTTGCAGACGGCGTGGCTGTCCGCGATCGCAATCAAAGCCCCGACCTTTTGAGCCGTAACGGTAAACTCGTCCACTTTGAACCTCTCACCCTATTGTCGGCTCTATCTGTAGTCACAGAAAACATTGGTTTGACAGCAACAGTATCGACCACTTACAACGAGCCTTATCACCTCGCCCGCAAGTTTGCATCACTAGATTATCTCAGCGGCGGTCGTGCCGGTTGGAATCTCGTCACTTCCGCCACTGAAGCTGAAGCGCTGAACTTCAATCGGGAAAAGCACATGGAGCATACCCTACGTTATGAGCGTGCCAAAGAGTTTGTAGATGTTGTCACCAAACTCTGGGATAGTTGGGAGGATGATGCCTTCTTACATGATAAAGAGTCCGGTATTTACTTCGATCCCAATAAACTGCACGTTCCCAACCACAAAGGCGAACATTTTTCAGTACGCGGCCCGCTAAATGTGGCGCGTCCCATTCAGGGTTATCCGGTGATTATTCAAGCTGGGTCTTCCGAGGATGGTAAGGATCTGGCTGCACAAACGGCGGAGGTAATTTTTACTGCCCAGCAGACTTTGGCAGAAGCTCAGGCATTTTATCAAGATGTGAAGGGGAGACTAGCTCAATACGGACGCTCACCTGACCATCTCAAGATCATGCCTGGTGTATTTCCAGTCATCGGCAAAACTGAGCAAGAAGCTAAGGACAGATTCGATCAGATTCAAGAGTTGATCGATCCGGTGGTCGGCTTAAATTTGCTTGGTTCAATGATTGGTGGATTTGACCTATCTGGCTATCCGTTGGATGGGCCATTGCCGGATTTACCAGAGACTAATGGCGGTAAAAGCCGTCAGCAACTTTTGACTGATCTGGCTCGCAGAGAGAATTTAACGATTCGACAACTGTATTTATGGATTGCTGGAGCGCGTGGGCATCGTCAGATTCTAGGCGCACCTGAACAAATTGCCGATCAATTAGAAGATTGGTTTGTCAATGGCGGGGCAGATGGCTTTAATATCATGCCACCTTGGTTGCCGGGAGGATTGGATGAGTTTGTAGATTTGGTAATTCCTGAATTGCAACGTCGCGGTCTGTTCCGTACAGAGTATGAAGCACGAACCCTACGCGAGAATCTTGGTTTACCTCGTCCGATAAATCAGTTTAGCAAAGTTGCGGCTGTCACTGAAGCTGCGATCGCTTAACTTTATTTCAGGACTTACGCAAAAGTATGAGAAAACGAACCGCATACTCCTACGGAGAAGCAAGCTACGCGCAACGTCTCCCCTTCTCCCAAAGGGAGGGGCTAGTGCCAAGGGAGAAGGACGCATTCGCGCAGCGTCTCGTCAGAGAAGGACACGAAGGAATAGGAGTTTCAGAGAGTTTTTGCGTAAGTCCTAGCAATATTCAATATCGCCATCACCAAAGTTAAGGCTTGATTTCTGGTGGGGTTATCGCAGCATATTCTTCAGGCGTGAGAGTCACATCTTTAACATTAATCTTCTTGCTAATGAATTTTTGCTTATAGAACAAGTCAGATATTTCTTGCTGTCCTGCTATGACCTTATCAGTAATCGGCCTCAAGCCAAAACGCCGTCGTTTGACCATTGTTTCCAACGTTGGTAAATCAAGCTTGGCATCACGCCCGATAATTTGGGCTACTTCTCGTGGATTTGCTTCAGACCATTTGCCTAATTTGTAGACTTCTTCAAGGACAATTTTTACTAGTTCAGGGTTTTCTTTAACAAAACTACGTGCAGCTAACCAGTAGCCTCCTTGGGTTGAAAGCCCTTTAGCATTGCGAAGAATCCGAACTTTTTCTGTTCTTTGAAATATAGCCAGGTGGGGATCTCCTAATACAGCTGCATCAATACTCTTACGCAATAACGCTGCACGAGTTTCTGGTGCTATGAGATTGAGATGTTTGACATCTTTTAGCTCTAGTCCTCCTTCCTGCAAAGCTTTGACCACAAAATACTGACTAGCAGTAGCTCTTTGAAAGGCGATTTGCTTACCTTTTAAATCAGCTATAGTCTTGATCGGAGAGTCTTCTGGGACTACGATCGCAGAACCCTCACCAGTACCCGGTATAGTATTAGCAAGCAAAACAAAAGGAATACCACTTGCTTGAGCAAAGATGGGTGGAGTTTCACCAACAGCACCAATATCTAAACTGCCCACATTCACCGCTTCTAAAAGCTGTGGCCCGGCGGTAAATTGTGCCCACTCTACCTTAATACCCAATGGATTCAAGCGTTTCTCTAAAACTTGTCTCGATCTAGTTATGTCCGCAGCAGTAAAATAACCTATTCGTAACACCTTTGTTTTAATGCCATTAGAAGCGGCGACGGCAGCTTTCTCTGGTGTATTCGGTGTTTTACAACTAACTAGAGTCGTGGATAGGGTAAAAACTCCAGCCATTAATAATATTAGAAAGTTGCGTTTTTTAGCTACCATAATATGATGACAATTTTCTGATGTTTAAGGTTTACTGTAAATGCTTAAGGCTTAACTTCCGAAGGGGTAAAAGCAGCACAATATCTGCCCTTTGCACTACTGGCAATTGGTTAGAAACAAATGAAACTTTTAGCTGATAAATTTAATTAAGCAGCTTTGAAAACGGTGCATAATCTCGATCAGATTTTAATCTACGGTAAATCAATCGAGTTGCAGTATTTTACTAATTGCATGGATATTATCATAGACTTCTGGAAGAATCAAGCAGCAAATACAGGCAGACTTGACAGGAGAAATGTCAATACGGTTCGGTTAAGTAAGCTTTTTTGATGAAAATTATAGAGCGCAAAGATCCGATAAATCGCTGTCAAGGGACTGACAAATAAAAAAATATCCAATTAACTCCTGTGGGATGGGCATCTTGCCTGCCATATAAACTAGGCGGGCAAGATGCCCACCCCACAATATTGGATAATTTATTTCTTGGAGTTCCCCAAGACGAAAGACTGATTATTGTAAAGACGACGATTCATTGCGTCTCTTGCCTTAAGCGAACAGTTCTTAAGTAAATCGGCACAATAAAAGCAAACTGTGTGGAGAAAAGTAAATAAGGCTAAAACCCCTTTTCTCTCTGCCCCCTGTCTTATCCCAACGATAATTATTTACACCAACCTATTTATCCAAGTTGTGTAGTTAAAAGGCAACAGCTTGGGCTGTACCAGTCAAATGAATTATGGTATAGGTTTGTGTTTGCCCCTGGTTAAATTTAGGGATCACAGAAAAGCGGTTTGTTGTTGTGATTCCCTTAGTTTCAACTGTGGCTGATTGGCTGTTTCCAAGGTTTACACGGGGTACGATCAAAGTAAACGAAGTATTGCCAGTATCTACTGTCTGGCGGATAGTTACGGTTACTAGTGTACCAATTTCTGTTTCTACAGTACGGATCTGCTCATTACCTGTAAAGTTTAATGTCTGTTCCTTATCTTTATAGGTAAAAAGGGGCTTGCCAGTAAAGCTTGTGGTTGAGTAAGTAACGCTGACATTTTTCCCTTGTAACTGATACAAGTCTGGTACTGCTTCTGAGGCTTTAGCTGATAATACAGGTATTGCCGTTAACAGCATACCTAATGTAAACGATCCAATTAAGTTTCTTGTTTGCATATCTCAAAAAGTTATTGCTAGTTTGACAGAGATACCTGCCCTAATGGCGTGACAACAGGTATCAAACTAATGTTAAAAGGGAATATTCGGAAAATCGTGTCAAATGGAATACATTGTAAAGGTTGTTAATATACTTGCAATAATTTCTGAGTTTTGTAAAAAGTTCATCTGCAAATCTCATTGCCCTCAGTAAATTTGACGATGTAAATCCAGCTACCATCTCAATTAACTAGACAATTTGCTCAAGCAACTTGTTCAAGGTAGGCAAACTCCGCCACAGTGTACGAGTAACTTGAGTTAGATTTAGATGTTGAAATACCCTTTGGGGTTTTATTTAAAAATTGGAAATTTTGCATTGCTTATGAAACGGCGCTCATACATGCTTATAGGATTTTTTCTCAGCCTTCTCTTAACTATCGTGCCTTTTTCGGGCAATTTTACCAATGCAGCAACACCAACAGCAGTTACACCTGTATCTGCTCTCTCATTCACCCAAGGGGTACAAAAAACCTTATTGGATAATGGCTTAACAGTATTAACAAAGGAAGTTCATACTGCTCCAGTAGTGAGTGTGCAAGTTTGGTATAAAGTTGGTTCACGCAACGAAGTTAAGGGAGAGAATGGCATTTCTCACCAGCTAGAACATTTGATGTTCAAAGGTACAACTGACCGTCCAGTACAGTTTGGACGGTTGTTTAGTGCTTTGGGTAGCCAGTTCAATGCTTTTACTAGTTATGACGAAACAGTTTACTTTGGCACAGTGCAGCGAGACAAATTGGAAGCACTGCTGACACTGGAAGCCGATCGCATGAAAAATTCCTTAGTTGGGACTGAGCAACTCACCAGTGAAAAGCGGGTGGTGATTTCCGAGTTACAGGGGTACGAAAATTCACCAGGCTATCGTCTAGATCGGGAAGTGATGCGAGCTGCTTTTCCTAATCGAGCCTATGGCTTATCGGTGGGAGGCACAAAAGCCGATGTCGAGAAATTCACGGTAGAGCAGGTGCGGAATTATTACCAAACCTACTACAGCCCAGAAAATGCCACCTTAGTAATTACTGGGGATTTTGCCACAGAACCAGCACTCAAAGTTGTAAAAGAAACTTTTGGCAAGTTATCGCAACGAGCAAAAAAGGACACGGTAATCAATAATGCCTCGGCATCTTCTGCCCTCGCTAACGCTTCCCCATCTACCTCTGTTGCTAAAAAAGCACCGATTGTCCTCAAGCAACCTGGAAGTGCTGCACTATTGCAAGCAGTGTATCCTCTGCCAGACATCAAACATCCTGATGTGCCAGCAATTGATGTGATGGATGCTATTCTCACAGGTGGGCGTAGTTCTCGGCTTTATCAGGCTTTGGTGGAATCTGGACTTGCCAGTTCAGTAAGTGGTGGTGCTGCCGAACTCATCGAACCAGGTTGGTATCAAATTGATGCTACAGCGGCTCCAGGTCAAGAGTTAGGGAAAATTGCCCAGGTACTCCAGGAATCTTTAACAAAATTGCAACAGCAGCCTGTCACCTCAGAAGAGTTGAACCGAGCAAAAACGCAGCTGCAAGCCTCATATATTTTGGGGAACCAAGATATTACTAGTCAAGCTAATCAACTGGGGTATAACCAAACGATCGCAGGGGATTATCGTTTTATTGAAAGGTATCTGGCTGCGATCGCCAAAGTTACTCCGGCTCAAGTCCAACAAGCTGCAAAAACTTACCTCAATCCGGCTCAACAAACTATCGGTTTCTTTGAGCCGACTCAACCAGATGGTAAACCAGGGACTTCTAGCGCTGGTTCTGGACGCACAGTGGAGAATTTCAGCCCTGGTAAGCCTGTAGATCCGGCAGAACTGGCTAAATATCTGCCACCTGCGACATCAGAAACAGATTCAGCTAAACAATCACTACCAGAAGAGTTTACCTTAAATAATGGTTTGAAGGTTTTGCTATTAAGCGATCGCAACCTTCCTGTCATTAACCTGAGTGGACAAATTAACGCTGGTACTGAATTTGACGGCAATCAAAAAGCTGGATTAGCGAATCTAACTGCAAGCAACCTATTGAATGGGACGCAGACTAAAAATGCTCTGACTCTAGCAAAAACCTTGGAAGACCGGGGAGCCGGTTTGAGCTTCAGTGCTAGCCGTGAGGGAACTAGCGTCAGTGGTGAGGGACTTTCAGCAAATCTGCCAATATTGATTCAAACTTTGGCAGATGTGTTAGAAAATGCCACTTTCCCAGCCGAGCAGTTAGAACTGAGTCGCCAAAGAGCGTTGACAAGTCTAAAAGTCCAGCTAGATGACCCTAGAGGACTGGGAAGACAAGTATTCCAGCAGGCAATTTACCCTGCAAACCATCCATTCCACAGCTTTCCGACAGCCGAGAGTTTAAAGAGTATTACTCGTGATGATTTGCTTGGCTTCTACAAGACACACTATCGACCAGATACCACGACGATCGCAATAGTTGGAGACTTTGAGCCAGCTAAGGTAAAAGCTTTGCTAAATCAAGTGTTTGGTAAATGGCAAGCCACGGGTAAACCACCTATTCTCAAAA
This sequence comes from Nostoc sp., assembly GCF_036916985.1. GTDB lineage: Bacteria > Cyanobacteriota > Cyanobacteriia > Cyanobacteriales > Nostocaceae > Nostoc. The sequence continues at coordinate 90,067 of NZ_JBALFD010000037.1, forward strand.
TACAGTCCGTACAATTACCGCAAACTTTGACACGTCTCAACAAAGTAATTCCCGGTAAATCTGAGGCTGTAACATACATCGGCTACAGTGGCATCTCTCGGAAAGATCCACGTTATTATGCGGCGCTGGTGCTAAATCAAATTTTGGGTGGTGATACCTTATCGAGCCGCCTGGGTACGGAAGTGCGCGATCGCCAAGGTTTAACTTACGGTATATACAGTGCTTTTGCCGCCGGCATCAATCCCGGCCCATTCTTGATTCAAATGCAAACTGCTCCTGGAGATGCCCAAAAAGCGATCGCCAGTACTCTCGCTTTGCTCAAGCAATTGCGCGAACAAGGAGTGACTGAGGCTGAATTCAACACCGCAAAACGCTCAATTACTAATAGCTACCCAGTAGATTTAGCTAATCCCAGTGATGTATCCAGCATCATTTTGGATAATGCTGTCTTGGGGCTTTCGCGATCGGAAATCCGAGAGTTTCCCAATCGGATTCAAGCAGTGACTATGGCTGACATCCAAAAGGCAATTGAAGATTTAATTAAGCCAGAAAATCTAGTGATTGTCACCACTGGACCTGGAGATGCTGTAACCAAGGGCGGCTAATTACCTCAGATAAATAGCAATGCAATTTGATTTGTAAAAATTGCAATAATTAAGATCCCCGACTTCTTAAAGAAGTCGGGGATCTCATTTTTCACGAATGATTTAAAATTGCCATTTTAAATAGAATAAGACACTGGGAATGATTTTGCACCTTTTGGCTTCACATACACTCGCTGTTTCGCTTCTAACTCTAGGTCATTAAAGCGATCGCGTGTTAAATGGGCTGTCAATATTTGTCCATCATCGAAAGTTAATTCCACCTGAATTTCCCAACCCAAATGTACTAACCGACTCACTGTCGCAGGTGTCGTGGCATCGGTGGCAGTAGTTTCAAAAATTACATCTTGCGGACGCAAAAACACTTGTGGATGTGGTGCATCAAATCCGCTACTTTTAAAAATCTTTGAACTGCTAGGTAATACGTTCACTGGGCCAATGAAGCTCATCACAAAAGCTGTAGCAGGATCATCGTAAATTTCAGATGGTGTTCCCACCTGTTCCACACGCCCTTTATTCATCACCACAACCTCATCGGAGACTTCCATTGCTTCCTCTTGGTCGTGGGTGACGAAAACCGTGGTAACATGAACCTCATCATGGAGGCGGCGTAACCATGCCCGTAAGTCTTTGCGGACTTTCGCATCAAGTGCGCCAAAGGGTTCATCTAGCAACAAGACTTCCGGTTCTACTGCCAGTGCCCTAGCTAATGCTACCCGTTGTCTTTGACCACCAGAAAGTTGTGATGGATAGCGATCGCCTAATCCAGTCAATTGCACCAATTCGAGTAACTGTTCTACCCGCCCCTTAATCTTCTTTGGCTGTGCCTTACGAATTTCTAAGCCAAAGGCAATATTTTGCTTGACAGTCAAATGCTTGAATAGGGCATAGTGCTGAAACACAAACCCAATATTTCGCTCTTGCACGCTTTGGTATGTAGCGTCTTTACCGGTCAGCAGGATTTTGCCGCTATCTGGCATTTCTAAGCCTGAAATTAATCGTAATAGCGTAGATTTACCTGATCCCGATGGCCCGAGTAACGCAACTAGCGAACCACTCTTAATTTCCAGGCTGACCTCATCAACTGCCTTGAAACTCCCGAATTGTTTGGAGACGTTCTCAACTACTATGCCCACTGCCGCTGTACCTCTGCAACTAAATCTACAGATCCTTGGTAGGATTACTGTGCCTTACATATACCATACATCGTTATTTATAGATGAACAAGATTTAGCTACCGCAGCTAGTGCGATCGCACTAGCTACAATAAGGAGCAAAGACTGAGGAATCTTGGGATTGTAGTATAGAGCAAGTAATTATAGCGGTTCTCGCTTGTGTGCCCCATGCCCACTTACCTAGTCCGTAACAATTGCACAAAGGTATTACTCACCGTATTGTCTTTAGTGTCAGCCGCGTATTGAATCAATTTTTCTCGCAGTTCTTTGGCTGCATCTAAAGGAAGCAACGTTGCTAGCAAGAAGTAAACACCACGAAAACGCGGATCGCCCATTCTATCAACTAATAGTCCTTCGGCGGCATCAGTTTCGCCCAGAAAGTTTTGCACTAAGAAGAAATCCATGATTTTATCGTGGCGAAAGTACCATTCTTTCTTCGCTTCGCCTTTTTCATCTTGCCACTGACGGCTGACTACCATTTTGTATTTATCGTCTTCTAAAGACATGACAACTTGGTGAAATTCATCCCCAGGTAAGGCTTGTTTGTCTTCGAGTCGCATTCGGTAGATGGCGGCGGAAAATCTTTTGAGCGGAAATTCTTGTTTCCATTCTTGCAGGTATTCTGTTGCCATCAGGTTGTATTGCTGTTCTTGCAGGCGGAACAAGTTTGGATGTTTACCTTGTGATAACATCAGCGCTACCACTGTTAGATCCATTGGATTGGAAAGAATTCGGCGGACAGCATCTAACTCTTCTTGGGATTGCTGGTCTTTGAGGACTTCTGTTAAATAGTTGGTGCTGGCTTGGGCATAATCAGCACCTTGAATTTTGGCATCTTTAGGGAGTCGCGGCTGACGGGAGATCAAAAACTCTTGAATTTGTTGTTGTTCAAGGGGCTGCAAGTAGTAAGTTTTGGCTGTTGAGGGTGGTGTCCACTCTAGGGGCTGGGTTGTCATGATAATGTTGCCCCGGAAATAGCTTTCGACAAACTGGCAGATTTTTGCGCGGGTTTCGGCGGTGACTTCGTTGAGTCCGTCGATGCAGATATCTATCGCGCCACTGTAAATCAGGTTTTTCAGGAAGCCGGCATCTTGGGCTTGACCGTGTAGCTTGTCTTGGATGGCTTCAATTACGCCTTTATGACATTTTTGGGCGGGGAGATAAACGACTATGCGCTGGGAGTTTTGCAACAGATGACGGAGAAACATCGATTTGCCTAAGCCGGAATCGCCTTCTAAGATAATTTGTCCTTGAATACTGGGTAAGGCTGCGGTAATTGGCTGGATGTCTCCAGAAGGGGGAACTTTGACTTGAGATTCTGGGAAGTATGATTGCTCATAAAAATTATCTAAGCCGGCGTCGGCTAATAGGGAAGGTTTGAAGGGTTCAAATAATTTGCGGCGGAAGGGTGGAAACCAGGTGAGGAGAAAGCCGACATAGCCCACGCCGAGAATCCGGCGTACCCAAGGGTTCCAGAAGAAGATGGCTTGGACTTGGGGAAATTTGGGGTAGGCAAAGATCAGGGCTAGCCAAAAGAGAGCATGAATGAGGATGGTGTTTCTGCTACTGATAAACCACTGCCACCCTTCCAAATTATCTATTGCTGATTGCACCGCATTAGCATTGGTGGAGTTGACTTTTTTGAGGTTGTTGTAATGGCTTTGCAATAAACCAATATCTTGTAATCTCCAAGGAATGTTTTTGTTAGTGGCAACTTCGGAAATTTGTTCTGCTAGTTCTCTTCGCATATCTGACAGAGAATTACAATCTTTCCAGGCTTCCTGGAAAACTTTCAGTGCTTCCACTCCCTCTTTATATGTCGGTTTCTCTGGTGGTATTTTAGGCTTACCAACCCATTGCATAAGAGTTTCTACTTCTGGTTCACCACCTCCCAAAAAATGAGCTAAAAACCTGAATTGATCAATCTCAGAAGGATAAAAGTGAACTGAATCTAGAACTTGCACAACAACTGGCAAATCTTGTTGCCCTAGTTTCGTGAGTGCCTCTACTGCTGCTTTATGGACACCAGAGTCAGGATCTTTGAGCAGTGGAACAAGTTGTGGAACTACTTCCTTGGCTTGCATCTTCCCTAGTGCCTCTGCTGCTGCTTTACGGACACCAGAGTCAGAATCTTTGAGCAGCAGGACAATTTGTGGAACTTGTTCCTTGGCTTGCATCTGCCCTAGTGCTTGTGCTACTGCAATACGGACACCAGGGTCAGAATCTTTGAGCAGCAGGACAATTTGTGGAACTACTTCCTTGGCTTGCATCTGCTCTAGTGCCTGTATTGCTGCATAACGGATATAGACTTCAGAATCTTTGAGTAGCAGGACAATTTGTGGAACTACTTCCTTGGCTTGCATCTGCCCTAGTGCCTCTATTGCTGCATAACGGGCATCAGGGTCAGAATCTTTGAGCAGCAGGACAATTTGTGGAACTACTTCCTTGGCTTGCATCTGCCCTAGTGCTTCTATTGCTGCACCACGAACATTAGGGTCATTATTTCTGAGCAGCAAGACAAATTGTGGAGCTTGTTCTTTGGCTTGCATCTGCCCTAGTGCCTTTACTGCTGCAACACGGATACCAGAGTCAGAATCTTTGAGGAGGAGGGCAAGTTGTGGAGCTTGTTCTTTGGCTTGCATCTGCCCTAGTGCCTGTGCTGCTGCTTCACAAATATACCAGCCAGAATCTTTGAGGAGGAGGGCAAGTTGTGGAGCTTGTTCCTTGGCTTGCATCTGCCCTAGTGCCTGTACTGCTGCTTTACGGACACCAGAGTCAGAATCTTTGAGGAGGAGGGCAAGTTGTGGAGCCTGTTCCTTGGCTTGCATCTGCCCTAGTGCCTGTGCTGCTGCATTACGGACATCAGGGTCAGAATCTTTGAGCAGTAGGACAACTTGTGGAGCTTGTTCCTTGGCTTGCATCTGCCCTAGTGCCTGTGCTGCTGCATTACGGACACCAGAGTCAGAATCTTTGAGCAGTAGGACAACTTGTGGAGCTTGTTCCTTGGCTTGCATCTGCCCTAGTGCCTGTGCCGCTGTTTGGCGGGAAACTGCTGAATCTTTATCCTGCAACTGTTTGACAAACTGTTTTACAAGCTCATCATAGTTTTTTATCTGGGTTTTAGGGTTATCTAGCTGATATTCACCCAAGTGTTCTGCTGCTTTAGCCCTGACTTCGGGTATTGGGTCTTTTAGGGCTGCGATAAAACCGTTAATCTGCCATGCTTCTAGCTTAGGTTTTTCTTCAGCATTTACCCAAGGTAGACAGAGGAAGAGAGTCAGGAGTAGGGTGAAACAGAAAAGGAAAAAGACAGGGAGCTTGCTGGTATGTCGGGGTATGGTGAGCATAATTGGGGGCAAGGCGGCAGATTACACGCGGCTATGGGTATAATAACAACCTTGCAATTCCTAATTCCTGATTGAGAGTCTTTAATACTCGTGGGCGAGTATTAAAGACTCATCGACGAAGCTTTGAGGTTCATTCACCAAAAGATACATCTCGTTTTGCAAATCAGGAGACTCTCAATACGATTCGGTTAAGAGGATATTTGAAAAGGCCTCTTCTCCGTAGCAAAACGTTTTAGATCCCCCTAAATCCCCCTTAATAAGGGGGGGACTTTACGAGCTTTTTGCCCCCCTTATTAAGGCAGTCCTGATCAAACAAGTTTCACAGCCTTGAATGAAAGAATGACTGGGGACTGGGAACTAGTATTTTTACTCAGCACTCAGCACTCAGCACTTTCAAGTCAGCAGGGTGGATTAATTGTCGAGAGAGAAAATATAACATGGAAGGATGATTCCTTGAGAAAAACACCAAAACCAGAGGAAAGTTGGGAATGAATTTAATCGAAGCAATCCAAGGGGTTCCCGATTATCGACAGGCCAGAGGGATTAGACATAGACTTTGGATAATACTAACTATAGTTTTGTTGGGTAGTTGTACAGGATATTGGGGATATAAACCTTTAGCTGAGTTCACTAAAAATCATCGATTATCCCTAATCAAATTATTAGATTTATCTCCAGATATTCAATTTCCTCGACTCATCAACATTCAGAAATATCATGATGTCTATTGTAGAAAAACAACCTGCAAAATTACGATTGGATGCGTTCAAACCAAGATTTGACATGAGAATATGACAAAATCCGCTCTTTAAGCGGACTAGTGCGAAGTATCTCATCTATTTGTGCAGCGACAGCTAAATCCGCTATGCTCTGATGGCTTCCCACTAACCAATCTTGCTGACTGAGGATAGTATCAAGGTTGCCGAGATGGTTGAAAAACTTTTTTTCAACGCGGTTCTTGTCGATGCGACCAATTCCTTGAGCATTCAATTGCTTTTCGTAGGTGTAGCGAGCTAGAGGAGCAAAAATTACTTGCTCAAACTTTGATCGTCCTTTACATAGTAAGCTAGTCGCTAACTGGAGAGCATCTGGATAGCGGAAGCGAAAATATACTTCAAACCAGTACAATGATTCATCTGCCCAGTCTTCCCACAAATAGGCTTGTGCTAAATCTTTGCTATCTGCTGGGTAAAGTGGATGTTCTGGATGTCGGGCTTCCAAAAATTCTGCAATTTCCGAGCTGTCTTGAATCTTCTCACCATCGTATTCAATCACGGGAAGCTTGCCCACAGATGACAATCGGGAAGCTGCCACCGCCAGCAGACCGTTATAGTTGACAACAGAATAGGCAAGATGCTTGTGCTTAAGAATCTTACGAACCTTGTTACAAAAGGGAGAAACTTCCCATTGATGCAGGATGATTTTTGGCATCGCGCTCACCGATATTTTTGAATGTCGATAGACTGGGGATTGGGATTGGGAAGTCTTAAAAAAGATTAAGGCGATCGCTGTTTGATGTTAATACTGAGGGTTAGAGGAAAGATTGTCTAGATTTATCTACAAATTTTTATATTAGCAGTAGCGATCGCCTTTACTCTGGGTTAACTGCTGGAATTGCCTAACTACAGTAGCGAGGTACTGCCCCATTCAGTCCCGAATCTACATTCTCAAGTTGCTAATTTGGCATGAATGAGGGGAGAATCTATCAGTCAAGTCAAATTAATTTTCTAAAACGTAATAGTGGATGTTACAGAATTAGTCAAAGTTTCAATTATTCTCTTACTTGTTGCTACAGGTGTCGCTCTGCTGTCCCGACGGCTGGGAATCCCTTATGTTACGGGTTTGGTATTAGCAGGTTTGCCAATTACTGAGCTATTATCTCGTCGAGTTGGTTTAAGTCCAACCCTTGTTTTGGATCTTTTCTTACCAATTCTCATCTTTGAAGCTGGTATTAATACAGATGTCAGCCGCCTACGCAGCACCTTTAAACCAATTGCCCTACTAGCTGGGCCTGGGGCTGTGCTTTCTAGTGGTATTATTGCTGTCCTGTTGAAATTTGGGCTGGGGCTGGATTGGATACCTGCGTTATTTGTCGGAGTAATTCTGGCAAACACTGATACAGTTTCCATGATTGCCGTCTTTAAGGATATACCAGTACCATCCCGGCTTTCTACCATCGTTGAAGGAGAAACTTTATTTAACGATGCTGCTGCCCTAGTTTCCTTCAACCTGATTGTGCAAGTATATTCAACAGGCTCACTCACATTTCTAGAGGGAATCCAACAACTGCTATTTATCTCTCTAGGAGGCTGCGTTGTCGGGTTAGTTTTAGGCTATTTGAGTATACCTGTATTCGCCCGTTTAGATGATGCTCTTAGCAGTCTTTTGTTGACAGTCGCAGTTGCATTAGGAACTTTTCAAGCTGGGCAATTTCTTGGTGTATCAGGCCCCGTGGCTGTAGTCGTCGCTGGATTAATTTTCGGGAATTTAGGACTTTCTCGCAATACTTCTGCTTCTAGTCGCATTACCTTGTTGAGTTTCTGGGAATATGCCAGTTTTACTGTCAACACCTTTATTTTTCTGTTGATTGGTGTAGAAATAAACTTGGTAACGCTCTGGAGAACTTTACCTGCAATTCTACTTGCAGTTTTGGCTTATCAAGTCGGGCGAGTTCTTACAGTCTATCCGTTGCTAGCAGGGATTCGTTGGATTGACCGCCCAATTCCACTGCGCTGGCAACATTTACTATTTTTAGGCAACATTAAAGGTTCCCTCTCAATGGCTCTGGCGTTGAGCTTACCTACGACACTGCCAGGACGAGAAGTTTTGATAGCTATAGTCTTCGGCTGTGTGCTGGTGTCCTTAGTGGGACAGGGTTTAAGTTTACCTTGGGTGGTAAAACGCTTAAAATTATCCAAATTTTCGGAAGTTCAACAGCAAGTTGAAGAATTACAAGCCCAATTGATGACGGGTAAGGCAGCACAAGATGAATTAGATAGTCTGTTGAAATCAGGGGTGTTACCAAAAGCGGTTTATGAGGAGATGCGTTCAGCTTATCAGGTGCGAATTGCCGGTGCAGAAAAGACGCTACGGGAACTATATAATCGTCGTCCTGATGAGGTGGAAGGTAGAAGTGGCAAGAGCAGTAAACTTGAAGCTATTCGCCGACGTTTACTCTTGGCAGAAAAAGGAGCGCTCAATGAGGCAATGCGGAAGCGAATTCTCTCGGAAGAAATTGTGCGTGGACGGATACAAACTCTTGATGAACAATTGTTGAAATTGGAAGATGATTAGGGATTGGGGACTGGGGATAGTCTGAGCTTTGTGAATGAACCTCTGAGCTTCGTGAGTGAACCTTTGAATTTCGTTGATGAACCTTTGAGCTTCGTGAGTGAACCTCTGAGCTTTGTGAATGAACCTTTGAGCTTCGTTGATGAACCTCTGAGCTTTGTGAATGAACCTCTGAGCTTTGGCTGATTAGGATTGTGTTGCCTCCAGCAAGAGATTGAGTCAGAGACTCAATGAATGCATTCCCATGCGGAGCATAGGAACGAGGGAATTACGAATTATTTTAAAGGCGATCGCTGATCGTTATTTTGGCTTTTAATTACCCTACCTGGACTAACAAAGGAAATTCCCTGTTGAAAGTCAGTACCAATCATGACTGCCTCTACTATGGGTTCGGATATTTCTGTTTGGGCTACCCATTCAACAATAAAGTTTGCGCCTAAACCTCCACTGCTATCATTTCTATTGATAAAAAAATCTGTAGAAGCCAGGGCATCAAGTTGAATGGGGCGCTCTAAATACTTCTTAACTAATTTTCCTTCTGAGTTGTAGTAGCGTACAGAAGTAATAATAATCGGATTGGTCAAATCTGTATTCCGAATACTGAGTGTAACTGCTAACTCAAAAATCTCCTGGCGATTGTAATGATAGATATGAGAATAAACTGGAACATAAAGAGTTTGACCGCTAGCTATCTTAAAATTCTTATCCAGCGTCACTGCTTTTTGCACTGGGGTTGCTTGAATAGCACTAGGTTGTGACTTGGGTGGAATATTTGTGGATTCACAAGATGCCAGAATAATAGCGATCGCTAAATAAATATATCGATACGGCTTCATCAATACTCACCAATTTTTTTATTTGTTAAATGTGTAGCTAACCCTACCTAATAAAACAGGAGTCAGAATACTCTACCCATAAAGAGATAGAGTTTTAAGGCGAGAATATTTTAATTTTGTTCGCCCACCATTCCACTCGCTTTTAACCAATATTCAGACGCGACTCGAAAATACTCGCTTGCCGCCGACGCTATCACCCACTAGTACAGAATTCATACTGAATTCTGACTCCTGAGTTCTGAATTCTTCTTATAAACAGTTTAGGTAGGAACTGCGCTCAACATTTTTGTTCAATAAAATCAATGACTTGATGTAAACATCTTGGTTTAGTCACAATCAGCACAGTTGAATGAGGTTCCAGTATTGTACTACCGTTAGGAATTATCAAATCTTCGTGGGGATGGGATTGATAACCAATAATTAGCGAACCACTAGGAAATTGGGAATCCTGAGCAATTTCGGCAACGCTACGACCAGCAACATAGCAATTGTTGGGGATGGAAAGTTTCAGAACCTCAATCTGTCCCTGCTCAAAATGCATCATTGATTCCACTTGTGGATACTCAATGGCATTCACCATTGTTGAAACTGATAGTTCAACAGTACTGATAACGTGGTTAGCTCCAGCTATCCGCAACGGTTCGGCAAAATCTGGGTGGCGCATCCGGCTTAAAATATGGGTTACACCGTAGTGTTTCGCAAGAGTTACCATTGCCAAGTTTAAGGCATCACTTCTCAGAACCGCCGCCAAGGAACCAGCTTTGCGAATTCCAGCTTCTAACAATACTTCTGTACTCACAGCACTGCCTTCAAAAGCCATTGCTCCCACTTGTTCACGGGCGTAGCGGCAAGCGATAGGATCAATATCAATTACAGCAACAGTATGTCCTAGTTCTACCAGCTTTTGCGCCAAACTTAAGCCCACTAAGCCTGCTCCACCAATTAGTACGTACATGAATATTCTTAATACTCCTTCACTTCACTCTCTAGGCTAACAAGGATCGTACAGTGGGGTACTTGCTAAACTTGCAGCTAATAAATGAATTCGTCATTGGTCATTTGTTTAGACTTACCAATGCTCTGACAATTCAGGTCATGTGGAAAAGCTAACGATTGACCTAACCCCCTAGCCCCCTTCCCGAAACGGGAAGAGGGAAATTTCAAAGTCTCTCTCCTTGTAGGCTACGGTGTACACACAAGTCTTTGAGAGTTGCCTCACAGCGTTTAGATCCCCCCTAACCCCCCTTAAAAAAGGGGGAACCAGAGTCAAAGTCCCCCTTTTTAAGGGGGATTTAGGGGGATCTTCAACGATTTTGGTTTTATACAAAGATGTGTGTACACCGTAGCCTACAAGGAGAGAGAAATAGAAGAGAGGTTTTCCAGATACCGTGAAAAGTCAGACCAATGCTCTATGCTCAATGACTGTTATCCTGATTCTTTAACTATTCTGAATTCTGAATTCTTAGTTTTTCTGATTGTCCATTCCTTTAAAATTGTAATTTTTGAATTGGTATTTTTCGAGCAACTCTTTAACTTGAGTGGCTACCAAAGGATGTGTATCTTTCTGTAACTGGGGGAGAATTTGCAGGAGAACGCGATGTGAAACCATATTTAAGTATGCGATCGCAGCTTCTCTAACAAAGCCGGTTGGATGACGCAAACTCACTAATATCTCAGAACTGGTCAATCGGATGCGGGTAACTTGAGCATAATGAAAACAACAAGCTAGACACCAGTCAGAAAGGAAATTACCCAACATCAGCAATCTGTGGAGGCGATCGCTAACTACCATGTTCTCATATTCTACGACCTTGGCTTCGATCAGATGTTGCAATTTTTCTGACTGGGGTCGGTTATCTAAAATATTCAGCAATAAAGACTTTGAAGACAAAGTTACCGTATGCTCTAAGATTTCTAACCCCCGCGCTAAGTTTACCACTGAGGGCGATCGCAGATTGAAGGATGCCGCCTGCATCTTTTCTGGCGAGTAAAGTAGTCTCAATAATAGTAGCACCCGCTCTTTAACATCCAATTCCAATTCTAAAAGGGCGCGTTGCAGTAACTCAGAAACAATCACAATTTTCTCACCAGATTGATAATTTTCTTTTTGGTCTACTGCTTGGAAGTCAATGTATGCGGCGTAAATTTCACCTAAAAATTTTAATTCCTGCTTGATTAAATTTTCTACCCGACTTTCATAAAATCGATCTACTAAACCTTTAATTCCTGGTTGTTTGTGTATTTTTAGTAAGCTGCGAAGAATATGATCCCTTGTAGTACCCCAGGATGTCTCCAAATTTTCCCATAAAGTATCCAAAGCTTCTTGAGTGCCGACTTGAGCAATGGTGCGCCAAGCATACATCCGCACTACTTCTGGTTTGTAAATATTCGTAGCTAACCGCAACAGCATTTCTAAAGCTTCATTTTCTAGTCGCGTTAGGGCTGACATTGCTGTACTGCGGGTTGATTTGTAATAAAGTGCTGCAATCAGTGCCGAATAGTACTCTTCTAAATGAGTTGCTGCAATCATTTCCAAGACAGCACAGCGCACTCGTAATGACTCATCTTGTAATAAATTCGGGATGTGAATCCGCAACGCCTGCAAATAAACTGCTTCTCTCAGCGCTCTAACTCCATTTATCCGTTCGCGTTCTTGCTTATGAGTCAGCATCCGGCGCATGGTTTGGGTAGCTGCTACCTTTTGCATCGGCGTTCCCTGACGTAAGACTAAAGCGGCGGCGGTGGCGCGGATGAGTGAGTTTTGCCGGGGGTTCAGGTATTCTTCTAGGAGGCCTAAATTGGGATTTGGTTCAGCCAGCCAAACGTAGCGTAGCGCTAAGGCAAAAACTTCGGGGCTAGTTTCTTGGGATTGTTCTAATAAAGGACGAATGTCGGCTAGATAAGCCGGATTTGCACCTCCCGTCAGCATCACCTCCAAACTTTGGCGTTGCAAATCTGGGGTTAACTTGACTAGTAGAGGTGCTAAAATTTCGGCAGATCCTTGGGAATCCATTTGGGCTAAAAGTTCAATACAAGAGCGTTTATCAGCCTCACTGCCTTTTTCTGCCAAAGCTTTGATTACTCCCTGCTTGAAGAATCGTAAGCCCATATTGGTCGCACTTAAGTGACCCCGCGCCACACTCAAGACTAACAGTTCAACGTAGCGCGATCGCAATTCCCAAACTACTGTTAAGCAAGTGCCAGCGATTAGCATTGTTTCTGCTACTAACACCCATTTTTGCAGTGATACAGGTACAAACCGTCCACAGAATAATAGAGTTGCAAAAATTAGCGCTCCTGTCAAACCTGTGGCGATCGCTTCGGCGGTTCCACCAGATAAAGTCTGCATCCGGCTGCGTATTCCCTCTGGAATCGGTTGGTACAGGATGGGGCCACTACTCATCACAAAGGTGTAGCGCAGAAGTTCATCAAAGAATTTAACAATTACCAAACCCCAAAAAAAGCTTTGCGATTGGATGGCTGGAATTAAATGCAGCAATATCAGCACACCCGGTAGTGAAAAACCAACGGTAATTGGTAAAAGTGTAGCAGTGAAAAATACCCCCATTCGTTCGATAAGTCGGCTGGAAATAAACCACTGCAACAACAACTCACACAGTCCCAACATCCCGCCAAATAAACCTAAGAAGCTGGCGAGTTCTCGGTCGTTCAAATTGGATTGGAGTTCGCGCAAATACTGAAAGTCTATTAACAACCCAATAACTTGCAACAGACCAACAAAGGCAAACAATTGCCAGACATACCGTTTCAGTGGACTTTTAATGAAACGCTGACGTGAAGCTTGTTCTTCAGGAATTAGTCTTTGTGGGGTTTCAGGAAAAGCTGCTCGATAGTGATGAGTTAAATAGAATAAAATCCCCGATCCGAATAAAATCACTACACAGGAGATGAGGACAATCCTATTTAGGGTAGTGTATTGTACTAACCAAGGCAAACTAAAGCCACTGATTACATCTGCGACCAACAGACCACTACTCACCAATGGATAAGTTCGCTTAATCTCCCGAATGTTAAATAGTTGGTTGGCGACGATAGAAATGTTGAGGTCGTTAACTACATAAAGTGCATCTACCCAAAGCCGCAGCAGAAATACCGAAATAACTGCCAGGTAGGAAAAATGAGACCCCCAACGTAATACAATTAGTAAAACTAATGGCACTAACATACAGGGTGCGATCGCCACAATCACCCGACGTAAGGGAAACATCTTTTGCAGACAAGAGTATAAAAAAACTAGTCCAGCACTCATCGCAGCACTAGCAATATACATCCACGGCAGCAGATGAGTCCCATACTCATCCAAAAACAGCGCCACCGTACTGTCTTCTGCCCACCGTAATCCTACACATACGGTTGTGTAAAAAAGAAACATTAGCTGAGTTCGTTCGCTCTCCTCTGGCCGGAGATTCACCCACTGTAGTAATCGTGTTAGAACACTTTTATTTGCAGCCAACCAGTAATTTTTCAGTTCCATGCAGTTTTAGTTTCTGGTAGTATCACCGTTTCAGGAGGCAGAATAGCTCAACCGTAGGGGGCAGGAGTCTTTTAATTTTGCTAGCGCAGCGTAAAGCCTTCTCTTCGAGAGGCTTTGCCAACGGCATGGCTTCTCTACGAGACGCTGCGCGAACGCTTAGAGCGAGTCAGCGTACCCTTACAGGGAAGCAAGCTACGCTTTTAGCGTCTCGCAGAGAGCGTCATTTTGAATTGATTTCTACCCCATCTCCTGGAAATAGCAAAAGTCCTGAGCGACTGAGTATTATGTTTCCCACTCAGCCTTCAGGACTATCGATTTGAGATAAATTTAAATTGTTTTAGCTCCCTCTATACTGCATAGGTTTGCCTAAAAAAGCACTCTGGGGTCGGTTCGGTTAAGGTTTTTTGATCAAAATTTTAGATCGCTAAAGATGCGATTCATCGTGTCTGATTATTGTAGAGACGGCGATTCATCGCGTCTCTTGACTTAACCGAACAGTAAACCAAACTCACTCCCCAGCGAAATTACATCCAAACAAAAAATGACAAAATCCCCTGACTGTATAGCCAGGGGATTTCCAAACTTGGTCTATTAAACAGTTAGAAAATTATTTTTTGGGCGAGATGAGCATCATCATGTTTCGCCCTTCTTTTTTTGGCGCTTGTTGAAGTTCACCAAAAGGCTCCAAATCAGTTGCCATTCGCTTGAGCAAATCTTCTGCTAGGTCGCTGTGTTGAATTTCTCGACCCCGGAACATCACAGTCGCTTTGACTTTATCGCCATCTTTCAAAAAGCGCTCTGCTTGTTTAACACGCACATTGTAGTCGTGTTCTTCTATTTTGTAGCGCATCTTAACTTCTTTGACATCAGCGGTGTGTTGCTTTTTCCGGGCTTCCCGTGCCTTTTTCTCCTGCTCAAACTTGTATTTGCCATAGTCCATAATCCGACAAACCGGCGGGTCAGCTTTGTCACTGATTAGCACCAAATCTAGCTCTTTTTCCTCTGCTAGATGTATTGCTTCCAGTGGGGGCATAATTCCCAACTGGGCACCGTCAGTGTCAATGACCCGAATTTTTGGGAAGCGAATTCGTTCATTAATTTGGGGCAGATCGCGAGTTCTTTTCTTCTCAATCACAGACATTATGATTTGTGGGAGCTCTTAATGAAGGATTTAGTGTGGTCTAGATTCGTATGCCTCAGAGGCAAAATACAGAAGTAACTCAAGACTGAAAACGTAGTCTACAGTTCTAGGGTAACTAATCCGTAAAAGACTTGCCTCGTTGTATTTGTCATTCTACTCACTCCGAGATAATTTCTTTGCGATAGTTAATCTAAATTACACAACCTAGACTATGTTAAATATTATTACAATTATTTGGCAATATTTTTTGCGATGTCTACGACGGGCTACGCCTACGCAGCAACAATTAGCTGTGGGAGATTAACGTCTTTGTCGGGCAGTTTTAGCTGATTTTCGCATGGTGTAATTTTGCCAGATGCGATCGCCTTATCTAATGCTTGGGTGAAATGTGTCAAGTCGTGGGTACTGGGTACTGAGAAGAAATTTTTTTAAGATTTGGTTTGGATCTGAATCCTCATTCAAATCTTAGTCCCCAATCCCCAGTTCAACCATAATTGAGGCATTTTGTCAAGTAGCCAAACTCCTACTTAACTAGGCGACAGCCTGATGAACGGATCGGGTAAATTAAGATAAGTAAAGAAAACGCTTTGAACTAAATGGCAGCTCTAAGCTTACAAGAAATTTCTACTCAGTTAGAAAGTCCGAATTTACGCGATCGCATGGTAGCCCTTGCTAATCTGCGTAATGTTCCCCCTGAGGATGCAGTCCCTTTGATTAAAAAGGTACTAGACGACGAATCTTTGCAACTGCGATCGATGGCAATATTTGCCCTTGGAATCAAGCCGACACCAGAATGTTATTCAATTTTGGTAAAAATTCTCGAAAATGACCCAGATTATGGTATGCGTGCCGATGCTGCCGGTGCTTTAGGATATTTAGGTGATGCTAGAGCCTTTGAGGCGCTATCGCGGGCATTCTATGAAGATACTGATTGGCTAGTACGCTTCAGTGCGGCTGTTTCTTTAGGTAACATTAAAGACCCTCGTGCCCGTCAAATTCTTCTTCAGGCATTAGATAGTAAAGAAGTAGTGTTGCAGCAAGCTGCAATCTCTGCGCTGGGAGAAATTAAAGACATCGAGTCTGTAGATAAAATCCTGCGCTTCGCCCAATCAGATGATTGGTTAGTCAGGCAGCGTTTGGCAGAAGCTTTGGGAAATCTTCCTACTTCCAAGAGTGTCTCAGCTTTAAAATACCTAGAAAAAGACAATCATTTCAACGTTGCTGAGGCAGCCAGGATTGGCCTCAAGAAGCTTGAGGAAATAGGCAATCAAGCTTAATATTAAAACCTCCTGCTACCTTTTAATAATAATTAAGTCGGAATTTTAGCATTTTGATGCAGGGTAATTTCATTCATGAATATTGAAGAGTTTTTTCAGTTAAGCGCTGGTAAATGGTTTTCTCATCGTACTAGTCAACATTTGGCTTTTAACCAATCGGAAAATAGCAAGTCAGACATCATCATTGAGACGCTGGCAGTAGATGATCCAGAAGCGATCAAACTGTGTCAAAAGTATAAAATTAATCCCAGTTCTGCTTCCTCTGCTACCAAAATTACCTGGAACGGCACAACAGAAAAGGATCAAGTGAAACATAGTGGTTCAACTGTGTTAGTTTCCGTACCTGATGCGGATAATCCCACCCAAGGTAAGTTACTGCGAGAAATAGTTGATGCCAATAAAACTCCAGTTGCCGGACGCTATAAAATTGACAGTGACGGTGCTTTGATCCTAAGTACAGAGGATGAAACTATATCGTCAGAGGAACGCTTGTGGTTTGCTAGCCCCAATTTACGAATGCGGGTAAATGTCCTCAAGAGTTTTGGTGGATTTAGTATCACTTCTTTCACTTCTGAAATTCGTATGGGTGGCTTTCCACCAGCCGAGAAGGCTTCGGAAACGGCTAATTCAGTATCTAGTTAGTTTTGTGACGACATATTCCCTCCAGAAATGGGGGGAATTAACTAGAGATCGATTCAGTATTCGGGAATTAGGAATTACGAATTTAAACCAGCTTGAAAAATCTGGTTTGGGGTAAGATTCAATTCGGGGAAAGTTTGAGAAACAATGCTATCGCTTTCTCGAAATTTACTGATCTGATATTCCCCATCAACTAAATTACAGTACAGAGATTGTCGGTTGTTTGGGATTACCGATAAAATTACGCCCACCCAAGGCAGCATAATCCACAATCCAATATTCCAGGATACCCATCTCTTCTCTTCGAGACGCTACGCGAACATAATCAGCGTATTTTAAATGGTAATCGTCTCGCCAGTTAGTTGATACAACCTCAATTGCCAAAGGTATCGATGCACCCAAACTAACGGTAGATTGTTTTTTCCATAATTTTTCGTTTTCTAGATTTGCACGGTTTAGCACCAACACATTTGGAAAGTAACCAGAATCTTTTTCAGGGGGTCTAACAATAGCTTGGTTGGGGATAACGTAAGGGAGGTTTAATCGGTCAATTGAAGCACTAAGTTTTATTGTCAAAAATCCTTTAACTTCCTCGTGTTCCCCTACTGGTTGCGCCATCTCAACAATTTCTCCCTTATGTAATTCGTAGCGTACTCGTCGATTTTCGGGTAGCCAATCGACAAATTCCTCAAAGGTTACTAGCTTGGGTATGGCTTGAGTTCATAGATGATAGAGAATTACTGATGATAGAAACATTATCTCTAATCTAGGAGACTGCGGATAGCTTTCCCACCACGGTTAACAGCCAGTTATTTTTAAACTACTTTTATGCCTGCTTTATGTTGCAACCTTAAGGGAATCTCTAGATTACTAGAGTGAATCCCCAGCAAGAATAAAAGGGTAACTGGGTAAGTTAGGCTTGCACTTACAATTTTCACCAAAATGAAAAACTACTTAGCAAGGCTAACAGTGGCAGGCATACTGCTAGCAGTAGGATACAGACCTATAATGCAGTCAAATCTTTTGAGTTTTGGTTCAGACACTTATGAGATTCAGTGGAGTGGAACTAATGGAAGCAAGTTATTTGGTAGCTATGGCATTATTTCCAGAAGTCCTAGCACACCTTCGAGAGTAGAAAAGGTTACAACAATACTTCCTTATAAGGTTAAATTTTCCGCTCAAAAAAATACCCTGATTTCTGCGGCAGGAGCAACAGTTAATCAGGGTATAGTAGAAATCAAAATTTTTAAAAATGGCTCAGAGTGTGGAAAAGTAGTTGTCGTTGGAAGTGCGGCTTTAGCTAATAAAATTTGCCAATAGTCTAAACATCAGTGTATCCCCTGCAAGGCGAGTTTGCGGGGGATTTATAATTTTTAGGAGTGAACCCCAGAATCCCCAGTGAGCTAGGAAGTGCGATCGCTCTGCCAAGACTCTAACTTTTTTATACGTTCTTCCAAAAGACTGTACCGAACGAGATTAATCTGTATTATTTGCTCAAGCTTGATGTGCAGCTGATCTAACGTGATCTGCAACTGTTCCAAGGTCAGCCGCAATCTTTCTTGATCAAGAGGTTTACTAATTTCAGCCATAAAGATTATTGTTTTTGCCTTTCGGCATTAAATAGCTTTTCAGTCTTGCTCCAGTTGTGCTTAATGGCATCAAAAAGATTGTTGTGCTGCAAAAGAAGAGCATCTTTGTAGTTAGTGTAATCTTGTAAATGAATATCTACTTTTCTATCTAAATTAATAAGTTTATCGTTCAGCTTATCTTTTAAATTATCAACTGTAATAAAGTTTGCTGCTTCCAAATTTGCAATCTTAGAATTCATGCTTGATTCTAAATTAGCAATTTTACTATTTATGCTTGACTCGACTTGAGCCAGTTTATAAACAGCAGAGAATATTGTGATTAGTCCAACCACAAAAGTAACTGAGTTATGAAGATCCATTTGATTGTTCAATTGCAGAAATAAACTATAATTACTTCTGCAATTGCTCCTATTTATTGAGATGGAGTTTGACTATTGGTCGCTGGTGTTTCAGAGGGTAAAGTCGAAACTTTGTTATCGGAAGCTTGTTGAGCTTCAAAAGCCACAACATCTTGAGCAATCAACGTGATAACTCGAAAAAGAGTAGAAACATTTATCCGCATAAAATCTCCTGAGAACTGACGTTTTGTAGCAACATTGCAGTTGAGGATAAACTGAATGTTACTGTAAAATTTCAGCCAATATGTTTTTAACTTTCATGAAGTGAAGTTGTAAAATAGACAGCATAACAGCTTATTACCTGTATAGCTTTCATGAAGATGCATTTAAACTATCAATTTTTCTACAGTAATATTCCAGTTGAAAGTAAATTGTCTTCTGCTGTAAAACTTCATTACTAAATATCTACTAGTGAATCCAGCGGATATCAAATCAGTAGGAATTGTTAAATCTAAAATTTTGACATCATCTGAAGGGTAAAAACTTTTAACCTTGTAAAATTCAAAATGCTCATTAGTTAAAGATTGAGCTATTATTGCCTTAGCCCCTTGAGGATAAATATCCCAAGTTTGACTTACCCGAAATAAGTTCCCCTCAACAAGAGATTGGGTAAGAAGTTGCCAACTATTACTCAAAACAATGTTATTGACTTCTACCCAATTCATATTTAAGCTTCTCTAATATTTTGTCCGCCAGGTTTGCGACGCCGTTTGCTACGTTGAGGTGTTGGTGTAGGAGTAGAGGAAGATTCACCACTACTTTCACTACTAACTTGTTTAGATGCTTGAACGTTTTTAGTTGGTTGATTCTCTTGGTTTTCTTCTGACATAATTAATCTCCTAAATAAATTTCGTTGAGATTGTCTTCAACCTCTTGAATGTATTCATCGACATCATCAAGGTATGGTTCAACCATTTCTAGCAAATCATCGGGAGAAATATCCCCCCGAATCATTGCTTTAGTAGCTTCGTCGACAATCATTGATGCTTGAAGAGCTGATTGCATCTCTTGCTGTGGATTGTGAGGAATAATAATCACAGAGAAGCATTGTCTGATTTGTCGATTAGCTACTATATTCATTGGTTATTTATTTAAGATTAGCTAGCAGGAATACCAGTCGCCAAGTTAGAACCAGTTGGTTTGGCACGATCAAAGCTACGTACCTCAACAAATTCTTCTGGAATAAAATGTAATCCCAGAACAGTGTATTGACCGCCAACTGTGCCTTTTTTAAGAACGTCCATTAAAGACTTGCGAACATCTTCTTCACTGACGGTTGCCAGAGTTGGAGTTGTAGCTGTGCCGCCTTCAGTCTGAGCATCGGGGACAGTGGTAGTGCGACCGTAAGGAACAGAACCAGAGCGTACCCCTGCGTAAGATTTGTAATTTCTTTTAGTGATTTTTGACTGCTTTTGTGTTTTTGCTTGAGCAAGACTAGCCGTAGGAACAACGGTAATAATGCATTCAGCCGCATAAAAACTTGCATCAATGAGCATTTTAGTAAAATCACGCTCAATTCCAAAAGCAGCATCAGTTGCTGCACTAAATAGGGATTTAATATTATCCCCTTGCACAGTGATACTGGCTTGTATAGCAGTAATAGCACCTGAACCTGTATTGGGTTCTTCTCCAAAAGGTGTGACGCCAACATTGAAAATTTTCAAAAATTTGGCATCCGGCTTGCGGTCAACCGTAAGTTTGTTAGTTCCCTTGAGATAGTTCAGGTATTCTCCAGCCGCTCCGCTTGTTGCTGAATAATTAGTTTCTTTAAGAGTCTGATGCAGTTTTCCAAAACGCTGCTTTTTGCGTGGCATATATTTTTTATTAGCTCTAATTCAACATCTGTTATCATGCTGTCACATGAAAAGCTGAAAAATATTGATACATAAGGTTTTAGAGCATACCTAAAATTATCCGGCTCTATGCGAAATATTAACTCTCGCTGAACGCTATAAGGGTCTATAACAGTTTCCAAAAATCCGTACAAGTTTATCCAAAGCAATCACCTCTCTAGTAATTTTACGTAAAACTATCAATCCAGTCAGGTTTTGTATTTTTCAAGCCTGTAGAAAAATATTCAGCCCGTTTAGCAATAACATCTATTTCTAATAATTCAGGCCCTTTGCGAGGAGCAATTGGGCGCTGGATTGCACCTTCTAAATATTCTGGTTGGATTAAAGCTTTACAAGCATCAAGCATTTTTTGTGCTTCTTCAACAGAGAAAGCGTTAATAATTAATTTGGAATTATCTTTTAAGGTTAAGAGTGCTTCATACTGTCCTTTTTTGTAATCTGGTAAAGGTGAAGTAGAGTAATGTTGTACGATAGGATGAGGAATAGTCAAAGGGTATTTAGGTGAGCCAAAATTCCCGTTTTCCATTTTTTGTGCAAACATAAATATCATTTGTGGTCTACCTGCCTCTATACGAATCTGCCACCATTCTGGGACAGCCGAATAATACTCAGTTTGACTACATTGTTGTGCTTCAATTTGAGCAGTTCTTTGAAAATTAAGTAATTCTTGAGCTTCAGTTCCTTGAATCACTTGAATCGTTTCAGTTTTGAATTTTGGCTGCTTAGTAGAAGTATCGCAACTGTCAAAAACTTGAACATCAATTGTTGAAAACTCCACTTTTGCATCAACTCCATCTTTGCCATTAGTTCCCGGTTGACCGTCAACGCCATCACGTCCGTTTAGCCCTGGTTGACCATCAACACCGTTGTGACCGTCAACGCCATCACGTCCGTTTAGCCCTGGTTGACCATCAACACCGTTGTGACCGTCAACGCCATCACGTCCGTTTAGCCCTGGTTGACC
>NZ_JBALFD010000038.1:0-5034 GCF_036916985.1 Nostoc sp.
TAAACTCAGCACCATGGCGTTGAGTTTAGTCAATTACTAGGCCCCTCTTGACAAGACTCTATTTTTCTTAACTTGACGCCAATGCCAAGATGCCCCCCTTTGTATATGTGCGAGCGTTTTGCTCGCCCCACAAGAAGTAGTTGAGTATTTTTTATTTGGAAGTCCCTAACCCACGGAGGTAGGTAAAGCCTTTTGTAGACGCGGTTACAAAACGCCGTTTTAACGGCCAGTTGACACCAATAATAAATGCCGTGGCACTACTAACGTATTTATATCATTAGTATAGTAAAACTGTATGAGCATTCTCCATTGCATAAAACCGAACAATTGAGCCTGATTTATTGAAATTTTATATAAGGATATCTAAGTTTTCCCGGCTTAGATATCCAATAGCAACATAACCTATATAAAATAGATTGTTAGCTCTATTATAATTACTATTTTTTGTTTTTAAATGCGTCTTAAGTAAATTATAAATTCATCCTTAAGCAGGATGTCAAAATTAGATAGATTTTATAATAAAAAGTCTTGTCCAAGGTGGTATTGTTTACTCACTATACCACCTTGAACTGTTACTAGATAAATTTAATCTGATTTTTACCTCAAGCTTTTATATTCAGCCTAAGTTTTCAAGCTAATGAATTAGGTAACTCCAAGAAATAAATTATCCTATTTTGTGGGGCAGTCCTATATAGCGCTTCTCGAATGGAAGCAATACATTTTGACCTCACTTCCATTCCTCCCTCCTAAAAGGAGAGAGGCTTTGATGCTCACTCCCCTTCCCTCGCAGGGAAGGGGCTGGGGGTTAGGTCTGTATTTCACGCAATTGAGAACCGCTATATATCAAGATGTTGACTTTTCACGTTATGTGGAAAAGTCCACCAAAAACCTAACCCCCTAACCCCCAACTCGTCGCAGGAAGGGGGAAAATTCTATTTCTCTCTCCTAAAAGCAGAGAGAAATAGAAGTGAGGTTTTCTAGATGCCGTGAAAAGTCAGATCAAGATGTTGGGTTACGCAAAGCCTCCAACGCCACTTGCTACAACGAGGGTAACCCGCGCAACGCAGTGGCCCCCCAACTTACAAATTTATTGCAACAATTTAGTCTTGCTACGCCACCACTTTTTAAGACAAGTTCGCAAAGCTAGACTTTTCTAAAGTCGCTACTAATTTCACTCCAAATTCTTCCTCAAATACTCCTTTTTTATAATCTAAACTCCAGAGTTCTAAAGTACAGTCGTCATTAGGTTTAGATGGGAAAATTAGCAAGTTTACCTGCCGAAGTTGTTGATAATACTCACATCGCACTTGAGCGATCGCACCAATTTGTCGTCTATCTAACGCCACTGCCAATCTTAAAATCGCACTCAATTGACTGACCATTTGTCGCTGGTGTTTAGTCAGCAAACTCTGGTAACTTTCATGTTTTTTCTTGGGCGGCGATTTGCGATGATAACGCGCTAAATTGGCAATGATTTCAATCTCGGTTTCTGTATAACCAAGTAATTCTCCATTGCGAATTAGATAGTAAGAGTGCTTATGGTGAGAGGAATGGCTGATATAGTGACCGCAATTGTGTAATATTGCCGCTGACCACAGCAATTGTCGCTCGTCAGATCCCCAGTGGTGTAGAGTACCTTGAGTTTGATCAAATAAACTCTCGGCAAACTTTGCCACGCGATCGCTGTATTCTAAATTGATGTGGTACTTATTAGCGAGTTTGAGAACATTTCGTTCCCGAACTGAACTTTGGTAGCGCAGTTTGTCTTCAATTAAACCGTGGGTTAGCATCCAGTCTACGATGACGCCCTCTCTCAGAGAACGCTCACAAACTGTTACCGATTCAGTACCCAAAAGGGTCATTGCTTCCTGTAATATGACTGCACCCGCGAGTATAACTTCAGCCCGCTTATCTGGCATCCCAGGTATGTCAGCCCTTTCAGAATTACTCAGTTTCCGCAAGCGATTTACTAACTCTCGCAAGTCTTTAAGACTAAACTGGTAGCCATTGAGAGTAGAAGGAATAACACCCGACTTTTCTCGTGCATGAATTATTGCCAGGGTTTCAATTGTGCCCGCAGTACCCACCAAACGCGGAGATTCTCCAAATTCTAGGTTTGCTAACAATTCTTCTACAGAACGTTCCAACATTCCGCGTGCATAAGCTTGGAGATACTGAAACTCGGTGTTACTGATGGGGTCAGTGGTAATTAACTCGCTAGTGAGTCGCACTGCACCAACTTTGGTACTGGTGAGAGTACGCGGTTGTTGACTATCACCCAAAATCAATTCTGTGGAACCACCGCCAATGTCAATAATGGTATGGGGCTGGTTGTGAAATTCCATGCCCGATAGTACGCCAAGATAGATTCGTCGCGCTTCTTCTTGACCGGATATCAAGTCAACGCTTAAACCTAACTCCGTTTCTATTTGGTGCAAAAAATCCTTTCCATTGGGGGCTTCTCGCACAGCACTAGTTGCCACCGCGATGATAGTTTCAGCGTTGATAGTTTTGGCAACTTCTTGGAAACGTCCACAAGCCGCGATCGCCTTTTTAATTATCTCTGGTTTGAGTTCCCCTGTAGTGAGATCGCGATCGCCAAGTCTGACAGTTTCTTTTTCTCTGGCAATAATGCTGAAAGCTGGTAGTGTGGGGTCAATCTTGACTACTACCATGTGTAGAGAATTCGTTCCCAAGTCAATGGCAGCAATAATCCGATGTTGCTTAGGTGGTTGAGTTGGAACACTCTCCCAGCTAGCCGAAACTAAATTCAGCATCTAGTTTTCTCTCTTTCTTAAGAAATGATGGCAAACGATGGTATGTCGGGGTAGCTGGCACTGATATTTATTACAACACACTTATTCAAGCTGATTACTGAGTAAATAAAAAAATACTTAGTAATCGAAACTCAATTTGCTCAAAGAAAACTGAGCTAAGTATATTCACCCTACTGCTTCTAACCTAGTGACTATTTAAAGGTATTTAAAGTTGCCACTTTCGGTTATGTATTTACAAATAACAAATAACGTTATTCTATAGATGTAAAGATGTGTGAATGAGTGCTGAGTGGGGAATCTCATTTCTTTACTCAGAACTGGGAACGGGCTAAACGCCCCGCTACCGCCAACGGAACTCGGAACTGTTTTGCCCAATGCCCAATGCCCACAATGCCCAATCCTATGTTAACGACGCCAGAACGCCCCCAGTCACCAACTTGGCTTACAATTATCCGGCTTTTGCGCTGGCATAAACCAGAAGGACGGTTAATTTTAATGATTCCTGCCCTTTGGGCTGTGTTTTTGGCAGCTTCGGGGAAACCGCCCTTACCTCTGGTTGGTGTAATTATATTGGGTACTTTGGCCACAAGTGCGGCTGGGTGTGTCGTCAATGATTTGTGGGATCGGGATATTGATCCAGAAGTGGAGAGAACACGCGATCGCCCCCTCGCTTCTCGTGCTTTATCTGTGAAAGTTGGGATTGTAGTTGCGATCGTATCGCTAGCATGTGCAGCAGTCCTGGCCTTTTATCTTAACCCCCTGAGTTTCTGGTTATGTGTGGCAGCAGTGCCTATAATTCTGCTTTATCCAGGCGCAAAGCGAGTATTTCCTGTACCACAACTGGTACTTTCCATCGCTTGGGGCTTTGGGGTATTGATTAGCTGGAGTGCAGTCACACAAACCATCTCTCAACCAACTTGGTTACTTTGGGGCGCAACTGTTCTGTGGACATTAGGATTTGATACTGTTTACGCTATGAGCGACAAGGAAGATGATCGCCGCATTGGTGTTAATTCTAGCGCCCTATTTTTTGGAAATTATGCCCCTCTCGTCATTGGAATTTTTTTTGCTGGCACAATCTTATTGTTGGCTTGGTTAGGCGTAGTCATACATCTGCATTTAGCCTTCTGGATTAGCCTTGCTGTTGCTAGTATTGCTTGGATTTGGCAGTCTCTACGATTAAGACAGCAAGACTTACCTAATCCTGTTTATGGTCAAATGTTTCGGCAAAATGTGTGGATTGGTTTTATTTTACTTGTTGGGATGATTGCTGGATCTGTTTCTTAACTCATTCCCCGGCTTGAAGCCTGAGGATGAGTCATTTATTTTTGGATCTTGAGAGTAATCAAGCGATCGCTATAGAAAACTTCAAAAATTTGAAAGCAATATTTAGCATCTAAAGTCTTGCAAACAGGATTAACAATTCAAAATTCAAAATTCAAAATTAAAGAAATTTCAGACGGGGATTTAGCAAGAAACGCGGTCTTGGGCTTTGCCCAAGTGGAGCGATTTCTCAAGACAAACCCCGACTGAAATGGCTGCTACATGTAGATTGCAGGTTCTTAAACCCTTTAATTTACGATAAAGGTAATTTTTTGTAATAGCAATTATTTTTTGAAAAGCTTTAACATAGTGTATGAATTGTATAACTTATACTAAAACGTTCAAAAGGTAGAGGTTATATTAGGACAAATCTGTAAGTATTAAATGTGCGGCTAAAAAAAATCAAGCTGAAATTACATCATAAAACTCTGAATGCTTGTGTAAGGAATAAGTACAAACATTTTTTAATTATGAATAAGGATTCTGGATAACGCATATTTAATTTCTGAAGTTAAAGGAATCATCATGGTAAGTAAAATTGACATAAACAAATCTGTACCGCGTGAGCGATGGGGTGAATTTTTTGATCAGTTTTCAAGTGGTGGTATCGGCTCTTTGGCAACCACTACCTTCATGATTCGCGACAGCAGACTCCCTGGCGGAAATATTTTTATCCTAGAAGCAAAGCCCCTCTTGGGCAGAAGTATGGATAGAGCCGGGAACCCTGGTGAAACAGTTGAGCCTGAAACAGTTGAGCCTGAAACAGTTGAGCCTGAAACAGTTGAGCCTGAAATAGTTGAGCCTGAAACAGTTGAGCCTGAAATAGTTGAGCCTGAAATAGTTGAGCCTGAAACAGTTGAGCCTGAAACAGTTGAGCCTGAAACAGTTGAGCCTGAAACAGTTGAGCCTGAAACAGTTGAGCCTGAAACAGTTG
>NZ_JBALFD010000039.1:0-56682 GCF_036916985.1 Nostoc sp.
TTGAGCTAGAAACCCTTTGGCAGGCATAATAATGCTGAATGCATGGATATATCTAGTTTACCATTTATGCAATTGAAATGTGGAACAGCTTATCTCACCCAGCAACCATCTTTACTGATGGTTTCGTGGTCTTTAACGGTTCTATCCGCTACTTTTAGATACGCAGCCGGGAGAATGATTGATTTATCGCCGTAGATTCCCTTGCCAAATCCTGCGCCAGCGTCTTTACCAGAAATTAGAGTTGACAGAGCCAGAAAATGGTTCTCTGGGTGCTTATTATTGGTTCCGAATAACGTTGCGGTCATATTTTTAGTAATTGTTGGGTAGTTTGTAAGGTTGTTGCCAGAAATTGGTTTGGTGAAACTAAGTTTTCTGGCAGTTGTTAGCCGTTTTTTGGCTAGTAATTTCTTTTACCCGGCTTCTTCCATGTCACTTTCGTAATCAAAAACTTGGGTTACTGAAAAATCACGAAAACCTCTGTTTAAGATCGTGGTGACAAAAGCGCCAGGGGACATTCCATGCTCTTTTGAGAGTGCTTTTATCCACAGTTGGTGACGTTTCTTGATTGAAATTTGAAGTCCCTCTTTCTCAAGGATCGTTACTGATTCTTGAGAGATGCTTAATTTCCAGTCAAAGATGATTGCATCTAACAGCAGGTTTACGGTATCTGAAGTTGATTGGTGCAAAGCGAAGGCGGCTCCAAACAGGATGTCAGTTAAGGATGGGTCTAATTTGATTTTCATTAGTAATTCGTAGTTGCTTTAGTTATTAGCTAGTAGCTGCCTAAGCCTTAGCGTGTAAGGGTTTAAGGCAGTTGCTAGCCGTTGGATTGGGCTAGTAATTGTCAGCTATCTTGAGGGTTCTTTACCTGGGCTTGCCTTGTGCTATGCCCCCTACTCGCCGAACAGTCTTGAGTTACTGCTGGAACTTTGCGTTTTTGGGTTGATATCTATACTGTAATCGAAATACACTGAATTAGCAATACATTAGCAATACAATATTTTATTGCTTGATTGAAAACGATAAAATAACTGTATGTACAATGTATTGCTAATACTTTTGCATTGGTTGTACAATGCTGGAGTATGAAATATAAATATAAGGAGAGAGAAAAAAATGTTTTGTGAAGCCGTAATGACAGAAAGAAGACGCTTATCTACTACTTACAGGCTTGATAGCTGGGTTACAGACCAACTTGTAGACTTAGCCGCTCAAGCAGACGAAAGCGTAAATGCTTATGTGGAAAAAATCTTATATGCACACTGCATAAAAAATTTACCCGAAGATCGACATATAGAACCGTTAGGAGATTTAAGACGCACCGCTACTAAAAGAGGAGATAAGGAAGCTAAATGATATTCAACTTCTCTCCGCAGAGATCGGTTTCACTATAAAACTAGAACTTAGAAAAAAATTTTATAGCAATTTTCCAAATTGGTGTAAGATAAAACCTATTCCAGAAAACAGCTATCATTCAGCTATTTCTCTTAAGTATTCTTTTTTAATCTGTATCATCACGTAACTCAACTAGGGCGAAGAATTGTTCCAGCTAATGTTTTATATGAAGATGAAACAGGTTTTGTACGTCACAATCCGCAGAAACTAGCACGAGTGTTATTGCGGTGGTACGGTAGAGGTCAGCCCCTTCGGGGAATTCAAAATTCAAAATTAAGGAAGATGACTAATGACTAAATTATGAAAATTTTTCTTGCAGATGCAGAAGCGACGCTACGCTTAGGTATTACTCTTGGTGAATCCCTAACCCCTGGAAGTGTAATTTTACTAGAAGGTGATTTAGGGGCTGGCAAAACTACCCTAGTTCAAGGTATTGGCAAAGGTTTGGGAATTGTTGAACCTATTGTCAGTCCTACTTTCACGGTGATTAATGAGTACACAGAAGGACGGCTCCCCCTTTACCACCTGGATTTATATCGTTTAGAACCACAAGAAGTTACAGCCCTGAATTTAGAAAGTTACTGGGAAGGTGTTGAATTCATACCAGGAATTGTGGCAATTGAATGGGCTGAACGATTACCCTACAAGCCAGATAGTTATCTGAGTGTGAGTTTGACCTATGGAGATGGGGGTACTCGTCAAGTCGAACTCGTACCATTCAATTATGATATTAGCAAAGTCATTACTGTGATTTAAGCTTATAGCGCAATACGGTTCTCATTCACGTGAGGAACACCCGTAGGGGCAATACCCTGCGGGAAGCCGCAACTCTTGGAGACGCTTTTCTCTACGAGAGGCTTGTCTGCGACACGCTCCGCGAACGCCAACGCGAACGCGTCTACATGAATTGCCCCTACACCACTTTCGCACTATGGTAAAAGCCCCGCCCGAAGTCAAGCGGAATCTTTTAATGTGGGAGAAGGTTGATACCCTAACTCAGCACGGGCTAAACGCCCCGCTACCGCTAACGGAACTCAGCACTCTTCATACTCCTCCTATCTGCCACTACCACGTTCACCACTGTAAGTTATTAACATTGTTATCTCAACTAAAAAATCTCAAATTGACTTTTCTTCAATCGACAATTGGTAGTCAGAAAAACTGACGCCAGTTACTATAAGTTTGGAAAAGTTCGTAACGCATTGGCTCTCTTTCAAAAGGGAGACTATTTTTCCCTTCATAACCTTAAAAAGCGAGTCAATCTAGGCTGAAGTATCTTATCCGAATAGTATTGAACCTACAGGATTCTTAACTGAACGGGATATATATTCAGGATTTGGCATCTAATAGCTTTATTGCTGTAATAGGAGCAGTTAAAAGCTGATTTAGATAGGTGTACGAATCAAGCAAGCGTAAATAAACTGTTGTTGGGGTAAATGAGAGTTTTTACAGAATTTAGTCAGTTTCGTTGAACCAGATTAGTTCCTGACTGTCATTCAAAGAAGCAATCTGAATTCATCTAGCAACGAAATCTAGTAGAGAAAAATTAGACAATAATAAAGTTCTGTATACATCGCTTAATTTTCCTTACACTTAGTATTCCCAAGTTAAGTTCACAATCTATACATAAAAGAGACTAATTTGTAATTTGTTAAATTAGTTTGAATACTTATAACTAGCAAGAAAATACTATATTCACATCTGTAATTAGCACTTATGTCAAGAAAATATTAACTAAAACATCTCGTATTTCTACGATAATTCCTGTAGAAATACGAGATGTTTTATCCTAAATTAGTTGAGGTTAATATACCTACGTGAATGCACTGTAGTCTGTCAAGTTGAAATTATTGATAGTCAACAGGTTTGTAGTAATGACTTTACTACAAAACCTCAAAGCCAACTTGACAAATTACTAGTTATCTCTAATGAAAGAGGCGATCGCCTTTTTGACCGGAGAACCAGAGTCATCTCTGGTATAATACGTAAGACCTCGATCAATGAATGCAGAGGTAGTATCTATTAACTGCTGAAGAATCTCGGAATTAGTATTATCTATTTCTTCAGTGACTTTTTCTCCTGTAAATCGGTTTGTTCGATCTTCTGGAGGTAATACAATGCGAGGATCTCTATAAGTCTCTTCTGGCTTAGGTTTAAATGTCTCATTTAAATCAAACTGAAGACGTAAGTAACGTTTAGAATCATATCCACCCATAATTTGTCGGCAAATCGTACTACCAATCTCAGATGTAGGTTCCATAAAGATGTTAGTAAGATTTTTTACCCAGTCTAAACCTCTCCAGTTTTTTATTTGCTCATATTGATATGGTTCACCAGTTTGACCTGTTCCAATAGAAAGGATAGAAATATCTTCCAATCGCAGATTATCCAGTTTATATTGTTCCTTGATTGTTCGAGGGACTGAAGACTGACTGACCCTCATAACTAGACTTAAAGCGGCCAGAGAAGGGTTATTAGCAGAAACTCCTCCGTCAATGTGTGGGAATTCCCAATCACCAAATTTTTGTTTATCTACAGGTTCTAATTTATATGGTGGGAAAAAAGTGGGTGCTGATGCAGAAGCGGTACATATTTCCCATAAATAACAGTCATCGTACCATCGATCTCCTAAGTCGGGATGACAATTTGTAAAAAAGGTTGTGTTGCGATATAGGGTATCGTAAGCAAGAATCAAAATAATGGGTTTTTCAATATCCTTGATTCTTTTATAATTATATGCCTCTTTGAGGACGTTAGTAATTCCATCATGAGAATATTTCGATGCTGAAAAGACCTCAAGAATTGATCTGATGATAGACGGAAAGTTTTTATAGCGCTCTTTTCTATCCGGTGGGAATATATCTTTACCCCGATCTCTATACAGTTGAATTAGTTCATCACTCGTCTTACCGACAGCAATTCCTCCTGTTAGTATTGAACCAGTAGAAGTGCCGGCAATCAGGTCAAAATATTCGTGTAAAAACTCTCCTTTACCCTGATTTCTAATTTCTTGTTCTACTTGTTGAAGGATTCGTGCTGCAACGATTCCACGAACACCACCGCCGTCTAAAGTCAAAATTCTGAAGGACATAGCAATTCTCCTTGATGATTTCTACGGTTATGTTTCCGGGCATAGTTTCTGGGGAATACATTACCTGGATTAAATGAGATTAATTGCAATACAATCTCATTTTGTTTACTTCTATCCGACTGAAAAAATACCTAAGCTTTTTTACGAACCACCTTCTCTACGAGAGGCTGACGCCAACGCGCAACGTCTCGTCAGAGAAGGACGCCAAGCAGGGGAAAGAAAAATAGGTAATCTTAAATAGTGGAAAGAGAGTAATTATTGAAGATTTGACTTGAAACACTTATAAATAAACTCAGTGTTTCAAGTTGCAATTTTTGATACAGGGACAAGTCAATACCCTTTGGTTAAAAGGGTAAAGGGGGAAAAACAAGGATTTTCGCC
Organism: Nostoc sp.; assembly: GCF_036916985.1. GTDB lineage: Bacteria > Cyanobacteriota > Cyanobacteriia > Cyanobacteriales > Nostocaceae > Nostoc. Next base: position 4,868 of record NZ_JBALFD010000039.1, read on the forward strand.
TTTTGGTTTTAACCAAACCACATTGGTTTAGTCTTGACTCTGGATAGATGAAAATCTTGCCAGTTCAAGTATGACTTTGATGTAAAATTATTTGTCTACTACGTAAGCTTAAATAAATATTTGCTATAAGAAAGTTAAAGCTTGACCCCGTACTTGCGTATTTACCTGGCCTTTGTCATAAACTATTTCACCGCCGACGATGGTGGTTTTAGCCCAGCCGGTGAGGTTCCAGGCTTCAAAAGGACTCCAATGGCATTTGGTTAAAAGTTCTTCGCGCCGGACTGGGCGGTATGTGTTTAAATCTACAAGTACTAAATCGGCATCATAGCCAGGTGCGATCGCTCCCTTATTGGGAATACCATAAGCCACAGCTACAGCTTTAGACATCCAGTTCACAACTTGAGCTACAGTACACTTTCCTTGCATCGCCGCAGTTAACATCAAAGCGAGGGAAGTTTCTACCCCAGGCATTCCTGAAGGAGTATTGGGGTATTCTTGAGCTTTTTCTTCTAAGGTATGGGGTGCGTGATCTGTGGCGATGAAATCAATCACACCATCGCGCAAAGCTTGCCAGAGAACTTCGTTATCGTGGGGCGATCGCAAAGGTGGATTCATTTGTGCTAATGTACCAATCTCCTCATAAGCGCTAGTATTCAACAACAAATGTTGTGGTGTTACCTCTGCTGTCACCCAGCTTGGCTTCTCCTGACGCAGCAAATCTGCTTCCAACGCCGTTGACAAATGGAGAATATGCAGCCGACGTTGATATTTTTGAGAAAGTTTTAATGCGAGTTGGGTTGCCAGCAACGCCGCTTGATCGTCTTGAATTTGCGAGTGAACGGCTGGATCGTGAATGTTGGCAAATTCTTGGCGGCGTTGGTTAATTCTAGCTTGGTCTTCGGCATGAACAGCAATCAAGCGATCGCCTTTCGCAAATATCGCCTCCAATGCTGTTTCACCATCAATTAGCAACTGACCATGCATCGACCCCATGAAAATCTTAATTCCCGGTGTTGGCTTTGCTAAAAGCAAATCTGGTAGATTCTCTGCTGTTGCCCCAATAAAAAAGCCATAATTAACCAAGGACTTCTGTGAGGCACGTTCTAGCTTGTCGTCTAAAGCCTGCTGTGTGGTTGTCAGAGGGCGCGTATTGGGCATTTCCAAAAAAGAAGTGACTCCCCCTTTCGCACAGGCACAACTGGCAGTAAATAAATCTTCCTTGTGTTCTAGTCCAGGTTCCCGGAAATGTACCTGCGGATCGATAACTCCTGGCAACAAAGTTAAGCCTTCTGCGTCAACTTCAGTGACTAGTGCTGTTTGGGATATTTCTGGCGCAACTTCGACTATTTGGCGATCGCGCGTCAACACATCCCCAACCATCAGTTCACCATTAGGTAAGATGATGCGAGCGCGGCGAATTAGTAAACTTTTTGGAGATGACATAGTGTTAACAATTCAAAATTCAAAATTCAAAATTAAAGAAATTTCAGACGAATAGAAGTGCCTTGCACGGGTTAAGAGCGTTGTGGCAACTGACGCTCCTCCGTCGCTCATAGCGTTGCCATACCGTTCGCGTTAGCGTCTCTGAAAGAGAAGGCTTTACGCTAACGGGGGATTTAAACTCCGACTGAAATGGATGCTACATGTAGATTGCAGGTTCTTAAACCCTTTAATTTACGATAACCAAGTTTAGACAGGAGGCTATATATTACAGAGAACCATGCTTTTAGGTTAAACTTATTCGCGATCGCAGTAACAAATTTTTGCCGCGCTTTAAAAAAAAGTTTATTTTTAACAAGAGAGGTATGTTGCGCTAGCTTCCCGAAGGGTACGAGAACCACTTAACTCTTATTGGGAAACGTAAGAACATGTTTCCCGCTTCATTCCAACGCAGGAGGGTCATTTCCCCCCGCTCCCTGCCTCCTACCTCCTACCTCCTTCAAAATCTAAAATTGGTAGTCAACATGCAAATATGACTAGGAAATTAAAAATTTCCCGTTAAGATTAACAGATAAAGTCTCACTAGGCGAGTTAATTACCTACATCTTTCGTTAAGTTAAGTAATTTCATGCATAATCAAGTGTCTGATAACAACTCTAGTCAACAACCTGATAATTCCTGGATCGCAGAGCTAGGTAGAACAATTGTATTGAGCATTGTTCTAGCTCTGGGAATTCGTACCTTTGTTGCGGAAGCACGCTGGATTCCTTCTGGATCAATGGAACCGACTCTGCATGGTACACCAAACCAGTGGGAAGCAGACAAAATTATTGTCGATAAGTTGAAGTATAAATTTGCTGACCCGCAACGGGGCGATATAGTAGTATTTTCACCTACAAAAGAGCTACAAAAAGAACAATATCAAGATGCTTTTATTAAACGTATAATTGCCCTACCTGGAGAAAAAATACAACTTAAGGATGGCAAAGTTTATATCAATGACAAACCCCTCCCAGAAGGCAATTACCTCAGTTCTGGACAAACTACAGTTATTGATGTTTGCCAATCAGGGCCACAGCCGCCTTTTTTAGCAAAACCCCAGACCATACCAGCTGATTCATATTTAGTACTAGGTGATAATCGTAACAGTAGTTACGACGGCCGTTGTTGGGGTCTTGTCCCCCGCCAGAATATTATTGGACGTGCTGTAGTTCGCTTCTGGCCTCTAAATCATGTTGGCGGAATCGATAAATCGCCAGTATATCCATAATTCAGAAGTCAGAATTCAGAATTCAGAATTCTGACACCAATCTTTAATCCAAAATCAAAATTGCGCTGGAAGCGCAACAAAGATTTGACCTAAAATCCAAAATTGCTATGACGCCTTACCTAGCAAAAATTTTATTGTATCCAGTTAAGTCATTAGATGGTGTTGAAGTTGAGAACGCTAGAGTTCTTGCCAGTGGGGCACTACAGTATGACCGAGAGTTTGCCATTGTTGACGAACAGGATAGATTTGTCAATGGCAAGCGTCATCCTAAAATTCTTTTACTAAGGGCACAATTTGCACTATTAGATAGAACTATCTCGTTGCAAATTCCAGGTGGTGACTCGCAACAAACTTTTCATCTGGATGAAGAACGGCAAGCATTAGAAGCAACTTTGAGTGATTTTTTTGAGTTTTCTGTCACATTGAGACAAAACTCTCTGATGGGTTTTCCTGATGATAAAAACTCACTTGGCCCAACGGTAATTAGTACGGCAACGTTGACAGAAGTCGCTTCTTGGTTTCCCGGTTTAAGTGTAGATGAAATGCGCCGTCGGATGCGTGCCAATATCGAAATTAGTGGTGTGCCAGCATTTTGGGAAGATCAGCTATTTAGTGAACCAGGTGATTTAGTCTCCTTTCAAGTGGGAGATGTACATTTTTTTGGGGTTAACCCATGTCAGCGTTGTATAGTCCCAACACGCGATTCGTTCTTAGGGGAAGCTTACCCAAACTTTCAAAAAATCTTTGCAACCCAACGACAAGCAACTCTGCCAAATTGGGTTTCTCCAACGCCTTTTAAGAACTTTTACAGCTTGAGTGTCAACACCCAATTACCCCCGTCGTCAGCCGGAAAAATTTTACAAATTGGCGATGAGGTTGACATACTTCCACAACAAAGTTAACATTTCTTAAAAATAGAAAATACAAAGTAAATTTTTTTGGATTTTTTTGTTTTTACTGTGTATTTGCATGACAATTTTAAAATTGTTGTAGTAAAAGATAAGTTTTTGCACAAGCCCAGAGGTTTTGATACCGGAAAATCAAGACATCAGCAATAAAAAATTCAATTTAGGATTGGGTGCTAATGGCGACCTGGATTTTAGAATGGCATACTGGAATCGGTTAAATCTCAGTTCATCTGAGAACATCTGTTGACACATTGCCAGATAAAAATGAATGAAGAGTGCTGAGATGAAAGACCGCCCACAAGGGGCGGGGTATCAACCTACTCCCAATTGTTGATTCCGCTTAACATCGGGCGGGGCTTTTACCATAGTGCAAAAGTACTGAGTATTCAATCTTCTTTACTCAGCACTCACTACTGAGTATGGTAAATTCAGGTGCGCGCGATCGCGTACCCGAATAACCTCGGCAGTCGCAAAGTTTGAAAATTAGGCATTGGAGGAACTCAGTTAGTAAAATAAGTACAATGTGTGCTTGTTTATACTTTTAGATGTTAGAATACACTATAGCTAAAGTGATAGTATGCCGTAATTATGCTGATACAAAATGTAGCTGATATGGCAGAAACCCCCTGGATATGCTAGGGAAGAATTAAACAACAATGTTATCCAAACTTCAGCCCGTCAAATCTATTAATTGCTTAGTTGGCAAAGTTTATGCCAAGATGCCCCTGCGGTATGTTCTGATTGTGCCCTTTATACTACAAATTTGTGGGGCGGTGGGACTTGTAGGCTATCTTTCATATCAAAATGGCCAAAAAGCTGTAAATGAGCTTGCTAATCAATTAGAAAATGAAATCTGCGATCGCATTGAACAGCATCTTGATAGCTATTTAACAACCCCGAAGCAAATCAATCAAATCAACTTAGATGCAGTTGAGCTAGGTTTGCTCAACCTTTCGGACTTTAAAACCACCGGCAATTACTTTTGGAAACAAATGCAGGTTTTCAATGTTGGCTACAACAGTTTTGCCAATCCTAAAGGTGAATTTATCGGTGTTGAACGTCTAGATAATGGCAAGCTCTTGATTAATGAAGTTAGTCAAAAGGGTGGTATAGGCAAACTTTATATTTATCCTACAGACAAGCAAGGAAATCGTCGCCATTTGCAGCAAGTCAAAAATTACGATCCTCGCCTAGAAGCTTGGTATACAGATCCAGTCAAGAGCGGCAAACGAGTTTGGAGTCAAATTTATCAATGGGAAGATAAACCAGAAATTTTATCCATATCTTCCAGCTATCCTGTTTACGATAAAAATCGCAAATTTGTTGGGGTGATTAGTGTTGATTTACTTTTATCACAAATCGGCAAATTTTTAGCCAACTTAAAAATCAAAGAGTCGGGTAAAACTTTTATTTTAGAGCGTTCTGGGTATATGGTGGCTTCTTCTACAAGCGAACCACCGTATACCATCATAAATGGTAAAGGAAAACGGCTATCAGCATTAAATAGTCAAAATTCTTTAATTAGACTTACAACACAGTCTTTAATCAAACGTTTTGGCAATCTTGGGTTTATTGGGGGGAAGCACCAGCTAAGTTTTACCGCCGATGGAATGCGTTATTTTGTGCAGGTAAAAAGCTGGAAGGACGAACTGGGTTTGGATTGGCTAATTGTGGCGGTGATTCCCGAAGGCGAATTTATGGAGGAAATTAACGCTAACACCCGCATTACTATTTTGCTGTCCATAGTTGCTTTTTTAGTAGCGACAAGAATTGGGATTTTGACTGCTCGCTGGGTAATTAAACCGATTTTACAATTAAACGCATCAGCGAAGAAAATTGCTCAAGGTGAATGGAAGCAAACACCAGAAATTCAGCGTTCCGATGAACTGGGGGAACTCGCAAAGTCATTTGAAACGATGGCAAAACAACTCCAAGCATCCTTCAGTGCTTTGTCAACAAAGAATGCCGAGATGCAGGTTTTAAATGAGGCCTTATGTCACAGTCAGAGTCGGCTAACTCAATTTTTAGAAGCCATGCCAGTAGGTGTTTTTATTATTGATGCAGAAGGTGAACCTTATTATATAAATCAAATTGGGCAGCAAATTCTTGGTCAAGAAGGGTTAGCAGAAGTTAATACCGAAAAATTATCAGAGGTATATCAAGCTTACCTTGCTGGGACAAATCAACTTTACCCCAGCGATCGCCTACCAATTTCGCGAGCATTGCTTGGGGAAAGCACCAGGATTGACGATATGGAAATTCACCGTTGTGGCAAGATTACTCCCATTGAGATTTTAGGAAAGCCAATTTATGATGAATCTGGGAATCTGGCTTTTGCGATCGCTACATTTTTTGATATCACCCAACGCAGGCAAACAGAAAAGTTATTAGCAGAATACAATCGCAACTTAGAGGCTCAAGTCAAAAAACGTACTGAAGAGTTTCAACACGTGATTAAGCAACTGCAAATTACCCAAGAAGAACTGATTGAATCGCAAAAAATCGCTGCACAAGAGCAACAAGCCGCTGTTAGAGAAGCCGCACGAAGCGCCGCCGCCAACCTTGCCAAAAGTGAATTTTTGGCTAACATGAGCCACGAACTGCGTACTCCACTCAACGCCATTCTGGGTTTTACCCAGTTTATGAGCCGAGATTATTCACTATCTGGCGAACATCAAGAAAACTTGGCAATTATTAATCGGGCTGGCGAACATCTACTTAACTTAATTAACGACATTCTAGAAATGTCTAAAATCGAAGCTGGCAGAATCACTTTAAATCGCAGCAGCTTCGACTTAATTCATCTGTTGAAGAACTTAGAAGAAATGTTGCACTTGCGTGCTGCATCTAAAAATTTAGAATTATTGTTTAAATATACACCAAATATTCCTAAGTACATAGAAACAGATGAAAATAAACTCTGTCAAGTCTTGATCAATCTCTTAGGAAATGCTATCAAATTTACTGATTCGGGGAGCGTGACATTAAGTGTGAGACTGGGGACTGGGAAGTGGGGAGGGGGGACTGGGGAGCGGGGACTGGGGAGTAGGAAGCAGGAAGCAGGGGTAGAAGAATTAATAACCAATCCCCAATTCCCAATCCCTAATCCCCAGTCCCTAGTCCCCAGTCCCCACTCCCTAATCTTCGAGATCCAAGATACTGGCTGTGGTATTGCACCCCAAGAAATTGACTTGTTGTTTGAGGCTTTTGAGCAAACTGAAATCGGTAGAAAATCGCAACAAGGGACGGGATTAGGTTTGGCGATTAGCCGCAAATATGTACAACTGATGGGAGGAGATATTACGGTCAGCAGTATACCTGGTGTTGGTAGTACATTTGCCTTTAATATTCAGATTGCTCTCACTTGCCCCAGAGAAATCCCGACAAATCAAATTAAATCCAAAATTATAGCTTTAACCCTTAGTGAGAAAGCATACCGTATTTTAATAGTTGATGACTCCAAAGAAAGCCGTCTATTGCTAGTTAAAATTCTCACATCTCTAGGCTTTGAAGTCCGGGAAGCTACAGATGGCCGAGAAGCGATCGCAAATTGGGAATCTTGGCAACCACACTTGATTTTTATGGATATGCGAATGCCAGTTATGGACGGTTATGAAGCCACAAGAGTGATTAAAGCTAGAGAAATCGGGCATGGGGCAAATACGTTGCGGAGGTTCCCAAAATTCAAACAACTGGCATCATCGGGAAGCCATTGTCTGACCGGAGGGTTAACCGATTCAGCTAACTCCGAGACAATCAAAGTTGTACGCAAAGCATCTCCCGTAGACGAAACAACTGGTATATCCACGTTCGCAAAGTTGATGCCAACAGCCTTGGCTTCTCCTTACAACTTCTCTGAAGCAACGCCAGATCGCTCCAATACACACACGATCATTATTGCCCTAACTGCTAGTGCCTTTGAGGAAGAACGCCAGAAAATTTTATCCATTGGCTGCGATGATTTTATTCGCAAGCCATTCACACAGGAAGTATTATTGGAAAAACTGAGCCAACATCTGGGTTTAAAATATACCAACCAAGTAGAATCTACAAACACAGTGTTTATGGATCAATCTACACAGGTGTTTGTCAGTGCTGCCGAACTCCTGAGACATTTATCACAAATGTCACCTGAGTGGCTCCAACAGATCCACTACGCCGCAGCCAGCTGTAGCGATGAACTGATTTTAGAGTTACTTAAGCAAATTCCATCAGATAATGATCAAGTTTTCCAAGTTCTTAGGGATTTAGCAAATAACTACCAGTTTGAGAAAATCATGGAATTGACTAGAAGCAACGTAGAATGAATTACGAGCATTTAGACCCTGATAAAAAAGATATTTTGATCATTGATGATATGGCGGATAACCTCCGAGTTTTATCCTCCATATTGACAAGGGAAGGGTATAACGTTCGTAAAGCCTTAAACTGGCAAATGGCACTGACAGCAACTCAAACAGTATTACCGGATTTGATTCTACTCGATATTATGATGCCAGAAGTAGATGGCTATGAAATTTGTCAGACATTTAAAGCTTGGGAACTAACAGCCGATATTCCGGTGATTTTTATTAGCGCTTTAGATGATGTTTTTGATAAAGTTAAAGCCTTTAGGGTGGGTGGTGTAGACTACATTACCAAACCTTTTGAGTTTCAAGAAGTTTTGGTACGCGTGCAAAATCAACTGGCATTGAGATCGGCGCGATTAGAAATATTGAAACTAAATGTCGAACTAGAAGATCGGGTAAAAGAGCGGACTAGTGAGCTAGAAAAAACTCTCCAAAAACTTCAACAAGAAATCCATTCCCGCCAGAAATTGCAAAGCCAATTGCTAGATATAGCATTGCATGATTCACTGACTGGATTACCAAACCGAGTTTTATTTATTAGGCGACTAGAAAATGCTCTTAATCGGGCGAAGCAAGAATCTAGTTATCAGTTTGCAGTCCTGTTTTTGGACTGCGATCGCTTCAAAGTTGTCAATGATTCTCTCGGTCATTTGGTGGGAGATGAATTACTAATAGGCATCGCCCGCCGCCTGCAAGCATGTTTGATTCCAATTGATACTCTAGCACGATTGGGCGGTGACGAATTTGGCATCCTCCTAGAAAATATCACAGATATCAATATAGCAATCCAAGTTGCCGAACAGATTTTGCAACAGCTATCCCTTGCTTTTAAACTGTCAAGATATGAAGTATTTATGAATGCCAGTATTGGCATTAGTTGGGGCAATAAAAATTACGATCGCCCAGAGTATTTATTGCGAGATGCTGATACAGCAATGTATCGGGCTAAGGCTCAAGGAAGAGGTAAATATCACGTCTTCAATCCGGCCATGCATCAGGAAGCTATTCAGCTTTTAGAGTTAGAAAATGACCTGCGAAGGGCTGTTGAAAGGCAAGAATTCCTCGTTTATTATCAGCCAATTGTTTCTCTGAATACAGGTAGAATTTCTGGATTTGAAGCCTTGGTGCGCTGGCGACATCCAATTCGTGGTTTAGTTTCTCCCACAGAATTTATTCCTGTGGCTGAAGAAACGGGTTTGATTAATGCCATCAATACTTGGGTATTACAGTCAGCTTGTCATCAATTAAGCATCTGGCAACATTTTCCAGTGACACCAGAACCTCTAAGTATGAGTGTCAATTTGAGTGCTAGATTATTTTTACAGCCGAATTTTGTACAACAAATTGATCGAATAATTTATGAAAATAAAATAAATCCGGCATATTTAGAATTAGAAATTACCGAAAGTGTAATTATGGAAAATAGTCATGCAATTAAAATAATTCTGCAACAACTCAAGCAGCGAAAAATTAAGTTAATTATGGATGACTTTGGTACAGGATATTCATCTCTGAGTTACCTGCACAGCTTTCCTTTTAATGCACTTAAAATCGATCAATCTTTCGTCAAACGTATGCAGGAGAATAAAGAAAATATGGGTTTAGTACCAGCAATGATTGGTATTGCTAACTCAATGGGGATGAGTGCGATCGCAGAAGGTGTCGAAACAGAAGAACAGTTAGCGCAATTGAGAAGTTTAAATTGTAATTTTGCTCAAGGATATCTGTTCTCTCAACCCATAGAGCAACAACTAGTTCTGAAGTTGCTCGCCGCAGCGCCTCAATGGTAGATATTAAATGATCGGGGATAAGGTAGGAGGCAAACTCCATGAATCAATTCAAAATTCAATTGTCTTAAAAAGTTGCTCCCCCTTAAATAAAGCTCATAACTGGCTAATAGCTTTTATATGCGGCAAAACTCTCTAGTCACCGTAGGACTTAAACTATAAATATAAGTATTTTGGTGAAGTTGGTCAATAAATTTTAGGGTGATTTCAAATAAGCATTTACTATCCTCAATCATTATACGCATAACTTCTGATAATAATGCATTTTAATCAAACTAACAATTACAAAAAAAATATTTTGGTGGTAGATGATACCCCAGATAATTTACGGCTTTTATCGGCGATGTTGACTGCACAAGGTTTTGAAGTTCGCAAAGCCTTAAACGGGAAAATGGCACTGACTGCATGTCAAATGGTTTTGCCTGATGTAATTTTGCTGGATATCAACATGCCAGGGATGGATGGCTATGAAGTTTGTCAACAACTGAAAGCTGACGAGAAAACTTGCGAAGTTCCAGTAATTTTTATTAGCGCCCTAGATGATGTTGTAGATAAGGTAAAAGCTTTTGATGTTGGTGGTGTAGATTACATAGCCAAACCGTTTCATGGGGCAGAGGTAGTGTTGCGAATCGAAAATCAGATTAATTTACGTTTGCTCCAAGTTAAACTACAAGAAAAAAACTTTTTACTCCAACAGGCTTTAGATAATTTACAAGCCTCTCAAGTTAAACAAATTCAGAACGAAAAGATGGTGGCGTTGGGACAGTTAGTAGCTGGGCTGGCTCATGAGATTAACAATCCGATCAGTTTCATTTATGGGAATCTCCAATATGCTGGTCAATATGTAGAAGACCTAGTAAATATGATCGAGGTCTATCAACAGGAGTATCCCAAACCCACACGAAAAATTCAGGAAATAGCCAAAGATATAGACCTGAATTTTATCATTAAGGATCTACAAAAACTGATAGGTGCAATGTATAGAGGCTCCGATCGGATTCGGGAAATTGTACTGGCGCTACAACACTTCTCTCGGCATGATGAAGCAGAGATGAAGCGAGTAAATATCCATGAAGACATTGAAAATACTTTAGTGATGTTACAACATCGGCTCAGAGAAACAGCCGATCGTTCGGCAATTATTATAGTGAAAGATTATGGTAATTTGCCTCTAGTAACTTGTTACGCGAGTGAACTAAATCAAGTATTTATGCATTTGTTGAATAATGCTATTGATGCAATAGAAGAGGGAGTGGAAAATAAATCTTCTACTCCCTATTCCCTACTTTCTACTCCCCAAATTCGGATTCATACAGAGGTGACAGACTTAAATATGGTCAAAATTGCGATCGCAGATAATGGTCTTGGTATTGAAGAATCATTGCGATCGCGTTTATTTGACCCATTTTTTACCACAAAACCTGTGGGTAAAGGTAGTGGGCTAGGATTATCCATTAGCTATCAGATTATCGTCCAAAAACACCGAGGAAATATTACCTGTAACTCATCTGTTGGCAAAGGAGCAGAATTTGCGATCGAAATTCCCATAGAGCAACCGGAGGTTTCATTACAGGTTTAAAGGGATTGGGGACTTTCCCCGATAAAATCTAATTAATCAACAATTCTGGTGCGACTAATCCTTTTTGGATAGCTAAAACTGCGGCTTGAGTGCGATCGCGTACTTCTAGTTTCTGTAAAATAGCATGAACGTGAACCCGTACTGTACCAGGGGCAATGTAGAGAATTTCAGCAATTTCTTGATTGCTTTTGCCAGCTGCTACTAATGCCAAAATTTCTTGTTCGCGCTTTGTTAAGGGATTTTCTAAGGATTCCTCAGTTTTTGCGGACTGTATCGCCATCGAATTGCCCTCAAAAGCGGCTCTAATTTCTGTGGTTGCCGTTTGATCCCACCAAGAAGCGCCCGCCGCAACCGATCGCACCGCCAATATCAGAGACTCAGCAGGAATACCTTTTAGACAATAACCTTGGGCCCCAGCGGCAATTAACCGCGAAATCAGGGGCTTTTCAGAACGAGATGTTAAAACGAGAATTGGTAAACTTGGGTGCTTCTGCTTGATTTGGCGACAAGCCTCAATCCCGCCAATTCCTGGTAAACCTATATCCAGCAAGACCAAATCCAGAGGATAGCGATTTGCTAATTCTACAGCTTGTTCCCCATCTTCTGCTTCTGCGACAATCTCCAAACTGGTTTCTTGTTGCAACCGCATCCGCAAACCAAGCCGAAATAATTCATCATCTTCAACGAGTAAGATTTTTGTCATTAGTAATTGGGCACAAGAGGCAGAAGGCAGGAGGCAGAAGGCAGAAGTTCTTTAATTTTGAATTTTGAATTTTGAATTTTGAATTGATTTCTCCCCTCAACTCCCCGGTGGTGGACAAGCAGGGAGTCGGAAACCAAAGAGTGCGCCGCGTGGTGAGCGATTCTCTGCCCAAATTGTACCCCCATGAGCAGTAATAATTTGCCTGGTCAAATAAAGTCCTAGTCCAGAACCGGAGACGTGGCGATCGCTATTTCCTTGATAAAATCTCTCAAATAAGTGGGGTAATTCTTTTTCGGTAATGCCGGAACCAGTATCGAGTATTTTTACCACTTGATCGCTAGAATAACCTTCAAATACTACTTCTACTTTACCGCCACGAGGGGTATGGTTAATACCATTACTCAGAAGATTGGTGAAGACTCGCCCAAGTTGCAAAGAATCGCCATTTACCCAGAGAAAGCTCCGAAAATCTGATTCACCATAGTGCAGAGAAATATAAACCTGACGTGTTCTCGCTAGTTCGCTCAGGGTAGCAATGATCTCCTCTGCTATTGTCACCAAGTTAACAGGTGATATCTGGAGTTTCAGCCCTTCGGCATCATTGCGGTAGACATCTAAAAGAGTTTGGACTAATTGTAGTGTACTCCGATGACTACGAGCCATTGTTTGCAAGACTTTTGCTTGCATAGGTGTGATTTCACCAAATTGCTCATTTTGAAAATATTTCAGCGTTTCAATTGCTCCTAATAGGGGTGTTTTCAAATCATGCGTTAGGGTAGAAACGAAATCTTCACGCATAATCGCTAGTTGTTCTTGAGAGCGTAATTGTGCTTGAGTATAAGCGATCGCTTCTTCATGACGGTGGTTGCGATCGCTTAACCAACCTGTTACTACCAATGCCAATACTGCAATCAACCGATTTGCCAACGTTGGCAGAGCAATTATTTCTCCTCCTGGGACAAACAAATTCAATAATGTTAATCCTGTAGCGGCAAGAGTGATCCCCAAAACTGCTTTCCGATTCAATCGGGAATCTGCTAACAAAATTGTCCCTGTGTAGAGATAGCCAAATACATACTCAGGGGGTGTCAAATATTCCAGCACTATGACAATCGCAAAGGCGATCGCTATTAGCCCATAAGTCTCCCCACGTTCATTGATAGCTTCTTTTATAATCAATAATCGACTTAACATTTATTAATTTTTAATTTTTAAGTCCGCTTGCGGTAATAGTAGTCTGTCAATAAATAATTGATGGATAAATTGTTTGTAGAGACGGCGATTTATCGCGTCTCTCTAACCGTCAAAATGAAGTTACTAGTTTGATTCAGGCTGCGGGAGTGTCAGAAATTGCCAAATTACCCATACTGCAAAAGTTGGTGCGCCAATTGTCGCTGCTATTAATAACGGCTCTAGTCCATTTAGTAAGGTAACGATGGGAAACAAATATAGCACGTCTTCAATATCAAACCCGGCGAAATTTGGTTGACGGTTAGCCTCTTTACCTGAACGCTGTTCTATTTGGTTTCGCAAATGGAAGATGCAGGCAACAGACACGCCAGAGACTATCCCCATCAGCAATGCCCACCAACCAAATCTTCCTTCCCTAAGACCATATCCAATACACACAAACAAAAGAATATGGATGATGGCATCACTAGCAAGGTCATACTGATGTCCCCATTTGCTGCTTTTTCCACTCAAACGGGCTAATTCACCGTCTGTATGATCTAGAAAGTTGGATAAAGCAAACAGTGCTGCTCCAATGTTAGCCCAGATGACATTGCTAACTGCGTAGGTGTAGCCGGTTGTAGACATCGCGATGGCAGCTGCTAACCCAGTTACAAGTCTGACTGTGGTGAGATGATTAGGGTTTACCCAACTATCTTTTAAAGGTTTAACTAGCCTGTAAGCAAGTTGAGCATCCCAAGGCTTTGTGGTCATAGATAAACTTAGATTTGATTTGGCCTTGAAATATCATAGCGGTTCTCATTTGGATGAAACACACCGTAGGAGCGCTTGAAAATTACTGACCGAAAATGAAGGCTTGTGTCATCTCGTTCCCAGTCTGAAGACTGGGAATGTATTCTCAGAGGCTCTGCCTCTGGTCAAGCCACTGGAGGCGGAGCCTGCCAAAATCGGTTCCCAGCCTCCAGGCTGGGAACCAGTCAGTCTAAGGGCTGTGTCTTAAATTAGTGCCATTAGATACAGAGCAACTAAATTTATTTATAGAGATCATTAATTTTTAATTCGGAGCAAAGCGACGTGACTGGTGCTGAAACTACACTCTTCGCCTCTAACGCAGCTGCAACCCGTAAAATTAATGCTTCATTATATGGTGCTGCAATCAATTGCACACCTAAAGGTAAGGCATTTTGGCGCTTAATTGGTACTGATAAAACAGGTAAACCAATGAAAGATAATGGTTGAGTAAATAACCCTAAATGAGGACGGACAAGAATTTCTTCGCCATCCAAAATCATGGTTTGTTGACCCATTAGCGGTGCTGCAATTGGTGTAGTTGGGGCAAGAATGACATCGACATTTTGAAAAACTTCCCGCACGCGATCGCGATACCATTGTCTAAATCGTTGTGCTTGGATATACCAGCTACTTGGAATTAACGCCCCAGCCAAAAAGCGATCGCGTGTTGCTGGATCAAAATCTTCAGGACGACATTGCAACTGATGCAAATGCAGATTTGCACCCTCGCTGGCTGTAATCACAAAGGCTGCTGCACGGGCGCGGTGCGTTTCTGGTATAGTTACGTATTCAGTGACATTTAAAGCATCAGCTACTTTTTGCACTGCTGCTAAAGCTTCGGTTTCTGCACCTTTAACAAAGTAATCAGCTGCAATGGCAATTCTGATATTAGAAATATCTGGTTTAAGTCGTGGTAGAACCAATTCAGGCGGACGCTTTGTACAAACTGGATCGCGATCGTCTTCTCCCTGAAGCACATCAAACACCGTAGCAATATCTTGCACCGAACGCGCAAAAGGGCCAATGTGGTCAAAACTGCTAGAAAATAAAGCTACCCCAGCACGAGATAACCTTCCATAAGTCGGCTTGAAACCAAAAACGCCACACAACGCCGCCGGAACCCGAATTGAACCATTAGTATCAGAACCCAATGTCAATGGTACTAACCCAGCCGCAACCGCCGCCGCCGAACCACCCGATGAACCACCAGCAACTCGCTGTAAATCATGGGGGTTGTGAGTAGCACCGTAATAAGAGTTTTCCGTGACAAACCCATAGGCGTACTCATCCATATTCAAAGCGCCAATTAGTATTGCACCCGCTTGTTTCAGCTTGGCTACTGCGGTTGCGTCAAGGCTTGCTACTGGATTTTCTGCATTGATTTTCGATCCCGCCAGAGTCGTTAACCCAGCAATATCAAAGAGATTTTTCACTGCAAAAGGCACACCAGCAAGGATTCCAGGATGATTACCTTGGGCAATTTCTCTATCAATACGTGCTGCATCTGTTAAAGCTGTGTCAGCAGTCACAGCCGTAAAACAGTTGAGTTGATGATCCCGCGCGGCGATTCGTGCTAACGCCGCCTGAGTAACTTCCACCGCACTAACTTTGCCTTCACGCACAGCAGCAGCTATTGATACAGCATCATTCATGGTTCAAAAACTGGTGCAACTTCAATATCCTCTGGTATAGGGAAAGAATTTACAAGATTAGCGATCGCCCTAATTCTCTCAAAATTTGCCACCACACCATCACGATACTCATCCCTTATCTCTAAATCCAACAACAACGCCATTTGATCAACATACTCACCTACATTAAACTCTTCTGTTCTCATCTCTCCTCCTCCGTCCCCTCTGCATTCAGTATATTCTCTGATGCACTTGAATAAGCAGGTGAATGATAGTATAATTTTCAATTATTGCTATTTAAAAATCCAGTAAAAATCAGAATAGCTTAGTTCAGGAAATGTTACCCTGGTTTAGGGACTAGCTGATTAGCCTCTGTCCTTTTCTAATTACAAAGCTTTTCCCATAAAGTAGCTTTCACAGTATCAATTACAATCTTTCCAAACTTATCATTAGGAATTTGACGAGATTGAATTAGTTTTCCGTTGCGAGTGTAAGACTCATATCCAGTTATTCTAGTTGCTCTTTCGCTGCATAACATCTGTTCTTGAACAACTAAATATTTATTCTGACTTTCACTAATCAACATTTCTGAATATTGATATCCTCCATTTATTTCCCTTATTGATTCATCATCAATGTAAAATGACGTTTCGCTTTCATTGTCACCGATATGTTGCCACTCTGCTGCTGCCGGCAACGCCGCAGACATAGCAATCATTAAACCTAATATCAAACTTTTCATAACACACCAAAGAAATTCATCATCTCTTAGGCGTTAGCCTTTAGTCATCAGGAACTTTAGGGATATTATATGAAGTTCTTGTATGGCAACCGTAACTCACTCATAGTAAAAGTAACTGTCCTTGAATTACTGAACCTAAATGTTGTTGTATTTTCTTCCACCTTTTAGCTTAAATATTTTAGAAAAACCTGTATAAAACAAAAAGCTTTAAGATACCTTAAAGCTTTTTGTCTCTTATTATTTATTTGATTTAAAATTTGTCTGTTGGACTAAATAGCGATGTAATTGAGTCCCTGTTCTTTGCTTTTGCAAAATTTACCGAATCCATTTGGTTTAGCACCAAAACACAAAAAGCGTATAACATTGCGACATACAGCATAAACTCAAAAACAAGGAGTTCTATTTTGACAGAACTTATTTTGACCCTTTCTGCCTTTATCTCAGCATCCGATATATCCGTCCAATTTTCTAGCCACTCTCCATCAACGTCCTTAACAAATTGGTATATGGCATCAACTCCCATAAGCCTTTTAGAGCGTCTTAACTCTCTGGCGCTCTCTAGAGCAACTCTTGCTCTAGTAACTTTCTGTTCTTTGGGAATTTCAACTTGATAGGACATCATGGCTTCTAACTTGCTTATCTGTCTATATCAATTTTAGAATAACAGTTTTTCGGGATTTCGTCACTACACTGGAATGCTTCTTGTCCAATTCTTGACTCAATTTGATGGACTGTTGGGTTGTAACTTACAAACAAACCCCGATCAATTCCCCAATATTGTAAAGTATCTAACCATTTTTGCTGCTTTGGTTGAGAAAGTGTACCTTGAATAGTAGTTATTTGAACAGAAAGAGGTAAATTGGTTAGTCCAGAAGCGAATAAATCTGTTGCCATTGATAGATCCGCAATATAAGAATGAAATGTATCACCTCCAAGAAATTCTATTACTTGGCATATCTTCTCAACTAAAGGAGTATCGTTTCCTTGGAATTTACCAGCCATTAATTCTTTTTTCCAGGTTTCTTTTTTTGGATCTCTCTCATTAATCCAAAGGGGGAATAAATATTCGTACCAATACATCTCTATTGGTGTCAGTGAGGACAGTTCAGCCTCCTTGTCCTCTTTAGGTATTAATTGTAGTTCTAACCAAAATGTTGCATCTTCTATCAACTCTTCCAAAAGAAGCATTACGTGTTTTTTAGATACCAGTTGTCCAGATTTTTTATCAGCAATCCATCTACTCATTTCCCTTAGCCTTGATGCCAAATTTGGATAATTATCTTGAGAATCTTGAATTAATCTTACTAAGTTAGACCTGATTTCATCTGGAGATTTTTGCACGCTAAATTTACTACCTAAATAAATAATCGATTTGCCCCGGTGACAGCTATGCTAGTTGAGCGCCAATCGTAAGGATTCGGTTTTGATAACCATACCGTAATTGCACAAGCTTGAGTAGAAAGAGCGCAATCACCCTCTCGCAACAGTAATTATATTTAAGGATAATGTCATGACCAATGTCTTTGAGTCCATTCTTCGCTTTTGGTGATGTGTAAAATAGTGTTCATAGTAATTAATTAACAAATGCGATTAATTTTATACAGTAAACCCGGCTGTCATTTATGTGAAGGCTTGCAAGAAAAGCTAGAACAAATCCAAAATTTCAGTTTCGAGTTGGAAGTTAGGGATATTACGACTCGTGAAGATTGGTTTGCTGCGTATGAGTATGAAGTGCCGGTACTTTATTTATCAAACCACAGAGGCGCAGAGGACACAGAGGAGGGGAGTGAGAAATTATTGCCGCGTCCTTCTCCTCGTGTTAGTGTGCAACAGTTGGAGCAAATGTTACGTAAGTATTTAGCCAATTAGAAAAAAATAATGCAAAATAAGCGCAAGATTAAGAATGTGGCGAGGTTCACAAGATGAAATTGCGGGAATTACTAAGAGCAGTAGACAGTGTTGAGCAATTGCCTAGCCATGCGACTTTAGAGGATGTGGAAGTTAGGGGTTTGAAAACGAATTCCCATGCTTGTCGTGTGGGAGATTTGTTTATTGGGATGCCAGGAACGCGAGTTGATGGTGGGGAATTTTGGCAAAGTGCGATCGCATCTGGTGCTGTTGCTGCGATCGTCTCTCCTGAAGCGGCACAAAAAAATCCTCCCACAAATGAGGCTGTAGTTATCAGTGCCAGTAACATAACTCAAGCTTGTGCCCAAATAGCTAGTGCTTTTTACGGTTATCCAGGACGCAAACTCAAGCTGGTGGGCGTGACTGGTACAAATGGTAAAACTACAACTACTCATCTAATCGAATTTTTGCTCATCAAAGCGAATTTAGCGACAGCTTTGATGGGAACTCTCTACACTCGTTGGGCAGGTTTTGAGCAAACTGCTGCCCACACTACGCCCTTTGCAGTGGAATTGCAACAGCAGTTAGCAGAGGCCGTAAATGCTGGTAGTGAGTTCGGGGTGATGGAAGTCAGTTCTCACGCCTTGGCTCAAGGTAGAGTATTGGGCTGTGAATTTGAAGTAGGGGTGTTTAGTAATCTTACCCAAGACCATCTCGACTATCACAGCGATATGGAAGATTATTTTGCTGCCAAAGCGTTGTTGTTTAGCCCGAATTATCTCAAGGGACGGGCAATAATTAATGCTGATGATGCTTATGGCAAACGGTTACTTGCTTCGTTAGATTCTGAGCGTGTTTGGAGTTACAGCGTCAACGACAACAGTGCTGATTTATGGATGAGTGATTTAAATTACCAGCCCAATGGTGTCAGTGGGACATTACATACACCAAAAGGTGACGTAGCTTTTCGATCGCCCCTAGTCGGACAATATAATTTAGAAAATCTCCTCGCAGCCGTAGGAGCAGTTTTACACTTAGGGCTAGATTTACAGTTAGTGGCATCTGTAATACCTGAGTTTCCTGGAGTTCCCGGACGGATGGAACGGGTACAAATTAATACTGAGCAAGATATTAGCGTGATTGTGGATTATGCCCACACACCCGATAGCCTAGAAAACTTACTGAAAGCTGCACGTCCATTTATACCTGGCAAGGTAATTTGTGTATTTGGTTGTGGAGGCGATCGCGATCGCACCAAGCGCCCAAAAATGGGTAAAATTGCTGCTGAGTTAGCTGATGTAGCAGTGGTGACCTCAGATAATCCCCGAACTGAAGATCCAGAAAGGATTTTGCAAGATATTTTAGCGGGAATAGCTGACACAGTGCAGCCAACTGTAATTTGCGATCGCGCGATCGCAATTCGTACTGCTATTTTACAAGCACAACCCGGTGATGGAGTATTGCTTGCTGGTAAAGGTCACGAAGATTATCAAATTCTCGGCACTGAAAAAATCCATTTTGACGACCGAGAACACGGACGCGACGCTTTACACGAAAGACTGAAAATACATTAATTTGGGCATGGGGCATTGGGCATTGGTAACTCTTCCCCAATCCCCAATCCCCAATTTTCCATAGTTCATATTTATTTCCGTGGGGATTTTGTAAAAAATGCACACATAAAGGTGAAAATCGAAGACAGAATTATTTCTTGCTTCATCCTTTTTGTGCTTGACTCATGAATGTTTCTCTAGCTAAGGATCTGTCTGTTTATCAACTGGTGATGGGAGTGCAAGCGCCTCCTAAACCATTGTCCCTCAGTCCTGCTACTCTGCTATCACTAGTGAGAGCGCAAATTGATTTACTAATTGAGGAGCAAATTGCAGCTACTTTATGGGTGAAGCTACCACCAGAAAAAATTTGGCAATCAGAATTAGCGCGTTATCAATCTTCGGTAGGTGCGTCTAGTTTCATCTATACTTGCCAGATTCAGGAAAGAGTAGGGGGAGATGGGGAAGATGAGGCAGAAGGAAGAGTAAATACCCCCTCATCTCCCTCATCCCCCAATTATGTCCCCGTTCATCTACCACCCGATAGCCAACTGCGACGGGAAAACTTTCTGATGGTGTTATCGCCCCAGTTTTGCAGTTTAATTTTGGCTCATCGGCCACTTAAAAAAACCAAAAATCGGACATCGGGCAAGGTAAAGACTAATAAAAACCAGCCGTTGCTGATTATAAATACTGTTGAGGGGAGAGTAATTCAGCAAGTATTTGATGGTATCCAACAATCAATTACGCCAGAATCATCCCCAATTTTACCTGCTAGTTTTATTTGCCCAGCTGTCCCCCAAGCTTTACTCATGAATCAATTGTTCGCAAAACAACTCCTGCGGCAAGATGAGATTAATCGTCAAATCATTAAAGTACGCGCTACTAAATTGCAACAGCAAAATAAAGAACTGCACAACAAAGAGCAACTCAAAGATGAATATTTGAAAAATGTGTGTCAGGAATTGCGTACACCCCTAACGCACATGAAGACAGCACTTTCGTTATTAAATTCCCCCAATCTCAAACCCCCCCAGCGACAACGTTATTTACAGATGTTAAATACCCAGTGCGATCAGCAAAATTCCCTGATTACTGGTTTGTTGGAATTGGTGCAGTTAGAACACAACTTAGAAGGGACTACTTTGGAGTCGGTGCGTCTCTCAGAGATTGTACCTGGAGTAGTTAGCACCTATCAACCTCTAGCCCAAGAAAAAGGGATTATGTTAGCCTACACCGTACCTACTGAACTCCCATCTGTTTGGTGTGTGAGTGGTGGGCTGAGGCAAATTGTGATTAATTTACTGCACAACAGCATCAAGTTTACTTCTCATGGAGGAGAAGTATGGGTGCGTGCCCGTACTCAAGGCAATTATGTCCAATTAGAATTCCGAGATACAGGTATCGGTATTGCTGAAAACGAAATTCCCAAAATCTTTGATCGGTTTTATCGTGTGCGTACAGCAGCAACAGAAGATTATGGTGGTGCTGGGTTGGGTTTGACAATTGTACAGCAATTGCTGCTGCGCTGTGGCGGATCTATTTCTGTAAAAAGTAAATTATATGAAGGTTCTACCTTTACAGTGCAATTGGCAAGTGTTGGCAATATCCCAAAAGCGATCGCTACAGAAAATGAGTTATAACCCAATACAGTTCAGAATGAGCAACAAAACACTTGTAGAGACGGCGATTTATCGCGTCTCGAAAACTTGTGAGTGCTGAGTGATGAGTGCTGAGTTATTATTCTCCCCCCAGTCCCCAATCCCCAACCATTGATGAAACAAATCTTTTCACAAAATGCTTGATTCTTCTAGCTGCCTGTGATAAGTTACTTTTTACTTCTGTAAAGTACTGCAAGTTTATCGAAATACCGTAGTTTATGGATTTCGTTAACCTAGTTCCAGGAATTTGCAGTTAAGAATCAATAGCGAATCTATCTATTACACACTATACAGACAATACATTGCGAACCAACAAACTAGAAATTAATCTCTAAGCCAGGGCAACCTTATGAGCAAAATACGTGCTGTGATTGTTGATCCCAATGTGCCGGGGCGTTTGGCACTGAGCGAAGTGACTGCACCAAAGCCAGCCCCAGATGAAGCTCTAGTGCGGGTAGCAGCAATTTCCCTCAATCGGGGAGAGGTGAAACGTTCAACCACTGCTGAAGCTGGTTGGCAGCCTGGTTGGGACTTGGCAGGTGTAGTGGAAATCCCCGCCGCAGATGGATCGGGGCCTTCTCAAGGGGCGCGTGTAGTAGGCTTGCGCCGCGCCGGTGCTTGGGCAGAACTCGTATCTGTTCCCACCAACGCCTTAGCAGAAGTGCCGCCATCTGTATCTTTTGCTCAAGCT
This sequence comes from Nostoc sp., assembly GCF_036916985.1. Lineage (GTDB taxonomy): Bacteria > Cyanobacteriota > Cyanobacteriia > Cyanobacteriales > Nostocaceae > Nostoc. Next base: position 27,010 of record NZ_JBALFD010000039.1, read on the forward strand.
GCAACACTGCCTGTAGCGGGTTTAACTGCATACCATGCACTGTTAAAAGGTGGTTCACTTTTGGGTCGGACAGTTCTGGTTACAGGCGCATCAGGAGGCGTAGGTTACTTCGCTATTCAATTGGCGCAACTGTCAGGAGCGCAAGTTGTAGCACATATTCGTCAAGCTGGCTATGAAACTCTAGTTAGAGAAGCGGGGGCGCAATCGGTGGTGATTGGCGAAGACCTCTCACCCGCTAGTGAGTATGGGCCCTATCATCTAATTGTAGAGTCAGTAGGTGGCAAGACTTTGGGGATAGCCCTTGGCTTACTGGCACAGGATGGAAAAACTGTGCTGTATGGAGTATCTGGGGGATCTGAAGTCACATTCAACGCGGCTCAATTTTTTGGGACTGGTAGCGTCAGCCTGTATGGTTTACGTCTGTTTGATGAATTGAGATTTGAATCAGCAGCAGTCGGTCTAAAACGGCTTTTAAGTCTAGTAGAAGCAGGTGAGTTACATCCTCACATCGATTTAGAAGCTTCTTGGACAGAAATAGCTGACGTGGCCCAACAACTACTCGATAGGCGTTTTCCTGGCAAAGCTGTATTGCACATTTCCAATTGAGCGATCGCAGATGGTATGAGGGATAGTACTGACTTCTGGTTCAAACTAGATCAGCTTGTAGCCATTAGTAATGTCAAGATAGATCGCCCAAAAGGGACATCACATCCACGTTATCCATCCTTTATTTATCCGTTGGACTATGGATATTTGGAAAATACTCGCTCTGGAGATGGAGCCGATATTGATGTCTGGATAGGTAGTTTGTCTCGCAAAAAAGTTACCGCCGTAATTTGTAGTGTTGACTTGGAAAAACGGGATACAGAAATCAAAATACTTCTGGGCTGCACTTCTGAGGAAAATCAAGCCATCTTGGACATCCAGAATATAGGCTCTCAATCAGCAATATTATTGGTTCGCAAATAAATTAATTACATTTTCGAGGGTAAGTTTGTATGAGCTTAGAACTAAAACTATCAGGTAAAACAGCGATCGTTACTGGAGGAAGTGCGGGAATTGGTTTAGCTACTGCCAAAGCACTTTATAGTGAGGGTGTGAATGTGGCGATCGCAGCCCGCAATCAAGAACGCTTAGATCGGGCTGTAGCTGAAATCCAGTCTTTACCCACCCCAGGCGCGAAAGTTATTGCCATCAGCGCCGATTTAACGAAAGCAGAAGATATTGAGAAAGTTGTCTCCACAACATTGGCCCAGTTTAATCAGATTGATATCTTGATTAACAATGCCGGATCAGCCCGTGCTGGGTCTTTCCTAGAATCCACTGATGATTTATTTTTGGATGCTTGGAACTTAAAATTATTAGGCTATATCCGCTTAGTTAGAGCCGTCGTTCCCCATCAAAAAAGTCGCGGTGATGGGCGGATTGTCAATATAATCGGCGGTGCAGGACGGACACCTCGTCCGAACTTCCTAGCTGGTGGTACAAGCAATGCTGCTTTGCTGAACTTCACAAAGGGCATTTCTAAAGAGCTAGCCGAGTACAAGATTCGCATTAACGCTATCTCCCCTGGTGCTACAGCTACCGATCGTGCTGAGACTTTAGCGCGACAAAATGCCCAAGCGCAAGGCATCACCGTCGAGGAAGTGAAGGCACAAAATATCCAAAGTATTCCTTTAAAAAGAATCGCCCAGCCAGAAGAAATTGCCGCGCTGGCGCTATTTTTGGTGTCCGATCTTGCTGCATCGATTACAGGAACAGAGATTATCGTTGATGGCGGATCTACCCCTGGTGTTTAGGGACTTCCAAGAAAGAAATTATCCATCTTGTGGGGTGGGTATCTTGCCCGCCCTAAATCTGGGATGGGTGTCCCCACCCATCCCACAAAAAAATTGGGATGTTTTTTTATTTGGAAGTCCCTTAAAGACGCGATTCATCGCGTCTCTACATCTTGTAAAAACATAAACTTCTTGGAGATAAAAACATGGGTTCTCAATACTTTGACATCAAACCAGTTGCAGGACGTATTGGTGCTGAAATTATTGGTGTTAATCTGAGTTCTAACCTCAGCGATGACATCATCAGTGATATTCGCAAGACTCTAGTCAAATACAAAGTGATCTTTTTCCGTGGTCAGCAACAGCTTGATGCTGATGGACAGGTAGCCTTCGCTCGTCGTTTTGGTGAAGTCACTACAGCCCACCCCACTGTACCATCGCTGCCAGAAAATCCAGAAGTCTTAGACCTGAACTATGGCCGCACTACTTCCCGCGCCAATAACTGGCATACCGATGTAACATTCGTAGATCGTCCTCCTCTCGGCTCTATCTTACGAGCGCTTGACATTCCCCCAACTGGTGGCGATACAATCTGGGCAAACTCCGTGACTGCTTACCAAGATTTGCCTGCCCATCTGCGTAATCTTGCTGATCAACTTTGGGCAGTACACAGCAACGCCTACGACTATGCAACTGGATTCGACCTACCTGAAGATGTCAAGGCTCATCGGGCTATCTTCACCTCGACTGTATACGAGACTCTGCACCCAGTTGTACGCGTCCATCCTGAATCTGGGGAGCGGGGGCTATTCATCGGCGGATTTGTGCGCCAGTTCCGTGGCTTATCAACAACTGAATCCGATGACATTCTGCGGCTGTTGCAAGCATACATCACACGTCCTGAGAACACAGTGCGGTGGCGTTGGCAAGTTGGTGACGTAGCTTTTTGGGATAATCGGGCTACTCAACATTATGCGATCGCAGATTATGGCGACCAGCCCCGCCACGTTCAACGCGTGACAATTGTCGGCGATCTCCCAGTGGGCATCGATGGTAAACAAAGTGAGGCGATCAAGGGAGATGCTTCTGAGTACAACCGTCGTCAGGCGGTGACTGCATAATAGAGACTCGCGTCAAAAGTATTAGTCCCAAAAGTTTTGAGAGGTTAGTGGTGTTCAGATCCCCGACTTCTTGAAGAAGTCGAGGATCTAGCAGCCCCACAAAATTAATGGGACAGACCAGTCGTACTTTGTCAAGCTAGTTTTGAGGATTTGTTGTAAGGACTTTAGTGCTTAGAAAATAAGGACTAAAGTCCTTACTATGAACTTGCTTACTCATCAATTTAAACTTGACAGACTAGTAAATATTACTGAAAGATATTTCCTAATTTATTTACTAGATTTTTTCAAATGTTAAAACGATAGACATTTGAACCCAGTATCTAATGACGATCGCACTTTTTTATGAAACTCTTCTATACACCTAACTCACCCTATGCACGCATTGTACGGGTGGCAAGACTAGAACTGAATCTGTGCGATCGCATCGAAACGCAAAAAGTCATTGCACGAGATCCAAACAGCGACCTATTGAATTACAACCCTACGGGTAAAGTACCAACCCTAGCGACTGACGACGGATTTATTTTGAGTGAAACACGTATAATTTGCGTCTATCTGAATCACTTAAATCCTGAGATAAAATTAGTTGCTGACATTTCTAATGGCTTTTTACAGCAACTTGAAGGTATGACTGGTGGGTTCATAGATGGCATTGCTGTCTGGGTGCGGGAGTTAAGGCGTCCCCACAGCGAACAGTCTCCTGGGGTGATTGAGTTTGAGCGTGAGCGGGCGTTGAGAATTTTGGACTACTTCGAGAAGATATCAGATAAACTCGACCAAACTCCAAAACTTGCTCATATAACCCTCGCCTCTGCACTGGGACTAGAGATCCGTATTCCTGATCTGCAATGGCGGCAGAAATATCCAAAACTTGCTAATTGGTATGATGAATTCTCTAAACTACCCTCCATGCAAGCAACAAGACCAGAGTCTTAATAACTAACATTTTCTCGTTCCAAACAAGAGAACGAAAAAAGTATAAGTACGCCCTCGCAAATACAAACATGAGTACGAAAAAACAACTTAAACTCGGAGCATTTTTACCCGGTAGTGGTCATCACGTCGCGGCATGGCGACATCCCAATACCCCGGCTGATGGAGGTCTAAACTTCCAACATTACAAGCAGCTGGCACAAACGGCTGAACGGGGTAAATTTGATATGCTTTTCCTCGCAGATGGTTTAGCCGTCTGGGATCGAGGGCAAGGGACTGAGGCATTTAGCCGTTCGGGACAATTCAGCGTCCACTTTGAACCTTTAACCTTATTGTCGGCTCTGTCTGCGGTTACAGAAAATATTGGATTGGTGGCGACATCATCAACGACTTATGATGAACCTTTTCATCTCGCCCGCAAGTTTGCATCACTGGATTATCTCAGTGGTGGTCGTGCCGGATGGAATCTTGTCACCTCTGCTGCTGAAGCCGCAGCGCAGAATTTCAGCCAAGAAAACCACCTAGAACACTCGCTACGCTATGAACGGGCGAGGGAATTTGTGGATGTTGTCACCAAACTTTGGGACAGTTGGGAAGACGATGCTTTCCTCCACAATAAGGAGTCAGGTATTTACTTCGATGCAGAAAAGCTGCATATTCCCCACCACAAGGGCAAATATTTCTCGGTGCGCGGCCCGCTCAATGTGGCGCGTCCACCGCAAGGATATCCAGTAATCGTACAAGCTGGATCTTCCGAGGCTGGACAGGATTTAGCTGCCCAAACAGCAGAGGCGATTTTCACTGCACAACAGACATTGGCAGAAGCTCAAGCCTTTTATGCCAGCGTCAAGGGGAGATTGGCTAAATACGGACGTTCACCTGACCATCTTAAGATTATGCCAGGGGTATTCCCGGTAATTGGTAAGACTGAGCAAGAAGCTAAGGATAAATATGAGCAACTTCAGGAGTTGATCCATCCCCTGGTCGGATTAGGGCTGCTTTCTGGTCTAGTGGGTGGCCATGATTTATCTAAATATCCCCTAGATGGGCCGCTGCCGGATCTGCCAGATACCAACGGTGGCAAAAGCCGCTTGCAGTTGATCACCGATCTTGCCCGCAGAGAGAATTTAACAATCCGACAACTGTATTTGTGGATTGCAGGAGCGCGGGGACATCGAACGATTCTCGGAACACCAGAACATATTGCCGATCAGTTAGAAGATTGGTTTGTTAATGGTGGGGCTGATGGATTTAACATCATGCCGCCCTGGCTACCTGGAGGTTTAGAGGAATTTGTAGACTTGGTAATTCCCGAACTGCAACGCCGAGGAATATTTCGTACTGAGTATGAAGGTAGTACCTTACGTGAAAATCTTGGTTTGCCTCGTCCGGTGAACCAGTTCATTACAAAAACTGCTCCTGAACCTGTGAGCCCCGGTTCCTTGGCATAGTAATAATTGATCGATAAATTCCTTGTAGAGACGGCGATTTATCGTAAATTACAGGGTTTAAGACCCCTACATCTATATGTAGCAACCATTTCAGTCGGGGTTTGTCTTGAGAAATCGCTCCACTTGGGCAAAGCCCAAGACCGCGTTTCTCGCTAAATCCCCATCTGAAATGTCTTTAATTTTGAATTTTGTTAGCGAGTCTGCGAGCGTCATTTTAAATTTTGAATTGTTAACGTGTTGGGCATCCTGACGGTTCTTCTATCCTCCTTTGTTTTAACGTTTCACAACGTTACAGTCCGAGTTTTGTTTTCAGAACATCTCGTACTAGGTTTATTTTTACTCGGTGGATACGTTAAACCGGATTTGCAGAATTCCTTCTTGCTGATGTTCATGCGAATGCTGCTGGTGGTTCCACTCATGGCATCTCTATCATTCAAGCTATATCCATCTGCTTGGACAGAACTCCAAGACTTGTTCACCCGCAAGCGCAGGGATGTTCTAATCCAAGCTCTTGGCTGTGGGGTGCTGATGTTTGTGTATATTGCCTCACTCTACATTGCTATTGGCTTGATTCCCACAGGCATTGCCTTGACCCTCTTTTTCACCTACCCCGTATTTACAGCGCTGTTATCTTGGAAGTTTTTTGGCGATCGCCCCACGTTGTTCCGTTGGCTGGTAATGGCTATTATTCTGGTAGGAAGCGCTCTCACCATTCCCCAATCTTCTGCCACCTATAGCAGTCATACCATTGCGATCGGTATTTTCGCTAGTTTTGCTGCTGGGATTGTTTACGCCTTTTATTGCATCATTGCTCAAAAATGTTTAGAAAAATTCCATCCAATTCCCTTTACCTGGATCAGTTTTGCCTCTACTCTACTGCTTGCCGGTATTAGCTTACTGTTTTGGCCAGGTAAAAGCGCCCAACTTGATTGGACACCTCTATGGATTGGTAGCATCTTTTCCGGTCTGGTAAGCTTTGTGGGACACACTTTAAACAATGTGGGGATTCGGATAGTTGGCGCATCTACCGCTTCCATAATTGGCTCTAGCAGTCCAGCATTGACGGCGCTAGTGGCATGGATAACCATTAACGAAACTTTAAACGTGATTCAGAGTGTAGGGATTGGTGTTGTCACACTGGGGATCGCCTTACTTAGTGCAGAAGGCTTTGTGAAATCGCTCAAAATTAGAAGTTGAAAAAGAGGCAGGGGAGCAGGGAGTGGGGAGCAAGGGGGATAGAAAAGAATTGGGATTCAACCCATTCCTGTTCGAGAACCACTGGTGGAGAAGTGGAGGACGCAAGAACATGTTCCACTCCGCTAAATGGCAGGAGTCAGGGATCATTTCTCCCCGCTCCCTTCGCCCTGCGCCCTACCTCTTCGTTGAACAGATCAACGCTACAATCTATCAGAAAAGCCAAGAAATAGTTAAATCTAGAGTGCCTATATGACAGCTGATTTGACAATTTATCTTGCATTGTCAGAGAAGTATATGCTACTATTGGTAATTGTGTGGTTAAGGACGTATAGCTCAGTTGGTTAGAGCGCTACGTTGACATCGTAGAGGTCACTGGTTCGAATCCAGTTACGTCCATTTCTTGTTGTACAGTGACTAATTATTTGTCATCGGTGACAGATTAGTGTCGTTTGGACTAATTAACTGTCGTCGGGACAAATTGATGTCGTTTAAGCGCCAGTGACAGATTAATGTCATTTATTTACAGAGGCTATAGCGATAATGTCAACGTAGCGCTCTCTTTCAACCCTCCCTAATAGAAATTATGATAACCCACCTAGTACCTGGCGGGTTATTACAATATTTTTGCGTGCGTAATAGTTTTAGATTTGGCTTTCAACCCACCCAGTACCTGGAGGGTTGTTGTCACATAAGTCAAGTAGAATCAGTAATTGCTTTTCAATTCTTTCAACCCACCCAGTACCTGGAGGGTTGTTGTCACTGTTGCTGCAAGAAGCGCCCTTTCTAATCGCACAACTTTCAACCCACCCAGTACCTGGAGGGTTGTTGTCACACAAGAGTGCGATCGCCTACAACAGCAGGTCAACACTTTCAACCCACCCAGTACCTGGAGGGTTGTTGTCACGATTGAGAGTTCACGATACGCTGCTTTTATTAAACTTTCAACCCACCCAGTACCTGGAGGGTTGTTGTCACAGCAATCATACAAGTTTCATCCCTGAAGATTGTTCTTTCAACCCACCCAGTACCTGGAGGGTTGTTGTCACGTGGGGAAGTCACCCATATAGCTATTATCATTCCGCTTTCAACCCACCCAGTACCTGGAGGGTTGTTGTCACTACGGCTTACTCAGAGTCTAAGCAATTAGTTCTACTTTCAACCCACCCAGTACCTGGAGGGTTGTTGTCACCCACTCAGTTTCAAAATATTGTAGGGCAACGTTTCTAGATTTCCTCAGCGCGTATGTCTCCCAATTTCCTATTTGAGCCTCAGTCACAAGAATCATATCTGGATGGAAAAACGATAAATTCAGATGGGGCAGGGTATTTGGAACTTGCGCGGAACTCTTAGAAATTTTGCCTTGATTTTAGTCCTTCAAATGAAGAATTGGGGAGGGTTCCCCCTTGATCGGGGGTGATTCAGTAGCCACTACAGCAGTACATCCGCGCCCTTATTGCTGGGAGCGCACCTATCCTGTCCGAAGACAGCAGCATCAGGGTGAGCAGCTACTAGGGTCAGAAAGCAAGACAGTATTGCTACAGTCAAACTAACCCTCATTTAACACAGTTCAGAGGCTGCAAGCAGCATTAACTGCGGCGCTATTTATTATTTTATTGTCAAGGTTCAGATATTTGTCAACTTCGCCTAGCTAGGCGGAGATGGTAAGCAGAAAAGGCTAATTCTTTTGCTTTTTCATTGGGACTGCCGCGAATAGGTTGTTTTCCCCCTTCAATCATTATTCCTGCCTGAGCAGCTTTGCTTTGAATGCTTTGAATTAGTCTGCCGTAGCTCCAGGAATGGACGTTAACTCGATACTGTTTGGCGTATTTTTGCTGAACTTCTACGGAGCCTGGACATTTTGCTTCGGCTATGGCTTGAATTTCACTTTGGATAATCTCTCGCATATCCCCTAGCTCAGGCAAAACTATACTGCCAGCTTTATAGGTTTGTGCGATCGCAATAATTTCTTTAGCCAATAGTCTGTCTATATACTGCCCTAACTCAGATGCCCCAAATTGATTAGGAGAGAAGTTTTTCTGTGCCTTGTGGCGATCGTGAGATAAGGATCGCTGTTGTCGTCTCTGGCGATTGAGGAGTTCGTAATTTTCACCTAGTAATTGCCTGATGCTGCGGTAAGCTAAGACTTTGTTTGCGATCGCATCAACTACGGCGACAGTTGCAGGTTTTTCTAGTCCCAGGCTGACTCCAACCAAAATGTGTGATTGACCTTGGTAAAGGAGTTTACTAGGACGCTCAAAGGATTTGTTAATTCGAGTTAGCGTTGATTCTTTACGTTTAATAAAAGCAAGCTGTGTTTCCTTGAGGTCACTTTTATCCTTCATGTTGGTGATGAATTTGGTAATCTCATCAGTTTTTTCCTGGCGAACCTGTTCTGTTCCTTCAGCAGTCCAGAGGCGATTGTCAACACAGCAATAGAGACTCAAGTGATTAAGATTCCAAGGTTCGCCTTTACCTTCACCTTCTTGCCAAGCTACACGACCATTTCTGAGGGTGAACAAACCACTTGAATGCTGATTTTTGCTTTGGCGTTTTGTTTGTTGATCTTCTAAGAAGCGTTTAAACCAGTGCAGTTGACGACTATCACAGTACACCTCAAAAGTTAAATCGCTTAAGCCATTGAAGTGAACACATAACCTACCTTTTTCGTTTGTTGACCAAACTAGGTCTTCGTTCGTTTCATAAACTAGAGGAAAAGGGACAGAACTAGATCGGGTTAAAAGAATATCCTGCCAGCGTTTGGCTTCAGCATTGTCTTCTGGAACAGTGGTTGTAGCAGTGAGCAGTGTCTCCAACCATCTACCATTAGTTAAATCTCGACCTTTGGGAATTCGACTTGTTAGCTTTTCAGTTAGCCTTTGAATTTGGATTTCTAGCTTACGACGGCGTTTAGCAAATTTTTCTGGATCTTCTTCTTTTTCATTGAGTTTGCAGCCATTTTTCAGCAAATAGCTGATGGCGCTACGGCTGAGTATATCGTCAGTTTCTTGGTAAGTGTCAAATAATTTATGAGATAAGCTTCGATTGGCATCGGAAGCGGATGATTTTTTAGTCTTTCTTCTTTTAGTTAAAGGAGCATTAGATTCAGATTCTGGCGTAGCCATTGCCAAAATTTCAGCAGCTTTGGTACGAATTACTTCTAAGCTACAATCGCTCATTTCTACTAATTCAGTATCGCTGTTGAGCATTTCTAGCCAACGTGTTTTGCCATCTAGCTGTTGCTGTAGACGTTTCTGAATCGCTAACCAAGATTTGTATATGTAATCTACAACATGAATTGCTGATAGATAGAAGCGGCTGGGCTGACCTGTAAATCTAGGGTCAGTTTTCAGGGGTTGGCAAAGTTGACTAACAACAGTTGACGGAAGTTTGCCATTTTTTCGCCATTCCTCAAAATCTTGGTGTTTACTAAGCTGTTGAAGTAGTTCGTTAATTAGGGGTGTGTTTAATTCTGCCATTAACTTCCAGAGTTTTTGGCGGGTAGATTCACTGGCAATTAGGCGACATTGAATAGTAATTTGGCTCATAAAAACAAAGTACCACAAAAACACATTATGTTCTACAAAAAACTAATGTGTTTTAGGAAATGCTTCTATAGGATGATTCTTATGGAAGGAAAGTTTTACACAAGCACAGAAGCAGCAGAAATTACTCATTGCTCTCGCCGCCAGTTGCAGTATTGGCGGGAGAAGGGAGTTATAGTACCTACGGTTAACAGTACTGGCAAAGGTCGTAATGTTTACTATTCCAAAGCTGATTTGTTGGTGTTAACAGTAATGGAGCAGTTGCTGTCAATTGGGTTAAATTTTGAGGTTTGCCATGCAGCTTTGGAAACACTGCGCGAACAGGAACCTTGGTTATTTAATGAGTCTGTCCCCGAAGAAAAGATGAAGCGGCTAATGTTATTAACCACGCGATCGCCTGAACAACCTTTGCAATTGGCAGAGTTTGACAAGCAAGTAGCGCTAGAAGCTCTTTGTCAAGGGCAGACTGTAATTCCTTTTTGGTGCGATCGCATTCATCAACAATTAAGGGACAATCTCAAGAGCTTCAGTAGCTAATTTGACTTTGAATATATAGGTTTTGTGGTTGCTACATAGCACAATGCTAGTTTTCACACTTAACATCAGGCAAAATTGGAGTGTAGAATTATACTAAAATTCCTCTTAACCGAAAGCCGACCCTTTTATGTCAGAAGCAATTGACAAGAAATCTTTGAGTGAACGTGATATTTGTACAAAGTACATTACACCTGCTCTAACTAATCGGGCATGGGATATCAACACTCAGATTCGTGAGGAAGTGACGCTGACAAAAGGTAGGGTGATTGTTAGGGGTAAGCTTGCTAGTCGAGGTGAGCAGAAACGCGCTGATTATGTGCTGTATCACAAACCCGGTGTACCACTGGCTGTAATTGAAGCTAAAGATAATAATCACAGTGTCAGTGCGGGGATGCAGCAAGCGATCGCAACTGGTGAACTAATTGATGTACCATTCATTTTTAGCTCCAATGGCGACGCTTTTATGATGTGCGATTGCACGATTTCGGAAGGACAGCGAGAGCGAGAAATCCCCCTTAAGGAGTTTCCGACACCGCAGGAACTTTGGCAAAAATACTGTGATTGGAAGGGAATTGACTCGGAGATTCAACCGATTGTTGCTCAAGACTACTATCCTAGCCCTGATAAAAAACAGCCACGCTATTATCAACAGATTGCCATTAACCGCACAATTGAGGCGATCGTAAAAGGAGAAAATCGCATTCTGTTAGTGATGGCGACGGGTACAGGTAAGACTTTTACCGCTTTTCAGATTATCTGGCGGTTGTGGAAGTCGGGGGCGAAAAAGCGTATCCTGTTTTTGGCAGATCGGAATATTTTGGTTGACCAAACTAGAGTTAATGACTTTAAACCCTTTGGCTCAAAAATGACCAAAATTCAGAAGCGACAGATAGATAAATCTTATGAAATTTATCTATGCCTCTATCAGGCAGTAACGGGAAATGAAGAGGCGAAAAACATTTATCGCCAATTTTCGCCAGATTTTTTTGACTTAATTATCATAGATGAGTGCCATAGAGGAAGTGCTAATGAGGATTCCGCATGGCGAGAAATTTTGGAATATTTTAGAAATGCTACGCAGATTGGCTTGACAGCTACCCCAAGGGAAACAGAAGAAGCTTCTAACAGCCTTTATTTTGGTGAGTCACTTTTTACCTATTCGCTCAAACAAGGGATTGAAGATGGTTTTTTAGCTCCTTACAAAGTGATTCGTATTGATTTAGATAAAGACTTGAGTGGATGGAAACCGAAGCCAGGTCAACGGGATAAGTATGGTAAACAAATTCCCGACCAGGTGTATAATCAACAAGATTTTGATAGAACTCTGGTGTTAGAGAAGCGCACTGAGTTAGTTGCACGGATTATTTCTGATTATCTTAAATCAAGCGATCGCTTTGCCAAAACTATCATTTTTTGTGAGACGACTGACCACGCAGAACGGATGCGGGTGGCGTTGGTAAATGAGAATGCTGATTTGGTGGCGGGGAATAGCCGCTATATTATGCGAATTACTGGGGATGATACTCAGGGTAAGGCAGAATTGGATAATTTCATCGATCCAGAAAGTAAATATCCCACGATTGTTACTACCTCTGAGTTGCTGACGACGGGTGTTGATGCTAAAACCTGCAAATTGATTGTTTTGGATCAGCGCATCCTGTCCATGACCAAATTTAAGCAAATTATTGGTCGCGGGACTCGCATTGATGAAGACTATGGCAAAATGTTCTTCACAATTATGGACTTTAAAAAAGCGACAGAGTTATTTGCTGACCCTGATTTTGATGGCGATCCTGTACAAATTTATCAGCCTCAGCCAGCTGATCCCATTGTTCCGCCTGATGCTGGAGATGATGAGGTAGTTATAGATGATGGCGAAATTAGCCGCAAGCAAACGCGGGATAGGTATGTAATTGCAGACGAAGAGGTGTCTATTGCTTTTATTCGAGAGCAATACTACGGCAAGGAGGGTAAGCTGATTACGGAATCGATTAAAGACTATACTCGCAAAACAGTTAGTCAGGAGTATGCCTCATTAGATGCTTTCTTGAAGAAATGGCACTCTACGGAGCAGAAGCAGGCTATTATCCAAGAGTTACAAGAGTTGGGTGTACCTTTGGAAGCTTTAGAAAAAGAGATTGGTAAGGATTTTGACCCTTTAGATTTAATTTGTCATGTTGTCTTTGACCAACCGCCACTAACACGCAAAGAAAGGGCGAACAATGTCCGCAAGCGTAATTACTTTAGCAACTATGGCGAACAAGCTAGAACGGTTCTTAATGCTTTGTTGGATAAATATGCTGATGAGGGGATTGAAGATATTGAAAGTTTGGATGTGTTGAAAGTAAAACCCATCAGCGATTTAGGCACTCCGTTAGAGATAATTAAAATTTTTGGTGGTAAGCAAGCTTATTTACAAGCTTTGTCGGTTCTGAAGTCAGAACTATATCGAGTATCTTGATAACCTTAAATCAATACAGTTCAGTTAAGGCTAAAACTCTGTTACCAAAGTCAATTTTTGAACGAACCGCTTTCGCGCAGCGTCTCGTAGAGAAGGCGCGGAGAACGCAGAGAGAAGAAAGAAATGCTTAACTGAACCGTATTGAACCTTAAATTAAATTTACAATATTCAGAATTATACTGAAATAAATATCTAAAAATAAATGAATGTCTTGCTGTTTTACATTATTAATAATTAAAATATAGTTACTAAAAACATCTGAATACAAAATTGTTATGCACCAGTATTTGATTGATACAGAATATGCAACTACAAATATTTTTAATTTAATAATGCACGATGAACGAGAACTTGAACAAGCAAAAGAAAAATATCATCAAGTGCAGAAAGATTTAAAATTCTATCAGCAGCAGTTTTATGCAGCAGATATGTCAGATGATCTAAGCCCGATGCAACTCCAATATGAATACTTGCAATATAATAAGCGAACAGAGAATTTAAGTAAGCAAGAAGAATTTCTAATTTCACAAATAGAAGAATTTAAAAATTTAATAGATGCTAAATCTGTTGCTGTATCCTCTCTTTGCGGTGCTTTACTCCAAATAGCGAAACAAGGCATCTCTATTGTGCATAAAAAAAACTTGATATCTTGCCCTGACGGAAAAAATATAGGCAGTGAAGTACTAAAAAATGTAATTTGGCAGGGACGCAATCAATCAATGCACTATGAAGATGGTAAATTTCAACCACCAGTTACAAATTGTTTTCAAAAGTTAGAAGCTTCTTTTGGTAATGAATTTTCATTAAGCCTACACTCTGGTGAAAATTTTGCACAAAAAATAGTTATAAAACTTTTTGGTTGGAATGACTATCAAGTGTATAAACAGGATATGATTTCTCTTCTAGGTTAATTCTGCCAATCGGCGATTGCGCTTCACGCAGTGCCGGAGGCAATCGCACTCATTTATTATTATGTCAATCAGCACTACAATTAAGACTATTCAAGATATCATGCGGAAGGATGCGGGCGTTGATGGTGACGCGCAACGCATTAACCAGTTAGTTTGGATGATATTCCTCAAGGTTTTTGATGCCCGTGAAGAAGAATATGAACTACTAGAAGATAATTATCAATCTCCGATTCCTGAAGGGTTGCGTTGGCGGAATTGGGCAGCAGATTCCGAAGGTATTACTGGAGATGCTTTACTAGATTTTGTAGATAATGCTTTATTTAAAACTCTCAAAGAACTGAGAACCAAGGCAACTGATGCGCGTGGGCAGATGATTGGTAAGGTGTTTGAGGATGCCTACAACTATATGAAAAATGGTACTCTCATCCGCCAAGTAATTAATAAGCTCAACGAAGTTGATTTTAATAAAAAAGACCAGAAAAAACAGTTTAGCGAAATTTACGAGAAAATTCTCAAAGATTTGCAGAGTGCGGGAAATGCCGGAGAATATTATACTCCCCGTGCGGTGACAAAGTTTATTGTAGATAGAATCAAGCCGCAATTAGGCGAAATTGTATTTGACCCAGCTTGCGGTACAGGTGGCTTTTTAACAGCAGCAATTGATTACATTCGCCAACATTTTCAAAGTGCTGATGTCCCAGAAATTCTGCAACGGACGATTCGCGGAACTGAGAAAAAGCCTTTACCTTTTAACCTTTGTGTAACGAATCTGATTTTACATAATATTGATGTACCAGAAGCAGAACATGATAATACTTTGTCACGACCATTGCGTGATTATAGTCCTCACGAACGAGTGGATATAATTATCACTAATCCGCCTTTTGGTGGGATGGAAGAAGATGGAATTGAAAACAATTTCCCTGCTACTTTCCGCACGCGAGAAACGGCAGATTTATTTCTGGTGCTGATTGCTCATTTACTCAAAGAAGGCGGTAGAGGGGCAATAGTTCTGCCAGATGGTACGCTGTTTGGGGAAGGTGTGAAGACGCGGATTAAAGAAAAACTGCTGCAAGATTGCAATCTGCATACAATTGTCCGTTTACCAAATGGCATATTTAGTCCCTACACAGGTATTAAAACTAATCTGCTATTTTTCACTAAAGGTGAACCGACAGAAACGATTTGGTATTATGAACACCCTTACCCAGCAGGTTATAAGTCATACTCGAAAACTAAGCCGATTCGCTTTGAGGAGTTTGCACCGGAGCAAGAATGGTGGGATAACCGCGAGGAGAATGAATTTGCTTGGCAGGTTTCAATTGCAGATTTAAAAGCAAATAATTACAACCTAGATATTAAAAATCCTCACAAAGTTGATGTAGAACACGCTGATTTAGATGAGATGTTAGCAGAGCATCAAAAACTCATGGCAGAGTTGGGTGATATGCGGAGTAAGTTGAAATTTGAGTTGATGGAAGCATTGGAAAGAGATGAAGCTTAAAACTGTTTTTGAAAATTTTGAATTGTTGACTGATGCGCCAAATGCAGTTGCAAAGTTAAGGGAAATAATTTTGCAATTGGCTATTAGAGGTAAGCTTGTTGCTCAACATCCTAATGATGAACCTGCTTTAGCTCTTTTAGAAAGGATAAAATCTAAAAAGAAACAATTAATCTTTAGTAATAAAACACAAAAACTTGATTTCAATTTATCGGATGAAGAAGATGTAATTTTAGAGAGTCTTCCGGTTAACTGGTACTGGACTAATTTAGAAACAATTGGCTGGATTAATCCAAGAAATAATTTACCAGATGATTTGGATGTAGCATTTATTCCTATGAACTTAATACCACAAAAATATGGTGTTGTAGTTCAGTGGGAAACTAAAAAATGGGGAGACGTTAAAAAAGGATTTACACATTTTGCTGAAGGTGATGTTGCTCTTGCGAAGATTACCCCATGCTTTCAAAATGGAAAGTCTTGTGTTATGCGAGGTTTAAAAAATCAGTTTGGAGCAGGGACAACTGAATTGCATATTTTTAGACCTATTGATAATCTGACATACCCAGAGTATGTATTGATTTATTTTAACTCTGTATCATTTATCAAAAACGCAATCCCTATTATGACAGGAACCGCAGGTCAAAAGCGAGTTCCTAACAGCTACGTAGCTCAAAATCCATTTCCATTAGCACCCCTTGCAGAACAAAAACGGATTGTAGAGAAGTGCGATCGCCTGCTTTCCATCTGCGACGAAATCGAAAAACGGCAGCAGCAAAGGCAAGAGAGCATTGTGAGGATGAATGAGAGTGCGATCGCTCAACTCCTCTCCTCCCAAAATCCCGACGACTTCCGCCAACACTGGCAGCGCATTTGCAATAATTTTGACCTACTCTACAGCATTCCTGAAACGATTCCTAAACTGCGTCAGACAATTTTGCAATTAGCAGTACAGGGTAAACTTGTACGTCAAGATCCAAATGATGAAGCTGCTTCAGTTTTACTGAAAAAAATTAACGCCGAAAAAGCAAAGTTAGAGATAAATAAGAAAAATAGAGCATCTAAAGAACAAATACTAACTGAATATGGTAATGCTCCATTTGAAATACCATCTAATTGGTTATGGTTGAAGGTTGATGATTTATACGATGTTTCTGGTGGTATCCAAAAGACACCTAAAAGAACTCCTATCTCTAACTTCTTTCCTTACTTACGTGTAGCTAATGTTCATAGAAGAAGATTAGATTTATCACAATTAGAATATTTTGAGCTTGTTGAAGGTGAGTTAGAAAGATGGAAACTACAATCAGGTGACTTACTTATCGTTGAAGGCAATGGTAGTGAGAACGAAATTGGTAGATGTGCTATTTGGAATGCTGAAATAGATAACTGTGTCCATCAGAATCATATTATTCGTGCAAGACCTATTGGGCATAACAGCCAACTATTTACACTCCTTTTTCTTAATTCTCCTAGTGGTATGGCAGAGATGAGAAATTTAGCCATAACTACAAGTGGTTTGTTTAGCTTGAGTGTTGGCAAGATTCGAGAAATTCTAGTTCCCCTTCCACCACTTGCCGAACAAAAACGCATTGTAGAGAAGTGCGATCGCCTGATGTCTCTCTGCGATACCCTAGAAGCCAAATTGAAACAAGGGCGAGACAGCAGCGAGAAGCTGATGGAAGTTGCAGCAAAGCATCTGCTAACAGCTTAATAGCAAGTTTTACCGAGAGTTAGAGTATATTTGTACTTTGTATCTAAAATTATGAGATTTAGGATCACCCCGTGTCCTTTGTTGCTAACACTTCACTGACAATCACGCTCAAAGTCCCAACCCTCAACGATGGCAAAGCAGATTTCATTCGGATGTTTGGACTTTGGCAGCAAATTAGAGAAATCGATACACCAAAAATTATCTTTGATTTTTCAGGTTGTTGCTTTCTTCGCCCAAACGCTGTAGCGTTTTTAGGTGGTTTAGCTCACCTCATTGAAGCTCGTGGTGGTCAAGCTACCTTTGCGTGGGATACACTTCAAGACGATATTAAAGGTAATCTCACTCAAAACGGCTTTCTATATGCCTTTGGAGAAAATCAGCAAGGGTGGAAAGGAAATTCCGTTGCTTACAGGGAAGATCCTAATGACAACCTTGAGAGTATTCTAAATTACCTTGACGAGCAATGGCTTGGACGTGGTTGGGTAGACATTAACCAAACTTTTAAGGATGAAATTATCCAGAATGCCCTTGAAATCTATAGCAATGCTTTTGAACACGGCCGATCTAATGTCGGTGTATTCACTTGTGGACAGCGTTATCCTAACTTAAATAAACTAAAGCTGACTGTGATTGACTTTGGCGTTGGCATTCCAGCTAATGTGCGCCACTTCCTTCAAGACAGTCAGAAATTAGCTGAAGAAACCTTACGTTGGGCATTTCAACGTGGTAAGACAACCCGACCCAGTAGAATATGCGGAGGTACTGGACTGGATTCACTAAAAAAATTTGTAAAGAGTAAACAGGGTAAAATAGAGGTCTACAGCCATGACGCTTACGGTTTAATTGACGAAACTCAAGAGATTTACCAAAGCGCACCCACCTTCTTTGAGGGAACTTTAATAAATATCACTATTAAATGCGACGTAAATTACCATAACTTTACAGAAAATGAAGTATTATTTTAGTACAAAGGTTCTAATAGAGGTTTTAGAGCCATGAAATACAAAGTCTATGAGCTAATTGGCGAAAACTGCATGAGCCAGCAGTCCGGGCAACAAATCTATGATTTAATTTATCCTCAACTGCAAGCAGGAAAGTTAGTAGAGCTAGACTTTGCTGACGTTAGAAGATTTTTGACTGTGTTTTTCAATTTTGCTATTGGTCAGTTATTGCGTGATATCAAAGCTGAAGACCTGGATCGGCTTCTAGTTTTGTCTAACCTCAGTCCTCTTGGTCAACAGACTTATGATGATGTGATTGAGGATGCAAAGCGTTATTACTCAGATGAGCAGTATCATAAAGCCGTAGATGAAATGGTTCTTGAACAATCTGCCTGTTAGTCATGACAGTTAACTACACCATAAAAGCAGATGTCATTGACATCGCCACTGATTCCCCCCAAAAAGGGGATATTTTTTTAGTTGATACAAATGTCTGGTACTGGCTAACATATCCTCCAGCAAGTTTGTCTCTGACTGCGTATCAGAGCAACTATTCAAACTACATCACAGACACTTTTACAGCAGGTGCCACTCTCTGCTGTTCTGGCTTATCGCTGGCCGAACTAGCTCATATTATTGAAAGAGAAGAAAAAAGGCTATCATCTTATCGTTCCAGCAGTATTAACAATAAAGAATACCGCCACAACTACCCTTCAGAACGAACTAAGGTTGTTTCTAGAGTAAAAGCTGCATGGAATCGAGTCAAGAACATCTATGCTCTTCAAATTAGTGTCGAACTCGATGAAAACACTGTAAATAATGCCTTAACTCAGTTCAGTACTCAGTGTTTGGATGGCTATGACCTGTTCATTCTGGAATCTATGAAACAGGAGTCAGTAAACAAAATTATTACTGATGATGGCGATTATGTGACAGTGCCAGGAATTCAGGTATTTACAGCTAATCCAGGAGCGATCGCCGCAGCTACAAATCAAGGCAAACTTATAACTAGGTAAGCATTGCCCTAACAAACTGCCAGCAATTACACAGTTGTTACTCGCCTCTTCAAATCCGACTGGGTACGGTGTAGTACGATGTGCGATCGCTTCGTTAACAAATTACGATTTTGGTGGAATTTTCCCGTCATTCTGAGCTTGTTTAATCGCTCGTTTCACAATTAACACCGCCATTTGAGACAAAGAACGCTCCTCTGCATCAGCCAAAAATTGCAGGGCTTCTTTGTCTTCTTCTTCCATATAAAGAGTTACAGTTACTTTTCCCATTTCATCATCATAAGCGATTTAGTGTGTTTTTATGTTAAACACACTAAAATACACTGTTTAACATAAAAACACTTTATTTTAGCGTATAATTACTGATAAGTCAAAAGCCAGCCATCAACTTTCTCAGGGCGGATGCTGGCTTTTGGCCCCCATATCACAGGAGACATTTTCCATGTTAAAGCCTGTTAGCTACAAAACAGATCAACACAGAGCTTATCAACAAGCTTTAGATGATTTCGGCATCACAGAATTACTGGCAAAGCTCAACAACTACTCTGATGCTGACTTTGATAGTGCCTGGATACAACTCCAGCAGCAAGAAATAGAAAGTCTAGCTGCGATTCTGATTTCTCAATTAACTTACAGCCTCAATGGTAAGTTGATTGCCGCTTATCTCAATCTCATTCGGCACAGTAACCAAGATATAGTCCCAAGCTTGATTAACCTGAAATGCCCAGACGCATCTATTGAGCTTCCCGCTAACTTTCCCGATGTAGCCAAGACACCCAGATTTTTATATGGCGATCGCTTGCGTTGGCTTTCTACCCAAAGCGATACTGACTGGGGTATTGTCATTGGTCGATTTTATAGCTTTGCTTGCGATCGCTGCTGTTGGAGTTGGTGCTACCTAATTTGGTTGAGCAAAGATTGCCCCAGTGCTGCTTGGACATCTGCCGATATTGCTTGGGAAGAGGATTTAGAACCAATCAGCGAGGAAACAGACTTATGAATCCTCATCCATTCAAGCAGCGAGAACAAGATTTGATGCAACTCTACAGTTACTGTCAGATGGGTATGACTCCCAAGCAGTTTTACACCAAGTGGCAGGTAAACTACGAACAAATGGCTCAGATTTGCGATCGTTCTCTTTCCACCGTTCGGCGCTGGTTTGCTAGAGGCAAAAACTACCGCCGTCCAATGCCTAGCGATTTACGCCACCTGGCGCTAATGAACTTTTTACTGGAACACTTTGAGGATATACCCGAAGAAGTGTTGCAGAAGCTTTGTTTTCCAGACAAGAGTGAGTAGGAATTGAATCTAATTTCAATATCAATTTGATATTTCTTGCCAGCCACCGTCACAGTAGGCTGGCTTTTGTCTTGGAAATTACAGATTTTACGAGGAGAATTCGATGACTTACCTTGAAAAGCTCAGTCCTTGGTGTATAGTCCGACTTAAACCTAATATGCAGAACCAGATTGTAGCTCATTTTCGTCGCCGCAGCGATGCCGAAGCTCATTTACAAGTTTTGCGCCGACTCATCCCTGGTGCAAGTTTTACAATTATTTTCAATTTGGGGTTAGAACAGCAAGATTTGGCTGCTGTAGATGCTGTAGAGTAAGTAGCGATCGCATCTGTCACCTGAAACTGTCACTCAATCCGGTGACAAGGTGCTTCAACTGGGCGATCGCGTGCATCAACAATTAAGGGACAATCTTGAAAAGTATCATAAATAAGTAGTGATGCTATAATTTTGATACTAGTGTAAATTTTTATACCTATATTCAGACCAAGCAAAGACCATCTTATAATTGAATTCTTTGACATAAAATCTTCCATGATCAAGCCAGCTTGCAATCCAGGTTCAAGGGTTCGTTACAGAGCAAACATCAAATTATCTAAAGAGCTAGATGAAGAGCTTAATATTTCTTCATCTCTTGTGTCTGAAACTAATTCTTTACATGGTGCGCTTACAGCATCAAGAAATGATGTGCGTGTCGTGGAGCTTTTTGCTGGAGCCGGCGGAATGGGTGTTGGACTTCTGATGGCTGGGGATCAAAAAAAAGGATTTAGAATTATTAATTCTGCTGAAATCAACCCAATATATTTAAAAAGCCTCGAAACTAATTATAAATCATTTTACAAGAACTCAATCAACCGCATTGAAGACTGTATTCCTTCAGATTTTACTCCTATAGATTTAACTAAAAAACAAGATTTCCAACTTGTACATGAAGCTGTAAGAAAAGCAGATGGTGTGGATCTTGTTATTGGTGGAACTCCCTGTCAAGGATTTTCACAATCTAATCGAAGTAATTGGAATGCTAAGAATACGTATAATCAACTGGTTGAATACTTTATTGAATGTTCTTTAGAACTAGCACCGAAAGCAATTCTTTTGGAAAATGTGCAAGGTATTCTATGGACACCTCGTTCTAATAAAAGTAAGAATAAGCGCAAATTAACAGTAGTTGATTATATTGCCAAAAAATTTACAGATGCTGGGTATGTTCTTTTTCCCGCAGTTCTAGATGCTGCTTGGTATGGAGTTCCACAACACCGAAATAGATTTTTCTTATTGGCATTACACCAAGATTTAGGTTATACAGTTGATCACTTTGGGGAATGGGGAGCATTTCCGTTACCTACACATGGAGCAATGGGTAAATATAACTATACAACGGTAAAAGAAGCAATTTCCGATTTACCTGTGATTGACAATGGCGAAGTCCGAGTTATTCAGGAGTATGACGAACCTATAGAGGAACGAGCAATCTCGAATCTGTTTTTGCGCCAAATGCGCCAAATGGCAACTCCAGATATCATTGAAGGTCACATTGTTTCAAAACAAGCGGATTATGTAATTGATAGGTATAGACATATTCCGGCTGGTGGCAACTGGCAAAATATTCGACACATGATGACTAACTATTCTGATATAGAAAATACGCACAGTAATATCTACAGGCGATTAAAGTGGGATGAACCTTCAATCACAATTGGCAATTACCGCAAAAGCATGATAATTCATCCAGAGCAAAATAGAGGATTATCATTGCGAGAAGCTAGTCGTTTACAGTCTCTTCCTGATTGGTTTACTTTTTGTGGTACTACAGATAATTCTAAAACTTTAGGCATAATGCACAAGCAACAGCAGTTAGCTAATACTGTCAGTTTTCTTTTAACACTAGCAATAGCACAACACATACTAAAACTATAATTTTTATTTTTGATATTTTTAATAGCTTGAGGAAATAAAAACATGGCACAAATAAATACCTTGAATGGAGATAACATTACCAATCTTAGAGAGTATTTAAATGATGAAGAGAACATCTCATACGATGATTTTGAGCAAATTCTTCAACCTGCATCTGAAGTATTAGAAAGATGTTTAGGAACTACAGAAATTGGCTCTGTCAAGGGATTAATTTATGGTCACATACAAAGTGGAAAAACATCTATTATTCTGACAACTATGGCTTTAGCGGCAGATAATGGCTTTAATAACTTTGTAGTGATGACATCTAATCTAAATGACATTTATGAGCAAACACTTGAAAGAATCAAAGGGGCATTAGATAGTTTTCAAGTTTTTGGTAAGAAAGAAATTATAAATAATCCAGGGACTACTCGCGGTTTACCACTAGCTTTAGTTTGTTCTAAACATTCAGGTCGATTGGGGAATGTTTTAGATATTTTTCAAAATTCAAATTGGCAAAATGAACCAGTCATCATTATTGATGATGAAGCAGATCAAGCTAGTTTAGATACAAATATTAATGTTCAGAACAAACCTACAAGTGCAGTAAATACAGCAATTGTAGATTTAAGAAATTATCTGAATTCTCATACATACTTGCAAACTACTGCTACTCCTCAAGCATTACTATTACAAGATAGTCAAAGTGCTTTCAGACCAGATTTTGTTGTTATTACTAGACCTGGAACAGGTTATGTTGGCGGCAACTACTTTTTTGATAACAATAACTTTAGTAATTCTGCTCATATTCGTACAGTTCCTGACATAGATTTGAATAGATTGAGGACTAGCAGCCGTATTCCTGATACTGTTATACGTTCAATGTTGGTATTTTTTCTAGGGGCAGCAATATTGAGGATACAGGTAAATTCTAGAAAATATACATATCTTCTCCATACTAGCTTTAGACAGGGAGATCATCATTTAGCAGCAGTATTAGTTGATAATTTTAAGAATGAATTGACGAACCAGCTTAGGCAAAATCCTAATAACCCAATTATGGGTTTGTCTCCTGATCTCAGAATAGAATTACAAAATGCTTACGATGATTTACAACAAACTTTTGTAGTTATTCCATCATTTCATGATGTTTTAGTAGAAACAGCAAGACGAATTACCTCTACAGAAGTTGTAGAAATTAACTCTGATAGTGGTGAAGGAATTGGATCTCTAACAAGAAAACATACCCTTTATATAGGTGGTACAAAACTAGGTCGCGGTGTCACTGTCAAGAATCTTCTAGTTACTTACTATGGTAGAGACGCTCAACAACCACAGATGGATACAGTTTTGCAACACGCAAGAATGTACGGTTATCGTCAAAATGAATTACCAGCTATTCGTATTTATTTGCCAACTCGTTTAGCTCAAAGATTTGTTGATATTCATGTCAGCGATAATTTAGTTAGAGAACAGTGCCAAGCAAGTCATCTACCTATTCAGGTTATTCCTTTGATGGGTAGAGGAATTAGGGCGAGTCGCCGCAATGTATTAAACGAAAATACGGTTACTCTATTAACTTATCAAGGAGGAAGGCAGTATTTCCCTCAGTTACCAATATCTGATCCTAATATTTTGGGAAATCAAACCCAAGAACTTAATAATTTGCTGTCTGACACCAAATATCCAAATTTAAAACAACCATACACAATAACAATTGATGATCTTTTGGAGATTGTTAGTTTTCAGTATGGGACACCCGGAGCAAGTGGCGCGTGGAAAGATGATTTGATCCTGCAAGCTGTTAATGCCCTAAAAGATCAGCCGAGATACCAAAATACAGCTACATTAGTAATTGTCAATTTAGATTCTAATCTGAAGAAAAGCGTTAGTAGAAACTATACTCAGCTTGGCAGTGTTTTACCTGGTGATGCGGGAACAATACCTTATGGAGTTGACCGCAACTATCCCGCGTTATTAATGACTAGATTAAAAGGTGAGGTTGATTCTCAAGGTGGTTGGGATGGAGTGCCTTTCTGGGTTCCAATTATCCGATTTCCAGATGGTAACTACGCCTTTTCTGTAAATGAAAGCTAATTTAAATTTCTTCAAATACCCTAGATAAAGAACTTTTGAGCAGTTACCATCTCCTCAAACTGAAAGCGGCAGCGATCGCAACCCCCCTGCTCCCATAAGGCAGGAATTTTAAACCTAGCCCCATACCTAGCATATTTGGAAAGTAAACGCAAATTGTAGCGATTTCGGTCACATAACATCAACATTAGGAATAATTCTACTGTGCGATCGCGCAAATTTTTAGAAAATCAGAAAAATTCACCTAGAGACTTGTTTAACTTCACACCTTTTTTTGAGATTTTTACTAGCCTTTCTGTTGCTTTGCCATTTCCGCAAATGGCATTCTACATTTATGACAACACCCATCCTCCCACAAAGCAGGCATTTTGAAAGGTGCTTCACAATTGGGACACTTCGCTAAAATCTTGAGTTGATGGCGATCGCATTTCCACACCGATGTATATTGCCACTCAATGCGATGGCAGGGATTTTCCCCATAACAAGCCCCACACAAGCGAATTGGCTCATGCTGCATTCCCACTCCAGCAGGTGGTAACATCTGGGCTAACCTTTGGGCATCCACTTCTACTACAGATGCGATCGTTTCCAATTCTTGCTGACTAGGGCGAGGGTTAAAATGAAATCTTTCCCACCGTGCCACTACAGCACCAATCCCAGCTAAATGACCCAACCCACCAGGAGATAAATGGTTAGCACGTCTAAAGCGACCGAGAAAATGACTCAGGCTTTCCCCTAGATAGGGTTCTATAATAAAAAGCCAAGGCTTAACATCTGGTGCTGTCATTATTTATACTCTTTTGCCACTTCTTGTAAAACAGCCTTATCAATCTTCTTAAATCCCTTAGATAAAGAACGAATTGCCGCCTCCCGAAGAATCTCATCCAGCCGCCCGATGTAACCTTCTGTTGCCGATGTGAGAATCCGCAGCATATCCTTGCTATTTAAATTAGAAGAAACAGGCAACTTCAAAACCCTATCTTCCCAGGCTTGCACAGTATCTTGGAAATCTTTACCTGATAACTTGCCGAAGCGATGACAAGCCCGAAAGCGGTTATAAACTTGTTCATCCCGCTTGATCACTGCCTCCAAGCGGTCAGTTCCCACTAAAACTACAGCAATTCCTAACTTGTCATAAATATCTCGTACCTCAGCAAATGTCTCAGGTTTGAGGCGATCAGCTTCATCAATAATCAGCATTTCTACCCCACACCCCTTGAGTACCTCCATCGCCCTCCCACGAAAATCAGAAACAGTCCCTTTTGTTGCCCGAAACTTGAGGTACTCAATCATCTCTTTGAATAAATCCTTAGAGCCGCATTTTTGCGGAGGTTGAATATAAACTACAGGCACAATCGGAGGTCTGCCAACTTCCTGCTGTGGCTTTTGCCTGTATCTATAAGCATCACAGGCAACCGTCTTGCCAGTCCGTGATTCCCCAACTACTCGACAAGATTGCCTCGCTTTGCGCTTGCCATCCAACCAATCATGGAGAGTTTTTACCTGCTGTAACGGCACAATACTTTTACCCTTGAGACGAGCAATTTCAGCTTGCAACCACTCATCATCAGGTTTTACCCCACCCAACTGCTTGGCGATCGCTTGAGCTTCTGTCATTGTTTAAAACCCATATTCTTCACGAAGTTGTTCATAGTCCCACACCTCAACGTCTTCGTATTGAGAGTGAACCGTTTCTGTAGATTCCACTTCATCTGGTTCAACTACTTGGGAAGGCAAGGATTCTGTTTTACTTTCATCAACCGCAACAGAACGTAAAACAGCCTGTTCCAATTTTTGACGCTCTTTACGACTTTTCTTGGTAGCTACAAGAGCATCGCGGTCAACAACTTCTTGCAATAATGATTGGTTACTAATAGTTTTCCCTGCGGTACGGAGTCTGCGACTTGCTGCCTCAGCTTCATCGAATGCCAGTTGCTCTGTTTCTAAACCTTGAGCGTGAGCGCGAGTTAGAAATACTTCCTGATTGTTTTCCTGGCGATAAACCAAAATTGTTGTAATGTCTCTGGGGTCAAACCTTAAGTTGACAGTTTCCCCTGCATAACCTGCCAGATATTCTCCTCGATACATCAAGTTCTGGAACTGTAAGCAACCACCTCTTTGCACAGTGCGCCGTGACTGCTTCATTAAACAGATATCCAAATCTCGTTCTGGTATTGGTACTGGTACTGTGGGCAATCCCGCTTCCCAACGCTCAAAGCGAGTTTGGTCGCCCATCCGCGCATCAATACTTTGGTTATAGCGGTCAACGATGTAGCGAACAATTAACTGTTCTAGTTCTCGCAAAGTAAGTCTTGCGTCCTTCTCAGCATCTTCTGGGCGTTCCTGCACATTAGATCCGGTGTACCCAGGAAGCGTTGAAAATAGTTGGTCATTCAATGTTTTGAAGGGACGTTCCACTACTCCACCTTCTGAAGGGCGATCGCGTAAATGACAGACAAACCCTAATTGCGCCCCAATCTGATTCAAGTGGTTAGAGCGAAAGTCTTTACCGCCATCAGTATAAAAGTGTTCGGGTTTTCCATAGGTTCCCCACTCACAATGCAGTTTGTACTCGAAACCGTACTGTTTGGGTAGAATTGCATGGCGTAACGCTAATGCTACTACCCCAGAACTGGGTGCATCAAAGCCCAAGTTAATACCCATAATGCAACGAGAGTAAGTATCAATTACTGTTGTTAGCCAAGGACGACTGAGCAATTCTCCATGTTGATCCACCAGCAATACATCCACGCGGGTATGATCGCATTGCCAAACATGGTTGCTGTAATCAACGGATAAATCTTTTCCTTCACGAGTTTTAACTGAAAGCGTTGTCCCTCTCCATCCAGGGCTACGAATACTTTTAGTTTTTTCTTGTTTTTCCAAGATAGGCGCTAATACCCGTAACACGGTTTTGTAATTGGGCGGCTTAGAGTCCTTTAATTCACGGGCTTTAGCCTCGACTCTGAGAGCAACTTGTTTAGGGGTCATACGTTTACTACCCTTGTTACCCTCGTTGTAGGTTTTGGTAATGAATTTTTCCCAAAACTCACCAATACGATGTTTTCCTTTATCAGCTCTACCTGTTTGAGTGAGTCCGACTAAACCATCTTGTTCCCAGTTTTTTACCAACCTTTGTACCGTTCGCAACGATACATTTAGTTTCTCTGCTGCTTCCCGCAACTTTTGTCCATAAGTTGTGCGATCGCAGGGTTCCAGTAAACTTTGGATTACCTCTAGCTTGAGTTGGGCTGACTCTGAGAGTTGTGTCACAATTACATTCTTCTCAAGAGTTGTACCACTTTCTCCTAGTAAGCCTTCCATAGGAATTGCCGAGGTATGAACAGCTAAATCAGGGTTTTGCTGACTGTTCATAATACATAAATTTTTTATAAAAACATATTGTTATTCTAATTTAACAGAAAGCGACAGTCAATTTGTCATTATGAAAATACACAAAAGCTTTTTTATCTCTGATGAAGCGACAGCTAATTTGTCACTATTACCCAAAATGACAGCTAATCTGTCACTGTCAAGATGTTATCCTAATACTGTCAAATCGCTATAACCTATACTGAACAAAGATTTCATCGATGACATTAATTTGTCTCGACGACAGATAATTAGTCACTGTACACTTGTACATTAACTAATTATTTGTCATGCTGTCACTTAAAGGATAATGTGGCCGTTTTTAAAGGATAAAGTGGCCGCAGAACAGAGCCTACGATATAAGAGGATTTGAGAGAATTGAGTGCGATCGCTTGTAAAGTATGGTGAAAGTATGGCAACGCAAAAATAAGCATTCCAGGATTTAAAAGCGGCCACTTTATCCTTTAATTCCGGCCACTTTATCCCTTAAGTGACAATCTTGCTCAACTATTGGTTGTCACCTTGGACAACTTATGGTTGTTGTCGCAAATGGGTAGTAGGTAATGCTTTGATTCTATTCCCCATTCCCTGGTTCAAGGGTTAAACCGCGATAGACTTGTTCAATAGGGAAATTGAGGTTAATGCTTTTGAGTTCGATTGTGTCGCCTGGTTTGTAGTTGATAATCAACCAGTCGCCTGCGTCGTTTTTGTGATATAAATCCATTTCGATGCTGGTGGAACTGACTAGTAGGTAATCGATTAAGGCTGGGTTTTGGCGGTACATTCGGAATTTGCCGCCTCTGTCGTAGGCTTCGGTGCTGGTAGAGAGAACTTCAACGATTAAGCAGGGGTAGGTAATATATTGGGTTGTGGTTTTATCCCGATCGTCGCAGGTAACGCTGGCATCTGGGTAGGTATAGTTATTACTGCCAAAGATATTGACTTTGACATCAGAATTTCCAGTAATGCAACCTGTATTTTCTAAGTGGCTGTCGAACATGGCGGTGAAGCGGATGGCGATACGACCGTGATTGACGCTGCCGCCGCTCATGGCGTAAACTTCGCCGTTGATATACTCGTGCTTTTCCAGTTGGGTTGCTTCCCAGGTAAAGTACTCGTCTGGGGTGAGGTGGGGGGCGTTGTCTTTGGCTGCGATCATTGTGGGGAAACTCCTGGATTGGATGACTCGCACACTTTCATATAGAAAAATCCCTGCTGCACTTTATTTTACACAAATAGATTTATTCGTAATGCCCTACTCTTCGTCTAACAATGCTTGTTCATCAAGGAAGGCTTGTAGCCGGATTTCATAATCTTCATATAAAAGGGTGTGCAGTCCTTGGCTATAAAGTAGTTTTCCGTCTAAGGGATATTCTTCGTCGAGGAGATCATTAAATTCTGGGTTATCTTCATATCTAATTACATCTTCTTCAATTTCAAAATCTTCTTTTGACTTCTTTTCCAATGCAAAACTGAAAAATGAAGATATGAGATAACGGGATAGGCTTTCTGTTATTTCTCTCAGTAGCCGCGGTAAATCTTGATCGTTAAGCAGTTCTTTAGGTATTTGTTTTCCGTGAGATAAATCACCTCTCGCATTTCTTAATTCATTAATATGTTTTCCTATCTGTGAGAGTTTACTAATAAAATCTCTCTCGTATACATCATCATTTTTTTGAAGTAACTTGGCTGCCTCAGAGATAAGATTATTAGTTTCGCTTTTCGCTCCTTTATTTAAACTTTTTACTTCTATCTTTGAATCAATTTGAGTAATAATTGTCTTACAAATACTTTGAAGAAGAGAGTTACAACAATCTAAACCCGGATTTCTCACAAACTCAGAAAAAACCGGAGCGTAAAACTGATAAAATGTATACATAGCAAGCATTTCAGCAGTTTTAACCGATGAATCGA
>NZ_JBALFD010000040.1:0-44847 GCF_036916985.1 Nostoc sp.
GCTGTTAAATCAAGGAGAGTTAATTATTAAATGGGGAAGAAAAGTTAAGAATAAGGGCAATATTACTATTGCAAGTTAAATGTGGAATAGCTTATATGTAGTTTTATTGGTAGTACTAAGTATCGCTTGGGCTGGTGCTTTTAGTTCAGTCGCAGTAAAAAATCAATTACTTCCATTTTTTAGTCAGTTGCACACTGTGCTAATTTTGAGACTTACCTTAATCTTTGGTTTAGGTTTAGGGATGCAGCCCTCTCAATATTGACAAATAGTACGCTATGTGAGTTTTCTAAGAAGGTAAGATTAAAACAGCACTTAAGCGCTTATGCTATCTCCCGTATTTGATGCTTTTGTAGAAGCAAGCCCCGTCAGTGTAATGATGCGAGTCCTGATGGAAAACATATTTAATTCCTCGCGGATGAATCAAATATTTGAGACATATAGCGAACGCCAATACTCTCAAGAGTTAATGTTTTCGAGTCTGGTGGATTTGATGAGTCTAGTGGTGTGTGGGATGTATCCATCGGTTCATGCAGCCTATCAGAAGAAAGCAGTGGAGGTAAGTGTCAGCGCCACAGCGTTATACAACAAACTGCAACGGATTGAACTGCCTGTAAGTCGGGCATTAGTGCATGAGACAGCATCTGACCAAGAGCAGTTGCTTAACATGTTGAATATGGAACGCCCCAGTCCTCTAGGAAAACAATATCGGTTGCGGATTGTAGATGGCAGTTGTTTAGCCGGAACCGAACGCAGACTAGCAGCGCTGCGTCCCCATGCAGCCAAACCATTACCAGGAAAAACAATCGCCATTCTCGACCCAGGGACAAAACTAGTGGTTGATGTGATTCCCTGTGAAGACGGTCATTCCCAAGAACGCTCTTTGTTTAATCAGGTTTTGGCACAAGTGCAACCCCAACAGGTATGGATTGCAGACCGCAACTTTTGTACCGCAGGATTTCTCCATACTATTATTCAACAAGCAGCATTTTTTGTGATTCGTCAACACGGAAACTGTTGTTACACACCGCTCCAGGAATTACAGTCAGTCGGACTATGTGAAACTGGAACCGTGTTTGAACAACAGGTAGAAATTGCCCATGAGGGAGGGACTTTTCAGTGTCGCCGTATTGTCATCAAGTTGACTCGTCCCACCCGTGACCAAGAGTGGGAAATTTCCATTTTCACCAACTTACCACCCACTGACGCCGACGGCATTCTGGTGGCAGAACTCTATCAAGGGCGATGGAGTGTGGAAACTTTATTCCAAACCGTGACCCAAAACTTTCATGGAGAGATTGAAACCTTAGCTTATCCTAAAGCTGCCTTATTCTCCTATTGTATGGCACTGTCAGCCTACAACCTTTTAGCGACACTTAAAGCAGTTCTTGGCAGTGTACATGGGCTAGACAAAATAGTAAATACCGAATTTTCTGGCTTCATAACTGGCTGCTGCAACTACGCCTCGCTGATTGGGACTGCCACCGACTACTAACGGTTTACCTCGGTAGCTAGGGTTGTCCCTCTGCTCGACCGATGCGTAGAAGGCATCCATATCAACGTGAACTATTTTCCTAGTTCTAGCGACAGATTCTTGTCCCAAGGTTAGCTCCACTACAAGCAGTCTCGTTTTTCACGCACTATGCCACGAGCAAATTAAATCCTAAACTACAAATCTTATAGTACACTAGCACTAGTCTCGTGATCTAAGTCCCCACCATCTAGTAGAACCCTTTGGTGGCAATTCTTTATCCCCCATTAACGCAAAAATAATTGATAATTTTTTAACAGTACTGTCTGCTTGACCCATCTCCTCAATATCCACAATATAGAACTCTTGCATAAATATTTTGTGGTATGATTAGAGGTTATTCTAATTTCAGTTTTTGGTAAAAGTTTTAAATTGTTTCGAGCGAGTATTATCAGGCGATGGCAACGAGAACACCGCAGGCAACCCTAACTAAAAAAAGGCAGCAAACGTTGTTTCAGTTATTGATTAATTACTGAAATTATTTGATAAATTTAATTTTTTAATCTATTTATATGGCTAATTCGTGATTATAAATTCCTGCAATTAAATTAGACCTTAAGCCAAAACGTCGGTGACGATTTCGATATCTATCAGACAAAATTTTAAATATCTTTAGACGACGATTTACGTGTTCAACAGTAATTCTTAATCGATTGAGTTCTCGATTATATTTCTTCTGTTCTTTCGCCAACTTTTTTCCATGAATGGCTTTTTAATTGGTGTTTCACTGAATTGATGAATTTTACTAATTCCTTGATAGCCTTTATCCGCTATTACCTTGACCAATTCTCCAAATTTTATCCCACTATTTTTAAATAGTCTAAAATCATGCATTTTCCCTAAACCATGCGCTAAACAGATGATTTGACTAGTTTTTTGGTAGATAACTACCTGCGTTTTTAAAGTATGTTTTCCTTGCTTACCGCTAAAAAATCTTTTTTGTCCAATATGAGGTCTTTCAATTGGACTTTCCGTGACATCCATCACTACCAAATCTTCTTCAGATGACATAATACACAATTATTTTTTACCAGGCAGACTAAATTTTCTTGACCTAATTAAAATATTTTCAATTTGATAAACCCTCCGGCAGACTGCGGATTCCGAAAGCCCCCAGTCGAATCCAATATGATAATAAGTGCGATACTCTCGCCAATATTGGATAACCATTAAAACTTGGTCTTCAATAATTAGTTTAGGAGGACGACCTGGTTTCTTTTTATTTTGCTCATCAGCTTTAACTAAACTAACCATTAACTGAAAAGTTTGACGACTTACTCCGGTGAGTCGTTTAAATTTTTTTGAAGTCAGTTGTTTGGCTCTCCAAAATTTCACTGCTTATTATTGTCCTAATCGTAAATAGTCAAACGTTTGATTATATCACAAAAGACTTTTGCAAGAGTTCTAGTATGTAAGAATTCTTCACATGTCCGGCAAATTACTTGTGATATTTTCAGGTAAATGGAGTACATATATAAAACCCAAAACCTTGTAGAGACGTAAAATTTTACGTCTCTACGTGTATTCGATTAAAGCGCAATCTGCTGTATTGTTAACTTAGCTGATTCCGAAACTTGTTAACACTAATAGTTAATAGAACAATAGCAAAACCAAGTAATGCTAACACATTTAACCACAGCACATCTAAACCAACTCCTTTGAGTAAAATACCTCTAACAATAGTAATGTAATGACGAAGTGGATTAAATAAAGAGAGGAATTGAAATAAAGGAGGCATGGATTCAATAGGAGATATTGCCCCAGAAGTTTGAATCATTGGTAAATTTATAAAAAAAGATGTGAGTAATACTTGTTGTTGAGAACCGCAAATAGTTGCCAACATAATGCCCAAACTAATTCCCACAAATACATACATACTTGATAAAGCAAGAAAGAGCAGGAAACTTCCACGAAAGGGTAGGCTAAATACGACTGTTCCCAAGGTTAAAGCTAGTAGTACATCTCCCATGAGCAGGAATGCCAACGGGATAATTTTAGCTAATAAAATTTCCCAGTTGCTAGAAGGAGTCATTAACAATTGCTCTAAAGTTCCTGTATCTTTCTCGCGCACAACGGTTACTGCTGATACTAATGTACCGATTAATGTCAGGACTAAACCCATAACTCCTGGTACGAAAAACCAGCTACTAGTAAGTCCAGGATTGTAAAGAAAAACGACTTCGGTTGATACTGGCGGACTGACTTGACCCTGTACCAAACTGAAATTATATTGTTGGATAATCTGATTAACATAGTTAGCAGCAATTCCGGCTGTATTTGCATTCACTCCATCGATGAATACTTGAATTTCTGCTGATTTTTTTGCTAGTTGGCGCGGAAAATCTGGTGGAATTATTAGTCCTACATCTAATTTACCTTCTTCTACTTGGCGGCTTAAATCTTTTTCACTTGTTGGAACACTTTCTAAGTTAAAAGTGTGATTGGATGTCATTGCTGAAACTAGTTCCCGACTGGTGGAGATATTGGCATAGTCAATTACACCCAGTCGTAAATTATGGACATCCGGGTTAAGCGCGAATCCGTAAAGCAATAATTGTACTGTTGGTGGCACAATTAATAAAACAATCAATTGCCTGTTTCGCAGAATTTGATTAATTTCTTTACGAACTAATGACCACAATGGACTATCAAATAATTGCAAAATATATTTCATATATGATTAAGGCTGATAACTAACTACCAATGACCAATGACCAATGACTAATGACCAATGACCAATGACCAATGACCAATGACCAATGACTATTGACTAATTTGCATTCGACTTAAAAGCCGACGCGCTACGTTGAAAAATACAAATCCTAAAATTGCAAGCATGAGTAAGTCAAACCAAACGCCTGTCCATCCTGTACCACGCACAAAAGCATCACGGGTGATATCAATGTAATAACGGGCAGGAAATATGTTAGGCGTTAATGAAAGGGGGAAAGGAATATTACTGAGGGGATAAATAAAACCAGACAGCAATAAAGATGTAATAAAACCGACAAGAGAAACAATTTGCACTGCGGAATTTTGATTATTAGTGCGTACACCTATAAGTAAACCAAAGGAAACACTATCTATTAAAAATAGTAGAGTTCCTATTAATAAAGTAATCGGGTTACTAATTACGCCGATCTGAAAAATTATTGACCCTAATCCCATGACTACTAAAGCTTCTGTAATCGCAATTAGTAGGTAAGCTAGTCCTTTTCCAAGTAAAAGTTCGGTTGCACTAATGCTAGAAGCATAAACTTGTAGAATTGTACCTTTTTCTTTTTCACGCACCATTGCGATCGCAGTTAGCAATGAGGGGAAAATCCACAATACTACACCATAAGTTCCTGGCACAATGTACAGCGACTCCAATCTACCAGGGTTAAACCACAAGCGGATTTGCGGTGTAATAATACTTTTATCTGGTAGTAGTCCTTGGTCTTGCATGAAAAAATTAGTTACTCTTTGAATGCTACCTCTAATTACACGAGCGTTATTAACATCTGTGGCATCGATTAATACTTGCACCTTTGCATTTCTACCCGCTTGAATATCTCGGCTAAATTGGGGAGGAATAATTACTGCGGCTTTAGCAATACTCTTGTCAATTGCATCCCGTGCCGGATTACCACCTGACCATTGTTTAGGTACAAATTGATTGGTGGCATACAACCGCTCAATATAGCTGCTACTCAGGTTTGTGCGGTCAAAATCCTGCACAATCAAGGGAATATCTTTACTTTCTAAACGAATCGCAGACCCAAAAATCAATAGAGTTAAAAATGGCAATAAAAATGCTAAACCTAAAGTTAAGCGATCGCGCCGAAATTGCGCTATCTCCTTCACACATTGGGAAAAAATTCTTTTCATTATTTATTCTCAGTTTTCATGTTCCTAATCCCCTACCGCACGTTCAACGATACCAATAAAAGCATCTTCCAAAGAGAAAGGAATGGGACGCAGAGATTCAATAGTCATGTGTGCGGATTTTAAAAGCTGAGTTATTTCGGGAATTTCTGCTTCCGGGTGATCAAGAACAACGTGTAAACTATCGGCAAAAATCGAGACACGCCACGAATCAAGATGTTGTTTAAGTATCTTGGAGGCAGCTTGATTTTGGTTCACAATAATCTCTATAAGTTGTCCTGGTTGAGAAGCTTTGATAGAACTAGGTGAACCTTCGGCGGCAATTTCTCCGGCTACCATAAAACTCATGCGGTTACACTGTTCAGCTTCTTCCAAGTAGTGCGTTGTCACCAAAATAGCTGTACCATTGCGAGCAAAGTCATTAATCAGCTTCCAAAACTGACGACGGGCTAAAGGATCTACCCCCGATGTCGGTTCATCTAGAAATAAAATATCTGGTTCGTGCATTACAGAAGCGCCAAAAGCTACTCGCTGCTTCCAACCACCCGGTAATTGTCCGGTAAGCATCTGTTCTTGTCCCTCTAAGCCACAGGTAGCAATTACCCAATCAATCTTTTCTCGCCTAAGTTTGCGGGGTACACTGTAAATCCCGCTATAAAACTCTAAGTTTTGCAGAATTGTTAGATCGTCGTAAAGAGTGAATTTCTGGCTCATATAACCGATACGTCGCCGTAAGTCACGACTACGCAGATTTCCTGTTTCGCCACCAAGGGAAATGTCACCACCACTAGCTGCTAGTAATCCACACAGCATTTTGATGGTAGTCGTTTTTCCGGCTCCATTCGCACCTAAAAGCCCAAATATTTCGCCATAGCGGACTTCGACATTAACGTTTTTAACTGCTTGGAAGTTACCAAATACACGGTTGAGATTGTGGGCGTAAATAGCGATTTGCTCAGAAGAATTTTGAGGTTTGAATTGTTCCCTATTTCCCCCACGAGAACGAGGAAAGGACAAAAATGCTGGTGCTGAACCTTGTTGTCGCAGACGGGTAACAAAGACGTTTTCTAGGGTGGGTTCACCACGTTCAATACTGGGGTGATGCTGTTGTAGTAGTTGATTTACCTGGGTTTCACCGAGAGTTACATCTTGAACGAGAACATCCAAGCGATCGCCAAATGTCTGCACATCGACTATATTTGTCTGCACATTCTCCAAGAGAAGTTTCTCGGCTATCTCTAGATTTGCTGTTCTAACTTCTAAGCGATGTAAGCCTAAATTGGCGCGTAATGCTGCGGGTGTACCAATTTCGTGAATTTGACCACTATACATCAGTGCAACGCGATCGCAGCGTTCAGCTTCATCTAGATAGGGTGTGGCGACAACAATTGTCATCCCGTCGGCAGAAAGTTCTGCTAATACATCCCAAAATTCCCGTCGAGAAACTGGATCGACCCCTGTGGTAGGTTCATCTAATAACAGCACTTCCGGTTGAGAAACCAAGGCACAACACAGCGCCAGTTTTTGTTTCATCCCGCCGGAAAGTTGACCCGCCAAGCGATCGCCAAACTGTTCCAAACTCATTAATTTTAAGTATTTCTGGCGGCGTTCCCGCAATAAATTATCACTCACTTGGCGCAATCCCGCCGCATAACGCAAGTTTTCATCAATACTGAGATCCAAGTACAAGGAAAACTGTTGTGTGAGATATCCCGTCCTTAAACGTGCATCTCTTGCCGGCTGACCAAATACTTGCACTTCTCCCGCCGTCGCTTCCATCACCCCGCCTAAGATGTGAAAGGTAGTAGTTTTACCTGCACCATCAGGGCCAATTAACCCAAACATCTCACCCTGATTGACAGCAAAATCAATTCCCCGGACAGCGATTAGTTGTCCATAATATTTATGTAAATTACTAACTTTAATAGTAGTGGTTGAGTGACTAGATAATTGTGGTGGTTTAGGAGTTGATAATTTCATTTGCCGACCTCTTTACCCTGCAACGCAATCTCTGCATCTGCTGGCATTCCAATTTTGGCACAGGGCAAATCTGAACCAGAGTAGGGGTTTTCTGGGTTAAAGCAGCCAGAAGGGTTTTCTAACTGAATCCGCACCCCTACTACTTGCCTAACCCGATCTTTTTGGAAGTAGATATTTTCTGGGGTAAAAGAGGCTTGAGGATCAACAGAAATAACTTTGCCTATGAGGGGTTTTTCCGGTGCAGA
Organism: Nostoc sp.; assembly: GCF_036916985.1. Lineage (GTDB taxonomy): Bacteria > Cyanobacteriota > Cyanobacteriia > Cyanobacteriales > Nostocaceae > Nostoc. The sequence continues at coordinate 7,621 of NZ_JBALFD010000040.1, forward strand.
ATCAAGAAAGATTTTGGTTGTTTGTCCTAAGCGCACTTTCCCAATATCGCCTTCGGGAATAAAACCTCGCAAATACACTGTCTTGGGGTCAACAACTGTCAAAATTTTGGTTTGACTGCTAACTACAGTCCCGATCTCTGCACTACGGGCAGTTACTACCCCATCCAAAGGACTAACAACATTTAAATCTTTTTTCGAGTCTTCTATTTGGGTCAGAATTTGCTGTTTTGATGCTAAGGCATCTTTTACTTTGGCATGAGCAGATTTTATCTTTGCTTGGGCAGATTTGAGTTGAGCAAAACTCTGATCTTTTTTTCTGTTTAATGCTTCTATTTGGGCATTGCGAATACCAGGATTGAAACTTGTAGTTTTCGCTTGGGTCAATGCCCCGACAACTGCGCGTAATTGTTCTTGTCCAGCATTTACGGCTGCTTTTCGTGCTTCTAGGGTGGCTACTGCTGTGTCAAAGGTAGTTTGTGCTTGGTCAAATTGTTGTTGATTAATAGCCCCGTCTTTGACCAGTTTGGCATAGCGATCGCGATTCATTTCCGCTAATTTTACTTCTGCTAGTGCCTGCTTTGTCTGTGCCTGCGCTTGTAATAATTGTGCCTTGGCTGCTGCTACGTTAGATAGTGCCTGTTGAACTCGTCCTTGGGTATCTCCTTGGGATTGGTGAAAATTAAGTTTTGCTTCACTGATTTGGCTATCAATTTGTTCAATCCCACTTTCCACTTGAGTAGCATCGGAAATTGCTTGCTGTTCATCAGATTGAGCAGATGCAACCCTAGCTTCAGCACCCCGCAGTTGTTCTTGTAGCAGTTGGTCGTTACTGTCATCCAACTTGATTAATTCTTGCCCCTTTTTTACTGCTGCCCCTTCCCGAACTGCAATTGAAACAATTCTTCCCGAACGCTTCACCCCAATCTCAGTTTCGTAACCCTCAATCCTTCCACTCACCTTCAGTACATTTGCTGCTCCTTGTTGTTGACTATGCCACAGAAAATAACTGATACCACCTGCTATAACCAGCAACACTAGGAACAAAAAAATCAGTTTCTTCCGTTCCTGCTTAAATGGTGGCACTGGAACATTGATAATCCCTTCTGGAGATGATGAGGCAGTCTGAGACATGATACTACCCTATATTTTTATCATTAAATATTTACTGGAACTATCATACTAGACTGTATGGTATGATTCTCCAAGAGACAAGAAATATGTAAAAAAATTTACGTCAAATATGCTTGAAACCTCTGGTTCCCAACCTGAAACTTTATCTCGTTTAAGAGCCATGACTCAAAAACAGGAGCAAATTTTGCAAGGAGCCATGCAGGTATTCTTGAGGGATGGCTATGCTGGAACCAGCATGGATCGGGTAAGTACGGAAGCTGGAGTATCTAAGCAGACAATATACAGTCACTTTCAAGATAAAGAAGGATTATTTAAGGCGTTGATCGAAAGGGTAACAATTGCTAGTTTCCAGGGAATTTTTTGTACAGAAGATTTGCATGGTGAGCCAACGATTTTATTGCGTGAAATTGCTGAAACCTATCTGACGAAAGTTGCCGAGAATCCTGAATACTTAGCACTATTCCGCTTGATTATTACCGAGTCGCAACGCTTTCCAGAATTAGCAAAATTATATACTCAAACAGTGATTCAACGTGGACGGCTATTACTAAGCCAGTATTTAGCTTCTCATCCAGAATTACGCATTAGTGACCCAGAAGCAACAGCACAAATCTTTTTTGGTTCGCTGGTATCCTATGTGATGGTGCAGGAAATGCTCTATGGCAAAGAAATGATGCCATTGTCACGCGATCGCATTTTAGATAGTTTAATGAGTTTCCTACTTGCCCACACAAACAAATAATGTCTTATGTCACAATACCTTCGCCAAAACAAGCTTTCGGTTATACTACCCAATAGCCAAAAGACATTTTGGGCAGTTTAGGAATGTCTCAAAAGATTAATTAGCAGACGTGATATGTCTTAATTAACTTGGCAGATAGTGCTGTTGACTGATATTAACTTGGCGATTAAGAGAGACAGAATCAGCCGCAGATATCCCAGAGAAATATCCGTCTTTTGAACCACACGATGGTAAAGCCATTTGTTTAACTTTTACATTATCTTAGATATGCTTCTAACTCAGATTCCAGCTTTTCGTAGAGTGCTTGCACGATGATTGCGGGTACTGCAACCGACTCAGCAGTTCCAGCAATCCCTCCATTTTTCTGTTGTTCACGATTCTCAAGAATCCTATTTACAAGTCTATTAGCAGCACCTAATTTAAAAGCATTTCTAAAAGCGCGATCGCCTACGGCTTGTTTTGCCAGTCGTTCAATAGTTTGTTCAAGATACTCAAACTGAATCCGAGTAGAGACGATATTCACTTTTCGCCCTAAAATAATCATTTTAGACCCGCTATGGTAGTGTCTAGCGATCGCACAGCAGTAATTCCCCCAACAAACACCACTTAGTAAAATAAATTTCCATGAGGTCATGCGTTTGAACTGGCGAATGACTTCTTCTTCTAGTGGTTGAGGTGTCCAATCTTGAAGTGAGGCGATCGATAAATTGTGCCGGGTCAGCATTTCTTGGGCTTTAACTGCGGCGGCGCTTGCCTCTGCCTCGTTGGGAGATTGACTAAGTGCGAATAGTTTTCTAATTTTGTCAGCGATTTTTTCTAGTTCTAACACCTGTGTCTGCATTCGTATCACTCAAGCAAGTTTTGAAAGGAAACATCTTTTTTAATATACTTGTGTAAAATGAAAAATGTAGCTAATTTTTATTCATACATAGCAAGCTTTGTAGCAATTATTCCTGCTAAAAACGGATATTCGTGATGAAGCCATGATTACTGAAAATGATGATTCAGTCGATGCAGTCAATGATCTGTTGAGAAAAATCTCTATTAAAGAAACCCAGCTAAAAATAGCCTAAGAATCGAATCTCATTCATACTGCTGAAGCGTTACAAAACCAACTATCCCAATTACAACAAGAATTGGGAGATAATTCAGACACACAATTGCAGTCATTGATGAGCTTGTGAAATGCTTACGGCGGCAACTGAGCTTTTTAGAAGTGGGGCTTACGCCTACGCTAAAATATGATATTCCCATTCTGAAATAAGGGCAATTGAATAGCTTGTAACTCTTTGGCGTTATCCAGGTTAGACAACGAAATCCCCAGCAACCTAATACTGCGGTTTTCCAGATCAATCGACTCAAACAGTGTTTTGGCTATCTCAAAAATCGTAGAGAGCTCACTAGACAGCAGTCGTCACACGCCCTATTATAAACGAGACGATCGGTTATCTTGTCTGGAGAATTATTATGAATCCGTCAGGAGAGTCTCGATGAATGGAGCTGAAGCGAAAGGGGCCTTTGGAGAAAGGCTTGCGTCTTATTACCATCAGAGTGATAGCGAAACTGCGACCCTGGCTTGGTCACAGCAAAGTACGTTCGCTATTACACGGCTCCACTCGGACGTTGGGCTGCCTGGCACCTCAAACCCTATTCCTGAAGAGTCCGCAATTCACGTATCCGTTGCGATCAAGCCTGTTCCCTTGCACAGCTATGAACTCTGTATCGACGACCGCGAGATTGCAGTGCCGTACATACCTGCGTACCGGACAAGCATTATCGATCTGCAATCGAAACCTGTGTGCTTCGTTGATTGCGGTTTTGACTATGTTCACTACCACGTACCTCGAGAGGGCCTCGACGAAATCGCACGAGATCACAACATTCAGCCGATTGGAAGCTATAAATTTGCGATTTGTGAGGATGATCTGGTCATCGCACAGATGACCAAGAACGTTCTGCCATTCATTGGGTCGCAAGATTGGCCTAGTTCCCTCGCTCTCGATCAGTTCAGTCTAATCTTCGGTGCACATCTGCTCCAGAAATACGGCGGCTTGTCTCGTCTACCAGAAGTCTCGCCGCGAGGGCTTACCTCATGGCAAAAGCGTCGGGCCATCGAACTTTTGCTGGAACACCTTGATGGGAATATCCATCTCGCCAGAGTTGCTCAGGAATGCCAAATGTCTGTGAGTCATTTCGCACGGTCGTTCAAAGTGAGCTTTGGTGTTTCGGCTCACCGTTGGCTCATCGAACGCCGCATCGATCGTTCCAAGGAACTTCTCATCCAGACTCGCACTCCTTTAATCGATGTCGCACTGCAATCGGGTTTCTCCGATCAAGCTGCATTCACCCGAACCTTCCATCAGGTTGTGGGCGACAGTCCTGGACGTTGGAGGCGAGAACAAGTCGGTCGCTGAAGTTCACTCTCCGGCAAAGCAGCTAATCAATAAAGACGCAAAAGAGCAATTTCTGGGCTTCACAGAGATGTGAAGCCTTGTCTGTGCGCGATCGTGTACGTAATCCTGCTCGTAGCAAATTCGCCAACAAAATCGATAGCTACTCAAACTCCTAACTGAATCCTTTTGGTTCTTGGACTTTGGTCAGCACCCTGTCAAAGCATGTTTTGCCGGACATGATACGTGCGTACTCCATCTAAATCAGAACCTGGTTCGGCTCTTTGCCACTCCAGCCGACTAGTTATGAAGACGCCGTTCTCAACGGGTGCGCCGATAGCTCGAAGTGTGAGTCTTTCGCCATTAAATGTCACCGAGCGAAGCTGCCTTCCGTGGATCAGATTGGGCAAGAGCGCAACGGACGGGATATGGATGACAGTCTCTTTCTCCTCATCCACTTCGTAGACTCCGCAATACGCGATGTAACCGCTTCCGGATTCCTGATACTCCTTTGGGGTTCCTTGGCGCCAATCGTGTGATTGGAACAGGGAACGTCCCGGCTTCATCAGTTGTGCCGAGACAAAGCCTCCAGGTGTGTAGATGAGAAAGCCCTCCGGTTTAGGGCCGAACGGATGGCTATCTTCGCGCCCTTCCTGTTCATCTGCATAGCCCACCAACGTCCAGACTCCAACGAGCTGAGAAGCAATAGGACCTAGTGTTGAATTGGACTGCGCCACTTTGTGCGCTTGCTCGGGTTCGTTCATGACGCAGATCCAAAAGGCTTATAGTCGGTATATCCATGAGCTCCGCCCCCGTAGAACGTTGAACGATCAGGTGGATTGAGCGGCTGATTTTCTTTGATCCGCTCTACCAGGTCAGGATTGGCGATGAATAGGCGACCAAAAGCGATTGCATCCGCGTGCTTCTTCTCGATTGCTTCTCCCGCACTATCGGGCGTGTAAGCGGCGGCTGAGAGGAGCGGTCCGTTGAAAGTGGGACGGAACAGAGCAGCATTGTTCAGCGCGTCTTCGTGGAGTTCGTCGGTCAAACCCATTTCGGAGCCTCTAGCCTCGATCAGGTGCAAGTAAGCAATATGCCGCTTACTGAGCTCCTTGATGACGAAGGTGAACAGCTCGAGAGGATTGCTGTCGTGGATACCACCATATTGACCAAAAGGTGAGAGGCGTACGCCAAGTCGGTCTGCCCCAATAGCCGCTGTAATCTCGTCAACGATGTCGAGCAGGAACCGAGCTCGGTTCTCTTTGGACCCACCGTAGGCATCGGTGCGCTGGTTGGTTCCGTTCTCCAGGAACTGCTCGATCAAGTGGCTATTTGCGCCCTGCAACTCCACTCCATCGAATCCAGCCTCCATCGCGTTCAGCGCGGCCCGCCGGAATGTGCTGATGATGACCGGGATTTCAGAAGTTTCCAAGGCGCGTGGAGTTTCAGCTGGTACCTGTTGGAAGGCTTTCGTCAGAGCAGGAATTGTGGGAGGAATAGCCGAGGGCGCGACGGGAAGTGCTCCATCCGGCATGAGCGAAGAATGGGAGTTCCTGCCGTTGTGGGCAATTTGCATAACGATCCTGCCGCCTCGGGCGTGGACGCCATCTGTAATCATGCGCCACCCGGCAATCTGTTCCGCCGTGTAGATCCCCGGAGCATTGGGATAGCCGTGCGCCTGAGGGCTAATCGCAGTTCCTTCCGAGAGGATCAGCCCTGCTGAGGAACGCTGCGCGTAGTATTCAGCGTTCAACGCGGTTGGCACATGGGCAGCGTCGGCACGCATACGCGTGAGAGGAGCCATAACTACCCGATTCGGGAGCTGAATTGCTCCTAGACGCAGGGAACTAAATAGAATCTCTTTGGACATGGTGAGCCTTTCGCGTTTCGTGAAGCTTTAAGATAAGAGAGCTACAGACTGTAGCTGCTCAGTTGCAGGAGCGGCATCGAGCGTCGGATAGTCGGTGTACCCATGAGCGTCGCCACCGTAAAACGTCTTGCGGTCGTATGCATTGAGCGCTGTATGCGTTTGAATAGGCGACACAAGATCGGGGTTAGAAATAAACAGCCTTCCGAATGCGATCGCGGCTGTATGATCTACTTCGATGGCTGCCGTTGCGATCGCGGGCGTATATCCAGCGGACGAGATCAACCGCCGGCAAAAAGATGGCCGAACTGTTCGACATTCTTCAACATTGGACGTGATTCTCTTCGAGACTCTATGTACCGGATGTTGAGAAAGCACTAGTGGTTCGCCACACAAACTTTGCGTGGTGGCAAGCAGAGGGGCAGAGGTGCGGAGGGGCAGGGGGGAAAGAACTTGTACAAATCTCTCCTCTGCTCCCTTGCTCCCCTGCTCCTCTGCTGACTCCACTCAGCAATTTTGGGTTGGCAGACTACTAGGCGAGAGCGATCTCACTCATATCGATTGCGACTAGGAGAGGCTCCTTCACAAGCTGGTAGTCCCCTTCGTATGCATAGATTCGGCGCGTTGTCGGCACAATGATTCCGTCGATGTCACGGTAATTCGAGGCGTAATTTAGTCCTGTTGCTCCGCCGAGGATGTCTACCGTATAGTCGTGTCGGCGCAGCAGACCGTCCGGTCCGAAGCAGGATATCTGTTCGCGTGTGTGGCTCTTGACGGTATCGGGAAAAGTCACCTTCAAGCGCCGCCACGTTTCGCCTTCGACTTGAATCGAAGAAATCTCCTCAGTAGCGAAGCCTTCATGGGTATAAAGAAATGGAGTATTAAGATACGTCCACAATGCTTCGCCACTGAAGTAGGCTACGTGGATGTCATCCCACGGCGTCTCCCTCTGATGCCCCTCAAAGAATTTCTCCGGGTCATTGCGCGCATCGATCAATGTGCCATCCGTCTTCTCGATAACGATACGGGTCGGCTCGAAGATAGATCGCTTGTCCTGTCCAGGGAAGTCCATGATGAGTTGCTCTTTCTTCGTCTCGACGGTCATGACGACATTCTTGAGAGCGTCACCCTTGCTCTTCACAAACCAGATCGCTCCCGTGATCGATGCGGCAACTTTCACTGACTTCACTTTGTTCCAACGCTCAAGACCCCCGTGCGCCTTTACGGCCAGATTCAGTAATTCATTCATTGCGACTCCTTCGGATTTATTGATCGGAATGGTTGAACACGCCACTTATGCTGCACACTAGACCGTAGTACCGGAATGCTGAGTGTTGTGCCTTCTTGTGCAAGCGATCGCAATCATCTCAGCGGTAGAATACTTGGCCAGAAACGGTAACTGAACTCCTTTGCGCTATTGGGGCATAGTCAGCACTATGCGAAAGCGTGCTTTGCCGGACATCATGCGTGCGTAGGCTTCGGGAGCCTTCTCAAGGGGCATGGTCTCGATCGTGGGACGGATACCCTGAAGAGCACTAAATTTTAATGTGTCTTCTTCCTCGATGGGTGTGCCGACGTTTTCGCCTTGAATAGTCTTCGACCCAAAAATAAGTTGTGTAGCATTAATTTCGATAGGTTCCGCGGAAGCACCGACTACGACGAGCTTGCCACGTGCGGCAAGACCCCCGACAAGAGGACCCATCGATTTTCCACTAGCCGCAGTGGCGAGAATCGCATTCGCTCCACCCATTTTGAGGAGGGCCTCTGCGGGATTCTGCTCTGTGCTGTCAATGTACCCATGCGCCCCCAACTGGCGAGCCAGTTTTTCTTTTTCCTTTCCCCTCTGAATCGCCAAGGTGTGAAATCCCATCCTGGATGCGAATTGCAAAGCCAGATGACCCAAACCCCCGATACCTTGTATGGCGACCAAATCTCCAGCGCGAAGCTTTGAGTTGCGGAGTGCGTTGAAGGTAGTGAGACCCGCGCATAGAAGCGGAGCAACGTCTACAGAGGAAAGGTCCTGCGGAATGGAGGCAAGCGCCCGCGCCTCAGCGATGACGACTTCCCCATAGCCACCATCTGTCGTAATACCAGATATAATTAGGTTGGCACAATTAACTATGTCACCGCGCCGACAGGGTTCACAGTGGCCGCACTCGCCACCGAACCAACCAACACCCACGCGCTGGCCGACCTCCCAATTCACGACGCCCTTTCCAACGGCTTCGATCCGACCAGCGATTTCGTGACCTGGTACGCGCGGATAGATAATTCCTGGCAAGGAGTTTTCGACGGTAACTGAGTCGCTGTGACATACACCGCAAGAATGCACCCGGATGCGGACCTGGCCGGCTCCAGGATCGGTAATCGTTCGCTCGACAAGGTTGAAAACACCCGGAGAGGTCACTTCTACTGCTTTATAGGAATTTTTCATGAGTTGATGTTGATTCACCTGTGCTGAGTTGTGGGGCTTACTATGCCAGAGAAGCCGCCGCGAGTGCGATGATGTCGGCGACCTCTTGCGGGCGGGAAACAAAGGGAGCGTGGCTAGCCGACACAGACTGCACGGTGGCACCCATCCGTTTAGCCATGAACTCCTGGGCTGGCGGTGGGATCATGTGGTCGTCCGTACACACTAAATACCAAGAAGGAATCATCTTCCAAGCCGGCACACCTTCTTTGTCGGTGAAGCTGGCGACGCTCAACGGTCTCTGTACCGCAGCCATGACAGCAGCTTCGGTTGGGCTGGCATCCGCGGCAAACGCCTCATGAAAGCCGTCTCGGTTGATCCAAAGAAAACCGTTGTTGTCAGGCCATATCGCCGTAGAGCCAGGCGACGGCAGACCCTGTTTGCTGAGGGAATCAAGGCTCTCACCTTGGTCAAGACCGAAAGCCGTGATATAGACGAGGGCTTCCACGTCGGGAGTCTCGGTGGCCGCGCCAGTGATCACGGCGCCACCGTAAGAATGCCCAACCAGAACTGTGGGTCCTGTCTGCATTGAGAGAAGACGACGCGTGACCGCAATGTCATCCTCAAGCGAAGTCAGCGGAATCTGCGCCGCTGTCACACTTAAACCCTTCGCCTGGAGCAAAGGGATTACCTTGCTCCAGCACGAGCCGTCAGCCCAAGCACCATGTACCAACATCACATTTATACTTTTGTTCATACTTCCTCCATTTGGAAAACAAGTTATTTGTTCACTCTCTCGTGTTCGATGCGCTACGCCAAGGCGTTTTCGTGATAAAACGGGTAGTCCGTGTAGCCGTGCGCGTCGAACGTGTAAAAGGTGTTGCGATCGTAAGCTGTAAGTGGCAGCCCCTCCTTGAGACGGCGAGGCAGATCGGGATTAGAGATGAAATGGCGGCCGAAAGCCACCGCGTCCGCGGTCCCGCTTTCCAGGATGGCCTCGGCAGTGTCTGGCTCAAATCCGCCGGCAGCGATGATCTTGCCTTGGAAGATCGTCCGCATTTGCTCGGCGGCGATTGCCCCTTGATGCTCCAGAACGACCACATTGCCCTTCACGCGTGGTTCAATGATGTGGAGGTAAGCGAGTCCGATCTGGTTTAGCTGTTCTGCGACGTACTGGAAGAGCGCCTGCGGGTTGCTGTCTGACATGCCATTCCACGTGCCACTCGGACCGACGCGAACTCCAACACGATCGCTCCCCCACACTGAAGTCATGGCTCTGACTACCTCAAGCAGGAATCGCGACCTGTTTTCAATGGAGCCGCCATACTCGTCGTTTCGCTTATTGCTGCCGTCTTGCAGGAACTGATCCATGAGATACCCGTTGGCAGCGTGTAGCTCTACGCCTTCAAAATCGGCATCTATAGCCCGTTCTGCCGCCCTACGGTAGTCCTCGACGATGAGTGATATCTCTGCGATGGCAAGCGCCCGATGCGGTGACGGCTGAACCCAACCACTGGATGCTGAAACCAAATGCGACGGGTTCTGCCAGTAAGCCGGATCGACGGAAGCGGAGACAGGCATCTCGCCACCAGTCAGATCGACATGCGAGGAACGCCCGGTATGCCACAGCTGTGCAAACATATGCCCGCCCTTGGCATGGACGCCGGAGACGACCTTCTTCCAGCCTTCAACCTGTTGGTCGGAATAGAGTCCTGGGGCACCTAGCCATCCACGGCTCGTGACCGAGATGTTGGTGGCTTCGCTGATAATGAATCCACCCTCGGTAGCCCGTTGAGCGTAATACTCCGCCATGAGATCGCCGGGAATGGAATCGGGCTGAATAGAGCGCGAGCGAGTTAATGGAGCCATCACGACGCGATGCTTCAATTGCATTGCTCCAAACTGAACGGGAGTGAAAAGTGTGGGACTGTTCATTGTCATGTTCACCTCGGCATCTCTAACTGTGATAATCCGCGCTGGCAACAAATCCAGGTTAGCCGGATGGGTTAGCGGAATTCTTGTTAAAATCGGTCATTCTTCTGGCTTTTTCATGAGCGAAATTGCAAATACCTCTCGGACGCTTCGATGCTACTAAGAACGCAGGGTAATAGACCAGGGCCATCATGTCAATAAGCAAAGTATATTCTCAATAGAGTTAACACTAATATCATTAACTCTTACTTATTGCGAAAAACTTAGGCGTTGGCGTAGCCTGCCGCAGGCATCGCTTTGGGGTTTAAAAAATAATCAAACGCGAAAGGAATGATTTTTTTGTTGATTTTTAACCTTCGTTGCGATCGAGAGTAATTTAGATGCGTTTGCCCTGTACTATAAGTAGACTTTGGCTCAAATGCTTTTTCAAAAATGAAAACTCCAGTATTCAAAAATTGTACTAATTTCCTGTGCCTCTGGGCGATAAACCAATACAGTTTAGATCAGCCCGTTTTTTCGTAACTGGTCAAAACAATTCACGCATGATCAATCTCATGAAATGGTCAAGGGAATCCCGTTATCTTTGGGTTTTAACTTGAGAATAAATGGAACAGCTTTCAATACTATGATTTCTTATAACCCTTGCCCCGCAAGGGTTTTATTAAAATCAATCCTCAATCACCATAAAAGGGACGCAAGAGCCGGAATTTTTCAATCATCATTGGTCTTAAATACAAAAAGTTTCATTTGGAGTATACTTGATGAAACTATTGATAGTTAAGGTTTTCAGGTTTTTGGGGTTTTCTTAGCGTACAAATTTCCCGTTTCGGCACAGTCTAGCCGTCAATGATGATCAACGTCGAGAGAGTGCGGTTTATTACTTAATAACTCCAGAATGCCCTTGTATATTCCCTATGGGTTCTACGCGACCCCCTAAGTATTTCCCCAAGAATTCTTCGGCTTTGGCGTAGAAGTGCAGCCTATTAGCAGGACGAGCAAAACCGTGCCCTTCGTCTGTGTAGAGGATATATTCTACGGGTTTGTTTGCTTGACGCATAGCGGTAACAATTTGCTCGCTTTCCGCCTGTTTGACTCGGGGGTCGTTTGCACCTTGTCCAATAAGTAACGGTGCTTTGATTCGGTCTACAAAAAATAAAGGTGATCGCGATTTCAAAAAGTCAGCTTCTTTTTCTAAGTTACCCACACGATGATAGAATCGCGCCCGCTCTGACTCCCAGTAAGGAGGTATACTGCTAAATAGTGTCAACAAGTTGCTCGGACCAACGATACTTACACCCGCAGCAAAGACATCTGGTGTGAATGTTACTCCTACAAGAGTTGCATATCCTCCGTAGGAACCACCCATAATCGCGACTTTTTTGGGATTGGCGATACCTTGTTGGACAATCCAGTTTACCCCGTCAATCAAGTCGTTATGCATTTTGCCAGCCCATTCCCGATTGCCGGCGTTGAGGAATTGTTTGCCGTATCCTGTAGAACCTCGAAAGTTAACTTGCAAGACTGCATAGCCCCGGTTTGCTAACCATTGAGCTAGGGGATCGTAACCCCAGGTATCTCGTGACCAAGGTCCCCCGTGTACTAGAATAACAGCGGGTAAGTTTTGAGATGGAATACCTACGGGTGTTGTCAGATATCCGTGAATGGTCAACCCATCACGAGATTTGTAGGAGATTGGCTGTTTTTTGGCTAGGGATAAGTTTTCCAGCTTTGGACGGCTGTTGAAAAGGAGTTGACTTTTTTTGCTGGCGCGATCGTAAACATAGTAGTAAACAGGTCCATCGTCTGTATTGTATCCAACTAGCCAAGTTTTGTCGGCAAGGTCGCGAGCGACTATTCTAAATTCACCACGGTGGACTTTGGCAATCGCTTGGAAATCTGGAGCAATACTTTTATCTAATATTTGCCAGGCTAGTTTGTCTTTGTAGAAGGAGACGGCTTGAATTTTGCGAGTTAACGGATGAACCAAGACCCCACCGATATCATACTGCTGGTCTTGGGCAACGACGCTTTCTTTACCTGTAGCGATGTTTAATGACAACAGGCGTGTAGCATTGGCATGATCACTGCTTTCGATATACAGGGTTTTGCCATCATCAGAAAAATTAACAGCACTACCTTCGTCATCGGGTCCCCATGAACGGACTGTCTTCCAAGGTTGGTTAACAGTTTCCCGAACTGATAAAGTTTTACCACCATTCGCAATAGTAGCAATCACCGCCCGAATTTTCATCTGGGGGTCTGCTACTGTCTGTTCTACAGTACCAGGATTTACCATTTCTAAAGTGGATTTATCGGTACTTAAATTAATCCTGTAGGCATCATGTTTGCGTGGATCTTTGATGTTTAATCCTACCAATATTTCATTAGGAAATTTCCGATCGGCGGCGATCAATTCTGCATTTACACCCTTGAATGGGGTTAAATCTCGTACCTGTTTGGACTTGATGTTTGCAACATAAAGATGAAATTTTTCGTCTCCATCAGCATCTTGCAGGTAAACTAACTCTCCAGAATTATAAGTCCAAAAGTAACTACGAATCCCGCGTTTTTTATCGGTGGTTAATATTTGGTCATCTTTCTTACCTACTGTGCGTACCCATACTTGCAATACGTTATTTTTGTTCGGTGCAATATAGGAAAGGTATTTTCCGTCTGGTGATAGTTGGGGATTGGTACGTTCTGGATTGCCAAAGAGAGTTTCTCGTGGAATTAGTGGCGGTAATTTGGCCAAACATTGGCTGATACTTGTTACAGCAGTACTAGCAATTGCAAGGGGTATGACTGCAAAGAAGGGATATTTTTTATACACAAAGAGGTTTCCCGGATACTACGGAGTGGTGTACGATTCGTTGCTAGCAAAAGTGTAAGTCCATAAGGACACATATAACAAGCACGAGGGTAAGTAACCTAGAAAGCTTCGTCATCTACTACCAGGATTTTTCCTTTCTCACCTGATAAGTTTCTCAACGCTGTTCCTCCACAGCGAGAACTCTTAACCATCTATTATCTGCTTATTAGGGAGATCCAATAAATAAATCAGCCCAGCCGTATCAATAATATTTTTAGCAAAACCGAGAGATTTAGGCGCTTTCGCCTTGAGGGCGAAAGCGACGGCTAGGCTGATTTATTCTTGGCAAGTGCATTAGGAGTCAAAACCGCAAAACAGTATTGACGTACAGTCATGAGGAAAGAAGCGATCGCTTTAAGGCATCTGCCCGAAAAAGAGATTTATATCGAAAAAGATAAATTCTTACAATTTGGGACTCGTATTTTCCATAGTTTTGCAGTAAAGTGTTTATTCCGTGCAAATTATTTATACCTAACTTCTCCCAAATTTACCCATCCAAATTTTTGAGCCAATTCTTTCAAGGGAACAGCCAATGAAAACTTCTAATGATATAGATACTAAGAAGATCATCAAAAAATCTGACAAGCTTACCCTGAGACAGATGAAATTAATCGAGGAGGCTGAAGACCAACTTCTTCATGCTAATACTGACAATTCTACTGCCCCTGTGGTTGAGGTTGAGGAGCAACCAGTAGCGATTTCAGAGCCTAGAGTTCCTGACTATATTCCATTGCTTGACAATCCTCCAGTACAATCTGTGGGTAATTCCGGCTGGCAGGTTTCTGATGTCTGGCGGGATATTCGGGTGGATGATTTTTGTGGGTAGACTCTCTATGATTACAATGCGTTCATATATCTATATCCCCTACGCCCCTTTCAATCGTATTGGTTGAATCTAAGATAATCTACAATTAGCTTTGATGCTTGAAGATACAATAATTACTCTGCTAATTTGCAGTACAGAAGAAGAGAAGCTTTACTTTGAGGTGTCCCTCTCACTTTTTAAAAAAGTTTCCACCTGGAATCCTGAATTGTCAGCAGTGCCTTTATCAATGAGCGACGCTATTCAAATTGCTCGGTCTGAAGCTTATCGAAAGCGACCTCAATTCAACTCTTATGTATGTATAGCTGCCTCGATTAAATCTTTGCAACCTCATCAAAAACCATTTCTATGGTATTGGCATATTGTGTTTGTCCCAGTAATTGATAAGGATATTTGTTATTTAGACCGTAGTGAGATCGTTTTGCTTCTGGACGGTACAGTAATTGAGCCAAAAGTTATTAATATTTCAATTTAGTTCCTACTTTTTTAACAAATTCGGCGAAATTTCCCGTCCCTCTTCTGTAAGCGCTCAGGGACAGTCAAAACAATTCACGCACGATCAATCTCATGAAAGGGTTTTGGGAATCCCGTTATCTTTGGGTTTTAAATTGAGAATAAGGTGATTACGCTTTGTGGGTTAGTCTAGAATGGTAGCAAATATTGGTGTCAGAGAAACTTTAATGCTTTCAGGAACAATTCAACCCTATAGTCAAAGACAGACAGTTTTACGAACCAATGACGGTGATTTTCTCATTCTTGGGCAAGAAATTCACCGCTTGGGTTTGTGGCGAATGCGAGGGTTAGGGCGTGTTTTCAAACTATAACCACAACAAAATGCAGGCGATCGTAATCATAGCTGTATAATTGGCTGCAAGTTTTTCATATCGGGTGGCGATGCGGCGAAATTGTTTGAGTCTGTTGATAGCGCGTTCGACAATGTTGCGTTGACGGTAGATTTCACGGTTAAAAGGGCCGCGTCGCGGTTCATTTGAGAGTCGTGGAATGGTAAGGCGGATACCACGGCGGCGAAGGTAATTACGTATTCTCCGACCCGTGTACCCTTTATCTCCGACTAATCGTAAAGGGCGTAAACGTGGACGACCTCGCCCAGAACGCTTGATGGCTCCTTGTTCCATCAATTGTTCTAGAAAAATTGACTCGTTTCTCTGACCTGGACTGAGGATAAAAGTTATGGGTTTACCTTTGCCCTCACACCGAAGGTGTATTTTCGTACTGAAACCACCCCGAGAACGACCTAGTTTCTCATCTTCTTCGCCCCTTTTTTTCCACCAGCTGCGTGCTGGTGGGCGCGGATCACTGTTCCATCAACGTAATGAACCTCCCAGTCGAGCTTTCCTTGCTCGTCAGCGATCGCTTGTAGCTTTACTAAGATTTGGTTCCAAATTCCGCCTTTTTGCCAGCGATAAAACCTTGTGGCCACACTCTGCCACTTTCCATAACGTTCTGGGAGGTCTCGCCACGGTGCCCCTGTTCTCAGTATCCAGAGAATGCCATTCACAACCCTACGGTGGTCATGATTCGGCTTACCTGTTCGCGGTTTTTCTGATGGTAGTAACGATTTTAACCTCTCCCACTGCTCGTTACTTAAGTCTCCTCGGTTGATCATGACTATATAGCGATCGCCTTTTTTCTAGGATATAACGAGTTTGAAAACACGCCCTAGGGCTATTGTGGGGACAAAAGGCAACTGCCCAAGCCGACCAATCGTTTAACTATTTTTGAAAGCTCCAAACAGTACCCCAACCGGGGCAACTCGAAACTAAAGCGGCAGTATTTCAAGGTCAAGTTAAATGCACAAAACTCTGATTAGTTTCTTTGACTGTTTCCTGGTGTAGCAACTGCCTAATGTTTTAGTAAAGGTCAAGGTTACGGGTATTAGCGTTTGCCAAAGATGCCAGAAGACACTTCAAACTGAGCGCTCCTCATCAGAAGGCTGTTCAGTGAGAGTATTGGCTGCCTCAAGTAACAGTTCCACAGTTGTTGCCAAGAGCGTTCGTACACGAGTTAACTGATTTCGGCGCTCAATCCCCAGCCGTGCTTCAGTGTTTCGCGGATCGTCATCATGGCTTAAATGAACAACTTTCACTTTCTGCTGTTTTTCGGATGGTTCAAATATAGGCTCAGGAGCAGTGAGTTTGTTGTATCCATAAACTCCACTTGGGCGTTTCACATTATAATGATGTACTTCACAGCCACCAGGAGCAATGTAGCATCCTTCTAGATTATTTAAGAAGTGAAGCAATTGTTCAACACAGGCGGCGATCGCTTCCATTTGTGCAGCAACGCCCAGTGATTGTGCGCTTTGGGGACAACCTCTCGACATCAGCATCATCACTGCCGCTTCGCGGCGTGTGGTTCTAAAGGTTTCCTCTGTGCGTTCCCACTCCTGTTGCCGTTGGCAAGATGCAATCTCCCGCACGCGAATTAGTTCGATTTCCTCATCTGGAGTCAACTTAATAGCTGCTCCACAGGTTGGATAATTGAAGCATTCTCCAGGGTCAATACCCGGTTGCAACATCATTGAGGCACAGTCAAAGCCAAGTCCACATATCTTACGTGGCATAATTTTAAATTAGTTCTAGCTTAATAAATTTATTATAATAGCTAGAACAAAAGGCTAGATGAAATGTAGAGGAATAATAAAGTTCAACAATTTCAAGAGCTACAACCCTTAATTTTTGGTTATCCATCACAGATACCAGAAAAATAAAGTTGAACAATAACTGTCCTCAGTTGAGTTCAGTTTAGCAATGTAGAAGAGCGCAGGTCGATTTTTTGAATAAAAAAGTTCAACAATATAGGGTCTGATTAACCGGAGTCTTTTCCTACACTATCATTCAAAGACTTCCACAAAGCTTCTAGCTTACGCAACATAGTCATTGGACTTTTGCTATAATTAAAACTAAGGTTATACGCAGCTTGCTGAAAATTTAGTCTATCAACAACATTTAATTCCAAATACTTTTGTTCCCATAATTGACCAAACGTCACGATTCTTTCAAATCGAAACTTATCAACTTTAGTCAAATTCACGCCAATCTTACTATATTGAAAACCGCAATCACACTCAAAAGTGCCTATAGGATTTTTTATATAAGAATAGGTCGAATTTAGATCATTGCTTAAAAGCATCACTAACTTCGTAACCACAGAATGGAGATAGTGTTCGCAAGCAGGATTTAGACAAAGCCAAGGCCCCTTACCAAAAGGTTTATATTTAGATTTACGAGCAAAAAATGTTGAAGGCGAATTCCTCAAAAATCTAATCATTAGCAGATGCATTACCGGGTCAAAAACCTCCAAATGTAATCGAAAAATTTAAAATAAATTTATGTTGTTATTACTGACATTTATACCAAGAGCCTCAAGAAATTCACTTCCATAAAAAGACAAAAATTTCTGTCGTAAACCTTGCTCATATACCTGACGGTCTAGAGTCGCTAAATTCCTCTTAATCAATAAAACTATATATTGGATATGAAACCAATCTAATTCCTTAGAAGGAAGCGATTTGAAGTCACAGGTCATTAACCACTCAATATCAGATGCAATTAGGCGTAACCACTCCTTAGTGGACTCACTGTAATTTCTCGTTACATTCGATATAGGACAGTTTTCCAAACTAGCAATACCAACTTGATACCACTTATTATTCCAGATAGGTACAATGCTATCGTTTAAGACAACATCATGAATTGTGCAGACAAGAACACCAGGTGTTTGGTGAAGTCGCGCCTGATAAATTTGACCGCTACGCAGTGCATATTCTGGTTGCAAAGGATTTCGCCTCAGATAACCTTGCATAATTAATACGCAAACTACCTGTTGTAAATCAACGGTTTTATTCAATGGGTCAAAATATCTCGATAGTCGCTCAATACAGTGAAATCTGTACTGAGGCTCTAGTTCTCTTTCTGAAGATTTGCACGTCGGAAGTCGTGTCACATACTCAACAAATTTCTCTCTAGAAAAGATAGGAGGAAGAGAGCGAATTATTGGATTTGTATTATATTCAGACAACTTGTGGTCTCTGTATTTAGCAACAGCAGCCCATTCCCCGTTGGGAATTTTAACCCATTCCCACTCATTCTCTATGTTCATTAAAATGCTCCTGGCGCTTCTTTCTCAGAAGCTCCAAATGGTCAGGCTGTAATGATTTATTTTCTTTAGAGTCAGAATTTTTGCTCGGCATAACTGTCTCAGGAATAGGAGTTTCTGTCTTAGCTAACTCGAACCCCTCATAGTCGCGTCGTTTAGCCTTCTCTGAAGCTCTATTTCCCCTAATCCCAGCAACTTTTTGGGTATCGCTTACCCTATTATCAACAGTTACAGAGGCTAAATCATTAGCTCTGTTGACAACGCTTTCAATGTCAGCTATTAAGTCAACACAAGCTTGAAGTTCATTGCCTTGATTTTTCTGATAAAGCCACTCTTCATAAGCGAGTAAATATTCAATATCATGTATATTTTTCTGAGAATAACGCTCTTCTGGGTCTAAAAGAAAGCACTTCTCAAAATCTCTACCATCAGGAGAGCGGACATAGATAAAATTGGGTTTGCGATAGTCGTAAGAAATATCTAATAATTTATCTGATTTGGAGAGCAAATTACTTCTAGCTTTTTCAAACCAGAATTCTTTCAATGCCTTCTCACAACTGTAATACATCCCCTTAAATTTGATGCCGCGAGCGGTGATGGTCGCTTTATTACTTGGCATCAAATTTAGCTTGATGATATCTTCAGGAAAAGTCCTGAGTCTACCAGAACGATTTTCTATCCCCCACTTCCATAATTCTATGGGTATGGGATTTACATTATCAGTAATCATCATTTCTTCCCTCTCATAACTGGCCAGGTAATGATGATTATTGTGATAGCGAATTAAGTGGATAATAATTTCAGTAAACTGCTCTATGTTAACTCTGCTATCAAGACGATAGTCTCGCCCCCCTCTTTGTCTAAAATCTGTGTCTATATAACCGGGTAAAAATGGTTTGACATGACCATGAATTGTACGGAAGTACCTCTCTACTAAACCCTTCCAATCAGCACGGTAAGGTGCAGCATTTTCAATTCGGACATTGAGATTTGGGATTAATGTCTCTACTGCCATCCCTGCAAGTTCGCCTCGGTCGCCCAAAATTGCATCTGGCAGATGGTGGCAAGGCCATTCTGTAGAGGAAATATTAATGCCATATTCCTGACAAAACTGTATTTTATCTGTGGCTGCATTAGCTAGAGCCATCATTGCTCCTGTCCAAGAAGGCCCCTCTAAACCAACATAAACCCCCACAATCATTCGGCTGAAAACATCAATGATTACATAAATTACTGGTCTGCCAATAATCCAGTTAGAGTTGTACTTAGAAACCAAATATACATCTGCAATTGTGGCATCAATTTGGTATCTAGAACCGGGACCAATGGTTTCCATCTTAGATGTTCCTAAAATTGCTCTATGCTCCAAAGCAAATCTTTTCGCTCCCTTTCGTTCTGTAATGCTTTTTTTGATATCTGATAGTTCGACTTCATACCAATATTTCAATTGAGTGAATGTCGGCCTAAGTTCGGGGGGAATTAATAGGGATTTTTTTACCCCATTTTCGTCATAACGAATATCTGATGAATAATATTCCCTAATCATTAATCTCGTTTCTTTTCTCCACATTTTTTTGGCTTTCCGAGACCTCCACAATTTGAATAGTCAGGTAAAAGCGCATTTTGATTTTTCCCTCTCTGCCAGAATCTTCTCAAATATTCATAAACTGTTTTTTCGACTAATTTATTTTCATTTCTCCCCTGGTTATATTGTTCAACAACCTGCTTGATAAGCGAACCCCGTGACGAACGATAGTATATGTCCGGTTCTTTTTCAACCAGGGATGAAATTAGTGACCAAGCATTTTCTCTATAATCTTTTTGTATCTTTGTTAAATCTTCATCACTCAAATGCCTTGCCCAAGGGTCTTGTTTAAGCTTCAATGCTTGTTCTGTATGAATTGCAACTCTTATTTCTGAAACTTTTTTCGCTTCGGGAAACCCTTTCTTGGCATTTATGTCAAAAACAAAGGCAATGTTATAACCAGAATCAATCCACAGAACTCTCTCAATCAAGTTGGGAGGGTCTGAGTCTATCCATTCTATGAGGTCGTGCTTCTTGCCGATCTGCCCACTGAGGGGAAATCGGAGACAGTGATCCAAGGCTTATACTTCTCTCCACTACCTTGACCGCGACCTTCTTTGATGTAGCGTTCAAACTTGGCTTGAGTCCACTCCTGCCTACCTCTCGCCATAAAGCTTACCTTTCTGGATCTGCCCAGACCATGCACATTCAGAAATTGTAGAACTTTTTTATTTATTGTTGGACTTTATTATTTATTGTTGAACTTTTTTATTCCTCTACATGGGGTTCATGTATTTTAATCGTAGATTATGTCGGATAAAAGATAAGGGTATCTTATTTTGTCTTCACACCGAATTCGTGTATACTGAACTTTTAAATTCAGAGCCACCCAGTGCGATCGCATAATCTAGTGAATAACCCTGAACTAAATAACTTACCTCCGATTAAACTCATTCCCCTAAACGCTGAAACGGCATCGCTCCTTGGGCGCACCACTAGTACAAGACCACCAACCGATATTCGGTGGGTAAAAGTTCTGGAATTTTTACGCAGCAATAACCTTGCACCCAACAGCCGCAAGCTTTACGAACGCGAACTGAAGCGGTTTTTGGCGTGGAGTGAGCTGCACTATCATGAGCTACGCCCACGTCATCTTGCGCTATATAAAGAATATCTCCGTGATGAACTGCGGACTGATGCAGATAAACCGCTTTCAAAAAGCAGCATAAATGCCGGAGTTGCGGCACTCAAAAGCTTTTTCAAATGGATGTGTTACACGTATCCTGAAATTATTGCTACTAATCCTACACTGGGGATAAAACTGGAAAAAGTGCCACTACCACCAGCCCAGAGTTTAACCCCTGAAGAAATGGAACAGGTTTGGTCAGCGTTGGAATTCTTGGGAGAAACAAGGCAACGGGATACAGCACTCGTTCACATTCTTAGTCATGGACTCCGGGCTGGGGAAGTTGTGCAGTTAAATGTTGGCTCATTTGATGGCAAGCTGCTATTTTTACCAGACACCAAAACCAATGAACCACGCTTAGTTCCACTGCGAAAAGAGAGTCGGGAAGTCGTGGCAGATTATTTACAATTGCGCGAACAGCAAGGAGAGGTTTTGACCAGCCTTAGTCCATTGATGATTTCACATCATGCTTCATACAAGGGTGAACGCTTGAGTTATCACGGCATTTACTTCGCTGTGGAAAAAATCGGTGAAATAGCTCACATTGAGGATTTACATCCTCACTCCTTTCGCCACACCTATGCCACTGACTTATTACTATTGGGAGTTGACCCCAGCCATGCACGAAAATTAACAGGTCATCAAAGCGAGAAAGCGTTTCGGCGCTATACCCTTCGTAGTGAGCAAGAAGCTGCGATCGCTGCTTACTATCGTGCAATCGGCGAAGAAGTGGAATAAGGTATGCCCAAGCCACTTGATCCAAAGTGTCAGCTATGTTCCAAATTACCAACAACCCAAGCTAAAGTGCTGCATGGAACAGCAGGGGACGGATGTTGGAATCCAAAAGTCTGCCACAATCGCCGTTCGTTTTACCGCCACCGTTCGCAGAATAATTCAGCAGAAATTGATTCAGTAACAGTCGAACCACCAGCAACATATTTTGCAGTACTGTATTTGTATAAAGAACCAGGGGATAAACCATTGCACGCCTTGGGCGCAGAACTGTGGCTGGGACAACAGCCTATTTGTCGCTTAGAACCAATTCACTGCTTTGGACTAACGGCTGGCAAGATCCGCGCCTATACAGATCAGGTGTTGCAGGCGTTTGCAAAACAATACAGTGTTTCACTATATCAATATAAGGATATGTTTGAAATTACCTCAAGTTACTGCCCAGTGCGGCCTTGCCCCTTGCATCCACAATCTTAGAGATGACCACATACCGCCAATTAACAATTTGGGATGTGCTTGATGAGTTGTCCGAATCTCCAACGACATCAACACTAGCACCGATGTGGGAATGTTTAGATGCCGAGTTAGAAAAATTACCCCTGGAGGCACAGTTATTAACCGCAGCGCTTGCCTTCAGTCAAATTGCGGATATTCTTAAGTCTCGTGCCGAAGTGCTGTTGCAAGATACCCGCGATGGCAATAGTCTTTTGGGGCCAATTGTTAGCACTGATCTCTTTGCTGGTCTAGTGCGGACAACAATGCACCTAGATTTAGATGATTTGATTGAACCGCAAACACCACAAACCTTTAAACCACATGGCCCACACCAATTTTCATCTCCTACTGAGTTGGGTGATTCTCTAGCAGCACCTGTTGAAAAAGCGAATGTTTTGGCAATGCTCGATGAGGTGACAACTTTAGAAGATGTCCGCAATTTGGCATCAGATGAGGATGTGGAAAAATGGCAAAGTGCAATCGCTAACCATCTGATAAATGTCAAAGATGAGATTTCTTTAGTTAAACTGCAATGTGTGTTGCAAATGCCGATGGTGGAGGTGTGGTTAGGACTATTGCTGGGTGGGTTTACATTAGAACAGCGTGGTGATTTTTATAACAGTCGGAATATTTGGGTGAAAAGTTCTCCAATTACTAACACCTAGCCGATTTGATTTGAAATTTTGAACTTTCAAGCTGCTTTGACACCCAATAAATTTATCCCTTCTGCTGCTGACCAACCAGATTGTATTCTCTTTCAACAAACGCCAGCAGCTTTGACTGCAAGGATGACAAATACGGTGAAAGCAAAATCCCCAATCCTTGCAACTACAAAATATTTGAAACCCTTGATTTATTGTTACAATAGTATTAGTAGTTAACAACCCCCAGAGGGTTAGTCTGAGCGCTATTGAGCTTATTCGTTGTCAGAAGATTTCTTATATTCTTCGTCATC
This sequence comes from Nostoc sp., assembly GCF_036916985.1. Lineage (GTDB taxonomy): Bacteria > Cyanobacteriota > Cyanobacteriia > Cyanobacteriales > Nostocaceae > Nostoc. Next base: position 30,797 of record NZ_JBALFD010000040.1, read on the forward strand.
CTTGTCAAAATTTGTATTGCTAAGGGGGACTTATGGGTGAATCGAAACGCCGAAAAGCAATATTAGGCAATCACTATGGCTTGCCTAATATTTTCAATGAAGTCCAATCAATGTGGACGCAGATTAATTTCTCGCTCAAGCGAGTCAAAGATTCTGATAGTGGATGTTTACTTGTTCAATGTTCTAACAACGACCGAGGATTCCATCAAGACACTATTGCCCAAATTCAAAAAGAAATAGAAAATTGGAAATGTGATTTGGATATTCCTATCTTGATCCAAGTTCTCCCAAGGGGAGTTCAAAATTCAGGAACTAAACTTTTTGATGGGTTCGTTACCCTTTGGTGCAATTGTCCTGAATTTGAATTGTGGCGAGAAATATTTGAAAGTGAACTCGTTAAGTAAACTTTGTTGCATTAAATTATTGTTTCCTCGCTGCACCATCATTTCTGTTGCCTCCACTCGATTTTGTACTCTCTTTCAGCAGCCGCCAGCAGCTTTGCCTGCAACGAAGATAAATAAGGTTTAGCTTGTTTCCCCAACCCCTGCAACAGCCAATCCACAGCCTCGTCACGGCTGGCCACTTGATTTAACTGGCGCAACCGTATACATAACTGCTGCATGAATTGGCAATCTTCATCAAGCAATTCCAGTGATTTCAGGTGTTCGATTTTTACGGTATAGTCGCCGTCCCATGTCTGGAGTGTACAACTGTATTCTCCAACATGGCTGACTACGCCCCAATAACCCGCTTTACCTCTCAAGTCTGGGTTATCCTTTGGCAAAAGAATGCATATTTCCCCAACGTGGTAAGGATTGGGTACTTTCGTCCTTTCGCGTATCCTATCTACAACATCTTTCACTATGCGACCAGATGGAATCTTATTGCCCGCTTGCTCTACTGCCTGTTGCCATACATCCGCTTGCACATCTGGTTCCAACTCTGCTTTCGCCAAAAAGCGCAATTGTCGTTCGTTGGTCGGCATTGGAATTTGCCGACCATTGGTCGGCAAAAACTTTTGAAGATTCTCATAAACTACAATCGCCGAAATCTTCAAGTACGCCGCATCACGGCTATAATTGAAGCGTTCGCGGCAATACTCCTCAAAAGTCCGGTGCGTGGAACGGTACAATCTGCGATCTCGCAACTCCATCAGCGCCTGACCCGCTTCTAAAAACGCACGTTCTACACGCTGTTCCAAGTGTAGGCGTAAGCTTTGTTCTTCCTCGGTCAACTCTCTTACTTCAACAGCCGTCACCGTGATAGTTGCTCCCCCTGGATTTTCGTGCAAAGAAGTATTTTCCTGAGCAGGGTCGGTTGCTAGCTCTGGTTCCTCAGATGTCGCAGGGGTAACTTTCTTGCGTCTAGATAGTGGTTTGTTCATTGCCCCACCTCTAGGCTGACAGCAGTCGAACAAATATTGAGTTGTGTCATCATGGAATATAGAGTTTCTTATCTTTACCCCCAACCTGTCCAAAGGATGGGGTTTTTCATTACTTTTTATATTTTGCAGTCTTAAGGTACTACCAAATATAAAACCTCTTAAAAAATCTTAACCATACAATTGTTAGCTTCGACAACTACTCAATCACTTTTCATCCTTATATATGTAATATGGCTATCAAACACCCTGTTTTAATTGCACTGTCAACACTCTCGATTATCTATGTTAGTACGGCTTCCGTCTCTGCACTCTATTTACCAAGACCAACAGCACTACCACTAACTAAAGACAACCAAAAGTCCCCATCAATCATCCATCTGAGTTTTTCTCTCAAAGATTTTACAAAAGTTTTTATTTTCTGGAATAAAAAGCTCTGGTATTGGTATTAATATGCTAATACATTGATACACTGTTTGAAGTTTCCTGTCAGATTCAGTCTGGCTGGTGTTACTCGGCTTTCTTTTGTTTTATGGAAATATATGACGTTGTAATTGTTGGTGCTGGGCCCATTGGATTGGCAACTGCGGTTGGCTTACGCAAGCGTGGTATTGAAAACGTTCAAGTCATCGATCAAACTCGCACCTTTCGTCAGATTGGTCAAAGGTTGGATCTTCTACCCAATGGATTAAAAGCTCTCAAATATTTAGATTCTAATGCTTACGGAGAGGTCAGGAAAACTAGCGTTAGGTTCTTTAATCGCCAACAATCTAATGATGATCAAACTGTCAAAAAAATTCAGCAACAAAAACCTCCAAAGACATCTACTAGATGGGTTTACAAAAATTTGCAGGGGCAGCTAATTCGGTCAATACCTCTTGGGTTCGACGAGTGGTTTAAAGATTATGGGGAAGGTCGAGTGTCAATTCCTTGGTATGACTTGCAGACAACCTTAAGACATCTACTACCCCAGGAGCAGGTTCAAGCTAATCACCGTTGTATCAATGTTGTGGATGAACCAGAAAATCGGTATGTCCGAATAGATTGCGTATCTGATACAAGCATAGAAGCCAACCCCTATGCTCATTGGGCAAACGAACATAAAAATTATGATACACCGTTCGATAGTTCAAATACTATCCCCCAACAATTAGAAACAAAATCGCTTCGAGCTAAGTTAATTGTTGCAGCAGATGGGATTAACTCTACAATTCGTAGAGTTATTTACAAAGATAGTCAGTATTGTGATTTTGCACAGCCGGAATATTCAGGATTTACAGCAATATCTTGTATGGAAATAGCTGAGATTCCAAGTGAAATATGGGCAGAATTACAAGATAAATTCTTTCAAGACTCATCAATTGTAACACTCAGTAATGATCAAATATTTACTGAACAACCTTGGATAGAAAAACCAAGATTGATGTTATTTCGTAACCGAAGCGCTCAAGTTGGGTATATCATAACTCTGGCTTTGCCTTTGGATTTATTACAGGGTCAGTCTGGAAGTTCTTTGATTGATTTAGCTGTACAAGAGTTAGAGAAGGCAGACTTCCCTCACAGACTCAAGCAATTAGTGCGTATCTCTCCTCCTGCTAATATGCAGCAGCGTCCATATTACATTCATCGCGCTACCATTTCAGATTCTATCCAAATCAAGAGCAAAACTGACATTAATACTGAAGATTACCCTGTCAAATTTCAACCATCCTGGAGTAGTGGGCGAGTTGTATTGGTTGGTGATGCGGCACATGGAATGCCTCCGTTCACAGCTCAAGGAGCTAATCAAGGGCTTGAAGATGCACTAGCTATTGCAACGATTATTGCTAACATCGCTCTCGAAAATAACTGGGATGATTTGCAAGCTCTAGCCAGAGCCTTCGAGAAATATGAGCGGATTCGTCGCCCATTTGTGACATATATCCAAAAGGCAACATTGACAGGTTTCCCCCACTCGTCAAACGAAAACTGGCAAGAATATCACCAACAGGTATATTGCCGCAATTTTGACCAAATATTAGAAGCGTTGTTGTGAAATTCCCTGTAATCAAGGTATAGTTAAGGCACAAATTGCTTTGCTCTTAACTAGTGCAAATGGCAGCCGTTTCAGGAACTTATATTAGCTAACTGGACTTGATAATTTTCTCAATCAAAATAATAGCCAGACTTTTTTTCTGATTAGCAAATGGATTTTATTCACCTACTAGTCGCAAATCTCAAAAAGAGGCGTTCAGTCAAAGAGTGTGCTTTACAATTCTGGAGCATTAAAGGCAGCCTCTTCTTCCTAGCCTCCTCATCAGTCACAGCACAAGTTATCCCAGATAAAACGTTACCTGTTAATTCTATTGTTACACCACAGAATAACACCAGGATCATTGATGGAGGCACTATCAAGGGGAGCAACTTGTTCCATAGCTTTGAACAGTTTTCTGTGACTACAGGTAGCACGGTTTTATTCAACAACGCTCAGAATATTCAGAATATTTTTAGTCGTGTAACAGGCTCATCAATTTCCAACATAGACGGGTTGCTCAAAACTAATGGCACAGCCAACTTTTTTTTAATCAATCCCAGTGGAATTATCTTTGGAAAAAATGCCCGACTAGATATCGGTGGCTCGTTCTTGGTAAGTACTGCTAAAGTGATGAAATTTGCTGATGGCTTTGAGTTCAGAACAAATGATCGCCAAACCAAACCACTATTGACTATTAGTGTGCCTACTGGTTTACAGCTTGGGAGTGATTCAGGTGCTATTCAAGTTCTGGGTATAGGTGAGGGGTTAACTGCTCCTAGCTCAATAAGCTCCCCAACTATTAAAAATAATGATCTAACTGGGTTGCGAGTGCAACTAGGAAAGACCCTAGCTTTAGTAGGGGGGGATGTATCTTTAGCGGGTGGTAGTCTAATTGCTGATCAAGGACGAATTGAGTTAGGTAGTGTTACAGATGGTACAGTCAGTCTTAATCCAGTTGCTCAAGGCTTTGCTCTGAGCTATCCGAATGTACAACGCTTTGGAAACATTAGCTTTTCACAAAAAGCTTTAGCCGATGCTAGTAGTGTCGGTTCTATTCAAATACAAGGTAATAATATCTTGGCTACTGATGGTTCAGCAATTTTGATTCAAAATCAAAGTTCGCATCCTTCAGGTAGTATTAATATCAACGCTACCGGAACACTAGAATTGAGCGGTATATCTCCAAAAGATGGCAGATTCAATACCATCTTGCGGACTGAATCTCTAAATTCTGGAAGTGCTGGAGACATCAACCTTTTCACTAAGAATTTAGTTGTTCAAGGAGGAGCAGGAATAGGCAGTAGAACCTACAGTGATGGTCAAGGGGGTAATGTAACTGTAAATGCCTCTGACTCCATAGGGCTACTTGGTTTTTCATCGTTTAATCCCTTCATTACTAGCAGCATTATCAATAGCACCTTAACGAATGGAAAGGCAGGAGATATCACAGTATCAACAGAGCGCTTAATAGCTACTGATGGGGGTGTGATAATATCTCTCACTTTGGGAACTGGTGCAGGAGGGAATGTAGTTTTGAATGTAGTTAATTCTGTAGAATTGACTAATTCCATCAAATTGATGAATTCCGGGTTAGATTATGTCCCCAGCTATTTTGCTACTACAGATTTTCATGCGGGGAATGCTGGTAGTTTGACAATTAATACATCAAGGTTAATAGTCGGGCAGCAAGCAAGGATTACTTCTTCTACTGTCGGCTCTGGTTCTGCTGGAAGTATTACCATTAATGCTTCTAACTTAGATGTAAGTGGTAGAATCAGTTCCTCTGTTCTTATGGCAGACCAAGACACTCAGCAACTGTTCGCATCTCCTCAATCACCGAGTGGAAATCCTGGAGGAATAAAAATCAATACTGAAAACTTGAGTCTGATGAATGGTGGTATCATTACTGTCACAAATCAAGGAATAAGTAATGCTGGAACTATCTTAATAAACGCTAAATCCATCTCTTTAGACAACAAAAGTGCCATTACAGCAACTACTGCTAACGGCGAAGGCGGTAATATTTTCCTGAACGCACGGTATTTGCAGCTAAGTAATCACAGTACTGTCACGGCTACCGCAGGAAATAAAGGAAATGGCGGAAACATTAACATCAACGCAGACATCTTAACGGCCTGGGGAAAGAGCAGCATTACCGCAGATGCCTTTGAGGGTCGTGGTGGGAATATCACAATTAATGCTCAAGGACTCTTCTTTTCCCCTGATAGCTTGATTACGGCTAGTTCCAAGTACGGAATTAACGGTACGGTTAAGTACAACATCGCTGATACTAAGATTTACCCTACTCAACTAAAAGCAGAAGTGATTCCAATCGCTCCTGAAATCATCCCAGTCTGTCAGGAACGAGTAGGCATAGGAGTAAGTAGTTTTGTTGTTAGTAGTACTCGCAATCTCCAATCTAAGCCTAATGACCTGATGTATAACAATATTGAGCAAAGTAACCCTGTTCCAGCTTTTAATAATTCACATAATCCAAAATCATTCTTCAGTAACCAACCCACACAAATCATAGAAGCCAACGCTTTGATTCGGGATTCTCAAGGCAATTTTGTTTTGACGACATCCCAAGCAAATCCAATCGGGGATAATGCTTCACTGTCTGCAAGTTCTTGTTTTTCCGGTTCGCAGTAATCAAAAGGTAGAAAAATGATCTTACCTCAACCTTGCTTTAAATATCTCTTTTCATGCGTTATTGGGCTGTCTCTAATTGTAATTCAATCATCTTCTCCTGCCCAGACTGTAAAAAAAGAAAAAGAATTTCTCAAAAATCAAGCAGCATCCCTGACTTCATCAGGTCACGAACAATTAGCTCTAGATCAGGCGAATGAAGCTCTCAAAACTTGGCAGGAATCTACGAAAATTTATCGCCAACTAAACGACCAAGAGGGGATTACGGAAAGCCTGATTGATCAAAACCTTGCTTTCCAAGCATTAGGATTACATAAACAAGCTTGCAATACACTTTTAGAAGCTTTAAATTTGAATACAAATCTAGGTATTTGCGACACGACTTTGCAGCAACCTGCTCTTGCTCAAGAGGAGCAACTCACGACATTAATTGGTAAGCAGAAAGCAACATCAATTAACTTGCTTGGATTACAGAATCTCGGAGAAGTCTTGCGGATTTTGGGTCAGTTAAATGAATCTGAAATAGTTCTACAAGAAACGTTAACGCTAGCAAAACTTGTATCTTCATCAAAGATTAGTGGTATTTATCTGTCTCTGGGTAATATTGAACAGACAATTTATCAGCAATTACAAGATAAATATTCTTGGATAGAGGAACCACTTTTTCGAGAGAAGATTGCTAACATTATTCCACAAAAAGCGCAAAAATCACTCTGGTATTATCAAACACTAGAAAACATACCAAATATCTCCAAATCAGCTAAACTGCAAGCTCAGTTGAATCACTTAACTTTACTGATCAGTTGGGAACAATGGCTCAGTCATCAACAAAATCAAGCGAACCTTCATCAGAAAGTTAATCAACAGATCCGAGTATTGGTAAATCAAATAGATGAAAATTCTTCTGCCTTTTTGGAGTTATCACCTGAGCCATCTATTCATGCTCGGTTGAATTTTGCTAATAACCTCAACCAGATCCCAGATGAACAATTGAAATCAGTAGCGATTCGATATAGTAAATTAGCCTTAAAAATGGCTGAAACTATTAATAGTATCCGATGGTTATCCTATAGTTTTGGTACTTTGGGTAAATTATCAACTCAAACAGAACAAAAACAGGCATATTTTCAGAAGGCTTTAGGATTCGCTCAATCAATTCGTGCTTCGGATATTGCTTACGAATGGCAGCAGCAGTTAGGACTAATTTACCAAAAGCAGGGAAAAACTGAGTTAGCGATTCAGAACTATAATGCTGCGATCGCAAACATGACTTCAGTGCGTGATAGTCTTTTGTCAACTAACGGAGATTTGCAGTTCTCTTTTCAGTCAGAAATGGAGCCGACATATCGTAATTATATGCGATTGCTCTTAACATCACCTAATCCTGATTTAAAAAGAGTAATAGAGATAAATGAAGGATTGCAGATAGCACGCTTAGAAAACTTTCTCAGATGTGGCAAGCTTGACCTTGTTGCTTTGAATCAGCTTCAGAACCTCAATCGCGCCCCAACAGTAATTCACATTATTGATTTAGGGGATACTATAGAAGTAATTGCTCAGTCAACAGATGGCTCACTTCACCACCATTCTATTGAATCTAAACTAGTTCGATTCCAGATAGATCATCTTTTAGAAGCTTTACAAAATGAGAATTTTTCTGAGGTTGACAAAAGTAGCATTACTACTTATTCTCAAAGAATTTATGAAAAGCTAATTACACCAATTCAAACATATCTACCCACATCAGGAACACTCGTATTCACTTTAGATAAATCTTTTCAAAGCATACCAATGGCATTATTATATGATGGAAAACATTATCTAATAGAGCGTTACAGTCTTGCCGAAACTTTAGGTTCCAGAATTAGACAACCTAGAGTCTTGCATCAAAACCAGATGATAGCTTTAATAGCTGGACTCTCAAAAGTCAGCCCCAGTTCTACAGATCCAAATGCACCTAAAGACATGGAGAATTTGCTCCCTTCTAAACAAGAAGTAGAAAATGTAGAAAGACAAACCTTATCATCAGTAGCCTTGTTAGACGATAAGTTTACCCTGAAAAGGTTCAAAGAAGAACTAACTCAAAATAATTTTCCTATTGTACATATTACTACCCACGGTCAATTCAGTTCTGACCCACTCAAAACAGTACTAGTAGCCTATGACAAGCTAATTAATATTAGAGACTTTGACAGCTTAATCAGAGGTAAAACCGAAAATAGTCAAGATGCAATTGAGTTACTTGTTCTCAGCGCCTGCGAAACTGCTAAAGGCAACAAGCAGTCAGCAATGGGCATTGCGGGAATGGCTGCCCAAGCAGGAGCGCGTAGCACTGTTGCTACTTTGTGGCGCGTGGATGCCGATTCTACCGCTTTGCTTATGCAAGAATTTTATAAAGGTTTGAACAATGGCTTGCCAAAAGCAGAAGCACTACGTCAGGCGCAATTGAGTTTACTGTCAAATCCTAAATATAAAAAGCCTTATTATTGGGGTGGGTTCCTATTGGTTGGAAGCTGGTTGTAAAATTCCACTAATTTTAGCCCTGATTGGGCTTTTTCTAACTCTTTGGAATTCTTACTGCTTTTGGCTAACTCAGCTGCCGTCAGGTATTCGGGTTTCGCCTCATTTGGTAACTTGGCCTTCAAATAGCGATCGCCCAGTACTCTGTAAAGAGTCGGATTTTGGCTATTAGTTGCTGTTGCCATTTTTAACATCTCAATTGTTTCATTTAAAAGATTTTCTGCCGTATAAATAGCATCTACGTCAAGAATAGTTTCATCTGGAGGTAGCCCTAAGTCTTTGATGCGTTTAATCTTTTGTGCAATTTGTTCTTGCTTTGCTACAGACAATACGTCCACAAACGTTTCATCATAGCTAAAAGCTTGACCATCAATATATGCAAAGACATCTATTGTATATGGAGTACCCGCTTGAAATTCTTTTTCATCACTTGGGTAGGCAAGCCGAGTTTGATTTACAACTTTTTCCCATCCAAACTCGTAACTTTTTACTTTGACTTTGTAAGAAGTAGCACCCTTAACAGCAGTCCAAGTTATTTCTGGACGGGAATTCAATGTTGATGTGCTATAAGGAGAAATGATTGTTGGCTCATCTCTCCCTTCTGTGCCACCTTTTCGTATGTGACACGCATTAGTATTGGTTGGATTGCAAGTGGATAAGGCTTCGTCAGGTTCTGCACATTTATCAAGAGGAATAGTTCCACTAGATAAATTTAAAATGTTTCCAGAACTAAAGCATAAAAATTCTACATAATCACCATTCACAACTTCTATCGTATCTCCCTTACAAATTAAGCTGCCTGCTGACAAGTGCTTGTGACCCTTACTTATTATCCTTCCCATTTGTGGATCACAATGAACCTGATTTCTTCTTACTCTTATGAGCGGTACATTTGCTAGCAATGGTAGATGAATTAGTATTAGAGAAGTTAAACAGCAAATTCCCTCAAAAAACATCAGCTTTTTCATTGTTTTACAAACATAATTTGTTTGAGCATCTTATCATTTATCAAGTATCCGATCTAGCAGTTCTTGTCTCCAGCGAAACACCTCTGGTAGACTAGATTTAGTCAAGATACAAGCATCTATATAAGCTCTGGCGTAATTAAGTTGACCTAATGATTCTTCTATTTGAGATAGCAAACAATATGCATCTGTTCTTTCGCTATCTAACTTTGTCGCTTTTTCTAGATACTTTTCGGCTTCAGTTAACTTATTTTCCATTAACCTTGACCATCCTAAATCTTTATATAACGATGCTTGTAACTCTTTATTATTAGTTTTTTGTAACCAGTTTAAAGCTAAAATAGCTGCCGCTTTATAATCCCCTTTTTTATTTTTCAACCTTGCTAAAGCTGCAACTGCAAATATAGCTTGATCGCTACTTCTAATAGCAATTTCATATTGCTTTTCTGCTAAATCATATTCTCCCTGTCCATCATAAAAATCACCTAATCCGTAATGTGATTCCCATTTATTAGGTTTTAACTTAAAAATTATTTCGTAAGTTTTGTTAACACAATTATAGTCATATAACTGCTGACATGCAATTGCTAAATTATTATATGCAGTATCGTCTTTCGGGTTGTATTTTATAGCTAGCTCGTAATTTTTTCTAGCAATCTTAGGGTTATTTTGATGCTGTAAACCCTTCTCAAAGTAAAAAGTTGAGACTGAATTATTTAAATTATGTCCGTACTTTATTGCTCTTTGAAAGTCTTTTTCAGCATCAGCAATCCTATTTTCTTTATAAGCTTCTTTACCTTGATTTAAAAAATAATCTGCTACTGTGTATTTTAAGCTAGTATTCAAATATACTGCTTTTTGAAAATCGTTCTCAGCTTGGTCAATTTGATTTTCTTTATAAGCTTTTTTACCGGAATCTAAATAATATTTTGCTACTAGAGGTAGGGATGCATATATCAAACCAACAATACTTAATAAACCTAATACAAACACACTCAGTTGAAACGGCTTTGATTTAATTACTCGATTAAACTTTGATTGATTAGGTAAGCGCTCCAAACGCTGTATTATTATTTGAGTACTTTGTGGGCGCTGCCCAACAAAAGGAGCCATCATATCATCAAGTAAATCAGCCAGAAATTTATCTATGTGAAGTGCTTTATCTCTCCAAATTAGTCTTCCTGTCTGCTCGTCCATTTTGATTTCAATTAAAGAAATACCTGTGACTAAGTAAACAAAAGTTCTACCTAAAGCGTAAAAGTCTGACTGTGGTACGGCTTGTCCATGAATTTGCTCTAAGGGAGAGTAACAAGCTGTCCTAACAGCAGTTATTTCGTAACCATTACCGAATCCTGTAGTAGTTCCTCCACTGGTACTGACTTTGGCAAAGTAGGTTCTACTAAGCTGTCTTGCTCCACCAAAATCAACAAGTGCTAAATTCCCGTCGGGTTGATGAACAATGTTTTCTGGTTTGATATCTCTGTGAAAGAAACCAGACCGATGAACTAAATCAAGAATCTCCATCAACTGCAATAACCATTCATAAGCCATTTCTTGGCTAATTCGTCCATAAGATTGTACCCACTGAGTTAAATTCTCTCCTTCAAACTTATGCATAACTAGACAATGTAGTTCTAGAAGATTATCATTCAGCCTAAATGTGAAATAATCTTCCCTATTAGACTTGGGAATTCCAGGATGGTCTAAGATTTGTAATATGAGTGATTCTCTTTTAAGTAGCTCAACTAACTTAGAATCATCAATCCATCTTAATACTTTCATTACTCTTATTTGAGGCTGAGGATGTTCTTCTGTGCCAATATCCTCAATTTCAAAGACATCTGTGTAAGTATATGGATTTTGCTCCAAAGAACGCAACGGGCGTAGCAAACGAATACGCCCGTTTATTATCAATGGATTTCCACATGCTAAACAATTTTCAGCGCTATCAGGATTATAACGTTGGGTACAAAGAGGATTTATGCAGTAGCCCACAAGGTAACTTCCCTTGTTTGTATTGTATCTGGTATTTTATGCACTAATCCCAATGGATCAACTAAAATATACTTCTTAATAGATGCTTGTAAACTATAACTAGCTTCTCGTTTGTTTGATTTACCAGCAATTTCAATTAACGAGCGTTGTTCTAAAACTTCTATTGCTGTTATTAGTTCAAAAACTGACAACTTGAAATCTACTCGCTCTTTTAAATTATCAATGAGTTTAGAGAATTGAATAGGAGTCGAGTTTTCTGACATTTCTTCTGCCAAATAAATCATTATTTGCCTTTGAAGATTACTTAAAAGTCCAACTTGTCCAAATTGCTGATGTAGCATTGTTTCAAGTTGAGGATCAATCATAGTAGTTTGATATCTAAAAAATGTTTTCACACTCCCCTCAAAAAAACGATTAATTCTATCAGCCAACGCTTCTAAACTTGATGGATTCCCAGAGTAATTTTCAATTAATCGCTTACATTCCTGTCCAGTTAAACCTTTTTCTTGTAATATTTGCATTCCAGCGTTTACATCTAAACCTTCTAATTTAAAAGAGCGAATAGGTAGTTTTGTAGTCACAGAAGCAAATTCTTTTAAAGGCAACTGACTTGTTATAATAATGCAGCTTTCATGCTTCCCTTCTGTAAGTTTTAAAAGGAATTTTTCATATTGTAATCTTTTTCCAAAATCATCGGCTAACAATAGCTTTTCAAATCCATCAATTACTAGTAGACAACGATGTAAGTGAAGCTGTTTTGATAGTAAAGATATGCTATCTATAAAAGAGTTTTCACTTGCTTCTATGTCTACTTGAAAAATTTTATTTAAATCAATGACTAACTCATCAATTGACAAAGAATGATTAATTGTTTTCCAGATTATACATTCATATATACTACTTAAAGAATCAAAAGTTATTTCTTCAACCAATCTAGAGGCTAATAAAGTTTTTCCTATTCCTCCAACTCCAGTAAAAACTATACAGCGTTCTTTAAATAGAGTAATTTGTTTCTTAAAATAGTTAATTTCATCCTTTCGTCCATAAAAAGATTTTATTTTAGGTAGTTCCCCATAAATTCTAATATTGCCAACGAAACTATCGTTATCCAATCTGTATGCCTCTTCCTTCCGATAATCGCTCTTTGCTAGCTTAAGCAAAATAGATTTCAAAGATATTTTTGTTACTTTCACTCCATCACCAATAATTACTGAAAGCATACTCCATAGTGGTGGAGCTACTTTCTGCTGCAAATAGTATGCGTTATACCCCGAATCACTTGCCATCTCTTTATAATCTTTACTATCCCAAACTCCCTTAATAAGAACTTTTTCTACTTCTGTTAAATACCTTCCCGTAGATTGAAATACTTGTTCTTCTAATACAGCTAATACTCTTTTTACGTCTAAAACTTGGCTTGAATTCATGCCGACTTTTCCTTACGTAAGTAGGTATACATTAAGTTACATTTTACTCCTTATTACTTAAAATATCTACAAAATTCACAATTATTAACTGAAGCTAGGTTCTCAAATTACCTTTCTAGGCTATATTGATTTAAATGCTACATCTTAATAGGGAGATTTAACGCATCTCTAGTACATTATCCGGTCTAGCTTGAGCATAAAAGTGTGAAAGAACTTGACCAACGTCAACCAAGGAACACCGCCTGCGGGTATTTTTGATCACTGATTAATTCAATGGGTTTGTTTTGAAAAGCTTGTGTTTAGGTATCTTAACCTAAACCAAATATCTTCTGCGAATACATTTGAATGAAAGCTCTTACCTCGACCGAGTAAGACGACCAGAACTTCTGTAAAATCAAGCTAATTAAAAGGAGGCATGGAGGTGAAGATACAACAGTAAAACTGTTTAATGCAGAAAGCGCCACTAAGGAGTCGCGCTTTCTACGTATTGCAAATTTCATATTGATCTAGAGCGGGTTTGATCTCGAAGGAACAAAAGAAGTTGTCGCTAAAGTTTGGCCACTGGTGCGACTACTAAATTGTCCGGGAGTTTTTACCGCGCTACCAGATCCATTATAGGGTCTGCCGCCTGGAAAGTCCATTCCCTGCGGTGTGTTTTTGCTGTCGAAATTCATAAATTTTAGGTAAAGTTAAGTTTGGTTAAGAAATATCCCGAATTTTGTAGTTAAAAGCAGTAGTAGCGCGAATAATAGTTACCAGTTATCAGTTGGGAGTAGAGTCCAAGATTAGATAACTGATAACTGATGCAACCCCCTCTGAACTTGTCAACCGAGTTATCAGGGGAAAATATCATGACAAATAGAGAACGCCCCAAGAGCGCAGTGTTAGAGCGTATGGGGTCGAGTGCAGCTTTCGCACGGCAACTTTTTGCTGTGGCGTCGGGGAATTTTAGGGATATCCAGCCTAGAGTAAGAGTTTGGCAGATTGAAAGAGTTCTCCCCAAGAAATTCCGAGGGGAGAACCGATGAACCATACCCCGAAGAAAACGGGGGAAAGGTTAAAGGGAAAAGGGAAAAGGGATGGGGAAGAGTTAACAAATT